>NZ_SRUT01000005.1:278565-422715 GCF_004791315.1 Mesorhizobium sp. M8A.F.Ca.ET.208.01.1.1
TGACGTTGGCCATCCACGCTGCAGCTAGCTTGGACGCGCGCCCTGATCGTGAAAGCAAGCCGAAAACCTACCTCACGTCGCCCGCTCTCCGCTGGCGTCGCTGATCTTGTCCCTGACGGCCTTTTCGGTTTCCGAGGCTGCGGTTTTGACGACGTCAGAAACTGTGTTGATGATCGAAGCAGGATCGGCGCCGAAGCCCTTTTTGTCGGCCTCGTCCTTGACTGTTTGGTAGGCTTGAGCGGCAACATCCTTGGCGCCTTCGACGCCTTGATGGAGCAAGTCGTTCGCCTTGTCGCGGATAGCGTCGCTCGTTTCACCGAGCTGTTGATCCTCGAATTCGGTGCGTGGAAGCATTGCTCCTACCGCTGTCCCGAACGCCAGGCCCAGAGCCGCCAGCATCAGCGGTTCCCGGCGCATCAGGTCCACGGCTGCGGCCGTAGCCCTGAATGCCAAGCTCGACGAACCGCTACGCGCCTCGGTGGGGGCAGACAGCACGACAGCCAAGATCGACGACAAGGAACCCGAAGAAATCGAAGCCGAGCGAAAGCGGCGACAGAACGACCGCTGATATCGCTCGATGCAACGCTCAGCCCATCTTGGCGGACCGGGGGCGTAGGCATGACCACCACCGTCAACCTCGAACATCTTTCCGGCAGGCGCGTGCTGTCGCCACGCGGCAAAAGCGTAGGCCATATCGAGGAGATACGCGCCGAACAGGTAGGCGGCGATCTCGTCGTGACCGAATTTCACGTAGGCATCTATGCCGCGCTCGAGCGGCTTTCTGCTTTCGCTATCGGCTCCGCATTACTCGATCTTTTCAGCCTGCGCCGGCGCGATGGCTTCTATCGCATCCCCTGGGATATGCTCGATATCTCCGATCCGAAGCGGCCGCGTTTGCTGTGTCCGATGACCGAGCTCACTCATATGAAAGGGCGAAGCCAAACCTTGCCGGCTAAGGGAAAGCGATGAGGATGACACGCCTGGCTGAGGCGAAAGCAGCCGTACTGTTGCCATCGAAAGCAGGACTCATGTGACGGGAGCGAGAAAAGATCCGATCAAAACCGGCGCCGACGCCAAAAAAGTTGAAGTGACAATTTCCAAAACCAAAAGTTGACGTCGCCATTGCGGGAGGATATGAATTCAATTGTCGATATTGCTTGCTGAGCTTTGGTTATCGCGCGTTTGGCACCGCGCCCTGAACGAACCTTCCCTTCAAAATCGTCATCGTCACAAATCGGCAGCGCTCTCGCGTTGCCGACGTCCAATATTGCTATGAAAAGGGTTCATCATGACCACTGGCACAGTTAAATGGTTCAATTCCACCAAGGGTTTCGGCTTCATTCAGCCTGACAATGGCGGCGCCGACGCTTTCGTTCACATCTCTGCCGTCGAACGTGCAGGAATGCGCGAAATCGTCGAAGGCCAGAAGATCGGCTACGAAATGGAGCGCGACAACAAGTCGGGCAAGATGTCCGCCTGCAACCTGCAGGCCGTCTGATCGGGTTCAGCTTTCCTTTGACCACGGATGTACTGGCACTGTTGAAAGCATGAGACCAAGCGAGGTCAGGCAGAATTGCCTGACCTTTTTTATGTCCGGCCGACCGACCCACCAGCTCGCGCGTCTTCCGCCGCCTCTTGTCGATGGCCGTCAAGATCAAGGAGATCTGGATGTCCGAAAAAACGAGCGAACTTCAAACCATCAATACCGCCTGGCAGATCGCCATCCAGGAAATCCTGCGAATGGTCGTGAGGGATATCTACAGGATAGACGGCGAGGCTGCGTTCAAGTCACATATCAAGCGCATCGAAGAGGCTGCGGTCGACAGCATTTACACTGGCCTGATGCTCAGAGGAACCGACGAGTGGACGGAGCTTCTCGTTAAAGAGAAGGCCAGCAACTTCGTCACTTCGCTTCTGACATCCTTCACATTCAATCAGGTCTGAGCGCCAACGGCAGCCTTCGCGAGAACGCCTCGTTGGCCTTTGCGCGTTACGGCACCTTTTTAATTTAAGCTTCCATGTAGTTGTCGCGAAATCGCACGCTCATTCCGGCACATGCATCAGCCCGCCCGAATGTGCTCGCACACCCTAGGACGTAGGCTCATTACCGCGTAGCCAGATGCGGACGGAGACGAGTTTGAGGGCGGCAAGATAGTTTTCTGCCAGCTTGTCGTATCGAGTTGCGATGCGACGGAACTGCTTGGCCTTGTTGCAGAAGCGTTCGACGAGGTTGCGCGCCTTGTAGAGGAAGGGGCTGAAGCAGATCGGGTCCTTGCGATTGGCCTTGGCGGGATATTGGCCCATGCATTTCGCCTGGTGACGGCGTTGCGCAAGGCGTTGGCATCATAGCCCTTGTCGGCGAGCGGCATCGCAACCTCACGCAAATCCGTGATCATGTCTGCTGCGGAGGCGATGTCACTCATCTGACTTGCCGTGAGCATCAGTTTGATCGGCCTACCATTGGCTCAGCCCGCCTCGGGAGCGACCGAGACAAAGATCTCGCCCCCCTTTTTGCCGTCGCACCTTGCTGATGGACGCGAACAATGGAGGTGTCTATCATCTGCGCGTTGCCGTCATGGCCTTTGGTGACGGGGTCCATGAGGCGGTCCCACACACCTGCTTTACGCCATCGGACAAAGCGATTGTAGCAGGTGGTGCGGGGGCCGTATCGCTCTGGCAGATCGCGCCATTGCGCACCGGGTCGCAGCACCCAGAAGATGCCGTTCAACACGCGGCGATCGTCTACGCGCGGCAACACCTCGGGCAAGAGCGGCTCGATCACAAGCCATTCGGAATCGGTCAGGTCATAGCGGCTCATGCAGAGGCTGAATCACATTCCATTGCAATTTAAAAGCCGCCAATAGGCGAACGACCCCATTGCGGACAATGGCTGCAGCGATATAACTCCATGTATGCAAAGGTCCTTCAGCGTCGGAACACATGTTCGTTTAGTTGGAACGCCGCCAAATCTTGTTGATGCAGACGATCTTCAAACCGCAACTCTCTTCCGCTTATGCCTCGGAAAGACGTTCCCAGTCAGGGAAATGTTAGACGGCATGGCTGCTTTGGATGTCGGAGAGATATTAGGTGAACCGTCGTATATGCACACGATCTACGTAGAGCCTGAATTCCTTGAATTCGCTACGGGTTGACAAGCACCGTCCGAATTCCACCCCTCTTGGTCACTCCGCATTTATGAGTTCACAGGCTAGAGCAAGCATAATCCTTCACGCGGTTTCAGCGGGGCTCCAGATCGGGCTGATGCCTGACCGATTCCATCGAACGGATTTTCTCCCGCACCTTCGACGGGGGAGTTTTCCAGTGCGCCACGTCAGCAACTGGATTGATATTGCTCGCTGTTCACTGCCGGTGATAATGCAATCTTTTCCTCTAGGGTCAGTGCTGGAATGGGCAAATATCGGGAACACCGTCAGTCGCGGAGCCAAGGCTTCGAGAGCGATAATCATCATGAGAGTTCGGAACCGAGTTATTTCGACCGCAGGCCAGCACCACCCCAGACTTCGTCAGCGACGACCTTCTTACATGATGCTGAGGTACTCTGGTTAAACGCGGAGAAGGGTTTCGGCTTCTTGAGGCTCAGCGATGGTTCCGATGCCTTCATTCACTTCTCGAAGTTGCAGGCTGCGGGACATGACAGCCTTCCCGAGGGGGCACGCCTGAAGGTCCGAACCGAACCCGGCCAGAAAGGAGCCCAAGTTGTCGAAGTTGTCTCTGTAAGCCTGGGAGACGGTGCGTCCTCCCCAAAGGTTGTGAAGCGATCCGCCGAAGCCTCGGTTCCTATGCAGGAACACGACGGGCAGGAAGCCGCCGGCGTCGTGAAGCGATACGATCTGAACAAGGGGTTCGGATTCATTGCGTTGGATGGCGGGGAGAAGGACGTGTTTGTCCACGCGACTACTTTGACCCGCAGCGGCGTGGCAAACCTCGAAGTCGGCCAGAAGGTGATGATCACTTACAGTCGAGGCCATAAGGGGCTTGAGGCGCGAACAATTCGTCCGTGCTGATCGGACGCTGCATCCAGTACTTGCGTCGTGCATCCCATAACAAGACTGCAGCGGCGTAACACCGGGGAAGCGGTATAAGAGTTTTAAGATAGATTCGGTGTCGCCGACGGGGAGTGTCCGATGACAAATGTGGTGACGCTGCACGGCGACAAGCGGTGGAAAGCCGTGCTTGAATATCAGCACGAGAATGGACCCATCACCATCGAGCACTTCTTGGAAGAGATTACCGAACTGCACTTGATCATCGAGCACGGACCCGACTGGAATACGCTCATCCGCTGCACGGTCACGCTGAACCGGCCGGACGGTGGCGAAGAACAGAACAGTGTCGAAAAGGCCTGGCAGAACGAACGAGGATCAGGGTGAGAAATCTGGCCACAAGGATCGAACGATACGCCAACGAATCGGGTGTCGGCTAGACGCTTGTGTGATCGAGTCCTAGATCGACGGCATCGCAATGTGGGTGAGTAGTGGGGCGGGAGCGGGATGGTTTGCAGCGGTGATCCATGCGCTGAGGGTCAACGTTGAACCACTCGATCCTTGGCGTTAACGCTGGCTACATCACACGCAACAAGCTGCCTGCGCCAGCAAGCAGGAAGCCATCTCATGTCGGGTACTGGAGGCCGGTCGATCGCGTCAGAAAGAAGCGAAGCATGGTGCATTTACTTGGCCGCACTTGCCGGCAAGCGCCTGCTCTCTCACCTGATGAGCAGCAAGGACTAACTCATACATGTCGCGGCTTCGGGTCGTTAGATGGCTCATTGCAAGACCCACTATCCAACATAAACACGAAAGCCTGGGCGGCCGCACGCTTGTGATCGCCGAAGATTCTCGTCGGCGCGGGTGGGGTAGGACGCAGTTTGGGTTGACTGCTGTGTGTAGACGCCCATATGACGCAATCTGCGCTTGGCGTCCAAAGCGCAAAATTTACGCGGAAGGAACGAAAATGGGCGAAAAATATGCCAACGCGCGCGAGCACTTTTTCGCTGCAATCAGGACATTGGCTGCCTCCTCCGAGAGCGTGCAAACGCGTCTGATTGATGCCAATGTTAATATTCTCAATGTGACGATCGATGAATTCGACGGTGACCGCGAGCTCAAAATCAAGTTTGCCAAGATTCTTGATCTCATGGCTGTCGACCAAGACGATATGGAAATGGTTGCGGTCGAGACCGCGGCGCACATGACGGATTTTGAAGCCGTTAAAGTCGCCGATTTGATTTGCGATTTTTATACCGAGCTCACCTAGCTCCCCACACATCATTCGTCTTCGCCCCTTGGGGGGCCGAGGCTGGAACGACATTGGCTTGTCGCTGCGGACTTGTTGAGTGGAACTATATTTCACCCGGTCCGTTCGTACCCGATGTGCCTTCAGAGCGCCGGGGTGTGGGATGAGCCTGCTTAATGATCAGCATGCGGTAGAGCCTTCCGAGGCCCGATATCGTCTCCTCGTTGAGTCGATTAGCGACTATGCCATATACCTGATGGATCCAGATGGCACCGTTGTAAGCTGGAACGCGGGGGCGGAGCGTTTCAAAGGTTACCGGTCGGAGGAAATCGTCGGGCAGAACTTTGCAAGGTTCTATTCCGAGGAGGACCGCGACGCGGGCGTGCCCAAGCGCAACCTCCAACTGGCGGCCAGGGATGGGCACTTCGAGGAGGAGGGATGGCGATACCGCAAGGATGGTTCGCGGTTCTGGGCCAGTGTGGTCATCGATCGCATTGTTGATCCAGCGGGAACCGTGGTGGGATTTGCCAAGATCACACGCGACCTGACGAAGAAGCGAGCCCAGGAAGCGGTACTGCGGCGAAGTCAGGAGCAGTTTCGGTTGCTGGTCAAAGGGGTAAGGGACTACGCGCTGTTCATGCTCGACCCAGAGGGCAATGTCGTAAGCTGGAACGCGGGCGCCGAGCGCATCAAGGGGTATACCGAGGAAGAAATCGTCGGGCAGCATTTCTCGCTATTTTATACTCAGGAAGATCGCGCGAGTGGCGAGCCGCAGAAGAATCTCGAAACTGCCCGGGCGGCGGGCAACACAGAGGTGGAAGGCTGGCGCGTTCGCAAAGACGGGTCTTTGTTCTTTGCCCATGTCGTAATCGACGCTATTTACGATGATGGGGGCAACCTCATCGGCTTCGCCAAGGTCATTCGGGATATCACGGACCGTCGTGACACTCAGCGGCAGCTCGATCAGGCACGCGAGGCCCTGTTCCAGTCCCAGAAATTGGAGGCGATCGGCCAGTTGACCGGGGGCGTCGCACACGATTTCAACAATCTCCTGATGGCCGTTTTGGGCAGTCTCGAGATTGTCGCCCGACGCAGCAAGCCTGATCCCCAGGTTACGCCGTTTATTGATAACGCTATCCAGGCGGCTCGGCGGGGCGCTGCCCTCACGCAACGCATGCTGGCTTTTGCCCGCAAGCAGGAACTTGCGATGCAAGCCGTCGATCTCGTCGATACCGTGCGTGGCATGGCGGACATTCTGGATCGCACCCTTGGCCCATCCATTGTTGTAACGACACGGTTTCCGGTATCCCTGCCGCTGGTCCATACGGACCGGGCGCAACTTGAGTTCGCGCTGCTCAACCTAGCAGTCAATGCGCGCGACGCGATGCCAGACGGTGGCACGCTGGTCATAGCTGCCGAACGGCAGGAGACTTCTCCCCGTGACGACGCTCGGCGGGCCGGACGCTATGTGGTGCTTTCGGTAACCGATACCGGCGAAGGGATGAACGCCACCACGTTGTCTCATGCAGCTGAGCCCTTCTTTACGACCAAAGGTGTTGGCAAGGGGACAGGCCTTGGTCTCTCGATGGTGCATGGGCTCGCCGAGCAGTCAGGCGGACGGTTCGTGTTGTCCAGCGAGCCCGGCAACGGAACGCGAGCGGAGTTGTGGCTAGCGCTGGCGCCCGGTGAACTCAGTTCGCCCGAACCACCGGCCGCCGTGCCGGTGTTCACGGCAATGGATGGCAAGCGCGTTCTTGTCGTGGATGACGATGCTCTCGTGCTCCTGAACACCGTGACGATGGTCGAGGATCTCGGACATCAGGTCTTCGAGGCAACATCGGGCGAAGAAGCCCTGTCCATTCTTGATAAGGAAAGCATCGACCTCCTCATAACGGACTACTCGATGCCAAAAATGACCGGTGGCGCGTTGGCCGCGACGACGACGACGCGCTGGCCACACATCAAGGTCCTGATCGCCACCGGCTACGCGCAAATGCCAGACGACTACAAAGGCAAATTCGAACGTCTGGGGAAGCCGTTTAGCGAACAGGAACTGAAAGTGGCGATTGGGCGGACGCTGACGTTATAGCTGGCCTGTTGTCCTGCTCAAACAACGCACGTACAACGCTTCCTGGGCTACCGCTGCTTGCAAATTTTGCCCAATGAAAGTCGTCATGCCGTTCAGCGACAAAGACCATCCCCTCAACCAGGTTGATAACCTCAAGCGCGCCTTGCATGCTGCCGGGGTTGCTCTCTGGTCATGGAGCGTCGAAACCGATGCTTTTGCCATGGATGAGCAAGGATTCAGGTTGTGGGGGTTGCCACAGGCGGATCAGGTGACATTCGAGGATTTATCGTCCCGGATCCATCCTGCGGATCGGGACAGGGTGCGTGCCGCATTCACCGCAACGCGGGCGCTGGTAGGCGCCTACGAAATCGATTTCCGCATCATCCTTGGCGAGGAAATTCGTTGGATTTCTGCGCGTGGTCTTGGAAATGACGAGGGATTGCACAATGGGCAGATGTCGGGGGTATTCCTCGATGTAACCGGCCGCAAACAGGCGGAAGAGGGGCATGAACTCCTGGCGGGAGAGATGAGCCACCGGGTCAAGAACCTGCTGGCGATTGCCACTGGCTTGACCAACATCACATCTCGCTCCGCGACATCAGTCACGGAAATGGCGAGGGAACTCACACAACGGCTGACCGCCCTAGGAAGGGCGCACGACGTCGTTCGACCGCTAGCGGGTAACCAGGGCCGCGCCGCACTGATCGGTGATCTTATAGCCGTTCTGCTGGCTCCCTATGATGATCAAGGAGCTTTCAGCGGTCGTATCCGTGTAGCCGTTCCGCGAATGGGCGTAGGTGAACAGTCTGCCATGACCTTGGCCCTTGTGATCCACGAGCTCGCTACCAACTCCCTCAAATACGGCGCCCTCTCTGTGAGATCGGGGATGTTGGACGTCTCGGGAACGTCATCTGATAACGAGGTTTGTATTGTGTGGACCGAGCGCGGGGGTCCCTTCGTAGCGTCGTCCGGCAGGGAGGGGTACGGCAGCCAGTTGCTGAACCGCAGTGTGACTGGCCAGCTTGGAGGCTCGATCGTCACGGATTGGTCAAATGAAGGTATAATCGTGACTGTCAGGATGAACGCCGAAAAACTGTCCCAATGAATGGTAATCTTTTTCCCGGGGTTCGAGTCAGTAGAGCGCTACATCGCAAGACCCACTATTGAGGACGCGATCTTTTGCTGTCGTCGGCATGCGGCGTCACCAGCAGGTTGGAGCCATTGTTGGTGGCAATGATGGATGGGGCAGATAAATATATGAAGCCTAGAAACCGAACATTCTGTTTCTCGCAGGCTCCACATCAGGCTTGGAATTTTTCCCCTAGGTAAGGACGGCGCACGCGGCTAGCATAAGGCTCACTGGGGGTGGGCGATGACAGACGTCTCAATACGCCGGGCGGATTTCATGATGGTCCTGGCCTATGCTTCGGACCTCGCCACGGGCCATTCTCGCGACTTCGCACTGAAATCCTGCGTACTTGCAATGCGGATCGCCGAGCTTGCGGGTGTTTCCAATGAGGTTCGGCGCAATGCCTACCACCAGTCCATGCTGCGCTATGTCGGCTGCAATGCCGACACGGACCTTCTGTCGGCCACCTTCGGCGACGAAATTGCGCTCCGCCAGGACCTTGTCGGCCTCGACATGGGCAATCGTGCGGAATTGGGCAGGGTCTTCGTGCAGGCGTTCAAGCGGTTCTACTACGATCTCGAGCCTGACGCGCAGGCGAGGGCGATCGAGGCCGCGATGTCGCAAGCGCTCGTGGTGGCGCGCCCGGTGCTCACAGCGCATTGCGAGGTCGCGCAGCGGATAGGCGAGCGGCTCGGCCTGTCGGACGAGATCCGGCGCAATCTCGGGCAAATCTACGAACGTTGGGACGGCAAGGGCCTGCCGCGTGGGCTGAGCAGTGACGATGTCCTGCCCGCCGTACGCCTGATCACGCTGGCGCAGGATGCCATCGCGCTTTGCGATGCCGTCGGCATCGAAGGGATGGCCGAAACCATCGCCGGTCGTGCCGATGGCCCATACGAAGCGGGCCTGGCTCGACTCGTCTCGTCCAATGCGGCGATCCTAATGGATGGCATCAGCGCGACTGTCGACCGCGAGACCATTTTGGCGCTTGAGCCCAATCCGCCGGTGACGCTTGACGAGAAGGCTTGCGACGAGGCGTTCCTGGCCATAGCCGACATGATCGACATGCGCATGCCGTTTACGCAGGGCCATTCGAGGATGGTGTCGGAACTGGCCACGGGTGCGGGCAAACGGAGCGGGTTGCCCGATCCTGACGTTCGCGCGCTGCGCTGGTCGGGCTGCATCCATGACATCGGCGAACTCGTCGTGCCGGTGGCGACCTGGATGCGGAACGGTCCGCTGTCGGTGCGCGAGCGCGACGCGGCGCAGCTTCACGCCTATTATGGTGAGCGGGCGCTGGCCTCGTTCGGCCGCGAGGGCGATGCGATGGCCGCCCTCGTGCTCCGCCATCACGAACGCCTGGATGGCTCGGGCTATCACCGCAAGGTCGGCGGCTCAGACCTGTCCCCGGCGGCACGGATCCTGGCCGCAGCCGAAGCCTTCCAGACATCACGGGAGGAACGTCCACATCGCAAGGCCTTATCGAGCGAGGCAGCGGCAACGCAGTTGCGCGCCGCCGTGCGTGACGGTTGTATCTGCCCTGACGCCGCAGAGGCCGTGTTGTCTTTCGCGGGACAGCAGTCGCGGCGGGCTTTGCCGCGGGCGCTGGCCGGCATGACGGCGCGCGAAATCGAGGTGCTGCGCCTGATCGCCGCCGGGCTCACGGCGAAAGAGGCGGCACGCAAGCTTGATATCTCGCCCAAGACCGCGGACCACCATATCCAGAACGTCTATTCCAAGATCGGCGTGACCACCCGCGCCGCCGCGGCACTCTATGCGGTCGAGCACGGCCTTATCCGACCGGGCGAAACGCAGGCATAGGGAATCCACCCCATGTGGACCCGCTCACGGGCGCGCATCGTGATCCTGTCGACGGACCAATGGTGGCCGCGACCGACAGGAGGAAATCAGATGCTTCTCGCAACGACCAAAGTGGCAGATGTCGACCACTTCATCCGTATCTTTTCGACCAAGGGCGCCGACAAGCGTCGGCTGCACGGCTCGAGCGGCGCGACCGTCTTCCGCGACCCCAGCGAGCCCGATCGCGTCTGGGCGATCTTCGACTGGGACGCCGAGGGCTGGAAGAATTTCGTGTCCGATCCGGAGGTGCCAGCGATCCTGCAGGAAGCCGGCCATGTCGGCAAGCCGCAGGCGGCACTGCTCCTCGGCCATTACGAAGCCTGAGGTCCCGCCCTGAGCGCCGCCCGCCGCCCGGCGGCGGCGCGCCCGATGAACCCCAGATTTGGAAAAATCAAATGGATCCGAAACCCATCAAGATCGGCCTAATCGCCGAACTCACCGGCCCATTGTCTTTCATGGGCATCGCAAATGCGAACCTCACCACCATGCTCGTCGACGACATCAACGCCAAAGGCGGCTTGCTCGGCCGGCCGCTGGAGCTTGTCATCGAGGACGGCGAAACCACCGACACCGTCGCCAAGGCAAGGACCGCGAAACTGATAGATGTCGACAAAGTCGACCTGGTCGTCGGCGGGATCTACAGCTCGACCCGCCAGGCCATCAAGAGCGAGGCAGTCGTGCGGGGCAGGACGCTCTACATCTACACCGAGCAGTATGAGGGACAGGAAAACGATCCCCTGATCTTCTGCTCGGGTCCAGTGCCCGCGCAGCAGGTCGAGCCGCTGATCCCATGGTTCATGAAGACGACCGGGGCAAAGACATTCTATCTGCCATCGGCCGACTACATCTGGCCTCATTTGCTGAACAAGGCGGCGAGCCAGATTGTGCGCGCGAACGGCGGTGAGATCGTCGGTGAGGAATATTTCCCCCTCGATACAGTCGATTTCCGGCGGACGGTCGAGCAGATCATGGCGAGTGGCGCCGAGGTGGTATTCAACACCCTCGTTCCGCCGGGCCTGACGCCGTTCCTCGACGAATTGCACAAGGCCGGCTTCGGCAAGCGGGGCGGCAAGATCATCTGCACCTACTTCGACGAGAACTTCTTCAATCTTGTGCCGTCCGAGCAGATCGAAGGCCTCTACAGCTGCCTCGACTACTATCAGGAACTCGATGATCCGTTTGGCCGCGCCCTCTTGCATCGCTACCAAGACCGTTTCCCCGGCAGCGCGATGTTGACCGCAGGCAGCGGCTGCACCGGCCACTACCGAGCGATCAAGATGTGGGAAGCGGCGGTGACCGAAGCCGGCACGGTGGAGCGCGATGCGGTCATCCGGGCGCTCGATCACGCGCGAATCAGCGAGGGACCAGGTGGCCGGGCCGAGATGGTCCCCGGCCAGCACCATGTTCGCATGAACATGTACATTGCGCAGGCGCAGGGCGGTCGATTCCGGGTCGTCAAGAACCTGGGTCCGATCGACCCCAACGAACGCGCACTCAGCGACGAACTCCAGCTAAGCAAGGCAGTGTAACTGGTGGCGTCTAGCACCTATTCTTCCATATGGCGGGGGCGGCTAGATAATGCCCTCGCCATGAAACGGGTCGATGGTGGTTGTATCAGGCACCCGCACTAGAGCAACCGACATACCAAGACGCGCTGTCGTGGCGCGAGACTTGAAGTCGCTGACAGGCGACTATCAACGCTGGCTCTTGGCGCAAAGGGTCCACGATATGCCGGACGCGTCAGTCCGCTTTCCACTCTCGCCATCCCTAAAACGGACAGTCCGCAAAGCGGCCCATTGCCGCCCGTCTGAAATGCGCCCCATGTAAGTCTATGAGCTGAGCCTAGGCGCATCCCAAAAGCGGACATCCGAGCTAACGCCCGGGGGGTGCATGCTCCAGTTCCCAACACCGCCAAAGCCACCCGCAGCAGTTCGAAACTCAGCCCGCCGAGAGCCTGTGAAATTCCTCAAACTGACCCGGGAAATTCCGGGCCAGATTCCGCACCACCTTGGAATTATCCATCAGACGGTCAAAATAGCTGCTGGCCGCGACCAGCTCCAGGCTCGGTGAGCCACGTGGTTCGAGCGCGCGTAGAAATGCCAAACCGAGCCTAGCCAACTCGGGTTCCATCTCCGCCATTCGGCCGTGCGATCTCTATTGCGTGACCGGAACGACCAGCTGCAGCAAAGCGAAAAGCTTTCCGCGCCCGTGCAATCCTGCAGCAGATAGATGGCTTCCGGGCAAAGCTCGCCGGCGCGGAGCTGGGAGGCGCTCACTACAGAGGCAGGTTGAGGCGACCGCTGTGCGGGCCGTGAGCCTTGGATTTTCTGTGCCAATGCACTTGGCACCGCTGGCGGTACGGCGTCGCTAAATGCGACCTGGCAAGGCAGGCATGGACCAACGTGGCTTGAGGTTGGCCATCCACGCTGCAGCTAGCTTGGACGCGCGCCCTGATCGTGAAAGCAAGCCGAAAACCTACCTCACGTCGCCCGCTCTCCGCTGGCGTCGCTGATCTTGTCCCTGACGGCCTTTTCGGTTTCCGAGGCTGCGGTTTTGACGACGTCAGAAACTGTGTTGATGATCGAAGCAGGATCGGCGCCGAAGCCCTTTTTGTCGGCCTCGTCCTTGACTGTTTGGTAGGCTTGAGCGGCAACATCCTTGGCGCCTTCGACGCCTTGATGGAGCAAGTCGTTCGCCTTGTCGCGGATAGCGTCGCTCGTTTCACCGAGCTGTTGATCCTCGAATTCGGTGCGTGGAAGCATTGCTCCTACCGCTGTCCCGAACGCCAGGCCCAGAGCCGCCAGCATCAGCGGTTCCCGGCGCATCAGGTCCACGGCTGCGGCCGTTGCTTTACTAGCCTGATCACCGTATTGGCTGGCGCTGTGCGAAACGCTCGAAGCAGCACCTGCCATGGACGAACGCGCGCCATCGGCCGCATCTCCGACGATAGATTTTGCCTTGTCGGCGGCGCCTGACAAAGCGTCTGACACGCCGCTTATCAGACCCTCGCTGTCAAATGGGAGATCCACTGCTCCGGCATCACCGGCGAAGTCAGGACGCAAGCTCGAGCGGGCCGAATCATTGACCGAGACCGGCTTCTGGGCTCCTTGTCCTGCCATCAGCCACATCAAGCCAACGCTTACGAGAGCGACGGGAAGCGGATTCGCACCAACCTGTGACTTGAGGGCACTGAGCATCGAGCTGCCATCGCCGCTTGTAAAGAGCCCGGAAAACTCGTCGATGAGCTGGCCTGGCGTCATTTTGTTGCGAATGGATTCGGCCGTGTCGGAAACGTTGGCCCGCGCGATTTCGGCCTCACGTTGAAGTTCGGCGGATGATTTCTCGATCATTTGACTTGGTCCTTGATTACCTTTGCGTCGCTCTTCAGCTGCGCGGCGGTGCGATCCGGCGTTAATTCAGATGGTTTCATATTTGCGGAGCCTGTCTTCACCAAGACGAGGCCAAGGACGGCGACTACGATGCCGACCAGCAGCGACGACCATCCTGGTCCGAGAGGGGTTTTCGAGAGCGCGATGACCAGGGCCTGCAGAAGCACCATTAAGGCGGCCAGAAGGCAAATGGCGCCGCCCAGAACCTCGATTGCACCCGCGCCAGCCTTTTCGGCCTTTTCCGAGAGCTCAGTTCTGAGGAGCCTGCCCTCGGTCTGGACCAACGTAACAACCTGCTGCGACAGGTCTCCGATCAGCGTCATCAAACTGCGGTCCTCTTGGCTGCCGGGGGTCATGGCGTATCACTCCCGGCTGCCACATCGGGTTGGGGACGATCTTTAGCGTGGGGACCTGGCGACGAGCTTTTGATAAAGCGACCCAATGCCAGACCCGCGACCATTGCTCCACCGAACAACGCCGCCGGATTGCTGCCGCCGAAAGCGCGGACCTCAGCCAGGACTTCTTCGAAAGGCTTGTCCTTGAGCGACGCGGACATACGCTCAAGACTGCCGGCTGCTTCAAGGGCAAACTTTGCCGCCGCTTTCTGGTCGCTGTTGGCTAGGTGGTCACTGGCCGCGCGGACGGCGCCGCCAAGCGCGGCGACCGCACCCGTCAGGGTATTCTGTGCAAGCTGGGCCTCGTCGAGTAGCGCGTCCTTGCCTTCTGCGGCCACTTCCTTGGCTTTCTGTGAAATATCTTCCTTGGCTGAGCCGAAAATCTCGGAGGCCAAGCGCCCCGCCTCGTCGGCGCGGCCGGCAATCTCCCGCTGGGCCCGCGAGAAATCGGGGTTAGGATTCGGTTCAGATGCCATGCCAGTCTCCCATGTCGGGCCAACCATCAGTGGAGGCCTAGAAACGAGAGGATCGCGAGCACGACGACCACCAATCCGATCAGATAAATGACACCGTTCATGTGCGTGTTCCTCCAGACGGGGCAACTTGCCATTTCCTCAAACGTTCCGGCGTTCGCTGATTTATGGTGTCGGTGAGAGGTGCGTTGAGAGTCTCCTCACATCCGTTCTTTGCTCGAACCATGAACCTGGCAGCCTTTGAAGGGCAGGTACAACTGGACACGGCGCCGCAAAAAAAGCAGAGCAGGCGACGAGAGTCGACATTGGGTGAGATTGGCCCGGGCATCAGGGAGCTGCGTGACGGCGCGCTGTCGTGGCGCGAGACTTGAAGTCGCTGACAGGCGACTATCAACGCTGGCTCTTGGCGCAAAGGTCCGCGATACGGACGCGTCAATCCGCTTAGTCTCGCCATCCCGAAAACGGACAGTCCGCAAAGCGGCCATTTGCCGCCCGTCTGAAATGCGCCTCATATCGGTCGTTGCGAGAGGCCAAGCAGCTGTCTAAAAGCAGTCCTCTTCACGAGACCTTTCAGCGCACGCCATTTACACGAATCGGAGCTCCGCCTGATTGTTGAAAGCCATGGCCCCTCCAATCCTTCACGGGGCGCGCATCGATGTTTGGGCGGCAGCTTGGAGAGCGCGCTCTAAATGCAAGGTAGCCGCGCGTCCTGGGCGGTTCACCGATTGCTCAAGATAATAGTTCCCTGGTCCCGGCGTTTTCGGCACGAAGGAACAGACGCCCAAGTTCAAAGAGGCCGCCAATGGGCCACATACAGGAACATGGCCGATTGCAATGCCCAGTCCCTGGCTGACCATCATCAGCGCCAGTGGAGTCGTATCGACTGATTCCAGCATGAGATTGCGCCCCTGCATCGGCCCGAAGTTATGGGTGAGCAGCGCGGTCCAGCCCATGGCATGCGAGATCACATCAAACAATCGAAACGAGAGCAGGCTCTCAAGATCCGTTATTTTCGGGGCATCTTCCTTGCGGCACATAACGACATGCGACATTCCCATAAGCCAGTTGGGATGACGGACAAGGTGCGGCTCTTCTCCGAAACGGATCGCCAGGTCTGGTTCCGTCTTGCGCTGTGTGCCCTCCATCATGAGATCAACGCAAATTGACGGGTTCTCGCGCTCAAACTCGGCCAGGACCCGCGGCAACCAACTCATGGCCATCAACTGGCTTGCAAGAAGGGCGACACGCTCAACGCGCTGCTTGCCAAAGATCGAAGCGGCCTTGCTTTCGATCGCACCCAGCGAAACCTGAACTGTCGGCAGGAAGTCACGTCCCTCGGCAGTAAGGCTAATCCGGTTCGCCGCCCGTTCGAATAGCGCGCGACCCAAGTGGGTTTCCAGAGCCAAAACCTGCTGGCTCACCGCCGCCGCCGACATGTTCAATTCCTTGCCCGCGCGAGCAAAGCTCTGATGCCTCGCGGATGCCTCAAACACGCGAAGCCAATTCAAGGACGGGATCAGCGCCGACATGATCGGGCAGCATAAGCTCAACTTAGCCTTAGAGCAACGAGATACTGTCTCCAGCGAAGCCCCGTTGGGTGGCATATTCAGGCGGGCTGAAGGACCCGTCCATTCCAACGCAATAAGAAAGGGAACAGGGAATGCAAATTCGACGCACGATACTCGCGCTGGCCGTTATGCCGCTTTTGGCCGGCACGGCGGTCGCCCAGAACCTACCTGACCATATCACCATCGCTACTGAAGGGGCTTACCCTCCCTGGAACTACACCAACTCCGATGGTTCGCTGGGCGGCTACGAAATCGACCTGACCAAGATTCTGTGCGAGCGCATGAAGATCAAATGCGACGTCGTTCCACAGGAATGGAGCGGCATCATTCCTGGCCTCACCGTCGGTAAGTACGATGCCATCATCGCCTCCATGGGCGTGACCGAAGAGCGCAAGAAGGTCGTCGCCTTCTCCAAGCCCTATGCGAAGGCGCCAAACGGGTTTCTGACTGCGGGCGACAACGCACTGAAGGACCTACCAGACGCCGGTCAGTCTTTCGACCTCGCGAAATCTCCGAAGGACGCCGAGGCCGCAATGGAAGTCCTGAAAGGAAAGCTCGCCGGAAAGGTGATCGGCGTACAGACTGGGACGACGGCGGCGACCTTTGCCAGCCAGTACTTCAAAAATCTTCAGATCCGCGAATACCCGTCGTTCGAGCAACTGGGTCTGGAACTAACCGCGGCACGCATCGATGTGGCAATCGCCAACGTGACGGCCTTCAAGGCCGTGATCGACGCCAATGCGAAGGGAGCGCTCGTCTTTGCCGGTCCAACCTTTGCCGGCGGCGTGCTCGGCCTCGGCACGACCAACGTTGCGCTCCGCCTCAAAGACGATGCGCTACGGGCGGCATTCGACGGCGCCATCACCGAGATAAACAAAGATGGGACGAACAAGGCCCTCACCGCGAAGTGGTTCGGCGTAGACATCTCGATCCACGAGTAATTGACCCGGTCCCCTCCCTTTCAAGGGAGGGGACCAATGCATGCTCCGGTCGGCGCAAGCGGTCCCTCAAGACATTTCGACAGGTGCTGGCATGTTCAAGCCCATCGGGTCCTCCGAGGCGACTATTACTGTCTTCTTAGACAGCGAACCGATTGCCGCTCGTTCGGGTGAGACGATTGCTGCCTGTCTTTTGAGGGCCGGCGTTTCGCATTTCCGCACCACGCCGGTTAGCGGTTCTCCCAGGCTGCCATTCTGCATGATCGGTCATTGCTTCGACTGCCTGATCGATATCGAGGGCATTGGAAGCCGCCAGGCATGCCTTTCGCAGGTCCGGGACGGGATGAGGGTTCGGACCCAGAAAGGTGTCACGACGATAACCGGAGCAGGATCACAATGACCATCCTGACCAATCCAATTTCGCCCGGCGAAGTACCAAACGGACGGGTGCCCGATGCCGATGTCATCGTCATTGGCGCAGGCCCTGCAGGAATGGCGGCTGCTGTCGAACTGGCTTCTGCGGGAAGCCAGGTTGTCGTCCTCGACCTACAGCCGGCACCCGGCGGACAGATCTTTCGCGCGCTCGACGCGAACTTTGAGGATCGTCCAGGGACCGAGGTCCTTCTCAAAGCGCTTGGCCCGACCTACGCCGCAGGTCACACGCTGATCCAAAAATTCAGGACTACGCCTCGCATCGACTATCGCCCTGAAACCGCCGTTTGGGATCTGCGCGCCGATGGCACGGTCGGCTGGCTCAAAGGAGAGGTGGCCGGGTATTTGCGGGCGAGGCATGTGTTGCTTGCCAATGGCGCGATGGAGCGCCCAACTCCCTTTCCCGGCTGGACCTTGCCCGGCGTGATGACGGCCGGAGCTGTGCAGACCCTGATCAAGGCCGGGCGTCTCCAGCCAGAGGGCCGGGTCGTGCTCGCAGGCACCGGCCCCCTGATTTTCCTTCTTGCCGAGCAATTGCGGCGCCTCGGGGTAAGGCCAGCGCTTATTGCCCGCACGGACCGGCTGCGGCACAAGATTGCGGCACTATCCCGGCTTCGTCTTGCGGGCCTTCCCGCACTTCTGAAAGGCGTGGGCTGGCTTACCCGCTTGCGGTTTGCCGGCATCCCCATGCGATCGGGCATCACCGAACTGCAAGCGCATGGCGGCAGCCAGGTAGAGCGCGTGAGCATGACTGTCGCGGGCATGAGGGTGGAACTGGCTTGCGACCTGCTGGTCGTCCACGACGGTATCGTCCCCGCTGTCGATCTGGCGCATGGTGCCGGCCTGGCGCTGGAATGGCAGAAAGCCGATGCATGCTGGCGGCCAAAAACCGCGCGGGACGGCAGGGCGCAACTGGCGCCAGGCGCCACCTTGACCACTGGGCCTTGCCGCATCCACGTTTCAGGCGACGCTCGCATGATCGGTGGGGCAGACGCCGCAATTGCCCATGGGCGCCACGCAGCAAGGGCAATCCTCTCTGAGCTCTCCGGTGCATCAAGCCTGAAAGTAGACAGTGACGTCGAGGGGGCTGCTGTGTGTGTTCAGCGCGCGATTGCCGCTCGGCCGTTCATCGATACGGCCTTTCCGCCCGGCCTCGCTTCGCAACTACCCGAGGATGCAACAATCATCTGCCGGTGCGAGGAGATAACTGCCGGTACTCTCCGCGCGATTATTCGCCAAGGTGCTACCGACATGGATCTGATCCGTGGCGTTTTGCGCTGCGGCATGGGCCCATGCCAGGGCCGGACCTGCTCGGTTACACTGGCGCGTCTCCTTGAGGAGACAGTGACGCAACAGTCGGAGTTTCCTGTTCCTTTCCGGGCGCGACCACCGCTGCGACCACTGCCCTTGGCGGCGCTTGCCGGATTGACCGGGTTCGATCCGCAGTTGGCCGAGATTGTCTCGCTTGATGATAAGCCAGAGGCGTCCTCGGACGGTTCCCATGCGTAGGGCTGTCGATGATGTTTTGATCATCGGTGGCGGTCTGCAAGGCTGCTCGATCGCGCTGTTTCTCGCGCGGGCTGGCAGGCAAGTCACCGTAATCGAGAAGAACCTTGCCGGGCGTCATGCTTCAGGGGTAAACGCCGGCGGCCTTAGGCTCCTGATGCGGGATGTGCGTGAATACCCGCTGTCTCTGCGCGCTATGGAGATGTGGGAAAATCTCACCGAATACGTTGGGGCTGCAGGCGCCGAGGCTTGCGAAGTGCGCCTGGGCACATCGCAAATCGCGCTGGCCATGGATGCTGCGGAACTGGATTGGGCTGAGGTGCGCGC
Source organism: Mesorhizobium sp. M8A.F.Ca.ET.208.01.1.1 (assembly GCF_004791315.1). Lineage (NCBI taxonomy): Bacteria > Pseudomonadati > Pseudomonadota > Alphaproteobacteria > Hyphomicrobiales > Phyllobacteriaceae > Mesorhizobium > Mesorhizobium sp. M8A.F.Ca.ET.208.01.1.1. Next base: position 297,904 of record NZ_SRUT01000005.1, read on the forward strand.
TCAGGATATGCGACGTCGCGGCATCTTTTCGGAGGAATTGATCGGTCCGGAGGAATTGCACCGCTTGCTGCCCGGCCTCGCGCGCTCAGCGCTTGGCGGTCTCATTTCTCGGCGCGATGGACACGCCAATCCTGCCAACGCTGCTCGTGCCTTCCGCGATGCTGCCGAGGCGGCTGGCGTGCGAATTGTTGAGCGCTGTGCCTTACGCGAACTGCGACGTGCACCGGGAGGCAACTGGGCGGCTGAAACCGATGCTGGGTCTCTCGAAGCGGAGCGCATCATCAATTGCGCCGGCGCATGGGGCGCGAACGTAGCGGCCCTCGTGGGCGAGACACTGCCAATGAAAATTCTGGCTCTCACCATGATGGTGACAGCGCGTGTGCAGGCCTTCGTTACGCCGGTGGTGATCGGAATCGACCAGCCGCTATCGTTCAAACAGAGCGCCGTCGGCTCCCTGGTTATCGGCGGCGGCATCTCGGGTAAGCCCTGCCCGGATCAGGATACCTCGTTCACCATCATGGACCGCATGGCCTCAAGCGCGATCGCCACGATTACTGCGTTTCCCGCTCTGGCAGGTGTGCCAGTTCTAAGAACCTGGACAGGTCTCGAAGGCGCAACGCCTGATGGTATCCCCTTCATCGGACCCAGCACCCAGCATGACGGCCTCTGGCACGTGTTCGGGTTTTGTGGCCATGGCTTTCAGCTTGCGCCTGCGATTGGAGAGATTGTCGCCCAGTCGTTGATTTCCGGGGCTGCCGACTCGAGGCTTGCTCCATTTGCAGCAGACCGTTTTCGCACCAAACCACCGCTCAATCATGAGGCCTTGCAATGACGACGAGCTTCATAGAATTGTTGGGCTTCGGACCACAGGGCTGGGGTCTACCTCTCCTCAAAGCGGCAGGGATAACCCTAGCGGCCGCGATTTGTGGCTTCTTTCTTGGCAGCGTCCTTGGAATTGGTGGTGCGAGCCTGAAACTGGCACGATCGCGCTTCTTGCGCGCCATTGGCCAATTCTACACAACGGTTTTTCGCGGCGTCCCTGAGATCCTTGTCGTTTATCTGTTCTATTTTGGCGGAAGTGTCGTTCTTTCAAAGGCGATGAACGTCGGTGGCTTTCCCGGCTTTTATTCGCTGCATTCCTTTGCAACCGGCGCCATCGCCGTCGGGGTCGTATCCGGCGCCTATCAAACCGAGGGCTACCGGTCCGCCTACTTGCGCCTCGACCGGGGGCAGATAGAAGCCGGCGCCTCTTGCGGCATGTCCAGACTATTGCTGTTACGGCGCATCATCGCGCCGCAAACGCTGCGCTTTGCCCTGCCCGCGCTAGGCAATGTCTGGCAGTCGGCGCTGAAGGAGACATCACTTCTATCAGTGATTGGGCTGAGCGAGTTGCTGCGCCAGACCGGGACAGCCGCGGGTTCGACCCGTCAGCCGCTGCTGTTTTATGGCGTTGCCGCCCTGGTGTTTCTGATCATCGGCCGGTCAACGGGCATCGTCTTGATGCGAATGGAACGCCGCCTCGCCAAACCCTGGAGTCGCTGATCATGGATTGGCCGTTTCTTTTGGATGTCCTGCGGCAGCTCCTGTCCGGCCTGCCGCTCACTCTGCAGCTTGCCGCCTTGTCGCTTTCGATAGGTTTTGGTTTGGCAGTGTTGGTGGCTGCGGCCGCAGCCTGCCCGTTGCCGCCTTTGCAATGGCTTGCCCGGGCTCATGTCGAGGTGTTTCGTGGGACGCCGCTCCTGGTGCAGATATTCCTGATCTACTACGGCCTCGGCCAGATCATCATTTTGCGCCAGTCCTTTCTCTGGCCGTTCCTGCGCGAGCCATATTGGTGCGCAATCCTGGCTCTGGCACTTAATACCTCAGCCTATACGGCCGAGATCATTCGCGGTGCGGTCCAGGCGGTGCCGCCGGGCGAAATCGAAGCAGCTCGCTCGTGCGGCATGTCGGGCTTCCTGCTGCGTCGCCGGATCATCTGGCCGATTGCGCTACGCCAGGGGCTCCCAGTCTATGGCAGCGAGGTGATCCTGATGATCAAGGCAACATCCTTGGCCAGTATCATCACCCTGACCGAGGTGACCGGCGTCGCCTACAAACTGATTTCCTCGACCTATCGCGTCCTGGAAATCTTCGTGGTCAGCGGCGCGATCTATCTGGCGCTCACCTTCCTCCTGAGTTCAGCTCTTTCGCTGGTCGAACGGAGACTGCACGCCCATCACGCACATCGCAAAGCCTAGCACCCCATAGGAGACCCACATGGCTCATGTCGCCGCCTCCGCCGCCTCAAATAGAACTGCTGAAACTGCCGCTATCTCAGTTGAAGGCCTTCACAAGCACTTTGGTAGTGTGGAGGTCCTGAAGGGTATAGATTTCGAGGCCAAGGACGGAGAAGTGGTCTCCATTCTGGGGGCGTCCGGCTCCGGCAAGTCGACTTTTCTGCGTTGTCTCAACCTTCTAGAGATGCCATCGGCGGGACACCTGCGCATCTTTAGCGAGGAGGTCAGGCTGCGGGCAACGAACGGCAACCTATCAATCGCGGATCGCAAACAGGTCGATCGGCTCCGCACGCAAGTGGCGATGGTCTTCCAGAATTTTTGCCTCTGGAGCCATATGAACGTCCTCGATAACCTTATGGAGGCGCCGCTCCACGTCCAGCGCCGAAACCGCGCAGAGGTCCGGGACGAGGCCGAGGCCGTTCTCAAGCGGGTGGGCCTGCTGGAGCGGGCCAAGGCGTACCCAGCCCAGTTGTCAGGCGGCCAACAACAGCGAGCAGCCATTGCTCGGGCCCTGGTCATGAAACCGCGGGTCTTGCTCTTCGACGAACCGACATCCGCACTTGATCCCGAACTGGTTGGGGAGGTCTTGAAGGTAATGCGCGACCTAGCGGCGGAGGGCCGAACCATGCTCATCGTCACCCATGAAATGGCATTCGCACGCGACGTGTCGAGCCGAGTCTTGTTTCTGGATCAGGGGCGGATCGAGGCTGAAGGCAAACCCAATCGTCTGTTTGGTGGCGGCGCAAACGAGAGGTTCGACCGGTTTGTTTCCCGGTTTAACCAAGGTTGAGGCAAATACTCTGATCTGCAATAGATTCGGCCCTGGGGCTGCACCATGGCAAGGCCGTCCACCACGGATCAAGCGCGCGGCCGGAGGGAGCGGGCTAGGGGCCGACGTCACTGTGATGAAGCTGGAAGCTGACAGCCCGGTTCCGGCTCCAGCTGCCCGGCGGTAATGCGCCTCATCCCTGTCGTTCAGGGCCGCCTGTACACCCTCAGAAGCGGACATCGCAGGTGCCGACGATGCGCGGCTTGCGCCATTACGCGATACCGCAAATCAAAGCCTACACTTTTATTGTCAGGGTCGAGAGCTGGTCAGTGTCGTAACGGTCCCGCAAGTGGGCAAGCGCTTTCGGATCCGGAGAGCTGTGTGTAGCCAGTTTGGCAAGTTCTTCGAAATAGTGTTCATGCCCAGGCGGAGAGACGGTCATCAGCACCCGCGCAGGCTTTTCGCCGATATTGGTGATATTGTGCGGCGCCCCCGGTGGAATAAACAGGAAAGTACCTGGGGTCGCGTGGATCGTCTTGTTCCCTACATGCCACACGCATTCGCCCTCAAGCACAAAGAAGGTTTCCTCCTGCACGCGGTGAACATGAAGGCCGGTGGCGAACCCGGCCGGGATTGTCCAGTCGAACATACTCGTATGTTTCGTATCCTCGCCAGTGACGAGGAACACCATTGGATAGCCACGTAGCATGACCCCCTTGTTCTCTTCGGGCATGCGAATGACGGGAGCGACGCTCATCTGATCCTCCATTGGTAACATGTGGGCAAGATGTGCTTGGCGTTTCGGCAAGTCCTTAGGCCGTTCCGAAATCGTTGCGAAAAATTCACAAACGGTATCTTCTTCGCAAATGCCAACACGCTTTGCATTTGGCCCGTTTCGCCTCGACGCCGATGCGGGAATTCTATTCCACGGCGTCGAGCCGACGCCGCTCGGCAAGCGGGCGGTCGCGTTGCTTGCGCGGCTTGTGGAAAAGGCGGGTGCGCCGGTTCAGAAAGAAGCTTTGATCGAGGCGGCGTGGTCCAGACAGGCCATTGAGGACAGCAACCTTACGGTCCAGATTGCGGCGGCACGGCGGCTCCTTGAGGACTTGGCGGGCGGCGCATGCTGGATCGAAACGCTGCCGCGACGCGGCTACCGCTATATCGGGCCGGCGGTCACAGCCGATAGCCGCGATCCGAGAGTCGATGGAGCAGAACCGGCAACGCTGACATTGCCGGACAAACCCTCGGTCGCGGTTTTGCCGTTCTCGAACCTAAGCGGCGATCCGGAGCAGGATTATTTCGCCGACGGTATGGTTGACGATATCATCACCGGCCTGGCGCGCATCAACTGGCTGCTCGTCATCGCGCGAAATTCGACCTTTGCCTACAAGGGCCGCGCCTTGGACGTGAAGCAGGTCGGCCGCGAGCTTGGCGTCCGGTATGTACTCGAAGGCAGCGTGCGGAGGGTCGGGGGCCACGTGCGCGTGACCGGCCAGATGATCGATGCATCGACCGGCGCTCATGTATGGGCCGAGCGATATGACCGCAGCTCCGACGATATCTTCTCGCTTCAGGATGAGATCGCCATTTCGGCCGTCGGCGCAATCGCACCGAGCCTGCGGCGTGCCGAAATCGACAGGGTGAGGCGCAGGCGTCCGGATAACCTGGATGCTTATGACCTTGTGCTTCGGGCCCAGCTTGACGTTGATTCCGGAATGCCTGAGCGGGCGATGCGAGCGCTCGTGCTGCTCGAACGCGCCATCGAACTCGATCCGGCCTATGCGCTGGCGCACGGCAACGCTGCGATGTGTCACCACTGCCTCTTCCTCCGAAGGGGCTTGGAGGAAGCCAACCGCGCCGCATCGATACGCCATGCGCGCTCCGCCATCCTTCATGGACAGGACGATGCGTCCGCATTGACTCTCGCGGGATTTTCCCTCGGCATGGATGGTCATGACCGCAGCGCTGCTTTGACTGCAATGGAAGCCGCGCTTGCGATCAGCCCGTCATCGGCGCTGACCTACATTCTCGGCAGCGTCGTCCTCGGATGGAGCGGAGAAGCAGAGCGAGCCATCGAGTGGAGCGAACGAGGCATGCGGCTAAGCCCATTTGATCCTTGGGCCTTCGCCGCTTTCGACGCGCAGGCGATGAGTCATTTGCTGTGCGGCCGCTACGACGAAGCCTGTCGCGCCGCTTACAAGTCCGTTCAGGCCAATCCCGCACACAGCATCACTTATGTGCAATTGGCCGCTGCGCTTGCCAAACTCGGCCGGTTGGAAGAAGCGAGGGCAGCTGCCGCACGGGTGCTCGAACTGCACCCAACTTTTCGCTACGGTCGCCAGTTTGCGGGCGTGAACTGCGCTCAGGCGCTCGCGGAATGCCTTGGTGATGCGCTTCATGCTGCCGGGCTACCAGAATAGCGCGGCGCTCTCGTGAGTATGATCGGTCCGGGCCAATGAGCGGATGTCGCATGAGACGGCCGGTTGGCGGCGGTTCAATTCCGGTTGCCGGATTCTATGGGTGCAACCAAACTGGTGAAAAACGGCACTAAGCCAGGATTTTTGGTCCTTCATCCTGCCAATCGCCAAAATACATCAGGTGGTTGGATACCATCAAAAATACCAACACCGAGACGGGGGAAACCCACTTAATAATGGTGCCGGCCTTCATCGCGCCGCCGACCTAGCGGCCCCTCGAAACCTCTAGTGCAGGCGCAGGGCTTTCGTCCGCGTATTCGGGTATCGCCGCCTTGGCGTACCCCTGCCGGATGCGTTCGGCGTCGGCCGGATTGCTGAAGGGTAGCCGCCCCACGTGCTCTGAAAAGCGATAGCTCGGGTTTATCTCTTTTAGCTCGGCGCTCACGCGCCGTGCTTCATCGACGTCGCCGAGGTGGCCCAGCGCGGCAATAAGGAGCCCCCGCGACAGGTCGGTCTTGGGCGACACGCGGATACGCTCGCGAAATGCCTCGACCGCTTTCTGGTACTCCCCGGCCAGGAGGTAAGCCGAGCCGATGAAGTGCCAGGTCAAATGGCCCTGCAGCGGATCGAGGCGCAGCGCGTGCTCCAGATCCGGAATCGCCTCCAGCGGCGCGCCGTTGTAGATGTTGCCCACCCCGCGCAGGCCGAAGGCCAGTGCGAAGTTGGGGTTGAGAGCAAGCGCCTTCTCCACCTCCTCGCGATGTCCGGCCGGATCCTTCTCCCAAAACTTCACCAGCGCGGCCATGTAATGCCCATAGGGCAGGTTGGGGCCCTTCTCGAGCGCCAGCCGACTATAATGGGCAGAGAGTTCCTTGCTGTCGGTGCGCCCGCTCCAGTGGTTCTGAAAGTCGTGGTTGTAAGCGTGAGCCAGGCCGGCATACGGTTCGGCATAGTCGGGGTCGAGCTCAATCGCCTGGATGAACAAGGCGACCGCGCGCTCGAATGTCTCGTTTGTCTTATCAGGACCGGACAAGACCTCGCGCCCGCGCAGGAAAAGATCATGCGCCTGGATGTTTCTCGTTGGTGTATGGGCGATGCGCGCCGACTCGGCCGGGGTCAGGGCAACCCTGAGGGCTTCGACGATGCGGCGCGTCACGTCGTCCTGCAGCGCGAAGATATCGGTCATGTCGCGGTCGTAGCGGTCCGCCCAGACATGGGTCCCGGTCCGCGCATCGATCAACTGGGCATTGATCCTGACGCGGTTGCCGGCGCGGCGGATCGAGCCCTCGAGCACCGCAGTCACGCCGAGCTCGCGCCCGACCGTCCGGACATCGATGTTCTTGCCTTTGTAGGTGAAGCTGGAGTTGCGGGCGATGACCGAGAGGCCGGCGACCTTCGACAGGTCGGTTATGATGTCTTCGCTGATGCCGTCGGCGAAGTAGTCCTGCTCGGTGTCGCCGCTCATATTGGCGAACGGCAGGACGGCGATCGACAGCTTTGCCGACTTTGATCCTGCGGGCCGGCTCGTCGAGGGTTCCGACGTCGCGATCGCCTTCGCGCCGGCGGCACCGACCGCCAGCGAATAAACTCGGATCGGCTCGGCGATGTTCTTGAGCTGCGTGCTGCCGAGATCGGCGACCGAGAGGTTGAGCCTCGCTTTGACCTGGCGATAGGCATCTTCGGACAGGCAGATGGCCCCGGGCGCCGCAACGCCCTCCAGACGCGACGCGATGTTGACACCATCGCCCATCAGGTCGCCGTCGCTTTCCTCGACAACGTCTCCCAGATGAATGCCGATCCGGAACTCGATGCGACGGTCCTGCGGTACACCGGCGTTGCGCTCCACCATTCCGTTCTGCACCTCGATAGCGCAGCGGACGGCATCCACCACGCTGCGGAACTCGACAAGCGCTCCATCTCCGGTGCGCTTGATCACGCGCCCGTTGTGCACGGCGATGGTCGGATCGATCAGGTCGCTGCGTAGTGCCCGCAACCTCGCCAAGGTGCGATCTTCGTCTTCGCTGGCGAGCCGACTATATCCGACCACGTCTGCGGCTAGAATTGCGGCTAGCTTGCGATTCTCACCCATAGCGCCCTCCGCGGCTATCGAGGTTAGCACAACGAACCGTTGAGCGCCTCCCCATTCGATGGGTGCGATCCTGGCGAAAGTCGTCGTTGAAATTAGCGCGCCTAACGGCAGCTATTCAAGCTCGACGCCCGTAAGCCGACAGTCAGAACTCGGCCTCAAATCGGTTATCGGAAACGGCAGCGTATGATCGGTCTTGGCCACCTATCGGCGCTTTCCACCCTCGATCATCGCCCGCCGTTTAATTAGCCACGATGTCAGCATGCGTGACCCAACCGGTTGCGGATATTGTGATTGCGGCGGGTTATGGTTGGACCTCTGCGCCGAGCCGAGGTTGGACGCGTAGCGTGCTTTCAGTGCATATCCGACCTAAGTCCTGAGGTAGCGCCAGCGAAGGTCCTGCATTCGCCTTTTTCTGGGCATAGTGGGAATATCTCCGTCTCTTCTGCGTTGTCTCAATGTATTGAGGAGGAAACCTATCATGCAGAATCCAAAATTAACCCGAACCTTGCTGCTCGCCCTTCGGGCGTCAACTGTCCTGGCTTTGGTGGTGGCGCCCTATCAGCTCAGCTTTGTGAGCTCGGGCAAGATCCAAATAGCCGCCGCGTATGCCAAGAGCGAGGGTGGCGGCGGCAGTAGTAGTGGTGGTGAGGGTCATGGCGGCAACTCCGGGTCTGGCAGCGATGGAGATCACGACTCTGGGCACGGCGGCAACTCTGGCCGCAGTGGCAGCGGCGATGGTGCAGACCACGATGCCGGTGACGACATTGGGCATGATGGGCAGGAGCACGTGAACGCGGCAGACGATAAGGTCGAGATTTCAGGTGACAAGACCGAAGTCACCCATCCCGACGGCACAAAGGAAGAGATTGAGAATGGCCGCCTGGAGGTGAAGGACCCTTCGGGGCGCACTATAGTTGAGCGTGCTGCAACACCCGAGGACATCGCGCGACTGCAGTCGCTGTAAGCACAGATCTGTATGGCACAACGCGTCAATTCACCTCCGTCTGCGGGCGAGGGCGCTCTGAAGCCTTTCAACAGCGTAACTTTTTGACGGACCCATGCGTCGGCTTTCGGTGCCGTAAGCAAAAAACCCAGCTGGATCAATGATCTAGCTGGGTTGAAACAATCGAGTCTGACCAATTCAGATCCACCCAAACGCCACATAAAGCTTCAAAGCATAAATGTTGGGGGAGCCCAAAGTTTGTGCTACAAATTGTGCTACCTATTGTGATATTGCGATGCTTATCCACTGGTTTGGACCTATTCGTCTCAGTCTCATTGATCGCACCCGTCACACTTACCTCAAGTACGAGGCGGCGCCGGACTGTGTCGAGGCGCTGGGTGCACTCAACCGCTGGCCCGGCCGAACCGGTATCCCGATCGCCGTGTATCTGAAGCGATGGGAGGCGAGCTGTGCTGAGCTTCAAGCCTCGCCCCGACTGCCTGTCCGCCTGCGCAAGCTGTTGCGCATCGCGTGATCAGCCCAAGCCAGCGAGTATTGTCATCTGGGATCGTCACGCGCGGAATAAAGTGCGGACCCGTCCGCTTGCGGGCTCAAGCCCTCGCGGCCACGCGCGCCAATGGCCGCTCCCATTGCGAGCGGAATTTCGCACCGATTGCACCGACCATAAGCTGCAGCCAGTCGTGCTGGGTCGCGCCGGAAGGTGTTCATCGACACAGTTTACGGCAGTTGCCCTGAATGTGCTACATATTGTGATAAAACTAAATAAAAACAACATTCTTATGTCGCATATCGACCCCAGCCAACGGGGCCTTATGACAAACGCGTCTCTTCGCTATGTATTGGCAAGCCCTGGGGTGAAAAATGCCTGGACTAAGCTTCGGGCCATAGGTCGAGTCCTCGTTCAACCCTTAGAACGTTTGACTCGCTCACGCACTGCGGAAAGGCGCCTTTCCTTCGCCTGAAGATTCTGCAGCGCGGCCTCCAGGTGGTCATATAGCGGAAGCCATGCCTCGCCTTGCTCGCCGCGTGCGACGATGATTTCTGCGATGCGGTCGAGAACTCGTTCGATGCGCTCGGTAGTGACCGGACGACGAGTGGTCGAGTGCGCTCTCACGAAATCACCCTCCTGCAAGGTCACCGGGTCAGCATCCCTCTGTAGTCGGATTTGGATCATGGGGGAAGGCTGGCGCAATATTGATCGATCGACAGCAGTAAGACATCGGCTGCTCTAGCCGCCTACGAGTGACTCTATAGTAATCGGCGATGCGCTCTCTTACGGACTTCCTTGCTAGCCTGCCTGGTATCATGCCCATTAAGACGAGAAGGCTCGTTCTTGAAGGAGATGTTCTGTCGAAAGCTGAGCGCGCCGACATCTACATACCCGAAAGGAATTGGCTCGATCTCGTTCTTGAGGTTGGTCCTGATGCAGCCGCAGCGATCCTGTTAGCCTACAAAAACGGGCGCCTTCCGATGAAGAGAGGCTGTACGCCAACGAATTCGCCTCAAGCAGAAGCTTATCTTGCCGAAGGAGACAAACTTAGGAAGCAACTCGCGGAGAGAAGGAGCAGAGCAAGCGGTTAAAGACCCATCGCTCATTCTAGAGCGAGATCTCATGCATCGCCTGATCGACAGCGTGTTTATTGCTAACATTGGCACCGGATCAGGTCCGATGGTGTTAGCGGGCATCACTGTGCATAAGCAGGTCATCGGCTACAAGAGCGATAGCGGGAAGAGCACAGGTTGGCGCCTTCGGTTGACTGGACAGGATCGGATGGTCAGCCCCGGCATTCCGAGACGGTCCCGCCGTAGGCCGACAATCGACGCAACGACCCTGATCGAAACTGGGGCTTGCATGAATGATGGCGCTACCAAGTGCCAATGGAGCAGGCTGGCTCTTTTGGTTGCGATGGATGGATCGCTCCAGCGGGGCGTGATAGACTGTGCTGACGGTACTTTTTGAGATCGGGTCGAGTGTGCGACTGAGCACCGAGAGAGCGAAAACCGACCGATTGGCTCCGATAGTCTATGAAACCTCAAAACTTTTTTTGCGGCGATTTTCCGTTTAAAGTCAATAGTGTAACTTTTTGAGGGGCCGTGTGTCGGCTTTCAGTGCCGCAGGAAAGCAAAAACCAAGCTAGATCAAGGTCCTAGCTGGGTTGGAAACGATCGAGTGGGAGCAGGGGAAACGGCGGCGATAGGGCGGGTTCGGCACTGTAGCCTTCGCTTTTACCCATTGCATCCAGTATCAGTCGCCTCCCAAAAGATGGTGGCAAAGCTGAATGCTGAACATGTCAAGCATTGATGTAAAGCGTCCTTAGAACCGTGTCGCGCTTTGGCGTACAATGACGTGCACATAGGCGGCTGAACCAGCAGCGATGGTTTGATATTGGAATCCTGCATCACTCGCTGCCTGCCGGCATGGCTTGAAAGTTTTCCTCGACAATCTGGCGCATCCGGCACTTCGGAATGGAATTGCCGCTCGTCTTGTCTTTGGCCATCCCATGACGAGGCCTTCCGACTTCACTGCACCCCGTCTCTGGGTTCAAGCTTGGTGAATGCGTCGGATCCGGACGGCCATGCCGGTGCGGTTAGACACTCATTGCGGATGGGTCTGCTCTGAGGTACCTTGCACATTCCGAAGGTGCCTGCCGCCGCGATGGTTTTTCAGTCTTTTTCCTGTTGCTGTTTCGGCGGATTGTGAGTTCTTCATCAGACCTTGATACCGCAATCTGGGGAGCTTGTGGTCGTCAGGTCGCGGCGGTTGAGGCGGTTGCCATGCTCCGGCTGTGCGGATTAATCGCGGTTTTCCTCGTGGCCGCCTTCACGACGTTCGATGCGTCGGCCGATCGAAGGGTCGCGCTTGTGATCGGCAATTCCGAGTACCGGGAAATCCCCGCCCTCAAGAATCCCGACAAGGATGCCGAGGACGTATCCAAGACGTTTCGGCTGGCCGGCTTCGAAGTGTTCGTTGCCAAGGACCTCACAAAGCTGCAATTCGAGGAGCAGTTCCGCAACTACCTTGCTGCGGCGGACGGCGCCGATCTGTCCGTCGTCTACTATTCCGGTCATGGCTTTCAGATTGGTGGCGAGAATTTCCTGATCCCCGTCGATGCCTCGCTGAAGAATGCAGCCGACATAGAGGTCCAGGCGGTCAAGCTGGATGATGTCCTGCAGCAATTGCGCGCGAAATCGAAGATCCAGGTGATCATCCTCGACGCCTGTCGCAACAATCCGTTTCCGCGCAAGGATTATTGGCTGAGGGACCAGCTGATCACGGCCGGCAACACCGGTCTTGCACAGGTCAAAAGCTCGCTGAATACGCTGATCGCCTTTGCCACCGAGCCAGGGGCGGTCGCCTATGATGGAGGCGGAGACCTCAGCCCGTTTTCGTCCGCATTTTCGCGTCGGGCGCTGGCGCCGAACCAAGAGATACGCACGGTCATGGCCGCGGTGCGCCGGGATGTGGTCGAGGCCACCGACGGCAAGCAGGTTCCCTGGGAAAACTCCTCGCTCATCGACGAAGTTGTCCTGATGCGCCGTGCCAGCCGGCCTTCGCTGCCGCCGGTTCTTGAGAAAGTCGTGCCGTCGGGTGTCGGGCCTGTTGCCCTTGACCTGCCGGAACCGGTCGATGTCGATGGCGGATCGATCACCGTCAGCATCGAAAGGCCGCCCGTGCTCGGACGCCTGCTGCTGGACGGCAGGGCCGTCGAGGTCGGCGAAGAGATTCAGGGCGTGGACCTGCCACGCCTGAAGATGGATGTGCCCAAGGGCGCCGGTGCGCCCGAAGAGGTGGACATGCTGGCCTACGCCACGCATGACAATTGGGGTGGCGAAGCCCGGGGCATCATGGTGTTCCGTGTCAAGGATGGCCACGGCGCCCAAGGCGAACAGATTGCGGCTTCGCTCGAGACCGAGCAGAAGCAGCAGGTGCTGGAGCGGGGCATTCATATCACCGGCGCCGCCGAGGCGATCGAAAACCGCGAGATCAGCGTCCCGGTCGGAGTAGGCCCGGTTCCGCTGAATCTGGATTTCCCCACAAAGGATCCCTCCGTCAGCCTGAAACTCGCGAGCTATCCGGCAACGGGAACGCTGTCCCTGCCGGATCGTGCCCTGTCGCCGGAGTCGAGCCTGATGGCGGACGAGGTCGACCAGCTGCGCTACGAACCCCAGATCGGTGCTGCCCAGCCGGTAGAGGTCGGCTTCGAAATCCGCGCCGACAGCAGTTCATCCAAGCCCGCCACCATGAAGCTGTCGCCACGCGTCGATCCTTGCGACCAGGCCGCCGGCGAGCCTCTCGACCTGCAAGGCGTCGTCCCCGGCCTGCTTCCGAATGAAATCGGCACCGAGGCCGTGAAGGCCTGCGAGGCGGCGGTGAAAGCCTATCCCGACGTCGCCCGCTTCCGCTACGAACTGGGCCGAGCGCTGCTGGCAGCCGGCAAGGTCGAGTACGCCAAGAAAGCCGTCCAGGCGGCAGCCGACAATGGTCACGTCCGTGCCGTGTTCGAGCTTGGCTACTTCAACGCGACGGGCACGGGAATGCCTGCCGACCGCAAGCAAGCCAATGCCTTTTATGCGGCGGCGTCCGACAAGGGCGATCCTTACGGGATGACGTCATGGGGACGTGCCCTGTTCAACGGCTATGGCGTCGAGCGCGACACTGGCAAGGGGCTGGACCTTCTGCTCAAGGCGGCAGCCATGGGCCATACCTACGCGATGAATGATCTTGCCGCGATCTTCACGGAGGGCCGCAATGGCGTGCCCGCCGATCCGGCCCGCGCCGTGGCCTTCTTGAAGGCGGGCGTTGAGCGGCAGGACATGTATTCGATGAACCTGCTCGGCCGAAATTACCTCGCCGGCGTAGGTGTCGGGAAGGATCCCAGCCAGGCGCACGGGCTCTTCCAGAAGGCCATGGATCTCGGCCAGCCTTACGCTCCGGCTAGCCTCGCGCGCATGTACCGGGACGGTGTCGGCGTCGGGCAGAACCTCGATGAAGCGCAGAGACTGTTCGAACTGGCCACGGCCCGCGGCGATCAGTCCGGCGCCTATGACCGGGCGGCTCTCGAAATGCAGAAGGGCGACAAGGCCGACCAGGCGATAGCGGTGCGCTACCTGGCCTTCGCGGTGGCACTCGATCTTCGCAAGGAATTGCCGGGCGCCCAGGCGACGCTGACAAAATTCGGCGTGAAGGCGAAAACGGCGGCGCTGAAGCAATTGCACGGCGAACTCAAGTCGAAGATCGCGGCGAACGGCTCGCTGGACGACCAACTGGTCAAGACGGCCAGAGCGGTCTGGGAGCAAGCCAATCCGCGTCGGGACTTGTTTTGATCACAAGGAGGCAATGGTGGGCACGGCAGTGAAGCAGGCATTGATTGCAACGGTTCTATCCGGTGCCCTGGCGGCGCTAGCGGGCTGCATGTCCGTTTCGCCCACGGCCGAACCAACGGTGACGACGACGAAGCACAGACAGAAGCTCGTTCGCACGACGTCCACGCCAAAGATCGACCAGCAGAAGAAGGTCACCGCCAAAAAGGTGATCAAGCCGGTTGAGGAAACGGCACCTGTCCCCCCGCCAGTCACTCCGTCCATGGGTGGAGGCGGGAACGGAGGTAGTGGAGGCGGCGGTTGGGGAGGTTGATCAAACCTCAAGAATGCCGGACGTAGCTACGACCATGTCCTGGTCGTGGCGGCACTGACTCCCGGATCGTTTCACACCGGCTTAGGCTTAGTTCAGGAATGGGGCAGCATCAGTTCTTCGCCGATTATCCTGCATTCTTAGGATTTGCAGCCGTACTCGCCAACCAACCGCGAGTGCTCTATGCTCCCCGCTTGATGTCGGGTCGATACGGTGGTCCTGGGCAGGGGCGTTCCATGTTCGAAGTCGTCGCATTCTGGTGGAAGACAACGTCGAAAGGCCTTGCTGCAGCAAGGGCTCTTGGCCTCACGTTGTTGCTGTTGCTCGGGTCGCAAGCCGCCAGCGCCGCGCCGAACTGGACGCTCGATCCCGCAGCTTCGGTGATCACCTACCAGTCGGTCAAGAAGAACACGATCGTCGAGACCAACAAGATCAGGAACATCACCGGCACGCTGAGCGCGGCGGGTGATGCCAAGGTCACATTCGACCTCAACTCGGTCGATACCGGCGTCGACCTGCGCAATGTTCGCATGCGCTTCCTGTTCTTCGAGACATTCAAGTACCCGACGGCCGAGCTGACGGCGAAGGTGGATCCCGCCGCATTCGCCGATCTCGCGACAAAGCGCAGGGTGAAGGCAACCTTGCCTTTCCGTCTCAATCTGCACGGCGTCGACAAGGACCTCGAGGCCAGCGTCGTCGTCACTATGATCAGCGACACCATGGTGTCGGTTGCTTCGGAGGCTCCGGTCGCTGTCCATGTCGAGGATTTCGGCCTGTTGCCGAACGTTGACAAGCTGCAACAGGCAGCCAATGTCACCAACATCGTGCCGACCGCGTCGGTATCGTTCGATTTCGTCTTCACCGCTGACGGCAGCAAGCCGGCCGCCGCTCCGACCGCCGCGGCGAATTCAGCCGAGGTTGGCCCCGTTGCCACCGATGCCGCCAAGGCGAACTTCAGCGACGAGGAATGCCTGAACCGGTTCGCCGTGCTGTCGCGCACCGGCGCCATCTACTTCCGGCCGGCCAGCGCGCGGCTCGATGCGAAGAGCCGGCCGTTGCTTGAAGAGGTCGAAGGTGTCGTCGGCAAATGCCCGAGCCTCAAGGTCGAGGTCTCCGGTTACACCGATTCCGACGGCTCGCCGGAGGCGAACAAGCAATTGTCCGAACGGCGGGCCCAGGCGGTCGCCGATGCCATTGTTGCCGCGGGGATTGCGCGCACGCAGATCACGGCGACCGGGTATGGCGAGGAGCGGCCGGTTGCCGCCAACGATACGCCAAAGAACAAGGCGCTCAACCGGCGGATCGAGTTTTCCGCGACCAAGCTCTGAGGGTGCGGTGAGGTCCGGTCTGATCGCCCGTTGCGGCCGCTTCTTTCGCGCCGCCGGTCTCGTGGTACTCGCCTTGCTGTTGACTATGACGGCCGCCAGCGCCGAGCGCCGCGTCGCCCTTGTCCTCGGCAACGCCCAGTATCAGCACGCGGCACCCCTCGCCAATCCGGTGCGCGACGCCCAGGCCATGGCCGAACGCTTGAAGAAGCTCGACTTCGAGGTGGTTTCGGGCTTCGACCTGACCAAGCCGCAGACGCAGGCGACGATCGCCCAGTTCGCAAAACAGGTGCGCGGTGCCGATATCGCGCTGTTCTTCTACGCCGGCCACGGCTTGCAGGTTTCGGGCAAGAACTACCTGCTTCCGGTCGACGCCGCGCTGGAGGACGAGACTTCCCTCGACTTCGAGGCCGTGTCGTTTGATTTTGTTTTGCGCCAGATGTCACGCGAGACCAGCATCAGGCTGGTGTTCCTCGACGCTTGCCGCGACAATCCCCTCGCCGAAGTGCTGGCCAAGACTGCGGGCGTCCACGGTGCGATGAGCGGCCTGGCCGAGATCCCGATCGAGAACGGTGGCGCCGGCACGCTTGTCGCTTTCGCCGCCAGTCCCAATCAGGTCGCCTATGACGGGTCGGGCGAACATTCGCCGTTCACTGCGGCGCTGCTTCAGCACATCGGCGAAGCCAACGTCTCCATCACCGAGGCGATGAACCGGGTGACCGGTGATGTCTTCAAGGCAACCGCCGGCAAGCAGCGCCCCTGGCTCAACGTTTCGCTGACAACGGAGGTCGTCCTGCACAAGGTCGATCTCAATGCGCCATTGATCGTGGGCGAGGCGAGCACACCTCAAGCCGAAGGCGGCTCCGACGCGCGCAACACCGGCCCGGCTAGTCCGTCAGGCCCGAGCAACGACCAGCTTGCGCTCGATGTGCTGCGCCAGAAAATCCCCAAACTGGCGTCGGATGCCCCGATCCTTTTTAATCATCCGGTCGACTTCGGCGATGCGGCGATCGACGGCAAGAGCATCGCCGAACTGATCAAGGGCAAGCCCCTGTTCAGCCCGGTGGAGGGGTTGGACAAGTCGGTCTGGGAAGGCAAGCACTGCGACGGCTGCCATGAATGGAACGAGGCCCGGCTGTGCGATCAGGCGAAGAATTTCGCCGCCAATGATGTCTCTGTCTTGCGCCTGCAACATCCGCTGGGAACACGCTTCAAGGTGGCGCTGGCCAAATGGGCGCAAGGCGGCTGCAAGTAAGCGGCTCTAATAGGCATCAGCCGATTGGCGCGCCTCGATCTCCGCCATCTGGATGCCCATTTCGACAAATGCGGAAAGAACCGCAAACCGGTCCGCGAGAGCGACACGCGCCAGGCCGGCCAGAATCCCGGCATTGACGGCGTGGGCAGCAGGTAATGGCGGCAAGGCCGGTGTTGTCGTCGCGTCCATGGCCGAACCATTGTTCCGCCATCCAGCAGCCAGCGCAATCCAGCCGACTGGCGTTGTTGCTGGTGTCGTCGCGGCCGTGCGGACGGCTGCCTGATGGCGGGGATTGTCCGGTTCAGCCACCCAGTCGCGAACATGCGCAAGCAATTCCTGATCGGTTCCATCGAACAGCTCGGTCAGATGGCTCAGGCATTCATGCGCCCACCAGACCGCGGCCCGCTCGGCAAGCAGGTAGGCACAGAATGTGATCGCTTCCTCGGGAACGCGCCCGGCGAGCAGGTGGCGGCAAAACGCGATCGAGTTTTGGTCGGTTGGAAGGGTTCTCATGTCCTCGGCAATAGCCGGACAAGCCGTGAAAAGATCTCGTGCCGTCTTGAATCGGAGCCCATTGGCCATGACCGCCACGCTTTCATCGAGAAGCCTTGGTCACTCAAGCCTCAGGCGCGGCGCGGGTCAAGTCTCGACCAATGATCCGGCAACAGCCAACGGCACTATCGTGCCGCCGGCGTTTATCGACAGACAATTGCACTGGAATTTGGTATGATCGCCATCATCGAAATCGGATGCTCAGATAGGAGTAACCGTTATGCAGTGGGGCAGTTCAACTTTTGTCTTGGCGGTCGTGGTGTTTTTCTCGACCCACGCTTTCGCCGATCCTGTTCAGAAATCAGAAGACATTGTCAAGTTCTTTGCCGGCGCGGCCGATCTCGGCAAGTCGCGGGGAATTTGCGTCGGCACCGAGGAGGAGTGCAAGAGCAAGACCAAGACCAAGGCAAAAGAAGCGCCGGGAGAGAAATCGAGTCTCGATATGCTGATCAATTTCGGCCTAGATTCGGCCGCACTCGACACCACTGCGCGCTCTGAACTCGACGAGTTCGCCAAGGCGCTGAAGGACAGCCGGCTGAGCACGTTCAGCTTCGTCGTCGAAGGCTACACCGACGCCACTGGCACTGTGCATTACAATGAGGGCCTGTCGCAACGACGAGCGAAATCGGTGGCAGCCTTCCTGACGGCCAGTGGTGTCGATCCCGCCCGCATCGACGCCATCGGCATGGGCGAAAAGAATCCACGCAGCCCCAACCCGTATGATCCGGTCAACCGTCGCGTGGAAATGCGGATTAAGGCGCAGTAACGCGCGGCGGTCAGTGTTTGAGCACGCTGCCCACGGCCACACCAGCGCCGAAAATCAGTGCCCTGGCGAGAAAATTGTCCCGCGGCCGAGCAGGTTCATCCCGCCGCACCATGATCTCGCGGTCGCGCCACTTCTGAGCGACCTGCCGTTGTTTGCGGGGTCCTTGTGCCACCGGCTTCATCGCGCGGGCTTTCTGCACGACGGGCTTCCTCGGCTGTGCCGTACGGGCTTGATCGGCGTCATATCCGGCGCGCACGGCTGCCATCACGGGATCTGACTGGATCACCAGGAACGCCAGTTGCTCGCGCGTCAGATAGGTAGTTTGTGGCAGTCCGTTATCGGCTTGCCAGATGCCGATCGCCTCACGGGTCTGAGAGCCCAGGGTTCCGTCGATCAGCCCAAGCTCGTTGCCTAACGCTTCAAGCCGCAACTGCAGGTCGATGCGGCTCTGGCGGTCGAGGCCCATCGCACTTTCCGTCAACTCGGTGCCCGGCTTCTGCTTCATCTCGTCCGGAACGCTGACAGAGGTGCGCACGGCGGAGCCGGGACCGGCGTTCGCCTGGTTCGTATCGAGTGCCGCGACCTGCCGGTTTTGAGCGTTCGGGCCGTCCAATTCGTCGATGTTCAGCCGCGCTACGGTGGCGAAACGACCGTTCGGAAACTGGTCGAGATAGGCCTGGTAGAACGGACCAGAATTGTGCTTCGAGGCCTCATCCCAAAGACGTTGCTCGACTTCCCAGGAAAGAGAACCATTGGCGACAGGGGCAGGGGCGGATGTCGCGGATGCGTCGGCTACCGGATTTACGGCCGGCGGCGCCGCAGCGGCGACGGGTTTACCCAGGAAAACCTCGCGTCCCAGCGATGCGTTATGCCACGGCCGCTGGCGACCTTGCGTGGTTTCGGTCACCTCGCCGCGCACGCGCGTCAGCGCGCTCTGGATTTCGACGCCGGGCTCGGTCAGATGCCTGGCGAGCGCGGTGGAGTAAGGACTGTCGACCCCGTCGCCGTCGAAGGCGATGGCGCCCGGATCCGTTGCATAGGCAATAAGCAGGCCACCAGTATCGACGACGTCCGATCTTGCTTCGACCGGCGCCAGGCCGGTGCCCAACGAGGTGGATCGGCTTTTCGGCAGCGAGGCCGCCAGCGTCCTTGCCAGCGGATTGTCGCGGCAAGCGTCGAGGATGATGACGCCGATCGCCGGGTCGGGCGGAAGCGCGGCCATGAAGTCGTCGATCTGAATGGTGCGCGTCTTGAGATAGGCTGGCGATGTCAAATCGGCGTCGACCGGTATCAGGTAGTTCTTGCCGTCGACCTGCATGCCGTGACCGGCATAGAAAATGACCGCCAGGTCGGCGTCGTAGGCTTGCTCGGTGAACCGGCTGATGAGGCTGTGCATGCCTGCATTGTCCTGATCGACCCCTTCGATCACCTCGAAGCCGGCATCGCGCAGTGTCGATGCGATGAGGCGGGCATCGTTGGCGGGGTTGGGCAAGGTAACCGCATGGACATAGTTGGTGTTGCCGATCACCAGCGCGACGCGCTTGGCGTCAGGCACGGCTGCCTCGGCGCCGAAGGCGGCAACGAAAGCCAGGATAATCCCGCTCAGAAAGACTGTGATCGTTTTCATGGACCAGCCCTCTACCCACTGGGGGCACTGTTGATGTCTGCGGATGCCAGATTTCGTCGGCGACTGGGTCGCTTGTGCCAAAAATGGATCCTTGGACATATGTGATGCTGAGCCCAACTTTGGTTCACAGAGGCCCGAGAGATAGTGACACCAATGGCCTGAGGGGCTGATGCCGCACGGGCCGGGTCAAAGCGTATTCTGGATCGAGCTGATGAGGGCGGTGACGGCCTGCTTGTATTTTTCGAACTCCGGCGATGTCTGGCGGATCTCCGTAGTCGTCGACGGCGGGTTGGCGTCGGTGGCCACACGGCTCAGCTTCTGGCCCATCTTCCTTTCGGCCCAGTCCACCACATAGCTGGCTGTCTTGCCCGTGAGAAACGGGTTGGCCTGGATGACGGCGGACCCCAGCACGGCGCTCAATTGTGCCGAAGCTGGCGCCGACAGCACCTGATGCGCGCCTTCCATTCCCAGGAAATGACAGAGGTAGAGCCGGCCGGCCGTGATCTGGTGACCGCGCGCCCGAAGATACGCTTCGCCCTCGCGCGCCAGATTGCGAACCATCTCGCGCGAGATCGTGGCGTCGTAGCGCAGGGCGAGCAGGTCGGCGGTCGACAGCGAGCGCGCGAGGTCCGGACGGTAGGTATTCATCATCCGAATCCAGGTCTTCGTTATGAACTGGCCGGCGCCGGTCGCCGAGGAATTCGGGTTCTTGGCGCGGGCGCTGCCGCCACTCTCGACATGAACGATCCGCTCGGTCAGCGTTTCGACGGCGACATCGCCGGAATTGCCAGAATTGCCGGAATTGCCAGTCTCATAGGTGGCGACCGTGGTGGCAGTCCCTAGCGGATCGATCGCCTCGCCGTTCTGGTAGAGCTCGAAATGCAGATGCGGGCCGGTCGAGAGCCCGGTAGTGCCGATATAGCCAATGACGTCGCCGGCCTTCACCTTGGTACCGACTCCGCTCGCAATGGCGAATTTTTGCATATGCGCATAGCGCGTCTCGCGCCCGTTCGCATGCGAGATCTTCACCAGATTGCCATAGCTGCCGCCATCGCCCTGGAAGCTGATCTCGCCGTCGAAGGCCGCCATGATCGGCGTGCCGACAGGGGCTGCCCAATCCACGCCCTTGTGGATACGAACGACGCCGAGGATCGGGTGCTTGCGCGGGCCGAAGGTGGATGTCATGACCCCGTTCACCGGCGTGACCATGCCGTTGGCGACAGTTAGCGAACGCACCTCGTCATTGCCGGTGACGCAGGAGTACTGGCCGTCGCTCTGCTGGAAGACGAAACAGTCGATGGTCTTCTCACCGCCCTGGACGCCGACATAAAGCACCCGCCCGGACGTCTCATCCTTGCCACGCGGCGTCTGCGAGTAGATCAGCACTAGGCGCTGGTCCTCGCTGGTGAAGGCGTCGAGATCCTGTCCTCGCGACAGGTACATGATCGCCTCGCCGATGACGCCGGTCGGGACCTTGTTGCGCGCAGCCGTCGAATAGATCGCATCGAGCAGGCGGTATTGACGCTTGGGCCCGCCTTGGTCTGCACCGGAGTAGTTGAACAGATCCTCTTGCACCCAGGGATCGACACCCGACACGAAGGCGCCAGGGGCATTGCGCGTCAACGTGCCGACAAAGACATTCTTGGCGTAGATCGAGACCTGCATGAGCGACATCGTCGTCGTTTCGCGGTTCGGCCGGAATCCGCGCATGGCGACGACATAACCCGCTTCCAGGCCGTCCCGGTTGAAGAGCGCCTTCAAGGCTTCGCCCGCCAGCTTGGCATCGTCGGCGGAGAAATGCGCATCGAGCGCAACGCTGTCCAGGCTGCGGTCGTTGAGGATCTTCACGAAGGTGTCTTCGGTCGCCTCGAAGCGCTGGTACTCGTTGGTCGCGGTTGCGACGGTCGTATTGTTCTCGATCTGGGTCTTCTTGAAGGCGGGCAGCGCTGCCTCGCCCTGATCGATGGTCTCTCCCCAGCCGGCCTCCGCGTCGCCGGCATCCGCCTTGGGCGCCGAACCGGCCGGGGCCTCGCTCGCATCGGGTGCAGCCAGCTCATTATCCAGGTCCCCCTGCTGGTCGTTCGGTGCCACCGGCGGGGCAGGCGGAGCGGCCTGCTCGGTGGGTGCGGCGGCCGGCGATGTCGGAGCGGTCCGCCGCTGTGCCTGGAAGAAGGCGAAGTCCTCCTGCGTCGACGGGATCGTCGTCATGAACTTTTCGCTGGCACTCAGCATGACGTCGGAGAGGATCTCGATCTGCGGTGAGGCGCCGGAACTGTCGAGTTCGGACGGGCGCGCTACCGCATGGCCCTTGCTTGCCGTGTCGGCGTCGGGCGCAAGCGTGATCCACATCGGATCTCCGGCCAGTTCGATAATGGCAGGCACATAGACGGATGCATCTGCCGGCACATCGTCCGTGCCTTCGACCGCGTGCAGCTCCTCGTCTTCGTCGCCGAACGACCAATAGTCCGCTGTGAGGTAGAAACCGGTGGCGATCGATAGCAGGACAACCACGGCGAAACCGGCAATGAGCCGGCGCCAGAGCGTGCGCCTGCGCAGCGCGGCGCGCGCCAGTTTTTTCTCCCTGAAGCTGGTGTCGATACTGTGCGTCACGGATTGCTTCCGGTCAGGAAGAAGGTCCACCGCACCTGTTCAAGCGTATCGACTTCGAGAAACTGCGCTGCGATATGGCCGCGCTGCCAGCACTCGTCGATGCCGCGGATCGAAAAACGCCGCCGCTCGATGCACATCTCGGTCGACCCGGTCAGGATCGCATGGCCAAAGACATCAGTCGCGTAGATGTAGATGTAGCGGTTCGTCAGTTCCTCGCGGATGACGTTCACGCATTGATTTGCGCCGATGGTCCACCAGCCGTCAGTCTGGTCCGCATTGTCGACCTTCTGGCCGACCGCGAGATTGACGACGTCGAGTGTCTGATTGCAGACCGTGAATTCGGCCCGCGCTTCGCCGGGCGCCAGCACGGCCAGCAATGCCGCCCCTGCCATGACCGCAAGCTTCATGCGGCCCGTCAGGGCAACCAGGGCTCGAGCCGGCTCACGCTGCCCCAAGGGCAGGTCGGCGGACGAGTTGGGGAAACGCGAGCGGCAGCGTTCCATCGGGCGCCCATGCTATCCGCCGAGCCGGAAATACTTGGCAGTGGCTGAAAATTGCGATCCGTCGGTCTCGATCTCTTCGAGAATCTTGGGCAGCAGCACCGAGGCCGGCGTCGGCGTCGCGAAGGCTGCCGCCTGAATATCCTGCGGACCCGTGATCACCATTATGATCTGCGGCACGGCCTTCCCGGCGGCCTTGTCGGCGGCGCCGAGGCCAATCGGGATGCTGAAGGTGGCCTTGTCGGATTGTGCGACGATGCGGTCGTCGAGATTGAACATCATGCCCTTGTGATCGATCAGCAGGACACTGGAGATGAGCCCGCCGTGCGTCACCAGCGTGCCGCTGATCGGCGTACCATCAGGCACCGATGTCCGGTCGAGAACAAGCTGCGGCTTGTCGGCCGTGGTCTGCCCGAGAAAGCGCAGAAAGTTGGTGACTTCGCATTGGCTCGGCTCGATGAGGCGGACGCTGATGTCCGGCTCTACGTGGAATTTTGCCTGGAAATCGCCAAGCATCCGTTCGAATGGCTGGACCGCCGTGCCAAAGCCTTCGATCGCGGCGGCCTTGTCGGTCGACGACGTCATGGTGGCATAGAAACAGTCGCCGCCGCCGAAGTCGCGAACCCAGGAGACACGTTGCGCGCTATCGTCGACGACCGGGGGGATCGCCGGTTTGGGTACGTTCAACGCGACGACTGGTAGGTCCGGCTGTTTGGCCGGCGGTGGCGAGGCGTTTTGGCCCTCGGCGTTCGCGGTATCCGTCTGGCTTACGCTTGGTTTGGGTGCTGGCACGGTCACCTTGGGTGCTTCCGGCTGGCTGATCTGTGGTTCGGGCTTTGGGGTCTCCACAACCTTTGGCTTGGCCGATGGCGGCGTTGCCACCTTCTCGGCTGGCGGGGCTGGAACTGCCGGTGCGGCTGGAGCTGTCGTCTCAGGCGCTGGAACTGCCGTCTGACTGTTGCTGACCATCGTATTCTGCTGGGGTGTCGGCGATGCCTTTGCGGACGGTTGCTGCGCATCCGTTGCCAATGGCGTTGGGGGTTCCATGGCTTGCGGGAGAGCAATAGGCTTCGCCGGCTCTGCCGTCTGCACGGCCTTGGCATCTGCCTGGTTTCCAGCCGGCGGTGCGCTCGCCTCTGTTTGCGGTTGGACTGCCATTGCCGGCGGCTTCGGGGCTTTAGCCTGCGAGGGGATTTCGGCGGGCTTGGCCGGCAGCGGCTGTTGGGTTGCCACGGCATCTGGCTGTTTTTCAGTAGGCTGGACGCTGGCTCCCGGCTCCGCGGCCGGACCTGTCATTGCCGGCTCGGGGGCGCTCGCGACCTTGTCCGTCGGCGCCGGCTTCGATGGTTCGGGCGAAAGCGATGTCTTGCCGGCAGTCGGCGTCACAGGTGTCATGAAGCCGCTCAGGTAAAGGCCGGCGACCGAGACGACAGCCAGCGTCGCAAGAGCAGCGATCGCGATGGTTCGGGTCTTCGCGGGTTTCCCGGGGACATTGCTCGCGGCCGTGCGCGGCGGGCTGGCGGCCGGCGAAGGCAACGGTTTGGACAGATGCGCTGGCCGGACATGCGGAACGAAGCCCTGCTCGCCCGGGCCCGTTGCCGCCGGCACGTTGTGCCCCGCGACATTGGATGGCTGGGGCTTGGGATCAGGAGCAAGGGTTTGCTCGGCTGGTGGCAAAGCCGGCCGGTCGCGGGGTGTCCTGGATGGGGGCGGTGTTGTCGCTTCGTCTTCGCCGCGCGTCATCCTGGCGATGTCAGCCATGCTGACCGGCCGGTCTTGCGGATCCGGTTGCAGCATGGCTTCGACAATGTCACGAAAATCGTCGTCGATGTCAGAGAGATCAGGCACGGTTCGGCGCTTTTCGATGATCTCGTACTGCGATCCGCTCATGTCGATCGGCTTGCCGCGCAGGGCGGCGGCCAGCACCAGCCCAAGGCTGTAGATGTCGGACTGCTCGCTGACGTCGCCGCTGTACAGCCCGAGCTGTTCGGGTGAAACGTAGTTGTATTTTCCCGCGAACTTTCCGCCGATCAGCGTTTCCCCGCCCACCGTCGCTGATCGCGCGATGCCGAAATCGATGATCTTTGCGCGGTCGACCCGGCCCCCCGGCAGGATGATGTTGTCGGGCGACAGGTCGCGATGGATTGCTCCGGCTTGATGCACGGCGGCTAGGCCGGATGCGAGGCGATGGCAGAGCTTGCGCACCTCTTCCGTCGGCATCGGCCCCCTTCGCATTATGTCGAACAGCGACTCGCCGTCGACGAATTCCATGGCGAGGTAGGGCCGGCCGATTCCGGGATCGATGGTGAAGACGTGGTATCGCACGACCGCGTCATGCGACAAATGGTTGAGGATCGAGGCCTCCTTGCGGAACAAGGACAGGATCGTCTGGTCACGGGCAAACTCGGGCAGCACTATCTTGATCGCGACGTGGTCGCCGGTCTGGATGTTGTGGCCGCGATAGACCTCGCCCATGCCGCCAAATGCGATCCGCTCGTCAAGTTCGTAGATGCCGCTGAGCTGCGTGCCGACCGCGGTGTTGGCCACCTGCGGCGATATTCGCGTCTTGTCATCGGCGCTCATCGGCCTCAGCCCTCCGCTCTGGACAGATCAGGGTGGAGCGATTGTCCATTGCGCCCGGTTCCGATCTTCACCAGTACAATGGTCACATTGTCCGTTCCGCCCCGCGTCAGCACCGTTTGCAAGAGATTTTCGCAGGCCGCCTGAGGCGTTGCCGACACCACCGCGGCCTCGATCTCCGCATCTGTGACATGTGCCGTCAGCCCATCGGTGGCCAGCACGAAAATGTCCCCCGGCATCAGTTCGCCCTGCTGGAAATCGATGACGAAGTCGTCGCTGACGCCGACCGCATGCGTGATGACATTGCGGCGCGGCCAGGTCAGCGCCTCGGCCGCGCTGATCATGCCTCGATCCAATAGTTCCTGCACTTCGGTGTGGTCTTTCGAAATCTGCGAGATCGCGGCGTTGCGGATCAGATAGACCCGGCTGTCGCCAGCCCACAGGCAGGCAAACCGTCCGTCCATCGCCAACAGGGCGGCGACCGTGGAGCCGATGGTGATGCCGCGCGATTCCGATATGCCGCGGATCTCGGCATTGGCCCGGCTCAGTCTGTCCTCGAAGCGCGCCCGCAGGTCCGGAGCGGAGCTTGCGATGCCGATCGTGGCCAGGTGGTCGACAATGCTGGCCGAGGCGACTTCTCCGGCCTCATGCCCGCCCATTCCGTCGGCCACCACCCAAAGCCCGGTTCGTGGCTCGAGCAGGTAGTTGTCCTCATTGTGCTCGCGGACACAGCCTTTGTGGCTCACGCCGAAACTGTCAAAGGGAAGGGCGACATCGCTCACCTTGCCACCAAACGCTTCTCACGCGTCCTCTGCGGCCCAATCCCGGGCGCTCGCTCACGGCAGTCTGCCACAGGCTCGACCATTAAAGTATCGAAATTAAGGTCCGGGCGCCTGAGCCTCCCGAAGGGTGCTACCGCATTGAAAAGTTCGAAGCCCATCTCAAAACGCCTTCGGACAGCTGAATCCGGAAAGTGCCGGAAGCAGGAACGGGTTGGGGCCGGAGCCGGTCTGGATCGTATAGCTGACGTCGCGCCCGCCGATCACGAAGCGCGCTTGGACATTATTGTCGGTGCCGGTGATGGACGCCTTGTCCATGAGCCGCTTCAGCGCCCACGGCCCTTCGAACTTGATGGTGGATTCGCGGCCTGGCATCTCCGGCGTCAGCCTCAGGCTGGCGGAACCGGAAGCCGCGCCGCTGGGCCAGGTCACGATGCTCGGCGCGTTGCCCACCTGGTTGCTCTGGACGGTCTGGCCATCGACATCGAGCACCGCGGCATCAGCATCGCCATGCAGTGAGAACGGCGTGAAGGTGATGCTGATCGAGGGCGTCGAACCGCCTTGGGGAAAGAAGGCGCTGCGGATTTCGGCCGCCTGCTGGAAGATTTTCAGCGTCGGTTTCGACAGGTCGCGCCCGAAGCGCACATCCTGTTTCCAGCTCCAGTCCTGGCCACTCATGTCGATCAGCGATGCGAGATTCTGCGCGAAGAACCGGTCCAGAAGCCCGCCCGGTGCGAACAGTTTCGCGAAATCCGCCATCGCCACATCCTCGGTGCCATCGCCGGCGAAAGGATAACGGCCGTTGACAGCCGCCTCGCAAGGAGCCGTGACCGCCCGGTCGAGCAGCTGGTTCAAATTCGCCACCGAAGTCTCGGCGACGTTGCCTTCGAATTCGTCCGCCGTCGCATTGACCATTCTGGCGAGTGGCTTGGGCAGGCGCGAGGAATTGGCACGAAGGGTGGCTATCTGCAGCTGCAGATTGGCGTTGACGCGATCCGTCTGCGACGGCACGTCGGTCGCCAGTTGCAGGCTCTTGTAGATGTCGCGGAAGTTCTGGGTCAAGGCATCGATCGGTCGGCGCCCGGCAGGACCGCTCACCAAGGCCTGGAACGATTGGAACTGCGCTTCAATGTTGCCCCCGGGGCTCTGGTTTTGCGCCGCCGCAGATCCCGTGCCGGCACGGCTTTGCGATTTTCCGGTAGCTATTTGTATGCCGATCCGAGCCAGACCCCTGGCCATCGACGGGCCTTGAACCGTGCCGGCTTCAACCCCGGTGGCTGGCTCCTTGCCAGAAGCAGCGCCCCGCGTAAGGGCAGTTTCGGCGGCGATCGCTGTAAACAGCTGTTCGATCGGCGAGGTTGGCGATGCGACGGCGGAAAGCGCGATATAGTGCGGCTTGTCCTTCAGCATCGCTTTGAATTTCAACCCATCGAGAACGCTGTTCCACGCGGTTGCGAACTCCTTGCCATAGCGATCGAGGAGCTGGGGGCCGAGCTTCAGCAACTCCTGATCGATGCCGCCCTGTTCGCCGCCGCCGCCAAGCACCCACTGGTCGTCGACGAGCATCTGCGCAATGCGCGAGAGCTGTCCGAGATAAAAACGGTTGAAGCCGGCATAGGTATAGAGGCCGGGAACACGAAGGCCTGACAGGTCGCCGCCATCGACACGCTCGAATACCAGCGGCGTTTCCGGTCCGCCCTTCGCTGAAACGGAGAAATCGTCCAGCGCCGCCGCGTATACGGCAGACCTGATCAGCGCGGAGGCACGGTCGGCAAGGCTCATCCGCCCAAGCGAGCGTTGAGCCGCCTCGACGAGTGGTTGGTTGAGTTGGAAAACCGGATCATAGGCGTCGTCCAGCGCAAGCATGGCGCGCAAGTGCTTTTCAAGTTGCTCGCGTCCTGCGCGGTTGTTTTCGCCTGGATACCGGTTCTGCTCCCAATCCTGCTTCATCCAGGAGACGATCAACGCGTCGTCGACCTTCGGCGCCTTGCCGCCCAGCATCAGATAGATTTTCAACGGCTCGTAGAGCGCGGCGGGATCGGCCATCTTGGCCTGGATCGTCCGCTCCGCCTGGATCAGCAGACGCGATCGGAACATTCGTTCCAGCGCTTGCCGGTAAGCCGTCCTGGATGCCGAAAGCAGTCTTTCCCGTTGGCTGAGGCCGAACGTTTCCTCGATCGGTGTCGGCACGTCGCCGGTTTCGAACCCGGCCGGCAGATCGCGCAACTGGTCGAGTGGGCCAATGACGTTTTCGAGGTCGACATCGTTGACCTCGGTGCTCTTGAGCAGCGCGTCCGCCGTTGTGCGATACTGGCCCATGGCCTGCTTGGTGGAGGCGATCAGCGACCCGTTGGCGATGAAGCTTAGGGCCAGGATGCCGAGGGCCACCGCGGCGATCAACGCGATAGCGCCAAGCCCGGCAAATCTGGCGATCGCCGCCCGCCTTGCCGCCGATTTGTCGTACGAGACCCATCCGGATTCGGCAAAAATGACGCCTGTCAGCAGATCATGCAAAAAGAAGCTCTTGCCGCTTCCGGAAAGATGGGCGCTGGAATTGTTGCCGAAGTTGCGGCCGATCGCGCCCAGCACCTGATCGATGGGCGTTCCCTCCTGCGTGCCTGACGAAAAATAGAGTCCCCGCAGGCTGGCATTCACCTGGCTGCGGCCCGGATCGAGCAGGCCGGCGATAAAACTCGCAATTCGGCCCTTCAGCGCACCGAACTGTGCCGGAAAGCCAAAGACGGATATGCGCGCGACCGGGTCAGCCTCTTCTTGAAGTCGGTCGGGCATCTCCTCGACCAGGCGTCTCGCCAGCGCATCGAATTCGGCCGGGGCCTCCGCGGCCATGTTCTTCGTGCGATCGCTGGTCTGGAATGTCGCGCCCCAGACCTTGCGCCGGCGCGTCTCGTCGAAACCGCCGAAATAGTCCATGAACCCGACAACAAGATCGGCCTTGGTGAAAACCAGATACACCGGAAACTGGATTTTCAGCGTCTCGTGGATTTCGCGCAGACGGCTGCGTATCTCGACGACGTGAGCGTCAAGCTGCCGGTCGTCGAGGCCGATGAGATCGGCAAGGCTGATCGCCAGGATGACGCCGTTTATCGGTTGCCGTGTGCGGCATTTCTTGAGCAGCGACAGGAAGGCGAGCCAGCTCTTGCTGTCGCTCTGGGCATTGGACTCCTGCGTCGTGTAGCGTCCGGCGG
Organism: Mesorhizobium sp. M8A.F.Ca.ET.208.01.1.1; assembly: GCF_004791315.1. Taxonomy (NCBI): domain Bacteria; kingdom Pseudomonadati; phylum Pseudomonadota; class Alphaproteobacteria; order Hyphomicrobiales; family Phyllobacteriaceae; genus Mesorhizobium; species Mesorhizobium sp. M8A.F.Ca.ET.208.01.1.1. Next base: position 327,251 of record NZ_SRUT01000005.1, read on the forward strand.
TGTCGATCAGCACGGCCTGGTCGGTGAACCACCAGTCGCAGGCGCGCGTGCCGCCAACGCCGGCGACCGGCTGGGCATCACCCGAAACGGCCAGCGGGAAATTCAGGCCGGAATTGACCAATGCCGTTGTCTTGCCTGCGCCGGGCGGGCCGATGATGATGTACCAGGGGACCTCATAGAGGAAATTGCGCTTGCCGCTCGACCGTTTAAGCGCGGCGATCGCCTCGTTCATGCGCGCCTCGAGTACTTGCGAGTCGTCATCCCTGCCGTCGTTGCGGGCAACGGCGATCTCCAGCGCCTTTTGCGCCTTGCGCATCCGCCAGAAACGCAATCCATAGAAGAGCGCCACGGCCGCCACGATCACACCGATGATTGCCGCGCGCAACCAGACAGGTCCGAGGGGGCGGCTATCGGCGAAGCGGATCAAAGGTCCCGCAAACCACACCGCCGCCGCAAATCCGGCCAGCGCGATCATGCTGAATATCCACAGCAGCCAACGCTTCATCGGCGCTTCCAAACGGCCGTGCTCACAATGTTTCCTCCTTGGCGATCATCACATCGACACGGCGGTTAGCGGCGCGGCCTTCCGGCGTTGCATTGTCGGCGATCGGCTCGTCCTCGCCCTTGCCGTCGACGGTCAGTCGCGAGGGATCGCTGAACTTCGGCGCCATCATCGTTTCGACAGCCTTCGCCCGAGCCACGGAAAGGTCGAAGTTGGACTTGAACGGGCTCGATTTTCGCGGCTTCACATTGTCGGTGTGGCCGACGATCCTGATCGGTCCGCGCTCGGGTTCCAGGGCGGCAGCGATATCAGCGGCTATGGGCTGGAACTCTGGTTTCGCATCGGCCTTGCCGGACTGGAACAGCAGGAGATTGTTGATTTCCACCACGATGAAGTCGCCCTTGGTGTCCACGGTCAGCCCGCCGGCTCCGACTTCCTTGGCCAGCGCCGAGCGGATGCGATCGATCTGCGTGGTTGTGGCAGGAGGCGGGGTGACTTTCGCCGGCTCGGCTAACGGCGCCACGCTGGCCCGTTCGATGGCGATCGGCGTCGATGGGTTGAGCGCCAGCAATTCATCCGCGGCGGCGTCGCCTTCATTGGTGATGAAGACCCGCAACGCGAAGAATGCGGCAGTCAGCAGCGCTGATGCCGCTGCCGCAACGACCCAGAGCGGCAGGCGCGTCGACGACTGCGTCACCGTCGCCGACAGGCCCCGCCAATGGGGCGAGATGTCTTCGTCCGCGCGGGGCTTGAAATAGCGAAGCGTTTCGAAGACGTCGCGCCGAACACGTTCGAGGTTGGTGTCCTCGCGTGTCAGACCGCGATACTGGCCCTCAAACCCCAGCGACAGGCAGACATGCATCAGTTCGAGCAGATCGTAATGTGCCTCCGGGCTGGCTAGGACTTTGTTCAGCGCTTCGAAGAAGCCCGTGCCGTTGGGCTCGACGTGGAAGAACTGCGTCAGCATACTGTGCTGCACCCAGGCGTCTTTTCGTGGCCAAGGCAGGTTGCCGATGAGGTCGTCGGCTGTTTCGCACAGGACAAATTTCGCGATCCGCGCATCCTCTTCCGCGACCCCGGATTTCTCCATCGTTCGGTCGAACTTGTCTATCGCTTCGGCGACATGCTCCGCCAATGGCTCCGCTTGTCTCTCGACCGGGACAAGCCTGAGCTGGCCCAACAGCATCAGCAACGGTGCGGCCGCGGCAAGGATCGGGTTTGCCGCGGAATATCTGACACTTTCGGTGATATTGAGTAGGGTCTCCTGCCGCAGGGCCGGCGCCGGCGCCGCCGCAAGAGGAGTTCCCTGATACATCACGGTCCCGGATGTCCAGCCCGGCGGTGTCTGCCGGCCGACGCCGGGATCGAACACTGTCGAGTCCCTGATCTGCGAGGGTTGGCCGCCATCCGCGACAGGCTCCTGGGGGACCGGCGCCGGCTTTCGCTCGCGTCGTGGCGTGGCGCGAATGACGGTCTTGCGGGCCGGGCCGAAAGGATCGTCTTTCGAGCTCATGGCCAATCGTCCGTCCGCGCCTGACGCCCGCGCTCTTGCCGGCCAGGCGCAAAGCTTCTCGCGGTCAGGCAAAGCAAAGGCAGGCCCTGCAGGGCAGGGCTCTGTCTTAAGGAAAGTTGGCTATATTTTGCTATCCCGCCGTAAGATGACATTGTCGCAGACACCCAGGTCGACCAGCCTTACCCGTTTGGCGAATTGTCGTAAGCGATCGTAATCTCGGAAACTCTCGATTGGAACCGGATGCCACGCACCGAAGAGTTGTCTTCGTTGGCTGCAGCGCCACGGCTCCCCTGAAACGCCTATTTCTGCTTGTCGGCTTTTGCATAGGCTTCGCTGAAATAGGCCAGGAATATGTCCAGCATGCCGTTCTCGTGTGCTTCCTCCATGGTTCGCCAGGTCGTGACAAAAGCGTCCCATGCCTGGCTCTTCTTCGACGAGAACGATGTCGGCGGAAGCTTTCGTCCGATCGCTTCCGGAGACAGGTCGTCAAGCAGCCGCGACAGCGCGGCCTGCATGGCGGCATAGGTGGCGAATTCGTGGGTCTTGAGATCGCGGAATGCATCTTCGATGCTGCGCCTGGCATCGAGATAGCCGGTCCGGCGCCGTGCGAACATGATTTCGAGGATGTCGTCGGTTCCCGGAACGAACTTCAGGGGGTTGTTGTCGGCGGCACTGATCATCGTTCGCTGTGTGCTCTTGGCCAGCATCTTCGCCGCCGCGCGTGCCTTCAGCAGCAATGTCAGTTCCTCGACCACCGTTCGCAGCACCGCACCGATTTCCGCGGCAACTTCATGCGGGTCGCGCGATTGCAGCAATTCCGGCGAAATGCCGGCTCCGATGGCGATTTCCCTCAGCACTTCATCCCTGGTCGAGGGCAGGGGCGGTTGCGACGGGAACGTCGACGCCGCAACGCGCTGCCCGGACTGTTGCTCCGAGGGATCGAAAAACGGCCCATCTCCGAATTCCAGCGAGCGGCCTGCAGCGACCGGCATTTCGCGCTGCGTCGAACCGTGGCTGGGGTGACCGGTCGCAGCGCGCTCCTCATCGATCGACACAAAGACGACATAGCGGCCGATGAGCATCCGGTCGCCATTGGCCAGCCGATGCGGGCTGGTCATGCGCTGGTTTGATCCGTTGATGTAGGTTCCGTTGCGCGAGACGTCGTGCAGCCAGAACGCGCCTCCCTCGTAGCGGACCTCGCAATGCCGGCCGGAGATGAACTTGTCGGGGTCCGACAAGGTCCAGTCGCAAGCATCGCGTCCGATGTCGAAGCTGCGATCCCGCGCCGCGTAGCCGGCCGAGATGCCCGCAGGCAAGGCGTCGACATTGTTGATTTGCAGACTGATGTACATCCAGGATCGCCGCCGAACACTGACCGATACTCCACATTCTAGCAGTTTGCACATACAACAGGACAGCAGCGTTTCGAGGCGATGCATCGACAGGTTAAGGTTTTCCGCCGTGCGTCCTCTTTGGTCGGCAGGACAACATGTGGTAGGCTCAACACGGCCTGGTGCGGCGGGCTCTCAAAAGTTCCTGGGCAGATGACGGGAGCTTCAAATCCACCGCGCCGGCGGCCGCGTCCAGGAGGGGCTCGACCCATGCCGAACGAACGTGCCACGGTTGTGCAGACGCCGGTCGGCGCCGAACTGACCTTCACGCATCTTGTCGGCCGCGACGAGATTAGCCGTTGCTTTGCCTATACGGTTGGCTTCGTCAGTCCCAGCTCCGAGATCGATCCGCTGAAGATGCTGGGAGGCATGGTTTCGGTCGAAGGGGAATCCGATCCGGAACGCTGGTTCAGCGGCCTGGTGTCCGAGTTTCGCCTGACTCGCATCGAGGACCGGCTGGCCTACTATGAAGCGGTCGTCAGGCCGTGGCTCTGGTTCCTCGGCAACGTCACCGATTGCCGGATCTTTCAGAACATGACCGCTGTCGAGATCGTTGAAAAGATCTTCTCGAAATACGGCACGGCGAAATTCGAGAAGCGGCTGCAAGGGTCGTACCCCTCGCGCGAATACTGCGTGCAGTACGACGAGAGCGATCTGGATTTCGTGCAGCGCCTGCTCGAACACGAAGGCATCTTCTATTTCTTCGAGCATGACGAGGGCAAGCACACGCTCGTACTGTGCGATGCGATGAGCAAGCTGAAGCCGGCGCCGGGCTACGAGAAGATACCTTATAACTTTGAGGGACAGGGCTCGCGGCGCGACGTCGAATACATCACCGAATGGATTCCGGGCAGTTCGGTGCGGCCGGGGGCTTATGCCCATACCGACTATGATTTCCAGAAGCCTGGCGCCGATCTGATGGCGAAGTCCGCCCAGCCGTTCAGCCACAAGGAAGCCTCCGGCGAGAACTATCGCCAGCCTGGGGCGCATCTCGATGTCGGGCGCGGCGACACCCTGGCCGGCATCCGGCGCGAGGAACTCCAGGCCGTGCACCAGCGCATCACCGCGGTCGGAACCGTGCGCGGCCTCCATTCCGGCTGTACGTTCAAGCTGGAAAGCTTTCCGCGCGATGACCAGAACCAGGAGTATCTGGTTGTCAGCGCCGAATACAGGTTGTTCGATCCGGGCTACAGGACCCAGAACGAAGCCCACAGTGAGAATTACAAGATCGTGCTGGGTGTCGCGCCGACTGCCTTGCCGTATCGCGCGCCGCGGATCACGGCGCGGCCGATCATGCGCGGACCGCAGACGGCGACGGTGGTCGGCCCTTCAGGCGAGGAGATATTCACCGACAAATATGCCCGGGTGAAGGTGCAGTTCCACTGGGACCGCCTGGGCAAGAAGAACGAAAACAGTTCCTGCTTCGTGCGTGTCTCGCAGACCTGGGCCGGCAGCGGCTGGGGCTTCATCCAGATACCGCGCATCGGCCAGGAGGTGATCGTCGACTTCCTCGAAGGCGACCCTGACCTGCCGATCATCACCGGCAGGGTCTACAATGCCTCGCAGATGCCGCCCTACGGCTTGCCGGGCAATGCAACGCAGTCGGGGTGGAAATCCAACTCCTCGAAAGGCGGCGGTGGTTACAACGAGCTGATGTTCGAGGACAAGGCCGGCTCCGAACTGGTCAATTTCCAGGCGCAGAAAGACCACAACCTTCTGATCAAGCATGACCGCACCAAGCTGGTCCAGCACGACCAGTCGGACCGCATCGACCACGACGCCAAGCATTCTGTCGGCCACAACCTCGACGAGGATGTCGGCAACAACAAGACGGTCAAGGTCGGCGTCGACCAGACCACGAATATCGGCTCGAACGACACCGAGACGGTGGGCAAGAACCGCTCGCTGACAGTGGGTGCAAACGAGACGATAGGCATCGGTTCGAACTCTTCGGAGACGATCGGCTCTAACCACTCGCAGACGGTGGGGATTGTCCAGACGGTCACTGTTGGCGCTGCTCGCATCGACACGGTCGGGGCGTCTGAGACACGAAGCGTTGGCGGGCCGCAAGAGAATACAATCGGTTCGACACGGTCGGTCACGGTCGGCGCGGCGCAGAGCCATACGATCGGGGCCAGCGACAGCTGGAACATATCCGCCAGCCAGAGCATCGAGATCGGCGCGGACCAGGGCATAAAAATTGGCGGCGCCCAGATGGCCGAGATCACCAAAACCCGCAAGACAGAGATAGGCGTCGACGACAGCACACAGGTAGCGGGCGCACATGAGCTGAAGGTTGGAAAAAAGAGCCTGGTCCAGATCGCCGACGACTCGGCCTTCAACGTAGGCAAGAATTATACGCTCGAGGCGAAGGACTCGATCACGCTGAAGTGCGGAAGTGCGGAGATCATCATGAAGAAGGATGGGACGATCAACATCAAAGGCAAGGATATTTCCATTGATGCTTCCGGAAAGATCAGCGGCAAGGCATCCGGCGATATCCAATTCAAGGGCAGCAAGATCCACCAGAATTAGAGGGACGAAGCATGGCTGAAGTTCGTGATCGCATCGATGGTGTCGTAATCGGCATTTTCCTGGGATTTGACGACACATCGCCGCTGGTCGTCTTTCCTGGAAACCCTGTCGAGACAGCGATCGCCGCGCGAAGCCTGATCAAACTCGATGCCAGCATGATCGGCGCTGAAGTTGCGCTGCTCTTTCGGGAGGGTGATCCCTTGCAGCCGCTGATCGTGGGTAAACTCGTGGAGCCTTCGCGTCGGGCTCACGCGCAGCAGATCGTGCGTGACGGTGAATTGGTCCACATTGTCGGCAATGAGCGCATCGAACTGCGTTGCGGCAAGTCCGTAATCATCATGGAGAAGGATGGCCACATCACCATCCGGGGAACCTATGTCACCAGCCACGCCAGTGCGGCCAATCGAATCCGCGGCGGCTCCGTGAACCTGAACTGATGCCGGTGCCAATCCTCTACGAAATCGTGCGCCAGCATGTGGAACAGGCAGCCTTCCTGTGGACGGTATACCATTACCATTTGCTGCATCCTGATGAAAACCCGGACATGGATGATGAGCGCCTTGCGAGGTTGATAGAGCGCCTTGAAGCTTTTCTCGATGGAGCCAGGGTCGCGGGTGAGGCCGGCCGAAAGATTGCGCAACAGCGCTTCGAAGAGTTCCCGGAAGCGGGAGAACTGTTCGTGGTTCAGATGCTCTCCGCCCAAAAGCCGATCCGCATCATCGACCTTGATCTTGCCAAGGTGCAGCGCTTTATAGAAGTCAATTTGGGAAAGGCCTGAGGTGACCCTCGACAGGGTAACGTTCCGAGGCAGACTATTCCGATCTTTCGAGAAGTTCGGGAGGCACAGGCATGAGAGTCCAGCCCATGCCGTCGTGACGAGCCAAGCCTTCACGATCGAAATACCAGATGATGCCTTGCTTGACCTCGATGTTCTTCGGGCTGCGATACTCGGCGGGCAGGGGTAGGGTGTCCAACAGGGTCAGCTTGGTGTCGAATATGAAGATTGCTGTCTTACCCAACACATAGAGTTTCGAGCTATCGAGGCGGATACGGAGGAACTTCTCGAGCAAACCTTCGACGGAGGCGTCCTCCATCGTGCCAGGTCCTGTTCCCGTAACAATGGTACCGCCGCCGCCCACGGCAACGAGACGCGATGCGTCCACAAAGACAAGATCATACAAGGACTGATTGTTTGGGAGTTCTGCCTGGCCCCATTCCCCATCGTTGTAGAAGTAGAGGCAACCTCGTGCGGCATGCTTGGGGCGGCTGTGGGTGTATCCGCAGACCGCCAGTTTGTTCGGGCTGATCGCGGCGATGCCCTCCAGGAAATTGTTTGCCATTCCATCGACGTCACGCTCGCAAATCCGGACCCATTCATCCTTCCTGGGTCTGAAATAGACTTGGGAACCGTCGCCGCAAACATAGAGGATGCCCGCCTTCTGGGTGATGCCAAGCGTCGAACCAAGATCCTCGGCATCCTCGCTGAGGACGCCGGCACCGGGGATCTTTTCGTAGTCCACGTCCTCGGTCAGAAAGTAGAGGTCGCCCTCGTTGGTTAGAGCGACGAACACATTCTCGTTGTCGCTCTCGAATGGGTAGGCGCAAACGGAAACGACTGTTCGAGGGATGTCGACATCCGCGACCTGTTGCTCCGTCGTGTCCTGAAACATGAGGAAGCGCGAATACGGATCCTCGTCGTCGAGTTCGGTTGGGACCGCGGCGATAAGATCTGGAGCAATGTAGCCCGACGCTCGTATCTTCATCTGCGTACTCCTGGTGTGTCGGTCTATTTTCTGGGCTTTGGCGGCTTCATCGTCTTCTTGGCCTCCTTGCCGGGCAATGGGTTGGAGGTTCTACCCTTCTGGCTGGCCCCGAATGCGCTTTGCTGCTCCTCCACCGCTTCCTTTGCCTTCTTGATGCAATTCGCATTGAGATCCTGAAGGTCGTCGAGACATGAAATGGTTGCTTCGGTAATCTTGCTCATCGGCGCAACGCCGAGTTTGCCCTGCGCTTTCAACTTGGCTTTCGCATCCGCTAGTTTTTTGCCCTTGAGTTTGGCCAGGCCGGGTCGGCCCAGCGTTACGATCTGCTCACGGTCAGCCTCATGAATCCGTTCGTGATCATCAGGACTGAGACAGATGCATACCCCCTCTCCGAGCGTCGGAGCATTGGCGATGCGCGTCGATGTAACGTCCGCGTTCGCCCGACTGCCCGTTCGGAAACACTTGTCCGGTACGATATGGTGTGCCTCGCCGCCATTGTCGTTGCAGACCGCGGCGATCGCGTCATAGGAGCCAATCAGGCATTTTTCCGTGCTGTAAATGACTCCGGCGCCGGTGGCCAGTTTCGGAAAGGTCAGCGTATTTCCCTGCGGTGAAGCATGATTGTTGGTGGACAGGTCCGTCATCCGGTTGACGGGCTCGCCGTCGGCCTTGACATTGCTCGACCAGGCGACGGCGTATTCCTTGCCGGTATTCTTCGATGTGATGATGCCCTTCTTGGTCGCGCAGCCCGCTTCAGTGCCACTTGTCTTGGTGTAGTAGGATTTGTTTTTCTGCGTGATCGTCTGGCCACCGATCTTGACGGTGCTGGTGCCTTTGTCCGTGTCGCTGTCGAAGCCGAAAGAAGGATAGGGAATCGGAACGCCAGGGGGCGTTGCCGGATTCTCCGGCGGCGTGAAGCAGACATCAGGAAAGGCCGCTATGACCTTGTTACCCTGCGCCTTGCAGGCGACTTCCAGACTGTTGGCGTAGACTGTCATCTATGCAGCCCTCGCAGCAAAGATGGCTGCGCCGCACGCGCCGGAGTCTTCGGACGCCTCGATCAGGACCGGATTACCGGCCGCGTAGCCCTTCCTTGCCGCCGCGAAGGCCATGCCGATCATCACAGGCACCGCCGCCGCTCCGATATTTCCAAGCGATTCACCCGGCGACCACAGGTCTTGAAAGTCATGCGCACCCCGCACGAGCCGAAGGCTTGCCAGGGCCGTTTGCTTGAACCAGTACTGCTCTCCGATAAGGTCCGAAATACGGAACCCCAACTGGTTCATCTCGATGCCGGCCTCCTTCAGCGCGTGCCGATAGGCGGTCGTCAACCCGTCCCCGCGCAGCGGTTCGTCAGCCTCGTTGTAGATGTATGCATTCTCTCGGGCGAGGCCCAGACCGTGCAGCCTTAGTCCGGATCCATGACCAGCATGGGTGCACAGCACAGCGGCCGCGGCCTCGCCTGGAATGAAGCCGTTCGGATTGTTGGTGGCCAGCAAGCGACGGTTCGCCAGATAGAAGCCTATCGCCTCGGGAGTGAGGTAGCTGTCCACCCCTGCAACAATGACTGCTGAGGTTCCCCCTTCGGCCAGCAGCCGGCGCGCCTGCTCAAGTGCTACCAGTCCGGATGGCCGGCCATGCGATATGGTGCGCGATCGTGGGTCGACGGCCATCTCAAGGATCGCGCATACATTTCGCACGAGCGCGGAGGCATCCTGGACGGGTGAACCAGGCCGCGACGCCTCTGGAAGGCACAACAACATCGGCGTCCGTTCGCGTGCCTGTGGCACCGTGGTGCATATCTCGCTTATCGCGGCCGCCAGCATATGGGTCATACGCTTCTGGCCGATCCATTTTCGCGGCATGGTGACAGGGGAGCCAAGCAGCCACTCGCCTTCATCGTCGGCGTACTGCGTCTCCTTGAAGCCGTCCAGGCGGGCGCGGAGCGCCGCACAAGACGACGGCGCATCAAGGCCGACGGCCGTCACCATCCCGGTCGCTACGATGTCGAGCGCAGCCGTCATGCGTCCTCTGCCTCCGGCTGGATCGGCTCCGCGATCGGCCGGACATATGGCTTCTTGACGGCTTTGGCGTGGAGCATGCCTGGTGTCGGCGGCCCGACCCAGCATTCGGTAAAGTCGAGGATCGTGCGCTGGAGGCGTTGCGACACACGCCAGACCAATGAAAAGCGCCGATTTTCGGTGTCGAACAAAACAGTGTCCGGATGAATATCGGCCTCGAATGCCTTGGTGTAGCCCTTGAACATTGCAACTTTGATGGCCGTGGCTGGCATTCTGAAATGTTCGCGCCCCCTTGGCGTCAAATTGATCAGCTGCATTTCCTCGCCACCGCGCGGCGGATCGATTTGCTGGTCGGGCGGGGCCACCTGGAAGTAGCGTTCGTCGAAGTCCGGCGGCAGAAACGGGAAAATGTTGTTGGCCCAATTGTCGTCATAGGTGCCGCCATATTCGATACGGCCCGGCCAACCGCGGCCCATCGGGCCAAAGCTCATCGGCTTGTAGTCGCCGAAGGGCGAGCGGATCTCTTCGCCGACAGCTTGCGTGTTCGGCAGACGCAGGCCGGGGATGAGGCGCTGGTTCCTGATGCGCGACCACCCGGTTCCGACTGGGTTGTATTTGTAGCTGGCCGGCAGCTTGTCCTCCGGATCCAGCCTGTCGACGCCACCCCAGGCGACGTCATAGGAGATGGGCAGTTTCAGGAAGGGTTGCGGCGATGTGGCGGTAAAAACCGGGCCGATGGCGCGCCATTCGCGGTGGCCGACGACCTCGAACAGTTTTGACCAATTGCCAACCTTGATGCCGACCGGCACGCGCTCGGCCGGGCGCCCGCCCGGCGCATAGGCGCAGCCATTGGCGATCACGTCGCAGCGCGGTTTGCGGAAGGCGAAATCGGTTTCCCATAGCGTGGCGGAGTAGCCGGGTTCACCGGTTTGCGTGTCGGCAAAAACCAGCGGCACCTGTTCTGCCGATCTGTGCACCAGCCCGCCGGGCGTTGCGGGAAAGTCGAACGTGCCCTTGACCACCACGACGACCCACTCACGCCCGGTCGTGTCAGCGCTCACGCTGAACTCGTGCCGGTAACCCATCTGGTTCCAGATCCGCATCAGCTGGTCTCCCAACTGGCGGCGAGAATCTGTTCTAGCGTCGTTTGCGGCGATTGCGGATCGATGTCGAAAATGTCCGAACGGGCTGTCCACATCACCATGTCGCCGATGACTTCTTCATCCGGCTCGACAGGCGGCACCGGCAGTCCGGCCAGCGTGGCATCCAGCTCGTCTGGCGTCAGCTCACCGTTCTGGGCGGCGATGGCCGCCTCTTCGATCGCGGAAAACCACGCCTCGGCGTCGGCCAGCAAAACCGGAGCTTCAGAAAGCTGCGCAACGACGCTCAGAGGAAACTTCCTGCCGACCCTGTCGGCGCTTTGCACAATGATGCCTGCCGATGCGCCGAAGGACGCCGGGCCGGCCAGAAAGCGCAGCGCGGTTGTGCTTGGCCAAATTTCCGAGCCGAACAGCGGGACGAGATGCTGCGCCAGCCAGCGGTCCCAGCCGCGGACAAAGTCGCCCGACAGCCGCCGCGTCACGAAATCGCCGGTGGCGGGCATTTTGCCGTAGAAGCCGGGCAAGGTCATATCTGTGGCGGACATGAGAATTTCTTGAACATCTGCAAATTGTAGGGGTTCTCGACGCTGGCGGCCTTGAGTTCGAAATCGGCCCACATTCCCTTCGTGCCTAGGCGCAGGCTGTAGACATCGGAGAGCGATGTGCCGGCGAAACGGCCGTTGCGCAGCATCCTCAGCCACGCCCAGCTGCCAGTCTCGTTGAGCATGATTTCGGGCGAACCGTCGATCGGCTGGAAGGCGAGCGAGATGACCCCGGTGCCGTCCTTGCCCGGCCAGGTCATCGGTTGCGGCCGCGTCGCATTGTTGAAATAGACGAGGGTCTGACCATCGAGATTGAGCGTGACGCGCGTAACGTTGGGAGACAGGTCCTTCGGTTCGAGCGTGAAGCTCATCACTGGCCCAGTACCACCGGGAAAGAGATCGTCGCGGATATGCCTGGCCTGCTCGAACGCCGCCAGCGCCGAAGGATCGAGGCCGAAATCGGCACGCCATTTCCATGGCTGGCTGGTGGTGTCGACATAGTTGATCAGGTGGTCGTTGATGAAACCGTCGATCAATCCGGCCGGTCCAAACAGGCGGGCGAAATCATGCACATTGACATCCACCGCGCTGTCGGCGCTAAACGGATAGCGGTCGTTCAACGCCGCCTGGCAGAAAGGCAGTATGTCCGCGCGCCAGATGGCGTTGAGCTCCGATGTGACCGCCTTTTGCGTCAAATTGCTGGTGTCACCGGCAATTCCGCTAAGCCAGACATTGATGGGGTCCGGCAGGATCTGTGCTTGCCTCGCGACGGCACCGGTCAGCTCGGCGAGGCCGCCTTGCTTCTTGATGGCATCCTGCGGATTGGGGTTGGCGGTGACCGTCTGCAGGACGTTCGACAGCGCGGTCAGCGCGACAACGGCGGCATCCAGTGCCGGCGGCTGGCCGTCGACCTCGGCAATGGTGCTCTTCAGCGGTTTGAAATGTTCGGCCACCAGATTGCCGGTCAGGTCCACCTCGCTGGCTGACCCGGCGCGGGGCAGCAGCTTCGCACCGCTCGTCGCCAGCTTGCCGAGCTTGCCGAGCTTGCCGAGCAGTTTCGAGGCGCCCTTGGCCGCCGACTTATCGTCGGCGGGGGCCTCATCGGAGCGCGTCAGTTCGGTCTCCTGGACGACCGCCGTCAGCAGCCGTTTCAGCGCGGAATCGGCACTTGAGAGATCCTTCAGATTTTCGCTGGCGACATTGAGATCGGTTAGTGGCGCGAGCCGCATGTCTCGCAGGAAGCTGTCCCATTGTGCGATGTAGTCGTCATAGTAGAGTTTCAGAATATCCTCGGACAGCGCCGAGACCGAGGTCTCGGAGTTTTCCGAGCAGCCGCCGGCGAAAACCGCGCGATCGAGTGCCGCCTGGGCGGCGACATCGTCGATGCGGTCGAGAATGGCGTCGTGGAAGCCGGCATAGGTGAAGGCTCCGTAAATGCCGACGCGAAGTGTCTTGTCGGAACGCCGCGCAAACACCTTGCCACCATTGGGGCCGGCAAAATTGGCAGGGATCCACTCCTTGAGCCCGGCCACCTCCGGATCGGCCAGCAACTGCTTGTAGGCCCGCGCCGGCAACGAGATCGTGCACACCGTTTTCAACGCTTCGGCAACCAGCGCCTGGTCGGGCGCGACATAGCTTTCGTCGACCGCCATACGGCGGATCGCGGCAAGCTGATGCTCTTCGGCATCGGCGGTCGGAAAGGGTGCCGCGGCGGCGAATTCCGGCAGGCTGTTCACCCACCAGTTCTGGGCGAAATCGGTGTCCATCTGCGACAGGCCCGTCATCATGCGATAGGTCTTCAACGCGCCGAGCATGAAATCCGGATCGCGGATCTGCCGCCACATGGTCGCCTCGAGCAATGCGACCATGCGTGGTTCAAGCACGTTGCGCAGGGCGTGGTCGTACGTGTCGGCCTGGGCCCGCACCAGTTCCGCCGAGGCCGATGGGCCCAGCAGATCTTGGGCGCTGCCCGGCGGTGCCGTCTTGGCATTCGCGACCGCGTCCATCGCTTCGAGAGCGCCGTCGATGTCGGGTTGCTGCACCGATGCCGGATTTGCAGCAGCGGAAGTCAGGGGCGCTTGCAGCGCTTCGAACTGGCCTGCCTGTGCCGTGATCGCGTTGCGGTTGTCAAAATAGGACCAGGTGAACAGCCCGCCGGCCAGCAAGGCCGCCCCCGCGCATGCAGCCGCCGCACCGCGCCAGATCCAGGCGCGGCGGCGCTGCGCCAGCGGATCGAACGTGCCGAGGCCGGCTTCCTTGAAGATGACCTCGGTGAGCAGGTTCTTCAGGAAGAAGCTGCGTTTCTCGACCCTCGGTGCGGGCAGGGCCCGCCGTGGCGGCAGGCCGAACGACGACGACAGCGCCGCGGTCAGTCGGTCGATGGGCGCTCCTTCCTGCGTCGCCGATGTCAGATAGAGCCCACGCAGCCAGGCGGCCTCTTCATACCGGCTTTCGCCGAACATCGCCTTGATCAGCACCTGGATCGGTTCGGACAGGCTGGACAGTTGGGCGGGAAACCTGAAGATCTCGGCACGGGCGGCCAGTTTGTCCTCATCCTCCAGGCGCGGCACCAGCCGCCGCTCGAGTTCCGTCGAGAGCGTCGAAATTTCGCGTTCGATGGTCTTGGCGTCCACACGCGCATCCAGCGCGAAGGTCGTTCCCCAGACCTGCTCGCGCGCGGGGGTGGACAGGCTGCCGAAGAAAGCCTCGAAACCCTTGATCAGATCGGCCTTGGTCAGCATCAGATAGACCGGGAGGCGGATTTCGAGCCGGTCGTTGAGTTCGGCCAGCCGGCGGCGGATTTTGCGGCCATGTGCCTTGATGGCTTCGTCACCCTCCGAAAGCACGTCGATCGAAAGCGCGACGATCACACCGTTGAGCGCGCGGCGGCCGCGATGCTTCTTCAGAAGGTCGAGGAAGCCCAGCCATTCCGCCGCGTCGACATCGGGCTGGCTCTCCTGTTGGACATAACGGCCGGCGGTGTCGATCAGAACCGCGTTCTCGGAAAAGAACCAGTCGCAGTTGCGCGTGCCGCCGACCCCTTGCAAATCGTCGGTGAGGTCGATCGGGAAGTTCAGTCCGGACTGCCGCAGGGCCGTGGTCTTGCCGGTGGCTGGCGGCCCAACGATCACATACCATGGCATCTCGCGCAGGAACTTGCGCCCGCCGAGCTTGCGGCGCTTCAGTTCGGCCATCACCTCGGCGAATTTGGCACCCACGGCCGCGACGTTTTCTTCGCCAGGCCCGAGGGGCTTCTCCGCAACTGGTGGGGCGATCTCGGCGACGAACATGCGATTGGCGCGGATGGCGCGGCGCTGCGCGATAATCAGCCAGACCAACCACAGGATGATCAGCCCCGCGATCATGGCAATGCGCACATTGTCGGAATCGAAAGGCGAATAGGGACCGATCCTGACGATCGGACCGAACACCCAGATCACCAGCGAAAGCAGCGTGATGCCGATCAGCGTCCACAGCCAGCGCGATGTCAGGACCGCCCACAGGAAGCGCAGGATGAACATCTCACAGCCTCTTTTCGACGAGCACCTCGACACGGCGGTTCAAGGCTCGCCCCTCGCGCGTGCTGTCGCTGGCCACCGGGTCGGTGGCCGCGCGGCCTTCGGAATGAACGCGGTCCTGCGGCACCCCGTTCTGCACCAGCATGTCGGCGATCGTCTGGGCGCGCGCCTCCGACAGTCGCTGGTTGGTCGACAGCGGATTGGTCTTTTGCAGGGGAACACCGTCCGTATGACCGATCACGGTGATGTTTCCGATCAGCTCCTGATTGGCGAGGATTACCTTGGCGATCGAACCGATCAGGGGCTCGAAGCCGTCGCTCAGTTGGGGCCGCGACGACTGGAACAGTTCGGGGTTGGAGGCCTGGATGATCAGCTTGGCCAACGAAACGCTTTCGGTGCCGCTGAGGGCGGATTTGAGCTCGGCCGGGGCCCCGGCCTGGAATTCTGGCAACAGCGCAAAATCCACTTTTTCAGGGGGCGGGGCATCGACCTTGGGCGACGTACGGCTGATATCGCCGCGTGTGGGCGGCGGCAGAGCGCGCACAAGGGCGGAAAGCTCGACTGCCTGGCCGCTCAGCCCCATCGACAACCCGATATGGATGGCTGTGGCAACAACCGCCGCGCCGAGCGCCATGACCCAGATCGGAACGATGAAGCGCTGCGGCTCGTCGGATGCGATGACGCCCTTCCAGTTTGGCGACAGCGGCGCACCTTCGGCATCGGCATCGCGCAGGAAGCGTGCCGCGGTCAGGCGAACCGCATTGAGCGAGCGATCGCCTGACCGGCCGGGCACTCGATATTTTCCGCGGAAGCCGAGCGCCATGCAATCATACTGCAGCTCCAGCAATTCGCGATCGCGATTGGGATGGCGCTCCAGTTCGTCGAGCCGCGTGAAGAACTGCGTGCCGGCATCGACATCGCCGCGCAGCATCACCACAAGCGGCTGGCGCGGCCAGGCGCTGGCTCCGCCCCATGGCGTGTTCAGAGCTAGATCATCAAGCAACGCCGCCACGACCCAGGCTGCCTGATCGGCCCGCTCCATCGAGGACCCTGTCGACATTGCCGTGTCGCGTGCCCGAACCAGTTCCTCAAGTAGCCGGGTGCGCAGCGTTTCCGGGTTCTCCGGCGCCAGTGCGCTTTCAAGCTCCGGCGCGAATTCCAGCAAGGGCGCGAATGCGTTGACGAGCGCATTCGGGTGGGTGCGCGACCGCTTTACCGCCGCGCCCGGCAACAGCGGCGCCATCGGCCTCGGCGTCGGCGCGCCGGTCAGCCGTATGCGGGTGCGTTCGCGATCCTCCGACAGTCCGAAAGGATCATCGCGGCTCATGATCTCACCTGTTCACCGAGTAGCAGTCCACCTGCGGCTCGCTTGGCAACACGCCCGAAACGCCGATGACGAAGCCGGGAGCATCGAGCAGCGACGCCCAGTGCTCGCTTTTCTGGTCCAGCTCAAGGCATAGCCGATCGCCATCGTAGGGAATCTCGCGCGGCTGGGAATGAAGCGGTTTCAGCGGAATGCCGGGCAAACGCGATTTCCACAGGCCTTCGAACTGGTCGGCCGAACCGACTGTCGCCTGATTGACGAAGATCTTGCGTAGCGCGTCCTCCGACAGCTCCGAACCGACCCGGATGACGATGCGGCTGGCCACCAGCAGCTTCGGGTTGTCGATGCGGATTTTCCAGACATTGGTCGAATGCCGCATGACCGGCAGCGCACGCGATTTCGGTTCGATGTAGCGCAGGCTGAGGATAAGCGAGCGCAGCGCGTCGGCCAGCGCCATGTACGCGGGCCCCGGTGCCATGTGGTCGTAGGCGGGCAACTCGCCCAGCCGCCGCGCGCTCGATCCATAGGTCGCCATCGAACCGGCGAGTCCGGCAAGTTCCAGGTAAAGCTCGGCAGGATGGAAGACATCCTGCGCCAGCATGTGGGCCAGCCGCGGGCGCGCCGCATTGGCGAGGTTGAGCATCAGCAGGTCTTCGACGCTGCGCCCCGGCCCGCCCATCACCATCTTGCCGTGCGCCTCGGCGATCTGGTCAAGCCCCGTGACGACTTCCAGCAGCAATTGCCGGTACCAGGCCACGGCGCCGGTTACCAGTGTCGGCGGCAGGAAGGTCTCGTCCAGCGCGACGCCGCCATCGGCTCGAACCCCCTTGAGGTCGGCGATCGGCAAGGCGGTGTAGCCACCGACGGACTTGCCTGGTGCGAGCAGCAGCGCCTGCGGAACGGCGATTTCGATTTCTTCAGGGTCCGAACCGCCTTGGACGGCGTCACGTACCGAGACGATCCGCCCATGATAGCGTGCCCCCGAAGTGGCGGCGTGTGCTGGATCGAAGCCGACACCGCCGGGCGGTTCGAGCGGCAAGGCCACCAGCACCGGTCCGGCAGCCGTGTCTGGCGTCACCGGCAACGGCCGCGGCGCGTCCATCATCTCCGGAATGGCGAAAGGTGTTCCGTCCGGGAAGATGCCGCGAGCGGACAGGATGGCGATCTGGCCTGCATCGAGTAACGCCTGGTCCAACGTCAGCTGCTGAAAGCCGAACGTATGCAACTGCCCGGCCTGCAACGCGCCGCGCACGGTCGCCTCGAAGAAACGATCCTGCTGCTGAAAATGCTGGGTCCGCAGGAAAAGACCCTCGGACCACAGCACCCTGTTTGCATCGCTCATGCCGTTACTCTCTGCATTGAGCTTCCCTTGCCCTGGCCGCTAGGCGGAGATACCGCCCTTCCCAATCGTGACATTGATCGTGAATTTTGATCCCGACGACACCGACTTGGTTGTGCGCCAGTTCCTGCCGGTGGGCTCGCGGATCAATGCGACGAAGCCCAGCGCTGTCGCATCCGGCTCGACGGTGATGGTCTTGGACGCGGATTTTCCCGGCCCGACGGCGATCTGGTCGGATCCGATGAGATCGCCTGCCAGCGCCGATCCGGCATCGCCCTGCAGGGCAAAGTAGTCGGCGGAATTGAATTTGCCGGTGCTGCGCAGCCGCATGACGAGAACCGTCACCGGCCGGTCGCCGCCGCCTGGTCCAGGGTTCATGCCTGCCCCACCTGTCACATTGATGGTGATTACCGAAGGTTTCGGCGGACCGCTCTGGCAAGCCGCAAGCAGTCCGGTTGCGCCCAGGGCAACGATGAATTCGCGTCGGTCGATCATGTCTCACTCCTCCTCATATGCATCCCGAAAATCGGCGCCGATTTCGCCAAGAAAGCTTTTTTCCGCACTCTCGGCGATTTCACGATGGCGTTTCTGGTAGAGCTCCCACAGCTTGGCGCCGCGCCCGCCCGAAAGCAGGGTGCCGATCGCGGAATTCGATTTGAGCTCCTGCTCGATCGCTGCCGGCTCAAAACGGTCGACCATCCGCCGCAAGGCGGCCTGCACGCCGCGCCAGGCGCGCACGTGATGTTGCGCGAGATCGCGAACCGCGTCGGCGATTGCCGCTTCGCCGGCGAGAAAGCCGGGGCTGCGTTCGGCAATAAGAGTGACGATGGCGTCGTCGACCGTCGGCAGGAACTTCAGTGGATTGACTTCGGAAGCCCCTACCATGGTCTGGGCGACACGGGCATTGCCCTTTTCCTCGGCCCGCTTGCGCAGAAGCTGCATCAGGCCTTCCATCATCAGCCGGTATTCGCGGCCGAACTTCTCCATTTCCGCGATGCTGTCGCGGCCAGGGAAATCGGCTTCCTCGACGCCCATGCCGTGCAGGAATGCGGAGCGAAGCGCCTTGTCGCCCGGCTGGGCCACTGCCGGCTGGCGGGCGGGCGTAGCGGCAGCACCTGTCCGCGCCGGGACGGGGCTATCAGCCGCCTGCCCGGGCAAATCCCAGGGATTGGCGGGTCGCTGGGCGACGCGCTCGCGCTGGCCAGTCGAACCGACGCCGTTTGCCGAACCGGTCGCGGCGGCGGGTCCGAAACCAAAATCATCGCTGAAATCGGACGGTTTTCCATGAGCGAGTTGGGCTTCACGGCCGAGGGACGGCACGGGGTCGAGGCTGAATGGATCCGTTTGGCTCGCCGCGCCGCCCGGTTCGAGGTAAGGGGTGGCGTCTTTCGCCACAGGCGTCGAAACCGGATCGAGGCTGAACGGGTCATCGAAAGCAGGCGAACTGCGCCGGCTGGAGGCGGCACGCTCGAACGCGCCCGCAACCGGCTGCTCGAACGGATTCGGCAGATCAGCCGGACGTGGCCGTCGCGGCTCCTCCTCGACCTTGGCGGAAAAGAAGTCGTCACGGCCGATGCTCACCGGCGCCCGCGATGCCGGCGGCAAGCGTTCCGCAACCGGCTGGCTGGCGGCAGGTGCCTGGGCAGTTGGCGTCTGTAGGTCGACATGGACGACGTAGTCGCCAAGTCTCAGCCGCATGCCGCTTTGAAGGCGCGTCGACTGGCCGGCACCAAGCGGGCTGTCGGAGTCGTTTATGAAAAGTCCACTGCTCGACATGTCTGTGACGAAATAGCCGTCTCGCCCGCCAGTGATCTTGCAATGGGCGCGGGAAACGAACATGTCGGGATCGTTGATCTGCCAGCCCGCGTCCGCACTGCGGCCGATCACCAGCTCACCTTCGTCAAGCCGGGTCTGCCGTACCGCCTGGGTGCGTGGCCCTTGCTCCAGCGTCAGCAGCAAGCTCATGCCGCGACCCCCGCCATTTCCGGCCGCCATCCGACAATTGTCCGCAGCCGCAGATCGTCAGCATCGCCCCTTTCGGCGGGCCGCGCAAGCCAGGCGGTCCGGCCAAGCTGGACCGCTCCGAGACGGGGTGGAGGCACCGCTTCAAGCGCCAGCACGATGCGCAGGTCGACGTCGAGTGATTCCCCGACCATGTCGCGAACGGCGTGCTTGAACAGTTTGAGACGCGCGCCTCCCGGTAGGAAGGCCTTGAACTCCTCAAAGGAGAGAGGGCCGACGCGCAGCTCGATCCTGCTTTGGCGGTTGAAAACGCGCGGGCCGATCGTCGCCCCCCGGCCGAGCCCCGCATAGGCTTTTGCGAGGCGGGTCTGCAGCCCGGTTGGTATGGTTATCCAGGCGGCGATGAACTCCTTGATCTGAACCGGCACCCTGAACGCTTCCGCCAGAAACAACGTCAGCCGTTCCGGACCGTCGACCTGGCTGGCGAGCGCTGCGGCTTGACGAAGCTTAACAATGTCGAGATCAGGATTTTTGGCGCCGGGAAGTCCGATCCCCGCCATCGCTTCAAGCATGGCGCGAACGCGGCCGCCGACCGCGCGCTCGACCTGGACCGCCGGATGCGCATCCGCCCAGGCCCGGTAATAAAGGGCAATCATACGGTGCTGGAGGATGTTGACGAAGTCTACGAAGGTCGTGTCGCTGGTCTGCTGTGCGTCGGCACCGGCGAACCAGCGCTGCGACAGGCGGTCAAGCACCCAACGCGTCAGATGCAGCGGCATCGGCCCTTCGGGCCCCAACAGACCGAGATTTGAAACGGTGACTCGGGCCGGTGCCTTGTCGGTGGCCTCGCGGAATTGCGCCAGGTCCCGCGCGGAAAAGGCGAGGCGCACATGCTGGCCGAGCCTTGCCGGCTCGCGGTCGGGGCGCCCTGAATGGCCGAACAGACCGCTCCGCTGTTCGAGACGGCGCAACAGTTCGAAAAAGTCGAACGCTTCAGACAGACCTTCGGCCCGGTCCGGGCCGCTACTGTCTAGATCAGGTAGCGATTGCCGGGCGTCATCGGCCATGGCACATCCTCCTGCTTCTGCAGCAGCCGCGTGCGGGTTCGCACGAAGCCGTTTATTCCGGCATGACGGGCAAACAGCCGCGCCAGCAAGGCCGAAAGCAGCAAGGTGCTTTGCCCGGCCAGCACCGACTGATCGACATGC
Organism: Mesorhizobium sp. M8A.F.Ca.ET.208.01.1.1; assembly: GCF_004791315.1. Classification (NCBI taxonomy): domain Bacteria; kingdom Pseudomonadati; phylum Pseudomonadota; class Alphaproteobacteria; order Hyphomicrobiales; family Phyllobacteriaceae; genus Mesorhizobium; species Mesorhizobium sp. M8A.F.Ca.ET.208.01.1.1. The sequence goes on from NZ_SRUT01000005.1 coordinate 347,969, forward strand.
AGCGTCACTTCAGTGCCACGCCCGAAGCACATCGGCCCGTCGATCTGCAGCCGTTCGATCACCGACCGCGAGTCGATGCGCACGATCGAGTGGACGTTGCGGGCAAGGCTCGGATCGCCCCGGTCGGCATAAAGATCAAGCAGCGCATGCAGCGGGTCGACGCCGCGGCCTTCCTTGGCGAGGCTGAGAAAGTTGAGCGCCAGCTGCGCCACCAGTCGCCAGGCGAGATCGTCGGCCCGGGACTCGCCTTCGGCCCCGGTGGGCAGTGCCGCGGGGATGGCCGGCTGCGGCGGACGCAACGCACCGAGCAGGCGAACAGATTCGACCGGATCACCGGCCTCCAGCGTCAAGGTCGGATTGTCGTCGAGGATCGGCAGGTCACGGTTGGTGCAAAGCGCCATGATGTCGAGACGCTTCAACGGCCGGTTCGCGGCGGTTCCAAGTGGCCGGGATACGGCCAGGAAGACATCGTCCCCGGTGTATGACGTGCGGGTCAGCCCATCGCGCCGTTCATCCTCAGTCGCCCGGCGTGGGCGCCGTTCCGTGGAATAGACCCAGCCACTGCCGCGGTTCTGCCCGAGGCTGAACAACTCAGGTATCTCGGCGTCGCTGCCTTCACTGTCGGCATCTTCGACGCGGAGGACACGATAGATCTCGAAGTCGCGCGCCCGCGTGCGGTCGGCGTGCAGCACCTGCCGCGTCTTGCGCGCGTCGAGTTCGACGACGTTGCACTCGCGCTCGAACAGATTGATGATCGGCGTCGCAAAAAGTTCGAAATCCGCCGGCGTCAGATCGGCGAGTTCGGGCGCCGGGCGGCGGAACAGGAAGATGATCTCGAGTCCGCCCTCGCATTTGCGCACCACCGGCTGCAGCGCCGAGACCCTCACATAGTGAAAGCGTTCCGGCATGACAAAGTATTCGCGCAGCAGGCGGTACCCTTCGAATGTCGGGCGGGTGCGCGGCATCAGGGCCTCGTCGTCGCTGATGCCGACCATTTCGGGTGCCGGCAAGGGCGACAGCCGGTTGGTCTTGCCTTCCGGCCTTGCGCCTATGGCCACGCAGGCGCCGAAGATCGCATCGAACAAAAGCGGCGCCTTGGTGCGTCCGGCAAAGTAGAGGTCAAGCTGGTCGAGCGCCAATTCGTCGAGTTTGCCTTTTCCGGTCCGCGTCAGAGCCAGACGCAGCGCCGCCTCGCCGCCGGTGTCGCCGATCGGCCCTATGCCGGCCGCCGCCAGCGCACTGCGATCCTGAAAATAGCTGACCGAAGTGATTGCTATCGGCCACAGCGTCATGTCTTGCGCTGTGGAGAAGGTGCAGCGCGTCGACAGGCCGGGCTGCAGGCTGGAGACCAGCCGCGTGTTGCGCTTGACGACGTGGCCGGCGGGCATGGTCTGCACCTGCTGGCCGGGTTTCAGCACGGCCATCGCTGTCGCCGGCGCCGGCGTGACCAGATCGGGATAGAGAACATCGAGCACGCTGCGCGAAAATCGCGAGCGCTCGGCGTCGACTTTCAGCCGGGTGCGTGCGGCGAGGAAGGCGACGCCGTCCAGCAGCCGTTCGACATAGGGATCCGGGCAGGGCACAGTATCGAGGGACAGGTTGCGCGCCACTGCCGGATGCATGTCGGCAAATTCCGCCGCAAGGCCGCGGATATGGGTCAGTTCCTCCTCGTAATATTCGACGAAAACCCGATCCATCTCAGGCGTCCCTAATTTCGGTCCGCGCCAAGCCGTTGTCGAGATTGATCGTGGTGCGCAGGCGCATGCGTTCCGGTGTCGGCGTCATGATCAGCACGGCATCGATCTCGATCTTTAGCCCTACGGTCTTATCACCAAGGGTGACGGTAACCTTCGTCGCACTTTCCTTGAGGCGGGGCTCGAAGGTGGCGAGCACCGAGCGGATTTCGCGCGCCAGCACGTCGCGGTCAAAGTCGCGGGACGAACGTCCCGAGAAGGAAGGCACGCCGTAATTGACCACGCTTCGGCGGACCTCCGGAAAATCGGCGAGCGACGGTGGGTTGTCCGCCATCTGCTCGTTCTCCAGGTCGGAAAGCAGCGGTGTGGCCTCGAAGCGCTCGGTGTTGAACAGAGCCTCGATGTCGCGCCGCACCGCTTCCCTGAGCACGCGGGCCGATACCACCACACCACGGCTCTCGATCTCGACGCGGTGCTGGGTCTGAAAGGCCAGGCGATGCAGACGCCGTTTCTGATCGGGCGTCAACTCCGCATCCGCGTCGATGCTCCGCGCACTGCCGGCAACCAGGGTGTCGAGACGGTCCGCGCCAAGCTCGTTCAGTAGGACATGGCGCAGCCCGTCTATCTCCGAGGTCAGGCCCGGCAGGTCGTTGACGAGGCGATCCCACAGCGACGGCTGGACGGCCTCGCTTTTCGCCCGCAGGCTGCCCGCGATCTGCTGCTTGCCCGCGCCGGGCCGCCGAACCTCACTTGCCGACATAGACATCCATTTCGGCTTCATCATTGCCGTCATAGACGAACTTGATCTTCTTGTAGGCGAAGCTGACCGCTTCCTCGATCAGGTCTGCCTCATCGTCAGCTTGCGACATGTCGTATTCCATGATCGAGGCGTCGGTCAGCGTAACGACCAGGTAATCCTTGCTTTCGCCATCGATGGTCCGACGTGCCGAAAACACCACCTCATTGAGGGCCTTGTTCTCGAACAACGCCTTTGCCAGGTAGGGCGAGGATTTGTCATAGTGTTTGGTGAACTTGATCATGCCCATGGACACGCGGCCACGGCGTGAGAGCGAATTCGGATCATAGGGTGCGACCATCTTGTAGTCGACGCCATGGACTTCGATCTCGTCCGAGTGGCCGTCGCGGGTGCTGGGGCCCTTGATATCGGGGACCTTCAGAAAGCCATCAATCTTCATGGTCGTGGGCATTTTCTCTCTCCACCGCTTTTAAAAACCAAGATGTTGTTGCTGCAAATCAAGTCTTCACGGACGGCAGTTCCGACACCAGTCGGAGCGAGGCATTGATGCCCTCCAGCTGGTAGTGCGGGCGCAGATAGAAGCGGGCATTGTAGTAGCCTGGCCGCCCCTCCACGCTGTCCACCTGGACCTCGGCAGCGGCAAGCGGACGCTTGGCGCGCGCCTTGTCGTCGGCAAAGGCCGGGTTGGCCAGCACGTAGCGGTTGATCCACTCGGTCAACCAGATCTGCATGTCGGAGCGCTCCTTGAACGAGCCGACCTTGTCGCGCGCAATGGCCTTGAGGTAGTGCGCGAAGCGCGAGACGGGGAAAAGATAGGGCAGGTTGGCGCTCAGCCGCTCGTTCGACTGTGCATCGGGATCGACCAGCCGGCCGGCACGCGTTTCGTCGTCCTGCAGCGAATGGGCGCCGATGAAGGCCGCCAGATCCGTGTTCTTACGGTGCAGGATCGGCATCAGGCCGAGCTTGGCCAGCTCGGCCTCGCGCCGGTCGTCGATGGCGACTTCGGTCGGGCATTTCATCGCGATCGAGCCATCATCGGTCGGGAAGCTGTGCACCGGCAGATTGAGCACGGTGCCGCCATTCTCGACGCCGCGGATTTGCGTGCCCCAGCCGAAAAGCTTGTGGCTGCGGTTGATGTTGACGCCCATCGGGAAGGCGGCGTTCATCCAGACGTATTTGTTGTGGTCGCCCTGCACCTCCTCCTCGAAGGTGAAGCCCTTCACCGGAACGGTATCGGTGCCATAGGGCAGCCTGGCCAGAACGCGGGGCATGGTCAGGCCGATGTAGCGGGCGTCCTCGCTCTCGCGCAGCGACTGCCAAGAGGCATAGGCCGGGTTGGAGACGATCTGCTGCAGGTCTTGCGGGTTCGGCAGTTCCTGCCAGCTGTCCATGCGGAACAGGCGCGGCGAGGCGGCTGCGATAAACGGCGTGTGCGCCGAGGCGCAGATGCCGGAGATATTGCGCAGCAGGCCGACGTCGCGCGGGTGGTTGGAGAATTCGTAGGCACCGATCACACAGCCGATCGGCTCGCCACCCAGCATCGAATACTCGTCCGTATAGACCTTCTTGAAGATCGGGCTCTGGTCCCACATCTGGCCTTCATAGTCTTCGAGCGTGTCGCCCAGCTGTTCCTTGGAGATGTTCATCACCCGGATCTTCAGCTTCTGGTCCGTCTCGGTGTTGTTGACGAGATACCAGAGGCCGCGCCAAGTGCCTTCCATCTCGCGCACTTCCGGTGCGTGCAGGATCTCGTTGACCTGTGCCGTCAGCATCTTGTCGATGCCCGCGATCAGCGACTTGATCGACTTGATCGCATTGGACGAAATGGTCGTGGTGTCGGAACGCGACTGCGCCGCGAGTGCCAGATTGCGCACGAGTTGCTGCAGCTTCTCGCTGTCGTCCTTCTTGACCTTGAAGTCCTTCTCGAGGAGGCCGCTGAATTCGTCGAGGTTTATGGCTTCGGCCTCGGCGGCGACGGCGGCGGTCTTTTGCTGTTCGGCCATGGTTTACTCCCCTGCCTTGTCGTCGTCGGCGAGCGCCTGGCCGGCGATCTTGCCAAGCAGCGGCTCGTTGTTCAGCAACTGCGCGATGCGTTTTTCGGCGTCGACACGGCCGTCCATGAAGCCGAGCAGTTCCTCGAGCTGGCGGCGCATCTTGAGGATCTCGGCCAATTGCGGCACCTGCGCGGCAATTTTGTCGGGAGCGAAATCACCCATCTTGGTGAAGGTGAGATCGAGCGCCAGTTCCTCGTCGCGCTCCTGGCCTTCGGCCTGTGGCAGCGTGTTCTTCACTCGGGCTTTGACGCGCGGCCCGAGCGCCTCCATGAATTTGGGGAAGCGGTTGGCGTCGGTCTCGACGAAGGATCGGTCCAGCACCGATTTTGACGCTTCCTTGGTCTGCGAAGCGCCGGAAAGGTCGGCCATCACCGCCATCACAAACGGCAATTCGATCGTGGTCGGGCTACCGTAGGTTTCCACGTCGTAGGCGATCTGCACCCGCGGCGCGCGATTTCGTTCGATGACCTTCGCTTTGCTTTCGGCTGGCATGTGCTGTTACCTTTCATCCTTCTGGGCCGTCTTCTTGACATCGGGAACGCCGGCAAGGAGCCGGAATTCCTTCAGCCCAGACGGGGCGAGATCTTCCATCAGTTCAACGAAATCCATGTGCACCATGCGGCGCACGCGCCGTGCCAGGTGCGGTATAGGGCTCGACGGTTCGGTGCGGTCGTAGAAGGCGACGACCAGGTCGAGGCACTTCACCACGTCGTCGCGCGAGGAGATCCGGTCGGGAAGCCCCGTGCTCGAGTCCGAGTAGCTTGCCGCACTTGTCATAGTATCGGCTCCACGACCGTTTCGAGCAGGCGTTGCCAGTTCTCCCGGGTTGGGCGTCTTGGCCGAGCCATTCGCCACGGCGCCGGCTGCCGAGTTCCGTTCGAGGGTCGTCAGCAAACGCTGGAGAAACCGCTTTAATTCCGGAACGGGAGCGCCGCCGCCTTCGAGGCGGGCGTTTAGGGCGGTTTCGACCGCGTCAAGAGCTGCGATCGCTGCCCTGGTGTCGGCGACGAGCGCGACCATCTCTGCGCCGGCCTGATCGATCTGTGCCGCACATCCGGCACGCACCCGGTTCAACAATTGTCCGTGGGCGCTGACCAGTGCGGCCTTTTCCGCCGTGTTCAATCCCGAGGCGGCTTCCTGGAGCATGATACGGTCGTCGAGCGCGCTTTGTTCCAGGTCGCGTCCGCTGATCGGTCCGATCGCGCGTGGCGTAAAGAAAATCATTTGCCGCAGGTTCGCCAGCAACCCGTCCTGACCATTCTGGAGGTCGAGCAGTGCGTTGATACGGCGCAAGGCAGCATCGCGAGGCGTAGCGTTGGGCCGCAGGGCCGGATGCATGGTTTCCCAATGCTGATCGAAGGTCTGCGCGATGAGGGTCAGACCCTGCGCGAGCCCGGCCAGTCCGTCTTCATTGGCCAGCGCACGCGTGACGATGACCAGCAGGCGCAGGTCGCGGCCATGCGCGCGCAAGTCCACCGCCTTTGCCAGCACTGCGGACCAGTCGACCGGAATGGTGCTTTGCGACGTGGGCTTGTTGTTGCCGTCGTGGACGACCTTGACCTCGGGCTCCGTCAGGCGCTCCAGCTCATGAAAAGCCGGGTCGTTGCGCAAATCCTCACCTGACGGGTTTCCACCGTCGAGCGGACTAAGCCAGAGCGCGGCATCAATCACTCAAACCCCCAGCGACCGACCTCATACCGTAAGTGACGCAACGTTATCACAGGGTTGCACTTTACCACAATTAAACGACGGCTCAAAAATTAACAGAAGCTAAACGCCACCGCCTCCAGAGTGCCGGAATCCTTGGTGTGGTGGCCGAAGCTGCAGGCGAACCGCATCGCGGAGGCCGTTTACAGTCAGTGGTGCGGGACTTTCCACAAATGGAAACGAGCCGGCTAAACCGGGCATTGCGACAGCGGTACATCAGGCGCTTTGTCAAGTGATGGCTTATGTGGCAATTTATCGGCTGGCAGACTGCAGGAGCACGTTCGATGGAACAGCGCCGGTCATCGCAGACTTTCAAGCGCAAGGAACTGGTCGGCAAGCTCAATCCTGTCGGTGTCCGCGCCTTCAAGGCGGCTGCCGACACCGCCAAACTGCGCGGCAACCCATACGTCGAACTCGTCCATTTCGTCGAGCAGCTGGTGCTTTCCGACCGCTCGGACGTGCAGATGATCATCGCCGATGCGGGCGTGGATGCGAGCCGGATCACCGCCGATATGACCCGCGCCGTCGACAAGCTCCCCTATGGCGCCACATCGATCGAGGAGTTCTCCGACCATATCTTTCATGCCATTCAGGAAGCCTGGAACCTGGCTACGCTTGAGTTCGGCGTGGAGGAAGTCCGCAGCGCCCATATTCTGCTTGCCTGCCTGAAGACGCCGGTGCTGGAAGGCCTGCTGTCGAAGATCAGCGGCGAGTTTAACAAGATCGATGCCGACGCGGTCATCGCGCGGTTCGCCGATGTCGTGGAGGGTTCACTCGAAGCCGGCACCTCGACCACGCTCTCCGTCGCGGAGGCGCCGAAGCGGGCTCCGGGCGGGGATTCGGCGCTGGCGAATTATGCCACCGACCTGACCCAGCGCGCCCGCGACGGCAAGATCGATCCGGTCGTCGGCCGCGAACCAGAAATCCGGCAGATCGTCGATATCCTGATGCGGCGCCGGCAAAACAACCCGATCCTGACCGGCGAGGCCGGGGTCGGCAAGACGGCGGTCGTCGAAGGCTTTGCCTTGCGTATCGCCGAGGGCGACGTGCCGCCCTCCTTGCAGAATGTCAGCGTGCGCATGCTCGACGTCGGATTGATGCAGGCGGGCGCCAGCGTGAAGGGCGAATTCGAAAAACGGCTGAAGGCCATTATCGATGAGGTTCAATCATCCGAAACGCCGGTCATCCTGTTCATCGATGAAGCCCACACCTTGATCGGCGCCGGTGGCGCGGCCGGAACCGGTGACGCGGCCAATCTCTTGAAACCGGCGCTGGCGCGGGGCGAACTTCGCACCATCGCCGCGACGACCTGGGCCGAATACAAGCAGTACATCGAGAAGGACCCGGCGCTGACCCGCCGTTTCCAGGTGGTCAAAATCGACGAGCCGTCGGAGGCGGTGGCCGTCCTCATGTTGCGCGGTGTGGCCGGTGTCCTGGAGCAGCACCACAAGGTGCAGATACTGGACGAGGCGATCGAGGCCGCGGTCGGCCTTTCACATCGCTATATCCCGGCGCGACAATTGCCGGACAAGGCAGTGAGCCTTCTCGACACCGCCTGCGCCCGCGTCGCCATATCGCAGCACGCCACGCCCGCCGAGGTCGAGGACATCATGCGCCGTCGCCAAGCGCTGGAGGTCGAAAGCGGCATCATCGGTCGCGAGGCTGCGATAGGCATCGAGGTGACTGACCGGCAGGCCCGGGTCGACACCGGACTTGCCGAAGCCGAAATCACGTTGGCCGCGGCTCAGCAACGCTGGGATCGGGAAAAGGCATTCGTCGCCGAAATACTCGAACTGCGCGCCAGACTGCGCGGCGAGGGTGTTCCGCTCGATCCGGTGGAGACGCCGGAAAGCAATACCGCAACGGCGGGCTCCGACACAGTTGAGGCTCAGCCGCCGAAGACCGAAGCGCCTAAGGCCGAAGTGCCCAAGACTAAAACGACGAAAGCCAAAACAGCCAAGACTGATGTAGAAGGACCGGCCGCTGCCCCTCCATCTGATCCTGCCGCCGATCTCGGCCGGCTGCGCGAACTGATGGCCGAACTGGCCGAGGCGCAAGGCGAGACACCGCTGATCCTGCCGTCGGTCGATCGCAATGCCGTGGCGGCGGTCGTTCAGGACTGGACGGGCATCCCGACTGGGCGGATGCTATCGAGCCAGACCGAAAAGGCGCTGCGGCTCGCCGGCAGCCTGTCCGAACGCGTGGTCGGACAGGATCACGCCATGGAGATGATCGCCAGGCGGGTGCAGACCAGCCGCGCCGGGCTCGGCGCGCCCGAAAAGCCGGTAGGCGTCTTCCTGCTCTGCGGCCCTTCGGGCGTCGGCAAGACCGAAACGGCATTGGCGCTGGCCGAAACGCTCTATGGTGGCGAGCAGAACCTGATCTCGATCAACATGTCCGAGTTCCAGGAGGCGCACACCGTCTCGACGCTCAAAGGCGCGCCGCCGGGCTATGTCGGCTACGGCAAGGGCGGCATCCTGACCGAAGCGGTGCGCAGAAAACCCTATTCGGTGATCCTGCTCGACGAGGTGGAGAAGGCGCATCCCGACGTGCACGAAATCTTCTTCCAGGTTTTCGACAAGGGGATGATGGACGACAGCGAGGGCCGCCGGATCGACTTCAAGAACACGCTGATCCTGCTCACCTCCAATGTCGGCTCGGAGGTCATCATGGACCGCACCAAAAATGGCACGCTGCGGGCCGGGCTCGACGATCTGGACACCGCCTTGCGCAGCCCATTGCTGAAAGTCTTCCCGGCGGCCTTCCTCGGCCGGGTGGTGACCATTCCTTATTATCCGCTCTCGGATTCGATGATCGAAGCAATCACCCGTCACCAGTTCGCCAAAATCGCCCGCCGGCTGCGGGCAACCAATGATGCGGAACTGGTAATCGGCGACGGTGTCATGGATCTGATCAAGGCCCGCTGCACCGAGATTGAATCCGGCGGCAGGATGATCGATGCCATCCTGACCAACACGCTGCTGCCGGAACTGAGCCGCGGCGTGCTGAACCGCTCGCTCGAGGGCGAAAAGATGACTAAAGTCACCGTCGGCGCCTCCAAGGAAGGGTTCACCTATTCCTTCGAGTAGGAATGTTGATGACGATTTGCTTCGGCGTCTCGCGCATAAGCAGGCTGAGCCGGTCAGCTCGACGATTTTTGAAGGCATGGAAGTACCTGCCTGCCGTTCCATCTCGGGCCAAAGGGCGAGTTTGTGTGGCGTGATTGACCTACTGACGGTACTTTTCGCAGGGCAATGTCATCACGTCGAGACGCTTCTGTGTGCAAAAATCGAGCGATTGTTCCCGATAGTTGGTGAAACCTCAGAATATTTTTTGTCGCGATTTTCCCTTTAAAATCAAGAGCGTAACTTTTTGACGGACTGTGCGTCGGCTTTCGGTGCCGCAGGTAAGAAAAAACCCAGCTAGATCAATGACCTAGCTGGGTTGGGAACAATCGAGTGGGAGTAGGGGTTAGCGTAGTATAGAGTGCTCCGACGTAGTTTTTCGCAGAAAAAACAACGATTTGCGGATAGTCTCATTCACTATCGATGTCACATCATCAACGCAGTCTCCGACTGCCCTAAATCACTGATTTTTTTGACCCCATGCGAGCGAGGTCTTCATTGGGATGTAGGGCCAGTAGATCAATCCGACGATACTTTTGACAGTACTCTTCCGCGCGGCTCAACGTCCGAGAAAAGCTTGGCGGCCACACCGCGTTTCGCGCGGGAAACGTCGCTGATCAAGCCATCACCCGCCTCACGGAGCGCGCTGAAACCGAAATGGCGATGAATGCCAGCAGGATGGCGCAGAAACTGCCGGCCAGCGACGAGACATGTGCGATCAGGCCCAGCAATCCAGGCCCCAGCAGCAATCCAGCATATCCCATCGTCGTCACGATTGACATTGCGCGAGCAGCCGATGTGCCTCCCGCACGGCCAGCGGCAGCAAAGAGGGTGGGCACGACGTTGGCAAGGCCAAGGCCGCACACCGTAAGCGCAACCAGGACAACTGGCAGATTGCCGCCCATCAGGATCAATACGAGCACCGAGCCTGCGCAAATTATTGCGCAGTAGCTCAACATCGTCATCTGACCGATGCTGTTGGCGATGGCGTCACCGAACAGGCGGCCGGTTGCCATCATGGTCGCAAATGCCGCGAAGCCATAGGCGCCTGTGCTTTCTGCGCCGCCGGATCGCGTCACGATGTAAATGGCGCTCCAATCCATCATCCCGCCCTCGGCGAGCATCCCCAGAAATGCGAGGCCGCCAAGCAGGTAGAGGTGCTTCGTCAATGCGCTGTCCAACTTGCCGTCCGTCGCCTCTATCGCGTCCGCAGGCCCGTTGAACCGGGCTGCATTGTTCCACCCCGCGCAGGCGACAAGCGCCACTGCCCCCACACCGGCCCCCGTGACGCCAAGGCATACGCTCAAGGCGCCACCGTAGGACAGCATTTGACCGACCACAAACGCGCCGGCTAAGCTTCCGAAACTGAATACGGCATGGAAAGACGACATCACCTGCCTCCGCATGCGGCGCTCCAATGCCGAGGCATCGATATTCATCGAAACGTCGAGCGTTCCGAAACCGGCCCCCGCAAGAAACACAACCGCCGCCAGCGGCCAGGCGCCACCGACATAAGGGAGGGCTATCAGGGTGGCGCCAAAGGTAATCGATCCCAGTAAGCTGAGGACACTGCTTGGAACAATCGCTGCCAAGCGGCCTATATTGGTCATCATCGAGATGGCGCCGAGAGCAAAGCAGATCAGGACCAGCCCGAGTTGCCCTTTATCCAGGTTCATTTGAATGCTGAAGACTGGAAGGGACGAAGCCCAAGCCCCGATCCCGATACCGCCGCCGAGAAAGAACAGACTGCAGAAGAACCGGCTTCGTTTGATGCCTTGGGAAATCGTCGAGACATCGTTCACTATCGTAGGCCTCCGGACTGCTTGTCATTATCAGCCGGCTTGCGGGAGGCCGGCGAGCGCGTGAGGCTGATCTTGGAGATAGAACTGAGGCGCGTTCCTACTTGCCATGCTGGATAAAGTTCGCGGTCCTCTCGCCGATCATAATGCACACAGCGTTGGGGTTGCCGGATATGAGCGTCGGCATGACCGATGCATCTGCCACGCGAAGGCCTTCTACACCGTGGACGCGAAGCTCGGGATCGACGACTGCCATGCCGTCCTTGCCCATTCGGCAGGTGCCGGCCGGATGCAGCGCCGGGTGCGCGACCTCTTGGCAGAACTTTCTCACCTGCAGCGGAGTCGCTATGCCGGCGGACGGGATCTGCCTTGACGCAATGTAGCGACGGATGGCCGGCTGCTCCATGATATCGAACGCTCCCATCGTTCCTTCAACCACCGCATCGAGATCGTAGGTGTCGGAAAAATATCGCGGCGCAACACGTGGATTTTCGTAGGGGTCGGCGCTTCTCAGCGTCACTTCCCCTCGAGATCGCGGCCTGATCTGCCCAAGATTGATGGTGCAGCCATTCCCGCCCGGGACTGCATCGACACCTTCCTCGATGCCGGCTCCCACGACCATAAAGTATTGCACATCCGGGATGGCCTCGCTTGTATTGCCCCACCAGAACGCACCGCCTTCGATGAGGTTCGACGAAGCAGGCCCATCCCGGAACAGGAGGTAGTTCAGACCGGCAGCGGCCTTCCAGTGCGGCTTCTTGTATTTGTCGTAGCTGTGGGGGCCGTTCAACTGATAGACGAGAGATATCTCGATATGGTCCTGGAGGTTTTGCCCGACGCCCGGCAAGTCGGCAACGACAGGAATGCCATGTTCGCGCAAGGCCCCGGCGGGGCCGATTCCAGACAACATCAGCAATTTCGGCGAGGCAATCGCGCCGGCCGACAGGATCACTTCGCGACTGGCCATAAGCACCCATTTGCGGCCTTTTGCGACGTACTCCACACCAACGGCACGCCCCTTCTCGACGATTATTCGCGTGACCGTGGAACCGGTTCGAATCTGCAAATTGGATCTGTGCCGGGCGGGCTTGATGAAGGCCGTGGCAGCACTGCTGCGCTGTTTGTTCCTGGCGGTGATCTGGTAAAGACCGCAGCCGGCCTGGTCGCCCGAATTGAAGTCCGGATTATAAGGCAGTCCAGCCTGCTGACAGGCCTGCAGCCAGGCGCGGGTGAGGGGGTGGATGTGGTCGATGTCGGAAACGCCGAGCGGTCCGCCCGCTGCGTGAGCCTGATTGCAGAACCGATTGTTGTCTTCGGAACGCAGAAAGAAGGGCAGTACATCAGCGTAGTTCCAGCCATCCGCGCCGAGCGCCTCCCACCGCGCATAGTCGGACGGAGCGCCGCGGATATAGATCATGGCGTTGACTGAACTGCCGCCGCCCAGCACCCGGGCCTGGACCATGGTCGGCTGTTCGCTTCGCGATTGGCTTGAGGTCGGTTCCCAGGCAATTCGTTTCAGGAGTGATCCTTGAGCAGTCTTGTAGTAGGCGCCCGGAATATGGATGTAAGGATTGAAGTCGCGCGGCCCTTCCTCCAACAGGAAGACCGAGGCATCGGGGTTCTCCGAGAGCCGCGAGGCAATCACGCAGCCGGTCGAGCCGCCGCCAATGACGATATAGTCGCAATTGGTCTGCATCACTTCGTCCTGCGGACGTATACCCCAGAGGGCCGAGCCATGCGCTGTCATGGGTCAAGATCCTACAAAAGCGGCCCCGGTTTCAGGGGCCAGTGCGCCACCGTCAATGTTCGATTGACCGCGGCGGACCTCGACAATACCGAGGCATCGGCGGCTAGTAGGCAAACATCGAGTACCCCTGACAAGTTCGCAGGGCCGCGAACTTAGACGCAACATGAAGCGCGCGAGAGACGTTGCGCTTTGGCGCAAGCATCGGGCCACCGGCACGGCGAGCGCCAAACAAGGCGATGGTTGGAAAGCTGATAGGTGCCGGTGCCAGGCCAACCGAGTTTGAGATACTCAGGCCTTCGCGGTTTGACGCACCAAAGGCGTCAAGTCACGACCATAATCGTCAGAACGCGCACTTCTTTCAACTGCCGCATTATGGTCTGGTATGGCGAAAGTCACCCTCAGGATGGACGACAAAACCGTGCCCAACCAAACGAGAGACCTTTCGTTTGCCGACGACTTCATCTTGGCCAAACTCGTGGAAGATGTCCGCGACTATGCCGTTGAAGATGCCGTCGTTGTGAACATCAGCCCCAACGCCATGATCACCGGGGAGGAGCATCCGGCAATCGTGCCTGCCTGGAAATCGACATGGCTGAAGGGCGGGCAAATCAAGTCCGCGGAGCGCGCGGCTATCCTCAAGGTGCGAAGAGCCACCAATCTTGGCGGGTGCATGTTTCGCGGTTGGGATTGGCTGGGCAATCGCATCAAAAGCTTTCCACGCGATACGCCGCTTTTCATTTCGTCGCAGGACGAGATCGGCACGGTGTCGACCGACCCGCTGGTCTTCACCAATGAGCGTGCCGCCCCAGGATCGCCGCAGACGTTCACGCTCAAGCTCAATCTGTGGTGGTCGCCGGGAGACACGGACTGCTTCATCCACAATGAGCACCCATTCCTGGAAACGCATACCCAAATCCATGGCAGTGGCCGCATGCAGAAATTTAAACTGCGCGACGAAACCACGATTTACGAGGACGTGGTGATGCCTGTCGGTTATTCGCATGACCCGTTCTGCCGGGTTACAGGCAAAAACCAGTGGAGCTACCCCTGGCATCGCTATTACGCGGACACCGACTCGGTCTGGCTGGCGATAGAACTCCATCCATAACGGCTGTCACGGCCATGGCCTCCGCGAGCCTTTCTCGTAAACGCCGTCGCGACCATGATCCAGCCATATCTCCATCGGCCATGGAAGGCTAACAATCCAGCATCAGAGCAGATCGACGGGCTTGGGATTTTGCCCGGCGCTGGTCGCTGGCTCTCGGCCTTTGAGAACTGGACATGATCAAAACGGCGCGCCGCGAGGCACGCAATCTTGCAACGTGAAAGGAAGCACTTATGAAACTCGACAGCTTGCTCGTTGAGGGCACCGACAACGGCACGGCAACCATCCAGGACGACGTGGTGCGGCTCCGTGTCAATGGGAAAACGGATTGGTTCTTCGCCCCAAGCGGCAAGAGCCGGATGGCAAATGTCACGCGAATGGTGGGTGAGGTTGAAGACCAGCATTTTGCATTATCCGCAAAGGTCTCCATCGAATTCGCGTCCGCGTATGACGGTGGCGCTCTCTTCATCGAATGCGACGGCGACAACTGGGCGAAGATCGCCTTCGAGTTTTCCGCCGCACGCAAGCCGACCATCGTCAGTGTGGTCACGCGCACCACATCCGACGATTCGGATGGCCCAGCCTTTCCCGGCGACCATGTGTGGTTGCGCGCCTATAGCGATGGAGAGGCGATCGCCCTCCACTTTTCGGCGGACGGCAAATACTGGAACTTCCTGCGCTGGTTCACGCTGCCTGGCATTGCAAGGCGGCCGATCCGCATCGGCATGGGGGTTCAATCACCCACGGGCGAGGGGACGACCGCTGTCTTCTCCGACGTCAAACTTTCGGTCGGCAAGATCGACGATCTGCGCAACGGACAATAGTTAAGCCGGCACTCATTGACGAAGCCGGGCCGTCATCTGCGGCCCGGTTCTCTACTTCGGTCGGTCCTCGAGAAGTGCCTGTGATAGCAGCGACGGCTGCTTTATCGGCCAGTTGATACCACAAGCGGCTGGCCAATTCGGCGCGCCGCCTTTCTGCGGGAGCAAATGCGGGTGCGCAGTTTTGTTCACGTCTTGGCACGAATTGCATCGTGTCGACCCATCGCGGGCGAGCGCCCGGACAGTGACGCCATAGGTCTCGTTTAGCTCGCCTGCTTCCAGTTTGGCATTCCGATGTAGAGCCGCAAGAGCGGTCATAAGCGAACAGAAGGCCGGTAATCATCCGGCTTCGCTCCTCCCATTGAACAAAAGACCGGCGATCCGTCTCGAGGGACGAAATCGGAGGTTCAATAAGCCGACCGGAAATTGTCGTTCGAACCAGCTGTGCAAAACGCTCTTGACAAGCGGGGTACTTCACGGGATGTTCATTCAGTAATAGTGACTTTCACTGAGTGAAATAAGGATTGGCAATGACGACTGTGCTTCAAAAGGACGAGATCAAGGGGATCATCCCGCCGCTCGTTTCGACCTTCAAACCCGACGGTGATCTGGACCTTGACCTGTTCAAGGGCGAACTGAAGTTCATGGAGAGCGCGGGCATCAGCCTCGCCGTGGTCGGCGGCAGCACCGGTTCAGGTGATGAACTCTCCGCCGAAGAACTCGGCATCCTGGTGGAGACCGCAACAACCAGCAGCAAGCTGCGCGTCATTGCCGGGATAATCACGACCACCACACGCGACGCTATAAAACGTGGTCAAATCGCCAAGCAGAACGGCGCCTGCGCCCTCATGCTTGGACCGCCCATCTACAATACCCCGTCCGGGGAAGGACTGGACAAGTTCATCCAGGATGTCGGGACGGCAACCTCGCTTCCCATCATCTACTACAATCATTTCTTCAACCCGCCGGCCGTCATGCAGCGCATTGCCGAGCTGCCCGAGGTCATCTGCCTGAAGGAAGTGGCTCTGGAGCCTGTGACGGAGCTGGTCCAGACCGTCGGAGACCGGGTTGTCATCGCCGCGGGTGCCGACAGCGTCAACATTGCGAGCTTCCTGTTCGGGGCAAAGGCCTCGATCTCGGGCATCAACAGCGTCATCCCGAAGCAATATGTGGAAATCCATGCCGCGCATGCGGCGGGCGACTACGCGCTCGGCCGCAGGCTTACGGACAAGATCGCACCGCTCGCCCGCGAAATGACCAAGGGGGTCAATTTCCCCGCCCGCATCAAGTTCGCGATCAATGCCCAGGGCCGCAAGGTGGGTGAACCGCGCCTGCCCAATGGCAACCTGGCCAAGGAGGATCAGGACAACATCATCAAGGCACTCAAGCATGCCGGACTGCTTGCCTGAGCCGGGATCGGCTGCAGCTGCCCGTCCGTTGGTCGACTAGCACACAAACAAAACAATCAAAACAGAGGGAATGTGGACATGAGCAAGGACATCAATCGCCCCAACGCTGATCCGGCGCTTATCGGGCGCCGCGATCTATTGAAAACAGGCTTGTTGATGGGCACGGGCATTGTGCTTGCAGGGGTAGGGCTTCGCCCGGCCCTTGCCGACGAACCGAAGCGGGGAGGGACGCTCCGGGTCGGCCTTGGAGCGGCCGGCGCGAAGTCATCGCTCAACCCCTTCATCTCGACGGGCGACATGGATTTCGCCGTCGCCCAGTCGATCTTCGATCGGCTCACCGACTTCGACAAGGACGGCAATCTCTACAACAAGCTGGCCGATGACTTCACCCACAACAGCGATGGCAACATCTGGAAGATCAAGCTCAAGAAGGGTGTGGTGTGGCACGACGGTGCTCCCTTCACTGCCAAGGACGTAGCCTACACCATCCAGTACATCCTCAACCCCGACAATAAAGCCGATGCCTACCCCAATCTGGCTCCGCTACTGGAACCAAAGGGCGTGCGTGCATTGGATGCCAGCACCGTCGAAATCGAGCTGAAACAGCCTTATGCCCTGTTGCCGCAAGTGCTGGGCAGCAAGGTGATGTTCCTCATAAAGGACGGCACGACCGACTTCGACAAGCCGATCGGCACCGGACCCTTCAAGTTCGTGTCGTGGTCGCGCGGCCAGCGGGTGACACTGGCACGCAGCGACAATTATCGCACGGCAGGGCAGCCCTACCTGGATGGCGTCGAGTTCATTGCGATAAACGATCCGACCGCTCGCATGAATGCGCTGGTGGCCGGCCAGGTGGACGCTGTGGCACAGCTTGACGGAAGCCTGGCGCGGCTCATCGAAGCCAATCCTGCGCTTGTGCTGCTGCGTTCCAAGAGCGGCGCCACCACCGATCAATTCATGATGACAAACCTGAAGCCATTTACCGACGTGAAGGTCCGGCAGGCCTTCAGGCTCATGATCGACCGCCAGCAACTGCTCGACAACGCTCTGTCCGGCTATGGCAGGATCGGCAATGATCTGCACTGCATCACGGATCCGGACTATGCGTCCGAACTCCCGCAGCGCACATATGATCCGGATCAGGCCAAATCGCTGCTCAAGCAGGCGGGCTACGACAACAGCCAGTCAATCACGCTCTACACTTCAGATGCTGCTCCAGGCATGCAGGCGTCGGCCACCCTCATCGCCAACCAGGCGAAGAAAATTGGCGTGAACATCGAGCTCATGGTTGTCCCGCCGGACAGCTACTATTCCGGCCCGAACTTCAAGAAGACCCAAATGGGAAGTTCGGACTGGGGCCAGCACACCCTCGAATCCCAATTCGGCCAGGGCTATGCGCGAGGCGCCTACTGGAACGAACCGGATTGGACCAGCGACGCGTTCGACAAGTGGGTCAACAAGGCAAGGACCACGTTCGACGCCCCCAAACGCCGCGAATATTATGTGGAGGCGCAGAAGGTGCTCTGGAACGAGGGAGCCTATATCATCTGGGGCTTCCGCGATCTCCTCGACGCTTCCAGCACCAAGGTCAAGAACATCGTTCCATCGACCCAGAGAAACCTCGGCTATTATCAATTCGAAAGTGTCTATCTCGCGTAAGCAGCAAGGCCGCCGTGGCGCCGATCGGCTCACGGCGGCTTCCTCTCATATGAAGAGTGATAGCCCTTGAATAAGCCATTGCTGAAGCTGCTGCTGACGAGAATAGTCCTGGCTGTCGTCACGCTATTTGCCGTCTCGGTGGTTGTCTTCACCGCGACACAGTATCTGCCGGGAGATCCGGCCCGTGCGGCTCTCGGCGCCAAGGCCGACCCCTCCGCAGTCGAGGCGCTCAGGCGCGAGTTCGGCATGGATCGGCCTGCGGTCGTGCAGTATTTCAGCTGGATCGAAGGCGCCCTCACTGGCGACTTCGGACGATCAATCCCCTCAGGCCGGCCGGTGTGGGAAGCGATCGGGCCTAGGGCCGTCAACACCATGGTGCTGACGGTCACCTCGCTGCTGCTGCTGATACCGCTCTCGTTCGTCCTTGGCATTGTCGCGGCGATCTACAAAGACAGGTTGGCGGATCACCTGATATCGGTCCCGACCATCGTCACGGTTGCCTTGCCCGAGTTCGTCATTGGCACCGTGCTGATCGTCCTTTTCGCGGTCTATCTGCGCTGGCTGCCGCCGGTTTCACTGATCAACGACAGCCTGCCGCTTTCATCCCAATCCAGCCTCTTCATCTTGCCGGTGCTGACGCTGCTTGGCACGACGCTCGCGCAGGTCGTGCGCATGGTTCGCGCGGTGGCCCTCGAAGTGCTGAGCGCCGAGTACATCTACATGGTGAGGCTTCGCGGAATAAGTCCCGCGCGGGTGTTGATATGGCACGTCCTTCCCAACACCATCACGCCGACCGTTCAGACGATCGCGTTGAACGCGGCCTGGCTGGCGGGTGGGGTCGTGGTCACAGAATCCGTCTTCCAACTGCCCGGAATCGGCAGCGCGCTTTCAGATGCGGTGATCAACCGTGACATGCCGACAGTGCTCGCCATCACGCTGATCATCACGGCTACCTACGTGCTTATCAACCTGGTGTCGGAAGCGCTGATCCTGCTCCTGAACCCAAGGCTGCGCGTTGCACGTGGCAAGAACTGAGCCGGGGAGATCGGTCAATGTCCACCTCTGTCCTGCGCCTTACGCTGGCCAAGCCCGCTGCCCGCATCGCCTTGGTCCTAGTCCTGGTCATCATCGCTCTTGCCACGCTTGGACCCTATTTCAGCCCCTACGTCTTTGATGAAATTGTCGGCGCTCCGTTCGCGCCCATAACGCACGAGCATTGGCTCGGAACCGATTTCCTCGGCCGCGATACTTTCAGCCGTTTCCTCTACGGCGGCAGGACGGTGCTCGTCGTCGCGCTGTGCGCGACCGTCGCGGCCTATATCGTGGCCGTGCCGTTGGGCATCTACTCCGGCTTGCGGCGAGGGCCTCTCGATGTCCTGCTGATCGCAATCTCCGATGTCATCTATGCCTTGCCGCCAGCCATCTTCCTTCTGGTGCTTCTCGCCTCGACCGGCCCCAGCCTCCCAACCGTGATTGTGGGCATCGTTATCCTGCATTCGCCCCGCATCTTCCGCATCGTGCGTTTGATCACGATGGATATTTCAAAGAACGAGTACGTGGAGGCGGCCTTCGCCCGCGGAGAAAGCTGGGCGGCGATCTGTTTCCTCGACATCCTTCCAAACGTGCTGACGCCGGTCCTTGCCGATTTCGGTGTGCGGCTTTGCGGATCGATCATTCTTTACGCCTCTCTCAGCTATCTGGGACTGGGCCTGCCGCCGCCGGCCGCCGACTGGGGCCTGATGATCAGCGAAAACCGAATCGGCATCACCATCTCGCCATGGATCGCCATCGCGCCGGCGCTTGCGATTGCCGTCTTCTCCGTTGCCGTCAACGTTCTGACCGACAGCTTTGCGCGCTCGGTTGGTCGCTCGAAAGAGATTTGAAATGGCCGAAGCAATTCCGCTCGTCGTGCAGTCGCTTTTCATGCACGATCTCAGCGGCCGCGAAATCGTCAGCGATGTATCCATTGCCGTTGAACGCGGCGAAGTCCTGGCCATCATCGGCGAGTCGGGATCGGGCAAGACCTCTGTCGCGCTGAGCTTGCTTGGCTTCGCGCGACCGGGAATGCGAATTTCGTCGGGCAAGATAATCATTGGCGGCACCGACATCCTCTCGCTTTCAGGGCGCGAGAGGCGTCCCTTTCAAGGCGGTAAGGTCTCGCTGGTACCGCAGAATCCGACCACCAGCTTCAGTCCGAGAATGTCCATCGGCAAGCAAATGACCGAACTTCTTGCCGCGCATGGTCACTCGCAGCCCAGCCTGAAGCCGTTGCTGGCCGAAGCTCTGCGCAACGTCGACCTCCCCGATGATAAGCGTTTTTTGAAACGCTATCCCTTCGAGTTGAGCGGCGGACAACTTCAACGCATCGCCATTGCCATGGCCTTTATGACGTCACCGCAAGTGATCGTGATGGATGAGCCAACGACGGGCCTTGACGTCTCTACCCAGCAGACGATCCTTGAACTGATTGCCAGGCTGGTGAAGTCCAGCAACGCCAGCGTGGTGTATGTAACTCACGACCTTGCGGTCGTGAACGTCGTGGCCGATCGGGTGGCCGTCATGCTGTCCGGCAGGATTGTTGAGCAAGGTGGCCGCAAGCAGGTTTTCGCGGAGCCGCGC
This sequence comes from Mesorhizobium sp. M8A.F.Ca.ET.208.01.1.1, assembly GCF_004791315.1. NCBI lineage: Bacteria > Pseudomonadati > Pseudomonadota > Alphaproteobacteria > Hyphomicrobiales > Phyllobacteriaceae > Mesorhizobium > Mesorhizobium sp. M8A.F.Ca.ET.208.01.1.1. Next base: position 368,465 of record NZ_SRUT01000005.1, read on the forward strand.
GACGACTATACGCGCATGCTGCTCGACGCCATACCGCGACTGGTGACCGATAGCCCGGGTCCTGCGGCGGATGACACGACCGTCAACCCCCTTGCATTCCGGAACGTCCTCGAGGTGAAGAACCTGCGCGCCTCGCATGGCCACGTCGAGGTTGTCCACGGCATCTCATTCTCGGTCGGCAAAGGCGAATGCGTGGGGCTGGTCGGCGGCAGCGGCAGCGGCAAGACCACGACAGGCCGCTGCGTGACGGGTTTGCATGGCAATGCCACGGGCAGCTTGTTGTTTGAAGGCCATTCGATACCCTTCGCCGTGTCGAGCCGCTCCAAAGCTGATCTGAGCGCCATGCAGATCGTGTTTCAGAACCCTGACCGCTCGCTCAACCCCAAGGAATCGATTGCTCAAAGCATTGCCCGCGCCGTTCGCCTGACCGGGATGACGGACAAGACGAGGGTTGGTGCGGAGGTCCGGTCGCTGCTCGACCGCGTTCGACTGCCGCAAAGAGTAATCGACCTCTATCCCGCGGATCTGTCCGGAGGCGAGCGTCAGCGCGTGGCGGTGGCCCGCGCGCTGGCTTTGAAACCGAGGCTTCTGATTTGTGATGAGATTACGTCGGCTCTAGACGTGTCTGTGCAGGCAGCGGTCGTCGAGCTTCTGCTCGATCTGAAGAAGGATGGTCTTGCAATGTTGTTCATAACGCACAACCTGCCGCTGGTCTCGGAAATCGCTCGGTCCATCATAATCATGAAGGACGGGGACATCGTTGAGGCCGGGCGAACGAACGAAGTCCTCCATTCGCCGCAGCATCGCTACACGAGGATGTTGTTGGAAGCCGCGCCGCGCCTTAATTGACGGCAACCTCTTCTTGGAGCACCAAGAGGGCGATTGTCATGGAGATTCGCCGGAGCGATCTTGCCCACCGACCTTGCCACCGATGAGCAGAAGAGTGCCCGTTTCGACGCAGTCGATCGGGCGGTTGCCGTTCTACGCGTTCTCGAACGGGCTGACCAGCCGATGTCGCTGTCAATGATTGCCCGCGAGGTCGGGCTGGGCCAACCAACGACGTCGCGCTATGTCTCCAGTCTTGTCGGTCATGGTCTTATCGCCAAGGTAAACGGCAACCGCTATGTCCTGGGCATCGGGCTCTATATTCTGGGGCAGAAATCCCTCCATAGAAGGGATGTGCGAACTGTAGCCCGTCCCTATCTCGAAACCCTGCACGAGCAGTTCAACGAGACGGTCAGCTTCGCTCTCTGGCTGCGCGATGAACTCGTTGTCGTGGACTGTATCGAGGCCATGCAAACCTTGCGTCAGGGGGCGTCAGTCGGCGTGACGAATCCGTGGCATGCCAGCTCCTTGGGAAAGTCCATACTCGCCCGGCTGGATGCGCATGAAGTTAACAGGCTCATCAATTCATCGGGGTTACCCCGCTACACCCAGAATACCCTCGTCACGCTGGACCAACTGCGTGGCGAATTCCCGCTCATACGGGAGCGGGGCTTTGCGGTCGACAACGAGGAGTCGGCGATAGGTGGCCGCTGTATCGGGGCACCTGTTTACGATGAGGCCGGACGCCCGCTCGGCGCGATCAGCATCAGCGGGCCGATCGCGCGCGTCACCGACGAGGATCTCCCTTCGACGGGCAGGCGCGTTGCCGAGATCGCGGATCAGATATCGCGCGCCATGGGGTATGAAGGGAAGATGTCAGCCTGACCCCCGCAGCGAGTGATCGGCGGAGCAACCTGCCCGGCTGTCATTTCGACAGCCAGGCTCTGCAGGTTACGGCCGAATTGCGATTGTTCGGCGCTTTGTCGCAGCCGTGGCCACCGCCTCGGCGGCCCGCAGGGCCGCGACATTATCCGAGCCTCGCGCCAGCCAGGACATTTTTCGCTCCCCGGCGCTGACAAAATCCTCGACGGTCGCGACATGGGAGTCTCCGTCGCGAACCGGAACGAGCTCATTCTTGGCGCCATGGCGTCGCATGAGCGTACCCGAAGCCTTCCCGTTCAGCGTGCCATGGGCGATCAGTGTGCCGCGATCGCCGGCGACCACCACCGTGCTTTCCATGTCCATGATCGCGAAACTCTCGAACGTTTGGAATATGCTGCCATCGTCGAGCTTGAAAGCATAGGAAATCTGGTTAGGACCATTGCCTTCATTCGCACCGAGGGCGGAAACTTCCTGAGGCTCCGCGCCCGTGAGGAATCTAGCCAGGTCGATGTCGTCGACGGACATGTCGAGATAGATGTCGCTGTCGCTTTCGAGATCGTCCATCCTGCGCTTGGCTGTCGGCTTGTATGGTCCCTCGCGTGTTATAAGGGTCGATTGAACCTTGCCGATTTCGCCGTCGACGATCAGCCTGCGCATGGTCTGGTGGATCGCCGAAGCCCGGAACGGGTGATGTACGGCAAGCACGATCCCGGCCGTATCGCACATTCGCACCAAAGCGGCCGCCGTCTTGCTGCTTTCAGAGATGGGACCGTCGCAAAGGACGTTCTTCCTGGCCTCCGCCGCGGCAGCGATATAGTGCCCTCGGCGCCCTATCCGCGCGCTGACATAGATGAACTCGACGTCAGGGTCGCCGAGTGCATTCGACAAGTTGGTTGTCCACTGTGGGATATCCAGGTCCTGGGCGAAATGCGCGGCGTCCAGTTTGCGCCGGCTGACCACCCACAGGGGAGTATGCCCTTGCGCCCTGATGCCGGCGACCATCTGCTCCGAGGCGATGGTGCCGGTGCCCATAACCGACCACCCCGTCTTGCCGTGAGTTGCCATGCCGGGCGCTCCTTATTCGGTCCAAGTATGGGCGAATTCGCGTCGCGGAGCCAACTTCGCATCTGATTGAGTTCTGCATTAATGTGGCGTACACAGAGCGTCTAGTCGCGTCACCGGGAAGGCCGCCAGATTGAACCACCTCGCAGGGGATAATGCCGCGCTGGCGGCGAATTTGAGAACCCTCTGCGACCGTCACGGGTCTGTGGCTGCCGTTTGTCGCAAATTAAACGTCAACCGGCAACAATTTAACAAATATTTGTCCGGCGCCCACGTACCGTCGAGCGCCAACCTGCGCACGATCGCGAACTTCTTCGGGCTGAGCGTCCCGATCCTTTTCTCCAACCCGGAGGAATTTCGGACGCTGATCGACGGCAATTTTTTTCATGCAATGTCGACTGCCCGGCATTTGCCTGAGTTTGTGAATTTCCTCTCCAACATTGTTTTTGACAGCACCGTTCAGGATTCCGAGATCCTGGGTGTTTATGACCGGTATCAGTTTTCTTCGATCTACAAAGGCTTCATCCTGAAATCGGCATTCTGCTTGTACAGATCGGATAAGTTTCTGCAGCATTACTATATTGAACGGTTTCCGAGCTTCGACAAGCCGGGAAAAACCGAATATGTCTTTAAGTACTATGGTTTTAGTTTTCCGGTGGCGGACAGGCTATTCACAGCCGATTTCGAAGGCATTCAGAGCAATGAGCTCACCTTCGGCGTCTACGCCCAGGTGAAACGAAACGCCAAGCGCTTCATGTTCGGCATTGCTAGCGGCATCGCGGCCAATGCCTTTCGCCAACCCTACTCAACGAAGGTCGCTTTGCACTACAAAGGACCAGGCCTGCTCCAGCGCCGTCACCTCAAGGAGCTTACAGTGATCGACAGGGGCGACCCGAGCATCCCCAGGGAAGTGCTGCAGTACCTCGGTGACGGGTCCGACATGATCCAGATGTAGTCTCGGAGCCTTCACGGCACGAGGCTGTAGTCCAACGCTACCGCGAAGCCGGCCTATGCCGTGCCGACAAGCTCATTCAACGCCAACCGATGCAGCGCAGGCGTTGCTGAGGCCAGGACCGGCCCTCCCTCTTCGGCGCGGCCACCGTCGATACGGGTGACGACACCGCCTGCCTTTTCAATAATCGGTATCAGGGCCACGATGTCGTAGGGCTGCAGGGACGGCTCAAGCGATAGATCGATCCGACCCGCGGCCAGCATTGCAAAAGCGTAGCATTCCCCGCCATACCGGGTCATCTTCACCGCGCTGTTCAGCCGTTCGAATCCAGCCTTCAGATCGCCATGAAAATGTTCGGGCGAGTTGGTGTGGAGAATGGCGTCGGAGAGATTGTCGATGTTGCGCGTCTTGAGTGCTTTTCGCTCGCCGGCGCGCTGGCGCCATGCGCCCGTTGCGTCGGCCCAAAACCGTTCGCCGATATAGGGCTGGCTGAGCATCCCCATCTCGGCGTGGCCGCGATTGGTTAGACCGATGAGCGTCCCCCAGACCGGAATGCCGCAGATGAAAGGTCGCGTTCCGTCAACGGGATCGAGGACCCATCGCCAGTCGCTGCCGCCGCCCGTCTCGCCGAATTCCTCGCCGAGTACCGCGTGGTCCGGGAACTCTTTCACTATGGCGGCACGCAACGCGATTTCGGCCTCGCGATCTGCCTCGGTCACCGGATCGAACCTGTATCCAGCCTTCACCTTTGTCTCTACGGCGAGGTCGACCAGATAGCGGGGCAGGGTCTCGGCGTCCGCCAAATCAGCCAGATGGTGCAGGAAGGACGAGTCCGGGAGCTTTGACATGGGTTCCATCTCCAACTAGTCGAATGCGGCTGCCGCCTTGGGTCAAACGCTGGATCGAGTTTCAATTTTGAGGTGCGCCCTCTTGTCTGTCTAGAACAAGCACCGGGCAATTTCATCCAGCGCAGGCTTGCGCGACCGGTCGGTCCTCAGGCCGCCTGCAAGGACAGAGCAGAATCCCCAGCCAGCAGACGCACTGCGCTCGCCGCACGGGCAACGACACCTCGTTCGAGTTTGCCGGCGCGGACACTGGCGATGATAGTGTTTGCCACCTCATCGACCTGGGGCCCGCCCGCCAACAGAAGAAGGTCGACGCCGGCTTTGAGCGACGCCATCGCGGCTTCCGGAACCGTGCGGCCGCGCAACGTTCCAGGCAGATCGAGATCGTCCGAAACAATCAGGCCACGGAACCTGTGGGCACCGCGAAGCATCGCGACCACCTTTGCGGAAGTCGACGAAGGCTCGGTCGGATCGATTGCATCGACCGGTATGGGCCCGGTCATGATGGCGCGCACACCCGCCGCAATGGCCGCGTCGAAGCATTTCAGATTGGGTTTGAGCTCGTCCAGCGAGGCAGTGACCGACACAGTCGCGCTGTCGTGCGGGTCTTCAGGCACATGGGGATGGCCGGGAAAGTGCTTTGCTGTTGCCGCCACCCCCTGGCTCTGCACGCCTCGAATGAATGCCGACGTGGCGCGACTGACGAGGTCGGCATCCACGGAAAAGGTGCGGTCAAGCAGCCACGGATTGCTTCCGGTCACCAGGTCTACGACGGGGGCCAAAAAGAAGTTGATGCCGCAGGATTTGGCGGCGCGAGCGGCCTCCACGCCAAAGTGCTCGATCTCGGTCTCCTTCATCTCCAGAACTTCGCGCGGATGAGGAAGCTGGGGTCCAAGGTTATGGAGGCGGTGCACCCCTCCCAGTTCGTAATCGATTGCAATCAGCACGTCGTCGGCAAGCGACCGCGCGCGGTCGTGGTAGTCCAGAAGAAGCTGCTGCGTTTCCGATTGCTGCCTAGCTGGCGACATGCGACGCGCCACATACTCCTCGCGCGTCGATCCGAGAAGGGAAGCGACGCCGCCGGCATTGAAGAAAGACGTCGACGCTTTGGTGAACTCGACCTTGTCATAGGCGGGCAGGAGTACTGCGTAAGCGTCGCGGGATAGGTCATCCATTTTGTTCAGTCCTGATTTGTCTTGGCTCTGAAAGTGTAGTGGTTCGATGCAAAGACCGTGCAACCCGGGAGGGATGAGGTGGAGATGGGTTTGGCTTGTGCTGTCAGCGAGCCAGCCAAAGTCCAATCATTGACGTTTGTCTGCTCTACGAATTTGGGAACGCAACCCACGCTTTCGACGCTGAAGACGTGACGCTGATCTCGGACAGCAGGACGCCCCTCAGCCCTTCGTAAACATCGGAAACCGCCACCTGCAGCGCTTTTCGCCAGTTTCGGCCTGCCTCGAGCGCCGTCGCATAGTCGCTGTACAAGACAGCGAGTGCTTCGAGGTAGCCTTCGGGAGAGCCGGCCGGCAAGCTGGTTGCCAGTTTCGCGTCAGCCGACAGGTCGCCGTTTCCGCGACGATAGGTGAGGTCGCCTTGGCCAAGACGGAAGACGCTAAGCGTTTCCGGCGCCTCCTGCCGCCATTCCATGGTGGCCTTGGAGCCGACGATCTTGAAGCGCAGGCCGTTGCGATGGCCAGGAGCGGCAAAGGAGGACCACAAGACGCCGTTGGCGTTGCCCTCGAATTCCAGCTGGATCAAGTCAGTGTCGTCCAACCCAAAGGAATCGACGGTTCGCATCAGGTTGGCGCTGAGTGCTGTGCATCGGAGCCCGGACACAAACTCGAGGATATTGAAAGCGTGCGTGCCGATATCCCCCAGCGCGCCCGTCGGTCCCGCCTTTGCCGGATCGCCGCGCCATATCCCGCCCTTGCCCAGTTTCGAGGGGTCGTTGACCAACCATTCGAGCAGATACTCAACGTGCATGAAGCGAACCTGCCCGATCTCGCCCGCGCGAATACGAGCGCGCGCGTCTCGGACCATGGGATAGCCTGTATAGGTGTATGTCACGGCAAAGAACGTGTCATTGGCCGCCGCTATCCGCTGAAGCTCGCGCGCCTGCTCCGACGAGTGGACCAGCGGCTTTTCGCAGATGACAGGAATGCCCGCGTCGAGAAACGCTTTGCACGGTTCGAAATGCAGATGATTGGGCGTGACGATGATCGCGACTTCGATCGCATCGTCGCGTGCTGCTTCGGAGGCCGCCATGTCTTGGAAGCTGAGGTAATTGCGGTCCGCAGCCACCCCAAGCGCGTCGCCCGCTTCAACGCATGTTTGCGGGTCGGACGAGAAAGCGCCAGCTACAAGTTCGAAACGATTGGTAAGCCGCATGGCAGTTCGGTGGCGACTTGCAAAGAATGAACCACGACCGCCTCCCACCATTCCGGCGCGAAGACGACGTTTGCGGGGGATGTCATTCGTTAGAAGGCTCATAGGTACCCATTGCGCATTTCGGCCACTGTCTGGACCGGTCGGAGACGGATGTTGTACTCTTCCAATTCGACAGCGGCGGCGCCGAGGAAAAGTCCCAGGGTACCCTTCCACTCGCTAGATCAAGCGACAAGTTCGCACGGTTCCAATCTGTGACGCACAGTGACGCGATGCGCCTAGATCGCTGTCCATCGTGCATCGAGTCCAGACTCCCATTTGAGCGCCGCTCAGCCGCGATGGTATCCGCGCCCCGTAAGCGGTCGGACAGCACGGGTTGGTATGGTGGATACGATGTTCCGCGACCCGTTCCCCCTTTTCCCGCGTCGGAGATGGACGTCCAAATGCGTCAGGAATGATGACTGTGCGAAATTGCGTCGGTGAGCGGCAGGTAGTGAGACTTGTCGACCACATGATCGATGAGCAGCGCCCTTGGCTCGACAGGCAGCGCCGGTTCATGATGACATTGTGGCTTGGGAAGGTAGGGAGTTATATCCTCTAGCGATGAAGACGAAATTGGAAGCTGCCCATGATCTGCCTGGGAGGTCTGGATGATGCTTTCGGAAGAGCGTCAGGCGATCATACGCGATAGATTGGCCGAGCAAGGCAAGGTCCTGGCCAATGCGCTAGCGCTTGAGTTCCGCGTGTCGGAAGACACCGTACGCCGCGATCTTCGCGACCTTGCCAAAGCCGGGATTTGCCGCAGGGTCTACGGCGGAGCGCTCGCCAAGGCATCGGCGGCCGGCACCGGAGGCGAGCGGTTGAAAATTTCCGCCACCGATCTCGCGGTGCTGACTGCTGCCGCAACTAGGCTCGTGCGACCGGGCGCAGTGATCCTGATGGATCAAGCAGCCCTAAACGTCGCCTGCGCTGGCGCTTTGCCCCGTGACATGACCTTGACGGTTGTGACGAACGCTCCGTCTGTCGCGACGGCATTGGCAGGGCATCGTCAAGCGCGCGTGGTTCTGTTGGGCGGCCTATACGACCAGGACAGAGGATGCTCTTTCGGACCCGTCTGCCTCTCGCAGTTGGAGCAGTTCCATGCCGATCTCTTCTTCGCTGGCGATTGTGCCATAGATGCTTCCGTCGGCCTGACCGCATTCGACCTTGCCGAGGCAGAGATCAAACGCGTGATGTGCAGGCGAAGCGCCGTTCGGGTGGTTTTTGCAGCAATCGACAGGGTGTCAAGGGTTGCACCCTTTCAGGTTGCGGGACCTGGAGAGATCGACCATTTGGTGGTCGGGCGCCACCTAACTGCCGAGACCCTCGAATTGTTTAGCAAGCAGGGCACGGTGATCCACCGCGCATAGGGCGGTTCAAATTGAAGCCTCGACGATCGACTACGAAGGACCTTCAACAAGATCCTGCATGAGATTTTTGAGATCGCGTGCGACCTCATAGCTGTTCATCTGATGCTGCTTGTTGCAGAACAGCTCGCAGCTCCACCAGCCATCGTAGCCGGTGGACTTCACGGCAGTCACCCACTCTCTGAGATCTAGGGCGCCTTTGCCTGTTTCCACGTCGCGCAGTACGGGCTCGTTGGGAACCCCGCCCGCAAACGGGAGAGAGTCGCAGATGTGCACGCCGTAAATCAGATCCTTGTCTAATCGCGAGATTTGTTCGGGACCGTCGCCTGAGGTGTAACAGTGCCAGAAGTCGACGACGAGACGTATGTTGTCGCGCGCTGCTTTCCTGATGGTGCGAAGCTGCCTGTCGAGGGTGTTGAGCGGCGTCCAGGACAGCGCTTCGTGGTAGATGACCAAGTTGCGCTGGGCGGCAACGTCGGCGACCGAGGCCAATCCAGACGCCGTAATGTCGATCTGCTCCTCTATCGGCAGGCCAACAACGCCTCGGTAGAGATCAGGTCGCCGCGTAACGCTGGTGGGATCGAGCGCCTCGAGACTGATTGGACCCGTAATGACCTGAATGCCCCTTGCTCCAACCGCCGCGGCAAGGTCAGTCAACGCTTCCGCGTCTTTCAGCAGGTCCTTTCGAGCGTCGCCGTAGCGTTCCACGTCGAGAAGAAATCCAACTCCTGGGATGAAAGTATCGCCGATAAGGCGCCGCAAATCCTGCGAATTGAAACCAGCGTCCAGGAAAGCGCGAATCTTGGCGCCGGATGCTTCCAGCCCGTCGAAACCGGTCAGGTGTGCGATATCGAGATCAAGTGCCAGCGTGCCGTATCGCGCCACAAGGGCATGCAGGATAATCTGGTTGCGCTTCGACATGGGTTCCACCGTCGTAAGTGGTTGACAATACCAGCAAGCAAGCCATACGCCTTGTGCAAGCGGAATTTCGCGGTGGCGCGAATTCTTGCGCGATATGCAGCACTTATCGCATTACATCGCGTCGAAAATCTCGCGGATTCCGGAAGCGTGTTGCGCGTGGCACGAGCCAGTCTCGGCATAATTCGCCAATCGGCGGCGGGAACGGGTCAACGCGTACTGTCGCAAGTCTTCTCTGATAGCGCGTCACATTGCTTCAAATAAACGTACCCTGCGAACTTGTCGCAAGGCCTTCCATGGCTGCTTATTGAAAGCATGGACGAGGAGCATATCTCGCAACGCCTCGTAAGCCAAAACATAAGAGGGTCGAACAATGAAACTGACCGGTGGGCAGATCGTCGCAAGAGCGCTCAAGGAATATGGCGTCGAATATGTGGCTGGCGTACCTGGACATGGCATCTGGGCCCTGTTCGATGCTTTTCTAGAGGAAGGCTCGCAACTGCCCTTTATCCAGGTCATGCATGAACAGAGCGCCGTTCATATGGCGGACGGCTATTTCCGCGCCAGCGGCAAGCCCATGGCATGTTCGACGTCGGTCGGGCCCGGCGCCACCAACACGATCATTGGTCTTGCAACAGCCTACTGCGACTCCACTTCGTTGTTCTATGTCTCGGGCTCGCCACAGACTTACATGCATGGCCACGGCACCATGCAGGAGATCGAGCGCCAGCAGGACAACGCCTTTGCGCGCATCACCGAGCAGGTGACCAAGCGCGCCTGGCAGGCGCAATCCGTCGAGGTTCTGCCGAGCATCATGCATCGCGCCTTCAACGAGATGCTCACCGGTCGTCCGGGCCCCGTGCATGTCGAGGTACCGATGGACGTGCAGGTCGAGGCGGCGGACGTTACCATTCATCCGCTGGACAAGCGCCTGCCGATCGGTGTGGCCCACCCGGATCCGAGCGCGATCGAGGCGGCGGTAAAGCTTCTGTTGACTGCCGAACGGCCGGTCATCGTCGCCGGTGGCGGCGCCATCACGGCCAACGCTTCGAATGAATTGACGCGTTTGGCCGAGCAGCTCGGCGCGGCGGTTTCAATCACCTGGAACGGCAAGGGCGCCATCTCGGAAGATCATGAGCTCTTCATCGGCGCGGTCGGCCAGACCGGCACGACCTGCGGCAACAAGATCACCGCGTCCGCGGACGTCGTGATCTCCGTCGGTTGCCGCTTCACAGATTGGTCGGCTTCTTCCTACGCCAAGGGCGTTTCGTTCTCGATCCCCCCGGGCAAGCTGATCCACATCGATCTTGACCCGCGCGAGATTGGCAAAACCTATCCGACCGAGGTGGGCATTGTTTCCGACGCAAAGGTGGCGTTGGAGGCAATCCTGGCGTTGATCTCGGAGGCAGATGCAAAGAAGGCCTTGGCGAAACGCGAGACGTTCCTGGCCGACGTTCAGAAAGCGAAGGCTGACTGGATCGCTCTGGTGTCGCCGCGCGAAAACAGCCGCGAAACGCCCTTCACGTCGCAGCGCCCCCTGGTCGCTTTGCGCAAGGTCCTCGACCGCGATGGTATCGTGGTTGTCGGTTCGGGCAACACCCAGGGTTCGGTGAAGCAAAGCTTCCCGGTCTACGAGCCGCGCACTCATCTGACCTCCGGCTCCTATTCGCCGATGGGCTGGGCGGTGCCGGCGGCGTTGGGCGCCAAGCTCGCATGCCCGGATCGTCAGGTCGTGGCGATCGTTGGCGACGGCGACTTCATGATGTCGCTGCCCGAAATGGGCACCGCCGTGATGAACGGCATCAATGTGGTGTTCCTCGTGTTGAACAACTCGGGCTACATGTCGATCCGCGGTGGCCAGCGCAAGTTCATGGGCCGTCACATCGCTTCCGAATTTACCCATCATTCCGGCAATGGCCAGCCTTACTCTGCCGATATCACGGCCTCCGCCCGCGCATTCGGGCTCGAAGCCTGGAAAGTCGAGAAGGATGAAGATCTCGAAAGCAGCCTGAAGGCAGCTCTGGAATGCGGCGGCCCGGCTCTCGTCGAGGTCATTGTCTCGCGCGACGCGGCGGGACCGTTCGCGACCGGCTGGTGGGATTTCCCGTCGCCGGCCTACTACGAAAAGGAACAGGCCGGCTACGCCGAGATGCGCGCCCGCGAGCAGCACCTGTAGCAGGATCGACCTGAGGGCGGGCCGGCCCCGTCCTCACACTTCACCACCCATCTCGTTGAGGATGCGGCGCCCACGCGCTCGCGAACGAAGAGTTATTGTCATGATACGCACCGTCAAGTCCGCCCGAGGCAGTGTCGCAGACGATGGTCAGCCGGCAGTCACTGCGACGGTTCAGGCCTTGCTGGCCCAGGTCGAGAAGGGCGGCGACAAGGCGGTGCGCGAATTATCCGTCCGCTTCGACAAGTTTGACAGGGATGACTATCGCCTGACCAAGGCCGAGATCGACGGATGCATCAACGCGTTGACCAAGCGCGAACGCGAGGATCTCGATTTCGCGCAGGACCAGGTTCGCAGGTTCGCCGAAGCCCAGCGCGCGACCCTTCTCGATCTGGAGATCGAAACGCTGCCGGGAGTCGTTCTGGGTCACAAGAACGTCCCGATCCAGAATGTCGGATGCTATGTCCCGGGCGGCAAATATCCGCTGCTTGCGTCGGCCCACATGACCGTCTTGACCGCCCGAGTGGCTGGCTGCGAGCGCGTCATCACTTGCGCCCCTCCGTTTCAGGGCAAGATCGCCGAGAAGATTGTCGCCGCCCAGGCCCTCGCCGGTGCGGACGAAATCTACTGCCTAGGCGGCGTCCAGGCGATCGCCGCCATGGCCTACGGCACCGAGACGATCGCTCCCGTCGATATTCTGGCCGGCCCGGGCAATGCCTACGTGGCAGAAGCCAAACGGCTGCTGTTCGGCAAGGTCGGCATCGACCTTTTCGCCGGTCCGACCGAGACGCTGGTGATTGCCGACGACAGTGCCGACGGTGAGATCGTGGCCACGGATCTGCTTGGCCAGGCGGAGCATGGCGTCAACTCGCCTGCCTTGCTGATCACCAATTCCGAAAAACTTGCCCGCGACACGCTGGATGAAATCGAGCGTTTGCTGAAAATCCTGCCGACCGCGGCTGTCGCGGCCAAGGCCTGGGAGGATTTCGGCGAGATCATCCTGTGCGATACGATCGACGAGATGGTGGCCGAGGCCGATCGCATCGCCTCGGAGCATGTCCAGGTCATGACACGTGATCCGGACTACTTCCTTGAGAAGATGAAGAACTACGGCGCTCTGTTTCTGGGTGCCCGCACGAACGTGTCGTTTGGCGACAAGGTCATCGGCACCAACCATACGCTGCCCACCAACAAGGCCGCGCGCTACACCGGCGGACTCTGGGTCGGCAAGTTCCTCAAGACCTGCACCTATCAGCGCATCCTGACCGACGAGGCCTCGGCCCTGATCGGTGAGTACGGCTCGCGTCTGTGCCTGATGGAAGGGTTCGCGGGGCATGCCGAACAAGCCAACATCCGGGTCCGCCGCTACGGCAGAAAGAACGTCGGCTACGCCATGCCGGCTGATCCAAGCTGACTCCAACCCGCCCGATAACAGCGAAAATGCGACCGGGCATTTCAAACCTCAACAGGGGAATAACGATGACCAAACTCAAGAGAATGCTGCTCGCCGCCGCGCTGGGAATGCCCATTGCGGGTCAGGCAATGGCACAGACCAAAATCGAAGGCCTGCATGTCTGGACGTCGGCCAGCGAGGTCGGGGCCCTGAAGGTGATTACCGACAAGCTCAAGACCATGGGCTTCGAATGGCAGGATAGCGCGGTCGGCGGCGCCAACGGCGCCAATGCCCAGCAGGCACTGCGCACTCGTGTCGCCGCCGGCAATCCGCCTGCGGTGATGCAGTTCCTCGGCTTCGAAGGACTGGGCTGGGCCAAGGAAGGCGTGCTGCGTTCGCTGAATGCCCTGTATGCCAAGAACAACTGGAAAGCCGCCCTTCCGCCGGTGATGCTGCAATTCCTGCAGCAGGATGACACCTTCTTCTCGACCCCAATCAACATGCATCGCCAGAACTGGGTTTGGGCGAACAAGGCCGTCTTCGACAAGGCCGGAATCGCCATTCCCACAACCTGGGACGAGCTTATTGCCAGTGCCGAAAAGCTGAAGGCGATTGGCGTTACGCCGATCGCAATGAGCGACGAGAGCTGGCAGATCGAAGAGCTGTTCGAGTCCATGCTCATCGACGTGAACGGCCCGGATTTCTACAAGAAAGCCGCTATCGATCTCGATGAAACGGCGCTGTCCAGCCCGGAGATGATCAAGACGTTTGAACTGCTGGGCAAGGTGCGTGGTTTGCATGACGCCGGCTTCACCGGCCGTGACTGGGCGGCTGCGACCAATCTGGTCGCCAACGGCCAGGCAGGCATGCAGATCATGGGCGACTGGGCGAAGGGCGAATTCCTTGCCAAGGGGATGAAGCCGGGTGTCGATTTCCTTTGCTTCCCGACACCGACCGCAACGCCGAACTACAAGTTCGTGTTCGATACTTTCGGCGGCTTCAAGATCAAAAATGCCGATATCGAAAAAGGGCAGGACGCGGTCGCCGAAGCGATCATGGACCCCGAGGTTCAGAAGAAGTTCAATCTGATCAAGGGCTCGATCCCGGCTCGTCTCGATGTGGCGATGGACGATTTTGACGACTGCGCCAAGCGCAGCTTTTCGGACCGCGTCGCTGCCATAAAGAACAACGCCATCTACGGATCGCTCACCGACGGCTTTGCCGTCGAGCCCCGGTTCTCCGGCGTGTTCCAGGACGTCGTCGGAAAGTTTTTCGTCACCGATATGAGCGCGGAAGACGCGGTCAAATCCCTGGTCGACGGGATCAACAACGCACGTTGAGGCGTGCGTTCGCTGCCGGGGCAATGCCTCCCATGAGGTCCCGGCAGCGCTTCCTCGCAGCTCCATTGACCCAACCTGAGGGCAAGCCGATGAGCAGATCCACCCCTTTGTCGAACCGTATCGAGAATTGGTTGCCACGGCTGGTGTTGGCGCCCAGCCTCTTGGTTGTGCTGGTTGCGGTCTACCTGTTCATCTGCTGGACGGGTTGGATTTCGCTCTCGTCTTCCATGATCGTGCCGAAATACGATTTCGTCGGCCTGAACCAGTATGTCCGTCTGTGGTCGACGCCGCGCTGGCACACGGCGGTGTTCAACCTGTTCGTCTTTTCAACACTGTTCCTGGCACTGACAACCGGCCTCGGACTGTTGATGGCAATCCTTCTCGATCAGAAGATCCGCGTTGAAGGCACATTGCGGGCGATTTTTCTCTATCCGATGGCGCTGTCCTTCATCGTCACCGGCACGGCCTGGAAGTGGATTCTCAACCCCGCTCTGGGCGTGCAGAAAGTGGTCAATGATTTGGGCTGGACCAGCTTCGTGTTTGACTGGATCGCACAACCGACCTTCGCGATCTATTGCGTGGTGATTGCCGCTGTATGGCAATCGACCGGCTTCGCCATGGCGATCTTTCTGGCGGGCCTGCGCGGCATCGACAATTCGGTCATCAAGGCCGCCCAGATCGAGGGTGCAAGCCTGCCGCGGATCTACCGGACCATCGTCGTGCCGATGCTGCGCCCCGCCTTCCTGAGCGTGATCGTCCTGCTCAGCTATATCGCAATCAAGAGCTTCGATCTCATTCTGGCGCTAACCAACACCGGCCCCGGTTCCGCGACCGAAATGCCTTCCACCTTCATGTACTCCGCCACCTTCCGGCGTGACCAGATGGGCGTCGGTGCAGCCAGTGCGATGATGATGCTGATGACCGTCGCCGCGATCATCGTTCCGTATCTCTATTCAGAGCTGAAGGAGACCCGCGATGGCCACTAATACCGCGTCCTTGGCCACCAATCCCGCGCCTTTGGCTACTAAAGCCGCATCCTTCCGTCGGCAGCATCGAATCGGTCGTGCCGTCATCTACGGCAGCCTGTTCTTCATGGCCGCGTTCTACCTGATGCCGCTGTGGGTGATGATCACCACTTCGGTGAAGCATCTGGACGAGATCTATGCCGGCTCTTTTATCGGTCTGCCGCAGCAAATCACCTTCGACGCCTGGCGCACCGCCTGGTCGGAGGCATGCAACGGGACCGCCTGCAAAGGACTGAAACCCTATTTCATCAACTCGCTGCTGTTGACGATCCCGGCCGTGATCATGTCGACCGGCATCGGCGCGATCAACGGCTACGTCATTACCAAATGGCGGTTTCCCGGCTCAAACGTGATTTTCGGGCTGCTGTTGTTCGGTTGCTTCCTGCCTTTTCAAGCCGTGATTCTTCCCATGGCGCAAACTTTGGGAATCCTTGGTCTCGCCGGGTCTCTGCCGGGGCTCGTTCTGGTCCACACGGTCTACGGCATCGCGTTCACGACACTCTTCTTCCGCAACTATTTCGTCAGCATTCCCGATGAACTTGTCAGGGCGGCGAAGATCGACGGTGCCGGCTTCATCAGGATCTTCGTATCGATCATGCTGCCGGCGGCCCTGCCGATCATCGTCGTGTCCTGCATCTGGCAGTTCACCCAGATCTGGAACGACTACCTGTTTGGTGCCTCATTCACCGCCGGTGAGAATGCCCCCATCACCGTAGCCCTCAACAACATCGTCAACGTCTCGATGGGGCGCAAGGAATACAACGTCGACATGGCTGCCGCCATGATCGCCGCGCTGCCGACCCTTTTTGTCTACGTCGTCGCTGGACGATATTTCGTGCGCGGCCTTACCGCCGGCGCCGTGAAAGGCTGATGCTATGTCAACTCTTGAAATCGATCGTGCCCGCAAGCTCTATGGTGACCTCGAAGTTCTGAAAGAGGTCAGCATCTCCATCGGAACCGGTGACTTCCTGGTACTGCTCGGCCCTTCGGGCTGCGGCAAGTCCACCCTGCTCAACATGATCGCGGGCCTGGAAGAGATATCGGGCGGAGAAATCCGTATCGCCGGCAAGGTCGTCAACGACCTCTCGCCGAAAGACCGGGATATCGCGATGGTGTTCCAGTCCTACGCGCTGTACCCCACGATGACCGTGCGCCAGAACATCGAGTTCGGCATGAAGATACGCGGAGTGTCGCAGGCCGAGCGGGATAAAGCCGTGAAGACCGCGGCCGACCTGCTCCAGATGACACATCTTTTGGAGAGGAAGCCGTCGCAACTGTCCGGTGGCCAGCGACAGCGTGTAGCGATGGGTCGCGCGATCGTGCGTCAACCCAAGCTGTTCTTGTTCGACGAACCTCTCTCCAACCTGGACGCCAAGTTACGCGTCGACATGCGCACGGAGATCAAGCGTCTCCACGCACGATTGGGAACAACCATCGTATACGTCACCCACGACCAGATCGAGGCCATGACGCTCGCAACGCGCGTCGCCGTGATGAAGGACGGCGTGGTCCAGCACCTCGACGATCCGCAGTCGGTCTACGACCGGCCGGCAAACGTGTACGTGGCCAAGTTCGTTGGCTCGCCATCGATGAACATCATTCCGGCGAAGCTCGAGGTGAAAGAAGGTCGCGCGGTGGCTGTGATCGACATCCCTGGAGCGGCGCCAACTCAACTCGCCGGAATTCCGGTCTCATCGCAGGCGGCTGCCAAATACGCCGGGCGCAGTGTCCTTGTCGGGATCCGTCCTGAACTTTTCAGCGTCGCCGGCGCGCAGTCTGCGGAAAAGTTGTCAGTAAACATCGACGTTGTCGAGCCCACCGGACCCGACACGCTTGCCCTGTTCCAGGCAGGCGGCGTCGAGGTCACGGCGCGCGTGCCACCACGGGCCGTCGCAGCCCGCACGCCCGCGACCCTCGCTGTCGAAACTGCCAAGATCGTGCTGTTCGATGCTGAGACCGAACAACGAATAGATTGAGGCGCCGACTTGGATCAGACAGCAGATATCGTCATCATCGGGTCAGGGATCGGAGGCGCGTCCCTGGCCTACAGCCTTGCCGATAGCGGCAGGCGCATCGTAATCCTGGAACGTGGCGAGCACCTTCGGGATACCCCCGAGGCGCGCGACGACAAAGCGATATTCCTCAAGGGATTTTACCGATCGAGCGAAGAGTGGGTTGGGACCGACGGCGAGGCCTTCCTTCCGGGCAATTATTACTATGTCGGCGGTAATTCCAAGTTCTTTGGCGCGGTCTTGTACCGCTACAGACTGGAAGATTTCTCGCCTCGCCCTCACATGGATGGCGCCTCGCCAGGGTGGCCAATCACCTATAACGAACTCGAGCCGTGGTACGAGCGGGCCGAGACGATCTTCAAGGTGCGCGGCGATGCCTCACAGGATCCGACCGAGCCGCCGCGCTCAAGCCCCTACCGCTTTCCCCCGGTGCAGGACGAGCCGGCCATCGCCGCTGTGCGCGCTCGCCTGAACAAGGCAGGCGTTCATCCATCCAGTCTTCCTCTGGCCATTGACATCGATGAATGGCTTCGCCGCGCCAAGACCGGATGGGATGCGTTTCCCAATACCGGATCCGGCAAGATCGATGCCGAGGCCGGCCCGCTGGCGGCGGCGCTCAAGCATGGCAACGTCAGCCTCTTGACTGGGGCCAATGTCTTGCGCCTGGAGACTGATCCGGCCGGTCAGCAGGTGATTGCCGCGGTGTTTGTGAAGGATGGCGTTGAGCAGCGCATCAGCGCTGGCGTTTTCGCCGTTGCGGCCGGCGCCGTCCAGACCGCGGCGCTGCTGTTGCGGTCTGCCAATGCCGCGCACCGGCGCGGGCTGGCCAACGGCTCCGACCAACTCGGCCGCAATTTCATGAACCACAACACCACCGCCATGCTGGCGATCGATCCGCTATCCGCTAATACATCGGTTTATCAGAAGACGCTTGCGTTCAACGACTTCTACAATGCCGATCCGGAGACCGGATTTCCGCTGGGAAACGTCCAGTTGCTTGGACACATTACGGGAAACATCCTGAAGGCCAACGCACCATTGCTGCCGCGCTGGCTGGCCGGACTGATTGCCCGCAATTGCTATGGCTGGTTCCTGACCAGCGAGGACCTGCCCAATCCCGACAGCCGCGTCACGGTCAGCAACGGCCGCATCGTCATGCATTGGGTGCGCAGCAACATGCGGGCGCACGAGACCCTCATCCGCAAGACGCGTCACATCATGCGCACGGCTGGCTTCCCGATCGTGCTCACCCGAACCTTCGGCAGGAAGACGACCTCGCATCAGTGCGGCACCGCCAGACTTGGAAACGATCCGCAGACGTCGGTCGTGTCCACGGATTGCCGTTCGCACGAAATCTCAAACCTCTATGTAACCGATGCTTCGGTGCTGCCTACATCGGCGGCTGTGAATCCCGCACTGACCGTCGCGGCCCTCGCCATCAAGGCTGGCGCCGCAATAAGGCAGAGGTGAAGGGTCACCTGCGGCCGTCGGACCGACGGTCGTCCAGAGGAAAGCGCTGAGGCGGTGCGTCGTGCCGGGATTTTGTGCTGAGAGAGGTAGCAATCATGTTTGTCGAACGCATCGAATCCGATCTGATCGGACCGCTCGCTATCCCTGGCAATGTGCTCTACGGCGTGCACACCCGTCGGGCGGAACAGAACTTTGATGTATCCGGGCTGCGCCTGAGGGATTTCCCCGAGCTCATCCAGTCGATGGCCATGGTGAAAAAGGCCGCCGGCCTGGCGAACATGGAACTCGGCCTGCTTTCGCCCGAAAAGACAGAGGCCATATCGGACGCCTGTGACGAACTGATCGGACTCCGTGCGATCGAAGAGAATTTCCCCGTGGATATGATGCAGGGCGGAGCCGGCACGTCCACGAACATGAACGTCAACGAAGTTGTGACGAACCTGGCCTTGATCAAGCTCGGCGCAGCCGTTGGCGACTATACAAGACTCCACCCCAACGACGACGTAAACCTCTCCCAGTCGACCAACGATGTGTATCCGACCGCGATCCGCCTCACGGTTTTGCGAGCCTGCGAGGGGCTGGTATCCGCACAGGTCGGTTTGCGTGAGGCCTTCCGCGCGAAAGCGCTGCAGCACGCAAATGCTCTGAAGGTGGGCAGAACTCAGCTTCAGGATGCCGTTCCGATGACAGTCGGGCAGGAGTTCGGGGCCTTTGCCGAACTGATCGACGAGGACATCATCCAGCTTCAATCGGCATCGAGGTTGTTGCTGGAAATCAACCTGGGCGGATCGGCGATCGGCACGTCGATCAACGTGCCCCGCGAGTTCCCCGGCATCGCTTGCCGTCATCTGTCGCAGATATCCGGGATCCAGCTTATCGCCGCTCGCAACTTCATCGAGGCAACGTCCGACACCGGCGGTTTTGTGTCCTTTTCAGGCATGCTCAAGCGCATTGCGGTCAAGCTGACCAAGATCTGCAACGATCTGCGCCTGCTCAGCAGCGGACCGCTCGGCGGCCTCGGGGAGATACGTTTGCCTCCGGTACAGGCCGGCTCTTCCATCATGCCCGGCAAGATCAACCCGGTCATTCCGGAGATGATGAATCAGCTCAGTTTCCAGGTCATTGGGAATGATCTTGCCGTGACGCTCGCCGCGAGCGCCGGGCAGCTCCAGTTGAATGCGATGGAGCCGGTGATCGTCTTGAACATCCTGCAATCCATGCGGTTGTTGACGAGGGGAATGCGGATCTTCAAAGAGCGCTGCGTCGACGGGATCGAAGTCGACGAGGATCGTTGCAAAGCCTTGCTGGACCAATCCCTAGCCTTGGCCACGCCATTGGCGAAGCTCATCGGCTACAGCAAGGCGGCCGAACTGTCGAAGCGGGCTTTGGCGGGCAAGAGAAATTTGCGCCAGCTCGTTGAAGACGAGGGTGTTCTGCTGCCTGAACAAATTGAGCAGATATTCGGTAACAGTGCCGAGTTCGCGGGTCTCTCGAACGCCGCCTCGGCTTGAAGCGCAATCGGCCTCGCTGCGATAAACGATAGAGAAGGAAAAGGCCGGCGCCCTGCGCGTCGGGTGGCGGTCAGACAATCATCGACTCTTGTTCGACTGTGTTGCCTGATGTTTCGGTGAGTGATATCGTTGTTTGGCAGGTGTAAAATACGAGTCGCTTCACCCATTGTCGAGGTTTCCCGTTCGGGCATTGGGGCAGCGGGACCGCTTCAGCACTGAATATCTCTGATTGAGCGCTTGCTGACTTAGGCAACGGCCAATTTTGCTGGCTTCTGCCCATGCGCTCATTCGGAGTTGGCTCGTTGACAGAACCATCACAAAACCTGACCGAGAAAGTGCGTTTCGATGCTGTTGATCGGACTATGGCGATCTTGCGCGTCCTGGAGAAGGCGGAAGCGCCAATGTCTCTATCCGCGATTGCCAGGGAGGTTGACCTCGGTAAACCAACGACGTTGCGATATCTGGCAAGCCTGGCCGGCCATGGGGTTATCGAGCGTGTCGACGGAAACGGCTACACCTTGGGTATCGACCTGTTCATGCTGGGACAGAAAGCGTTGCACCGCCGTGACATTCGCGCCGTGGCTCGCCCTTATCTGCAGAAATTGTATGAACACTTCAATGAAACCATAAACCTGGCACTGCTGGTCCGCCAGGAAGTCGTGGTCGTCGACAGTATCGAGACAACACAGATGCTGAGGCAGGGCGGGGCGGTTGGTTCAGTGAATCCCTGGCATGCGTCATCCCTGTCCAAAAGCATATTGGCGTGGCTCGATCGCGACGAGGCCAACCGGTTGCTTCAGCGGTGCAGTTTTGACCGTTACACGCCGCGGACATTGACCAGCGCAGCCAAGGTCCTGGCCGAATTGCCGGAGATCGTCGAACTTGGTTACGCCGTGGACAATGAAGAGGCCACGATAGGCAGCAGGTGTGTCGGGGCAGCGATATTCGATGCCTCGGGTCGACCGATCGGAGCAATTAGCATCTCCGGTCCGACGACCCGCGTTGTTGACGATGCGATCCCGTCCGTGGGGGCCCATCTGGTCGAGGTTACTGCGCAACTGTCGCGAGCAATTGGATTCCCCGGCAGAAGGGATTCCCGCGTCGGCGCTTGAGAATCGGACGCCATCGCTAGCGGAAAAATCGCGTACTGTAGAGAGGCGGGATCGTCTACCTCGAGAGTGAGACGACCCGCCCAGAAAATCTTCTTATCGCAGTCCGGCGACCCTGAGAGCGTCGTCGATGGCCGCTTTATCAGTTTCGCCAATCCGGTCCAGCGGACGGATGGGCGTCCCGACATCCCGGCCAAGCATGCCGATCGCGTACTTTATGCGGGTGGGAAAATTGGTTGCCTGACTGACTTCGCGGCAAATCGGGCCGATGGCTTTGGTCAACTGCATCGCTTTTGCGATATTGCCGTCCTTGAACGCCCGATAGATATCGACGTTCTGCTTCGGCAATACCGCGTGAACGCCGCAGATCGAAGCCTCCGCGCCCATCACATAGCCGGCAAGTGTGATCGGGTCATAGCCGGCAGCTATAGTCACGTGATCGCCGACAGTCTGCACAAGCTCCCCTATGTTCTGGAATACACACTTGATTGCAATGACTTCAGGCAGGCGAGCAATCGTCTTCAAGAGATCGACGGAATAATTGAAGTGGTCGTAAAAGACGATTGGCAACTCGGATGCGGCAGCCACATCTGTGATAAATGCAAGCGCCGATTCGTCTGTCATGCCGTTGTAAGTCGGTGGGCAGAGTAGCAACGCGGCGGCGCCTGCCTCTTTCGCAAGCAGAGACCGGTGAATGGCGTCCTTGGTCGTATCGGGGATGATGCCGGCGATGACGCGCAGATTGCTCTTGGTCGTCGCGGTGCGGATCAAGCTCGCCAGCTCCTCGGCGTTCAGCTCGTTGCCGGATCCGGTGCTGCCGCCAATGATGATTACCCTGATGCCGGATGCTTCCATGAACGAAAGTTCGCGTTCAAAGCATTCGAAATCGATTGTCTCATCGCGGTTAAACGGCGTGACGATCGGTGTAATGACGCCTCTGACTTCTTCGCGCCTTAGTGCTTCAACCATTTGCATTTCCTGCTGAGAGGGATCGTTGTGAAACCAGCGGACCGCTCGGCCCCGGCGTCGATGATGTGCTCGGGCGGCCGCCGATGTTTCATTCAATGAAACTGTATATTGACTAGCGCAAAATCGCTCTGCCGTAGAGCCTTTGTCAAGAAGAATTTCGATGAGTGATTCTGCTGGAAATCCTTCGCTGTCGCAGTGGCTGCGCCTTTGTGCATCACATAGCGTCAGTTTCCTGCCGAGTGCGCAATTGCTGGCACTGTTCCGTTGTATGAACCTCTATACCGGTGAGCGGAAAACCTACATGGCGAGCTTACCGGGGCAGGCGCGGGACGCAGGTTGCAAGCGCTCTGTACTCATCGCAATTCGGAGATAGTTGGGGAGAGGAAATGCGTAGTCGGACTCTGTTACTGGGCGCCGCCATATGCGGCATGATGTCTGCCACGGCCCAAGCGGAAGAAAAGTCCATTGAGGTCATTCACCATTGGGTGTCCGACAGCGAAGTGGCCGCGGTCAATACGATCAAGCAGGAGCTGGAAAAGCGCGGTGTCATCTGGAAGGACGCCGCTATAGGTGGAGCAAATGGTGTCAATGCGGAGCAATCGCTCCGCGCACGAATCGTCGCCGGCAACCCACCGGGCGCGATGCAGATGCTGGGCTACGACGCCTCGACCTGGGCCAAGGAAGGCGTTCTGCGGGACCTGACCGATTTGGAAACCGCGAATGGCGGCGCTGACTTGATCCCGCCCGACTATAAGCGTCTTGCGGCGCCCGACGGCAAGTGGGTCGAGGTGCCGATCAATCTGCATCGTTCCAACTGGATCTGGGCAAACAAGAAGGCGTTCGACGCCGCGGGTATAGGCATTCCGAAAACCTGGGACGAGCTTATCGCGTCGGGCGAAAAGTTGCGCAAGGCGGGTATCATCCCTCTGGCAGCCAGCGACGAGGCATGGCAGGTCGCCAAAATCTTCGACAGCCTTATCATCGATTTGAATGGACCCGAGTTTTACACGCGGGTCGCGCTCAAGGTTGACGACAAGGCCATTCGCAGCCCGGAAATGGTCAAGGTTTTCGAAAAGCTGCGCCAGGTAAGGGGTCTCGTCGATGACAATTTTGTCGGCCGTGACTGGGCTGTTGCGAGTGAAATGGTGGCGAGCGGTAAAGCCGGCATGCAGATCATGGGGGATTGGGCGAAGGGCGAGTTTCTCGCAAAGAACCTGAAGCCCGGCGTGGACTTCCTGTGTTTCCCGACCCCCACGTCAACGCCGAATTTCCTTTGGGCGATGGACTCGTTCAGCATGTTCGAGACCACCGATCCGAACCTTCGGGCCGCGCAGGACAAACTGGTCAAGGTGATCCTCGATCCGGAAGTGCAGATAAAGTTCAACTTGATCAAGGGGTCGATCCCGCCTCGGCTCGGTGTCGACATGTCGAAGTTTGACGACTGCGCCAAGCAGGCCGCAGCGGACCTCAAGACGGCGATCGACAACAAATCGTTCCTCGGCACCCTGTCTGGCGGCTATGCCGCCGAACCTCAATTCGCTGCGATTTTCAAGGAAGTTGCAGGGAAGTTCTTCGTGTCGGACATGAGCGCGCAAGATGCGGTGACGCTTCTCGCTGACGAAATCGATAACGCTCGTTAGGCGTGATTGACAACGACCGGAAGGCCGCCGATGGCCTTCCGGCTGGCGTTCTGCTTGAACCTGAATTGGCCGGGCAATTCGAGGAATGACATGGTTCGAAGGACGGATATCAAGCGATACTTCGCCGCCCAGTTGCCAAAAATCATTCTGGCTCCGAGCGGATTGATTATACTCGTAATTACGTACGGATTCATCGCGTGGACTGCAAGTATTTCGCTTAGTTCATCCAGGGTGATGCCGATATACGATTTTGTGGGTCTGGAGCAGTTCATCCGTCTTTGGTCGACCCCGCGGTGGTACATAGCCGTCAAGAACTTGTTTATCTTCTCGGCACTTTACCTGTCGATCGCGACTTTCTTTGGCCTTTTCATCGCCATTCTCCTCGATCAGCGAATTCGGGCGGAAGGCTTTCTCAGAACCGTCTTCCTCTATCCGATGGCGCTGTCATTCATCGTTTCCGGCGTCGCCTGGAAATGGGTCTTGAACCCCGGTCTCGGCATCCAGAATGTGGTTCGGAGCTGGGGCTGGACCTCCTTCACATTCGATTGGCTGGTGAATCCCAACTACGCCCTCTACACCGTCGTCATTGCCGCGGTATGGCAGTCGTCCGGCTTCGCGATGGCCATTTTTCTCGCCGGCCTGAGGGGGATCGACAATTCGATCATAAAAGCCGCTCAGATGGAGGGCGCTTCTCAGGTCCGCATCTATGTCAGCGTCGTCGTGCCGATGCTTCGACCGGCGTTTCTCAGCGTCGTCGTCCTGCTTGGCCAGATCGCCATCAAGACGTTCGACCTCACATTCGCCCTGACGAATGGCGGGCCGGGCGGGGCAACCGAGATGCCGTCGATGTTCATGTTTTCCGCGACGTTCGAAAGAAACCAGATGGCAGTCGGCGCGGCGAGCGCGATGATGATGCTGGCCGCGGTGGTGGCGATTATCGTTCCGTATCTTTACACCGAACTTCGGAAGCCAGCCAATGATCATTAAGATGCGCAAATTCGAGCGCTACGGCGGCAGGCTGTTGGTCTATGGCTGCCTGGCTTTCCTGGCTACGCTCTACCTGGTGCCGCTCTGGGTCATGTTGATTACGTCGTTCAAGCCACTGGATGAAATCTATTCCGGCTCGCTTATCGGCCTCCCAAAGCAATTCACGTTCGAAGCGTGGTCGAAAGCCTGGAGCACGGCTTGTATCGGCACCAACTGTGTCGGCCTTTCGCCCTTCTTTCTGAACTCGCTGATCATTACTGTCCCGGCGGTTTTCGTGTCCACGGCCATCGGCGCCATCAATGGCTACACGCTGGCCAAGTGGAAATTCCGCGGATCAGACCTTTTCTTCGCCTTCATGTTGTTTGGGTGCTTCCTTCCGCTGCAAGCGGTCCTGCTGCCTATTGCACGAGTGCTCGGCATGTTGCATTTGTCGGGGTCCACCGCGGGCCTCATACTGGTTCACACGGTCTATGGTATCGCATTCACGACAATGTTTTTCAGGAACTACTTTGTCTCGTTCCCTGATGAGTTGACCAAGGCGGCTTTGGTCGACGGCGCTGGCTTCTTCAGGATATTCTTCAGCATTGCCCTGCCTACGGCCATTCCTATCGCCGTTGTGTGCTGCATCTGGCAGTTCACGTCGATATGGAACGATTTCCTGTTTGGCGTATCGTTTTCCGCCGGTGGAAGTTCACCGATCACTGTTGCATTGAACAACGTCGTGAACGTAACCCTTGGGCGCAAGCAGTATAACGTGGACATGGCGGCGGCACTGATAGCCGCGCTTCCGACGCTGATCGTCTATGTCCTGTCCGGAAGGTACTTCGTCCGGGGCCTGACGGCCGGCGCGGTCAAAGGATAATCGCGCCGCCAACAGCCAGCCTGCGATCTCTCCAACCGGTCAAATGAGCCAGCACAGGCATACTCAGTCGATGGGATTTCCAATGTCAGTGTCGAAGCAGCCGCTGCCGACTGCCTTTGTCCAAGAGATCGCAAAGCTGCTTGTCGACCGCTTCACCACCAACACGGCGCTCAGGCAGCAGCACTGCGGTGGAGAGGGGTTCCACGCGGTTGAAGCACCAGACGCCGTCTGCTTTGCCGAGAGCGAAGCGGAGGTCGCGGCGATCCTCAAGAACGCCAATGCCCATCGCGTAGCGGTCATTCCCTTCGGAGCCGGAACGTCGTTGGAAGGCCATTTGAGCGCCGTCCACGGCGGAGTAAGCCTAGATGTCAGCCGCATGAATCGAATACTTGCTGTGCATCCCGACGATCTGGACGTGGTCATCGAACCTGGCGTTACGCGACAGGCGCTTGATAGGCATCTGAAGGATCTGGGGCTGTTTTTCCCCATCGATCCCGGCGCGGAGGCAACGATTGGCGGGATGGCAGCTACGCGTGCGTCCGGCACCAATGCCGTGCGCTATGGAACGATCCGCGAGAACGTACTGTCCTTGCGTGTGGTATTGCCCGATGGGCGGGTCATCAAGACGGGGAGCCGGGCTCGGAAATCGTCGACAGGCTACGACCTGACCAAGCTTTTCATCGGCTCGGAAGGCACTCTCGGCATCATCACGCAACTCACCATCCGCGTGCATGGCGTCCCAGAGGAGACGGTTGCGGCCGTGTGCGGCTATCCATCTTTAAAGGCCGCGGTCGATACGGTCACTCAAATAATTCAGCTGGGCTTGCCGATTGCGCGAGCGGAGTTGATGGACGAGCCGGCCATGCGGGCATGCGTCGAGTACTTCAAGCTCGATTATGAAATACGGCCTACCTTGTTTTTCGAATTCGCCGGCGCGTCCCAAGCCATTGCCGAACAGATAGCCACTGTCGGGGCGATATCCACGGAAATGGGCGGAGGCGAGTTTCGCTGGGCCAGGGATCAGGAGAGCCGGGCTGCGCTGTGGCGCGCGCGCCATCGCATGCACAATGCCTTGTTGGCCAGCCGGCCCGGCGCGAAAGTGATGCCGACGGATGCTTGTGTGCCGATCTCCCGCCTGACCGAATGTGTCGTGGAAACCAAGGCCGACATCGAAACGGCCCCGTTCTTCGTGTGTCTGAACGGACATGCGGGAGACGGGAACTTCCACCTTGGTCTGGTGATCGATCCGGATAGCCAGGAAGAATACGAGATCGCGAGCGGCATCAGTTCCCGCTTGGCCTATCGCGCCCTGGCAATGGAAGGGACCTGCTCCGGGGAACATGGCATAGGATTGGGCAAACTCAGATACATGGAAGCCGAACATGGGCCAGCCCTGGACATCATGCGCGCTATCAAGGGTCTTTTTGACCCGAACGGCATCATGAATCCCGGCAAACTCATTCCCGGGTTGGCTCCGCGGGGCTCCAGGACGTCCTGACCTTGCTGACGCGATGTAAAGCCACAGGCGCTTAGGTGCGGGAGGGCTGCATTTCGGCCATTAACTGCGGGGACTTCAAGAGAACCAAGCCTGTAGCTCCCGGCACGGCATTAAATTCCGGTTCGCGCTCGCTCCCTGTAAGGTGGCAATCCGCGAATGCTCGCGAAACCGCCTTGATGAATGACGTCAGACGCCGATCGCTAGGACCCGAACTGACAGCTACATTTTCGAGCCATGGCGGCGATTGAGCGGGACGAAGCCCCGCAATTCAGAAGCGGTTGGCGACACGGACGAAAGCCGTTCCGGCAAACAGAAACATCCCGGCCAGCAGCAGATAGATGTTGGCCAAGGAGGTCGCCTCGGCGAGGACCCCGAAGCTGGGCGCCGCGGCCAAGGCAACGATGTAACCCGTCGCGAAGACGACCACTATGTTCGACGCATCGCCGCGTCGTCCCGCCATGCTCAACAAAGTGGGGAAGATATTCGACACGCCGATGCCCAACAGGACAAATCCGAACAGCGCCACAGGCACGATCTTGGCAAAGGCGACAATCGAGAGGCCGACAATCACGAGGCCTGTCGAGATTGCAAGAAGTTGCTTTTCACCCATGAACGTCCTGGCGCGATCGCCAGCCAGCCGGCAGATTGCCATGGAGCTTGCGAACGCCGCGTAGCCAAGTCCCGAGAAGCTGAAATCGAGCGCGAAATGGCCAGTGAGGTAGAGGGGGCCCCAGTCACGGACCGCAGCGTCTGTCGACATACACGCACCGGCGAGCAGGCCTGCAACAACAAGCAGCCACTTTGGGCTGATTGGCCAGGCTGTCGCAGCGCCGTCACTGGGCCTTGCGGCAAGAAGCTTGCTCTGGTTCGCCAGGAAAAGAATAGAAAGCAATGCCGCGGCTATTAGCGCGCCCAACGAACTCCCCGCAAATTTGACAAGCAGGCCACCCGAGGCAGCACCTGTAAGTCCGCCAAGGCTCCACATGGCGTGGAATGTGGACATGAGGGCCTTTTGTGATGCACGCTCTGCCTCGACCGCCTGCGCGTTCATGGCGACGTCCATGAAATTGCCGGCAAGTCCCAGCATCAGCAGGACCAGGGGGAACAGAGCTGGGACATTCGTGAACGAGGCCAGCACGACCGTCGCCAGCAGAAGCGGCGCCGACACCCGAACCACTTGTTTGCTGCCGAAACGAGCGATGAGCGACCGGCTCGCCAGCATTGCGAAGAGTGATCCCACGACAATCATGAACAGCGACCAGCCGAATTGACTGTCTGGTATTGAGAGACGCGCCTTGATTGTCGGCACAAGTGAAGACCAGGTACCGAAGATGCAGCCATGTAGGAAGAAGATGGAAAAGATCGCCGTGCGGCTCTTGCGGTCGTTTATTGAGGCCCAAGCAGGTTGGTCTGCGAAGCGCTTCGGAATTTCTAACACGGCTTCGTCTCCGGTAGCGCCTCGCGCCTCGGTCAATGCCACCCGACGGTATGTCGGGCTCAGGCCAACGCATTCCGACTGCCCGCCTCATCTATGAGGGTGGAACTTTTGGATACACGCTGAGAACGCCTGCATGCATCACGTGCTGGTCCGCTCAGCGCACTTATATTTACATCTGGGTGGCCACAGCACGATTTCGCAGCCAGAGCTTTGCATGCGCGATTTGAAGCACGGGAAACGTCATTTCGAGAATATGAGCTCGAGGGATGTCATTAGATATTGTTTTATTGCCGCCCTTCAACGGCATGCGAGCACGGCGAAACGCACCTTCACCAGGTATAGGATTGTAACGGGAATCCTTGGTTTCGCGCATTTCTGATGCTGCCCGAAATGATCTGAGTTCTTCGCCATGGCCGATCGAGCCGACCTGCTGGTGGTTCCGACGCCGCCTTCGCTGTCGAGGTATGCCAGTGGAGATCACCCAAGATGCGCTTTGCAAGGATGATGATCGACGTCCTGCCGAAAACCTGAATTCGAAGCTGCTATTGGAGAGACGAGCTACAAAGTCAGCGAACCGTCATCTCCGGAACCGAAGCGTAGCCGTCCTCGATTTTGGCGATCAACAGCGGCAATTCGTGGCCGAGGAAATCGAGAAAGGCGCGGACGGCTGGCACAAGGCCGCGCCTGGACGGGAATATGGCGTGGAGCTGATGCGCCGGCAACGAATGGTCGGGCAACAGCCTGACCAGCCGGCCTGTACGGACGGCATCTCCACAGAGATTGCGTGGCAATTGAGCAATGCCCATTCCCGCCAGAGCCGCCTGGCCGAGCATATTGATGTCATCGGTAGCGAGCGCCGGTACATATTCGACGTCGAAGGCCTGGCCGTCAGGCGCAGTAAGGTGCCATAGATTCCGTTCGCCCCTCACCCCGGCCGGACCAAGTCCTCTTTGCAGGTGCATGGAACGGGGTGCGTCGAAGGGACCGTGAGATGCGACAAATTCAGGACCCGCCACGAGCCACTGCTCACTGATCCCCAACCGCCTGATCATCAATTGGGAATCCTCGACCGTCGAGCGGACTCGCAACGCGATGTCATAACCTTCCGCGATAAGATCGACGCGCCGGTTTGTCAGATCGAGGTCCAGTCTCACGGCCGGATGAGCCCGCATGAATTTCCAAAGCACTGGCGCGATGAAAACGTGGGCAAGCCCCACAGGGCAACTTACCCGCAGGCGGCCTGCCGGCGTCTCACCGGCCTGCTCGGCGATCTCGAAAGCCATGCGGGCGGCATTGATCATTTCATTGCAGTGCTTGAGGAATTCCTGCCCCACGGAGGTGAGATTGACCGAGCGGGTCGATCGCTGCAGCAGCCGAACGCCGAGGCGGGCCTCCAGTGCTGCTATGCGCCGGCTGACGCGCGATTTGGGAATGCCGAGGGCAAGCGCCGCCGACGAAAAGCTACCGTGACGCGCGACAGCAGCAAACACGGTCAGTTCGTTGAGGTCATCCACGGGGATTTCCGGCCCTTGATTGTCTCACCAGTAGAACAATCTGTGCTATTTGACTCACTGGTGCAACACCGATGCGCCGGCATAGGTATGGCTCAACACGTGAACGGAGCCAAATGCCATGCAAATTCTTCATCTCGACTCAAGCATCCAGGGCGTGGGGTCCGCTTCCCGCACGCTGACGAAAGCTGTGGTGGCGAACCTGCTCAATCAGCATCCGGGCGCGGCGGTGACCTATCACGACCTCGTCGAAGACGCCGTTCCCCATCTGGACGGGCCCATCGGGGCAGGGTTTCGCCCGCTTGCCTTCCATGTATTCGATGAGGCGACGCGCCGGGAACATGCCCGTTCGGAGGCGCTTGTAAGCGAGTTGATGGCAAGCGATGTGATTGTCGTCGGGGCTCCGATGTACAACTTCTCGGTCGCCAGCCAGCTCAAGGCGTGGCTCGATCGCGTCATCCAGCCCGGCAAGACCTTCCGCTATACCGAGAATGGTCCGATCGGACTTGCCAGCGGCAAGAAGGTGGTGATCGTTTCGACGCGCGGAGGTTCTTATCTTTCCGGTCCGCTGGCCTCCATGGACTTCCAGGAGAACTATCTCAAAACGGCTTTCGGCTTCATCGGCATCAAGGACCTCGATTTCATCCGGGCGGAAAACATGTCGCGCGGCGACGATGCCCGCGCCCACTCCATGAGCGGTGCTCTTGAGGCCGTTTCCCCGCTGGTTGCCAGCATGGCAGCTTGATTTCGTCGGTTTCGCCGGCAAGCTGTTCTCCGACGAACTGGAGGCGATCGACATGGGCCCTGTCGACGCCATGCGTTCGGTCGGAGCAAGCCCGCTTCAGGTGTTCCGGTACGCCGTCATCCCGCAGATCCGCGTGGCCTTCACCGGCATCGCCATCTACACCTGGGACGTCGCCTTCCGTGCCGCGACAGTGGTCGGCTTCTTCGGTGGCAGTGGCATGGGCTGGTACTTGAAGCGCACCACGCAGCAGATGGAGAGTACGCGCGTCGCCGCGATCTTGTTGGTGATTGTCGGGCTCGTGCTGCTGGCCGAAATCGGCTCAGGGTGGCTGCGTAAGAAGATCAACAGGATGCGTTGAGTCCGGAGTTTCAGCACTCAGATGAACACTGCCGCCGAGGCCGAGCGTTGCGAAACGAAGCCTCTCGTTAGGGCAAGCTTAGGGTGTCATTTCGCGCCCAGCTGGAACCGACCCCGGAAGGCAGACCTGTTCGATGTGCTGGTCGCGATCATGAGGGAGGCCCGCGCGGCCGATGAGCCGTGCTGTCACGGAAATGCGCGCCCTGACGGTAACGACCGCCAACGACGCTCGCGACGGTCCGGTCGGCTTCGAGAGCGCCGCGCAAGTTCGCCGCCTGTGACAAAGACATCAATACCTTATTACCAACCTCTCTCCGCACTCTGGGGGAGACTCGAAGTCGGACTGCTGGCGAAGCTCGACGACCGCAGTCCATAAGTGATAGAGCGAACTCGAGGGGAATTCTCGCGGCAATGCATTTGCCGCAGAGATCGAAATTGTCGCGCCACGTTCCTGGCGGCGTGTGCGAAAGATAAACGTCCTGCAATACGGGTGCGACCATGTCTGCCGCTCCGAGATAGCGGTGCTCTCCAGTGGCCTTGAAGCGCGTTACCAGCGCTTTGAGGAATTCGGCCTGGAGCCAGAGTCGGCGACAGCGCGCCAGGGATTCGCCGGCTTCGGAAACCTCGTCAACCAACAGAATACCCCCTGCGCCGCCAATTCGCCGCGCGGTGTCAAGCAGCTGTTGCTCCATTGCATCGGTCTGTACTCCGAAAGCGTCGGAATATCGATGCAATAGCCAGGTCCACTCGCACATATGGCCGGGATCCAGCCTTTCGGATTGGAGTTTTGGGCCTCTTTCCCAAGCCGGCCCGAAGAATTCACACAAGGGACCCGCGCCCCGATTGTAAAACTGTTCGAGGAACAGCGTATAGAGCCCGTCCAGGCGGCGGCGATGCGAAGCGTCCCGCGTTTTCGTTGCAAGCACCAGGCAGGCTTCGAACAGATGCATATGTGGATTTTGCCGCCGGGGCAACGTCCCATGCTCGTCCTCGGCCCAGCCGCCCGCCGGATCGGCGAGAGTCGTGTCGATGGCCGTGAGCAAAATTTCGATCTGCTTGCGATAGGCGATGCGGTCCGTGGCTGCGAAAAGGGCGGCGAGCGCTAATAGCACGCAGGCATTGTCGTAAAGGTCGCGGGTCTCGTCCACAGCCGAGCGGGCGACGCGATCAATCGTTCTGGCATAACCCGGCCGAGAGCCGCCGATCCAGGCCGCAGAATGAAGATTGGCGGCATCGCGCCGCGGGGCTGGACGTCGTTCGATCCTGGGCCGCCAACAGACACCTGGACAATCTTAGGCAGATGTCGTGACAGCGCAGATTTTGGCTGTGGGTTGCGTCGAACCGGCCGACCCCGCTCTCTCGCCTTTTTTGCGGTGGATCAAAGCGTGCGCGATCCAGCGCTACTACTGATGTCACGAACAGCAGTTATCGCAAGTCCTTAGGTGCCGGTGGCCGGTTGACTGTGAACCAAACAGCGCGGGAAGCGTTTGTGTCCATTCACTGCAGATCGATGGCACAGGCGCATGTCGCGGTACGGCGAGATGCACCAAGAGGCAATGGAGCCAGACATGACCCAACACACCTCTCTACTTGCCCAATCGAGCCAGCCTTCCGAGCATGAATTGCAGGACATCGATGCCTATTGGCGCGCTGCCAACTATCTGACGATTGGCCAGATCTACCTGCTCGACAATCCGCTGCTGCGCGAGCCGTTGCGGCTGGAGCACGTCAAGCCGCGTCTCCTCGGCCACTGGGGAACGTCGCCCGGCTTAAGCTTCATCTATGCGCACCTCAATCGCGCGATCCGGCTCAGGGACGCGAATGTGATCTATGTCTGCGGCCCCGGCCATGGCGGCCCGGCAATGGTGGCGAATACCTATCTGGAGGGCACCTACAGCGAGCTCAATCCCGACATCGCGATGGACGAGCAGGGGATGCGCAAGCTGTTCCGGCAGTTTTCGTTTCCCGGCGGTATCCCGAGCCATGCAGCACCAGATGTGCCCGGCTCGATCCATGAGGGCGGCGAGTTGGGCTATTCGCTCTCGCATGCCTATGGCGCGGCTTTCGACAATCCGGATCTTGTGGTCGCCTGCGTCGTCGGTGACGGCGAGGCTGAAACCGGACCACTGGCAGCCGCGTGGCATTCCAACAAATTCCTCAACCCTGCGCGCGACGGGGCGGTGCTGCCGATCCTGCATCTGAACGGCTACAAGATCGCCAACCCAACCATTCTGGCTCGCATTCCCGAAGACGAATTGCGCGCGCTGTTTGCTGGCTACGGCTATGAGCCGCTGTTCGTGGAAGGCGACGAGCCGGCTCTGATGCATGAGCGGATGGCGAGCGTTCTCGACGATGCGTTTGATCAGATCCAGGCTATCCAGCATGCCGCACGCAACGGACCTGCGGCGACCGCGTCACGACCAAAATGGCCGATGATCGTGTTGCGCAGCCCCAAGGGCTGGACCGGCCCGAAAGAGGTCGACGGCCTGAAGACCGAGGGCTTCTGGCGCTCGCATCAGGTTCCCTTGTCAGGCCTTGCGGAAAACCCCGCGCATCTCAAGCTGCTCGAGGAATGGCTGAAAAGCTACCGGCCCGAGGAGCTGTTCGACGCTGCCGGCGCTCCTGTCGCCGCGATCCGTGCCACGGCACCCCAGGCAACGAAACGAATGAGTGCAAGCCCGCACGCCAATGGCGGCCTGCTGCGCAGGTCTCTCGAACTGCCCGGGTTGCATGACCACGCCATTGCGCTCGAGCGCCCCGGCGCCATCAAGGCCGAGTCGACGCGGGCCATGGGCAGTTTCTTGCGAGATGTCATGCAGTTGAACGAGGCTTCGAAGAACTTCCGGATCGTCGGCCCTGACGAGACTGCCTCGAACCGCCTTCAGGACGTGTTTGAGGTGACCGAACGTGGCTGGATGGAAAAGATCCTGCGCGAAGACGTTCATCTGGGACGCGATGGCCGGGTTCTCGAAATCCTCTCTGAGCACACCTGCCAAGGTTGGCTGGAAGGCTACCTGCTTACCGGGCGCCATGGCCTGTTTTCCTGCTACGAGGCGTTTATCCACATCGTCGATTCCATGTTCAACCAGCATGCGAAATGGCTCGATGCCTGCCGCGATATCCCATGGCGGCGGCCGGTCGCATCACTGAACTATCTGCTGTCGAGCCATGTCTGGCATCAGGAACACAACGGTTTCAGCCATCAGGATCCCGGATTCATCGACGTCGCCCTCAACAAGAAGGCGGACATCGTGCGAGTCTACCTGCCACCGGACGCCAACACTTTGCTGTGCGTGACCGACCATGTGCTGCAGACCTGGAACCGCATCAACATCATCGTCGCCGGCAAGCCGCCATCTTGGCAGTGGCTGTCGATGGACAAGGCAATCGTCCACTGCAGGGCGGGGATCGGCGTCTGGGACTGGGCGTCAACGGACGATGGAGCTGAGCCCGACGTCGTGATGGCTTGCGCTGGCGACGTCCCGACCCTCGAAACGCTGGCCGCAGTGCAGATCCTTAGGCAACAGGCTCCTGATCTCAGGATCAGGGTGGTCAATGTTGTCGACCTGATGACCCTTCAGCCTAAGGAATATCATCCGCACGGCCTGTCGGACCGCGAGTTCGATTCGCTGTTCACCGCCGACAAGCCGGTGATCTTCGCCTATCACGGCTATCCCTGGACCATCCATCGCCTGACCTATCGACGCACCAACCACGACAACATCCATGTGCGCGGCTACAATGAGGAGGGCACGACCACGACGCCCTTCGACATGACGGTGCTGAACGGCCTTGACCGCTTTCATATCGTCCAAAGCGTCGTAGATTGGGTTCCACGACTGAAGAGCATGCGGGTCGGGGTTAAGCAGGCGATGGACAGCAAGCTGCTTGAACATCGAGCCTATATTCGCGCCCAAGGGCAGGATATGCCGGAAATCCTTGAGTGGAAGTGGGAACAGGATGCCGATGCGGGGCCGAGGCGTCCAGATTGATCGGATGCCCGTTCGCGAGCGCAAGGAAACGGCAACATATAGGATGGCTTCATGACCGATGCGATCCTTGTCCTGAACGGCGGTTCTTCGAGCCTGAAGTTCGCCGTTTTCGAGCGACGCGGTGAGCTCCCGCTGCTGCTGCGCGGCAATGTCTCCTCTCTCGGTCAACAACCGCGGCTGCGAGTCGAGGCTGCGGCCGGCAGGTCAAAGATCGACAAGAGCTTGGGCGAAGCTCCGATCGGTATGGGCAAGGCGTTCGCGGCGGTTGCATTCGTGCTCGCCGAAAACGATCTCCTGCGCCGCATCGACAGGGTAGGACACAGGATCGTTCACGGTGGGCGTGACTTCACCGAAGCGACGCTGCTCGACGAACGCACGCTCAAAGCACTGCGCCTGCTAGAGCCGCTGGCGCCCATCCACCAGCGGATCAATCTCGAGATTGTCGCGCTGGCCGCTGAAATCTTGCCGCAGGCCCTCCAGGTCGGTTGCTTTGACACGGCGTTTCATTCGACCAGACCGGAGCTCGCCAAAATCTACGGGCTGCCGTGCGCGATGACTGACGCGGGCATCGTTTCCTACGGCTTTCATGGGCTGTCCTACAGTCACATCGCTGCGAAGCTGCGTGACCGATACGGCGCGCACGCCGGCGGTCGGGCGATCGTTGCCCATCTCGGCAGTGGCGCCAGCCTGTGCGCGATGGCCGCCGGACGAAGCATCGCCACGACGATGGGGTTTTCGACGCTCGACGGCCTGGTGATGAGCACGCGCTGTGGCGCGCTCGACCCGGGGATTATCCTTCACTTGCTGCAGGAACGGCGACTGTCTGGAGACGAAATGGTCACGCTTCTCTACGAGCAATCGGGCCTGCTCGGAGTGTCTGGAATATCGGGTGATATGCGGACGTTGATCGCCTCGGACGATCCCGCCGCCGCCGAGGCTGTCGCGCTCTTCGTTTATCGGATCGGACGTGAGATTGGATCGCTGGCCGCTGCCATGGGAGGACTGGACACGCTGGTGTTCACGGCTGGCATCGGCGAAAACGCGCCGTTGGTCCGGGAGAGGATTTGCGGTGCCGCTGCCTGGCTTGGAGTCGATCTCGACGAGAAGCGAAACCGAGAGGGCGAGGAACTGGCCAGCAACGCGACTTCCCGCGTCGATGTCCTTGTCATTCCTGCGGATGAAGAATGCGCTGTGGCCGCGGAGATGCTCGTCTTTTGACCTGCCGCGCCCACAACGGCCCGGAAGGGGCCAAGGCAGCTAAGCGGCTGATCGCGCCCCCAGCTCCCGTCGAACCAGGACCAGCGTCGCATCGTCGGGATCGGTCGTGACGGTGAAGCCCATGTCGCGCTCGACCTCGATCGCGGCACGGTTCTCGCGGCTCTCGATCGACTCGATCGCTTCCAGGCCGAGGTCTTCGGCATAGTTCGCGATATAAGCGAGCAACTCCCAACCAACGCCCAGATGCTTGCGATCCGCACGAATGCAGATCGCGACCTCACCGTTTCGATCGGCGGCATCGCTTGCCAGCGTTGCAACCGCGATCAGCATTCCGTCGGTGGAGAAGGCTAGAAAATTATGGATGTGGGCGTCGTCTGAACGCGTCATCGCGACCAGCCGTTCATGCGAGACCTCCTTCACAGCGCCGAGAAAGCGAAAGCGCAGGTCGTCCGGGGTCACATGGGTGAAGAACTCGGCCAGCGTTGGCTCATCCTCAGGGTACGCGCGGCGCACTTCGAAGCGAAATCCGGTGTGGGTGGTAAGTGTATGGTGCATGACAACAGGGTCCTGATCTGAGGCTGACGTTACGCTGTCTGCTTGGGAGGGCTCATACGCCCATGGTCTGCAACACATCCTGCTTGAGGATTTCGACGCTGCGCAGGTTGAGCAGGCGGATCACGCCCTTATCCTTCAGCCGGGTGAAAACCCGCGACACGGTCTCGATAGTGAGTCCGAGATAGTCGCCGATGTCCATGCGCGACATCGGCAGCTCCACCTGCCGCAATCCACCTTGCCGCTCCATCATGTCGACCAGGAAGGCGGCGACACGTTCGATGGCGTTCTGACGACCGAGGACAAGGAGGTGCTCCTGTGCCCTCGTCAGGCCCTTGAGTGCCAGGGGAAGCAACTGATGGGACATGTCCGCTCCAGCGCTGAAGCGGAAGGCGCGTACCCCGGTGGCATTGATCGCTTCGGCGAAGAAATGATGCGTCGTGTCGCCTTCGAAGCCGAACGTCTCTCCGGCGAGGTGGAAGGCGCTAATCTGCCGGCGGCCGTCCGCGAGCAGGCGATAGATGCGTACGGCGCCGAATTCGACCTGGTAGAAAGCGCCAGCCTTCTCGCCTTGAGCATAAATCTCCGAACCGGCGGGAAAGAAGCTGACCGGCTGTTGCGTTTCCGAGTCGAGGGCCACTGGCAGGCTTGGCTGAGCAGAATGCGACGGCAATGAAATTCTGGAGGCGGTGTAAGCGTGCATGGCTGTTGTCCAGGTTGTTTCGCGACACAGCAATCGCGCGAATCCGCGGGTCGCGAAATTCGGTTTTGTCCCTACGGGAAACTACCTAGGCACGCGCCGGCCCGCTCATGTCCAGAGCAGATTCGATGCGCCGGCTTGGCGCGAGGGTGTCGCCTCTTCCGGCCCTGTCTCCACTGTCAGCCTGTTGTCAGCTTGGCCGCGCTAGCCCGGCGCTGCGACCGGAAATGATTCTTCAAAACCATCGGCTGCGGGGTCGCCGCACGCGATCAGGAGCAATTCTAACATGCAGTTTTTCAAGTCCGGACTGGTCTTGGTCCTCTTGACGGCGTCGGTGCCAGCCTTCGCCAACACGACCGTCAACGTAAAGCTTTGGGACAAGGACGGTGCCGTGAACCCGGACGCCAAGATGGGGATGGGCATGCCGGCAAACATGAGCATGGCGACGATGGCCATCAAGCTGGACAAGACCGTCGTACCCGCGGGCGAGGTTACCTTCAAAGTCAGCAATACGTCCAAGGACACGGTTCACGAAATGATCGTCGTGCCGGCCGCGGATGCGAAAAAGACCGCATTGCCGTATGTGAAAAATGAAAATCGCGTCAACGAGGATGCGGCCGGCCATCTCGGCGAGGTTTCCGAACTCGATCCAGGCAAAACCGGATCGCTGACCCTGGACCTCAAGCCGGGCAGCTATGCCGTTTTTTGCAATATCCCCGGTCATTTCATGAATGGAATGTGGGCAACGATCCTGGTCAAGTAGACGGTGATCCAACGCTGCAACCCGCCCGCCAAAAGGCGCGGCGGGTTGCTGTTCATTGCTTCCCCGATCGAGACCGCTACCGCTTGCGCCCGATACGGCGCCGGGTTGATGATTGGCCGATCGTCAAGCGATGTCCGCCGGTTCGGCGCTGCGTTTTCGTCCGGTGATCATGGCTCGGACCAGGTTTTCGCGGTGGCGAAAGCTTGCCAGGGCGACACCGCCAATATGAAGCAAGACGAGGAGCAACAGGCCGTGCGCCGCCAGGCTATGTGCGGCTTCGACCCAGGGCACACCGAAATAGGCGTCGGTCGTCATCAGCCAGCCGGTAAGAGCGGTTGAAGCCATCGCCGCGATCAAGACGATCACCATCGCGCCGCCAGCCGGATTGTGGCCGATATATCGGGCCTCGCGGCCGCTCAGTATTGCCGAGAGATAACGCGCGACAGTCGCCGGATCACGCACGAATTGGGAGAACCGCGCATAGCGGGTACCAAGAACACCCCACAGAAGCCTTATGCCGATGAGGGCGGCGGCGGCGTATCCGGCCCAGTGGTGGATACCCTCCGAGGAATGGGAGGTGAGCCAGGCCGTGACGAAGCTGAGCACCAATGCCCAATGGAAACTCCGCACGGCCCGATCCCAGACGCGCACCATCGGCGGCGATGGGTGCGCGCCTGCTGCTGCCGGAACGTTCTGATCAATTTTCGCCGGCTTCGGCATTGTCGAGCTTTTCAAGGGTCTCGGCATTGTAGGCCAGATTGACCTTTTTGCCCGCCTTGTCGACCGCGTAGACCTCATAGCAGCCCTTCTCGACCTTGATCTGCCGCACGGTGAGGCCTTCGCCAGTCAATTGTGCTTCCAGTGTTGCCTTGGGCTTGAATTGCGATTTTGGGGCGGTGCTGCAGCTGCCGCCGGCGGCGAGCGCCGGTCCCGCGATCATGCCAGCCAAAGCGGCGAAAACGAGTGTGCGATACATGATGACTCCATTCGGAAGGTTGGGCGCCGATGTTGCGCCCGCAGGTGGATCTTCGATCGTCCAGACGGCGATTCTCACCGCCATTGGAGCGAAATAATCAATTCAAGCTGACAACTGGCTGACAATTGTATCATCGGCACCGATCGGGGCCGCGCCGATCAATTTGATCTGGCGCAAGGACGGCGGGTGACGTCGTGAGCAGGATGACGGCCGGATGTAGAGCACTTCTGCTGCCCACCCGGAAAGAGGATCGCCATGAAAACCGTATTGAGGAAAGCAACATTTGGGCTTGCTGCTGCAATGCTCATGGCTAGCCATGCCGGCGCCGCCCAGGCTGACGCGCTCGTCCAGGTTTCGCTCTGGGACAAGGGCGCGAGCACGGAGATGCCGATGGGTCTTGCTTATGCAGCGCCGGGCCTCGATCTCGCCAAGGCGACCATGGGCATCAAGGCTTCGCCAAGTGTGGCAAAGGCCGGAGAGGTCACATTCAATGTGAAGAATGACTCCAAGGACACCGTCCACGAAATGATCGTGATGCACCTTGCCGATCCCGGCAAGCCGCTTCCTTACCTTGAAGCCGAGAACCGCGTCGACGAAGACAAGGCTGGCGACAAGGGCGAAGTTTCGGAGCTTGATCCGGGAAAATCAGGCACGTTGACCGTCGAGCTGAAGGCTGGAAAATACCTGCTTATCTGCAACGTGCCAGGTCACTATGGAGCCGGCATGTGGGCCGAATTCACCGTCGAGCCTTAGATAATGAAGCAGGCAGCCGCCTGGCCGGAACCTGTGACTGCCGCAGTTTTCGAAAGCCTGCCGGGATCGCTGGCCTTGTCGGTTTGGCCGCGCCACGGCGGAGGCTGGGCAGTCACGGCATTTGTTTTTCCGGGGCAACATGGAGCACGTCATGAGAGCGATGGTGCTCGAAAACATCGGCGTGCCATTGAAGCTGGTCGACAGGCCTGATCCCATAGCGAGACCCGGTGAGATCAGGTTGAGGATCGAGGCATGTGCTGTCTGCCGGACCGATCTGCATGTCATTGATGGCGATCTGCGTCATCCAAAACTGCCGCTCATTCCGGGTCACGAAATCGTCGGCACTATCGATTCCGTCGGCAAAGGCGTGGCGCGTTCCAGGATCGGGCGCAGGGTTGGCGTGCCTTGGCTTGGGCACACTTGCGGGCATTGTCCCTACTGTGTCGCGGAGAATGAAAATCTCTGCGATCAGCCAGATTTCACGGGTTATACACGCGATGGCGGCTTCGCCAGCCATGTCATTGCCGACGCGCAATTCGCCTTCGATCTGGACACGGATGCCGACCCCGTATCGCAGGCGCCGTTGCTTTGCGCTGGCCTGATCGGCTGGCGATGCCTGAAGAAGGCCGGTGACGGCAAGCGGCTCGGGATCTACGGCTTCGGTGCCGCTGCACATATCGTTGCGCAGATCGCAATCTGGCAGGGTCGTGACATCTTCGCTTTCACCCGGCCCGGCGACAGTGAAGCACAGGAATTCGCCCGCTCGCTCGGCGCGACGTGGGCGGGCGGGTCGGAGGAGCTTCCACCCAGGCAGCTCGATGCCGCGATCATCTTCGCTCCTGTGGGTGACCTGGTGCCGATCGCACTTGGTGCCGTGCGCAAGGGCGGCCGGGTGGTTTGCGGCGGCATCCACATGAGCGACATTCCGGCGATGGCCTACGAGTTGCTCTGGGAAGAGCGTGAACTGGTGTCGGTTGCAAACCTGACGCGCCGCGACGCCGAAGAGTTCTTTCCCATTGCCAGGCGCGCTCGGGTGCACACGTACACCAAGGTCTACCCGCTGGAACAGGCCAATCAGGCATTGGACGATGTGAGGCAAGGCAGATTGAGCGGCGCCGCCGTCCTGGTGCCGTGATCGGCATTCAACGAGCGTTATGTGGGAGCGTTATCTGGCCCGTCCACCCAGTTCGCGCATATGCCGGATCCACTTCGCACGGGTCGCATCGCTGGCTCCAGCGACCATGCCGAACAAGGTCTCGCGTACCGGACTGATGCCGACAAATTGCAGAATGCTTCGCTTCAGGCCGGCGATGCCGTGTCCGAGGAACCATAGCCGATACACGACGGAAGGCATGCCCATCGTCACCACGACGCGCGCCGAGCGGCCACGAAGCAATGTCTTGGTGAAGCCGCCGCCCTTGTCCGGATAGGCAAAGGCCGTTCCCGGCCGCATGACCTGTTCCAGAAATGCCTTGAGTATGGCCGGCATGGTTCCAAGCCACAGCGGAAAGACAAAGACGACATGCTCAGCCCACACGATCGCCTCGGCTGCTTCTTTCAACTCATCGGGAACCGCACCATGCTCGAACTCCTGCATCGTCCGAAGCATCGGAAAATCGATTGCCCCCAGATCGACCCGGCGGACACCATGCCCTGCCTTTCCCGCGCCCTCGCCATAGGCGTCGGCAAGACCGCGGCAGAGCCGATCCGGGGACGGGTCTGGATGGCCGACCACTATCAGGATGCGTCGCGACATGGTCTACTCCCAGGGAGCCAGGCGTTGCCGCGTCATGGCCGCTCGACCCTTGCCACCTGGTAGGTGTGCATGGTGCCGTTGCGCTCGATCGACACATATTCACCGGTCACGAACCGTTCGTCGCCGAGATGAAAGCCGATTTCGTCATCGCGGTCGCCTTCGGCGTAGTCGAAATACCACTGCCCGCCGGGCTTGCGTCTCAGCCGGCCGATCAGATCCTCCTCGCCAGTCCGAAACCGGCGAACTCGACATGAGGCCCTGTGCGATTTCCATTCTTCGGCATCGATACGCCCTTCGCCGTTCAGCGGAGCCAGCACGTCGTAACCCTCTTCACGATCTCCTTCCGGGTGATCCTTCTCGCGGGCTAGCAGCAGCCGGACATGGCGGAATTTCGGGGTAAGGTCCTTCAAACTGGTCATGGCGAACTCCTTTTAAGGAGTTCCATAGAGCCGTAGCTGGGCCTGCCCCTTGATCCGCATCAAAGATGGCTCAAGAACCGCGCTTCTATCCCGGGCCAGGCAACAACATGGCGCCATAGCCGGCGGTCGCAGCGGTCAGGGTTGCGCCGGCCAGCGGCACCCAGAACCTGATCGGACCGGCAAATACCGCCAGTGACAGGCGGCCGATCGCATTTGCCGCCAGTGCCGCCAGCACAGCCTGACCGACAGTCTCGACGGGGACCGAATACTTGACCAGCCGCAAGGCACTGAGCACCGAGACGTCGACATCGAACGTGCCTGCCAGCGCTGAGGTAACCAGCAAGCCGCGGCTGCCGAATTGAGCTGCCAATCCAGCGCTTGCGGTCGCGACAAGCGCGAAGAGCAGCGCGAACAGCAACAGCGGACCCAGCTCGAATGGATTGCGCGCAATAGCGCTGCGTTCCTCATTCCCGCTGTCGCGAGTCATCAGCAATGCGCCGCAGACAGCGAAGGCGAGCGCGGCTGCCATCGCCGCTATAGCGACCGAAGCGAACACGCCTGGCTCTATGATCAGAATCACGGCGCAGACGCGGAGCACCGAAACCATTGCAGCCAGGGATGCCGCCCCGGCGAGCGGCAGTGGATTGCCGCCCGACGCGGCATTGCGGGCAAGCGCCAAGGTCACCGCTGTGGAAGAGACGATCGCACCGACGAGCGAACTGACCAGCAGCCCACGCGTATTTCCCAGAATGCGAACAGCAACGTAGCCGGCGAACGATATCGAGGCCATCAGCACCGTCAGGAACCAAACTTCCCAAGGATTGAAACCGCCCCACGGGTCCATCGTCCGGTTTGGCAACAGGGGTAAGACGATCGCCGTCATCACTGCCAGGATCAGCGCCGAACGCAGTTCGACCCAGGTCAGTCGCTTCAAAAGACCGTGCAGGACTTCTCGGCTGGCCAGGATTGCCGCCAGTGCCGCCCCGCCCGCAGCAGCAGCCCGATAATCGCCGGCTACGGAAAGCGCGCCAAGGGTGAAAACGCCCAGGCCTGCGATCACGCTCGTGACGCTGAAATCCTCGTCATGGGCAGCCTCACGCGCCTTGTACCAGGCAAAGATTGCCGCAAAGGCGATGAAGCCTCCGACGAGCACCGATACGGAGCCTAGTGCACTGGCCAGCGCCGCGAGCACGCCACCAAGCAGCCCGGATATGCCGAATGTCCGGATGCCAGCTGTGCGACTGCGGTCGGGCGCATCCCGCTCTTGCCAACCACGCTCCAAGCCGACAAGGAGACCTATTGCGAGGGCCAGTCCAAGCCGGGCGATGAGCGGATCCATTGGCGCGACGACTTCAGGCGGTCACCGTCGGCAGGCGGTCGCGAACCCACCTGACGATCTGGCCTGCCGTCATTGCGCCAGATGTGCGCGCGAGTTCGCGTCCGCCATGGAACAGAATCATGGTCGGGATGCCGCGAATGCCGAGCCTTGCCGCGACAGATTGCTCATTTTCGGAATTGAGTTTGATCAGGCGAACATGTGGCTCCAGTTCGTTTGCCGCCGCTTCATAGGCCGGCGCCATCATCTTGCAGGGGCCGCACCAAGGTGCCCAGATGTCGACGACAACGGGAATACTGCTTCGCGTAATCTGGTGATCGAACGTCTTGGCGTCGACGTCGGGGGGGTGACCTGAAAACAGTCTGGTCCCGCACTTTCCACATTTTGCCTCACTGGCATTTCGTGACGGCGGCAGGCGATTGACTCCGCCGCATTTGCTGCAAACCACCAGATTTTGCTGTGCCATGGCCATTCACCGAACTTGTTCTCGACCACTATGCGCGCCACAGATGTCCATCGCCAAGGGTCCGCAAAGCGTTCAGGATAACCGCCACGTCAATCCCTTCCTGAAGTAGCGCTCCGGCAACCGGCGTGATCTGCCCCATGGCCGCTGCGATCATTGCCAGCCCCGACAGCGCCAGTCCGGCAATGATGCTTTGCAAGGCGATCGATCGCGTTCGCCGTGCAATCCGGACGGCATCGGCGACAGGCAGTAGCCTGTCGGTCAGCACGATGACGTCCGCCGCCTCGGAAGAGGCCGTCGCCCCACGCGCGCCCATGGCGACGCCGACCGTCGCGGCGGCAAGGGCGGGTGCATCGTTGATGCCGTCGCCGACCATCATCGTCGGCGCCAAGGCTTTCTCGGCTGTGACCGTCGCGACTTTTTCGGCAGGGGTCGCATCGGCGACCAGGGCGTCGAGGTCGAGCCGGGCGGAGATGCGCTTGGCCGCCACGCCGTCGTCGCCTGTGAGCATGAT
Organism: Mesorhizobium sp. M8A.F.Ca.ET.208.01.1.1; assembly: GCF_004791315.1. Classification (NCBI taxonomy): domain Bacteria; kingdom Pseudomonadati; phylum Pseudomonadota; class Alphaproteobacteria; order Hyphomicrobiales; family Phyllobacteriaceae; genus Mesorhizobium; species Mesorhizobium sp. M8A.F.Ca.ET.208.01.1.1. The sequence goes on from NZ_SRUT01000005.1 coordinate 413,222, forward strand.
CATGCGACCAATGCCGGCGGAGCGCAGCTTGCCGAGTGCATCATGCGCATCAACACGCAGGGCGTCGCCGAACGTGAAAACACCGGCAAGCTGCCCGCCGAGTGCTACAAAGACCCTGAGCACCGCCTCGTCCCGGTATTTTTCTTCGCCCCCTTTCGCCCAGTTGGGCAGGGGACTGTCGGCGAGCACAAGAGCCCGCGATCCGGAGGCGATCGCAATGTTCTCGACCCGGCCCTTCAGGCCTGCGCCGCGATGCTCGCGGACATCACGCGGATGCGAAAGCATCAGCTGTCTGCCGCGCGCCTCCCGGATGATCGAGTCGGCGAGCACATGGTGTGAGGCCTGTTCCAGGGATGCCAACAGCTGCAGCAGATGGTTCGCGTCACTGCCGGGTGCGGCTTCGATTTCGATGAGCTCGGCGCCACCGATGGTCAAGGTCCCCGTCTTGTCGAAGATCGCGGTTCGGACTTGCGCTAGAGCCTCCAGCGCCGTGCTGCCTTTCATAAGGATGCCGGCACGCGCGGCACGCGAGACGCCGCCGATGAATGCAACGGGGGCAGCAAGGATGAGCGGGCAGGGCGTTGCGACGACCAGCACCGCAAGCGCTCTGATTGGGTCGCCGGAAACATACCAGGCGGCGCCGGAAACCAGCAGTGTGGCTGGCAGAAGGAACAGGGCAAAGCGGTCGGCCATGCGAATGAATGGAGATTTCGCGGTCTGCGCTGCAGCGACCATGCGTACGATCGCGGCATAAGTGCTCTGTTCCGCGAGGGCAGAAGCCCGCATGCTGAAGGTCTCGCCCGCATTGACGGTGCCGCTGCGCAGCACATCCCCCGCGCTGCGCCGTTCCGGCAGGGGTTCTCCGCTCACTGCGGACTCGTCGAGAGAGGCCGAAGCATCAAGCAGGATGCCATCGACGGGGAGCAGTTCGCCGGCCCGGACCAGAATCTCGTCGCCGACATCAACGTCCTCGACGGAGATGGTTTCTGTCCCCAGCGTTGACGTTCGGTGGGCGACACGCGGCGATCGGTCGGTCAATGCCTTGAGGTTCCGTTCCGCGCGGCCGCGAGCGAAATCCTCAAGCACCGTGCCGCCGGCATACATAATCGCGACCACCACTGCCGCCAAGGGTTGGCCAAGAAACAGCGCGGCGGACATCGACACCAGCGCAATAGCATCGACACCGAAGCGGCCGATCCAGAAATCGCGCAGGATGGAGATGGCGAGAGCCGCTACCACGGGCAACGTCGCCACCGTCCAGATCGTGTCGGCCTCAAGGGGCCCGAGCCCGGTTCGCCACGCTCCGATCCCAACGGCGAGACCCAGGATGGCAATCACCAGCAATGCGCGTCGCAGGATGGACTCGTTCATGCGATGCCTTCCGATCTGATCGATGCTCGCCAATTTTCGTCAGCGCTGACGAGCGCGTCGAACTCGGGCAACAGCTAGTCGCGAGAACCACAGAACGCTTTGATCCAACGCAACGAACGGGCAAGATCGACCGGCGATTATCGCCGCTAACAGGAGACACAAGGGGTGACGATCCGAAATCTCGAACATGCGTTCGCCCCGAAGTCCGTTGCTGTCTTCGGTGCGTCGGTGCGCGAAGGCTCCGTCGGCCATGTCGTTTTCGACAACATCGTCAGCGGTGGCTTCGAGGGCGACATCTGGCCGGTCAACCCGAAATATTCGCAGATCGCCGATCGGCAATGCTATGCTGAAGCGGCGGATCTGCCTGACGTCCCAGACCTTGGTGTCATCGTTACGCCGCCTGAGACAGTTCCCGGCATCGTGCGCGACCTTGCTGAAAAGGGCACGCGGACGGCGGTCGTGATCACTGCCGGGCTTACGCGCGAGAATGGCCTGCGTCAGGCGATGCTGGACGCTGCCAAGCCCACGCTCTTCCGCATCATCGGGCCGAACACCGTCGGGCTGATGATCCCGCCGATGAAGCTAAATGCCGGATTTGCGCATATGGCCGCGAAGTCCGGCAACATCGCACTGCTGTCGCAATCCGGCGCCATTGCCACATCGCTGATCGACTGGGCGGCCGACAACAATGTCGGCTTCTCGCAGATCGTCTCCCTTGGCGACATGGCCGATGTCGATGTGGGGGACTGCCTCGACATGCTGGCGGGCGACATGCACACCCACGCCATCGTGATGTATCTCGAAACCATTCCCAATCCGCGCAAGTTCATGTCGGCGGCGCGCGCCGCCGCGCGCCTCAAACCGGTGATCGTCATCAAGTCGGGCCGGCACGAGCAGGCGGCCAAAGCGGCCGCGACCCATACCGGCGCGCTGTCGGGCGCGGATCGTGTCGTCGATGCCGCATTGCGGCGCGCGGGCATCCTGCGCGTCGAAGGCCTGGCCGAGTTGTTCGACGCGGTTGAAACGATCGCCCGCTTTGCTCCGCTGGAGCGAGCCCGCGTCGGCATCGTCACCAATGGCGGTGGCGCCGGCGTGCTTGCCGTCGACCAACTTATCGACTGCAACGGGGAGTTGGCCGAACTCGCGCCGGGAACGATTGCCCGCCTGGATGCCGTCCTGCCGGCCACATGGTCGCATGCCAATCCGGTCGACATCATCGGCGACGCTCCGTCTGAGCGCTACCGGGTCGCGGTCGAGGCCATCGCGGCCGATGCCGGGACCGACGTTGTCCTGGTCATGAACTGCCCGACCGGGCTCGGCTCGCCGCTCGCCGCGGCAAGCGCGGTGGCAACGCTCGCGCAGGACGGTAAGATCGGCGGCAAACCGGTCCTGACCTGCTGGCTTGGCGAACACACGGCGCGCGAAGGGCGACGTATCCTTCAGGACGCGGGGATTGCCAGCCTCGAGACACCCGCCGATGCCGCGACGGCCGTATCCTACCTCGCCGACTGGTCGCGAGCCCAGCGGGCCCTGCTACGTACGCCGTCGAGCCACGGCGAGGCCGCCACGAGCGGTCGAGAAGCGGTGCTTGCCCTATTCAGGCAGGTCGCCAGGGAAGGCCGGCGCATGCTGACCGAGCCCGAGGCCAAGGCGGCGATTTCCGCCTACGGCATCCCGGTGCCCGAAACGATCATCGCCAGATCCCCTGCCAAAGTGGGGCAGGCGGCCGGCCGGCTTCTCAAGACATCCGAGCAGGTCGTCGTCAAGCTGCTGTCAAAGGCGATCTCGCACAAGTCGGACATTGGCGGGGTGGTGCTCGGCATTGCAGCCGCGGCGGCAGCCGAGGAGGCAGCACGCGCAATCGAGGCCCGGTTGCATAAGCACGATCCTCAGGCCGATATCGAGGGTTATGCCGTACAGCCGATGGTGGTGCGAAAACAGGCTCAGGAACTGATCCTTGGTGTCAGCCATGATTCGATTTTCGGTCCGGTTCTCCTGTTCGGGGCGGGTGGCGTCGCCGTTGAGGTGATGGACGATACCGCGATCGCGTTGCCTCCGCTCGACGAAGTTCTTGCCGGTGACCTGATCGGGCAAACGCGGATCGGTCGGCTGCTCGACGGATTCCGCGATCGCAAACCCGCGGATCAGCAGGCGATCGTTGCGGCGCTCAACGGCCTATCGCAGATGGTTGTCGACTTTCCGTGCCTCGTATCAATGGACATCAATCCGTTGCTCGCGGACACCGCCGGCGTGATCGCGCTCGATGCACGCATCGAGATCGAACCGAAGCGGGTGGAGGAACCTGGGCCGAATCCTGCACTGTGCATCCGGCCCTACCCGTCAGGTTGGGAGAAGGAAACGTCGGCAGGTGGCGCGCATTATCACGTCCGGCCGATCAAGCCGACCGACATCGCGCTCTATCCCGAATTCCTGGCCAAAATTTCGTCTGACGATTTGCGCCTGCGTTTCCTTTCGCCGCGAAAAAGCTTCTCCGATCAGGTGTTGAAGCGGCTCACCCAGCTCGACTACGACCGCAATATGGCTTTCGCAGCATTGGACAAGAGCACTGGCGCGCTGGCGGGCATCAGCCGGTTGTCCTGCGATCCCGACCACGTCAGCGCCGAATACGCATTGCTGGTGCGGACGGACTTGCAGGGTCATGGCCTAGGTTGGGAGTTGCTCAGCCAGATCGTCGATTATGCAAAGGCCGATGGGATCCGCCGCATCGAAGGTATCGTGCTCAGTGAAAACAGCAAGATGCTGGCAATGTGCCGTGAATTCGGCTTCTCCTTGATGCATCTTCCGAACGAGCCAGGGCTTGTCGAGGCCAAGCTCGAACTCGGTTGACGTCAATCATCCGCAACAGTCAGGAGGCCGTGCACAGGGTTTCGGAAGCATCGCGCTGCCAACATCTCCTCAGTTCCGCGGCAATGTCGACGGGCTTTCGATCGGAATCGGTCCTGCGCCAGCCGGCCTGGCCGGCTTTTCGCTGCAATTGACGCGAAAGGATATCGACCGTTGCATCCGAGGGACCGCCCTTGCGTTCGCTGACCCGTCGCCAAAGGACGAGTGGATCCGCCTCCAGCCAGAAACCGAAGAATGGAATACCCCGGTCTCGCGCCGCCTTCTCGATCCGCTCACGATCGGCCGGTCTGTCGAAAACCGCATCAGCTACAACCGAGCCACCCTCGGAGAGAATCAAGCCGGCGCGCCATGCCATTTCGTTGTAGACGCGATCGGACACATCAGGACGATAGGCCTTGTCCGGCAGCCTGGCCTCGGCGGGCACGCCGTGCATCGCTTTGCGGATGCGGTCGCTTTCGACTATGCGCGCACCGGGCGGCGCACCGATATGGGCGGCGAGCGCCTCGGCAATGGTCGTCTTGCCTGAACCACTGAGACCGCCGATGGCAACGAGCCTGGGCGGCGTTTGCTGCAGAAATGTTCGGGCCAGTTCGAAATAGGATCGGGCCTCGGCAGTCAATTTGCCGGAATCGGCGCTGCCTTCCTCGACCTGGGTGGCGGTGACATGCGCGCGCACAGCCGCCCGCACCGCCATGAAGAAAGGCAGCAGGACAAAGCCATCCTCGTCATCGGCCTCGTCGAGGTAGCGGTTCATCACGAGATTGGCGAGCTCTGGGAAACGGCGATGCCAAAGGTCCATCAGCAAGAAGGCAAGGTCGTACAGAACATCGATGCTGGCGATCTGGTCATTGAATTCGATGCAATCGAAGAGGCGAGGCTCGCCATCGAAAAGGCAGATGTTGCGCAGGTGCAGATCGCCATGACACTGGCGGATCTTGCCCGCGGCCTCCCGGCGATCCAGCAATCCGGAATGGCGCGCGAGTGCGGTGCGGAAAGCCCGGGCAAACGTCTCGATCTCCTGTTTTGTAAAAACGTGACTGGTGCCAAAGCCGGCCTCGTTGATGTCGAGCACGCCCATCAAATTGAATGAGCCGGTTCCGTTGTGGATCTTCGGCGCCGCACGGTGATGTCCCACGATCATGCGTGCGACCGCCGTCATCAGCGCTGGCGTCAGTTCTCCCGCGGTCGCCATCCGATCAAGGAGCCTCGACTGATCAAACCGGACCATCTCGATCACCGCATCGACCATTTGGCCAGCGCCATCGAAAACGAGTTTGCCGTCGACTTCGCGGGTAATGCGCCGCACGCCCAGATAGAGGCCGGGTGCGGTCCTGGCGTTGAGTTCCACCTCTTTTTCGCAAGCGGCCAGCCTTAGTGCTGGCGTCGAGAAATCGACATAGGGCAGCTTGACCGCCCGTTTCATCTTAAAGGCACGTCCATCGATCAAGAAAATTCGCGAGATATGAGTCTCGATCGCTTCGACCTGTCCGGCCATGCCATAGGAGGCGGGATCAAGCAGGAACGCCGTAGCGGATTGCTGCTCGTCAACGACCATGTCCGGCCTCATCGATGCCTGTGTCGTGCGGAGACTGTTTGCGCCCTCTGTTTTCATTGCTGCAACGTCTCGACATAACCGGCCAGATCATGGATCCGTTCCCTGGTGACGATTTCCCCGGCATTCGGCCCATATTTCTTCACGTCACCCGGAAGGAATTGCCGACCCCAGACCGGCATGTCGCGATTGCCATGCGCCGGCACCATGCCGCGGCCGTCGATGACGGCAAAGACGCGCCAATAAGGGAATTCGCCGCCATTGCGCCTGGAGAGGCGCGTCAGGTCGCTTGGCCGCTTCAACAACTCGTCGCCCAACGGGCCGTCCCCCTTGCCTTCAAGGCCATGGCAGACGGCGCATGAGTTCATGTATTCCGCCTTGCCGTTGCCGAGTTCCTGGGCGCCAGCTGCGTTGAGGGCCAATCCCGCCAAAATCGCCGCGATCAGGAATTTCATCTGCGTTTCCCCGATTGATCGACTGAAACCTACAGCCCTGGTTTGCTAGTGCGTTGATGCGGATCAAATGCCGCCGCGGTCACGGTATTTGATTCAGCGCAATGAACGCATCGGGCAGCCTCGCTAATGACTGAAACCACGACTGATCCTTCAATCGAAATCAGGAGTTGCCGCCGTGACTTTCAGGACATTGCTTACGGTTACCGGGCCGAACCAGGGTGAAGGTGATCTAAAGCTAGCCGCCTCGCTGTGCGAACAGGTCGGCGCCCATCTCTCCGTGCTCGTTCTCGAGCTTGCCGCGCCGCCCTCAGGCGGCGAGTATGCCGCTGTCGTTTCGCCTGCCTGGCTGGAGGAACGCCAGGCCGAGCTGAAAAGGCTCGAGAAGAGAATTTCGGATGTCGCCGGCTTTCTCTCCCAGAGCGCCGTATCGGCCGATCTGAGCGAAGACTATCCCGACACGGGGTGGGCGGACGACGTCATCGGAAGGCGTGCCCGCTACGCCGATCTGACCATTCTTGGGCCAGATTTGCTGGCAAGCCATACGCTGAAGGATAAAGTCATCGAGGGCACGCTGTTCTCGTCGGGAAAGCCTATTCTGCTCGTTCCCGAGGGCACGCGGCCGACGCTGAAGCCGAAACGCGTCCTCGTTGCATGGGACGCCCGCCTTGAGTCATCGCGCGCCGTCCGCGAGTCCCTCGATATGCTGAAGGGCGCCGAAGATGTGCGCCTTGTCATCGTCGATCCCATTGAAGATGAGTTCCATCATGGCGAGGAGCCGGGTGCAGATGCCGCGGCCTATCTTGCCCGGCATGGCGTGAAGGTTACGGTCGACCGGCTGCCGAGCGCGAACCATTCGGTTGCCGATGTGCTTCGCCAGCATGCCGGCGACGTTGCGGCTGAGCTGATGGTCATGGGCGCCTACGGTCATTCCCGGTTGCGCGAACGGATTTTCGGTGGGGTCACCAAGTCGATGCTTGAAGGTCAATCGTTGCCGGTCTTCATGGCGCGATAGCAATTCACAGGGAAGAGCGGGCCGGCGCAGTTTGCGCCGGCCCGCTCTCGTTCCTGTAGCGAAGGGTTGCGGACTTACTCGCTCGCCTCTCGACCGGACACCTGCTCGATCAGAATCCGGAAGAAGACATGCGGTGCATTGTCGGCCGCGGGAGGAGTGACCGGCTTGAGTGCGCCGGGCTCCCACCAGTCGATGTGCTTGCTCAACACCGACCAGGCATGGTCCCTTTGAAGCTTGTGGCCGATTCGGTCGGGCAGCTCTTCATATCGGCCATCGACAATGACACTTCTCCATCCTCGGCCCTGGCCATGTTCGTCCACCTGGACGGAAACCAGCGGATTGGCGCGCATCCATTCGATTTTTTTGCCCGGCATGGAAAACGCGTAAAGATGAGCATCCGAATAGGCGTAGTGGAAGGGCACGACGTAGGGCTGCCCATTCTTTGCGCATGCCAGGCGACCCACGCGATTGGCCGTCAGCAATTTGGTACATTCCAAAGCCGAAAGCGTGCGGATCTGCATTAGTGCGATCTCCTGTTCTTTACAGCTAGGCCGGAAACGTGCCGCTGGCCAGTTTTGTACAGTTGGGCAGCCTCGTCCATAGCGAAGACAACATCGTTGTCAGAGAGCTGCGGGAACCGCAGATAGTGGTGGCCCAAGGCCCGGAACTGTCCTGGCTGACTAAGGCAAACCACACGGTCCGCTTCCTGTTCCAGTTCAACGACCGTCTCTTGCGGTGAAACAGGAATTGCCACGACGATTTCCCTCGGTGACCGGCGCTTGAGGGCGCGGATCGCGATTTTCATGGTCGTACCGGTCGCGGCCCCGTCATCGACGATGATCGCGGTCTTTCCCGCAATCGAGATCGGTCTGGTCTTCCAGCGATAGGCAGCGCGCCGGCGTTCGAGTTCTGGCCGCTCATTTGCAATCAAGACACGTAGCTCGCTTTCGTCGAGTGCATAGGTCTCGACAATCTCACGGTTCAGCACGACCTCCCCAGGGTCGCCATCGACGATTGCGGCAACAGCCAGCTCGGGATTGCCCGGGGCGCCCACCTTGCGGATGATAAGCAGATCAAGAGGAGCGTGGAGGGCTTTGGCCACTTCCACTGCGACGGGCACGCCGCCGCGCGGTAATGCCAGTACGATCGGGTGATGCAATTGAAGCCTGCTCAGTTCCAGGCCAAGCTTCGCTCCAGCGTCTTCCCGGTCGCGGAACATCGGTCAATCCACCGGCCACAGTTTTCGCAGCGACTTCTTCATCGAGTTTCTGACCTGTACGATCTCGCCATGCGAAATGTGACGGTCGAGAAGCTTGAAAACGGCACTGATCGCGACATCGAAATCGATCTCCTCATCGTAGCCAAAACTGTTTCTGACGCTGATAATAAAGTCGCGCTTGGTGCGCTCATGCGCAGGCACCGCGGGGTTCCAGCCTTCGAAATAGATGCCGCGGACCAAAACAGGCAGTTGCGCCGAGAGATCGGCCATTTCTGCTGGCGAAAGCCAATCCCGCACCGTGTGTAGAACGGATCTCAGGAGACGGCACGCGCTCGGTTCGCTCCAGCAGAGGTCCTTGGCGAGCTCCTTGACCCATTGTTGCGCCTGCTGGCCAGCGTGCGTGAAGTCAGCAAAGGACGTGTGGGAAATATGACCCATGGCGGATGCTCCTCGAAGATTTGAACTCCATTCTCAGGCATCGAAAGGCTTTGAGCATTGAGCAGGATCAAATCGTTCAAAAGTGCGTCGCCCCGATTGTTTTCTACAGCCGCCTCGACCAGTTCGAGGAGGCCGCGCACCCGCTGGCAAAGGGGACGAACACCGTTTGCGCAAGCGGCGGGTTTCAGCCGCCGGATTTTTGCACCAGCAGCGGAACGATCCGATCGCTCTTGGCCACGGCCGGCCGTCCCGCCGAACCGTAGGGGATGCCGAGCGCGTCCCAGGTCTCGACCAGCGCGTCCTGCAGTTCGGCGATCAGCGCATCGGAATGGAAGGGCGTCGGCGTGATGCGCAGCCGCTCGGTGCCGCGCGGCACGGTCGGGTAGTTGATCGGCTGGATATAGAGGCCGTGCACGCCAAGCAGGCGGTCACTGGCCATCTTGCACAGCTCCGGGTCGCCGACCAGAACCGGCACGATGTGGGTCGGCGATTCCATCACCGGCAGGCCGGCGGCGGACAGGATCTGCTTGGTCCGGGTCGCCTGCTGCTGCTGGGCGTCGCGCTCGGCCTGTGAGCGCTTGA
>NZ_SRUT01000059.1:0-430 GCF_004791315.1 Mesorhizobium sp. M8A.F.Ca.ET.208.01.1.1
CGCCGACCGCTGCGCCGTCCGCGCCGATGGTGTCGGCATGATCGCCGACGCTCGCACCGGCCGCGCCGAACACGTTGCCGTTCGTCGAATGGCCAAGCCCTTCCGTCACGCTGTTGGCATCGTTGGCCGCAACCGGGATGTCGTCGACGATTGAGATGACGATCGATGCCGGCGTGGTATCGCTGTCGCCGGTGGCGTCGGTGACCGCCATGGTGATTGTGTCGCTGAGCGGGTTGACCTCGCCCTGGCCGGTGTGGGTCAACGGACCGGTCAGCGTATAGGTATAGCCGTAGGTGACGACGCCGCCGGCATCGGGCGCCGAGATCGAGGTGATCGTCAGCACGCCCTTCGAGGTGGTGACATGGTCGCCCACCGCCGTGATCGCCACCGGTCCGCCGGCATCGCCGTCGAGGGTGAGCGTGTAGCCTTC
>NZ_SRUT01000060.1:0-430 GCF_004791315.1 Mesorhizobium sp. M8A.F.Ca.ET.208.01.1.1
GAAGGGCAATGCCTGACCGGAACGCATAGATATGCTTGCAAAGGAAGATCGCCCGCCCCTTTTCGCTTCGGCGTCCGTTTATATCGTGGGCGCGATGTTTGTGTGCTTCACGGCCTGGGCATCGTTTGCCGAGGTCGATGAGATCGCGCGCGGCGATGGCAAGGTGATACCGGCTTCCAAGACGCAGATCATTCAGGCCAGCGAGCCCGGCGTGGTGCAGGAGATCGCCGTCCAGATCGGACAGACCGTCAAGAAGAACGACCTCATCATCCGTCTCGACAATTCGGGCAACACGTCGAGCCTGGGCGAAGAGAAGGCCAAGGCGCGAGCGCTGCAGGCACGCATCGCGCGGCTGCAGTTCGAGCAGAGCGGCAATGTCGAAGGGTCCCTCCCCTGCCCCACGGAGATCCAGACGGTCGCGCCGGAAATC
>NZ_SRUT01000061.1:0-429 GCF_004791315.1 Mesorhizobium sp. M8A.F.Ca.ET.208.01.1.1
ATCAAGCTGCATTAGAAGCACATAATCAATCTGAACATTTTCAAACATTTTTTAAAGAAGTAGAAACTTATTTACTTGAAGCGCCTAAAATAGAAGTTGCTACAATTAAATAATTAATAAAATAAGCGTATAGAAGATAAACATCTATGATTAACGCATAAGCGCCCGTTTCAAATTCAATTGAATAGAAACGGGCGCTTTCATTTTTTTGAAATATTGAAGCGTATTAACTGAATATTTTCCTATGATGGATGTCATCTTGGTAAAACGAAGTTGACGTTTATTTATAGTTTGAATCGATATATATAAATGAAATCAAAGTGTGTTTTATCATAGTTTTAAAATAAAGCATATAAGGTTGATATCGAGAAATATTTAGGTTTCATTAATGCTTTGTGAGCACAAAGTTATTGAAAAACACAATTATAT
>NZ_SRUT01000062.1:0-426 GCF_004791315.1 Mesorhizobium sp. M8A.F.Ca.ET.208.01.1.1
GGCCGACGCGCTGTGGGCGGTAGGTATCGCGGCGACCTGCAATGCTGGTGGTTCAAAAAAATGGGCGCCGCATTACAACGAGCTGCTCGCCGGCGCCCACATCGTCATGATCCCGGACAACGATGATGTCGGCCGCGTCCACATGCAGCTGGTGGGCTCGCAACTGCGGCCGGTGGCGTCGTCTGTCCGTCTGCTCGACATTAGGTCGTTCTGGCCTGAGGCGCCCAACAAGGGCGACATCTGGGACTGGGCGCAAACCGGTGTCGACGTCGGCACGCTCTACGACCTCGTTGACACGCATTCGAAGCCTTGGACGAAGGAACTACCACGATCGCGCTTCAACGCGGTGCCGTTCGCGCGCATCGATGAGCCCGGTCCGGAGCACGAATATCTCATCTTCGAGGTGCTCACCCGGCATGAGGTCGC
>NZ_SRUT01000063.1:0-424 GCF_004791315.1 Mesorhizobium sp. M8A.F.Ca.ET.208.01.1.1
CACCTTCAACCGTGAGAAGTACCTGCCCGAAGCCATCGCCAGCCTGCTCAAGCAGACTGTGGTGCCGGATCAGATTCTGATCGTCGACGACGGCTCGACCGACAACACCAGCGCGGTGGCCGCCTCTTTCCCCGCTCCGGTGGAATATTACCGCAAGGAAAATGGCGGCAAGTCGACGGCGCTGAACTTCGCCCTGAGGCATTGCAAGGGGGACTTCGTCTGGGTGTTCGATGACGACGATGTCGCGCACCCGACGGCGCTGGAACGGTTTCTCGCAGCGTTCGAGCGGGAGCCGACGGCTGATTTCGCGTTCGGCGAATATGCGCGTTTCCAGCAGTCGGCCCAGATCGAAGAGCGGAATTACGAGATCGTCGCCTTCGGCCATGTCAGCCAGGACAATTTCTTCCCGTCCCATCTCGAATAT
>NZ_SRUT01000064.1:0-422 GCF_004791315.1 Mesorhizobium sp. M8A.F.Ca.ET.208.01.1.1
GCCCGCCTCGTCGAGCTCGCCTTCGGCATATTTGCGGCTGTGCCGCTTCAGCGATTGGCTCGGCTCGATCGCCTTGACCGTGAACGGCTTCTTGCCGTCCCGCGGCCGCCACAGCAGCACCCGATCGCCCTTGGGCGTCGGGATGTTCCTGGGCGCTTCCAGCCCGGCTTCCTTGCAGAAGGTCTTGACGACGCCCTTGGCCATCGGGCCGAGCCCGATCACCGCCGTCACCAGGTGCAAGACACCCGTCGAGATTGCTTCCGGATGCACCGTGATCAGCACGGTGCCCGGCAGCTCGAGCGAAAGCACGGCGCGCGTGTCCTCGCGGCGCTTCGGCAGGAGATGATGCGCTTCGTCGATGATCAGCCAGTGCGGCCTTGCCGTGCGGTAGCGGACATTGCCGAGGCCCGGCAGCAGTTCAG
>NZ_SRUT01000065.1:0-420 GCF_004791315.1 Mesorhizobium sp. M8A.F.Ca.ET.208.01.1.1
CCCCGTCGATGACATGTTTCGCGAGGCCGGCCTGTCGCGGCCCAAGCAGCGTGGTCTTGTCGCGGCCGCCCAAGCGGTGGCCGACGGTCTCGACCTGCTGCAGCTCGAACAGGGGCAGGCGGAGGCCGCTTTCAGCGCTCTTGAGCGCTCCCTGGCGGGGAACGGCTGGCCAACCCTGCAGCGGCGAGGCACGGTCCTTGCCACTCTCGCCAAGGTAGCGGCGCGCACCGATCGACGCGAGCGTGCGAAAGAGGTCATAGTCGAATTGGAGACCCAGCCGCAGCGCTGGCCGATGGCCTCCATCCGGGCGCTGACCGCTGAGGCCAAGGCAGAGCTTTTGATACAGGAAGAACGCCTGACCGAGGCTGCTCGGGAGCTGCAGGCAGCATGCTCGCGCTGGAGTGAGGTCGGCTCGCCGAT
>NZ_SRUT01000066.1:0-417 GCF_004791315.1 Mesorhizobium sp. M8A.F.Ca.ET.208.01.1.1
GCCACGCATCCGACGCAAGCCTGTGCCGAACCGTAACCAAACTGGTCCCCACCTTGCGGCCGGAGCCGGTATATAGTTGCATTTTAGAATCTACTAATTCTGAAGTTCGACTTCTATCCGGATTGCGCAAATTCCATCGAACCGCTTGCAATGATGACCGGCATTTCTCGGCGCAGGTTGCGCCCCAGTCACGATCTTCCGGCGCGCTGCAGTGTTTCGTAGGGAGATTCGCCGAAGAACAGTCGATAATTCGCGGCGAAGCGGCCCAGATGGGTGACCCCCACGTCCATAGCGATCGTCGTAACGCTCAAGCCGTTGGCGCGAGCCGTGACAAGGAGCCGTCTTGCTTCGTTGAGGCGGAGCGCTCTTATGAATTCGAGCGGGGTTACCGCGAACGTGGTGCGAAAGGCGTATTCG
>NZ_SRUT01000067.1:0-387 GCF_004791315.1 Mesorhizobium sp. M8A.F.Ca.ET.208.01.1.1
CGGCAATGGCCCGTCCTTGGCCTGCGGTGGCACGAACACCGCGAAGGTCATGTCGCAGGCGCAAACCTCCGAAGCATGCGAATAGACGCCCTGGATGCCGCCATGCGATTTGGAATTGGAAAGGACGTTCATCGGCTCTGCCTCGCGTCAGGAAATACCAGACCCGGCATAGCCGCCGAACCTCGCGCTCGCAACCTTGCGCCTCGCGAAAACGATATCGACGGTGGCAGCTTTCGGAGGTAGCAACGTGCGGCGGCAGGACGCGGTTACCTTGGGTTCACAAGAAGCATTGACCCGCTCACAGGCAACTCGAATTCGGTCAGCATTGAGCTTCGCGTCGAACGATGGAACCGGACGGACCGCTTCCGGCATGGCGCTTACCAAGGC
>NZ_SRUT01000068.1:0-413 GCF_004791315.1 Mesorhizobium sp. M8A.F.Ca.ET.208.01.1.1
TGCGCTCTTCCGATCTGGGCGTATCGCCAGCGGCGTGGCGCGGCCTTCGCCCGATCCGCCTCTGACCGACCGCTTCGGCATCCCGGTCGCCATCTGGGCTTGAGGCAAAATCGGCCTGTGCAGCTTTTTGCGGCATGCGATTGCGACGCCGCCATCCGCAATTCGGCATTGCCCGCGACCGGCATTTGCCGCTAGAGGCTTTTTTCGATCGCAACGAGCTGCCGCCTCCAACCCCCGGAAAGGCTCTAGCCGCCCATGCCCCACCTCCCCGAGCACCTCCTCGCCGGCTATCGCAACTTCATGAGCGGCCGCTACCCTGCCGAAAGCGACCGCTACCGCTCGCTGGCGCGCGAAGGCCAGGCGCCCGAGACGATGATCGTCGCCTGCTGCGATTCGCGCTCGGCGCCGGAAGC
>NZ_SRUT01000006.1:0-362250 GCF_004791315.1 Mesorhizobium sp. M8A.F.Ca.ET.208.01.1.1
GGCTCATCCACGGTTGTAGCCGCAGGGGTGTCGGGCGACTTCGCCAAGCCTCGAATCGGATGCCGTCCGGTTCGAGGCTCAGTCGCTTCCATCGCACAAAGTCAGATCCGTGCAGATACAAGGGGTGTTCCAGGAAACACCAACGCCTCACTCCGCTGGAACACCCCTCATCCGTCGCCTTCGGCGACACCTTCTCCCACAAGGGGAGAAGGAAAAATGCGCGGCTCTGGCAAGACAAACTTTCTTCAGCTAGCCTCCGAAAATTCCTTGGCGGAGGATGAACCTTTTTGGACCGATCGGCGACAGAGCAGGCAGGAGCCAGGCGGCTCAACCGGCCATGACGGCGGCGGCGGAGACCGATCGCGCGCTTGTCGACCGGGTCGCGAAGGGCGACCGGGCTGCCGTGCGGCTCCTGTTCATGCGTCACCACGCGCGGATCTACCGCTTCGTGGCGCGCCAGACGGGATCGGAAATGATGGCTGACGATATCGCGAACGAGGTGTTCCTCGAACTGTGGCGCCAGGCGCCGGGCTTCGAAGGGCGCTCCGAAGTCTCGACATGGCTGCTCGGCATCGCCCGCTTCAAGGCGCTCTCGCTGCTGCGCAAGAAGAAGGAAGACTGGATCGACGACGAGGCCGCCGCCGCGGTGCCCGACAGCGCCGATACGCCCGAGGTCGTCACCATGAAGGAGGACAAGGCGGCCGCGTTGCGCCGCCTCATCGACGCCCTGCCCGAGGAGCACCGCACGGTGATCGATCTCGCCTATTATCAAGGGCAATCGGTGACCGAGATCGCGCAGGTGCTCGACATCCCGGTCGCGACCGTCAAGACCCGGATGTTCTATGCCCGCAAGAAACTCGGCGAAGCCCTGAAGGCCGCCGGTTACGACAGGGGGTGGCCATGAGCGCCGCTGAAAAGATGTCGCGCCGCGACGAAATGGAAACGTTGCTGCCGTTCTACCTGAACGGTTCGCTCGAAGGTTCGGATCTGGAAGCCATCGAAGAATGGCTGGCCAACGATCCCGCGGCACTTGCCGCGCTTGGCGAGGCGGAAGCCGAGTTCTCCGGCACGGCCGCCGCCAACGAGGCGATCCGTCCACCGGCCGATGCGCTCAGCCGCTTCGCCAAGGCGCTGGACGCGGAGGCAGGGCCGACTCGGGCGCCGGCAAGCGCGTCCTGGCTGGCGCGGGCCTGGGACCGCTTCATGGCGGTGCCGGCTGGCGTCGCCTGGGCGACGGCCGCGGTCCTGCTGGCCTTGATCGCGGTGCAATCGCTGGTGCAGCCAGGCGGCAAGGGCGGCAATTTCGAGATCGCCGGCACTGAAGACGATCTGGCGAAGATGCCGTTCGCCCTGGTCAAGTTCAAGCCGGACGCCAGGATGGCCGATATTGCCGTCTTCCTCGACACCAACAAGCTCAAGATCATCGGTGGTCCGACCGCCGACGGCGTCTTCAGGCTCGCCATTCCGGCGACGACCGCCGCCGACTACGAGAAGGCGCGCGGCCTTATTGCAGCCCAGCCTTTCGCGGAGACCGTGATCGAGGGAAGGAAGCCCGTTGATGGCGGCTAAGGCGGTCATTCGATTTGCGGCAATGCGAGAGCGGTTCACCGTTTCGCGAAAACGATGGACTGCTCTATCTTCTTGTTTTGATGCAATTCCCAAGGGAAAGCGCTTTGCGCTTTTCCCGAGAAAACCGCTACGCACTTTTCTTGGAATTGCTTTGGCGGCGATGGCAATCGTCACCGTGCCTGCGTCGGCGCAGACCAACGCCACCAATCCGGACCGGGCGAAAATCGATTGTAGCGACGAGGCCAATGCGACGGCAGCCGACTGCGTCAAGGACGGCGGCGCCAAGGGCGGGTCGGGTGCGGCAGAGGCCGGCGCCGTTTTTCTGCCCGCCCTGATCGTCGACCTCTTCCCCAACCCGACCGCTCCCCCGGCACCGGTGCCGACACCACGGCCGGAGCCCGCGGCACCAGTTGCAGGCAACCAGGCCGGCCCGCCGTCGGGCGGAGCGATCGTCTCGCCGACCGATCTCATCGCCGTTCAGCCGCCGCGCGCCGTGACCGGCGAATTCGTGCCCGACGAGGTGCTGGTGACCGTCGATGGCGATGCCGGCGCGGTGCAGCAGATCGCCGCCTCCTTCGGCCTCGAAGTGCGCTCGCAGCGCCAGTCCCGGCTGCTTGGCACGACTTTGGTGCGCTTCGGCATTCCCGACGGCCGCCCGGTCGGCGTCGTGCTGGCGCAGCTTGCCGCCGACGGCCGCACGCAGCGCCGCGAGCCCAACCATATCTATTCGCTGCAGCAGGCGGCCGGCATCGTCAACTATGCCTTCGACCGCATCGCGCTCGACGCCAAACAGGCCAGTGGCGAAAACGTCCGTGTCGCCGTCATCGATACCGGCATCGACGACACCAATCCGGCTCTGGCCGGCGTCATCGCCGTGCAGTTCGATGCGATGCCCGGCGTGCCGATCGAAAAGCGCGATCACGGCACCTCGGTCGACGGGCTGATTGCCGGCGTCGGCGCGCTGGAAGGCATGGCGCCGGGCGCCAGGATCTACCACGCACGCGCCTTCGAGGGCGGCAAGTCGACCATGGACGTCATCCTGTCGGCGCTCGACTGGGCGGCGGACCAGAATGTCAGCATCATCAATATGAGCTTCGTCGGCCCGAAAAACGACCTGCTTGGTACTGCCTGCCGCAATGCCCGCGCGCTCGGCATGGTGCTGGTCGCGGCGGCCGGCAACAACGGCCCGAAGGCGCCCTATGGCTACCCGGCCGCCTTTGAGGGCGTCATTGCGGTGACGGCCACCGACGCCAAGGACGGATTGATGCCGCAGGCCAATCGCGGCGCCTATGTCTTCATCTCGGCGCCGGGGGTCGAGATGGTGGCGCCGAGCGGGGCCGGCTCGGACGTCGTCACGGGCACCTCGTTTGCCGCGGCAATCGTCAGCGGCGCCATCGCCAACCTCATCCATGCCGCCCCCGAACGCTCGGCCGACGACATCGAGAAGGCACTGGCCGCCACCGCCAGGGATCTTGGCCCGAAGGGCCGCGACAATGATTTCGGCTTTGGGCTGTTGGACATCAAGGCCGCACAGACGGCGAAGGAGTAGCCCGTGACGGCTCAGGCCGCGCGTTGCCCGGGACGGACCAAGAACCAGAACGCGGCGATGTGCGTGATCATCAGCAGCGGCACATAGATGATCGGGATCGCATAGGTGGCGCCGAATTGTTCCGCGTGTGCGGGAAGGCCGAGCTGCGTGGCATGATAATAGTCGACTAGCAGATCGACCATCCCGAAAAGGTTGAAGGCGACGACGAACGGCCAGAAGAGCCGAGGTATCCGCACCGTGAGCAATGCCAGCATGGCCAGCACCCCTGTTGCGAAGTCGCCGTAGGCGGCGAATGCGGCGAAGCCGGCAGGCAAGTTGGAACCCACGACGCCCGGGAGGATGAAGACGAGGCCGAAGAAGCGGAAGCTGTGCAGGGTGGCGATGGCGCGTTGTGCTGCGACCGGGTCCATTTGCCGGAGCCAGGGCCAGATATACGCGCCGAAGCAAAGCAGCCATGCGACATAGCCCAGAGCGAGATGGGTTTGAAATAGGACTTCCGTGGACATCTGAGGTCTTCCCGACAGCCGGTTCACACTGCTTCGAACACCGCGGTCAGGATGCCGAGCCGGCCCTGCATGAGATTTCGACCCAGGTTGGTCGTAAGCTCGGCGAAGTCCGGCCCCATCACCACGCCGAGATTTGGCGAAGGCGGCGGCCCCGATGCGCGCAGTTGCGCGAACCAGGCTCTGGCGGCCTCAGTGTCGTCTTGCCATGCGAGCACGCGGAAGCCGGCCGCTTCGATCGCCGCGCGCGTCGCGTCGGCTGTCAGGAGGAAGCTCGTCGCCGGCATTCGTGCCCAGGGGAGCGGATAGTGCGGTTCACCCTTGCCCAATGCGACGTCGAAGGTGGCAAACCGGCCGCCTGACTTCAACATGCGCCTGGTCTCGTGATAGAGCCGCGCCCGGTTGGAGATGTTCATCGCCACGTGCTGCTGCAGTACGATGTCGAAACGGCCGTCGTCGAACGGAAGCTCCAGGGCATTGGCAGTCTGGAACGACAGCTGCCCGCTCTGTCCCGTGCGTTCGGTCAGATAGCGTGCGGCTTCCACGAAAGGCGCGCTGAGGTCCACGCCAGTAACCCGGCAGCCATAGGTCGCAGCCAGAAAGCGCGCCGGCCCGCCGATGCCCGAGCCGACGTCCAGGACCGACATATCGGCGGCGACCCCCGCCAATTGGGCAAGCTCGGCGGTGGCAGCAAGCCCACGCGTGTGAAACTGGTCGAGGGTACCCAATTGCTGTGGCGTGAGAAGCTGGTCCGCTGGACCAAGGGCGGCCAGTACGGTCTTCAGCCGCTCAGTCAGGCCGGTCGCGCGATAATGGTCGCGCACCCCATCGAGTTCATTGGTCATTGCAAGATGTCTCCGTGCTTCGACCTACTACCTAAGCCCGCTTCCATAATTCGACTATCCCCTGTAATCACAACGACCTATGAAGCAGAACTACACAGTCCGTCATGGTGCGCTGGAGGGCGTCGAGGCGTTCCTGGCTGTCGCCAGGCACCGCAACTTCCGCCGCGCCGCCGCGGATCTCGGCGTGACGCCGTCCGCCGTGAGCCAGGCGGTGCGCGCGCTGGAAGCGCGCTTGGGCACCGCGCTGTTCGTCCGCACGACCCGCAGCGTCGGCTTGACCGAGCCCGGTCAGCGGTTTCTTGACCGCGCCGGCCCTGCCTTCGAAGAACTCGTCTCGGCCGGCGAAGCCGCCCGAGATGTCGGCCAGCGGCCAACCGGACTGCTACGCCTGTCCGTGCCCCGGGCCGTCGTGCCGCTGATCCTGGAGCCGATGATCGCGTCGTTCTGCCGAGCCTATCCCGAGATCGAGCTGGAGATCGCCGCGAGCGACGAGATGGTCGATCTCGCGAACGGCGGGTTCGACGCCGGCATCCGCCTCGGCCAATTCGTCGCGCCTGACATGGTCGCGGTGCGGCTGACGCCGCCGTTCAGCTTCGTCGTCGTCGGCAGCCCGGACTATTTTGAGCACAATGGCTATCCCGCGCATGTCGAGGATCTCCGCCACCACGCCTGCTTGCGCTTGCGCCGCTCGAACGGCGCCATCGCGCCCTGGTCCTTCGTCGACGGCAACGAAACGATCGAGGCGATCGTCTCGGGCCCGCTGATCGCGCATGACTATCCGACGTTGCTGGGGGCCGCGATGCAAGGCGTTGGATTGGCGCAAACGCCTCGACCCATTGCCGAGGGTCCGATTGCCCAGGGAAAACTAAAGCCCGTTCTAGAGGGCCTCTCGGCGACGACGCCGGGTGTCTTCCTCTATCATCCCGGCAAGCGCCAGGTCCTGCCGAAGCTGCGCGCCTTCATCGATCATCTCAAATCCGCGGGCTAGGCAGGCGCGCCAGCCACGGACCCCCGCACCACCAGGTCGACCGGCCAGACCTCGCCGCGGGCGCCCTCCTCCAGCCCCGATATGCGTGCCGCCAGCCGCTCGGCAATGCGTGCGCCGGCCAGCCGGATCGACGAGCGCGTCGTGGACAGCGGCACGGAAAAATTCTCCGGCTTCAGCCAGGGAAAGACGTCGTCATGGGCAATCAGCGAGACGTCGCCGGGAATGCTGAGCCCGAGATCACGCACCGCGCGCACGACGCCGAGCGCCATGATCAGGCTGGAGCAGACGATTGCCGTCGGCGCGCCGTCCTGTTCGAGCAGGCGCCGGGCAGCGCGATAGCCATTCTCCTCGGTCATGACGACGGAGCAGACATGGCGATCGCCCAATGTCAGGCCGCTCGCGGCCAGCGCCCGGCGCAGGCCGCGCTCGCGGTGAATGGCGAAGGTTTCCCTGTCATCGCCGTTGATCAGCGCCAGCCGCCGGTGGCCGAGCTGGACGAGCAGCCGGGCCGCCTCGTGGAAAGCGCCTTCATTGTCGATGTCGAGATAGGGATAGTCGAAATCGAAACCCTCGCTGCGGCCATGGACGATGAAAGGAATGCCGAGCGTGTTGACCAGCGCCACGCGCCGGTCGGCGGGCCTGGGCGAAGAGATGTAGACGGCGTCGACCTGCCGGTTGGCGACGATACGCCGGTAGGTCGTCTCCTGATCGTCGGCATCAGCCGGCGACAACACGAGGTCGAGTTCGTGCGAGCGGGCATAGTCGCCCAGGCCGGACAGAAATTCGACGAAGTGCGGGTCGATGTCGACGGCCGCACCCGTCGGCAGCACATAGCCGATCATTCCGGACTTGCCCGTGGCCAGCCGGCGCGCGCTCGGATTGGGGCGATAGCCGTGGCGCTTGGCGGCGTCCATGACGCGCCTGCGGGTTTCCTCGTTGACTTCGGGGTAGCCGTTCAGCGCCCGGCTAACCGTGGTCTGCGAAAGCGCCAGCATATGCGCAAGTTGCTTGAGGTTCACGAGAGGCCTCCCCGACTCAAAGCGCTTTTAGATTGAATCGACCCAACCACCGTCCGCGACGCGGCCATATCGCAGAGACCATAAGCGTGCCGGGGTTGGGTTTGAAACAAGAATTGCTGTTGCATTGCCAAAAAAGCATGTTTCTACGCACTTTTTCGAGCCCTGGCTGCTGGCAATTAAATCGATTAGTCCGCGGGCCCTCTTGACTCCTGATCGATTCAATGGCGAGATCGGCGAAGCCAAAGCGCTTTGGAAGACTCTTCGAAAGGTTGCGGTTCCCTTGCGACTGAGTCACAGTCCTGCGGCGTCGGCGGGCGGAATGGAGGTTCCGTCCGGTGAGTGTGTGACCCACTGGGAGGAATACCGATGAAGAAAATGCTTTTGCTGGGTGTTGCGTCTGCCGCATTCGCCCTGAGCGCGCCCGCGCATGCCGAACTGAAGTTCAAGCCGGGCGAGGACAAGCGCTTCAACTGGGCGAATTACGAAGATCTCAAGAAAGTCGACCTCAAGGGCGAGACTCTGTCGATCTTCGGACCGTGGCGTGGCGAGGACGAGACGCTTGTGCGGTCGGTACTCGATTATTTCTCCGAAGCCACCGGCGCGGAGGTCAAATATTCCTCGTCCGAGAATTACGAGCAGCAGATCGTCATCGACACCCAGGCCGGCAGCCCGCCCAACATCGCCGTGCTGCCGCAGCCGGGCCTCATCCAGGACCTTGCTTCCAAGGGCGTCTTGACCCCGCTGGGCGACGACGTCGCGGCCTGGGTCAAGGAGAATTACGCCGCCGGCGACTCCTGGGCCAAGCTCGGCACCTACAATGGCAAGGACGGCAAGCCGGGCTTCTATGCCTTTCCCTACAAGATCGACGTGAAGGGGCTGGTCTGGTACTCGCCCGACAATTTCGAGGAAGCCGGCTACAAGGTGCCGAAGACGCAGGAAGAACTGGCGGAGCTCGAAAAGAAGATCATCGCCGATGGCGGCAAGCCGTGGTGCATCGGGCTTGGTTCGGGCGGCGCGACGGGCTGGCCGGCGACCGACTGGGTCGAGGACATCATGCTGCGCACGCAGCCGCCCGAAGTCTACGACAAGTGGGTGAAGAACGAGATCCCGTTCACCGATCCGGCGGTGGTCAACGCCATCGACATCTTCGGCAAGATCGCCACCGACGACAAGATGGTGGACGGCGGCGCCAAGGCAGTCGCGGCGACCGACTTCCGCGACAGCCCGAAGGGACTCTTTACCGTGCCGCCGAAGTGCTACATGCACCATCAGGCATCGTTCATCCCCTCCTTCTTCCCGGAGGGCGTGAAGCTCGGCCAGGATGCGGACTTCTTCCCCTACCCGCCTTACGCCTCCAAGCCGGAACTGGGAACGCCGCTGGAAGTGGCCGGAACGCTGGTGATGATCACCAAGGATTCCAAGGCGTCGCGCGAATTCATCAAATTCCTGCAGATGCCGCTCGCGCATGAATTGTGGATGGCGCAGAAGAGCTTCGTCACCCCCTTCAAGGGAGCCAACAAGGACGCCTATGGCAGCGATGCGCTGAAGAAGCAGGGCGAGATCCTGGTCGGCGCCACGACGGTACGCTTCGACGGCTCTGACCTGATGCCCGGCAAGGTCGGTGCCGGCTCGTTCTGGACCGGCATGATCGACCTGGTCGGCGGCAAGTCCGCCCAGGACGTCGCCACCGACATCCAGAAGAGCTGGGACGCTATCAAATAGCGGGGCGACCTAACACATTCCAATCCTCCTGCTGGATCCGGGCCACGGCCCGGATCCGACCGGCGGTGCTCGCCGGAAGCCTTCACGTTTCGATTGTTCCGAATAACTGAAAGTCGGTGCATCCGATCGCCAGCATCGCTGGCCGGTCATGCGCAGGGAGAGGGACCCATGGCGACTCAGATTTTCTCGGCAATATTCGTCATCATCATCGGCGTCGGCGGCTGCGTCGCCTATTTCTGGGGCGCCAACAAACTGCTCGATTTGATCTTCCCCTCGCGCGGGGTGTCCGGGACGGCCGCCGTCAACAATCTGCGCCGGCAGGGATTGGTGCGGCCCTGGCTGTTCGTGGGTCCGGCGCTGATCATCCTGACCATCTACCTGATCTATCCGGTGATCGCGACGCTGTGGCTGTCTTTCTTCGACCGCGGCGGCACGAGTTTCGTGGGGTTCGCCAACTACGAATGGGCGCTGCGCGATCCGGATCTGCGAAACGCGATCCTGAACAACATCCTGTGGCTGGCGGTGGTGCCGGCGGCCTGCACCTTCCTCGGCCTGATCATCGCCGTGCTCACCGACAAGATATGGTGGGGCACGATCGCCAAGAGCCTGATCTTCCTGCCGCTGGCCATCTCCTTCGTCGGCGCCAGCGTGATCTGGAAGTTCATCTACGAATATCGAGGCGACGGCCAGATCCAGATCGGCCTGCTCAACGCCATCATCCAGCATTTCGGCGGCCAGCCGCAGGTCTGGATATCGCTGCCGTTCTGGAACAACTTCTTCCTGATGATCATCCTGATCTGGATCCAGACCGGTTTCGCCATGGTCATCCTGTCCTCCGCGCTGCGCGGCATCCCCGAAGAAACGCTGGAAGCCGCGGTCATAGACGGCGCCAACCCGTTCCAGATCTTCTGGAAGATCATGGTGCCGCAGATCTGGGGCACCATCGCGGTGGTGTGGACCACCATCACCATCCTGGTGCTGAAAGTGTTCGACATCGTCTTGACGATGACCAACGGCCAATGGAACAGCCAGGTGCTGGCCAATCTGATGTTCGACTGGATGTTCCGCGGCGGCGGCGACTTCGGCCGCGGCGCGACCATTGCCATCATCATCATGATCGCCGTCATTCCGATCATGGTCTGGAACATCCGCCAGGCCAACAAAGAGACGGGAGGGCATTGATATGGCCGTCGCGACCGGAAATTCCTTCGCAAGCCGTTTCGGCGTCCATATCGCGGTGCTGGTCTTCGTGGCGATCTGGACCATCCCCACGCTCGGCATCCTCGTCTCGTCGCTGCGCGACAAGGACCAGATCGTCGCCTCGGGCTGGTGGAATTCGTTCGCCAGTTCCAGCCAGACCGAGGCCGGGCGGCTGCCGGCCGCCTCGGCGCAGACGCAAAAGGATGGCAAGTATGTCATCGAAGGCAATGTCTTCGGCGACGGCGCCAAGCGCGACATCAGCGCCTTTGGCGTCAAGGCGGCGGCGCCGACGCAATACAAGGCCGGCACAGCGGCTGATCTCGGCGACGGCGTCACCTTGCAGGTAAATGCAGATGGCGGTTTCGTGCTCACCTCGCCCAAGGCCTTCGAAGGCGATCGCGGCCAGCGCGTCTACTACGCCTCGTCGGCGCCGCCGAAATTCACCACCGACAACTACCAAACCGTGCTGTTCTCCGAAGGCATCGGCCGCTCCTTCATGAATTCGCTGACGGTCACCATCCCGGCGACCGTGATCCCGATCCTGATCGCGGCCTTTGCCGCCTACGCGCTGGCCTGGATGCGGTTTCCCGGACGCGCCTTGCTGATAGCGGTCATCATCGGCCTCCTGGTGGTGCCGCTGCAGATGTCGCTGATCCCGCTGCTCAGGCTCTACAACGGCGTCGGCACTTTCTTCGGCGTGCCGTCCAAGACCTATCTCGGCATCTGGCTGGCGCATACCGGCTTCGGCCTGCCCTTCGCCATCTACCTGTTGCGCAGCTATATCGCCGGCCTGCCGCGCGAGATCATGGAATCGGCCCGCATCGACGGTGCCAGCGATTTCGAGATCTTCGTCAAGATCGTGCTGCCGCTGTCCTTCCCGGTGCTTGCCTCCTTCGCCATCTTCCAATTCCTCTGGGTATGGAACGATCTGCTGGTGGCAATGGTTTTCCTCGGAACGGCGCCCGATCAGATCGTGCTGACGGCCAAGCTCAATGCGCTGCTCGGCTCGCGCGGCGGCAACTGGGAGATCCTGACGACATCGGCCTTCATCACCATCATCGTGCCGCTGATCGTCTTCTTCTCGCTGCAGCGCTATTTCGTCCGCGGGCTGCTGGCCGGCTCGGTGAAAGGAGGTTGAGACAATGCAATCGGCTTTGAAGGCGACTTCGAAACCAGACCCCGCCATCGACCGCGACTGGTGGCGGGGCGCGGTGATCTATCAGATCTATCCACGCAGCTATCAGGACTCCAATGGCGACGGCATTGGCGACCTCAAAGGCATCATCGGCAGACTGCCCTACATTGCCGCCCTTGGCGCGGATGCCATCTGGATCTCGCCTTTCTTCAAATCGCCAATGAAGGATTTCGGCTACGACGTCTCGGATTACTGCGACGTCGACCCGATGTTCGGCACGCTGGCGGATTTCGACGCCCTGACGGCGGAGGCGCACCGGCTCGGTCTCAAGGTGATGATCGACGAGGTGCTGTCGCATACCGCCGACATCCATCCCTGGTTCAAGGAAAGCCGCTCGAGCCGCGTCAATCCGAAGGCCGACTGGTATGTCTGGGCGGACGCAAGGCCCGACGGTACGCCGCCCAACAACTGGCTGTCGATCTTCGGCGGCTCGGCCTGGCAATGGGACACCAGTCGCCAGCAATACTACCTGCACAATTTCCTGGCCGAGCAGCCCGACCTCAACTTCCACAACGCGCAAGTCCAGGACGCGCTGCTCGACGTCACCCGCTTCTGGCTGGAGCGCGGCGTCGACGGTTTCCGCCTCGACACCATCAATTTCTACTTCCACAGCCAGGGGCTGGAAAACAACCCGCCGCTGCCACCGGAAGAGCGCAACGACCAGACCGCACCGGCGGTCAACCCCTACAACTACCAGGACCATATCTACGACAAGAGCCGGCCGGAGAACCTCGCCTTCCTCGAGCGCTTCCGGGCGCTGCTCGACGAGTATCCGGCGACCGCCGCGGTCGGCGAAGTTGGCGATTCGCAGCGCGGGCTGGACGTGGTCGCCGCCTATACCGCGGGCGGCAAGCGCGTGCATATGTGCTATTCCTTCGACTTCCTGGCGCCGGAAAAAATCAGCGCCGCCAAGGTCCGCTCGGTGCTGGAGGCTTTTGGCAAGGTGGCCAGCGACGGCTGGTCGTGCTGGGCGTTTTCCAACCATGACGTGATGCGCCCGGCCTCGCGCTGGGCCGCCGACGAAGCAGACCCGACCGCCTATCTCAAGGTCATCTCGGCGCTGCTGATGTCGCTGCGCGGCTCGGTCTGCATCTACCAGGGCGAAGAACTCGGGCTCGGAGAGGCCGACCTGCGCTTCGAGGACCTGCAGGACCCCTACGGAATCCGCTTCTGGCCGGAATTCAAGGGCCGCGACGGCTGCCGCACGCCCATGGTGTGGGATGGCGGCGCCAGCAATGGCGGCTTCTCCCAGGCAAAGCCCTGGCTGCCGGTGCCGGCCAAGCACCTGTCACAGGCGGTCAACGTGCAGCAGGGTGACGAAACCTCCCTGCTTGAGCATTACCGGCGCTTTCTCGCCTTCCGCCGTGCCAATCCGGCGCTGGCCAAGGGCGACATCAGCTTCATCGAAAGCCAGGGCGACACCGTCGCCTTCACCCGCCGGGCGGGCAATGAGGAGATCGTCTGCGTCTTCAATCTGGGCGCCGCGCCGGCGAAGGTTGACCTCGGCAACCGAACCCTGCAACCTTTGGCGGGACACGGATTTTCCGGGCAGGCAAGCACCGGTACGGTCGAACTCGGCGGTTACGGCGTCTGGTTCGGGCGCATAGGCTGAACATCTGAGGAACCACTGGGAGGAAATCAATGGCCGATGTCAATTTGAGACAAGTGAAGAAGTCCTACGGCAATCTCAACATTCTCCACGGCATCGACCTCGACATCAAATCGGGCGAATTCATCGTCTTCGTCGGCCCGTCGGGCTGCGGCAAGTCGACCTTGCTGCGCTCGATCGCCGGGCTTGAGGAAATCACCTCGGGCGAACTCAAGATCGACGGCCAGGTGGTCAACGACGTGCCGCCATCGAAGCGCGGCATCGCCATGGTGTTCCAGTCCTACGCGCTCTATCCGCACATGACAGTCTACGACAACATGGCCTTCTCGATGAAGATCGGCAAGGAAAGCAAAGCCGAGATCGACAAACGGGTGCGGCAGGCCGCCGAAATCCTGCAGCTGACCAAATATCTCGACCGCCTGCCCAAGGCGATGTCGGGCGGCCAGCGTCAGCGTGTCGCCATCGGCCGCGCCATCGTGCGCAATCCAAAAGTGTTCCTGTTCGACGAACCGCTGTCGAACCTTGACGCGGCACTGCGCGTCGCCACGCGTATCGAGATCGCCAAGCTCAAGGAATCGATGCCCAACACGACCATGATCTATGTCACGCACGACCAGGTCGAGGCGATGACGCTGGCCGACCGCATCGTGGTGCTAAAGGATGGCCACATCGAGCAGGTCGGCACGCCCATGGAGCTCTACAAGAACCCCGGCAACCTATTCGTCGCCCAGTTCATCGGCTCGCCGGCCATGAACGTCCTGCCGGCCACGGTCGACAAGACGGGCAATCCGACCATCATCAGCCATGTCGGCGGCCGCAAGGCGACGGTGCCGATCGCGACGCCTGCTTCGGCAAAGGGAGCGGCGGTCAGCTTCGGCGTGCGGCCGGAAGATCTCGCGATCGCCAGTGGTGCGGACTATCTGTTCGAGGGGACGGTCGATTATGTCGAGCAACTCGGCGAGGTTCAGTTGGTCTATATCGACATCGGCCGTGCCGACCTGCCGCTGGTGACCAAGCTGCCGGGCAATGTCGAGATCAAGCGCGGCTCGACGCTACAGTTGACCGCCAATGCCGGCGACCTTCATATCTTCGATGCGGATGGACGGTCGTTCGCGCTGCACGAAGCGGAAGCAAAAGCCGCCTGAGGCCAGCCATGTCTCGACAACGCAAAAAGAGAGCAGCGGGCTGGCCCGCCGCTCTCTTTTTATACATCACGACGGCTGGTTAGTTGTTGCCGAAGAGATTGCGGTCTGCGCCGTGAGGGGCGGACTTCTGCACGTCGCCGGACGAGTTGAGCAGCTTGTAGATGGGTGAGTCGCTGTTGCGGACCGAACCCGTATGCGACGTATCGACATTGACGGTCGACGATGCAGTGGGCTGATTGGCGCCATTGGAGCCATAGTTGTCACTGCCGGCGAAAGTGCTGCCGGAGAGGGCCAGAACGGCGGCGGCAGCAATGAGGATCTTGTTCATTTCCAATACTCCTAACGTCTTGAATTCCACGAGTGGCGAGCGAGCCCGCCACTCGCAACAGGCGTCAACGGCCGAAGAGGTTGCGATCGCTACCCGGCCGGGCAGGCGCCTCGGTGGCCGGAGCCGACTTGCCGATCGATGCGGTGTTCGCGTTGTCGGTCGACGTGACAGCCGCCTGGTTGGCACCGCTCGAACCGTAGTTGTCGCTGCCGGCAAAGGCGCTGCCGGAGAGGGCCAGGACGGCGGCGGCGGCAATGAGGATCTTGTTCATTTTAGGTACTCCTGAATTTGTGGCATCCACCCCGCGCGGCAGGGTCGCCCCGCCGCAAGCCGGGGATCGGCTGTTAGTTGTTGCCGAAGAGATTGTGGTCGGCGCCCTGGGCAGGCGTCTGAGCAGCCGGCTCCGACTTGCTGGTCGAAGCGGTGTACGAGCTGTCGACAGTGGCAGCGGGGGTGGCGGCGTTCGAACCGTAATGGTCGCTACCAGCGAAGGCGCTGCCGGAAATGGCCAGAAGGGCGGCGGCAGTGAGAACAATCTTTTTCATTTTGGGTACTCCAGTATTTTTCCGTCCGTCTAGCGGCGTGTCTTGGGATTAAAATCGCGTCGTTCGGACCGCCCCGATGTGGGAGAGCACCTCTGCTGTTTCCAATCACGAAGTTGTTCAGCGTGGACCATGACCCTACCACTTGAAATTGTGCCAGTGATTTCCACATCTGTTATTTTCTGTCGTTATATCAATCAGTTAGCTAAAAATGGCACCCCGATCACCAACTGTATCGGAGGCTCGGCGTTCACACCGTCCTGCACGCACCGTCAACAGAAACGAACCGTTCGGTTCGATTTTAGAATCTGCTAATAGTCACTTTTCGAAACTGTTAACCTTTTCGCCCCCGGCAAAGGGGTCGAAAAACGGTGCCGGCGCGCCTGGCGACAGAAGGCAATTTGATGATGCGACCCCTGTCACGACGTTCCAGCATGCGTGTCGCGCCGCATGGATGCGATGTCGCTTTCATGCCGATGTCGCAAACCCTGCCGTGATTAGATCAGGCATCTCAGGTGCCGCTGCGTGACGACGGAGCGGAGAATTGGGAAGCCGGTCAGATTCCGGCGCTGCCCCCGCAACGGTGGTGGAGTTCAAGTCGCAACGGGAGACCACTGGGCGTAAGCCTGGGAAGGTGTCGCGATGGTCCGTAAGGACGACTCCAGAGCCCGGAAACCAGCCCGAGATGGCTAGAACTCGACTGATCGCGGTGGGCGGTCAAGAGGCGGATGGTGTTTGTCCGGCTTTGCGCCGATCTGCGTCCAGTCCTTCCTCAATCACCACCAGTTCAGTCCTTGAAAATGAGGACAGGACATGGACGCGCGCAACGACATGCTGAGGCTCTTGAACAGCCGCAGACAAGGCTTTTCGCTGGAACAGCCTTTTTACACCGACCCGGACTACTTCAAGCTCGACATGGAGCTGATCTGGTATCGCGACTGGCTGTTCATCGGCCATGATTGCGAATTGCCCAAGCCGGGCAGCTTCATCACCGTGCAGGTCGGCGACTATCCTATCGTGCTGGTGCGCGATCAGCAGGGCAAGATCAACGCCTTCCACAATTCCTGCCGCCATCGCGGCAGCCGCGTCTGCAACAGCGACAAGGGCATGGCCGCCAAACTGGTCTGTCCCTATCACCAGTGGACCTATGAGCTGGACGGGCGCCTGCTGTTCGCCCGCCAGATGGCCGAGGGGTTCGACAAGAGCCAGTTCGGGCTGAAGCCGGTCGCCTGCGAAAGCGTCGCCGGCTATGTCTTCATCTGCCTGGCCAAGGAGCCGGCCGACTTCGCGCCGATGCGGGCGATGATCGAGCCCTATCTCAAGCCGCACCGGCTGAGCGAGGCCAAGATCGCCTTCGAGAGCACGATCATCGAGAAGGGCAATTGGAAGCTGGTCTGGGAAAACAACCGCGAATGCTATCATTGCGCGGGCAATCATCCCGAACTGTGCAAGACCTTCCCGGAAGCACCGACCGTGACCGGCGTGCAAGGCGCCGACAGCGATCCGGAGATGCTGGCGCACTGGGCGAAGTGCGAAGCTGTTGGCCTGCCCAGCAAATTCCGCATCGACCCGGCCGGGCAATACCGCGCCACCCGCGCGCCGCTGCTGCGCGACGCCCAGAGCTACACGATGACCGGCAAGCGGGCGGTGAGGAAGGACCTGTCCGACAGCGTTTCGGCCGACCGCATCGGCACGCTGATGCACTATCACTACCCGACGACCTGGAACCACATCCTCGTGGATCATGCCGTCACCTTCCGCGTGCTGCCGGTCAGCGCCACCGAAACGGCGGTGACGACGAAGTGGTTGGTGCACAAGGACGCCGTCGAGGGTGTCGACTACGATCTCGCCGAACTCACCCATGTCTGGACCGAGACCAACGACCAGGATCGCCGCATCGTCGAGGAGAACGCTTTCGGTATCCTGTCGCCGGCCTATGAACCCGGCCCGTATTCGGAGCTGCATGAAGGCGGCGTCATCCAGTTCGTCGACTGGTATGCCCGCTTCATCGGTCCGCGCCTGGCCGAAGGCGGGCGGCCGGCGCTGCGCAGCGTCGCCTAGCGCATGTCACCCAAAAGTGTGCAGCGGTTTTGGGATCACGACATCCGCAAAATGAAAGGTATGCAGGGATGAATGCGATGACCGACCTTGGCCTCTATCGCCATCTCGACCAGATGGCGCCCTGGAACGACAGGCTGCAGGTGCTGGAAGTGACCGGTGTCAGCGACGAGGCGCCCGACGTCAAGACCTTCACCTTCCGGTCCGACAACCAGACCTGGTTCCGCTACAAGCCGGGCCAGTTCGTGACGCTGGAACTGCCGACGCCGGATGGGCCGCTGATGCGCACCTACACGCTGTCGTCGTCGCCGTCGCGGCCGTTCTCGATCGCGGTGACGGTGAAGGCGCAGGCGGGCAGCATCGGCACACGCTGGATGTTCGATCACCTGGCGCCCGGCTCGCACGTCAAGGCCTATGGACCGGGCGGCGACTTTTCACTGCACAGCCATCCGGCGGCGAAATATCTGTTCGTCTCGGCCGGCTCCGGCGTGACGCCGATGATGTCGATGCTGCGCTGGCTGAACGACTGTGCGCCATGGACCGATGTCGGTTTCGTCAACTGCGCGCGGCGCCCGGAAGAAATCATCTTCCGCAAGGAACTCGAACTGCTCGGCGGCCATATGCCTGGCCTGTCGCTCGGCTTCATGATCGAGGAGCGGTCGAGCCGCGAGGGCTGGTACGGCCATATGGGCCGCATCGACGCCATCCGGCTGCCGCTCCTGGCACCCGATTTCCGCGAACGCGAAATCTTCTGCTGTGGGCCCGATCCCTTCATGCGCGCCGTGCGCGGCATGCTCGAAGCCGCCGGCTTCGACATGGCAAAGTACCATCAGGAAAGCTTTGCCGCGCCGACCGTGGACGAAGTCCCGGCACCGTTTGCCGCGCCGGCTGAAGACGGCGCGGCAATTTCCGTCGAAGCCGCGACGCCGATCCGCTTCGCGCTTTCGGATGTCGACGCCGACTGCGTCGCCGGCCAGACCGTGCTGCAGACCGCGCGCGCCTCGGGCGTGCGGATACCGGCGGCCTGCGAATTCGGCCTGTGCGGAACTTGCAAGGTGAAGAAAGTCTCCGGCAGCGTCGAGATGAGCCACAATGGCGGCATCCTCGATCATGAGATCGACGACGGCTTCATCCTGGCCTGTTGTTCCAAGCCATTGTCGGCGCTGGAAATCGAGGCTTGATCCGCCCGTCCTTCGACTGATCCCGGAAATGTCGGCGCCTTGCCGGCAAAGGTTACCTTGCCAAGGAACGACCGAAAGTCTACAGGCGTTGTCGGTGGAAGCGGTCCTGCTGGCGGGCAGGGATGTAAAGCGGGGCAACAATGAAGCATGAATCCCATGCCTATGCGGTTGCGAGCCGGGATATCGTTTTCGAATCCTTCGATGGCGAGGCCGTGGTGCTCAACCTTGCCAATGGCAAATATTTCGGCTTCTCCGATTCCGGCAGCAAGGCGTGGCAGGTGCTTTCGTCCGGAGCGGACGCCCAGGCTCTGATCGGGCTGGCCGCGGGCGGCTCGACAATAAGCCAGGCCGAACTCGAACACTTCATATCGCAGCTGCTCGAACTGGGTTTGCTGGTGCGTTCGGAAGCGGCGGCGCAGCCACTGCCGGGCGAATTGCAAGCCGAGCTTGCCGCCACCAGCGAGCCGCTCAATGTCAGCATCCACGACGACCTCGCGGACCTGATCGTCGTTGATCCCATCCATGAGGTCGAGGAACCCCTTGGCTGGCCGGCGGTCAAGCAGGCTTCCTGATCGGCCGGCCGCAGCCGTGATGGAAGGCGCTTGATGCCGCGCGTCACGCTCGAAACTCTGCCGGACTACGCCCGGTATCTCATCGCCTCCGCTGAAGGCGCTGCCTCGCGCTATCCGACCATCCGGCGGGTTCGGCTGCCCGGGCTGGAACTGGCCGTGCATCTGGGTCACGGTGTGCTCGCCGACGCCCTGAGCCATGCATTTGTCGAGGCCGCTCACGATCAGCCGGAACCGTCCACCTGCCGCATCTTCATCGCTCATCCCGGCATCGACGGCATCCCGGAGCCGGCGCGATGGGGCGACGCGCATTTCACCGAGCACGGCTTTGCCAAACGGCTCGCCGAAGCCGGGTTACGCGGCCACTATTTCCACGATCTAGATTTCTGGCAGATCTACGATCCGCAACGTTGCGTTGGCGTACAGCTGATGGCCTCGGCCGATGCCTTTCCGCCTTGGGAGCCGGGGGCACCGGTGCGCGCCTTCCTGCATTGGGAATATGCCGCACGCGGCATGCGGCTGACCCATGCCGGCACGCTCGGCATCGATGGCAAGGGTATCCTCCTTGCCGGCTCGGGTGGAGCCGGGAAATCCGGCACCGTCGCCGCCGGCCTGCTCAACGGACTAGACAGTGTCGGCGACGACTATGTGCTGATCGATCTCGCCGGAGGCGTGACCGCGCGGCCCCTTTTCTCGACCTTGAAGCAGGACGCGCAAGGTTTCACGCGGCTGGGCCTGCAAAAGCGGCTAACGGCGCAAGGCCCGCTGAACTGGCAGGGCAAGCACATGTTTCACGTCGATGACATCGCGCCCAGGCCGGTGCCCGCGATGCTGGACATCGTTGCGCTGATGGTGTCACATATTAGCGGTGGCGGAGCAAGTTCGATCATGCCGGTGTCGCGCAGGGATGCCATGATTGCCTTGGCGCCGTCCGGCATCGCACAGATGCCGGGCGAACGCGAAAGCGGCTTTCGCTTCTTCAGCGAATTGACGCGCCGCCTGCCGTGCTTTCGTTTGTCCCTCGGCACCGACCCGGCGGAGATCGCCGGCACGATCGAGGACGTCCTGACACGAGGCGCCCGGTGAAGCTCAGCGTGATCATGCCTGTGTACAATCGCGAGCGCTACGTCGTCCCGGCGCTGCGCTCGTTGATCAGGCAGCGCGCTGACGCCGACTTCGACATCATCGTCATCGACGATGGCTCCACGGACGCCTCGGTGGAGGCCGTACGGTCGACGATGCGCGAGGCGCCCTGCATCCGCCTGTTTCTGCAACCCAATATGGGTGTCGCGAGGGCGCGCAATGCCGGGCTGAGACAGTTGCCGCCGGATGCCGGATTTGTGTCGTTCCTCGATTCCGACGACATCTCGCTTGCCGGGCGCTTCAAGGCGGATCTGGCTTGCTACGAGGCCGACCCGGGCCTTGACCTGACCTACTCCCTGATGACCCTGGCCGAGCAGATAGACGATGACACGATGGAGCCGGTAGCGGGCAGCCGCACTGTAACGCTGCGCGGCATTTCAATGAGCACCGGACTGTTCAGCCGGGCGCTTGTCGATCGCATAGGCTGTTTCGACGAGGAATTCGACCAGTGCGAGGACACTGACTATCTGCTGCGTATCTTCGAAACGGGTCCGAATTACCGTCTTCTGGAGACCGTCGCGATCTACTACAGGCGCCACGCCGGCAATATCACCCGCAAGCGCGAGGCCCGGCTCCGCGACCACATGCGGGCGATCCACAAATTGATCCGGCGACGCCGGGCGAACCCGTCCCTGCGTGAGATTCCAGGCATTTTCGAGCTCAAGAGCACGCCCGACTGGCGGGTGTTTTGATGCGGGATATCTCGCGATCAAAACGGGTGGTGCAGCAGCGGCCGCGAGGCCGAGGATGAGGCTGAGCGTGATCATGCCGGTCTACAATCGCGAGGCCTATGTCGGCGCCGCGCTGCGCTCGCTGCTCAGGCAAGCCGACGCCGCCGATCTCGACATCATCGTCATCGACGACGGTTCGACCGACGGCTCGGTCGAGGTCGTGCGCGCGATGATGGATGATCATTCCTGCATCCGGCTGTTCCGGCAAGACAACATGGGGGTGACCCGAGCGCGCAACAGCGGGCTCAGGCAGCTCAAGCCCGAGGCGGAACTGGTGTCGTTCCTCGATTCGGACGACATCTCGCCAGCGGGGCGCTTTGGAGCCGATGTCGAGCTTTTCCGGAAGAATCCCGATCTCGACCTGACCTATTCGAGGATGATGCTGGTCGACAAAATCGATGATGGGACCTTGGAGCCCATGGCGGACAGCAACAGCATCACGGTTCGCGGCATTCACCTGTCGGCGGCGATCTTCGCGCGCCGCCTCGTCGCGCGCATAGGCGATTTCGACGAGGATTTCGTCCAGGCCGAAGACACCGACTACCTGCTGCGCGGTTTTGAGATCGGCCCCAGATACGTGCTTCCCGACACGGTCGCGCTCTATTACAGACGGCATGCGGGCAACATGACGAGGCAAGAGGACGTCCAGTCGCGGGAATTCCTGCGCGCTATCTACAAATCCATGAAGCGGCGCAAGGCCGACCCGTCGCTGCGGCCGATCGAAGGGATCTTCGAGCTCGACAAACTGTCAGATTGGCGTGCCCTGTGATGGACGGATACGGCGTCGTCATACCGGCCTTCAACGCCAGCGGCACCATCGCCGAGACGCTGCGATCGGTTGCGGCGCAGACGGTGCGGCCGGAGCTGGTGGTGATCGTCGACGACGGATCAACCGACGATCTCGCCGCGGCGATCGGCGGAACGGACCTGCCGCTGCAATTGCTGCGCCAGGCAAATGCCGGACCGGGCAGCGCCACGACCAGAGGCATCGCCGCGCTGACGACGCCGTTCATCGCGACGCTCGACGCCGACGACCTTTGGCTGCCGACCAAGATCGAGGATCAGCTTGCATATCTGCGAGGATTGCCCGGCACATCGGGCGTCTTCTGCCATTTGCGAAACTTCCGCAATGACCGGCCCGATGCACCCGAGGATGCGGTCGTGCCCGGCTGGTCGCGGACCACGATGCTGATCCGGCGCGAGGTCGCCGAGACCGTCGGTCCGGTTGTCGATCCGCCGGGCGGTCGCGGCGAAATGATCGACTGGATCGCGCGGGCACGCGAGGCGGGCCTTGCCTTCGACATGATGGAAGAGGTGCTGGCGCTGCGCCGCATCAGGCCCGGCAGCCTGTCGTACGGACGCGATGCGACGCGCGACCGCGGCTATCTCGAAGTGGCGCGGCTGGCCATGCTGCGACGGGTCCGAAACAAGACCGGCGCGGGCTGATGGCGCGCATCCGCCGCATCAGCCGCCGTTTCCCGGACTATGGCTGGCCCTGGCCGACGGGCGGGCTCGACCAGTTGCTCAAGGCCGCGCTTCTTGCCGACGACGACGCGGCCGCCGGTTGCGCGATGGAGTGGCTGAGCGCCAACGACATCGATCTCGTCTCCTTCAGGGAGCATCGGCTGCTTGCCGCCATCTGCGACCGGTTCGGCCGGAAATTGGCCGGCCATTCCGCCTATCCACGTCTTGTCGGCCTGCAAAAGATGCTGTGGACCAAGTCGCGCATGGCGATGCGCGAGGCCGAACCGGCGCTGCAGGCGATGACGGACGCCGGATGCCTTGTGATGCTGATCAAGGGCGCCAGTCGCATTGCCTTGGACGCGTCGGCGCAGCGTGGCCGGGTGGCGCACGACATCGACATATTGGTGCGGCCGCAGGACATGGGAATGGCGTTCGACGTGCTGCGCGACCGCGACTGGCAGATCGCCACCGGGGTGAGCCCGCAATATCTGAGGACAAGACTGGCGTCGTTGCGGTCGATGAACTTCTTCAAGGGCAATTATGGCGACATCGACCTGCACCAGCTTGCCTATGACGGTTCCCAGCAAAGCGACGAGGACGACCAGGCGATCTGGCGGCGGGCGGCGGCGGCCGAATTCAGTGGTGTCGGCGTGCTGGTGCCGTCGCCGGCGGACCGCATCGCGCTGGCCATCGCGCATGGCGGGCTCGACGCCCACACGCACAGCGATTGGCTGGTCGATTGCGCGGTAGCCATTCGCGTCGGCGACGTCGACTGGGACGTGTTCCTCGACGTTGTCGCCAGGCGTGGCCTTGCCGTTGCCGCAGCGGTGGCGCTCTCCTATCTCGCGCTCGAAATAGGCGTGGCGGCGCCGGACAGGGTGCTGGCGCGCCTGCTTGAGATGGCCGACCGTACAGGCCTTTCGCGCTGGTCGGCCATGCTGCAAGCCAAGCCACGGACCGACTTCGGCAGGCTGGTCTGGTTGTCGCGCGGCTTTGCCAAGCAGTTGCGTCTGCGACGCAAGAGCGGCCGGCTTCGGCAGGAGCCGCCCGCCAGGGCATGGCGCGGAAAAGCATGGCGCGACGGGCCGGCCCGTCGCGAGCAGCCGGAAGCACCGTCGCCCCTGGTGTTCTCGCAGACCATACCTTGCCCGCCGACGGCAGGGGAGATGATGCTGGACATCACGGTCAGGATCAGCGTTCCGCCGGTCCGGCGCCGTATCGAAATGGAGATCAACCGGGGTGACGACCACGTCGCGCGTCTGCGTGCGATGGCCATCAGCCGGTCCGGTGGGGAAAGGGTGCTGCGCTTTCGCGGCAAGGTTACAGTCGACGGCCGGCAGCATGCCCTGACGCTGGAGGCGCGGCCGTCGCGGCAATTCCGCCAATGGGATGACCAGGCGACGGTCGCCGCCTATGGCGCATTGCCTTTCCATCTGGTCTCGGCGACCTTTTCGCCGCTGCGCTGAGATATCGGAGTTCACCCGCCAGGGTCGCGATGGCGGCACGAGCGGATCGAGCCCGATGGACACCCCGCGGAAGAGAGCCGAGGGCACGGCAATGGTTCACCGTGGCGATGATATCCGGCCGTCAGCTATCGTCGAGGTCACGCGTTCGCGAGCCCGTATGTCGGCAAGCATCCATGCCGACAGCGACAAGGGCACCAACACGCCGATGCCAAGCCCGATGCCGTTCACCAGATGAGCGATGGCAGGATAGAGCCAGACGAGCGCCAGGAAAATCCGGGGCATGCTGGCGCGCCTCGAAAACAGGTAGGCGACGGCAACGGCGAGACCGACGGTGTCGTAGCTGTAGCCGTACGGCGTCGCGACCGTTGCCAGCACGGCGGTGAGGACCACTCTTTCGCCATGCACGACCTGCCGCCGTGGCAACCAGACCCAGATGGCGGCGCAGATTGCGGCAATGGTCGCAGCGGCTTGCATCGCATAGGCCACTGTCAGCCCGGCGCCGCATGCGCGCGCCAGGAAGAACATGGTTGCGGCATTGGCCTGGTAGGGTTGCGGATAGGGTGCCTCCAGGATCGCCGTCATCAGGGGGCGGGTTTCGGTCCAGAACAGATGCCAGACGTCGAATCCGAGTGAGA
The DNA here is from genome assembly GCF_004791315.1 of Mesorhizobium sp. M8A.F.Ca.ET.208.01.1.1. NCBI lineage: Bacteria > Pseudomonadati > Pseudomonadota > Alphaproteobacteria > Hyphomicrobiales > Phyllobacteriaceae > Mesorhizobium > Mesorhizobium sp. M8A.F.Ca.ET.208.01.1.1. Next base: position 23,462 of record NZ_SRUT01000006.1, read on the forward strand.
GCCCGGTCAAAATGAACAGCGCCGCCGATGACAGAGCCGCTGCGGCGATGGCACGCCAGTTGCCGCTGGCCAGCAGGCAGAACGGCACCAGAATGCCCAGATGCGGCTTGATCGTCAGCAGACCGAACAGCAGCCCGGCCAGGATTGGCCGCTTCGGCGCCACCGCCAGTCCGCCAATGAGAAGAGCGGTGGTCAGGGCGCCGTTCTGGCCGAAGATGGCGTTGACGAAGACGGCTGGACACACAAGGACGGCCGCTTCGGCCAGCGTGCCCAGTTTCAGCGGCCGCACCGCCAGCCACAGGCAGAAGACGGTGCCGAAAGTCCAGATGAAATAGGCCGCAAAGATCGGCAGCAGCGCGAGCGGCGCACCGAAGATCAGGATGCTGGGCGGGTAGCTCCATTCCTGGTTGGGAAGATCGGGCGAAAACATCCGCCGCAAGGCCGCGCGATAGCTGTCGACGTCAAACAGCCAGGCTACATGGCCGTCGAGCGCCATGCGTCCGCCGGCCCACAGATTGGTGAAATCCCAATAAGGCAGCCGGTCGCTGAGTTCGGAGAAGCCGTGCTCGTCGAAGGTCCACAAGGCAAGATGGTAGCGCAGCCCGATCAGGATTCCGGTGCACAGCACAAGTGCCGCGAACCGAAAATCGGCTCGATTGCGGGCAGTCTGATCGGCCTGTGCCATTGCGCTGTTTCCAAGACCCTGTCCGCCTTGATAAGCGACGCGCGTTAAGATCGGCTTATGTGGAGGTCTCGCCGGGCTTCGTCACCCGCCGCAGCGTCAGATTGATCCTGCCGCCGTTCTTGAGCAGCGCGGAGGTCGAAGGGTAGATGCGGTCGACGCCATGGAAGGCAAGACGGCCCTCGCCGCCAAGCACGACGACATCGCCGCTTTTCAGCCTGAACGATTTGGTAGCGCCATCGCGCGTTGTCTGGCCGACCCTGAACAGACAGTCGTCGCCCAGCGAGACAGAGACGACGGGAGCCGAGAAATCGGCCTCGTCGCGATCCTGATGCAGGCCCATCTTTGCGTCGGGCGTGTAGAAATTGATCAGGCAGGCCTCCGGTGGATTCGGATAGCCCGACACCTGCCGCCACAGGTCGAGCAGGCTGTCGGGGATAGGCGGCCATGGCTCTCCGGTCAGCGGATGCGTCGGCTGGTAGCGATAGCCGCGTTCCTTGTCGGTGACCCAACCGAGCGGACCGCAATTTGTCATGCGCACGCTCATCTCCTTGCCGGTCCGCGGCATGGCCGGCACGAACAACGGCGCTTGCTGGACGATGCTCCTCACCTCCTCGACCAGCGTCTCCTGGACGGCGCGGGACAGATGGGCCGGCATGTGGCGGACGCCTTTGGGCAGAACGAGCATGGACTGGTTCACCTTGCTAATGTTCGGAGCCGCAAGATGCCACCATCACAGGCAGAGGGCGACCCGAAAGCCGTCGTCGTTTTTCACTGAAATTGCCCGGGCAGAACGCGCGGTGAATTCGTTTGCCCGATTGGCCAAAGGCGGTTGACGGGCACGATTGGCGTGCTGCTTAATCGTTCTCCACCCGACCGCGCAGCCTCTTCACTGTCGATCGCCCGGCCTTGGTCTTGAGCCGCCGCTCAACCGCGCCTTTCGACGGCCGCGTCTTCTTGCGCGGCGGCGGCGGTGGTTCGGCGGCCTTGGCGACCAGTGCCGTGAGCCTGGCCCGCGCATCGGCGCGGTTCTGTTCCTGGGTACGGAAGCGTCCGGCCTCGATGACGATGACACCGTCCTTGGTGGCGCGCTGGCCGGCAAGTTTTATGGTCCGCTCGCGCACACGGTCCGACAGGCCCTCGGCGTTCTGCGCGTCGAAGCGAAGCTGCACCGCCGTCGCCACCTTGTTGACGTTCTGGCCGCCGGGACCGGACGAGCGGATGAAATCCTCGTGCAAGTCGCCCGGGTGGATCACGGCCTCGCCTGAGATGATGATGTCGTCGTCGATCGGCATGCCGCAGTCATGGCGCGGCGGACCGAAAAAGAAAAGGCCCGATCGAAACCGGGCCTTCACTGGTGCCACGCGGCAATGATGCTGAGCGGCTTGGCGATTACTCCGCCGCTTCCTGCATGCGAGGTGCTGCCCCCAGCACCACGGCGTCGACATGGCTTTCGAATTTCTCGAAATTGACGGCGAACATGCCGACCAGCCTTGCCGCCTGCCGGTCGTAGGCCGCCTTGTCCGCCCAGGTTGAGCGCGGGTCGAGAATGGCGCTGTCGACGCCCGGCGCCGCCACCGGCACCTCGAAGCCGAAATTGGCGTCGGTGCGGAAAGCGCCTGCCTTCAGCGAGCCGTCGAGGGCGGCGGCGAGCAGCGCGCGCGTCGCCTTGATCGGCATACGCTTGCCGGTGCCATGCGCGCCGCCGGTCCAGCCGGTGTTGACCAGCCAGCAATCGGCGCCATGGCGGGCAATCAGTTCGCGCAGAAGGTTGCCATATTCCGACGGATGGCGCGGCATGAAGGGCGCGCCGAAACAGGTCGAGAAGGTCGCCTCGGGCTCGGTGACGCCTTTTTCGGTTCCGGCGACCTTGGCCGTGTAGCCGGAGAGGAAATGATACATGGCCTGCGCCGGCGTCAGCCGGGCGATCGGCGGCATCACGCCGAAAGCGTCGGCGGTCAGCATGATGATGTTCTTCGGATGACTGGCGCGCCCGGTCTTCGAGGCGTTGGGGATGAAGTCGAGCGGATAGGCACAGCGTGTGTTTTCGGTGAGCCTGCCGTCATTGAAATCCGGCACTGCGTCGGCATCGAGCACGACATTTTCCAGCACCGTGCCAAAGCGTTGCGTGGTGGCGAAGATCTCCGGCTCGGCTTCCGCCGACAGCTTGATCGTCTTGGCGTAGCAGCCGCCTTCGAAATTGAAGATGCCGTGCGGGCCCCAGCCATGCTCGTCGTCGCCGATCAATGTGCGCGACGGATCGGCCGACAGCGTCGTCTTGCCGGTGCCCGACAGGCCGAAGAAGATGGCGGCATCGCCGGCCGGTCCTTCATTGGCCGAGCAGTGCATCGGCATGACGCCCTTCTCCGGCAGGAGGTAGTTGAGCATGGTGAATACCGACTTCTTCATCTCGCCCGCATAGGAGGTACCGCCGATCAGCACGATCTTGCGGGTCAGATCGACGGCGATGACCGTTTCGGTGCGGCTGCCATGGCGGGCGGGATCGGCGCGGAAGGACGGCAGGTCGATGATCGTCATGCCGGGCACGAACTGTTCGAGTTCGGCCGCGTCGGGACGGATGAGCAGGTTGCGGATGAACAGCGAGTGCCAGGCAAATTCGGTGATCACCCTGGTGGGCAGCTTGAGCTCCTCGTCGGCGCCGCCGACCAGATCCTGTACATAGAGATCCTTGTCCTCGGCGTGGGCCTGGAAATCGGCGAGCAAGACGTCGAATTGAGCGGGCGAGATCGCCTTGTTGTTGTCCCACCAGACATGCGGCTCGGTGGCGCCGTCGCGAACGACGAACTTGTCCTTGGGCGAGCGGCCAGTGTGCTGGCCGGTCTCGGCGACGAGCGCGCCATGGGCGGTCAGCCGGGCTTCGCCGCGCCGGATCGCTTCCTCATAGAGGGCGGCCGCGCCGAAATTGTAGCGCACCATGCCGGAGGTTTTCAGACCGATACGATCGATCGCGCAGGCACGATTGCGTTTGCCGATTTCCGACATTGGAGACCTTTCTCAAGATTTGCCGCATCTTTGCCGGCGTATTTCCGGCACACCCGCCAAGCAGGCCAGGATGGTCAGAACCAGAAAAGCCAAATGATATCAAATCATTAATCGATTTAAACATTTTGAAAGTTGTTTAAATCGTTTATATATGCGAAAAGTTTCGTGGTTGCCCAAAGGATTGGCGATGTTCGTTCGTCCAATCCGTGTCGAGGTTGAATTGTGGCCGGCGGCACCCTGCTCGTGACAGCGGACAAGGCCTACGCCACATTTTGTACCTAATTTGTCCTGCAAAAGCCCCTTCTCTACGAAAGAAGGGACAGCTCATGAGGGAGCCGCTTGAAATGGCAACAATCGCGCTTGTCGATGACGACCGCAACATTCTGACGTCGGTGTCGATCGCCCTCGAATCCGAAGGGTATCGTGTCGAGACCTACACGGATGGTGCGTCCGCGCTGGAAGGCCTGGCGGCGCGGCCGCCGAATCTGGCCATCCTCGACATCAAGATGCCGCGCATGGACGGCATGGAGCTTCTGCGCCGGATGCGCCAGAAATCCGACCTGCCGGTGATCTTCCTGACCTCCAAGGACGATGAGATCGATGAATTGTTCGGTCTCAAGATGGGCGCCGACGACTTCATCCGCAAACCGTTCTCGCAGCGCCTGCTGGTCGAGCGGGTGCGCGCCGTATTGCGCCGGGCCAGTGCCCGCGAGGCCGCGGCAAAAGCGCCCAGCCAGCAGGCTCGCTCGCTCGAACGCGGCCAACTCGTCATGGATCAGGAGCGCCATACCTGCACCTGGAAGGGCGAGCCGGTAACGCTCACCGTCACCGAGTTCCTGATCCTGCATTCGCTGGCGCAACGCCCCGGCGTGGTAAAAAGCCGTGATGCGCTGATGGATTCGGCCTATGATGAGCAGGTCTATGTCGACGACCGCACGATCGACAGCCACATCAAGCGGCTGCGCAAGAAGTTCAAGGCCGTCGACGACGACTTCGAAATGATCGAAACCCTTTACGGAGTCGGATACCGGTTCCGCGAAGCGTAAAGCCTAGGCAGGAGCTGCTATTCGATGGCAGTGGAAGCACAACGAAGCAGACCGGCGGCCGCTGCCAGGCGGCCGTCGCGCATCATGCCGTCCTTCGTGTCGAAATTCACGGTGCCGATGCGCCGATTCCTCGGCCACCATATCTTTTCCAGCCTGACGCGGCGTATCCTCTTCCTCAATCTCGCCGGGCTGGCGGTGCTCGTCACCGGCATCCTCTACCTCAACACCTTCCGCGACGGTCTGATCGACGCGCGCGTCGAAAGCCTGATGACGCAGGGCGAGATCATCGCCGGCGCCATCGCGGCGTCGGCGACGGTCGAGACGGATTCGATCAGCATCGACCCGGAAAAGCTGCTCGAGCTGCAGGCCGGCGAAAGCCTGGGACCTGGCTCGGACCAGCTCGACAATCTGGATTTTCCGATCAACCCAGAGCGCGTGGCGCCGGTGCTGCGGCGGCTGATCTCGCCGACCCGCACCCGCGCCCGCATTTATGACCGCGACGCCAACCTGCTGCTCGATTCACGTCATCTCTATTCGCGCGGCCAGATCCTGCGCTACGACCTGCCGCCGGTCGAAGAGGAAGAACCCGACCTTGTCGAGCGCGTCCAGAAATTCATCTTCGACTTCTTCCGCAACACCGACCTGCCGGTCTATCACGAGCAGCCGGGCGGCAACGGCGCCGCCTTTCCGGAAGTGGTCAAGGCGCTGACCGGCAGCCCCTCGACCATAGTGCGTGTCTCGGAACAGGGCGAGCAGATCGTCTCGGTGGCGGTGCCGATCCAGCGTTTTCGCGCCGTTCTCGGTGTGCTGATGCTGTCGACCGAAGGCGGCGATATCGACAAGATCGTCGCCGCCGAACGCAAGGCGATCCTGCGCGTCTTCGGCATAGCGGCGCTCGTCACCGCCATCCTGTCAATGCTTTTGGCCTCTACCATCGCCAACCCGCTGCGCCGGCTGTCGGCGGCTGCCGTGCGGGTGCGCCGCGGCGTCAAGAGCCGCGAGGAAATCCCCGACTTTTCCGACCGCCAGGACGAGATCGGCAATCTGTCGATAGCCGTGCGCGACATGACCAACGCGCTCTATGCGCGCATCGAGGCGATCGAGAGTTTCGCCGCCGATGTTTCGCATGAGCTGAAGAACCCGCTGACGTCGCTGCGCAGCGCCGTCGAGACGTTGCCCCTGGCGAAAAATGATACCTCGCGCGCACGTCTGATGGAGATCATCCAGCATGACGTCAAACGGCTGGACCGCCTCATCACCGACATTTCCGATGCCTCCCGCCTCGACGCCGAACTGGCGCGCGAGGACGCGGGAACCGTCGACCTGAAGAAATTCGTCACCGACCTCGTCGCTGTTTCGCGTGAAACGACGCGCAACAAGAAGGCGGTCGAGATCGAGCTCAAGGTTGCCAAGCTGCCACAGGGCGCCAAGGGCTATGTCGTCGTCGGCCATGACTTGCGCATCGGCCAGGTCATCACCAACCTGATCGAGAACGCCCGCTCCTTCGTGCCCGAGGATCATGGCCACATCAGCCTGTCTCTGGCGCGCGCCGGCAAGTTCAACATCCTGACCGTCGACGACAATGGGCCCGGCATCCGCGCCGACACGATCGACCGCATCTTCGAACGCTTCTACACCGACCGGCCGGCCGGCGAGGCGTTCGGCCAGAATTCGGGGCTTGGCCTGTCGATCTCCAGGCAGATCGTCGAGGCCCATGGCGGCACGCTGACCGCCGAAAACATTCCCGGCACCAAGCCCGGCGAGATCAAGGGCGCACGCTTCGTCGTGACGCTGCCGGCCGAGGGATGACCTTGGCCCTGATATAACCATGCCCGAAGCCGCCGCGCAGCCTGAAAACATCCACGGAACCGCGATCCTGATCGGCGATCGCGGCGTCCTCATCACCGGCCCGTCCGGGGCCGGCAAGACGACACTGGCGCTGACGCTCCTGGACCATTGCCGGGCGCGCGCGCTGTTCTCGCGGCTGATCGGCGACGACAGGCTGCTTGCCTCGGCACACGCCGGGCGGCTGGTCTGCCGCGTGCCGCCGACCATCGCCGGTCTCGCCGAGGTGCCTGGGTTCATGCCGCGCCCGCTACCATTCGAGCCGGGCGGCGTGATCGACCTGCATGTGCGGCTTGTGCCGAAGGCGGAAATGGCCCGTTTCCAGGAGGAACCCAGTGAGCCGGTCGCAGGCTGCCCGGTGCCGCGTATCGACCTTGCGGAGCGCAACGCCGCCACGGCCTTGCCGGCCATCATGGCGCGGCTGTCGATCGCGCCTTTTCTATGATCCGCCCTGGGTTTTTTGCTGCAATGCGTCAAAATGGCATGGGCCGGCGCAATTTTGGGCTTGTCAACGGGCCGCGCGTCGACAAGATAGCGCTCCCGCCGCCTGGATTGGCTGGCGAGCATAAAATGCGCCTGTGAAGCGGCGATGACGGGAGCCACCAAAGAATGATCGGACTCGTGCTTGTAACGCACGGTCAACTGGCCACCGAGTTCCGACATGCCGTCGAACATGTCGTCGGGCCACAAGACAATTTCGAAACCGTGGCGATCGGTGCCGACGACGATATGGAGCAGCGTCGCCGCGACATCGTCGACGCGGTCGCCCGTGTCGATACAGGGGCAGGTGTGATCGTGCTGACCGACATGTTCGGCGGCACGCCATCCAACCTGGCCATCTCGGTGATGGAGTCCGGCCGCACCGAAGTGATTGCCGGCATGAACCTGCCGATGCTGATCAAGCTGTCGTCGATCCGCAAGGGCGACAACATGGCGGCGGCGCTCGATGAAGCGCAGGCCGCGGGCCGCAAATACATCAATGTCGCCAGCCAGCTTCTGAGCAGCAAATGAACGCGATATTCCCGGAAAAAGACCAGATCGTCCGGGAGTTTCCGATCGTCAACCAGCGCGGCCTGCATGCGCGCGCCTCGGCGAAATTCGTCCAGCTCGCCAGCGGCTTCAACGCCTCTGTCCATGTCGAGAAGGACGGCGTCCAGGTCGGCGGCACGTCGATCATGGGCCTGATGATGCTGGCCGCCAGCCCGGGATACTCGATCCGCGTCACCGCCAGCGGCCCGGAGGCGCTCGAGGTCATGGATGCGCTGGAGCAGCTTGTCGCCTCCCGTTTCGGCGAAGAGTGCTGACCCCGAAATCAGCCCTCCGGGACATGCACGAATAAAGATTTCTTTATATCCCATTGTCGTGTGGAACCTGATCTGCTAGTCAGACCGGCAATTCGCGCCCTTGGAAATGTCTTCCGGCACGGGCGCATCCGCAAACAATTCGCACGCATAACAATTCGCATCGGAGCACTGCCATGACGGGTAGCAAGGACTATGTGGTCGCCGACATCTCGCTTGCCGGCTGGGGCCGCAAGGAACTCGATATAGCCGAGACCGAAATGCCGGGCCTGATGGCCTGCCGCGAGGAATTCGGCGCCAAGAAGCCGCTCAAGGGCGCGCGCATCACCGGCTCGCTGCACATGACCATCCAGACGGCGGTGCTGATCGAGACGCTGAAGGTGCTCGGCGCCGATATCCGCTGGGCTTCCTGCAACATCTTCTCGACCCAGGATCACGCCGCCGCGGCGATTGCCGAGGCCGGCATTCCGGTCTTCGCCGTCAAGGGCGAAAGCCTCGAACAGTACTGGGACTACACCGACAGGATCTTCCAGTGGGCCGATGGCGGCCTCTCCAACATGATCCTCGATGATGGCGGCGACGCCACCATGTATATCCTGATCGGCGCCCGCGCCGAGGCCGGCGAGGACGTGCTGTCCAATCCGCAGAGCGAGGAAGAGGAATATTTCTACGCGCAGGTCAAGAAGCGCCTGAAGGCTTCGCCGGGCTTCTTCACCAAGCAGAAGGAAGCGATCCGCGGCGTCACCGAAGAGACGACTACCGGCGTCAACCGGCTCTACCAGCTGCAGAAGAAGGGCCTGCTGCCCTTCCCCGCCATCAACGTCAACGACTCGGTGACCAAGTCGAAGTTCGACAACAAATATGGCTGCAAGGAATCGCTGGTCGACGGCATCCGCCGCGGCACCGACACGATGATGGCCGGCAAGGTCGCGGTCGTCTGCGGCTATGGCGATGTCGGTAAAGGCTCGTCGGCCTCGCTCAAGGGCGCGGGCGCCCGCGTCAAGGTCACCGAAGTCGACCCGATCTGCGCGCTGCAGGCGGCGATGGACGGTTTTGAAGTGGTCACGCTGGAAGATGCGGCACCGACCGCCGACATCGTCATCACCACCACCGGCAACAAGGATGTCGTCACTCTCGACCATATGCGCTCGATGAAGGACATGGTGATCGTCGGCAACATCGGCCATTTCGACAACGAGATCCAGGTCGCGTCGCTGCGCAATCTGAAGTGGACCAATGTCAAGCCGCAGGTCGACATGATCACCTTCCCGGACGGCAAGCGGATGATCCTCCTGTCGGAGGGCCGCCTGCTCAATCTCGGCAACGCCACCGGCCATCCGAGCTTCGTCATGTCGGCATCCTTCACCAACCAGGTGCTGGCCCAGATCGAGCTCTACACCAAGGGTGAGCAGTACCAGAACCAAGTCTATGTGCTGCCCAAGCATCTCGATGAGAAGGTCGCGCGCCTGCATCTCGACAAGCTCGGCGCCCGCTTGACCGAGCTGTCGGGCGAGCAGGCCGCCTATATCGGCGTCACGCCGCAGGGTCCGTTCAAGCCGGAACACTACCGCTATTAACCAAAGCCGAATTTACTACAAGATATTGATGCCGGGCGATTGACTTTTCGCCCGGCTTTATTTTTGCGCCGAATGATTCTTCACGCCGATTCCAGCAGGCGCTATTGTTGTGATTCGCGGGTCCAGGGGCGAGGACCGGCGCACGCGTCAGGGCGGTCTTGCATTCAGGCGGCGAAGAGGACCAAGACATGCCGGGGGAAAACCCGCTTCACGCGGGACAGGCCGTTTCCGGCGGCCACGATGATTCAGGGACCATGGGCTGCGCCACACGCGGCGAGCGCCTTTCCTGGCGCGCCCGTGCGGGATTGCTCCTTGCCGGTTCCGCGCTTGCCTGCCCCTTGCAGGGGGCGGTCGCGCATGCCCAGGCGGTCGGCGCCGCGGTGGCCGGTCTTTCGATCAGCACCGTCGAGGTCGTACAACTGGCGGTGTTCGTCGGCGTAACGGGTACGGCATTCCTGTCGGCCATCGTTCTCATCCGCGAACGAGCGCGTACCTCGGCGGAGAATGTCGAGCTGAGAAGCCGCGTCGCCGATGTCAGCGCGGCATTGCGGCGTTCGGAAGCGCTGCTCAATTTGCGCGACCAGCGTGTCGTCGTCTGGGCCTCGGAAAACAAGAAGCCCGAACTCATCGGCACATTGCCGACCGAAAGCGGCGCGCCGGAGGAACGGGCCGCGTTCCTCGCCTTTGGCCGCTGGCTGATGCCGCGTTCGGCGGCGGCACTCGAACATGCCGTGGCGGGTTTGCGCGAAAAAGGCAGGCCGTTCGACCTGGTGATCGAATCCCAGGCCGGCGCTCCATTGGAGGTGCATGGCCGCAAGAGCGCGGCCCATGTGCTGGTGCGGTTTGTCTCGCTGTCCGAGACACAGCGCAGCCAGGCCCGGCTCAAGATCGACAACCAGCGGCTGGCCGCTGACCATGACACGATGATCGGCCTGCTCGAAGCGCTGAAGATGCCGGCATGGCTGCGTGACGAGCATGGCCGCCTGAAATGGGTGAACCGGGCCTATGCCGACGCCGTCGAAGCCGAGAGCGCGGAAGCCGCCGTGCGCGGCGCCAAGGAGTTCCTCGGCGGCCAGGCGCGCGACGCCATCGCCACGCAGCACAAATCGCATCCGGTGTTCGAGCAGTCGCTTTCGACGGTGATCGAAGGCGACCGCCGCGTGTTCGCCGTGACCGACTTTGCCGGCGCCGACGGTTCGGCCGGCCTTGCCTGCGACACCAGCGCCATCGAGGCCATCCGCGGCGAATATGAGCGGACTGTGCGCAGCCACGCCGATACGCTCGACCAGCTCAACACCGCGGTCGCCATCTTCGACACCGACGAGAAGCTGCGCTTCTTCAACCAGGCTTTCCAGAAACTGTGGGGGCTCGACAGCGGCTTCCTGCACAGCGCGCCCGACAACGCCCTTTTGCTCGACCGGCTGCGCAGCGAGGGCAAGATCGCCGAACAGCCGGAATGGCGCCGCTGGAAGGAAGGCCTGCTCGGCGCCTACCGCGCCGTCGAATCGCAGGAGCACTGGTGGCATCTGCCGGACGGCAAGACGATCCGTGTCGTCGCCAATCCGCAACCCAAGGGCGGCGTCACCTGGGTGTTCGAGAACCTGACCGAGAAGATGGATCTCGAAAGCCGCTACCGCACCGCGGTTCGGGTCCAGGGCGAAACGCTCGACAATCTGGCGGAAGGCGTCGCGGTGTTCGGCCCCGACGGCCGGCTGCGCCTGTCGAACCCGGCCTTCGCCACGCTGTGGGGGTTGGACGCGGAAGCCGCCAAGCCCAATGTGCACGTATCGGCCATACGCGAGCTCTCCGACCGACAAGCGGTCGAGAGCCCCTGGCCCGGCTTCGTCGCCGCCATCACCGGCTTCGACGACGAGCGCCGCGACCGCCACGGCCAGACCGAGCTCAACAACGGCACCGTGCTGCGGTACGCCGTGATTCCGCTGCCCAACGGGCAAGTGATGATGACCTTCGTCGACGTTACCGACAGCGTCCACGTCGAACGCGCGCTCAAGGACAGGAACGAGGCGCTCGAGAAATCGGACCAGCTCAAGAACGAATTCGTCCAGCATGTGTCCTATGAACTGCGTTCGCCGCTGACCAACATCATCGGCTTCACCGAGCTGCTGTCGCTGCCGGCAACCGGCCCGTTGACGCAGAAGCAGCGCGAATATGTCGAGCATGTCGGCTCGTCCTCCTCGGTGCTGCTGACCATCGTCAATGACATACTGGACCTTGCGACCGTCGATGCCGGCATCATGCAGCTCGACATTTCCGAAGTGCATGTCGACCGCACCATCGCGGCCGCCGCCGAGCTTGTCGCCGACCGGCTGGAGGAGCATTCGATCCGGCTTGCGGTCGACGCCGCCGCCGCGCCGAAGACGTTCCATGGCGACGAAACCCGCATCCGCCAGATCCTCTACAATCTGCTGAGCAACGCCGCCAATTACGCGCCGGAGGCCAGCACCATCCGGCTGGCCTGCCGCCAGCTGGCGGACGGAGTCGAGTTCTCGGTTCACGACGACGGGCCCGGCATGCCGCCTGATGTGCTCGATTCGGTGTTCCGCCGCTTCGAGCCGCGCACCAATGGCGGCCGCCGCCGCGGCGCCGGCCTCGGCCTGTCGATCGTCAAGAGCTTTGTCGAACTGCATGGCGGCGCCGTTCGCATCGAAACCGGCAAGGACAAGGGCACGACCGTCATCTGCACCTTTCCCGACATGCCGGGTATCCGCGCAGCGGCCGAGTAGCGCGCTCGATGACGGAACCGGTGCTGGAGCGTTTGCTCGCCGACGAGACCCAGACGGCGCGACTGGGCGAGGATCTGGCGCTGGCGCTGCGCGTCGGCGACGTGCTGGCGCTCAAGGGCGATCTCGGCGCCGGCAAGTCGACGCTGGCAAGAGCGCTCATCCGAACACTGGCCGACGATGCCGATCTCGAAGTGCCGAGCCCGACCTTCACGCTGGTTCAGAGCTACGACACACGCATCCCGGTCCATCATTTCGATCTCTACCGCCTGTCCTCGGCGGCCGAGCTCGACGAGCTCGGCTTCGAGGAAGCAATCGCGCAAGGTGCCGCCCTCATCGAGTGGCCCGAACGGGCTGAGGGCTATTTGCCCAAGACGACGGTGCTGATCGAACTCGTCCAGCACGGCGAGGGCCGGCTGGCGCGCCTGTCGGGGCAAGGCGCGAGCTTCGACCGTGTGGCGCGCTCGCTGGCCATGCGCGGCTTCCTCGACAACGCCGGATGGGGGCAAGCGCGGCGCCGGCATTTCATCGGCGATGCCTCGGCCCGCTCCTACGAGATCGTCTCGCTTGCCGGCGAGGCGCCGCGCGTGCTGATGAATTCGCCGCGGCTGGTGCTCGGCCCTCCCGTGCGCGACGGCAAGCCCTATGCCGTGATCGCCCACACCGCGCGGTCGGTGTCCGCTTTTGTCGCCATCGACCGTGCGCTGCTGGCCGCCGGCGTCGCGGTACCCAGGATCGATGCGCAGGATCTCGAACAGGGCTTCCTGCTGCTCGAGCATCTGGGTTCGGAAGGCTTCCTCGCCGGCAATGGCGAGCCGGTCGCCGAACGTTACGAGGCGGCGGCCGAACTGCTTGCCATGATGCATGGCAAGACCTGGCCGCACCGCATGGAGGCGGCACCCGGCGTCGTTCATGACGTGCCGCCCTTCGATCGCGATGCCATGCTGATCGAGGCGGACCTGCTGATCGACTGGTACGTGCCGGCGATATCGGGCGGCCCGGCGAGCGACGCGCTGCGTTCCGGCTACCACAGGACATGGAACGCGCTTCTCGACCGGCTGCAAGGCAGCGAATACACGTTGATGCTGCGCGACTTCCATTCACCCAACATCATCTGGCGCGGCGAGCGGTCCGGCCTCGACCGGCTCGGCATCGTCGACGTGCAGGACGCGCTGATCGGTCCCGCCGCCTATGATGTCGCCTCGCTTGCCATGGACGCCCGCGTCACCATCCCGCCCGAGATCGAGAAGCGGACGCTTGCTGCCTATGTCGCGGCGCGTCACAAAGCCGGCGGCTTCGATGAAGCAGGCTTCCTCGAAGCCTACGCAATCATGGCCGCGCAGCGCAATTCCAAGATCCTGGGCATTTTCGTGCGCCTCGAAAAACGCGACGGCAAACCCTATTATCTCAAGCACCTGCCGCGCATCCGCGACTATCTCAGGCGGGCGCTGTCGCATCCCGCGCTCGCCGAGCTGCGGGATTTCTACGGCGCGCACGGGTTGCTGGAGGAACGAGCGCTGTGACAATGAGACCGGACACCGCCATCGTACTTGCCGCGGGGCTTGGCAAGCGCATGCGGCCGATCACCGACACCATCCCCAAACCGCTGGTTCGGATCGCCGGCAAGACGCTGCTCGACTGGGGCCTCGACAGCCTGGCCGCGGCCGGCGTCGGCACGGCGGTGGTCAATGTCCATTACCTTCCCGAACAGATCATCGCCCATGTCGCCGCGCGCCGCGCGCCGCGCATCGTCATTTCCGATGAAAGCGACCGGCTGCTCGATTCCGCCGGCGGCATCGTCAAGGCGCTGCCGGAACTCGGCCAACAGCCGTTCTACATCCTCAACGCCGATACATTCTGGATCGACCACGGCCCGCTCAATCTCAGGCGGCTCGCCCTTGCATGGGACGCGGCGAAAATGGATATTCTGCTGATGCTGGCGGATCTCCATCAGGCGACAGGCCATTGTGGCAGCACCGATTTCCTGGTGGCGCCGGACGGCGCGCTGCGGCGTTCGAAAGGCGATCCTGCCGGCCTGATCTATGCCGGCGCCGCGATCATCCATCCGCGCCTGTTCAAGGACGCAACCGCCGAACCGCATTCGCTCAACGCCTATTTCGACAAGGCGATTGCCGGCGGCCGCCTGTTCGGCATGCCGATGCATGGTCGCTGGATAACCGTCGGCACGCCCGATGCCATTCCGCTCGCCGAAGACGCGGTGGCTGGCGCACTCATCGGATCGCAATGAGCGGCTCAAGCCGCGTTTTCTCCATTCCCTCCGGAGCGCCGTTTCTGCCGACGCTGGCCGAGGCGCTGCTTGCCGGCCGGCTTGTCCCCGGATTTCGTTTCGACGGCGATCCGCTCGCCCTGGCCGACGTCACCATCTATGTGCCGACGCGCCGTGCCGCACGTGCCTTGCGCGGCGTGTTCGTCGACAGCCTGAAGGCGCGTGGCGGCGGCGGTTCGGCGATCCTGCCGGTGATCCGTCCGCTCGGCGAATTCGACGAGGATGAAGCCTTGTTCGAGGCCGAGCCATCGGCGGCAATCGATCTGGCGCCGCCGATCGCCGCCACCGAACGGCTGTTGCTGCTGACGCCGCTGGTGCGGGCGTGGAAACGCCGGTTGCCCGCCCATGTCGCGGCGCTCTTCGCCGAGGAGATCGTTGTGCCTGCCTCCACCGCCGACGCGATCTGGCTGGCGCGCGATCTGACCGGACTGATGGACGAGATCGAGACGGAAGGCACCGACTGGGCCAAACTTGCCGGCCTGGTGAGCGGGAACCTTGCCGGATGGTGGCAGGTGACGCTCGAATTCCTCGGCATCGTCACCGATGCCTGGCCGAAATTCCTCGAAGAAAGCGACCGCTCCAACCCGGCAGCGCATCGCAGCGCCTTGATCCGCGCCGAGGCCGCGCGGCTGCGGCGCAATCCGCCCGCCGGGCCGGTCATAGCCGCGGGGTCCACCGGCTCCATCCCCGCCACGGCGGAGCTGCTTGCGACCATCGCCGGCCTCACCGGTGGCGCCATCGTGTTGCCCGGGCTCGACCAGTTACTGGACGAAGCCTCCTTCCAGGCGCTCGTGGCGCCAGGCGCGCGTCCAGCCGTGCTTGGCCATCCGCAATACGGCCTGGCGAAGCTGATCGGCAAGATTGGCGTGCTGCGCGGCGATGTCGAGGAGATCGGCGCGGCCGAGCCGAAGCTCGCGCTCCGCGCGGCCCTTGTCGGCGAGGCGTTGCGGCCGGCCGAGACCACCGAATTGTGGGCGGAGACGCGAAACGGGTTTTCAGCGTCCGATATTGCCGCCGCCTTCGCCGACGTGACGCTGCTCGAAGCGGCAAGCGAGCGCGACGAGGCCGTCGCGATCGCGGTCGCGCTCAAGCAGGCCGTGGAAGAACCCGGCCAAAGGGCCGCTCTCGTGACCGGCGACCGCGCGCTGGCGCGCCGCGTCAGTGTCGAGCTCAAGCGCTTCGGTGTCGTTGCGGACGATTCCGGCGGCACGCCGCTTTCCAACACGCCGGCGGCCAGCCTGCTCAGGCTGGCGCTCGAGGCCGTGTTCCGGCCGGGAGATCCGGTCGGCCTGTTGTCGCTGCTCAAGCATCCATTGCTCGGCCTCGGCCTGGAACGCGGCGATGTGCGCCACGCGGCGGAATTGGTCGAACTGGTGGCGCTGCGCGGCGGCACCGGCCGCCCCGACATTGCGTCGCTGCCGGACCTTTTCGAGGCCCGCCTCACCGGCCTTGGCGATGACAGCCGGCCGCCCTTCTGGTTTGCCCGGCTGACCGTGCGCTCCATCGAAGGCGCGCGGAATTTGCTTGAACGTCTCAAGCAAGCGCTGGCGCCGCTTTCAGCCTTTCGGGGCCAGGCGGAAGCCGGCCTTGCCGCGCTGGTCGAGACCAGCGTCGTTGCCCTGGAGAATCTCGGCAGTTCCGCCGATGGCGGCCTTGGCGAACTCTACGCCGGCGATGCCGGCGAAAAGCTCGCCGACCTTTTGCGCGGGCTGGTCGCGGCTTCGGCGCCGCTGTCGTTCGCGGCAATCGAATGGCCTGACGTGATGGAGGCGCTGATCGCGCCCGAGACCGTCAAGCCGGCGCAAGGCACCGACAGGAACATCGCCATCTGGGGCGCGCTGGAAGCCCGGCTGCAGCACGTCGACACACTGGTCATCGGTGGGCTCAACGAAGGGGTCTGGCCGCGCAAGCCGGAGAGCGACCGCTTCATGTCGCGGCTGATGAAGACCGGCATCGATCTCGAACCGCCAGAGCGGCGCATCGGCCTCGCCGCGCATGACTTCCAGATGGCCATGGGTGCCAGGAAGGTGCTGCTGGCGCGCTCGGCGCGCGCCGGCGACGCGCCCGCCGTGCCGTCGCGCTGGTTGCAGCGGCTGCTCACCTTCATCGGCAACGACCAGGCGACAGCGCTGCGCCGGCGCGGCGATGAATTGCTTGCCTGGGCACGCGCGCTCGACACAGGGCCGAAGCGGGATTTCGCGCCGCGGCCGCAGCCGAAACCGCCATTGCCGGTTCGCCCGGGCCATTTCTCGGTCACCGAGATCGAGACGCTGCGCCGCGACCCCTACGCCATCTACGCCCGAAGGATCCTCGGCCTGATGCCGCTCGATCCGCTCATCCGTGATCCGGGCGCGGCCGAGCGCGGCACGCTGTTTCACGCCATCCTGCATCTCTTCTCCTCCGAGGTGGCCGACCCGCGCGCGCCGGACGCGCTGGCCGGGCTCATCGCCGCCGGCCGCGCCTGTTTTGCCGAGGCGGCGCTTCCGGCCGATGTCGAGGCCGTGTGGTGGCCACGTTTCGAAAAGCTCGCCGCCAACATCATCGAATGGGAGCGCACGCGCGCCGATGCGGTGGTCCAGCGGCATGCCGAGGAGAGGGCTGGGAAAACCGTGGTCGGACAGTCCGGGGTGACGCTGTCCGGTTACGCCGACAGGGTCGATCTGCTGGCCGGCGGCATGGCCGACATTCTGGACTACAAGACGGGTTCCTCGCCTTCGAAGGCGCAGGCGCATACGCTGCTGGCGCCGCAACTGGCGCTGGAAGGCGCGCTGCTGAGGCGTGGCGCGTTCAAGGACCTGGGGGCACGCGAGCCGTCGCAACTGGCCTTCATCAGGCTGAAGCCGAATGGCGAGGTGTTCGAAGAGTCCATACTCGAACACAACCGCCAGCCACGCACCGCGGCCGATCTCGCCGAAGAGGCCTGGGCGCGGCTGGAAAAGCTGCTGATCCATTATGCCGACCCGGCGACCGGCTATCTGTCGCGCGCGCTGCCGTTTCGCGAAGGCGAAACCGACGGCGACTACGACCACCTCGCCCGCGTACTCGAATGGTCCGCCGGCGGAGACGCCGGGGACGAGGGCGGAGAGGCATGAAGAAAGCCTATCCGATCCCGACCGACACGGCTTCGAGCCAGGCCCGCGCCGCCGATCCCGGCAATTCCGCCTGGGTGTCGGCCAATGCGGGATCGGGCAAGACCCATGTGCTTGCCCAGCGCGTCATCCGGCTGCTGCTCAACGGCACCGACCCGTCGAAGATATTGTGCCTGACCTATACGCGCGCCGCGGCCGCCAACATGTCGAACCGGGTTTTTTCCACGCTGTCGGAGTGGACGACGCTTGGCGACGCGGAGCTGGCTTCCAAAGTCGGGGCGCTGGAGGGGCGCCGGCCCGATCGCGACACCATGCGCAGAGCCCGCCGCCTGTTCGCCGAGGCCCTGGAAACGCCTGGCGGGCTGAAGATCCAGACGATCCACGCCTTCTGCGAATCCGTGCTGCATCAATTCCCGCTCGAAGCCAACATCCCCGCCCATTTCGAGATGCTCGACAGCCAGATGGAGGCCTCGCTTTTTGCTGCCGCGCGCCGCGAGATGATCTCTGCCGCCGGCGACAGGAATTTAGCCGAGGCCTTCGCCACTGTCCTGGAACGTGGGGGGGAGGCCGGTCTCGACGCCCTGCTCGGCGAGATCGTGCGCAAGCGCGATGGGTTGCGCCATTTCCTCGATGCCGTCGGGCGCGACGGCTTCCAGCCCTTGTTCGATGAGTTCCATTTCCGCCCCGGCCAGACCGCCGAAGGCATAGCGGCGTCGATATGGCCGCTGCCCGGCTTCCTGCCGGACTATTTTGCCGGCTTTGTCCAGGCAGCCGAAGCCACCGACGCCAGATCGGTGCTGAACAACATCCTGCCCTATGCGCGCCAGGCTTTCGCCGAGGGCGATCCCGTTCGTCGGCTGCAACTCCTGGCAAGAGCCTTCCTCAAGACCGATGGCGATCCCTATGATCCGGCAAAGGCCTTCAAGAAGGCGCTGGCCGACCGGCTGCCGGACCTTGCCGAGCGCTATCTCTCGGCGGCCGGCGCCATCGTGGAGACCGTCGACCGGCTGGCGCTGTTCCGGATGCTGGAAGGCACACGTGCGGCGCTCACCATCGCCGACTGGCTGATCGCGCGCTACGAAGTGCTGAAGCGCAGCCGCGGCTTTCTCGACTTCAACGACCTGATCACCCGCACGGTGAACCTTCTGGCGCGGCCCGATGCCGGCCCATGGGTGCAGTACAAGCTCGACCAGGGTATCGACCACATCCTGCTCGACGAGGCGCAGGACACCAGCCCGGATCAATGGGAAGTGGTGAAGAGGCTGGCGGAAGAATTCTTTGCCGGCTTCGGTGCGCGCGATCGGGTGCACCGCACGGTCTTTGCCGTCGGCGACGAGAAACAGTCGATTTATTCCTTCCAGGGTGCCGCCCCGGACTCCTTCGCCGACAGCCGGCTGTTGTTCGCCGGGCGGGTGCGCGAGGCCGATGCATCCTTCGCCGACCTCAAGCTGACCTGGTCGTTCCGCTCCACGGACGATGTGCTGGCCGCCGTCGACCGCGTCTTTGCCGATCCGACCGTGCGGCGCGGCATCAGCCACGACCCCGATCCGCTGGACCACAAGGCGATCCGCACCGATGCGCCGGGCTATGTCGAGGTGTGGCCGTCGATCGGCGCCGAGGCCGTCGACGAGCCCGACGACTGGACGCAAGCGATCGACCATGCCCATGCGCCGGCGGTGCGCGTCGCCGAGCATGTCGCGGCCACCATTGCCGGGTGGATCGGCATGGGCGAAATCATCGAGGGCCGTGGCAAGCGGCTGCGGCCGGGCGACGTGCTGGTGCTGGTGCGCAAGCGCGACAGCTTCGTCCACGCGCTGACCCGCGCGCTCAAGCGTCGCGACATTCCGGTCGCCGGCGCCGACCGGCTGAGCTTGCCCGGCCATATCGCGGTCAAGGATCTGATCGCGCTCGGCCATCTGCTGATCCAGCCGCAGGATGACCTGTCGCTCGCCGCCGTCCTGCGCAGCCCGATCTTCGACCTGCCGGAGGAGAGGCTGTTCACGCTCGCCGCGCAGAGGCCGGCCGGCGTGTCGCTGGCGGCATCGCTGCGCCAGCAAGCCGGCGACGACGAAGCCCTCGCAAAGGTCGTCGCTCAGCTTGACCTCTGGGCTGATGAGGCCGCCTTCAAGCCGGTGTTCGAGTTCTATGCCGGCCTGCTGGCGCGCGATGGCGTGCGCCGCAAGATGGTCGCCCGGCTCGGGCCGGAAGCCGGCGATATTCTCGATGAGTTCCTGAGCTTCTGCCTTGCGGACGAGCGGACCGGCCTGCCCGGGCTGGAAGCCTTCCTGTCGACGCTGGAAAACGCCGGCCCCGAGATCAAGCGCGAGATGGATCAGACCCGCGACGAGGTCCGGGTCATGACCGTGCACGCCGCCAAGGGCCTGGAGGCGCCGGTGGTGTTCCTGGTCGACGGCGGTTCCGCTCCCTTCAGCGACCAGCATTTGCCGCGCCTGATGCCTTTCGAGGGATCGGGCAGGCATTGGGACGGCAAGGGCTATCTCTGGCGTTCGGCCAGCGACGTCGCCAACGGCTTTTCGAAAACGGCGGCTGCTCGCGCCCGCGAACTCGCCGACGATGAATACCGCCGGCTGCTCTATGTCGGCATGACGCGCGCGGAGGACCGGCTGATCGTCTGCGGCTATCACGGCAAGCGGGCGCCGAACACCGGAACCTGGCATTCGATCGTCAGCCGCGCGCTGATCGGTGCGCCGGAAAGCGAACAGCGTCCGCACCCCGCCGGCGGCGAGCCGGTGCATCGTTTCCATGTCACCAACTTGCCGCCGGTCGCGCCAGGCGTCAGTGAACAGGCGCGGCAAGCCGATGCTTTCGGCCCGTTGCCGGCGACCCTGTTCCGGCCCTTGCCGCCTTTCGAGGACCTGCCGCGACCGTTGTCGCCATCGGGCGCCTCGGCGCTGATCGAGGAAGGCAAGGAAGCGGTTGTCGACAAGGCCTCGCCGGTGCTGGACGCCGATGCCGAGCCGGGTTTTGCGGTGATGCGCGGGCTCGCTTTGCACAAACTGCTGCAGATGCTGCCCGGCATTGCCGAGAGCGGCCGCCAAAGCGCGGCGGAGCGTTACCTCTCGCGAACGGGTGCGGGGTGGCCGCAAGCCGAGCGCGAAAGGGCCCTGGCATCGGTCATGGCCATCCTTGCCGACCCCGGCCTCGGTCAACTGTTCGCGCCGTCATCACGTGCGGAGGTCGCGATCATGGGCAGCCTGGAGGTCAAGGGCAAAATCCGCTCCATCTCCGGCAAGATCGACCGGCTGGCGGTGACGCCGGATACGGTCTCGATCGTCGACTACAAGACCAACAGGCCCGCACCCGCCTCCCTGGCCGAAGTCCCGCCGGCCTATCTGCTTCAGCTCGCGCTCTATCGCGCCCTGCTGCAGCCGCTTTATCCCGGGCGGGAAATCAAGGCGGCCCTGCTGTTCACCGAAACGCCTAGGCTGATCGAGCTCCCGGCCCGGGCCATGGACGACGCCCTTGCCCGACTCACGGGAGCGTGACACAAGAACTGCTTGAAGAAGGGCGCGGCAACCACCACATTTGGTGCGACGAAAAATTTCGAAAGGATTTCCGCATGACCACCGTCAAGGTCGACAAGAACAATTTCCAGGCCGATGTGCTCAATGCCCAGGTACCGGTCGTGGTTGATTTCTGGGCGGAGTGGTGCGGCCCCTGCAAGATGATCGCACCGGCGCTTGAGGACATCGCCACCGAACTCGGCGCCAAGGTCAAGATCGCCAAGCTCAACATCGACGAGAATCCCGAGCTTGCCGCCCAGTTTGGCGTGCGCTCGATCCCGACGCTGATGATCTTCAAGGGCGGCGAAGTGGCCGACATCAAGGTTGGCGCCGCGCCCAAGACCGCGCTGTCGCACTGGGTCAATGGCAATCTCGCCTGATACCATTTGAATTCGAAGCATTGAGCCCGGCCATCGCGCCGGGCTTTTTGTTGGCGCCATCGGTGCGCCGCTCTGGCACTCACATCGGCGCCCTCCATGTCTTCTGTTGGCGGCAGAAGCAGGAGAGAGAAATGACCGGATCCGCCAAGGCCACAGTCTTCATCGACAATGAGCGCGTCATCGTCACCGAATACCGCTTCCAGCCGGGCGACAACACTGGCTGGCATCGCCACGGCCACGACTATGTCGTGGTGCCGCTGATGGACGGCAAGCTGAAGCTGGTGACCAAGGACGGTGAAACCTTCGCCGATATGAAGAAAGGTTCCCCCTATTTCCGCAAGGAGGGCGTCGAACACGACGTCATCAGCGCCAATGACGGCGAGTACGCTTTTATCGAGATCGAGCTGAAATAGGGCCATTCGCTCGCCGATAGTTACACCGGGAAATTCATCGACTGATCGGCACGATGTGCTGGCATGCCATCCCCTGCCATCTTGATGGCAGGTGCTGATCGGTCTATATCTCTTTCCAAACGGGAGTTTGACATGGCCGAACCACAGCTCTCAGTCCGCAGCGCAAAAGCACGCGACCTGGCTCACAGACTGGCTCGTCGCGAAAATCGTTCGATAGCCGATGTGGTCGAACGTGCGCTTGAATCATACGAAATCCGTGAAGCGGGCCGCGAACCCGCATCAACCTTCTATGCCAGCCTGATCGCGAGCGCCGGCGTCGACATCGATCTGGAGGAAGTTATTCACGAAGCTCGCCAGGTTCATTCAGGGCTTGAGCTTTGATTTTCGTCGATACCAACGTGATTTCGGAGTCCTTCAAGAAGGCGCCGAACCCGGCCGTGCTGGCGTGGCTCGTCCGCAACGACGCCGAACTGGCCCTTCCCACGGTGACGATTGCGGAAATCGCCTTTGGCATTCAAAAGATACGGCCCGATGAGCGAGCCGATCGGCTGGAGCAGGGACTTTCACGATGGCGCCATCGATTTGCCGACCGGATTTTTGGGCTGACGGAAGAAGCTGCCTTGGCTTATGGCGAGATCATGGGGTTCGCCACGCGCCAAGGCCGCGGCATGTCAGCTCCCGGTGGCATGATCGCGGCAATAGCGCGGGTGAATGGTGGTCGACTGGCAACGCGCAATCTCAATGACTTTAGTGCCACCAGCCTTGACCTAATCTCGCCGTGGGACTTCTGAACCGCCCTCGGATCTTTCGGTCAAAAGCGAGATAGCAGAATTCCGCCGCAGGCGTCTAAAGATGCAAGGCGTCGAAACTGTAGCCGCCCTCAGGTCGGCGGCGTGCCGTTTTCAGCCAGCACCGCACCGGCCAGATAGAGGGACCCGCCAATCAGGATGCGTGGCGGCGGGCCGTCCCAGGTGTCGCGCAGCAGCATGAGCGCGCTGGCGACGGAGCTTACCGGTTCGGCCGTCAGTCCGGCTTCCGTGGCGCGGACCGCCAGTTCGTCGTTCGGCACGCCGGCATCGCTCTGGCTCACTGGCACCGTGTAGACATGCCTGACCAAGCCCTTGAAGGCGCGGAAATAGCCGCTCTGGTCCTTGGTGTTGATCATGCCCGAAATGAGGAACAGCGGGCGCGGGTTCTTTTCTTCCTGCTCGGCCAGCGCTTCGGCGACGACCACGCCGGCGCCCGGATTGTGGCCGCCATCGAGCCAGATGTCGGCGCCCTTCGGCGCCAGTTCCGCCAGCCTGCCCTGCCCCAGCTTCTGCATGCGGCCGGGCCAGGCGACACTGGTCATCGCCTTCTCGGCGGCGCGGTGGCTGATCTCGAAGCCGGCGGCCTTGACCGCGGCGATCGCGGCGGCGGCATTGGCGAACTGGTGGCGACCGGGCAGGCGCGGCGACGGCAGGTCCATCAAGCCATCATCGTCCTGGTAGACCATGCGGCCGTTTTCCTCGAAAGCGAGAAAATCCTGGCCATAGACGAGGGTCGGGCATTCCAGCCGCTCGGCGGTGTCGATCAGCACCTGCAGCGCCGTCTCGCTTTCCTGGGCGCCGATGACCACGGGACAGCCGCGTTTCATGATGCCGGCCTTTTCGGCGGCGATCAGCTCCACACGGTCGCCGAGATAGGCCTCGTGGTCCATCGACACCGGCATGATCACCGACACGGCCGGCCGCGCGATGACGTTGGTGGCGTCGAAGCGGCCGCCAAGACCGACCTCGATGATGGCGGCATCGGCCGGATGTTCCGAGAACAGGATGAAGGTGACGGCGGTGAGGATTTCGAAGACGGTGATCTTCTGGCCTGCATTGGCCTTGGCGACTCGGGCGATGGCCTCGGCGAAGATGTCATCGTCGACCAGCCTGCCGCCGCCCTCGGCGGCCAGCCTGTAGCGCTCGTGCCAGCTGACCAGATGCGGCGAAGTGTGGACGTGGACGAGGCGGCCGGAAGCTTCCAGCAGCGCCCGCGAGAAGGCGGCGCAGGAGCCCTTGCCGTTGGTGCCGGCAATGTGGATGACCGGCGGCAGCAAATCCTGCGGATTGTCCAGCCGCTCCAGCAGCCGCGTGATGCGATCGAGCGAAAGGTCGAAGCCTTTCGGGTGAAGCGCCATCAGGGCTTCGATTTCGCGGTCGGCGGCAAGCGTCGTCATGGCACAATCCCGGCGCATGGCCCGAGAGCCAGAATCGCTCCCGCAATGACCACGGCTATCAAAAGGCTACAGCGCGTCATGGGCGGCGCGCAATCGCTGTTCGCGGCGGCCAATGTCGCGCCAGGCCGGGCTCACCTCCGGCCATCGTAGCGTCAAGCCTGTGGCCGGGCTTCGGCGGCAAGCACGGCCGGCGGCAGGATTTCCGGTTCCAGCGGCTTTTGCTCTTCCGGCATCTTGAGCAGCATCTTGAGCAGACGCGCGATCGTCTGGCGCATCTCCAGCCGGGACACCACCATGTCGACCATGCCATGCTCCATCAGATATTCGGCGCGCTGGAAGCCGTCCGGCAATTTCTCGCGGATGGTCTGCTCGATGACACGCGGCCCGGCAAAGCCGATCAGCGCGCCGGGCTCGGCAATGTGCACGTCGCCCAACATGGCGTAGGAGGCGGTGACGCCGCCGGTGGTCGGATTGGTCAGCACGACGATATAAGGGAGGCCGGCTTCCTTCAGCCGGTCGACGCCGACCGTGGTGCGCGGCAATTGCATGAGGGACAAAATACCTTCCTGCATGCGGGCGCCGCCGGAAGCGGCGAACAGGATCAGCGGCCGCTTGCGTTGCAAGGCGACCTCGAAGCCATGTACGATGGCATCGCCAGCCGCCATGCCGAGCGAGCCGCCCATGAAGGCGAAATCCTGCACCGTCACCACCACCGGCAGGCCCTCGACGGTCCCCAGCGCATTGATGATGGCGTCTTCCAGGCCGGTCTTGGCCTTGGCGTCCTTCAGCCGGTCGACATAGCGCTTCTCGTCGCGGAATTTCAGCGGATCCTGCATGACCTTGGGGTTGTCCAGGGTCTCGTACTTGCCGTCATCGAAGAAGAATTTCAGCCGCTCCTTGGCCGAGATCTTCATGTGATGGCCGGAGGACGGGATGACGAACTGGTTGGATTCCAGATCCTTGTGGAACACCATCTCGCCGGTCTCGGGATCCTTGATCCAGAGATTCTCGGGCATGTCGGTACGCCGGCCGAGCATCGAGTTGATCTTCGGGCGAACGTAATTGGTGATCCAGTTCATCGCTTCGGCTCCTGTCCTGACGAAGAGTTGGGTAAAGACGTAGGAAAACTATTCGGCAGCAGCAAGGCGGGCCGAGCGCACGCCTTGCGCCAGGCCGCTGACCAGCGTGGCGACGGCCTCGGCCGGATCGGCGGTCTTTTCGCCCTTCGGCCCCAGCACATTGGCGACCGCGTTGACGATCGCCGTGCCGACGACGACGCCGTCGGCGTTGGCGCCGATGACGCGCGCCTGTTCGGCGGTCTTGACGCCGAAGCCAACGCAGACAGGCAGGTCGGTGTGACCCTTGATGCGCTTGACCGCCGACGCCACCTTGCCGGTGTCGGCGAGTGCCGCACCGGTGATGCCGGTCATCGAGACGTAGTAGACGAAGCCGGACGTGTTCTGCAGCACCTTGGGCAGGCGCTTGTCGTCGGTGGTCGGCGTCGCCAGCCGGATGAAGTTGATGCCGGCCTTCAGCGCCGGAATGCACAGCTCCTCATCCATCTCCGGCGGCAGGTCTACGACGATGAGCCCATCGATGCCGCTCGCCTTGGCGTCGACGAGGAAGCGGTCGACGCCGTAGATGTAGATCGGGTTGTAATAGCCCATCAGCACGATAGGCGTTTCGTCATCGCCAGCGCGAAAGTCGGACGCCAATTTCAGCGTCTTCACCAACGTCTGGCCGCCCTTCAGCGCGCGCAGGCCGGCGGCCTGAATCGCCGGGCCGTCGGCCATCGGGTCGGAGAACGGCATCCCCATCTCGATCACGTCGGCACCCGCCTTGGGCAGCGCCTTCATGATCGACAGCGAGGTTTCATAGTCGGGGTCGCCACCCATGAAATAGGTGACGAGCGCCGGGCGGTCTTCGTTCCTGAGCTTCGCCATGCGGCGGTCGATGCGAGTGGTCATGTCTGGCCCTTTGGACGAATTTTGCTCATAATCAACTCCCAAATCGAAACTGTCCAAAGGGCCTAGATCTCCATGCCCAGCATCGAGGCCACCGTGTGCACGTCCTTGTCGCCACGGCCGGACAGGTTGACGATCACGATCTGGTCCTTGTCCATGGCGGGTACGATCTTGACCGCATGGGCGATGGCGTGCGCCGATTCCAGCGCCGGGATGATGCCTTCGACGCGCGTCGTCAGCTTGAAGGCTTCGAGCGCCTCGTCGTCGAGGATCGGCACGTATTCGACACGGCCGGAATCGCGCAGCCAGGAATGCTCCGGACCGACGCCGGGATAATCGAGGCCGGCCGAGATCGAATGGCCGTCCATGATCTGGCCGTCGGCGTTCTGCAGGAGATAGGTGCGGTTGCCGTGCAGCACGCCTGGAGAGCCGGCGTTCATCGAGGCACAATGCTCGATGCCGTCGAGGCCGCGCCCGCCGGCCTCGATGCCGATGATGCGGACTTGCCTGTCATCGAGGAAGGGATGGAACATGCCGATGGCATTGGAACCACCGCCGACTGCGGCGATGATGGTGTCGGGCAGCCGTCCCTCCTGTTCGAGGATCTGCGCGCGTGCCTCGGTGCCGATCACCGACTGGAAGTCGCGCACCAGTTCCGGATAGGGATGCGGGCCGGCGGCGGTACCGATCAAATAATAGGTGTCCTCGACATTGGTCACCCAATCGCGGAGGGCTTCGTTCATGGCGTCCTTCAGCGTGCCGTGGCCCGCGGTCACCGGCCGCACTTCGGCGCCAAGCAGCTTCATGCGGAAAACGTTGGGGCTCTGCCGGGCAACGTCGGTCGCACCCATATAGACGACGCAGGGAAAGCCGAAGCGGGCGGCGACGGTCGCGGACGCCACGCCATGCTGGCCGGCACCTGTCTCGGCGATGATGCGCTTCTTGCCCATGCGCTTGGCCAGCAGGATCTGGCCGAGGCAATTGTTGATCTTGTGCGAGCCGGTGTGGTTCAAATCCTCGCGCTTGAAATAGACTTTCGCGCCGCCAAGATGCTTCGTCAGGCCTTCAGCGAAATACAGCTTTGACGGCCGCCCGGCATAGTGGGTGGACAGATCGGTCAGCTCGGCCCTGAAATCCGGATCGTTCTTGACCTCGTTCCAGTTTTTCTCCAGGTCGAGGATGAGGGGCATCAGCGTTTCGGCAACGAAACGGCCGCCGAAAATGCCGAACATGCCCTGCTCGTCGGGTCCAGTACGGAAGGAATTGGGTGTCGCCGGCTTGTTCATCGCCGATCTCCTAGATCTGTACTTTGAGCATGTCCCTGTCGGAAAACCGGGTTCCCGCTTTTCCGGGACATGCTCAGGGTTCGAAATTTGTTCAGGCGGCGCGGTCGTCGCGCGCGGCCCTGACGGCCCGGAAAAACTGTTCGATCAGCGCCGGATCCTTGACGCCCGGCGCGCTCTCCACGCCCGAGGAAATGTCTATTGCGGGCGGGTTTGCAAGCCGAAGGGCGTCGCCGATGTTGGCGGCGTTGAGCCCACCGGAAAGCATGTAATCGATCCCGGCGTCAAGGCCGGCAAGGATGCGCCAGTCGAAGGCGACGCCATTGCCGCCCGGCAGCTCGGAGCCCTTTGGCGGCTTGGCGTCGAACAGGAAGCGGTCCGCGATGCCGACGAACGGCTTTATCCGTTCGAGATCGGCAGCATCGCCGAGCGGCAACGCCTTCATCACCGGCAGGCCATGGAGGGCTTTCAGTTCGGCCACTCGCTCGGGGGTTTCGGAGCCGTGCAATTGCAGAATGTCGGGCTGCATCTTTTCCACGATTTCATCGAGGAAGGGGTCATTGGCGCCGACGGTGACGGCAACCGCCAGGGCCTTGCCGCGCGCCGCTTGGCGCAGACGGCCAGCTTCGGCCGGTTCGACGTAGCGCGGGCTTTTGGCGAAGAAAATGAACCCGACATGGCTGGCGCCGCCGGCCAGCGCCGCGCCTATTGCCTGGTCGGTCTTCAAGCCGCAGATCTTGATGTCGAGCGCCATGGCGCGGGAATTGACATGAAAAGCGCCAAGAGTCGAGAAAAAGCATGCTGTTTGCCGGCAAGGCCAAAGGCGCTACCTATGGAAGGACAGCATGCAAGGCGGGAGCACAGCCATGGCCGACCAGACCGTTGCCGAACTGAAGCAGAAGATCGCGCAGGCGCGCGAGGTGATCGCGCATCTCATGGACAAGGCCGCCTTCAACGGCGCCGAAGCGCATCGGGCGCTGGATTATTTCGGCGGCGATGCCTTCGACCGGAATTTTCTGCCCTGGCCGCATACCGACGAAGGACTGCGCCCGGAGGAGCTCAATGCGGCGAACGATGATTGAGTGCGTGGCCGGTAGCTGAAACGCCGCCGTCCGCTATCCCTATTCGAAAACGATCGCCTGCAGGGCGCCGCCGTTGCGCTTCAGCCAATCCTTGCAGCGGTCCGTGTCGGGGCAGAGCTTTTCGCACAATTTCCAGAATTTCGGGCCGTGGTTCATCTCCTTGAGATGCGCCACTTCATGCGCGACGAGGTAGTTTATCACAGGCTGCGGCGCCATCATGATGCGCCAGGAGAAGGACAGATTGCCTTCGGAGGTGCAGGAGCCCCAGCGGCTGGAGGTGTCCTTGTAGCGGATCGCCTTGGCGCGCTTGCCGAGCGCCTCCGTATGCTTGACCACCAGCTTCTCGATATCCTTCTTGGCCTCGCGCTTCAAAAAATCGGCGATGCGGCGCGGCAGATGGATGCGCTCGCCATGCACGATCAGCAGCGGGCCGCGCTCGTCGCGCGATATGGTGACGGTGCCGCGCTTTGACGGTTCGTGGACAATGCGATGCGGCACGCCGCGCACCGGGATCTTGATACCTGGTCTTACTTGAGGACGAGCCGGCACCTTGGCCAGACGCTGCTCCAGCCAGTCCTGGTGGCGGTCGAGGAACCTGTCGACCTCGCCGCGCCGCAGGCCTGGCGGCACGGTGATGCGCAGGCCCTGGCCGCCGGAATCGATGCGCAGCGTCAGGCGCTTTGCCCTGGCGCTCTCGACGATCTTGAGCGGCAGCGTACGCCCGGCGACACAGTATTCCCGTTCCACGGCAGGCGTGGGCTTGGGCTTCGTCAGATTGCGGAAGAACCCGATGGTCATGGCGGGACGATACGCGATTCGAGGAAAACGAATAGAACAAAAAAGAAACGGCGCCGCTCGCGCGACGCCGTCATCATACCTTGGCCCTGTCGCTGGGCCTCAGTCGTCGAGCAGGTTCGAGCCTTTGCCACGCTTGGTGGGCGTCGTTCCGGTGCTCGGGTCGGTCTTCGCCGGAGCCGTCGATTTGTTGCGGTTGGCCATGAACCGGTCGAACTCGTCCTGATCCTTGGCGCGGCGCAATTCGCGAGCGTACTCGTCGAACTGGGTCAGCATCTCGTCGAGCTTGCGGCGCTCTTCGTTCAGACGCTCAAGCTCCTTTTCGCGCCAGTCATCGAAAGCGACGTTGCCGGTGCGGGCGGAGCCATTGCCCCAGCGCGCGGCCTTGTCGGACCCACGGCGGCAGCCGGCGAAGATGCCGTCGGTCGCACGGTTGACGTCACGCTTGAAGCCCTCGAGCCGGTCGCCCCAGATGATGTAGGCGAGCATGGCGAAGCCGAGCGGCCAGAACACCATGAAGCCGATCACCATCAACGCGATGGTCGCCGGCGTCCAGGCCGGGCGGATCAATGCAGATGTGTTCATTTTCTCCCATTCCTTCGGTTGGAGACAGCCAGAACCGGCTGCGTGGAATCGAAATGGGAAGGAGAAAACCGCGATTCAAGACAATGTTCGCCAAAACCGGACAAGCTTCTGAAATGATTATCGCTTTTTGAGCGCATCGAGGAAAAGCACGACCAGCCCGGCGATCAGGCCCCAGAATGCGGCGCCGACACCGAACAGTGTCAGCCCGGAGGCGGTGACGACGAAGGTGACGGTGGCGGCCATGCGGTCGCCTTCGTCCTTCAGCGCGATCGCCAGCGCGTTGGCCAGCGACGCCATCAGCGCAAGACCCGCCACCAGCACGATCAGGCTCTGCGGCAGGACGGCGAAGATCGCTACCAGCGAGGCGCCGAAGATCGCGAAGATCAGATAGGCAAGCGCATAGAACGGCCCGGTCTTCCAGCGCTCGGCGGGGTCGGGATGAACGTCCGGCCCGGTGCAGATCGCCGCCGAAATCGCCGCCAGATTGGTGGTCGAACCGCCGAACGGCGCCGACAGCAGCGAAAACAGGCCGGTGACGCCGATCAGCGGGCCCGGCTCGGGGTGGTAGCCGGCGGCGCGCAGCACGGCGAGCCCGGAGAGATTCTGCGAAGCCATGGTGACGAGATAGAGCGGCAGCGCCAGCCCAATCATCGCCTTGGCGGTGAAATCAGGTGTAATCAGTGTCAGAGTCGACAGCTCGGGTGTCGGCAGCCCGCCGACACGGCCGGTGAGGAACGCGGCGAGACCGCCGCCGACCAGCACCGCCAGTACCGACAGTGCCGGATTGAACAGCCGGATGACAAAGAACGCCGCGATCAGCGGCAGGATGAGCCAAGGGTCCGCCGGAATGGCTTTCATGGCATTGATGGCGAAAGTGACGACGATGCCGGCCAGCATGCCTGAGGCGACCGAAGCCGGTATTCTCGATATCAGCCGGGTCAGCGGCCCAAACAGGCCGGTCGCGACCAACAGCACGCCCGTGACGATATAGGCGCCGACGGCCTCGCCCATCGAAAAGCCGCTCGAGGCGGCGACCAGTGCCAGGCCCGGCGTCGACCAGGCAGTGATGACAGGCATTTTCGTGCGCCATGACAGCAACAGGCACTCGACCGTCATGGCCAGGCAGATCGCCGTCACACCGCTCGCCGTCTCGACCTGCGTCGCGCCGACCGCCTTGGCGGCGGCTATGACGATGGCCAGCGTGCCGCCGAAACCGACGATTGCCGCGACAAAAGCGGAGATCGGGATGGAAAGGCGCATCGTTACTTGCCTCGTCCGGCGATGTCGCCGACCGCCCGCACCAGCATGTCGAGATCCTGCGGGCGCGACAGGCGATGGTCGCCGTCGGGGATCAGCGACAGCGTGACATCGTCGGCCGGCAGCAGGGCGGCGAGCTTCAACGCGTGGCTCGATGGCACGTCCGCATCGGCCAGCCCCTGCAGGATGTGAACCGGGCAATGCGTGTCGATCGGCCCGGTCATCATCCGGTTTTCGCGCCCGTCGTCGATCAGCGCGCGCGTGTAGACGTAAGGCTCGGCGGAATAGTCCGACGGCTCCGCGAAGAACCCCTTTTCGGCGAGGTCGCGTTTCTGCGCCTCGGTCAGCACCGGCTCGATCAGGTCGCTGGTGAAATCGGGTGCCGGCGCCAGCAACACCAGGCCGACGACGCTTGCATCGCCCGCCTTGCGCAACTCCTGCACCATGCGCAGCGCGATCCAGGCACCCATCGACGAGCCGACCAGGACCTGATCGCCCTTGGCGAAATGCCGGAAAACCGCAAGGCTTTGCGCAAGCCATTTCGAGATCGTACCGTCGGCGAAGGCGCCGCCGGATTCGCCATGGCCCGAATAGTCGTGGCGCAGGAAGGCCCGGCCTTCCCGTGCCGCCCAGTCCGACAGCGTCTCGGCCTTCGTGCCCAGCATGTCCGACTTGTAGCCGCCGAGCCAGACGATGCCGGGCGTCGAGCCACCCGCATGGCGCACGGCGATATCGGATCCATCAACATCAAGAAAGGTCGGAGCGGAGGTCATGGCTGTGGGGCGGTCCCGGTTTTTTTCACGCGTCGCTTTTGGCACGGCCAAAGGCAAGACGGAAAGTGCTCGCGATGTTTCTTTGCTTGGCACAGGCTCGTGATCAGGTGATTTCTTGAGAACGCTGTGCTATTGACTTGCGCCGCGCGCTTCCCACATTGGCGCGTCCGCACACAGATTCATGCGAACCCTGAACGAAACGGCCAAGGAGACCACGACCATTCGCAGACCTTTCAAAGCAGCGGCGCCGACCAAGGATGGGCCGCGCTCCAACCGTGACATCCGGGTTCCCCGGGTCCAGCTTATCGACGCCGAAGGCCAGAACCGCGGCGATGTTTCCATCAACGACGCATTGCTGCTCGCCGAAGAGGCCGGGCTCGATCTGGTCGAAATATCGCCCAACGCGGTGCCCCCCGTCGTAAAAATCCTCGATCTCGGCAAATTGAAATACGCCAACCAGAAGAAGGCGGCCGAGGCGCGCAAGAACCAGAAGGTCATCGAGATCAAGGAGATCAAGATGCGCCCGAACATCGACAGCCATGACTACGAGACCAAGATGAAGGCGGTTCGCCGCTTCTTCGAGGAAGGCGACAAGGTCAAGCTGACGCTGCGCTTCCGCGGCCGCGAGATGGCGCATATGGAACTCGGCATGCAGCTTCTGAACAAGGTGCGCGAGGAAGTGGCGACCATCGCCAAGGTGGAAGCCGAGCCGAAGCTCGAAGGTCGCCAGATGATGATGGTGCTGGCGCCGCGCTAAGCAGACTCCGCTCGCTTCGCAACGCGTCGTCTGCATAGTTTCCATGGTTGTCGCGGATTCTCACCGCAAAACCGTGGACACTTTTGCGGAACCCGCTTGGATCACGATGACGTCAGGCCTCGTCATCGCGCCAAAATCCGCCTGAATTGTGCTACAGAGGCGTCCCGGCGATCGGCGGGACGCCATTCCTGGCTAGAGCTGCGATCGCCGGCCAGGCTCCTCGACGATCGGATCCCAATCTTGGACACAGAATACAAACACGGGCTGGGCAACTACCAGCAGATGCGCCGGCTGGTGCTTGCCGTGCTCGTGGTGGTGCTGTTTCTGGCATTGCTTTTCGGCCAGTCGACCTTCCCGCCGGACACGCCGGTCCATGAATCGATCGAGATGTTCGGCGTGCTCTTGATTTTCCTCGGCATCGTCGGGCGCCTGTGGGCGACGCTCTATATAGGCGGACGCAAGTCGTCCGAGGTGGTGACCGGCGGCCCCTACTCGATCACCCGTAATCCGCTCTACGTGTTCTCGACCGTCGCCGCCGCCGGCGTCGGCGCGCAGATCGGCTCGTTCTCCGGCATCATCCTTTTCGCGGTTCTGTGCGCCGGTGCCTTCCATATCGTCATCCTGCGC
This sequence comes from Mesorhizobium sp. M8A.F.Ca.ET.208.01.1.1, assembly GCF_004791315.1. Classification (NCBI taxonomy): domain Bacteria; kingdom Pseudomonadati; phylum Pseudomonadota; class Alphaproteobacteria; order Hyphomicrobiales; family Phyllobacteriaceae; genus Mesorhizobium; species Mesorhizobium sp. M8A.F.Ca.ET.208.01.1.1. The sequence continues at coordinate 56,679 of NZ_SRUT01000006.1, forward strand.
GAGGAGAAATTCCTCAAGGAGGCGCTCGGCGCACCCTATGCGGACTATCTGGCGCGCGTGCCGCGCTTCTTCCCCAAGCTTTCGCTCTACCAGGAAGGCGACACCGGCAGCTTCAAGCCGCGCCTGCTTTTGACCACACTGCTCGACGGGCTGGTGTTTCTCATTGCGCTGCCGGCTTTCGAACTGATCGACGGCGCGCAACTGTCGGGCGTGCTGCCGGTGTGGTTCAGGCTGCCCTGAGAGGGGACAGTGCGTCGCACGGCCTGAGGTGTTGCGCCCGCGCCATCTTTGATCTATAGCACCGCCGTTCCAAGAAAACCGCCCGGCAGGGCATGCCGTGGCGGTTTCATTTGCTTTTCGGGCTTTGGTCGGCCTGGAGCGAACAAGAAGCGCGATCGTGCGCCAACAATACGGAGTAGCAAAATGCCCAAGATGAAGACCAAATCGGCCGCCAAGAAGCGGTTCAAGATCACAGGTACGGGTAAAGTGCTGTCGGCTGCGGCCGGCAAGCGTCACGGCATGATCAAGCGTTCCAACAAGTTCATTCGAAATGCCCGCGGCACGATGGTTCTGGCTGAACCGGATGGCAAGAAGGTCATCAAGAATTTTCTTCCGAACGGCCTTTAAGTTTTAAGGAGATCATGACATGGCACGCGTAAAAAGAGGCGTCACCTCGCACGCCAAGCACAAGAAGGTCCTGAAAGCCGCCAAGGGTTTTTACGGCCGTCGCAAGAACACCATCCGCATCGCCAAGCAGGCGGTGGAAAAGTCCCTGCAGTACGCTTATCGCGACCGCAAGAACCGCAAGCGCTCGTTCCGCGCGCTGTGGATCCAGCGCATCAACGCCGCGACCCACGAGCACGGCCTGACCTATGGCCGTTTCATCGACGGTTTGAACAAGGCCGGCATCGAGATCGATCGCAAGATCCTGTCCGACATGGCCATCCACGAGCCGCAGGCTTTCGCCGCCCTGGTCGCCAAGGCCAAGGTCGCGCTCGAATACCTGAAGAACACCACGCCGAACGCTTTTGAAAGCGCTGTCGCCTAGAGCATGATGCCAAAAAGTTTCTGACTTTTTGGACAACATCATGCTCCAGGGAAATTAGCGAGGAGCGCGATCTTTTCCGAAAAGTCTGCAACTTTTCGGGATCGGGCTCCGAGCCCAGCGCTTCCCAAGCATTCGCAATTCTGATTTGGGGAACCCGCGCTGGCACGGCTGGCGCGGGTTCTTTTGTCTCTGATGCCTGAACTTTCAACTTAGAAGTGACTTTCACTTTAAAGCTGACTTCCAACGTAGCGAGTTTGACCGTGAACGACGCAACTACCGGCTTGGATACGCTCGAAAATTCCCTGATGGCTGAGATCGCGTCGGCCGCCGATGAGCCGGCCATCGAGGCCGTGCGCATCGCTGCCTTCGGCAAGAAGGGCACCGTGTCCGAGATGCTGAAAACCCTTGGCGCCATGACCGCCGAGGAGCGCCAAGTCAAGGGCCCCGCCATCAACGGCCTCAAGAACCGCGTCACCGAGGCGCTGACGGCCCGCAAGGCTGATCTGAAGGATGTGGCGATCGCCGCCCGGCTGGCCGCCGAAAAGGTCGACGTGACGCTGCCGGTGCGGCAGTCGCCGGCCGAGCGCGGCCGCATCCATCCGATCAGCCAGGTCATCGACGAGATCGCGGCGATCTTCGGCGATCTCGGCTTCGCCATCGCCGAAGGTCCCGACATCGAGACCGACTACTATAATTTCACCGCGCTGAATTTCCCGGAGGGCCATCCGGCGCGTGAGATGCACGACACCTTCTTCTTCCAGCCGGACGAGAAGGGCGAACGCAAGCTGTTGCGCACCCACACCTCGCCAGTGCAGATCCGCACCATGGAGAAGCAGAAGCCGCCGATCCGCATCGTCATTCCCGGCAAGACCTACCGCCAGGATTCCGACGCCACCCATTCGCCGATGTTCCATCAGGTCGAGGGGCTGGTGATCGACAAGTCGGCCAACGTCGCCAACATGAAGTGGGTGCTGGAAGAGTTCTGCAAGGCCTTCTTTGAAGTGCCGCAAGTCAAGATGCGCTTCCGGCCGTCCTTCTTCCCGTTCACCGAACCGAGCCTCGAGGTCGACATCCAGTGCGACCGCTCAAGGCCAGGCGAGGTGCGCTTCGGCGAAGGCTCCGACTGGATGGAGATTCTCGGCTGCGGCATGGTGCATCCCAATGTGCTCAGGGCCGGCGGGCTCGACCCCGACGAATACCAGGGCTTTGCCTGGGGCATGGGCATCGACCGCATCGCCATGCTGAAATACGGCATGCCGGACCTGCGCGCCTTCTTCGACGCGGATGTGCGCTGGCTGTCGCATTACGGCTTCCGGCCGCTGGACATGCCGACGCTGTTCGGAGGCTTGAGCGCGTGACACCCCTGAAGACTCCTGCCGCCAGCCATTACGGAACAGCCCAATGAAATTCACCCTCTCCTGGCTCAAGGATCACCTTGAAACCGACGCCACGCTGGCCGAGATCGTCGAGCGGCTGACCTCGATCGGCCTCGAGGTCGAGCATGTCAACGACAAGGCAGGCCTGAAACCCTTCGTCATTGCCAAGGTGCTGACGGCAGTGCAGCATCCCGACGCCGACCGGCTGCGGGTGCTGACCGTCGATACCGGTGACGGCAAGCCGCCGGTGCAGGTCGTCTGTGGCGCGCCCAACGCTCGCGCCGGCCTGATCGGCGCCTTCGCCGCGCCCGGCACCTATGTGCCCGGCATCGACGTCACTTTGGCGGTCGGCAAGATCAGGGGCGTCGAAAGCCACGGCATGATGTGTTCCGAGCGCGAGCTGGAACTGTCCGACGAACATAATGGCATTATCGACCTGCCCGAGGATGCGCCGGTCGGCACCAGCTTTGCGTCCTATGCCCATCTCGACGATCCGGTCATCGAGATCAATCTGACCCCGAACCGGCCCGATGCCACCAGCGTCTTTGGCATCGCCCGGGATTTGGCGGCGAGCGGCCTCGGCCGCCTCGTCGGCGGCGCGATCATGCCGCATGTCGGCAGCGGCATGTGCCCGGTGAAGGTGACGATCGAGGCGCCGGAGCTTTGCCCGGGCTTCGCGCTCAGGCTGGTCAAGGGCGTCAAGAACGGGCCGTCGCCGAAATGGCTGCAGCAGCGGCTGATCGCCATCGGGCTGAGGCCGATCAGCGCGCTGGTCGACATTACCAATTACGTCACCTTCGACCGCGGCCGACCGCTGCACGTCTTCGACGCCGCCAAGGTCGCCGGCAATCTGGTCGTGCGCCGCGCCAGGGATGGCGAAAAGGTGCAGGCGCTCGATGGGCGCGAGTACACGCTGACGCCGGAAATGTGCGTGATCGCCGACGATAATGGCGTCGAATCCATTGCCGGCATCATGGGCGGCGAGCATTCCGGCTGTGACGAGACCACGACGGACGTGCTGATCGAATCCGCTCTGTGGGACCCGATCACCACGGCCCGCACCGGGCGCACGCTCGGCATCATCACCGATGCGCGCTACCGGTTCGAGCGCGGCGTCGATCCTGAATTCATGGTTCCGGGCATCGAACTGGCCACCAAGCTGGTGATCGACTTCTGCGGCGGCACACCGACGGAGACCGAGGTGGCCGGCTATGCCGGGCATCAGCCGAAGATCGTTTCCCTTCCGCTGTCGGAAGTGAAGCGGCTGACCGGCATCGAAGTGCCAAAGGCGGAGAGCCTCGACATCCTGTCGCGTCTCGGCTTCCACGCGCAGGGATCGGGCGACGTCGTCGACGTGACCGTGCCTTCCTGGCGTCCCGATGTCGACGGCAAGGCCGATCTGGTCGAGGAGGTCATGCGCATCCATGGCGTCGACAACATCGCGCCGCAGCCGCTCGGCGCGCATGACGTGGTCAACGGCAAGATCCTGACGACACTGCAGATCCGCACCCGTGCCGCCAAGCGTTCGCTTGCCGTGCGCGGCATGATGGAGGCCGTCACCTGGTCGTTCATTCCGGCCAAACACGCCGAACTGTTCGGCGGCGGCCAGACGGCGCTGAAACTCGCCAACCCGATCGCCGCCGACATGTCCGACATGCGGCCCTCGCTGCTGCCGGGGCTGATTTCGGCTGCGCAGCGCAATGCCGACAAGGGCATCGGCGACGTGGCGCTGTTCGAGGTCTCGGGCACCTATGAGGGCGATGGCGCCGACCAGCAGCGGCGCGTCGCCGCCGGCGTGCGCCGCGGCACGGCCAAGCTCGACGGCTCCGGCCGCAACTGGGCCGGCAATTCCGGTCCGGTCGGGGTGTTCGACGCCAAGGCCGACGCGGTCGCCGCACTCGAAGCCTGCGGCGCGCCGGTCGAACGGCTGCAGATCGAGGCCGGCGGACCGGCCTGGTATCATCCCGGCCGTTCCGGCACGATCAAGCTCGGTCCGAAGACCGTGCTCGGCACGTTCGGTGAGTTCCATCCGAAGACGCTGGAAGGGCTCGACGTCTCCGGGCCGCTATGCGGCTTCGAAGTGTTCGTCGACGCCGTGCCCGAGCCGAAGGTAAAGCCGACCAAGACCAAGCCGAAGCTGGAACTCTCCGCCTTCCAGGCGGTGAAGCGCGATTTTGCTTTCGTCGTGGACAAGGCGGTCGAGGCGGGCACGCTTGTTCGCGCCGCACTGGCCGCCGACAAGAAGCTGATCACCGGCGTCTCGGTCTTCGATATTTTCGAGGGTGGGTCGCTCGGAGCCGACAAAAAATCGATTGCCGTCGAAGTGTCTATCCAGCCGGTCGAGAAGACACTGACCGACGAGGATTTCGAGGCGCTGGCCAAGCGCATCGTCGAGAATGTCGGCAAGCAAACGGGTGGCGTGCTGCGGGGATAAAGGATTGCGGGTAGATGGCGAATCGCCCTCCAAAGGGTGATGAACCATCTGCGTCATTCCGGGCTCCCGTTTGAGAAACAACGAAGTGCGTTTCTCGGCATCGTCGAGGCTGATCCGCTGCTTGTCGAAACGCTGGCACGAGTGCGCGCGTTTGCCTTGCCGGATTGGCTGGTGGTTTCCGGCGCGCTCTACAACAGCGTCTGGAACCAGCTGACCGGCAAGTCGTCGGGCTACGGCATCAGGGATGTCGACCTCTTCTATTTCGACGACTCCGACCTGTCCTATGAGGCAGAGGACGCGGTGATCCGCCGGGCGGCTCGGTATTTCGAGGGACTGCCGCTGCCGGTCGAAGTGCGCAACCAGGCCCGCGTGCATCTGTGGTATCCGCGGAAGTTCGGACAGCCCTGCCCGCGTTATACGAGTTCCAGTGAGTCCGTCAGCTATTTCGCCTCGAAGACACATGCGGTCGGGGTGCGCTACGGCGCCGATGGGCAATTGGAGCTGGTGGCGCCGTTCGGACTCGACGATCTCTTCTCGTTTCGCATCACGCCGAACCGGGTGATGGACAACCAGCGGACGCATGAAGTGAAGGGTGCGCGGGCAAAGGAGAACTGGCCGGAGATTACGGTGGTGCCTTGGTAGGGCGCTGGCGCAAGGCGCCCCCCCTCTGGCCTGCCGGCCATCTCCCCCACTTGGGGGGAGATCGGCAGCTTGGCGGTCTCGCCCTCTTTCGACGTCGGCGATTGGCGAAGGCCGAAATGACATCCAATCTCCCCCTGGTGGGGGAGATGTCCCGGAGGACAGAGGGGGCGCCTCGCGCCAGCGTCTGAAAGCTAGCGGATGCCGAAAAATCTACCCATTCACCAGCGTCAGCAGTTCCTCCGTATAGCGCTTGCCCATCACCTTATCCGGTGACAGCGCATCGCCGATCGCCGCCACCTCGGCCGCACTTAGCTCGATCGCGGCCGCCGCCGTGTTCTGCTCGAGATGGCGGATTTTTCGTGCACCAGGGATGGGGACAATAAAGTCGCCCTGGTGCAGCACCCAGGCCAGCGCCAGTTGCGCCGAGGTGACGCCCTTGTCGGCCGCCATCTTTTCCAGCGTGGCGATCACCTCGGCATTGGCGGCCATGGCATCGGCCTGGAAGCGCGGCAGGACACGGCGCCAGTCATCGTCGCTCAAGGTCTCCGGCTTGGCGATGGTGCCGGTGAGCAGGCCGCGGCCGAGCGGGCTGTAGGGCACGAAGCCGATGCCCAACTCGCGGCAGACAGCGAAGACATCGTCTTCAGGGTCGCGGCTCCACAGCGAATATTCGCTCTGCACGGCCGCGATCGGGTGTACGGCGTGTGCCCGGCGGATGGTGGCGGCGCTCGCCTCCGACAGGCCCAGCGCCCGCACCTTGCCCTCACGCACCAGCTCTGCCATGGCGCCGACCGTATCCTCGATCGGCACGTTCGGATCCACACGGTGCTGGTAGTAGAGGTCGATGACATCGGTGCCAAGCCGCTTCAGCGACGCCTCGGCAACAGCCTTGACGTGCTCGGGACGGCTGTCGACACCGGCCATGCGATCCATGCCGGTGCCTTCCTCCAGGATCTTGAAGCCGAATTTGGTCGCGATCGTCACCTTGCCGCGAACCGATTTCAGCGCCTTGCCGAGCAGGATCTCGTTCTCGAAGGGGCCGTAGACCTCCGCCGTGTCGAAGAAGGTGACACCGATCTCGACGGCGCGGTGCAGAGTGGCGATCGCCTCGGCTTCCGGCTGGCCGCCATAGGCAAAGCTCATGCCCATGCAACCAAGGCCGACCGGGAAGACTTCGAGTTCAGTACCGAGTTTGCGGGTTTTCATCACGCGTCTCCTTGTTGTGATGCGGCAGAAATAATGCCTTGCGGTCCGTTCGATAATCGGCTCTTCTTAGTACGGGTCGTTCCAAGAAATAGATCAATGAACCGAGCGCATCTCTCACAGCTTGCGGTGCTGGCAACCGTTGCCCAATGCGGCAGTTTTCGCGGCGCGGCCAGGGAACTGGCGATCGCGCCTTCGGCGGTCAGCCACGCAGTCTCCAGCCTGGAAGCACGGCTTGGCGTGCGCCTTTTGGCGCGCAGCACGCGCAGCGTCGCTCCGACCGAGGAAGGCGCACGGCTGCTTGAACGTTTGCGGCCGGCGCTGTCCGAGATCGACCTGGCGCTGGAAACGGCCGTCGAGGCGCGCGACCGGCCTGCCGGCAATCTGCGGCTGACCGTCCCGCGCACGGCTGCGCATCTGACGCTGACGCCGCGGCTCGGCGCCTTTGCCGCCGCCTATCCCGAGATCGTGCTGGAGATCGTCATCGAGGACCGCTTCACCGACGTGGTCGAAGGCGGTTTCGACGCCGGCGTGCGGCTCGGCGAAAGCCTGCAGCGCGACATGATCGCGGTGCGCATCGGGCCCGATCTTCGCGGCGCCGTCGTCGGCGCGCCGTCCTATTTCGCGACGATGCCGAAACCTCGCCATCCGCGCGAGCTTGCCGACCATCGCTGCATCCGCTTCCGTTTCTCCAGCGGCGTCCTCTACCGCTGGGAATTCGAGAAGGACGGCGAGGAGATCGAAATTGCCGCGCAAGGACCGCTGATCCTCGACGAGGACCATCTGATCGCCCAGGCGGCGGTCGACGGCGCCGGGCTCGCCTTCGTCTTCGAGGACTATGTCCGCGCGCCGCTCGCCGACGGCCGGCTGGTCCGCGTGCTGGAGGACTGGTGCCCGCCCTTTGAGGGATTCTTCGTCTATTACCCCAGCCGCCGTCAGATGCGGCCGGCGCTGAGGGCTTTCGTCGATTTCTTCAGGGTGAGCGGGTAGGCAACTCTGCCCCTTGGCGGCAAGGGGAAGAAAGCTGACCGCGCCAACGTTCGCCTCCCATGCAGACCATCACCAACACCACGACCCGCTATGGCTGGGCAACCATCGTCCTCCACTGGCTGATCGGGATCATCTTCATCGGCCAGTTCACACTCGGCTTCGTCATGGTCAGGACCCAGAGCCAGCGTACCGCCTTCGAGCTGATCCAGCTGCACAAATCACTGGGCTTTCTGCTGCTTGGGCTCATCATCCTGCGTATCGCCTGGCGGCTCGGCAACGCCGCACCGCCCTTGCCGCCTTCTGTCGGCGCCCTGGAGCGCCGCTCCGCGCCGTTGGCGCATCTGGCGCTCTATGTCTTCCAGCTGGCCCTGCCTCTGTCCGGCTGGGCGCTGGTTTCGGTCTCGACCCTGGAAATCCCCAGCATGCCGTTCCACCTGTTCGTCATGCCCAACCTGCCGCTACCCGAATCCGACGCCGCCGAAAGTTTTTGGGCGTCGGCGCACTGGTATCTCGCCTATGCCGGCATCGCGCTGGTTGCGCTGCATGTCTGCGCGGCCCTGCGCCATCGTTTCCTGCTGCGCGACAGCGTGCTGACACGCATGATCACGCCTTCGTCAACCGGGGAATAGAACGGGCCTTGATCTCGTTGGTGGGGTGAGGACGCGAGAGAGCGTTGCCTCCGAACAAGGAACAATCCAATGCGTGCGCGAATCCTCGGATTGGCGGCTGCCGCCGCTTGTCTTGCCATGCCCGTCTATGCGGCAGTCGTACTCGGCGATGCCGCCGGCAGCTATACGATCAGCCAGGCTGGTTCCGCGATCCGCTTCACCATCGGCAAGGCCGGCGGCGGCGGCTTCGATGGCGCCTTTGCCCGTTTCAAGGGCACGATCCGCATCGACAACGATGATGTCGGGCGCTCGAAGGTCGACCTCACCATCTATCCCGAAAGCGTCGGCACCGGCCAAGGCCGCATCGATGCCTTCCTGCGCTCCGACGCGGTGTTCGATGCGGCCAACAGTCCCGAAATCCAGTTCCGCTCGACAAGCGTGAGCCGGACCGGTGACACGACGGCGCTCGTCACCGGCCGGCTGACGGCGCGCGGCAAGACGTTTCCGGAAAAATTCACCGCCGAACTCGACGGGTTGAAGGGTGGCACGATCAAATTCCATGTCACCGGCAAGGTGCTGCGCTCGCGCTACGGCATGGATGTCGGCACGCCGCTCTATTCCAATGTCGTCGATTTCGACATGGCGCTGACCGGGAGAAGGGGCTAGGCGCGACCTGGTTCCTCGCCACAGTTTCGAGGGGCGGGGAACAGAGCACCCGCATTGGCTTTTCCGGCGATTTCAGGCAAACCTCCTTGCCTGTAACCGACATGGAGAAGCGCGATGTTCCGATGGGGTGTTTTGTCGACGGCCAAGATCGGCCGCGAGCAGTTGTTGCCGGCAATCGTCGAGGCGGAGAACGGCGTTCTGTCGGCGATCGCCAGCCGCGACCTGTCGAAGGCCAAGGCATTGGGCGACCGCTTCGGCGCGCGCCATGCCTTCGGCTCCTATGAGGAGCTGCTCGCTTCCGACCAAGTCGACGGCGTCTATATCCCCTTGCCGACGTCGCAGCATGTCGAATGGACGGCCAAGGCCATCGAGGCCGGCAAGCATGTGCTGGTCGAAAAACCGCTGGCGCTCGACGCCAAGAACATCGCGCCCCTGATCAAGCTGCGTGACGCCAAGAAGGTGCTGGTCTGCGAAGCCTTCATGGTCATCTACCATCCGCAATGGATCAAGGTGCGTGATCTCATCGCCAGCGGCGCCATCGGCCGGCTGCGCCATGTGCAGGGCGCTTTCTCCTATTACAATGTCGATCCCAACAACATGCGCAACAAGCTCGATCTCGGCGGCGGCGCGCTGCCCGACATCGGCGTCTACCCGACCGTGTCGACGCGCTTTTCGACCGGCAAGGAGCCGCTGCGCGTACAGGCAACGATCGAGCGCGACAGGACATTCGGCACCGACATCTATTCCTCGATCCGCGCCGATTTCGGCGATTTCGAACTGTCCTTCTACCTGTCGACCCAGATGGCGGCACGCCAGGTGATGGTGTTCCATGGTGAGAAGGGTTTCATCGAAGTATTCTCGCCCTTCAATGCCGGGCTGTACGACCATCACCGCGTCGAACTGCACAACCAGAATCACACCGAGGCGCAGGTGTTCCGCTTTCCCGGGACGCAGCAATACAGGCTGGAGGTCGAGACCTTCGCGCGGGCGGCGCAAGGCGGCAAGGAGCGGGTTTTCACGCTGGAAGAATCCGTGCTCAACCAGAAAGTCATCGACGCCATCTTCCGCGCCGGCGACACGGGCGGCTGGGAGACCGTCTGAGACCCGCATTAAATAGCCGGCTAATCCTGGGAGGAAAAATGGCTGACGACGCGGATGTCATCATTGTCGGCGCCGGCCTTGCCGGTCTGGTTGCCGCCGCCGAGCTTGCCGAGGCCGGCAAGAAAATCATCATCGTCGACCAGGAGCCGGAGCAATCGCTGGGCGGCCAGGCGTTCTGGTCGTTCGGCGGGCTTTTCCTGGTCGATTCGCAGGAGCAGCGGCGCATGCGCATCCGCGACTCCCATGATCTGGCGCTCGAGGACTGGATGGGCACCGCCGCTTTCGACCGGCCGGAGGATTTCTGGCCGCGCAAATGGGCGGAGGCCTATGTCGGCTTTGCCGCCGGCGAGAAGCGCTCCTGGCTCCTGCAGCGCGGCCTGAAATTCTTTCCTGTCGTCGGCTGGGCCGAACGCGGCGGCGGCAATGCCATCGGCCATGGCAATTCGGTGCCGCGCTTCCACATCACCTGGGGTACCGGTCCCGGCGTGCTAGAGCCGTTCGTCCAGCGCGTGCGCGAGGCGCAAAAGCGCGGATTGATCGACTTCAGGTTCCGCCATCGGGTCAATGAGCTGACGCGGACGGGTGCGGCCGTGACCGGCGTGCGTGGCGACATCCTGCAGCCGAGCACTGTCGAGCGTGGCCACAAGAGTTCGCGCGATGTGTCAGGCGACTTCGAACTGCATGCCCAGGCGGTGATCGTCGCCTCCGGCGGCATTGGCGCCAACCATCAGCTTGTCCGCGAGAATTGGCCCAAGCGGCTGGGCACGGCACCGAAGCGCATGATCACGGGCGTGCCCGACCATGTCGATGGCCGCATGCTGGCCATATCGGAACAGGCCGGCGGCTCGATCATCAACCGCGACCGTATGTGGCACTATGTCGAGGGCATCAAGAACTGGGCGCCGATCTGGACCGATCATGCCATCCGCATCCTGCCCGGACCGTCCTCGCTGTGGCTCGATGCCCGGGGAAAACGCCTGCCGGTGCCGCTTTATCCCGGGTTCGACACGCTGGGCACGCTCAGCCACATCATGAGTACCGGCTTCGATTATTCCTGGTTCATCCTGACCAGGAAAATCATCCAGAAGGAATTCGCGCTGTCGGGCTCGGAACAGAACCCCGATCTGACGGGAAAAAGCTGGCGCCAGGTGCTCGGCCGCGCCACGTCGGGCATCCCCGGTCCCGTCAAGGCGTTCATGGAAAAGGGCGAGGATTTCATCGTCGAGGCCGATCTTTCGAAGCTGGTGGCGCGCATGAACGCGCTGGCCGGCGGCGAACCGCTGCTCGATGTAGCAGGGGTCGAGCGCGAGATCCGCGCCCGCGACATGCAGCTCGACAACCCGTTCTCCAAGGACATGCAGATCACCGCGCTGCGCGGCGCGCGCGCCTATCTTGGCGACCGGCTGATCCGCACGGCAAAGCCGCACAAGATGCTCGACCCGGCGAACGGACCGCTGATCGCGGTGCGCCTCAACATCCTGACCCGCAAGACGCTGGGCGGCCTGCAGACCGATCTCGACAGCCGCGTGCTGGGTCCCGACGGCCAGCCGGTACCGGGCCTCTATGCCGTCGGTGAAGCCGCCGGTTTCGGCGGCGGCGGCGTGCACGGCTACGCGGCGCTCGAAGGCACGTTCCTGGGTGGCTGCATCTTCTCGGGCCGCAGCGCGGGCCGGGCAGCGGCACGTTCGGTGGGGTGAGATGGCGGCGTCTTGCAGGCCTTTGGCCAGGCATGGCAAGGCCGACGACATCGGCCGTGCAACCGACGAACCGCAGCGGTGGTTGAACGCGACCCGTGTCGCCGCTCCATGCTTGGCCGGGTGAACGTTAAACGCAGTCAAGTTGTGTTAAGTTGGGTAAAATCCCGCCGCCCGCCCGCATTTGTGCCTTAGGGGCCGGCATGAATGACGGACGGAATGGAATGAACAAGGTCCTCCTCATCGACGACGATGTCGAGTTGACGACGCTGCTGCAGGAATACCTGGTCGAAGAAGGGTATGACGTAGCGACAGGCACGGACGGCGGCACGGCGATTGCCGCCGCCGCGCGCAACGCGGCGGACCTGATCGTGCTCGATATCATGATGCCCCGAATGAACGGGATCGAGGTCCTGCAAAGGATCAGGAAGCTGAGCCAGGTTCCGGTGCTGCTGCTCACGGCAAGAGGCGATGACATCGACCGGATATCGGGCCTTAACCTCGGCGCCGACGACTATGTGACAAAACCCTGTTCGCCGGGAGAGCTCGCGGCCCGAGTGCGCGCGATCCTTCGCCGTGCGAACCAGCCCGCGGTCGGCGCGTCCACTGACACGCTGAGAGCCGGACGGCTGGTGATCCATCCGGGCAACAGAACCGCCGAATGGGACGGGCAGCTGCTAGAGCTTACCGGTACGGAGTTCAGCCTGCTCGAAGTTCTCGCTCGCCATGCCGGTCAGTTGGTGCCGAAGCAAGACATCTCGAAACGGGCTTTTGGAAAGCCGCTAGCCCCGTTCGATCGCCGCATCGACGTCCATATCAGCAGCGTGCGTCAGAAGCTCGGCCTCAGGGACGATGGACAGTCATGGATAAGGTCTGTTCGCGGCCAAGGCTATCAACTTCTTTTGGACTGACATGCCCCGGCTGTTCAAGAAGTTCTTCGCGATAACCTGGCTGACGCTTGCCGCGTCCGTCGCGATCATAGTCCTAACGCTCGACTTCTTTCAGACGCTTCCTTCCGCTTCGAAACTGGAACGCCAGAAGCAGGAAGTCGTCCTCGACCTGACTGAAAACCTCCTTGTCAAGGACGGTGAAGATGCCGCTCGGCGCTTTGCCCGTGCAAGCGAGGACACGGTGCCGGTCGGCCTCACGATCTCCGAGATCGCGGGATCCGGCGCATGCACAGATAGGAGCACGGCGGAGACAAGAACCGTCCTGAAGGACGGGAGTTGCTACCGGATCTCCGTGCCTCGGCAATACAGCGTCATTCTCGACAAGCTTGGTCCGTTCGTACCAGGGCTCGGTATTCTGATTTCGAGCGCGATATCGGCGGCCGCGCTCGCCCGATATCTCATTCGTCCCGTCGTGCACCTTCGCGACGGCCTGAGCGCGCTCGCCCATGGCCGCTTCGACGTCCGCATCGGACACAAGATGGCAGGCCGGAAGGACGAGGTCTCCGCGCTCGCGCATGATTTCGATTCCAGCGCCGCGCGGTTGCAGGAGCTGCAGGAGGCACAGCAGAGACTTTTCCACGACGTGTCCCATGAGCTGCGCTCCCCGCTGTCACGTCTGCAAGCCGTTGGGGGTGTCCTTCGGCAGAGTCCGGGCAAACTCGATGCCATGCTGGATCGCATGGACCGGGAGATCGAACGGCTCGATGCGCTGGTCGGCGAAGTGCTGACGCTCGCCAGGCTGACGGCCGGTTCCCGCCTCCCTCTGTCGACACAGAGGCTGGACGTCATCGATCTCCTGAACGAAATCCTGAGCGACGCGGCGTTCGAAGCCCAGGCACGCCAGGTTTCGATCACCACCAATGTCGACGACAGCTTTCTTGCCGAGGTCGAAGGCGAGCTGATCTGCCGGGCGCTGGAAAACGTCATTCGCAACGCCGTCAAATACACCGCCGAACATTCGCAAATCATCGTGCAATGCGAGACCACGGAACACCTCCTCAAGGTGTGCGTCGTGGATCAGGGGCCGGGCGTCAGGCGAGACGAACTCGAACGAATCTTCCAGCCATTCTCCCGCGGCAACGACGCGGCACCCAGAGGCGGGTACGGTCTTGGCCTTGCGATCGCGAGACAGGCAATCGAGCGCCATGGCGGGCGCGTTTACGCGTCGCTGCCGGACGTCGGCGGCTTGGCCATCATGCTGGAGATTCCTCGGCAGCCGGCCAACGATCGAGGTTGATGGCAAGGTTTACCCAACTTTACACTGCCTTTACCGCCATTAACGCTGGCATCGCTAAAGCTGGACCGCGACCCCGGTTCTTCAAATGCGAGAGAGTGGACTGATGTCGGTGACCACGACGGTGTTTCAGCAGGGCAAGAGGATGCGGTTCCTCTGGCTGGCCGTGCCATTACTTTTGACGCCGGTCCTATTGTCGCAGAGCGCCTGGCCGCCGGAGACTCTTCCTCGCCAAGGCATGGAGCTTATTGGCTCCGCATTTATCATAATATGTGTCGCCGGTCGGTGCTGGGCATCGCTGTATATAGGCGGACGCAAGAACCGGGAACTCATAACGAACGGCCCTTATAACCACACCCGCAATCCGCTGTACTTCTTTTCTTCCCTAGGGCTTGCCGGCATCGGCCTGATTTTCGGGTCAGTGGCGATTGCGGCCTTCTACTTCCTGTTTGGGTATCTGGTATTCGCTTATGTCTCAGGCCGCGAATCGATTGCTCTTGACGGGCTTTTTGGCGATGCCTACCGGGAATATTGCCATGAGGTGCCCGCCTTCCTCCCTCGCTTCGGACGAAGCGTTGGCGACGTCGCGCATCAATTGCCCAGGACGTTCAACCCGGTTGCGCTGAAGCGTACCGCTATCGACAGTTCCTGCTTTCTCCTTGCAATCCCCGGGTCCGAACTCATCGAGTCGTTGCAATCCGCAAAGCTCCTCAAACCAATACTGCACCTCTTTTGATGGCTGGGCTGCCGGCCCGATGAAACAAGTTTCCTCCGGCCCGCGTACGGTTCTGAGGCGAAACGCCCCGCTGGCCGCACCATCACGCCGGCGCTTCCGGCGACGTATGCGCCGGCTGAAGATCCGTGCCGATCGTGGGTTTTACCCAACTTTACACTGCCTTTACCGCGATTAACGCTGGGGCCGCTAGAGCTGAACCCATGATGCCGGTTCAGACGATTTGACAATGATCCTGAAGCTTCGACGACTTGAAATGCGGCCGCGAGCAGCGCTCTGCGCGGCCCTGTGGTTGTCCGCGTGCACGAGTGTGCCCTTGCCCCAGGGCACGTCCCTCAGTTCCTACGCCGGAATGAGCCCATCCACGGGCATCCTCGCAAAAGCGAGATTGCGTGTGGATCCGGCGCCGTTGCTCGCCGCACAGACCGTGCGCATTGTACCGACCGCGACGCAGATCGGCAGCAGTGGCTTCGATCCCAAAGACCTGGCGCTCGTCGCCAACGCGGTCGACCGGGCGCTCTGCACTGACCTTAGCGACCGCTTCCAGGTCGTGGCCCCGAGCCTGCCGGCGGACCTCATCGTCCACGCTACCGTCACCGACATCGTTGCGACCAATCGTACGGCGGCGGCGGGTTCCGTCGTTGCGTCGCTCGGCGCCTCGGTGGCGGGGCTCGGCGTTCCAGTCCCCCGGCTTCCGATCGGCCTCGGCGGCCTGGCCATCGAGGCCGAGGCCGTCGACAAGGACAGTTCCCCGAAGGCAGCCATGCTCTGGTCGCGCGGTGCAAACATAATCACGACCAAGGCTCGGGTGTCCACGGTGGGGGATGCGTATTCCCTCTCTTCGGCCTTCGCCGCTGACTTCAGCCGCATGCTGCTCAAGGGCAAGGACCCGTTCAAGGGAATGCCGGCGATACCATCGATGCAAAGACTGCGGGCCTCGCTCGGCGGTGATCCGAAATACGATGCCTGCAAGACGTTCGGAACGGCTCCCGGCCTTCCGGGAATGGTCGCCGCCCGCTTCGGCCTGCCGCCCACCTGGACGGACAAGGGCGCCGCGGTCTCCCGCTAGCGATAGCGGATATCTGTCGCGAGAAGCGGCGCTCTGCCGCACTTCGAGCAATCTAGAGCCGTTCCAGGAAAAGCGTGTAGCGGCTTTTCGTCCGGAATTGCGTAAAAACAAAGAGTTAGAAGAAGCACGTCCAAGATTGGCAGCGGCGGCGGTCGCAATCATGGATCATGGGATCGAGTTCGGAACTGCTGCGAACCCTCGTTGCCGCTTCCAGCGAAGAATCGGCGGCGTCGGCGCTCATAGTTCTGTACCGAAATGGCGCGCCCGAAGAGATTCGAACTCCTGACCCCCAGATTCGTAGTCTGGTGCTCTATCCAGCTGAGCTACGGGCGCGCATCAGGCCATGTTTTCGACGGCCCCGCGATCCGATCCGAAAGACCGGCCGCGAATGTGTGCAGTTCCCTAACGACTGAATTTGCGAAAAGCAAGCCGATCCGGCAAAAGTTTTGTCGCAAGCCCGTCATCCAGCGATGCCGGCGCCGATCCCGGCACTTCGAGCCGTGGGATCAGCCTGAATCCAGACGGCGGACAATCGGGTAAGGTCAGGGAAGAGGCGGGCCCGGAAGGCGAGTAATCCTCAGCAAACGGCCGGAAGCCGTCAGGCCGGGCGGCGCAGGCTGCCACGGGCCTGGTCGAGGCGCACCGGCTGGTCGGGGATGGTGACGGCGAATGTCGTGCGCCCGCCAATCGACTCGACCAATTCCACCGTGCCGCCATGCGCGCGGATCAGTTCATGCGCTATGGCCAGGCCAAGACCGGTGCCGCCGCTGCGCGCGGAGCCGCGGAAGGCGGCGAACAGGTTTTCGCGCGCCTTCGGCGGCAGGCCGGGGCCGGTGTCGGTGACGGCGATGCGGCTGACACTGCCCATGCGCTCGGCCGAGACCGCCAGCCGGCGCACCACGGCGCTTTCGGTATCGGCCGCCATCGCCTGCACCGCGTTACGGCAAAGATTGGTGAGCACCCGGAACAACTGGTCGGAATCGGCGTCCACCTCGAACGCCGTCTCGACGGCGTTGATGAACTCGATGCCCTCCTCGATCGCCAGCAGGCCGTGCACGTCCTCGACAAGCTGGCGCAGCCGCACCCTGCGGCGCGAGGGCGGCGGCTCCTGCGTGCGGCCGTAATGAAGCACGCCCTCCGAATAGGCGACGGCGCGGTCGAGCGCGCGCACCAGTTTCGGCGCGAAGGCCTGCACGGTCGGATCCTTGACCTGGCGCAGGCGGTCCGACAGCAGCTGGGCCGAGGCCAGAATGTTGCGCATATCGTGATTGATCTTCGATACGGCGAGGCCGAGGTCGGCCAGATGCTTCTGCTCGGCCAGCATCTTTTGCAGCCGCTCCTGCATCTGCGACAGTTCGCGTTCGGCCACGCCGATCTCGTCGGCGCGATCGGCGGGGTGAATGATCCGCCCAGGATCGTCGGGGGCCTGGGAAAAGGACAGCATCGAACGCGTCATGGTGCGGATCGGGCCGATCATGATCAGGTCGATCGCGGCATAAACCAGCATGGCCGTGAACAGCGAGATCAGGAGCGAGACGAAGGCGACGTTGCGCGAATAGATGAGCATGGCCTTGCGCAGGGAGTAGTCCGGCATGATCAGCTCGAACTCCTTGTCGCTGTCGCCGACCGGTCCAAAAACCCGCAGCATCCTGTCGCCGCCGAAAAACAGCGTGTCCAGCGCGCCGGTCATGCCCTTGACCATGCCGACGCTGGCGAGATCGATGTGTTCGTCGACCTGTGGCGGCATGTCGGCCACCACCAGAAGCCGCGAGACACCGCCGTCGCGCACCGCGATCGCCTTGGCGCCGATGGCCATCAGCACGTCGTTCTGGGCCGTGCGCGACAGCGAGGTCGACTCGCCCTGCACCAGCACGATCGACACGGCGGCGGCCGTGCTCAGCCTCTCCTTGAGCCAGCTCAACCTATAGCTGGCGATCCAGGGCAGGAAGATCAGCACTTCGGCCAGCAGCACGAAAACGATGGTGAGCAGCAGCAGCTTCGTCGACAAACCGCGCGACAGGGGTACCGTGCGGACGGCGGCTGATGCCGTTCCGGTCCCTTCCCCTGCTTGGCTGGCTTCGCTCATGCGACTCGATCTTCACAATCACTTGATCAGCCAAGATTAGGCGATTACGGCTTTTTTGCCAATTTCTCCCTTGGTCGGAAAAATAGATGCTCCAAAAGAGGTGCGTCTTTAGCGCGCCGACGCCGGATTGACTTCCAAAACCCTTCTTTCTATAAGCCCGCTCACGCTCGGGCCATTCGTCCCGGCGCGGTTTCGATCGCGCCAAAACCGGCCCGGCAAAGCTCCTGTTACAAAGTGACAGAATCAAGAAGGGCCGCACCCCGCGGTATTAAAACAAATGAAGCGTACCTACCAACCGTCCAAACTCGTCCGCAAACGCCGGCACGGCTTCCGTGCTCGCATGGCCACCAAGGGTGGCCGTGGGGTCGTCGCAGCTCGCCGCAACCGCGGCCGCAAGCGGCTCAGCGCCTAAGCGAGACGAGATCGTTGCCCGCAACCGGCAAGCCAGTGGGGCAAAATCCCAAGCGGCTTCTGAAACGCGCGGAATTCCTGGCCGTCCGTCGTGGTGAAAAGCGACGCGGACGGTTTTTCCTCGTCGAGGTCCTCGACCGCGGCGACGGCGGGATGCCGCGCGTCGGCTACACCGTCACCAAGAAGGTCGGCAACGCTGTTGTGCGCAACCGCGTCAGGCGGCGGCTGAAAGAGGCCGTCCGCGTCCATGCCGCAGATGACATGGTGCCCGGCAATGATTATGTCATCGTCGGGCGCGATGATGCGCTGCGCGCCCCCTTCGGCCAGTTGAAGGCCGAACTCTCCCGCCGGATTCGCGGAACACGATAGGCCAAGGGCTCTCGATGGAAAACAACCGGAACTTCTTCATCACCATCGCCCTGTCGGTGCTGATCCTGGCGCTGTGGCAGTATTTTTATGTCCTGCCGCGCAGCGAGCAGCAACGCGAGGCGGCTCGCATCGAGCAGCAGCGCGTGGAAGAGCAGAAGAAAGCGGCCGAGGCGGCCAACCCGGGTGCGGCAACGCCCGCCCCGGCTCCCGGCGCCATTCCCAACGCGCCGGGCGGCGACGTCGTCACCGCGGCCGGCCGCGACCAGGCACTGGCGACTTCGAAGCGCGTCAAGATCGATACGCCGAGCGTCGAGGGCTCGATCAATTTGACCGGCGCGCGCCTCGACGACCTCAAGCTCAAGCACTACACCGAGACCGTCGACAAGAATTCGCCCGAGATCGAGCTGCTCAACCCGCAGGCGCTGCCGACCGGCTATTTCGCCGAGATCGGGTTTGTCGGCAACGACAAGACCGGCGCGGTGCCGGGCGCGGAAACGGCGTGGACGGTCGACGGCAATCCGACACTGACGCCGTCGACGCCGGTGACGCTCACCTACACCAACGACAAGGGCCTGACCTTCAAGCGCACCTTCTCCGTCGACGGCAATTACATGTTCACGGTGTCGGACACGGTGCAGAATGCCGGATCGAGCGCGGTTTCGCTGTTCAACTACGGCCGCGTCACGCGCTACGACAAGCCGGCCGTCGCCAGCACCTATGTGCTGCATGAAGGCCTGATCGGCTTCACCGGCACGGAAGGCCTGCAGGAACACAAATACGCGTCGGTCGAGAAGGACAAGCAGTACCAGCCCGGCAAGTCGACCGACGGCTGGCTCGGCATCACCGACAAATATTGGGCCGTCACGCTGGTGCCGACCGAGAAGCAGCCGTTCCAGCCGCGCTATGCCTATTTCGAGGATGGCCGCCACCGCTACCAGTCCGACTTCCTGACCGACCCGATCAATGTCGAGGCCGGCCAGTCGGCGACCGTCGAGACCGAGGTCTTCGCCGGCGCCAAGGAAGTCGCCAAGATCAACGCCTATGCCGAAGAACGCCACATCAAGCGGTTCGACCTCTTGATCGACTGGGGCTGGTTCCACTTCATCACCAAGCCGATGTTCTGGCTGATCGACACGCTCTACAAATTCCTCGGCAATTTCGGCCTGGCGATCCTGGCCACCACGGTCATCGTCAAGGCCATCTTCTTCCCGCTCGCCAACAAGTCCTACGCGTCGATGGCGAACATGAAGAAGGTGCAGCCGAAGATGCTCGAGATCCGCGAGAAATACGCGGACGACAAGATGAAGCAGCAGCAGGCGATGATGGAGCTGTACAAGACCGAGAAGATCAATCCGCTCGCCGGCTGCTGGCCGGTAGCGCTGCAGATCCCGGTCTTCTTCTCGCTCTACAAGGTGCTCTACATCACCATCGAGATGCGGCACGCGCCGTTCTTCGGCTGGATCCAGGATCTGGCGGCGCCCGATCCGACCTCGCTGTTCAACCTGTTCGGCCTCGTTCCGGTCACCCTGCCGCACATGCTGATGATCGGCGTCTGGCCGCTGATCATGGGCGTCACCATGTTCCTGCAGATGCGCATGAACCCGACGCCGCCGGATCCGACGCAGGCCGCGATCTTCACCTGGATGCCCGTCATCTTCACCTTCATGATGGCCGGGTTCCCGGCGGGTCTGGTCATTTACTGGGCCTGGAACAACACGCTGTCGATCCTGCAGCAGGGCGTGATCATGAAGCGCCAGGGCGCCAAGATCGAGCTCTGGGACAATCTGGTGGCGCTGTTCCGCAAGAAACCTTCGCCGGCGGAATAGCCGGCTTCGAGAACACAACCCAATGTCAAAAGCGCCGGCTCGTCCGGCGCTTTTTTCGTTCAGGCAAGCCTCTGTTCACGTTCCCGTGATCGGCGAAACTGAAGCCGCTCGCGGGGCGTGACTGCGTGTGCATTTCCAAAGGCTATCAATTCCGATCAGCCCTCACCGGAGGAAGACCACATGCGCTTGCCGTCACTCAAGACCATCGCCCTTTCCGCACTTGTCGTCAGCGCGGCAATCGCCGCTCCAGCCTATGCCAAGGACCCCATGGTCGGAGGCGCGGCGATGTATGCGACCAAGAACATCGTCCAGAACGCAGTCAACTCGAAGGACCACACAACGCTGGTCGCCGCCGTCAAGGCCGCCGGCCTGGTCGACACGCTGCAGGGCGCCGGCCCGTTCACCGTGTTTGCCCCGACCAACGAAGCTTTCGCGGCGCTGCCGGCCGGCACGGTCGACACGCTGCTGAAGCCCGAAAACAAGGACAAGCTCACCAAGGTGCTGACCGCGCATGTCGTGGCCGGCAAGATTTCGGGCGCCGAGATGATAAAGAAGGCCAAGGCGATGGGCGGCAAATACGAGATGAAGACCGTCTCGGGCGACACGCTCACCGCCGAAGTCAAGAAGGGCAAGCTCTACATCATGGACGAGTCCGGCGGCGAGTCGAAGGTGACGATCGCCGACGTCAACCAGTCGAACGGCGTCATTCACGTCGTCAACAAGGTTCTGTTGCCGAAGTAGCGGCTTCCGGCGAAAAGGGGGCGTCGGCGGATCGTTGGGGCTTTCCCGGTCCGCCATCCCCGCCTCATGACGAGGTGCCATGTTTCTTGCGAAGCCGTATCGGCGAGGCCGGGGTCCTGTCGTCCCTCACAGGGCCCCGGTTTCTTTTGGTGAGAGCGCTTTGCCTCGGCGTTCGAAGCCCGACCGCTTCCGCCACATCACTCCATGACGGCGCTGTGGTCGACCTTGGCCGGCGTCCCCGGCTTGCGCAGCAGGAGCACCAGCGGGATCGCCGCCAGCGACAGGATCATCATCAGCTTGAAGTCATTCATGTAGCTGATAACAGTCGCCTGCAGCGTCACCACGCCGTCGAGCGCGGCGCGGCCGGCGGCGGTATAAGGGTTCATCGCCTGGAAGATCGCCGGATCGCTGAACGCCTGGTTGAAGGGCGTCACATAGGCGGCGATGTTGGCGTGGTTGATCTGCACATTCTGCGTCAGAAGCGCGGTGACCACCGATATGCCGACACTGGAGCCGATGTTGCGCGACAGATTGTAAAGACCGGTGCCTTCCGCGCGCCGCTCCGGCGCCAGCGTGGCGAAGGTGATGGTGGTCAGCGGCACGAACAGGAAGCCCAAGCCCGCACCTTGGATGAAGCCGGTGGAGATGATGGTCCACTGCGAAACGTCAGGCGTCCAGCCGGTCATGTCGTACATCGCCCAGGCGGTGATCAGCAGGCCGATGAGCAGCAGCCAGCGCGTGTCGACCTTGCCGGTCAGCCTGCCGACCAGGAACATGCAGGCCATCGTGCCAAGCCCGCGCGGCCCCATGACGATGCCGGCCGTCACCACGGGATAGCCCATCAGCGTCTGCAGGTAAGGCGTCATCAGCGCCAGCGAGGCGAGATAGGTGATGCCGATGATGAAGATGAAGATCATGCCGACGGCGAAATTCCGGTCGAGGAACAGCCTCGGATTGACGAAGGTGTTGCGGGCGGTGAAGGTGTGGACGAGGAAGATGTAGAAGGCCGAAGCGCAGATCAGCGCCTCGACGAGGATCTCGGATGACGAGAACCAGTTGAGCTGCTCGCCGCGATCGAGAAACATCTGCAAGGCGGCGATGGTGATGCTGAGCATGCCGAAACCCAGCCAATCCAGCCTTGCCTTGAAATCCAGCTTGGTTTCCAAGACGTACAGAGACACGCCGGCGAAGGCCAGCGCGCCGATCGGCACGTTGATGTAGAACACCCAGCGCCAGCTGACATTCTCGGTCAGCCAGCCGCCGATGACAGGCCCCAGCACCGGCCCGACCATCACCGAGACGCCGAACAGCGCCATGGCGGAGCCGCGCTCTTCCACGCTGTAGATATCGAGCAGGATGCTCTGCGACAGCGGCACCAGCGCCGCGCCGAACAGGCCCTGCAGCAGGCGGAAGCCGACGATCTGCGGCAGCGACTGCGCGAAACCGCACAGCACCGAGGCGACGACGAAGCCGGTGATCGAGGTCAACAGGATGCGCTTGCGGCCGAAGCGGTTGGCAAGGTAGCCGGAAGGCGGCGTCATCACCGCCGCCGCCACGATGTAGGAGGTCAGCACCCAGTTGATCTGGTCGGCGCTGGCCGAGACGCTGCCCTGGATATAGGGCAGCGCGACATTGGCGATGGTCGTGTCCAGCGCCTGCATGATGACGGCCAGGATCACGCAGGCGGTGATGGCGCCGCGATTGGCGACCACCGGCGTGGCACCTGTCGCGGACGCGCTGGTCATGACTTTTGTCCGAACAGGCCGATGAGATTGGTGACGAAGTCCGGCAGGCCGCGTGAATGGCCCGTGTCGACGTCGACCACGGCGCTCATGCCGCCGCGCAGCGGTGGTTTGCCGTCGATGTCAGCGATGGTGACGCGCATCGGGATGCGCTGCACGACCTTGACCCAGTTGCCGGTGGTGTTCTGCGCCGGCAGCAGCGAGAAGCTCGACGACGAGGCGGGACTGATCGAGGCAACTTTGCCGTGCCAGACGGCACCGGGATAGGTGTCGACGCTGATCGTCGCCGTCTGCCCGGGACGCACATAGGTCAGCTCGGTTTCCTTCGGTTCCGCCGCGATCCACAGATCGGTCGACGAGACCAGGCTGAACGCCGGCTGCGAAGCCGGCAGGTACTTGCCGACCTGCAGCGCGTCGACATTGGTGACGATGCCGTCGAACGGTGCCTTGACAACGGAATCGGCGAGGTTGCGCTGCGCGTCGTCGACGCCCGACTGGGCCTGGAGGTAGAAGGGGTTCTTCTCCACCGGCTGGTTGGCGTCGCCGCCAAGCTGGGCGAGCGTGGCCTGCGCCTGCGCCTTGGCGACGGACACTTTCTGGCGCGCGGCGACGAGATCGTGCTGGGCGCTGTCGAAAGACGCCTTCGAGGCGGTGGAGGTCTTGAGCAGATCCTGCTGCCGCTGGAAGGCGGCTTCGTAATAGGGAATGTCGGCCTGCGCCTGCTCGATCTGCGACAGCGACTGCTGGTAGCTCGCCTCCAGGGTCAGCACCTGGTTGCGGACGGTGCCGAGCTGGGCCTGGGCGGCGGCGAGAGCGGTCTCGAAGGAGGCCGGCCGCAGGCGAAACAGCACGTCGCCCTTCTTGACCGCCTGGTTCTCATGCACGTCGATCTCCTGCACCGTGCCGGAGACGTCGGTCGAGACGCCGAGCGACTGAGCCTGGATATAGGCATTGTCGGTCGTCATCAGCTGACCGCCGGTGACATAATAATAGCCGCCGAAGACAAGCGCGACGGGAAGCAGGGCAAAAAGGACGGGCCGCGTCAGGCTGCGCTTCGGTTTGACCGGAACAGGAGGGGCGACGGCGGCAGGGGCCTGCCGTGGCGGCGGCTCCTTGGCCGGAGCCTCCAGCGCCGCCGGCTCCGGGGCGACCGGCGCTTCCAGTTCGTCATTTTCGATGACGGCGCTGGCCCGCCGCTGTTCGCGCTCACTGTCGAGCTGGATAATCTGGTCGGTCCGACCCGCCGGTGTTTCGTCTCCGGCAGGCTTCTTGGGGGATGTCGATTCAGCCATGTACTTTCTCCCGGTCGACGGCTGGCTGGGTGCAAGCCGCGAGCAGATTGGATTTGATCAAGCTTAGGGTTTGCAGCAGATGCTGCTGTGTTTCGGACGAAAGGCCGTCGAAGGCCTCGTCTCGTGTTTTCTGGCCGTTGCCGCGCATGATCTCGAGCAGCGGACGGGCCCGCGGTGTCAGGTAAAGCAGCCATGCCCTGCGGTCGACGGGATCGGGCCGGCGCTCGATGAAGCCGCGCGCCTCCATCTTGTCGAGCAGCCGGGCGAGCGTGATCGGCACGATCTCGATGAGGTCGGCGAGCTTGTTCTGGTGGATGCCTTCATGCAGCGAAAGGAAGGCCAGCACCTGCCATTGGGCGCGGGTCAGCCCCGATGCGCGTGACCGCTGCTCGAACCGCTTGCGAAGCAGGCGCGCGACGTCGTGCAGCACGAAGCTGATATTGGGGGAAGAGGGCATGGGAGGAGGTCGGGGTCGGGTGGCAACTTTTCGTGAGCATGCTTATTATCATCATGCACATAATCCTGCTGGACGCCCCGCGCAAGACCGATTAAGCCCCGGGGAAGAAAAAACGCATGGGCCACGGTATGCAAAAGCCGCGTGGTGATGTGGATTTGCCGGCAAGGATTTTGGCGATGGATTGGATCAGGATCGCGGCTCTCACGGCTCTCGTTGGGTGCCCCGGCGCCGCTGCCGCGAAGGATGCGGTCAGCTGCGGCGGCGCCGCCATGCTGGGCGGCGCGCAGCTCAACTGCAGCCATGTCGAACCCAAGGCCCCGCCGCAGTTCTGCACGTTTAGTTGGGATCTTCACACGATGGCGGGAGATCAGAAGGTCGTCGAAGGCAGCTTCATGCTGCCGCCCGGAGCGTCGAACGTTCAGGTCTATCAGGGCAGTGGTTTCGACAGCGCGCTGTCGAACCCGATCGTGATCTGCCGCGGCAACAAATGAGCGTGGCGGGCAAGGAAGGCTCGCTCGTCAGCCGATTGGTGCTATAGGGCGGATCACGTTATTTTGACCAGGCGCGCGGATTGCGGATCCGCGTGGCTATCACTTCCTGGACGGACTTCGACATGGACGGACCCAACCCCAGCATCAAGCACCCGATCCCGATGCACACGCGCGTCGGCTTCCTGAAGCCTCTGGTGACAGAGCCGAACATCGAGATCGGCGACTTCACCTATTATGACGACCCGGACGGACCGGACAAATTCGCCGAAAAATGCGTGCTGCATCACTATCCCTTCATCGGCGACAAGCTCATCATCGGCAAGTTCTGCGCCATCGCCGAGGGCGCGCGCTTCATCATGAACGGCGCCAATCACGCCATGTCCGGCTTCTCGACCTATCCGTTCAACATTTTCGGCCATGGCTGGGAAAAGGGTTTCGACCCCCAGACATGGTCGAAGGAACTGCGCGGCGACACGATGGTCGGCAACGATGTCTGGATCGGCATGGAGGCCGTGATCCTGCCCGGTGTGGAAATCGGCCATGGCGCCATCATCGCCGCCAAATCGGTGGTGACGCACGATGTGCCGCCCTATGCGATCGTTGCCGGCAACGCCGCGAAGGTGGTCAAGATGCGTTTCGACGACAGGACGATCCGACGGCTGCTGGCGGTGGCATGGTGGGACTGGCCGGTGGACAAGATCGGCCGCAATCTCGACGCCATCAGGAGCGCCGATATCTCTCTACTGGAGGCAGCAGCTTGAACGTTCCCACCAGCACCGCGATCCAAACCGACCTGTTCACGCGCGGATGGATCTTCATCCGCGGCGTGCCGGCCATGAAGTTCCTGCCGCCGGAAGGGCCGCCGGAGATAGCCTTTGCCGGCCGCTCCAATGTCGGCAAGTCGTCGCTGATCAACGCCCTGGTCAACCAGAAGGGGCTGGCGCGCACCTCCAACACGCCGGGGCGCACGCAGGAACTCAACTATTTCGTACCGGACGGATTTTCGGGCGAGGGCACCGACCTGCCGCCGATGGCGCTGGTCGACATGCCGGGCTACGGCTACGCCACCGCGCCCAAGGAGAAAGTCGACGAGTGGACCAAGCTGGTCTTCGACTATCTCAAGGGCCGCGTCACGCTGAAGCGGGTCTATGTGCTGATCGATGCCCGCCACGGCATCAAGGCCAAGGACGACGAGGTGCTGTCGCTGCTCGACAAGGCGGCGGTATCCTACCAGATCGTGCTGACCAAGACCGACAAGATCAAGGCCGCCGGCGTGCCGCGGCTGATCGAGGAGACGCTGCAAAAGATCAAGAAGCGTCCGGCGGCGTTCCCGTTCGTGCTGGCGACATCATCGGAAAAGGGCGAGGGCCTTGAGGAATTGCAGGCTGCCATCGTGCTCGCGGCGAATGGCGGCTAGTCGTCGTGCGCGCATACGTTGACCGCGCCCTGGCAATCCGTCAACATCGCAGTGCCGTTCGAGGGCAACCGGATGCGTATCGTTTTTCGTTGTGATCCCGCGCTTGCCGAAATGCTCCCCCGGCCGGTTCCCGCGCGTGGCGTGCTGCCTGACTGGCTCCGCAAGATGCCTCCGAAAGCCTATTCGGAAATCCATGGGCGAGAGATCAGGACAGTAAAACAGTGTCCGCCCTTCGTTGATGCGATGACACATGGCTTCATGATCCTGCTGCCATGCGATGTGACAGTTGAGAACGGGGCCTTTGAATGGCGGTGGGACATCGCCGAGCCGTCAACGAAGGGCCACCCGCGTTCGCCGCTCAGCTTCCATGTCGCCGAACAGCTCTCCGGCGCACCGTTGTCGAATGGCCTGGCGGCGATAAAATTCAACAGTTTCTGGACGATCGAGTTGGAGGAAGGCTGGTCCCTCTTCGCCACCCATCCGGTCAACCGCGATGATCTTCCTTTCCGCCTGGTGACTGGTGTCGTCGATTCGGATCACTTCCAGGACGCCGGCATCAATTTCCCGGCGATTTGGACCGACCAGGGTTTCTCCGGCGTGCTGGCGAAGGGCACGCCGATTGCGCAATGCTTTCCCGTGCCGCGCGCCGCGCCCGAACTCGTTTTCGAAAGCTTCGATGTCACACGCAAAGCCTCCTATGAAAAAACCGTCGCCGAGGTTCTTGCCGAACCCGGCGTCTACCGTAAGCAGTTTCGCGTGAAACGCGCCCGCTAGAGCTCCGATTCGAGTGCCGCCGCTCCAAATGCGACCCGACCTAATTTTTGTTTTTACCAAGCAAGCCCTTCAACGCTTCGCGATCGATCCAAAGCTTGCCGTGCGGCGCTGACGTCAGGGCCATCGCGATGGTGCCAAAGGTTGTGGCGCGCTGCCCGTAGGCCGTTCGATAGGCCTCGATCGCGGCGTCCATATCGCCCGCTTCCTGAAGCGCTACCCCCAGATTGACCGCCGCCTCGGCGTCGTCGGGGCGTATCTCCAGCGCTTTGCGATAGGCGGCCGCTGCCCCCACATGATCATGCAGATCCTGCCTGACAAGGGCGAGGTCGAACCATGCCGACGCGGGCGCGCTTCCCTTTACGGCCCGCTCCAGCAAGGGTGCCGCATCGGCGGGCATTCCGTCCTCGAACAGCATGCGGCCCAGGCGTGCTGCCGCCTCCGCCGAAAAGGGATCGGCAAGTGTCAGCTGTCGCCATACCTCGAGCGCATGGGCCCGGTCGCCTGCCTCATCGAGCGTGCGCCCCTGCTCGATGAGCACAGCGGCGCCAGGCGCCAATTCCGCCGCGCGCGCGAGATGGAACAGTGCTTGGTCAAAATCCCGCGCCGCCCGCGCCAAGCGGCCGGCGAGCAATTGGGCGGATGCGTTGTCAGCCCGGATCGCCAGACTTGCCTGAATATGGGCGCGGGCTTCCGATATCTCTCCCTTGGCGAAAAGAACGGCAGCCATAAGGTGGTTGAGGGCAGGGTCGTCAGCCGCCTCGCGAAGAGCCTCCCCGCAAAGCAGCCGTGCCTGCTCGTGGCGACCGGCGTTGAAGTCCGCCACGATGCGTCGCATCTGATTCTGGAGCTTCGGAACGCCCATCCCGATCTGCCCTCACGCTCGCGAACGAGAACCATTCCCGCCGAATGATCGGTTCTACCCAGATCCAGACGTTGACGCTCCGCGCCTTGAGGTCAAGCCGCCCTCCGCAAAAAATCGGCCACTGGACGGCCGTTTCGGAGATTCCTGTCAGGGCGAGTGTGAGCTGTTTTCTTCCTCTGCCAGCCTTTCGGTGCCGTAGGCCTTGAGGAACATGCCGACGCCCGACCGGACAATGTGATCGATCTCGTCCTGGGTCGGTGCCTTGGTGCGGTAGGCGAAGATGCACTGCCGGAAAAGACCGGCCAGGCACAGTTCGGTGAACTGATAGGCGGCGAGGTCGACATCGTCGATCTCGAGCAGGCCGCGCTCGATGGCGGCGTTGAGGAAGACCACCACCTTGTCATGGCCGCGCTTGGGCCCGCGTTCGTAAAAACGCGCGCCCATGTCCGGAATTCTGTCGGAGGCGCCGATAACCGTGCGCTGCGCCTGGATGACCCTGGCCGAGGTGATCTTCATCGACAGGACCTTGCCGAACTTGACCAGCGTCTGGCGCAAATCGTCGGCGCGGTCGAGCATGTCGTACATGTTCTTGAAGATGGTGCCGCGCTCTTCCTCGATCAGCGCCTCGAACAACTCTTCCTTGTTGGCGAAGTAGACATAGATGGTGCCCTTGGAGACACCGGCCTCGCGCGTGATGTCGTTCATCGAGGCGGCCTCGAAGCCCTTTTCGATGAAGACGCGGCGGGCACCGTCGATGATCTGGCTGCGCTTGACCGGATCCTGTCCGGCTGCCGGGCGGCCACGGCGCAGACCATCCAGCAGATCCTCGCACTGGTCGGCTTCGGCGTTGCGCACAGTCTCAACCATAAAAATCACACCCCGAAAATAATTCGAACCAACCGGTTCGATTGCCCCTTGATATGGTCCTCTTTACGCGCTATGTCAACGCCCAGATCGAACCGAACGGTTCAGTATTATAACTTTAGAGAGATGTCATGTCCTCGAATACGTCCGTCACCGCCGAAGTCCGCCCTTTCCCCAACGCCAAGGTTGCCCCGGCGACGGAAGCGCCCGATGTGCATGTCCAGCCAGTCGTCGCACCGCCGCCGGAGGCTGAAGCTCCGGCCAAGAAGAAGCGCTCGGTGCGCTCTTTCCTGCTGCCGATCATCGGCCTTGCCCTTTTGAGCGGCGGCGCCTGGTACGGCTATGATTACTGGACCACGGGCCGCTTCATGATCTCCACGGACGATGCTTATGTCCAGGCCGACATGGCGTTCGTCTCGCCAAAAATTTCCGGCTATGTCGATCAGCTCCTGGTCAGCGAGAACCAGCAGGTCAAGGCCGGCGATCCGCTGCTGACGATCGATGCCGGCGACTACAAGATCGCCGTTGCCCAGGCCGAGGCGCAGATCGCCACGCTGGCCAAGACGCTCGACCGCATCGACGCGCAGACCAAGGCCGCGCAGGCCTCCCTGCAGCAGGCGCAGGCGCAGAAGGTCGCCGACCAGGCCGCCGCCGACAATGCCGGCCGCGCCCAGCAGCGCGCCGCGCAACTGGTCAAGACGCATGTCGGCACGCAGGCACAGCTGGACGACGCCCAGACCGCGCTCGACCAGGCCAAGGCCGCTCTCGTCGGCGCCGACGCGCAGATCGCCGCTGCGCAGGCCAATATCGGCGTGCTCGAGGCACAGCGTGCCGAATCGGCGAGCACGCTTGCCTCCTTGCAGCTCGGCCGCGACAAGGCCGCGCGCGATCTCTCTTTCACCGTGCTCAAGGCGCCGTATGACGGCGTCGTCGGCAACCGCTCCGTCGAACAGGGCGATCTGGTCAGCCCCGGCCAGAAGCTCGCCGTGGTCGTGCCGATGGACAAGCTCTACATCGTCGCCAACTTCAAGGAGACGCAGCTTGCCCGGCTGGTTCCCGGCGAAAAGGTCAACATCTCGGTGGACGCCATCGACGGCCACCCCATCCAGGGAACCGTCTCCTCGCTGGCGCCGGCGTCGGGCGCGGTGTTCTCGCTGCTGCCGCCGGAAAACGCCACCGGCAACTTCACCAAGGTGGTGCAGCGCGTGCCGGTCCGCATCGACGTGCCGGCCGATGCGCTGAAAACCGGCAAGCTGCGCGCGGGCTTGAGCGTCGTCGTCGCCGTCGACAGCCGCACGGCGCCTGCCGCGACCAGTAACTAATCGCTTTTCGGAGGGCGGCTTGGTGGCTGATTGAAGCACCTGGCCGCCCGGCCTGCCTCAAGGAGGCTTAGGACATGGCAACCGCAACCATCACCGCAGGATCGCCACCGGCCATGCCGGCGGTTCCCGACACGATTTCGACGCGACGCGTCATTGCCTTCCTGGCGATGGTGTTCGGCATGTTCATGGCGATCCTGGACATCCAGATCGTCTCGGCCTCGCTGGCCGAAATCCAGGCCGGCCTCAGCGCCAGTTCCGACGAGATCCCGTGGGTGCAGACAGCCTATCTGATCGCCGAGGTGGTCATGATCCCGCTGTCGGGCTTCCTCAGCCGGATGCTGTCGACGCGCGTGCTGTTCACCGTCGCGGCCGCGGGCTTCACCGCGGCCAGCGCGCTGGCCGCGACCGCCACCAACATCGACCAGATGATCGTCTACCGCGCCGTGCAGGGCTTCATCGGCGGCGGCATGATCCCGAGCGTCTTCGCCGCCGCCTTCACCATCTTCCCGCCGTCGCGCCGCGCAATCGTCTCGCCGATGATCGGCTTGGTGGCGACGCTGGCGCCGACCATCGGCCCGACCGTCGGCGGCTATATCAGCCACGCCTTTTCATGGCACTGGCTGTTCCTGGTCAATGTCGTGCCCGGCATTCTGGTGGCGACCGCGGCCTGGTCGCTGATCGATTTCGACAAGCCCAATCTCAAGTTGTTCTCGAAGTTCGACTGGTGGGGCCTCGCCGGCATGGCCGCCTTCCTCGGCTGCATGGAGTACGTGCTGGAAGAGGGTCCGAACAACGACTGGCTGCAAGACCAGGCCGTGTTCATCTGCGCCATCATCATGACCATCGGCGCGGTGATCTTCTTCTGGCGTGTCTTCACCGCCGAGGAACCGATCGTCGACCTCAAGGCGTTCAGCAACATCAATTTCGCCTTCGGCTCGCTGTTTTCCTTCGTCATCGGCATCGGCCTCTATGGCCTGACCTATCTCTATCCGGTCTTCCTGGGGCGCATCCGCGGCTACGATTCGATGATGATCGGCGAAGCGCTGTTCGTCAGCGGCCTAGCCATGTTCTTCACCGCGCCCATCTCCGGCATCCTGTCGAGCAAGATGGATTTGCGGCTGATGATGATGATCGGCTTCTTCGGCTTCGCTACCGGCACATGGTGGATGACCCACCTGACCGCCGACTGGGATTTTTATGAGTTGCTCATCCCGCAGATCCTGCGCGGCTGTTCGATGATGCTGTGCATGGTGCCGATCAACAACATCGCGCTCGGCACCTTGCCGCCGGACCGGTTGAAGAATGCATCCGGCCTGTTCAACCTCACCCGCAATCTCGGTGGTGCGGTCGGCCTTGCCCTCATCAACACCGTGCTGATCGACCGCAATGCCTTCCACTACGCAAGGCTCGGCGAGCACGTGCAGTGGGGCAGCGCGGCGGCCCAGCAGAAGCTGCAGAACATGACGCTCAACTTCGAGCAGACATCAGGCCTGGACGCTACCAGTGCGGCGATCTCCAAATTGTCGGGCATGGTCCATCAACAGGCGGCGCTGCTGTCTTTCATGGACGTGTTCTACATGCTCACGGTGCTGTTCGCGACGCTTGGCCTGTTCACCATGCTGATCAGGAAGCCGGCCGCGCCCGGTGGTGGCGGAGGCGGCGGGCACTGAAACAAAAGAACCATACGCGGCAGCGGTTTCAGGAAGCTCCTCCAGTCCACGCCTGAAACGCTGACAGCGCAAAAAACTCCGGGCCGCAAAGCCCGGAGTTTTTTATTGCCCTTGCTAGAGCAATTCCAGGAAAAGTGTGTAGCGGTTTTCCGTCCGGAATTGCGTAAAAACAAATAGTTAGAGCAGTTCAGCGATTCTACCAATCGCTGAACTGCTCTAGCGTCAGGCGGTGGCGGGCTTGAAGGTCAGCGCGACGCCGTTGATGCAGTGGCGCAGGCCGGTCGGCGCCGGGCCATCGTCGAAGACGTGGCCGAGATGGCCGCCGCAGCGGCGGCAATGCACTTCGGTGCGGGTCATGCCCAGCGACCGGTCCTCGGTCTTGCCGATGCCATTGGCGATCTCCTGCCAGAAGCTCGGCCAGCCGGTGCCGGAATCGAATTTCGTCTCCGAGGGATAGACCGGCAGGTCGCAGCCGGCGCAGGCGAAGATGCCCTTGCGGTGTTCGTTGAGCAGCGGGCTGGTGCCTGGATACTCGGTGCCCTCCTTGCGCAGCACGTCGAAGGCGGCCGGCGACAGGATGGCCTTCCATTCGTCGTCGGTCTTGGTGACCTCGAATTTCTCGGCCGCCTGGGCGGCCTGCGGGCTGCCCATGCGAAGCACCATTGCCGCGGCACCGACGACGCCGATCGCGGCGGCACCGCTCAAAAGAAAGTCGCGACGGTTCATGACCAGTTCCTCCTGTCGTCCGTTTTGCCAAACTATACCCGCCACGCAAAAGTCAAAAGCCGGTGACGGTTGCCCTCAAACGACACTCCGCGCCGTTCACGGCTGACCGTGGAACGGCGCGGAGCAGGCGTGCCGATTGCGGATCACGGGAGCGAGACGACGCGATCGACAGAGAGCTCTTGCCTGCTGTTTCGTCCGCGGCAAGCGCCTTGTTACATTTTCGGTCCCATCACATTTTCGGGAGCAGAACCTTGTCGATGACATGAATGACGCCGTTGGATTGTTCGACATCGGCGATCGTCACATTGGCGACATTGCCGTTCTCGTCGGTGACGGTGACCTTGCCGCCATCGGCCTTGAGCGACAGCTCGCAGCCGCCGACCGTCTTGACCTTGTGCGTCCCGCCGTCGGCCTTGGCCATTGCGGCCACATCCGCCCCCATCGCCTTGGCGCCGATGACGTGGCAGGCCAGGATCTTGGTGAGCTTGTCCTTGTTCTCGGGTTTGAGCAGCGTGTCGACCGTGCCGGCCGGCAGTGCCGCGAAGGCTTCGTTGGTCGGCGCGAAGACGGTGAACGGGCCGGCGCCCTGCAGCGTCTCGACCAGGCCGGCGGCCTTGACGGCGGCGACCAGCGTCGTGTGATCCTTGGAATTGACGGCGTTGTCGACGATGGTCTTGTTGGCAAACATGGCGGCGCCGCCGACCATCGGGTTTTCAGCATAAGCAGCCGTGGCAAGCGCGCAGACAGCGATCGTACCGGCGAGCAAAAGGGTGGCGAATCTACGCATGATATCTGGACTCCTCGGGTTTCTCTTCCCATTTTTGGGGACCCGAGGAGATACGGAACACAGATGCGTGAGTTTCAGACTATTTCCTGGTTTTTAGATTTATCTGCATTGCGGGATAAATCTTTCGAGCACGGCGGTTTGCCGGCTTACGGGCCTATTAGACATATGTGATGGAGATAGACTGGGTAATTTCTACCTTGTCACAATCCGAAGGGTCGATCAGATGCCCTTCAGATCGCCCGCGGCAACAACGGGGCCGGTCGGCTGGCCGGTCGGCGAGCCTCCGGCAGGCTCGAGGCTGACGGCCAGCACGGCACCCTGCGCGAGTTTCTGCTGCGTGGCGGGCGAGACCCCAATGTGCGCCGTCGCGCCGGCCGGGATGACGCCCATCGAGACCGGCGCGTTCTTGCCCTCGATCATCCACAGTTCGAAGTCCTTGCCGGAGGCGAGCGCGCCGGAAACATGCGAAAGGCTGACTTCATGCCGTTCGGAATCATAGACGGCGAGATATTTGACATCACTGCCGTCGGCCGCCAGCGAGGCGACCAGTCGCGCCTGCGGCTGTTCAGCCGGCCGATTGACGTAGGGAACGGCGACATAGAGCGCCAGCGCGGCAACAGCCGCCACGGCGAGACCACGCCAGAAGGCGAGGCTGGACCACAGGCCGGCGCGCGGTTCGGCGGGCGCGGCGGCGGTGGATGAAAACAGCCGGCGGTCGATCGCCGGCTTCACCGAAGCCGGCGGTTCGATCTCCGGATAGCCGGCGCCCAACGGCGAGAGGTGAACTTCCCAACCATCGACGAGCCGCGCGAACTCTGTCTCGCTGTCGATGCGCCTGGATGCGATCTGCCGCTCTTCCGCCGGCAGAACGCCAAGAACATATTCGGCGGCGAACAGGTCGTCGCCTCCACGTTCCGGTCCATTGTCCTCTGCCAGCGTCATCTTTCCAGGCATTCCCTGAGCTTCATCAGGCTGCGGCGCAGCCAGGTACGCATCGTGTTCAACGGCACGCCGTGACGTTCCGCCAGTTCGGCATAGCTTTCGCCCTTGAGATAAGCGCCGCGGACGGCCGCCGCCCGGTCCTTTTCCAGTTCATCGAGACAGTGGTGGATGCGTTCGGTCTCATCGCCCGCCACCGCCATCGCTTCTGGTCCCGGCGCCGGATCGGCCAGGTCGAGCGCGGTATCGATATCGACTGCAGGCTTGCGCCGCGCTCGGATGCGATCGATCGCATGGTTGCGCGCGATCGCCACCAGCCAGGAGATCGGGCTCAGATCGGAGACGGCAAAACGATCCGCCTTCGTCCATATCTTGACGAAGACTTCCTGCAACGCCTCTTCCGCGTCTCCCCGGTCGTTCAATACACGAAGGCACACGCCGAAAAGTTTCGCACTGGTCTGCCGGTACAGCAGGTCGAACGCAGCCCGATCCTTCATCGAAGTCCGAACGATCAGCTTGGTGATGTCCTGCGGCGTCATGCGGGTCCAAATTAGGCAATTGCGATGTATTTGCAACGCGGAAATATTCCGCGCGCCTAAAGTTCCGGCGTCCGCACACCTGCCTCGAGGCTGTGTCCCAGTTTGAATTCAAAGATTGGCAATCGCATTTGAGGCGATGACCCCGACATGCTACACTTTAGCGGAAAGCAAGGGGGATTTGGCATGAGATTGGTAGTCGCCAAACCTGAGGATGTCGCGACTGCCTTTGCCGATGCTTGGAATAGACATGACATGGACGACTTCGCGGCGCTGTTCGCCGACGACGCTAATTTTGTCAATGTCGTGGGCATGTGGTGGAAGAACCACACCGAGATCGAAAGGGCGCACCGCGCAACTCATGAAACCATGTTTCGTGACAGCCGATTAGAAGGTGCCGTCTCGTCAGTTGTTGAATTATCTTCCGGCATTGCATCGGTGCATTATACATGGATCCTGACTGGTGCATCCGCTCCGGACGGCTCATCCGCCGGAACGCGAAAAGGCATTCTGCTTCTGGTTGTTGTGAAGGAAGAACCGTCGGGCTGGCGGATAAAGGTTGCCCAGAATACCGACATTGTTCCGGGGGCGGTTGCTCCCCCTCCAACTCTATGAGATAGGCGTCTTACAAAAACTCGCCGCTCAAATTCCAAACTGAGACATTATTGGCCTGGATTGCCAACGGAATCGCCGCTGACTAGCTTGGCGGCAACGGGGGAGCGCGCATGTCGGTCGAACGAATCCTTTGGGAAGAAGACGCGACCGGCCTCGCCGCTCTGGTGCGCAAGGGCGACGTGTCGGCGATCGAATTGACCGAAGCGGCAATCGCCCGCGCCGAGGCCACTCGCCCCGAAATCAATGCCACGGCCGAAACGCTCTATGACGCCGCGCGGGCGCGGGCGAAGAGCATCGACCGCTCCTTGCCGCTGGCCGGCGTCCCCTTTGCCATCAAGGATCTCGGCATCGCCGCCAAGGGCGTGCCCTCGCATGGCGGCAGCCGCATTCCCGCATGGGTGCCCGATTTCAATTCGGTGATGACCGACCGCTATCTCGCCGCCGGGCTGATCCCGGTCGTCACCTCGACCTCGCCCGAGCACGGGCTGCGGCTGATGACGGAATCCAAAGCCTTCGGCATCACCCGCAATCCCTGGAATACCGGCCACACCACCGGCGGCTCATCGGGCGGTTCGGCAGCCCTGGTCGCCGCCGGCGTCGTGCCGGCGGCGCATGCGTCGGATGGCGGCGGCTCGATCCGCGTGCCTTCGGCCTGCAGCGGCCTTGTCGGTCTCAAGACCTCGCGCGGCCGTGTCCCGCTGTCGCCGCTGGTAAGCGAAAGCTGGTACGGCATGGTCGTCGATCACGCCGTCACCCGCTCGGTGCGCGACTGTGCGCTGCTGCTCGACCTCACTCATGGTCCAGATGCGCTGGCGCCTTATGCCGCGCGGCCGCCAAAGGGTCCGTTCGCGGCCGCTGCCGCGCGCGATCCCGGCAAGCTCAAGCTGGCCGTCTACCGCAAGTCGCCGCTCGGCCTGCCGATTTCGGCCGAGACGCTCAAGGCGCTCGACATTGCCGTGGCGCTCGCCCGTGAGGGCGGCCATACCGTCGAGGACATCGAGCTGCCCTTCATCGGCCGCGATTTCTTCGCCGATTTCTGCACGACGGTCGCCTCCGCCGTTGCCGGCTCGTTGCGGGGTGAAGCGCTGCGCGTCGGCCGCTCCGTGACGGGCGACATCGAGCGCGCCACGCGGGTGCTCGGCCGGTTGGGCGAAATGGTCTCGGCCGGCGAGGTCTATGCCGGCCTGCAGCGGCTGCATGCCGCCTCGCGCCGCCTGATCGAGGACACTGCGCGCTATGATGCGGTGCTGATGCCCGTCATCGCGCACCCGCCGCTTGCCTGCGGCGCCATGGATCCCAAAGGCGCCGACGAGTTGATCGAAACCCTGGTCGACAAGCTGCTTCTCACGGCGCTGCTCAGGATCAAACCACTGTTCGGCCAGTTGATGGACAAGAGCCTCTGGTTCACGCACTGGCCCGCAATCCACAATGTCAGCGGCCAGCCGTCGATTGCGCTACCGGTCCATGTCACGGACGCCGGCCTGCCGCTCGGCATCCAGGCCGCCGGCCGCCCGGGCGACGAGGAAACGCTTTTGTCGCTCGCCGCGCAGATGGAGAAGATCTCGGGCTGGCTGAAGCGGCGTGCGCCGCTGATGGTGCCGTCACAATGACGACACCGTGAACGGCTCGAATATGACAGCAATGCCATTTGCGGCTCGCGTCAATTCCCGCTAAGACGCCGCCGTCCTTACCTGATGCATGTCGCCCAAAAGTGCCCAGCGGTTTGGGGACAACGGCATGCATAAAACCAAAAGCCAGGGAACCACGCCGATGACGGACGTCGCCGCCACCGCCGAAATGCAGGCCGCACTCTTGTCGCGCGCGCTGCCCTATATGCAGCGCTACGAGCACAAGACGGTCGTGGTGAAATATGGCGGCCATGCCATGGGCGACATCGAGCTCGGCAAGGCCTTCGCCCGCGACATCGCGCTGTTGAAGCAGTCCGGCGTCAATCCGATCGTCGTCCATGGCGGCGGCCCGCAGATCGGCGCCATGCTGAACAAGATGGGGATCGAATCCAAGTTCGAGGGCGGCCTGCGCGTCACCGACCAGAAGACGGTCGAGATCGTCGAGATGGTGCTGGCCGGGTCGATCAACAAGGAGATCGTCGCACTGATCAACGCCGAGGGCGAATGGGCGATCGGCCTGTGCGGCAAGGACGGCAACATGGTGTTCGCCGAAAAGGCGCGCAAGACCATGATCGACCCCGATTCCAACATCGAGCGCGTGCTCGATCTCGGTTTCGTCGGCGAGCCGGTCGAGGTCGACCGCACGCTGCTCGACCTGCTGGCCCGTTCCGAAATGATCCCTGTTCTGGCGCCGGTGGCGCCCGGCCGCGACGGTCACACCTACAACATCAACGCCGACACTTTCGCCGGCGCCATCGCCGGCGCATGCAAGGCCTCGCGCCTGCTGTTCCTCACCGACGTGCCCGGCGTGCTCGACAAGAACAAGAAGCTGATCGACGAGCTGACGGTCACCGAGGCGAAGGCGCTGATCAAGGACGGCACGGTTTCGGGCGGCATGATCCCCAAGGTCGAGACCTGCATCGAGGCGATCGAGCGCGGCGTCGAGGGCGTCGTCATCCTCAATGGCAAGACGCCGCATTCGGTGCTGCTCGAACTCTTCACCGAACACGGCGCCGGTACACTGATCGTGCCTTGACATTTTGCGCTTCGGAGCCCGGCATCCTCAGTCCGGCAGAGCGGCGACGGCCACGATCTCGATGACGAGATCGGATTGCGCGAGCGCGGCGACCCCGATCACTTCCGAGGGCGGCGGATTGTTGTAGCTGCAGTGCTTCGGGCAGTGCTCGGCGAAGAATTCGTCCATCACGTCCAGCCGGAAATTTGGGGAGCTCAGCGCGCCTCCGTCGGGAAACGGCCCTTTGACGTACTGGGTGATCTTGACGAGATATTCGAGCGAGCTGCCGAGCTCCTCCAGATCCGATTTGATGTTCGTCAGAATGGAACGCCATTGCGTCGCCGCGTCGCCGACGGCGCCCCCCTTGCCGCTCGACGGGTCATAATTCTCGGCCGTGCCTGTATTGCCGGCAAGGAAGACATACCCCTTGGCTCCGGTCACGACGGTGCCTTTCCCCCAAGGCATAGGCCGGCCACCTTTCATCTTCTTATGCGTGACAAGTTTCATCGCTTCCTCCTGCTGGTCACCATCGTCCGATCGCCAGAAATTAGCGCGAGGTCCGCTGGCGGCCAGGGCGAGACGGTTCAGGCCGGCGGCGGTGAGACGCCAAAGGCATGCTGCTCGGCGGCAGGCGCCGTTACTGGTCTCTTCGCCGGGCGCTGAAAGGTCATCGACTCTTCCTCCGCATCCTGCGGCGCGCCCCAGAATTCGGCGAGCGTCGGGCCGCCTTTCACCCGGTTGTCGGTCACCAGGAAACCCCACACCTCGCGGAACCAGGCGCGGCGGCCCATTTTGGTGTACCAGCGCATCGAATGCCGCTGCTCGGGATCCGGGTGGAACAGGATGCGCGCCAGCGCCTTCGGCCGCGACTGCACGGCGAGTTCGATCAGCTTGACCGAGAAGAACAGCATCCATGGCTTGAGCCGCGTCATCTGCAGCACCTGGTGCTTGTAGTCCCACAGGCGGGCGTCCTTCTGGATGACCGTGCGATCCCGCGCGATGCGGAAGAACGGCGTCCACCGATGCGGCGTCACATAGAGCGCCTGGATCTGGTCCGGATCATAGGCGATGAGCTGGCGGAAACCACGCCAGAGATCACGAAAACCTTCATCCTCGAAACCGGCCACCCAGGTCGCCATCGACAGGATGCCGTGCGTTCGCAGCAGCCGTATCGCCTCGCGGTCGGACGAGGTGCTGCCGCCCTTGCGGATCAGTCGCAGCGTCTGCTCGTCGGTGTTTTCCATGCCGAGCAGCCAGCGGATAACACCGGCCTTGCGGTAGAGGTGCAGCATGTCGGCGTCGCGCACGATATCGTCGGCGCGTGTCGAGCCGACGATCAGCACCGGCACGTTCTCGGCGATCATCGCATCCAGGAAAGCGCGCCAGGCCTTCTTCGAGACGGTCGGGTTCTCGTCGGCGAGGTTGATCAGCTCGACGCCGTGCTCGCGGTGTAGCCAGGCGATCTCCTGCGCGAATTTCTTGGGATCGCGATGCCGCCAACGGGTCCAGAAGCCGCGCTGGCCGCAATAATTGCACAGATGCGGGCAGCCGCGCGAAAACTGCATGACCACCGCGCGCTTGCCGCCCCAGTAACTGTATCTGCTGACGTCAATCAGTTCCCAGCCGACGCGGTAGGCGTCGAGGTCGGCGATGGTCATCGCCGCCTGGGTGGCGAAGGGCCGGCGCAGATCGTCGCGATAGGCGATGCCGGCGACGCTTGCCGGCGGCTGGCGCATTTCCACCGCCTCGACCAGCGCCACCACGGTCGCCTCGCCCTCGCCGCGCACGATGAAGTCGAAAACGTCCGTTTCGGCCAGGATGTCGCGCCAGTGGTAGGTCGGGAAGACACCGCCATAGATGACGATCGTCGCCGGTTCGCGCGCCTTGATCATCGCGGCGATTAACAAGGCGGCCGGATGCGCAGAAGTGGATCCGGAATGGCCGATCAGGACGAAGCCGGGACAGTCCTTCAGGGCTTCCACGACGACCGAGGCGAGCGGCATCGGCCCGAACTCGGCATCGACGAGCCGCACCTCATGGCCGGCGTCGACCAGCGGGCCGCCGATGGCCAGCAGGCCGAGTGGTGGCAGGTGATCGTCGGGCACGCGGCTGCCGATGGCGGTGTGCGGCGGATTGATCAGGACGATTTTCATAGCGGACCTCCAGGACGTTGGTCCGCATGCTGGCCGGAGATCGTGCCGCCCGGTTGGCCCGTTTCAGCAGTTTGCTCGCAGCTTTTCCGCAGAAAAGAGTGAGCGCTGTCAGCGCCTGAGATGCGCGAGCGGCACGTGGCCGGGTCCCTTGATGTTCTGCAGCACCAGCTGGGTGTGGACGTCGCGCACGCCCTCGAGCCGCATCAGCCGATGCATGACGAAGGCGTTGAGCTCGTCGACCGATGGCACCATGACATGCAGCAGGAAATCGTGGTCGCCGGTCATCGTCCAGCACGACGACACCTCGTCCATGCGCTGGACAGAGGCAATGAAGCTTTCGGGAGAGCCGTCGCTGTGGCTGACGAGGCGCACCTGGATGAACACCTCGACCATCAGGCCGACCGCGCGGCGGCTGATCACGGCGGCAAATCCCTTGATGATGCCGGCTTCCTGCAGCGCTTCGAAGCGCCGCGCGCAGGGCGTGGTGGAGAGGCCGATCTCCTGCGCCAGCTCGGAGACAGGTTTGCGCCCGTCGCGTTGCAGGACATCGAGCATCCTGATCTCGAAATCATCGAACTGAGGCATTTTCACTCTCCTTGTGTCGATTTTGAGTGAATGTTATCTCGAATATGCCGCTCGATCTACGATCAAAACCAATTTGCCTCGGTAAGTCGGGCTACACTTTCCACACCGCAGCCATCGATGCTTTGCGAGGGAGAGACATATGACGACGATGAGCGTTGCCGAATATGCCCGCGACTGCGCGGCGCAAGGGTTGCGCGGCGACTATTCGGTCTGCCGCGCCGATTTCACCGTGGCACAGGGCTATGACTACAGCGCCGAGGAGCAGGCGGTGTGGCGCACGCTGTGCGACCGCCAGACCAGGCTGACGCGCAAGCTCGCCCACCATTCCTATCTCGACGGCGTGGAGAAGCTCGGCCTGCTCGACGCCATTCCCGATTTCGCCGACGTCAGCGCCAGGCTGCGCAAGCTGACCGGCTGGGAGATCGTCGCCGTGCCCGGCCTCATTCCGGCGGCCCCGTTCTTCGATCACCTCGCCAATCGCCGCTTCCCGGTCACCAACTGGCTGCGCACCAGGCAGGAACTCGATTACATCGTCGAGCCGGACATGTTCCATGACTTCTTCGGCCATGTGCCGGTGCTGTCGCAGCCGGTGTTCGCCGATTTCATGCAGATGTATGGCAAGAAGGCCGGCGACATCATCACGCTCGGCGGCGACGAGATGATCACCCGGCTCTACTGGTATACGGCCGAGTATGGCCTGATGCGGGAAGCCGGCCAGCCGCTGAAAGCCTTCGGCGCCGGGCTGATGTCGTCGTTCACCGAATTGCAATTCGCGGTGGAGGGCAAGGACGCCCATCATGTGCCGTTCGACCTGGAAACGGTGATGCGCACCGGCTACGAGATCGACAAGTTCCAGCGCGCCTATTTCGTGCTGCCGTCCTTCGACGCCTTGCGCGACGCCTTCCAGAGCGCGGATTTCGAGGCGATCGTCGCACGCCGCAAGAGCCAGCCGGCGCTCGACCCGGCGACGGTCTAGTTTTTGGGAATACGACATAAAAACAAAGACCTAAAGCGCGTCGCATGACTCCGTTTCGACGCGACGCGCTTCAGATGCTTTGATCCAGACAGACTATTGCAGGGCGGCGGGGTTCATCCACATGAACTCCCAGACGTTGCCGTCGGGGTCT
The DNA here is from genome assembly GCF_004791315.1 of Mesorhizobium sp. M8A.F.Ca.ET.208.01.1.1. NCBI lineage: Bacteria > Pseudomonadati > Pseudomonadota > Alphaproteobacteria > Hyphomicrobiales > Phyllobacteriaceae > Mesorhizobium > Mesorhizobium sp. M8A.F.Ca.ET.208.01.1.1. The sequence continues at coordinate 98,862 of NZ_SRUT01000006.1, forward strand.
TCGATGTGGCGGTTGAACATGAAGCCGAGATCCTGCGCTGGATTGGGATCAGCGCGTCCGCCCGCCGCCACGCCCTTCTCGATCATGGCGTTGACGTCGTCCTTGCTGTCGGCGGTGAGCGCGATCAGCATCTGGCTTTCACGCCTGGGGTCGCCGATCTGCCGCTCGGTGAACTGGCTGTAGTACTGATGCGAAAGCAACATGACGCCAATGGAGTCCGAGAACATGATCGAGCTGGCCTGGTCGCTCGAGAACTGCGGATTCAGCGTGCCCCCGATCGCGAGATAAAAATTGGTGGCTGCCTGCAGATCGCGCACCGGCAGATTTATGAAGATCATCTTGGTCATCGGTCTAAAGCCTCGCCTTCGTTGACAGGTACTAGTCAGTCCAGTACCGTTTGACGACTATCACGAGAGAACGGTACCGTCTAGTACTGGTCAAAGGGGCGCCATGGAAATCAAGGGGGAGACCAGATCGGCACGCAAGGATCGTGAAATCATCCAGGCGGCCACGGCGGCGTTCATCGCCAAGGGCTATGATGGAACCAGCATGGAGGAAATCGCCACCAGGGCGGGAGCTTCCAAGCAGACCGTGTACAAGCATTTCACCGACAAGGAGACGCTTTTCGGTGAAGTCGTTCTGTCAACCGCTGGCCAGGTCAACGACATCATCGAGTCCGTGACGACACTGCTTTCCGAGGCGAAATTCATGGAGGGCGGCCTGCAGCAGCTTGCTCGGCGCTTGATAACGATGCTCATGGACGACGAGTTGTTGAAGCTGCGCCGCCTGGTCATCGCCAACGCGGATCGAATGCCGCAGCTTGGCCGCGGCTGGTACGAAAAAGGCTTTGAGCGCATGCTTGCCTCGACGGCGTCCTGCTTTCAAAAGCTCACCGATCGGGGGCTGATGCAAACCAGTGATCCCCGTCTGGCGGCCAGCCATCTTTTTGGGATGATCCTTTGGATCCCCATGAATGAAGCCATGTTCACGGGGAGCAACCCGCGTTCCAAAGCCGAACTTGAACGGCACGCGGATGCCTCGGTCGAGGCGTTTCTTGTCGCCTATGGGGTCCAACCGAAATAGTCTCATTTGTTCACGGTCGGGAGCAACGATGCCCACCATGTGCCTTTCGACCTCGAGACGGTGATGCCCGCCGCCGGACATCCCGCCATCTCCTACAAGGCGTAGATGGTCCGGTTGAACTTCGTCTCCATCACCACATGGGAAGCGGTTTTGACGACGCCGCTGATTTCATTCACGGCATTCACCTCCCGGTTCAGCTTCTCGAGCGTCTCGGCGGCAAGGTGGATGATCAGGTCCCACTCGCCGGTGATGGCGTAGACCGCCTGGATCGAAGGCATCGCCTTGATCTTTCTGGAGACGTCCGGATAGCTCTTGTTGTTCAGGGCGGCGAGCGTGAAACAGTGGACGGCGTTCTGGGCCACCTCCTTGGTCAGCCGCACGCTATAGCCTTCGATAATGCCGCCGGCCTCCAGCTTCTGGATCCGCTCCTGCAGCGCTGTCCGCGATACGCCGAGCTGACGTGCCAGTGACGCGACCGGCTCACGCGCATTCTTCTGCATCAGCGCGAGCAGCTGACGATCCTTCTCGGTCAATTCCACAAACAAATCCTCTCGCTCGATCCGCGCTGTAACCGCCGCGATCCTATCGGCTGAACCGCCCCCGCGACAATCCGCAAGACCGGCCTTAGCGACCGGAACAAGGCGAACATATCCGGCACTTTGCCGTCTCAAGGCACGCAATGACTGCGCGATCGCCATTATCCCGCATTTCGCCGGGTGGAACCCTTCTTTTTGCGACCTGACTGTCTGGGGTCACAAACGCCGGTCCATCAGGGGGAACGAGCTTCAGCTGTGGTGGGCACAAACCGATCCGCGTTGAACCTGTGGCCGAAAGCGCTGAGGTCCGACGTTACGCATCCTATCAGTTTCAACCACAAGGGAGGGATAACTTTGAAAAAGCTGCTCGATTTAGCCGTTCTTGCCGCCGCGACATTCGCGATCACAACGGCGGCCATGGCCGGGGAAACCCTGGACCGCGTCACGTCGAAAAAGGCGATGGTCATCGCCACCAACGCGGCCTGGCCACCGCAGAGCTTTCTCAACGACAGCAACGAACTCGCCGGCTTCGACATCGATGTCTCGCGCGAGATCGGCAAGCGGCTCGGTGTCGAGGTCTCGTTCGAAACGCCCGACTGGGCGACGCTGACCGGCGGACGCTGGCAGGGACGCTACGACCTCGGCGTCGGATCGGTCACGCCGACCAAAGCCCGTTCCAAGGTGATCGACTTTGTCGGCATCTATTATTACAGCCCCTATGTCTACGTCCTGCACAAGGACAGCGGCGCGAAGTCGGTCGCCGATCTCAACGGCAAGATCATCGGCGTCGAGACGGCCACCACCTCGGAGGATTTCATCCGCCGCAAGCTCGAAATCGACGCACCCGGCCTGGCTCCCATCCAATACAAGCTGGAACCGGGCGAGGTCCGCACCTACGCGGATTCCATGCTTCCCTTCGATGACCTGCGGCTTGGCGACGGCGTGCGCCTGAATGCCGTGATCGCACCGGAGCAGACGGCGCAGAACGCCATCAAGAACGGCTATCCCGTGAAGATCCTCGAAGGCGAGTACGCCTTCCGCGAGCCGCTCGTCGTCATCGCCGAGAAGAAGGATCCGGAGTGGACCGCGAAGGTCGCGGGCATCATCACCGGGATGAAGACGGACGGCACGCTCGCCGCGCTGACCACGAAGTGGTACGGCAAGGACTACAGCGCCAAGTAAAGTCATTCCGCCGGCTGCCCCTCGGCAGCCGGCGGCATCACCCACCAAATACATGCCCCTCACCGCAAAGTCGTCGATGGCCTATCCGGATACCTACTACGCCCGCACCCTGACCGACCGGAAGACGAGGCCTCCGCTGCAAGGCGAGGCGCAATGTGACGTGGCCGTCGTCGGCGCCGGATTGGCCGGGCTGACGACGGCGCTGCAGCTGGCGCGCGCCGGACTGCATGTCGCCGTGCTGGAAGCCCAGCTCGTCGGTTTCGGCGCTTCGGGCCGCAATGGCGGTTTCGTCACGCCCGGCTTCGCCACCGGCGGCGACAATATCGCCGCACGTGTCGGCGGGGAGGCCGCGCGCGACCTGCACCGGCTGTCGATCGAAGGCGTCGAATTCGTGCGCGACACCATCGAGACGCTCGCAATATCGGCCGCCCAGCCGCGTGCCGGCCTGCTCAGCGTCTTGCGCTACGACGACGGCGATGCGCTGAAGGCCTATGCCGAACAGATGGCCCGCGACCACGGCTATGAACTTCAGTATCTCGAGAGAGAAGACGTCCGATCGGTGCTGAAGTCCGCTCGCTACCACCAGGGCCTGCGTGACCCGAACGCCTTTCACATCCATCCGCTCAACTATCTGCGTTGCCTTGCCGACGAGATCGAGCGGCTTGGCGGCGAGATTCATGAAAGCTCCGAAGTCGTGCAGTGCGACCTCTCGGGGCCGCAAAAGATGCTTCGCACCAGACAGGGCACGCTTCGGGCGCCCCGGATCGTGCTCGCGACCGGCGGCTATACCGGCCCGGTATTCGGCCAGCTCTACCGGGCGTTCCTGCCCATCGCGACCTATGTCATGGTTTCCGAGGCGGCCCCCCGCCTCATCGCGCAAGCGGTCGCCACGACGGACGCCGTCGGCGACAACAGGCGGGCCGGCGATTATTATCGCCTGGTCGAGAATGGCAATCGTCTCCTGTGGGGCGGGCGCATCACCACGCGCGCCGCTTCCGCCGACGCGTTGGCGCGCGAATTGCGCCGCGAGATGGTCGGCACCTACCCGCAGCTTGCCGGCCTCAAGACCGAACTGGCGTGGTCGGGGCTGATGTCCTATGCCCGGCATCTGATGCCCCAGATCGGCGAGCTGCAGCCAGGCGTCTGGTACTGCACCGCTTTCGGCGGCCATGGGCTCAACACCACGGCGATTGCCGGAAAAATTGTCGCCGAGGGCATTCTGGGCGCCTCGGACCGGTACCGGCAGTTCGCGCCCTTCGGACTGAGCTGGGCCGGCGGCGCCGCCGGCCTGGCCGCCGCGCAGCTTACCTATTGGAAACTGCAAGCGCAGGACTGGTGGCGGGAACGCAACGCCATCGCCAAGGACAAGGTGACGGCATGATCGGCAGGCTGATGCTCTCCCATCCAGGGCTCGCCCGCCGCGCCGCGGCCGCGCTTTTTCCGGCGCTGCTGGCCGCAGCCCTCTACGCCATGGGCATCAAGTCGAGCTGGATCGGCTCATTGATGCCGCTTGCGTCCGACTGGCTGCAGGCCAACCCAGCCTTGTCGCGAGCCCTCTCGGCCGTGTTGATCGCGCTGCTGGTGCTGGTGAATTGCAAGCTGCTTCTGCTCCTGCCCCGACGCCAGCAGATCGTCGGCGTCTGGATCGAGCTGTTCGTGCTGCTGATGCTGTTCTTCTATTCCTTCGACCTCTCCCTCGCCTTCATCGCCAGGAAAGTCGGCTTCCTGATCACCCAGGGCGTCACCACGACGCTTTACATTTCGGCGATCTCGATCCTGATCGCGACCTTGATCGCACTGGTCGGCGCCATCGCCAAGTTGACCGGGAACGGCATCGTTTACGGGCTGGCCACCTTCTACACATCGTTGTTTCGCGGCCTGCCGTTGCTGATGCAGATCTACATCATCTATCTCGGGCTGCCGCAGATCGGTTACGTGATCGGCGCGGTGCCGGCGGGTATCGTCGCGCTGTCGCTGTGTTACGGCGCCTACATGACCGAGATCTTCCGCGCCGGCATCGAAAGCATCCCGCGCGGTCAAAGCGAAGGCGCCACGGCGCTCGGCCTAAGCCCCGGCCAAACCATGGCGCTCGTCATCCTGCCGCAGGCCATGCGCGTCATCATCCCGCCGACCGGCAACCAGTTCATCGCCATGCTGAAGGATTCCTCGCTGGTCTCCGTCGTCGGCGTCTGGGAGATCATGTATCTCGCCCGCACGATGGGCCAGACGGAGTTCCGCCATATCGAGATGCTGATTACCGCCTCGATGATTTACTGGATTCTGTCGATCGCGCTGGAATTCGGCCAAGCCTATCTCGAACGGCGCTTCGGCCGATCAGGACGCTAGGTGGTCTGACCCTCTAGATCAGCGCGGCTGCGGCGCCTCGGCCTTCAGCCGCATGAGCTGGTCGCGCTGCAGGTCGAGCGCGGCGGTGACGAAGCGCCGAATGGTGGCAAGCTCCGCGTCACTGAACGTGGCAATGAGCTTCTCCCCTTCCCGCGCGATGGCGCCGTAATAGCGTGCCGACAGCTCCCGTGTTGACTCCGTTGCCTCGATGACCACCTTGCGCCTGTCCTCGAGGCTGCGCGTGCGCGTCAAGAGGCCGCGCGCCTCCAGCCGGTCGATCAGCGCGGTCACCGCGGCCGGCGTCAACCCGGTCGCGGTCGCGATCGCGCCGGCCGATTGCGGGCCGCCGTGGAGCAGTCCGATACAATGGCGCTCGGCCATGTTGAGGCCGAGTCTCATCCCCACCGCCTCGTCATAGGCCTGCGTCGCGTCCTGCCACTGCATGATGGCAAGACCGATGGCTGTCGTCAGTTCGGCTCGATTCCCGCTTGACGAATTTACTTCGATCATCTAACTATCAATCCGTCTAACATTTAGACCATTATAGCAATATGCGGCTACGCCCCCGACAAGGCAAGAGCCGCTCCCGGGCAAGGATATGAAAAATGAGTTTGATTCAACAGCGTACGCCTCTCTCACACGAGGAAGAATTCAAATACGCCAAGCTGGCCATGGAATGGTATGGCTGGGGCTCTCCGATCGGTCTCGGTATCCTGCTGGTGTCGCTGGCCGCCGCCGCCGTGCTGGTCCGGATCGCCGTCTACGGCTTTTGAGCCTCTGCCGGCGCCATCCTTGGTGCCGGCCCTGCCGGTCGCGGCTTGGCAGGACGACGGCTTCGTGGAGGTCGTTCAGGCCATGACGACCTTGCTCAGATGGTCGCCCAGCCGGCAGGCGAGCGCGGTGATCGTCGTCGTCGGGTTGGCTTGGCCCGACGTGCAGAACACGGAAGAGCCGCCAACATAGAGATTGTCCATGCCATGCACCTTGCAATTGGCGTCCACCACGCTCCTGGTGACATCCGTGCCCATGCGCGTGCCCCCCATATGATGATGGCCCGCCGTCTCTTCGTTGGTCGGATAATCCTCGCCGTTCGAGATCCAGTCGGCAATGCGCACCCGGCCCAGGTTTTTCTGGGCAAGCGTCGTGCCGAACAGCCTCAGGCCTTCGAGAAGGGTGCGTTGTTCCAGTTTCGATTTCTTCCAGTGCAGTTCGATGCGCGGCACGCCGGCATGGTCGACCTCGGTCTTCGACAACTCGATCTGGTTCGAAGCCAGCGGCGCCTGTTCCCAGGCGACATAAAGCTGAGCGGCGCAACGCAGGTTCTGGTCGAGCTTGCCAGATACCCATTCCGCCATGTGCGGCGCCGTGCAGGCTAGGTCGGCGATGAGGCTCTTGACGCCCGGATAGGGCGTCTCGATCAGCCGGATGCCGAAATTCATGATCTTGAGACGTTCCATCGCGGCAGGCATCGGCGAGAAGAAGGCCTCCTTGACGGCATCGACCTCGAACGCACCATAGTCGGCCAGGATGGCGTTGCCGCCCTCGAAGGTCGGATGCTCCATCCAGTAGCGGCCAAGCGCCGTCGCGTTCGGCACGGCGCCGCCGTTGGAGCGCTGGTTCGACCACAAAAGCAGCCGTGAATTCTCCAGCCCGCCGGTGCAGACGATGAAATAGTCGGCGCTGAACAAGCCGGCGTCCTGTCCGTTGGACCACAGCTTGGCGCCGGTCACGCGTTTGCCGTCGCCGGCAAGCTCGGTGGCGTAGGTGTTGAGCACGACGGCGATGTTTTTGCTCTTGTCGAGTTCGTCGGCGAATTTTTCGGCAAACCGCACCGCCGGGCTCTTGATCAACTGCACCCAGCGAATGTCGTCCGAGATCGGCACATCAGGCCGGAAATCGGGAAGATCGAGGATAGCGCGCACTTCCGAAAGGTAGGGTTCGATGTCGGCGCGGCGGATCGGCCAGCCGGTGTCGGGTGCCCAGGCCTTCGGCTCGAAATCCAGTGTGTCGAGCACGCGGCACCAACCGGCCCAGTGATTGGAGCTGCCGCCCATGAACCGCAGCCGGGTGATGTCGAGATCGAAATAGAAATCGCCGACGGTGGTGCCGCGGTAGAAATCCTGCGAGTCGTCGCTGAATTCCCGCGGACCGGCTTCCAGCACCACGACCGGAATGCCGGCAGCGCCAAGTTTTCTGGCGATCGTTGTGCCGGCCGGACCGGAACCAAGGATGCAGACCCTTGGCGCAAAGTTGGCGGCGCGATATGCCTCGTAGCTGTCGAAGATCATGCCAGATCGCTCCGCTTCAGGATCCAGCCATTGACCTCGACGATCTCGTCAGGATCGGCCCGGGATGAACCGGCATGGGTGGCGTCGGCATCAGGCAGCTTGCGGAACAACGACAGGGCAGGCAGGGCGATCAGCGCCTGCACGAGCGTGCGGCGCGACATTGTTTTTATGAGGAAACTCATGGCAGGTCTCTCGGCTAGGGCTTCGATGCGCGCATGACATTCCCCGAACGGCACACACATCGTCACGGAAGCCAGTATCGTGCCAAGCATGGCATCAAGGCGGGGAAAGTGCCGACAAGCGGCACAACCGGATGCAAACAGGGTTAGAAATTTTTTAACGGGCCAGGTGTGCCGGCCCGGCCTGCTCATGCCGCTTCGGAAATATCGGTATCGAGGATCGTCAGGTTGCGGCCCGCATGCTTGGCTTGGTAGAGGCGCCGGTCCGCGGCGCGCATCAGCTCCGATACGTTGACATCCTCGCCGCAGACAGTGCCGCCGATGCTGACGGTCAACGGAATGGTCCGTTCATCGACCGGCCGGAAGCGGATCAGCTCGACCTCGCGGCGGATCCGTTCGGCAACACGCTTGGCCTCCTGTTCGGTGGCGCCGGTCAGAAACGCGCCGAACTCCTCGCCGCCGATACGGCCGAGCACGTCGCCGCTGCGCACGCCGCGCTCGATGGCGCTGGCGATCAGCAGTAGCGCGTCATCACCGGTCAGGTGGCCGAAATTGTCATTGATCGTCTTGAAGTGGTCGGCGTCGATGATCAGCAGGGCGCCGCGGTCGGACTTGCGCCGGGAGCCGTCCAGCGCGGCAAAGAAGCTTTCCCGGTTGAGCATGCCGGTCATGTCGTCGCGGCTCGCCTTTTCCGCCAGGCGGCGGTGCGCGGCGGCGAGTTGGGCATGAGCACGGGCAAGCTCGCGATGCGCGTTTTTCAGCCTGTCGCTCTGCCAGAACGTGCTGGCGCATGCGGCCCAGGCAAGGACCAGCGGACAGAGCGTCGAGGTCAGCCAGATCGTGCGCGTTATGGGGAATCCCATGGCTGGGACGACAATCAACGTCAGCATGAGAGAGGCGGCGACGGAGGCGAAAGCGATGGCGGCGGATTTGAGAATAATGCTGTTCATCGCGAACTCCCCTCAGGACTTGTCTCTGTGCCAGCAAGCCCTGAAGGCCACCTTTCCCGGACGGTTAAAATTTGAACCGTGAGGCCATTTCTGCAACCTCAACGGGCAGAAGTTGTGGATAAAGTCCCTTTCGGAATCCCTGTTTCATGCCATAAGGAGCGCATGACGACGCTTCCCGATCCCGCCCGCTTCGCCCATGTCACCGGCTGGGTGTTCGACCTCGACAACACGCTCTATCCGCACCACTCGAATCTGTTCTCGCAGATCGACGTCAAGATGACCGCCTATGTCGGGGAGCTGCTGGCGCTGCCGCGCGAGGAGGCGCGCAAGCTGCAGAAGGAGCTCTATCTCGAATACGGCACGACGCTGAACGGGCTGATGACGCGCCACGGCATCGATCCCGACGACTTCCTCGAGAAGGTCCATGACATCGACTATTCGTGGCTGGTGCCCGATCCCGTTCTCGGCACCGCCATCCGCCAGCTTCCCGGTCGCAAGTTCATCTTCACCAATGGCGACCGCAGGCACGCCGAGCGCACCGCGCGCCAGCTCGGTATCCTCGACCATTTCGACGACATCTTCGATATTGTCGCCGCCGATCTCAACCCCAAGCCGGCGCGCCAGACCTACGAGAAGTTCGCCGAGCTGCACGCCGTCACCGGCCACAATGCGGTGATGTTCGAGGATCTCGCCCGCAACCTGGCCGTGCCGAAGTCATTGGGCATGACCACGGTTCTCGTGGTACCGCGCAATTTCGAACCGACCTTCTCCGAAATCTGGGAACGCGACCCGGCCAACGAGGATGACGTCGATTTCGTCACCGACGATCTCGCCAAGTTCCTCACGACCATAGTCGCGAGGGAGTAGGGAATTGGGGAATTGAGGAATTGGGGAATTGAGGAATTGGGGAATTGAGGAATTGAGGAATTGAGGAATTGAGGAATTGAGGAATTGAGGAATTGAGGAATTGAGGAATTGAGGAATTGAGGAATTGAGGAATTGAGGAATTGAGGAGGGACGCAAGACCATGCCCCTTATTTCGTCAATTCTTCATTTCCCCAGTTCCTCATTTCGTTTCCCAAATTCCCCCAATTCCTATTCCCCCAGCTTGTAGAAGCGGCTGATGATACCCCAGGCTTCGTCGGCTGTGTCGACGAAATCGATGATGTCCTGATCGCCCGGGCTGATGGTGCCTTGCTCGGCGAGGAAGTCGAGGTCGATCGCCCGCTTCCAGAAGGACTTGCCGAACAGGATCACCGGCACGCGCTCCATGCGCCCGGTCTGGATCAGCGTCAGCGTCTCGAAGAACTCGTCCATCGTGCCGAAGCCGCCGGGAAACACCGCCACGGCCTTGGCGCGCATGACGAAGTGCATCTTGCGGATGGCGAAATAGTGGAAATTGAAACAGAGCTCCGGCGTCACATAGGGGTTCGGTGCCTGCTCGTGCGGCAGCACGATGTTGAGCCCGATCGACGGCGCGCCGACATCGTCGGCGCCGCGGTTTCCCGCTTCCATCACGCCGGGCCCGCCGCCGGTCACCACGACATATTCGCGATAGTATGAAGTGGCCGACTGCCGCGAGCAGAGGCGGGCGAATTTGCGCGCCTCCTCGTAATATTTGCTGTTTTCCTCGAGGTTCTTCTTCTGCGTCTCGTTCTTGGCCGCCCAGGCTTCGCCACCGGGCTCCGGCAGGCGCGCGCCGCCGAACAGGATCACCGTCGAACGGATGCCGCGCTCGGCCAGGATCATTTCCGGCTTCAGCAGTTCCAGTTGCAGCCTGACCGCGCGCAGTTCGCGCCGGGTCATGAAGTCGGGATCGTTCCAGGCCAGGCGGTAGGTTTCGGCCCGCGTCTGCGGCGTGTCCGGCACGCTTTTCGACCGCTCCAGATCCTCATCCGAATGCGGCAGCGGCGTCCATCCCGCCTTTTCCATGGGAGTCATCGAATCCACCCGTCCATTCCTTTACTTGCGTCGTCCCGTGACGCAGTCGCGATTGACCCCTATTGAGCCTTAACATAGGGTCCGCGCGACTTTTAAACAGGTTAAGGCGCAGCCCCTTAACAGCTTGGTAATGGAGCGAATTCATGTCGAAGCCCGATCTGGCGAGCCTCGAAAAGACCATCGACAAGGCCTTCGAGGAACGCGACGCCATTTCGACCGCGACCCGCGGCGAGGTGCGCGACGCCATCCAGTCGGCGCTCGACCTGCTCGACCGCGGCACCGCCCGCGTCGCCGAACGGCAGGCCGACGGCAAATGGCACGTCAACCAGTGGCTGAAGAAGGCCGTGCTGCTCTCCTTCCGGCTCAATCCGATGGAGATCATCAAGGGCGGCCCCGGCGAGGCCGTGTGGTGGGACAAGGTGGCGTCCAAGTTCGACGGCTGGAGCGCCGTCGATTTCGAAAAGGCTGGCTTCCGCGCCGTGCCGTCGTCGATCGTGCGCCGTTCGGCCTATGTCGCGCCAGGCGCCGTCTTGATGCCGTCCTTCGTCAATGTCGGCGCCTATGTCGATAGCGGCACAATGGTCGATACCTGGGCTTCTGTCGGCTCCTGCGCCCAGATCGGCAAGAATGTCCACCTTTCGGGCGGCGTCGGCATCGGCGGCGTGCTGGAGCCGATGCAGGCCGGTCCCACCATCATTGAGGACAATTGCTTCATCGGGGCGCGTTCCGAAGTGGTCGAGGGCTGCATCGTGCGCGAGGGCTCGGTGCTCGGCATGGGCGTCTTCATCGGCCAGTCGACCAAGATCGTCGACCGCGCCACCGGCGAGGTCTTCTATGGCGAGGTGCCGCCGAATTCCGTCGTCGTCGCTGGATCGATGCCGGGCAAGCCGTTTCCAAACAACGAACCGGGCCCAGGTCTCTATTGCGCCGTCATCGTCAAGCGGGTCGACGCCAAGACCCGGTCCAAGACCTCGATCAACGAATTGCTGCGCGATTGATCTTTGCCCCGGTCAGGCGCACCTTCCGCCGGCGCGACGATCGGTCGCGCTGGTTCAACATGGAGGGGGTGACATGGACTGGAAGTATCTGCTCACAAGCTTTGATGGCCGCATCAACCGAGCCAAGTTCTGGGCCGGCATCGGCGTATTCATCGTGATCGGCATTATCGCTTTCATTCTCGATGCGATCCTCGGCACGCGTTTCACCACCGCCAGCGGTGCCCAGATCGGCATCATCGGCATCCTCTTCGCGTTGGCATCGATCTATTTCGCGATTGCCCTCTATGCCAAACGCTGGCACGACCGCAACAAGTCGGGCTGGTGGACGCTGATCGGCCTCGTACCCATCATCGGCGGCATCTGGCTGCTGGTCGAACTCGGCATCCTCGAAGGCACCAAGGGTGCCAACCAATATGGATCGGACCCGCTTGCCTGAAAGATCGGATCTCAACTGGCTTTTCTTCAAGACATCGGGCCGCGTCAGCCGCGCGGCCTATTTTCTCGGCGGATTGCTCGTCGCCATCATCCAGGCGTTCCCGCTGTACCGCTTCACGCTGGTGCCGGAGGGCTCGGCCGAGAGCAATATGTGGTCGTTCATCTTCTTCATCGCCTTCATCGCCTCGCTGTGGTCGAACATCGCGCTGGCGGTGAAGCGTCTGCACGACCTCGACAAGCCGGGCATTGCCGCGCTGATCCTGTTCGTGCCGGTCGTCTCGATCGTCGCCTTCCTTGTGTTGTGCCTGTTTCCAGGGCAGCCTGGGCCCAACCGCTATGGCCGGCGCACCAACGAGCCGGCTGAATCGAAGAGATAGAGAGGCATGATGTCGTCCGAAAGCCGCTCGGCACTTTTCGGCATCATGTTCTAGGGGCCGATCGGATATCTCGCCATGCGCTACCGCACGCTTGATCCGAAACTGATCATCGAAACCGCCGAGCGGCTTGAAGGCCGCGTCGCCGACCGTTTCCCGGACGCCGGGCTGCGCGGCGTCGCCGCCGAACTGGTGTCGCTGTCGCGCGATCTGGCCAAGGCCGCCAAGGCACTGGAAGCGCCGATCTGGTGGCTGCGCGGCATCATCGTCGCCGCCGTGATCGCGGGCGCGCTGATCTTCCTGTTCGTCGGCACCATCTTGCCGCTCATTCACATCTCCCAGGCCGACGACGCGGTGCAGTCGGTGCAAGGCATCGAAGCCACGATCAACATGATCATCCTCGCCGTGCTCGGTTTCCTTGCCCTGATCCGCACAGAGGAGCGCATCAAGCGCAAGCAGGTGTTTCGCCAGCTGCACGGCCTGCGTTCGCTGATCCACGTCATCGACATGCACCAGTTGACCAAGGATCCGGCGGCGCTGTCGGCCAGTTTCAAGCCGACCTCGCATTCGCCGGCCCGCATCACCAATGCCGCCGATCTCGCGCGCTATCTCGATTATTGCTCCGAAATGCTGTCGATCACCGGCAAGATCGCGGCGCTGTTCGCCCAGTCCGTCAATGACGCCGTCGTCATCGACGGCGTCAACGACATCGAGAACCTGGCGTCCAACCTGTCGCGCAAGATCTGGCAGAAGATCACGTTGATCGACGGCCGGCCGGCGGCGCCAGAACCTTCTCCGGCACCAGGCCCGGCAAGCCAAGCCGCTCGGCTTCCGCCGCGCGCACCAAGGCGCTGACCCGCTGGACCGTCGGCCCCTGCGTGCCGGCTTTTTCGGCGAGCCGCAAGACAGCACCCTGCAGGTCGTCGATCTCGGTCGGCCGGCCGCGCCGCAGATCATCCCACATCGACGAACGCGCCTCGGGGTCGATCGCCAGCATGCGCCGCGCCAAGAGCTTGAACAGCCAGTCGGGCAGCCTGAGCACCTTCGGCAGCAGCGCAGGGCGCAGGCCGGCGATGCGCGCCGGCTCGATGCCCGAGGCCTTCATCGCCCGGAGAGCCTCATCGATCTGGCCGGCGAGGATCAGCCGCCAGCGCCTGTCGGCGAGTTCGGTCGCCAGCGGCAGGCCCGACAGCGCCACCAGCGCATTGTTCAGGTTCATCAGAAGCTTGCCCCACAGCACGGCCTTCATGTCGCCATGCGCTTCGACGGCGAGGCCTTCGACGTCGAGAAGGCCGGCAAGGCCGGCGTCCCCATCTTCAACCATTACCTTGCCGTCGCTGGCACGGTGGACGCGCAGCGGCAGTTCGCCGTCCGGCGATTGCACGACATTGAACCGCGCCATGCCGGCCAGCACCGTTTGCCGGCCAAGCGCCGCGCGCAGCCTGTCGGCATTGTCGACGCCGTTCTGCAGGCTCACCACCACGGCATCGGGACGGGCATGGGCCTTGATTAGGGCCGCCATATCCTGCGTCGCGCCGCTCTTGACTGTAACCAGGATCACATCGGCCACCGGCAAGGCGACAGCGGGATCCACGGTGACGGCGAACGATTCCGGCTTGATCAGTCGATCGCGGCCCTTGAGGTCGCTGACGCGCAATCCGCCCTGCCGCAGCGCTGCCTCGATGCGCGGTCGGGCGAGCAGGACAACCTGCCGCCCGGCGAGTGCCAGGCAGCCGCCGGCATAACAGCCAATGCTGCCGGCGCCGGCAATGACGATCCTCTTTTCCCCGTTTTCCATCTCTTGCTCCGCATCGGTCGACTATACGACATGAAAACCATAATGTCGGCGGTATCGTCGGCCATGGGGCTGGCCCCTACGTCTGGCCGTGACAGGCCTTTCGCTTTCGACTATCGCTTTTGCCATGACGCTGCCGACTGATCCCGCCGCAAACCTCGCCTCTCTCATCCGCTGTGCCTCGGTGACACCAGCCGAAGGCGGCGCGCTGAGCGCGCTGGAGGCGATGCTGGAACCGCTCGGCTTCCTGGTCGACCGGCCGGTGTTCTCGGAGGAGGGCACGCCGGATATCGAGAACCTCTATGCACGGCGCTCCGGCAACGGCCCGCACCTGATGTTCGCGGGCCATACCGACGTGGTGCCTGTCGGCGACGAAGCCGCCTGGACGCACCCGCCTTTCGCCGCCGAGATCGCCAATGGCGAGATGTATGGCCGCGGCGCTGTCGACATGAAGGGCGGCATTGCCTGCTTCATCGCCGCGGTGGCGCGCCATGTCGAGGCAAATGGCGGCCCGAAGGGCTCGGTGTCGTTGCTGATCACAGGCGACGAGGAAGGGCCTGCCATCAACGGTACGGTCAAGCTGCTCGAATGGGCCGCATCGAAAGGCGAGAAATGGGACGCCTCGATCGTCGGCGAGCCGACCAATCCGGACACGCTTGGCGATATGATCAAGATCGGCCGGCGCGGCTCGATGTCGGGCAGCATCACCGTCAATGGACGCCAGGGCCATGCCGCCTATCCGCAGCTTGCCGACAATCCGGTGCGCGGCCTGATGAGCCTGGTGGATGCCTTGCTGCACCCGGTCTTCGACAAGGGCACGAAGGATTTCCAGCCGACCAATCTGGAGGTGACCTCCATCGATGTCGGCAACCCGGCCACCAACGTCATTCCGGCCAAGGCGACCGCCACCTTCAACATCCGCTTCAACGACAGCTGGACGGCCGAGACGGTCCAGGCCGAAATCCACAACCGCCTCGATCAGGCGGCGGGGCGCAAGAAGTACCGGCCAGGCAAGAAGACGCCGGTCGACTATGACCTCGTCTGGCGCGACCGGCCGAGCCATGTCTTCCTGACCCGCGACGACAGGCTGGTCGAGACGCTGAGCGGCTCCGTTGGTGCGGTGGTCGGCAAAAAGCCGGCGCTGTCCACCTCCGGCGGCACATCGGATGCGCGCTTCATCAAGGATTATTGCCCGGTGGTCGAATTCGGCCTGGTCGGCAAGACCATGCACATGGTCGACGAGCGCGTCGCCATTGCCGATCTGGAAACGCTGACGCGAATCTACCAGCGCTTCATCGACGACTGGTTCGGACAGGGCTGACCGGCATGCTTTCGGCGGACGAAACCCAAGCTTCGCTGACCGGCGCCTGGCGGCTGATGCTCGGCAAGGCCGATGGGCTGCGCCTGCTCGACCTGTCGGCCGACGGCTTCTGGAATTCGTTCTTCGCCATCATCATCGCGGCTCCGGCGCTGATCGTCGGCTGGGTCGGCATCGCCAACCAGATCGGCGATCCCGATGCCTTCGCCGGCCGCTTCTCCATGCTGGTGCGGCTGGCGACGGTCGATATCGGCTCCTGGGTGCTGCCGCTGGTCGCGCTCGCCTTGGTGGCGCCGCGCGCCGGCATTGGCGGGCGCTTCGTCCACTATGTCGTCGCCAGCAACTGGGCCTCGGCCATCACCGCCTGGCTGATGCTGCCCTCGGCGCTGATCAGGCTTTTCCTGTCATCGACAAGCCAGGTTTCGAGCCTTGTGTCGCTGCTCCTGTTTTCCCTGTCGATGGTGCTGACCTGGCGCATGACCAATGCCACGATCGGCAAGGGCGCGGCCATCGGCACCGCCGTTTTCGTCGGCATGTTCATCGCTTCGCTGCTGGTGCTGTTCGGGCTGCAGATGCTGCTCGGCATCGCCGTGCCAGACGATATCGGGGCTCAGAGCCTCTCGGGACTCTATCCGGGGTAGAGCCCGGTTCTACCAGGGCAGAGTTGGTGTCTATCCGGGGTAATCGACGCCTATCAGGAAAAGCCCATCGGGCGGCGCCACCTGGCCGCAGGCGGCGCGGTCTCGCGCCTCGAGCGCGGCCTTGAGGTCGCCTGATGTCCAGCCGCCGTCGCCGACCCGCTTCAGCGAGCCGACCATGGAGCGCACCTGGTTGTGCAGGAAGGACCGCGCCGAGGCTCTCACCTCGATCACGTCACCCGTTCGGCTGACATCGAGCCGCTCCAATGTCCTGATCGGGCTGTTGGCCTGGCACTGGGTGGAGCGGAAAGTAGTGAAGTCGTGCCGGCCGAGCAGGAACTTCGCCGCCTCGTGCATGGCGGCGGCATCGAGCCGCTTCGGCACCCACCACACTTTGCCCTGTTCCAGTGCCGAAGGCGCGCGCCGATTGAGGACACGGTAGAGATAGTGCCGGCCAGTGGCCGAGAAACGGGCATCGAAATCGTCGGGAACGACTGCAGCTTTCAGGATGGCAATGCGCGCGCGCGCCGCCTGCAGGTGCGCATTGATGGCATCGCGCACCTTGTCGTCGGGCCACGCCTTGGCAAGGTCGACATGCGCGACCTGCGCGGTGGCGTGCACGCCGGCATCGGTGCGGCCGGCGGCGCGCAGCCGGACCGCCTCGCCGCAGAATTTCTCGATCGCCTGTTCGATCGCCTGCTGCACCGAAGGCTGATCGGCCTGGTGCTGCCAGCCGGCAAACAGGCTGCCGTCATATTCGATGTCGAGGCGAAAACGCGGCATGCCGGTCGGCTGTACGCTCTCGCCTAGGCGGCGAGAGCGGTGAAGGCGGAGGCGTAGACCAGCCTGCCGGCTTCGGGTGCGTCACCCCAGGCCAGCGCCTGCAGCGCCTCGCCTTGGTATTCGCTGTCGAACTTTTCAGCCCGGGCGTGGCTATAGCCGAAACGGCCGTAATAGGCCGGATCTCCAAGCACAACGGCTAGCGTCTCGCCAGCATCCTTGAGCCGGATATGGGCCTCGCGGATCAGCGCGCCACCGATGCCGGAGCCGTGAAAAGACGGCTCCACCGCCAGCGGGGCAAGCGCCACGGCGGCAAAACTCTTGCCGCCGTTCTGCACGAACAGGCGCGAAAACAGGATGTGGCCAACGGCCTGCCCGTCTTCTTCCGCCACCAGTTCGACGACGGCATCACCGCCGGTCACCAGCGCGTCGACCAGTCCGGCCTCCGCCTGCTGGCCGAAAGCGTGTTCCTCGACGAGGCGGATGGCCTCGCGGTCCCGCGGCGTCGCCGCGCGTATCGACATCATGCTCATGAGAATTTCAGTCCTTTTTCGATCTTGGCTCCGCGCAGGAATTCCGACGCGGCGGCGGGCTTTCCGCCCGCACGTTGAACTTCGACCAGCCTGATCGCGCCTTTTCCACAGGCGACCGTCAGCCGGTCATCGAGAATTCCTCCCGACTCGCCCAAATCTTCCGAAGGCGACAGGCCTTCGGACAGAGTCGAGCGAAGCAGTTTCAGCCGCTCCATGCGGCCGCCAATTTCAATTTCGGACCAGGCGCCGGGAAAGGGCGACAGGCCACGAATGTGGTTGTGGACGTCGGCCGCAGGCCGCGTCCAGTCCACGCGCGTCTCGGATTTATCGATTTTCCTGGCGTAAGTCACCCCTTCGGCCGCTTGCGCGGTAAATGTCAGGGTATTCCGTTCCAGCCGTTCCAGCGCTTCCACCATCAGGGCAGCGCCAACGCTCATCAATCGATCATGCAGATCGCCGGCTGTCATATCGGGGTCGATGGCGCATTTTTCAAGCAATGCCACCGGTCCGGTGTCGAGGCCCTCCTCCATGCGCATCACCATCATGCCGCTTTCCAGGTCTCCTGCCATGATGGCCCGCTGGATGGGGGCGGCGCCGCGCCAGCGCGGCAAAAGCGATGCATGGCCGTTGATGCAGCCGAGCCGGGGCGCCTCCAGAACCGCCCTGGGCAGAAGCAAACCATAGGCGACGACCACGGCGATATCGGCGCCGAGCGCAGCAAAGGCAGCCTGTTCGGCCTCGCCTTTCAACGATGCCGGCGTGCGCACCTCGATGCCCAGCCGCTCGGCCTCGCGCTGCACCGGCGACGGCGTCAGCTCCAGCCCGCGCCGGCCCGCGGCGCGCGGCGGCTGCGTGTAGACGGCGGCGACATCATGTCCCACTTCGGCAATGGCGCGCAGCGTCGGCACCGAAAACTCCGGCGTACCCATGAAGACGACACGAAGGGGCATTTCCCCTATCCCACCAGTTTGCCTGGCGCCTTGTCCTTGGCGAGCTTCCTGAACTTCTTCACCACCATGTCGCGCTTCAGCTTCGAGATGTGGTCGATGAACAGCACGCCGTTGAGGTGGTCGATCTCGTGCTGCAGGCAGGTCGCCATCAGGCCCTCGGCCTCCATCTCCTGCAGCGTGCCGTCGCGGTCGAGATATTTGACCCGCACGGAAGCCGGGCGCTCGACCTCGGCATAGTAATCCGGGATCGACAGGCAGCCTTCCTCGTAGACCGACCGCGCGTCGGCGCTTTCGAGAATCTCCGGGTTGATGAAGACGTGCGGCGCCGGCGTTTCGTCTTCCTTGGCAAGGTCGATCACCAGCATGCGCAGCGGTTCGCCGATCTGGATTGCCGCCAGCCCGATGCCGGGCGCGTCATACATGGTCGCCAGCATGTCGTCGGCCAGTTTGCGCAAGGGCGCGTCGACGCGCTCCACCGGCTTGGAAACCTGGCGCAGGATGGGGTCGGGAAGGATGATGAGCGGCTTGATCGGCATGGCGTTTCACCTAAGACCTCCAAGGAAAGGCGTCAACCGGTGCGCCTGAGCCTCGTTCACGTTTTGATCTGTGCCAGCCCGCCGAATCGGCTATGCTGTCCACATGAATGATCTCAGCACCATCTTTTCGGAGCCTGTCGTACGGCTCGGCGCCTCGACAATCACGCTGGGTCACGCGCTGGCCTTCGGCGCCTTGCTGTTTCTCGGCTTGTTCGTGGCGCTCGTCGTTGCGCTGTGGCGGTCGGCCAAGGCGCGCGCGGTCGCCGCCGCGGAGGCCGCCGACCATGCCCGCGACGCCGAGACACGCATGGCTGGTATTTTGCAGTCGCAGGCTGAGATGCAGGGCCGCATGGGGGCCATCGCCGAAGTGTTCGGCGCCCGGCAGGCCGAATTGACGCAATCGATCGGCCAGCGCCTCGACGCCATGACCGGCCGCATCGGCCAGACCATGACCGAGCAGACCAAATCCACGCATGAGAGCCTGGCGAAACTGCAGGAGCGGCTGGCGGTCATCGACACCGCGCAAGGCAACATCCAGTCGCTGGCCGGCCAGGTCGTGCAGCTGCAGGCGATCCTCTCCAACAAGCAGACCCGCGGCGCCTTCGGCCAGTCGCGCATGGAGGCGATCGTCGCCGACGGCCTGCCGCATGGGGCCTATGAATTCCAGGCGACGCTGTCGAACGGCAGCCGGCCGGACTGCCTGGTGAAAATGCCGAACGGCGCGCCGTCACTTGCCATCGACGCCAAATTTCCGCTGGAAGCATGGAATGCCATCCGCGCCGCCGACGGCGCCGACCTGCAGAAGGTCGCGGCCCAGGCCTTTCGCCGCGACATCGAGGTCCATGTTCGCGACATTTCGGAAAAATACCTGCTCCAGGGCGAGACGCAGGACACGGCCTTCATGTTCGTGCCGTCGGAATCGGTGTTCGCCGAAATCCATGAGAATTTCGAGGCGGTCGTGCAGAAGGCGCACCGCGCCCGCGTCATCATCGTCTCGCCTTCGCTGCTGATGCTGTCGATCCAGGTCATCCAGGCGATCCTGAGGGATGCCCGCATGCGCGAGCAGGCGCATCTGATCCAGGGTGAAGTCATCAGGCTGATGGAAGATGTCCAGCGTGTCGACGAGCGGGTGCGCAAATTGCAGGGCCATTTCGGCCAGTCGGCCAAGGATATCGAAGACATCCTCGTCTCGACCTCGAAAGTGACCAAGCGCGGCCAGAAGATCGAGGCGCTGGAGTTCGGAGAAGGCGAGGCCGACGTCCCACACGGCGGCGCCGCCAAGGCGGAAGCCGCACCGCGCGTGGCTGATTCCAAGACGGGGCAGTTGAGGCTGAGGGTCGTCGAAGATGGAGAGTAGTCGCTCGACGCCAGAGATTAGCGAAGCGTCTATCCCATCGTCATTCTAGGGCGGAGCAAGGAGCGGAGCGACGCGCGCAGACCCTAGAATTCATGCCGCGACCGCGGCGCGCCGCAACAGTGCAGAATTCCGTTCCACGGCATCCTTCGGCAAGGTCACGGCATGGATCCTCGGGTCAAGCCCGAGGATGACGAAGCGATGGGAGGCTTCGCTAATCGCAGAGGTCTTGTGGGAGCCTACTAACCCTACTGCTCCTCCACCGTCGTCATGCCCTCGAAGTCCGGAAGCCAGTGCAGCGCCGACCGGTGCCATTTCTGGTGTCTCGGGACCAGGTCCTGACGCTGCCGCGAGGTCCCGACCCTGATCCCATAGACCTTCGGACCGTCGCCGACCGATGTCGCATAAAGGTGCGAGCCGCAGTCGGCACAAAAAGCCTGGGCGCGCTTGGCGCCGCTCGCCACGGTCTTGATATAGATTTTCGGCGCGCCCCTGGTGATCCGGTAGTGATCCTGCGGCGCGGGAACGGTGACGCGAAAGGCCGTACCGGTCAGCTGTTGGCAATCGGTACAGTGGCAGATCGAGGTCTTTTCCGGGTCGACCTCCGCCTCGTAGGTGATGGCACCACAATGACAGCCGCCGTCTATCTTCATCGTCATTCCTCCAAAATCGATCGGCTGATCTTAGCGACGCGGGGATGCGAGGCAACGGCGCGGCGCTGGTCCAGAGGCCAGGGCATGGATCACGAAGAGGGTTTTCGGGATCATGCTCAACTTTCATCGGACGCGGATTCGATCACCTTACGCCGCTTTTCCCAGGTGCCCGTGGTCTGCGGCTTGACGAACAGCCGCGCGATCTCAGGCATTTCCTTCTTCAGCCGCGCCTCGATGCGTTCGACACAGGCCTCGATCTCCGGCGCCGCCAGATGGTCCTCGAATTCGATGCTCAGGGCGGCAACGATCTCTTCCGGTCCCATATGCACCGTCAGCACACCGTTCGCCCGCTGCACCGCCGGATCCTGCTGGACGATCGCCAGTACCTTCCTCTGCACCTCGGGTGAGGCCGGCTCGCCGATGAGCAGGCCCTTGCTTTCACGCGCCAGGAAGATTGCCGTCGCGCCGAGGATGAGCGCGATGCCGATCGAGGCGGCGCCGTCGAGTTCGGGCATCTCGAAAATCTCCGCCGCCAGGATGCCGGCAAAGGCGACGGTCAGGCCGAGCAGCGCGGCACTGTCTTCGAACAGCACCGTATAGACGCTTGGGTCCTTGCTCGATTGCACGGCCTGCAGCCAGCCTTGCCTTCCCTTCTGCTTGCGGAACTCCTTCAGTGCCACCAGCCAGGAGCTGCCTTCGAACAGGAAGGACAGGCCCAGAACGATATAGTTCACCTTGACGTTGGCGACCGGCTCCGGCGCCATGATGTGGACAACGCCCTCGTAGAACGACACGCCGGCGCCCAGCGCGAAGACCAACAGGGCGACGATGAAGCTCCAGAAATAGAGTTCGCGGCCATGGCCGAGCGGGTGCGTACTGTCCGCGGGGCGCGCCGCGCGGTGCATGCCGTAGAGCAGCAGGCCGCCATTGCCGGTGTCGACCAGCGAGTGCACGCCTTCCGACAGCATGGCCGAACTGCCGGTGAAAAAGGCGGCGGCGAACTTGGTCAGCGCTATGGCGAGATTGCCGGCGAGCGCCGCATAGATGACCGTTCTGGAGCCGCCGTGCCCTGCCATCGCTTCCTCGCCGTCTCCGATACTCGCGAGCTTGTGCCGGGGAGCTTAGCCACCCGCCCGCGGAAGCTCCATATCCATCCTGAACGCATAACCCGTCGATCCGTTCAGGCCTCGGCGTTGCCCGCCCGAGGCCAATGGGACCGGAAAGCGGTTGACACGGGCATTGGCAGTGGTGGCGGGACGGAAACAGCCCCTTGCCTAGAGACGCTTCTCTTGTTTCACTCCGTTTCCCGCAACTGGAGGAACGAATCATGGCTAAAGGTGCGATGAAAGCAGGCAAGGAAGCCCGCAAACCAAAGAAAGACGCCAAGAAGCCTGTAGCCGCTCCGGCCCTGAAGGCGCCGCCGGTCAAGGCGATGAGGCTCAAGGAAAAGTAAGTCCCGGCAACCCGGCGCGGCGGGATTTCACCGGCGGCATTCGACAATGCCGCCGGCACGTGTTGATCGGGCATTCGGACAGCCCTATATCGACGGCGCGGGGACGACCTCGCACTTTCCGAAAAATTCGGCCGGGACGACCCGCCATTGTCGACTGAGCAGCCAAGGCCGGAAAGCCTGGATGCTCCGATGGAGCGTTGCGATGTCCTGGACTTTTCTGTTTTTCGCCGGCCTGTTCGAAATCGGCTGGGCAATCGGCCTCAAATACACCGACGGGTTCACCAGGCTGGTTCCAACCGTGCTCACGGTCGCGTCGATGATCGTCAGCCTCACCTCGCTCGGCCTGGCGCTGAAGGCGCTGCCTGTCGGCACCGCCTATGCGGTATGGACCGGTATCGGCACCGTCGGCACGGCGCTGCTCGGCATCTGGCTGCTGGGCGAGCCCGCCACGGCGATCAGGCTCGGCTGCATCGCGTTGATCGTCTGCGGCATCATGGGGCTGAAATTCGCGGCCTGAATGGCCTTGTCCGCCGGCGGGCGACATCGACCGAGCCGATATCCCCGGATGTCCAAGCCGACATCCCGGATGCAGGGGCTTCCGGTCGGCGACATGGACAAGCGAAAAAAGGGCCGCGCCTTGGCGCGTCCCTTGTTGGTCATCCGTCGAGGCGAGTGCGCTATTAGCGACCCGTAAAGCCGGGAGGAGTCCTGCCGGTGCGCTGCTTGCGTGCTGCGTAGCGCGCGTCGCGCTTTGCCTTGCGCTCGGCTTCATCGGCAAGCAAGCGAGCAATACGCTCGTTCTCTTCAGCCTCCCGAAGCTTTGCTTCCGCCTCCGCTGCCTCTTCGGCGGCAATGCGCGCCGCTTCAGCTGCTGCCTCACGCTCGGCCTTCTCGATCGCCTCGCGCGCCAGCTTTTCCTGCTTCAGCTTGGCCTTTTCGGCCTCGCGGATCTCACGTGCCGCAAGAATTGCCTTGCGTTCGGCCTGTCGTGCCAGCACCGCGGGATCGTCTGCTGCCGGCTTTGACTTGAAGCGCTCCAGAAGCGCCTTCTTTGCCTCGGTCGCGGCATTGCGCCGCTCGAAAATGTCTTTTTCCCTGTAGATAGCCAAGTCCACTTCCTTGAAGTTTATTCGCGAGGCTTACATACGCGTGAAAACCGGGAGTTCAAGCGCCAAAACGGTATGGCAGCCATGAAATTCCGGGATGTTGCACCGGGGAGACGCATTTCCGGCCGAAATCGACATGCACTGTTCACCAGCCACCCTCTGGCGGCGCGACGGACGCGTCGCTACCTCTAGGGCGACAATCAACACACTGGGATGACATTCAAATGGAACTCGGCCTCTACACTTTTGCCGATGTGAGCCCTGTGCCGGGTCCCGGCGCCATCGGCCCGCATGAGCGGCTGCGCAACCTGGTCGAGGAGGTCGAACTGGCCGACCAGGTTGGCCTCGACGTCTTTGGCCTCGGCGAACACCATCGGCCCGACTATGCCGCCTCGGCGCCGGTCGTGGCTTTGGCCGCGGCGGCGGAGCGTTCGAAGCGCATCAGACTGACCAGCGCTGTCACCGTGCTCTCTTCCGACGATCCGGTACGCGTCTTCCAGCAATTCGCCACGCTCGACCTTCTGTCAGGCGGCCGCGCCGAGATCATGGCCGGGCGCGGATCGTTCATCGAATCCTTCCCGCTGTTCGGCTACAACCTCGAAGACTATGACGAGCTGTTCGCCGAAAAGCTCGACCTTTTGCTTGCCATCCGCGATCAGGTGAAGGTGACCTGGTCGGGCAGTCTGCGCGCGCCGATCAACGATCGCGGCGTCTATCCCAGACCCTTCCAGGACAGGCTGCCGGTCTGGATCGCGATTGGCGGAACGCCGCAATCGGCAGCCCGCGCGGGCGCGCTCGGCCTGCCGCTGGCGCTTGCCATCATCGGCGGCGAACCGGCGCGCTTCGCGCCGCTGTTCGACCTCTACCGTGATGCAGCCAAGCGCGCTGGCAGCGATCCGGCAGGCTTGGCCACCAGCATCAACGTGCATGGCTTCATCGCCGACACGACCGAGCAGGCGGCGGACGATTTCTACGGCCCGCAAGCCGAGGTGATGAACCGCATCGGCCGTGAGCGCGGCTGGGGTCCGACATCGCGCGCGCATTTCGACCAGTCGCGTGGTCCCGATGGTGCGCTGTTCGTCGGCAATCCGGAGCAGGTGGCGGAAAAGATCGTCGCCCAGCACAGGATTTTCGGCAACGACCGCTTCCTGCTGCAAATGGCGATCGGCACCATGCCGCACGCCAAGATCATGAAGGCGATCGAGCTTTATGGCACCAAGGTGGCGCCGATCGTGCGCAAGGAAACGGCGAAATCCGTGCCGGCCGTGGCGGCGCCTGCGGGCTTGGATTTCTCCGGCGCCGACTCGATTGTCTGAAGGGTAAATCTTTGCATCGCATGTAATATGGCGCACTCGCAGCCGAGTCTCCGGTTGCGCAATTGGCGGCACGATCCCTCGACGGCGGCCCGCACGGCAGTGCCGGCTAACGGAACCTTGAAGCCGTGCCGGCGTTTTCGTCTGCGGATTGCATCAGTTGTGGTGCGCCGCCGAGGGGGCCACGATGAAAGCCGAACCCGCCGCTTTGGGCGCAGGCGTTGCCGAGGCCGAGGAGTCACGTTTGGCAACGCGCGCCGACACACGCCTGATGCGCTCGCTGCTCATCGGCATCTTCCTGTTCATGAGCATCTATGCGCTCTATTTCGCGCGCGCCTTCTTCATGCCGGTCATCCTGGCCTTTCTGCTGACGCTGACACTGACGCCGATCGTGCGGCTGCTGCGCAAGCGCGGCATTCCCGAAGTGGTCTCGGCGACGCTTCTGGTGCTTGTATCCATCTTCGTCTTCGCGAGCGCCGGCTATGTGCTCAGCGGCCCCGTCATCGATCTCATCAACAACACGTCGTCCATCGGCCAGCAACTGACCGAACGGCTGGCGCAGTTGCGGCGGCCGGTCGAGAGGATCATGGAGATCGCGCACCAGATCGAAGGGCTGACCGAAACATCGCAGGAACCGGGTGTGCAGAAGGTCGCGGTGGCGCAGTCCGGCTTCCTGTCGTCGGCGGCGAGCAACATCCTGTCGGCCGGAACAAGCCTGACCATCATCTTCGTTTTGTCGCTGTTCCTGCTCGCCTCGGGCACGATGTTCTACGAGAAGATCATTCAGTCCTTCGCCAGCCTCACCGAAAAGAAGCGGGCGCTGCGCGTCGTCTACGACGTCGAGCGGGAAATCTCGCACTATCTGCTCACCGTCACAATCATCAACACCGGCCTCGGCACGGTCATCGGCCTCGGCCTGTGGGCGCTTGGCATGCCCAATCCGCTGGTCTGGGGCGCCGCGGCCGCTCTGCTCAATTTCCTGCCTTATGTCGGGGCCATGATCACGCTCGTCCTGGTCACGGTCATCGCGCTGATCAGCTTCGACACGATCGCCTACGCGTTGTTGGCGCCTGCCTTCCTGGTGTTGTGCGACATCGTCGAAGGCCAGTTCGTGACGCCGATGGTGGTCGGGCGGCGGCTCGAGATCAACGCCGTGGCGATCTTCATCGCCATCGCATTCTGGTCATGGCTGTGGGGCTTCGTCGGCGCGCTGATGGCTGTGCCGCTGCTGGTCGTCGTCAAGGTGTTCTGCGACCATTTCGAGAGCCTTAGCCATGTCGGCAATTTTCTCGCCGCCCAACATACGGCGGTCGTGGAGGAGGACGCCGACGAACAGGACGGCACGGCCGCCGCATAACAGGCGCACCGTTTGCGGCGGCGGGATCGAATGCCTATATCCGCCCGATCAGTGCCCGGTGCCCTTCCCGATGAACGACGCTCCCTTCGACCTCGACGCCTATTTCGCCCGGATCGGCCATGCCGGTTCCAGTGATGCTTCGCTCGACACGCTGAAGACGCTTCATTTCCTGCATCCGCAGGCGATCCCCTTCGAGAACATGGATCCGTTTCTGGGGCGCCCGGTCCGATTGGACGCCGCATCGCTGCAGGACAAGATGGTCCTCGACGGGCGTGGCGGCTATTGCTTCGAGCACAATCTCATTTTCATGCACGCGCTGAAGGCGCTTGGCTTCGAGGTCGGCGGCCTCGCCGCGCGTGTGCTCTGGGGTCAGAGCGAGGACGCGATCACGGCGCGTAGCCACATGCTTTTGCGCGCCGAGCTCGATGGCCGGACCTATATAGCCGATGTCGGCTTCGGCGGCCTGACGCTGACCGCCCCGCTGCTGCTCGAGCCGGGCCTCGAACAGACGACCCCGCACGAAACGTTCCGCATCGTTGAAACCGGCGATCACTTTCGCCTGCAGGCCGCCATCGGCGGCGGCTGGCGCTCGCTGTATCGCTTCGATCTGCAGCCGCACTATGAGGTCGATTATTCCGTCACCAATTATTTCCTGTCGACCAACCCGGCATCGCATTTCCTGACCTCGGTTCTGGCGGCGCGCGCCGCGCCCGACCGGCGCTACGCGCTGCGCGGCAATCGCCTGTCGATCCATCACATTGATGGCCACACCGAACAGAAGCAGATCGCCACAGCCACTGAACTCGCCGACACGCTGGAAGGCCAGCTCGGCATCACCATTCCCGACCGCACGGCCTTCGAGGCTCGGGTGCGTGAGAAGAAGATCGTGGAGACCAGTACATGACCGAACTTTCCGTCCTCGACCTGTCGCCGATCGTCGAAGGCAGCGATGCCTCGCAATCGCTCGCCAATTCGCTCGACCTCGCCCGCCACGCCGAGCGGCTCGGCTACAAGCGCTACTGGCTGGCCGAGCACCACAACATGCCAGGCATTGCCAGTGCGGCCACATCGGTTGTCATCGCCCATGTTGCCGGCGGCACCAAAACCATTCGCGTCGGCGCCGGCGGCATCATGCTGCCCAACCATGCCCCGCTGGTGATCGCCGAGCAGTTCGGCACGCTGGCGGCCTTGTTTCCAGGCCGCATCGACCTTGGCCTCGGCCGCGCTCCCGGCACCGACATGAACACGGCGCGGGCGCTACGCCGCAATCTCGAGGCCGGCGTCGACAATTTCCCGCAGGATGTCGTCGAGCTGATGGGTTATTTCCTGCCGGCCGAGGAGGGCCAGCGCCTGCGCGCCGTGCCTGGCGAAGGGCAGACGGTGCCGATCTGGATTCTCGGGTCGAGCCTCTACGGCGCGCAGCTCGCCGCCATGCTCGGCCTGCCCTATGCCTTCGCCTCGCATTTCGCCCCGGCGGAACTCGATCACGCGCTGGACATCTACCGCTCGCGCTTCCAGGCGTCCGAGCAGCTCGACAAGCCACATGTCATGCTCGGCCTCAATGTCTTTGCAGCGCCCACCGACGCCGAGGCACGTCTGCTGTTCACCTCGCTGCAGCAGGCCTTCGTCAATCTGCGCACCGGCAGGTCCGGAAGATTGCCGCCGCCGGTCGAGAGCTATGACCGGGATCTCGACCCGATGGCCAAGACCATGCTCGGCCAGGCGCTGTCCTGCGCCGTCGTCGGCTCGCCGGAAACGGTCCGCCAAGGCATCGATGCGTTCGTACGCCGCACCGGCGCCGACGAGCTGATGGTCACCGCGCAGATATTCGATCACGCCGCCCGCGTGCGTTCCTTCGAAATCCTGGCCGAGGCGCACAAATCGCTGTCGCAAGCGGCCTGACGTCTTGTACTTCGCCGGGTGCTTTTGCCGGTCACAATGCTCTGCTAAGTGCAAGGCATCCATCGGCAGCAAGTGAGCTTTCCCGTGACACATGATCTCGAAGCACGCATGCGGTTCGCCATCGATCTGGCGCGGCGCGCCGGCGAACTCGGCCTGAGGTATTTCCGCGATCTCGACAGCCTGACCATCGAGAGCAAGGGCCATCAGGACCTGGTCTCGCAAGCCGACCGCGAGGTCGAGCTGTTCATCCGCGCGGCGATCGCCGCCGACTATCCGCGGGACGGCATCGTCGGCGAGGAGCATGCCTCGGTCGCCGGCTCTACCGGCCATGTCTGGGTGATCGACCCCATCGACGGCACCGCCAATTTCGTGCGCGGCATTCCGGCTTGGTGCGTGGTGATCGCTTGCGCCCGGGATGGGGAGACGATCGTCGGCGTCATCCACGAGCCATCGACCGGCGAGACCTTCCACGGAAGGCTGGGCGGCGGCGCCTTCGTCAACGGCAGACCGATGAAGGCGAGTACGGCGACCGGCCTGGAAGAGGGCTCGGTGGGCACCGGCTTCTCAAACCGGGCCGAGGCCGAAAACATCGCCGTGCTGATCAAGAAGATCCTCGCCGAAGGCGGCGTCTTCTTCCGCAACGCGTCAGGCGCCCTGATGCTCGCCTATGTCGCCTCGGGCCGGCTGCTCGGCTATGTCGAAGAACACATGAACGCCTGGGACTGCGTGGCCGGCATGCTGTTGATCGAGGAGGCTGGCGGCACCGTTCTGAAGGCGGACCCGAAGACGGTGCTGCAGAGCGGCACGCAGGTCATCACGGGCGGCAAGGGCGTGTTTTCGAAGCTGCAGGCGCTGTGTTCCGGTGTCTTTACGCCCTGATCAGGCTCCAAATCTCGGGAAGCAGGATGGCGTCCGAAAACCGCTTCACATTTTTCGGCATCATGCTTTAGGCACTGACGCTCTGAACCGCCCCCAGCGGCCGGCATGAATTGCGGATCATCAGGCGGCCCTTGAGCACGAGCTTGCGCGGCGGCGCGTCCCGGTTGCCGGCGAGGCGGTCGAGCAGCAGATTGGCCGCTTGCTCGCCGATGGCCTGCACCGGCTGCGCCACCGTGGTCAGCTGCGGCTGGAACACGTCGGACCAAGGAAAATCGTCGAAGCAAGCGACCGAAATGTCCTCCGG
Organism: Mesorhizobium sp. M8A.F.Ca.ET.208.01.1.1; assembly: GCF_004791315.1. Classification (NCBI taxonomy): domain Bacteria; kingdom Pseudomonadati; phylum Pseudomonadota; class Alphaproteobacteria; order Hyphomicrobiales; family Phyllobacteriaceae; genus Mesorhizobium; species Mesorhizobium sp. M8A.F.Ca.ET.208.01.1.1. The sequence continues at coordinate 128,045 of NZ_SRUT01000006.1, forward strand.
ACAGGACAAGCCGATGTCGCGGATCGCCTTCATGGTTCCGATCACCATCGGGTTGTTGGCCGAGAAGATCGCGCTTGGCCGGTCATGCAGCGACAGCAGCTGCATGGTTGCGTTGTAGCCGTCGATCTCGTGGAAATTGCCGGAGCGAACCAGTTCCTCGGCCACCGGCAAGCCGGCGGCCTGGAGCGCCTCGCAATATCCGGTCATGCGGTCATGCATGGGTGAAATATCCGAGGTGCCGGTGATGTAGCCGATGCGGCGGTGGCCGAGGTCGATCAGATAGCTGATGGCGTCGAACACCGCGCGCTGGTTGTCGAGAACCACGGCGTCGGTGTCGACCCCCTCGCACAGGCGATCCATCAGCACCACCGGCACGTTGGCATCGGCGACGATCCGCTCGAGGATCGCGCCGTCACCGACGCGCGCCACGATCAAGCCGTCGACCATGCGGTCGAGCAGCAGCCTGATCTGGTCGTCCTGGGTGTTCAAATCCTCGTCCGTACAGCACAGCATGACAGCATAGCCGGCGCGGTCGAAGGCCTGCTGGATGACCGAGACGACGGCGGTGAAGAACGGGTTGGTGATGTGGGGAACGGTCAAGCCGATGGTGCGCGTCGTACCCATCTTCAGGCTGCGGGCGATGGCGTTGCGCTTGTAGCCGATATCGCGGATCGCATGCTCGATGCGGGCGCTGAGCTCCGGACTCACGGTTGCGGTGCCGTTGATCAGCGCAGACACGGTGGCGACCGAGACACGCGCCGCTTCGGCCACGTGCAACATGGTGGGCGCGGTGGATTTGCGTTGTTTTTTTGGCCCTGACGCTGTCATTTTCGAAACGTTTCGTCACCCCTTGCCAGCAATACCTACGGAATCCCGTCATTTTAGGCAAGAATTGAAATGCATCAAAGTTTCGTCACCCTATATCGGCTTGACAGGATCGAAACGTTTAGATTAGCGTTCGAGAAGCTGACGAAGACGGAAGGGAGGCCGCCATTGTCATGGAACAGAGCAATTCCCTTTCCTCGGCGCGCAATGCGACATCGGATCGCTCGGACACCGTTCTGAGCGCCGAGCATATTTCGAAGAGCTTTGGCGGCATCGCCGCCCTCGTCGATGTCGGCTTCGAATTGCGGCGCGGCGAAGTGCATGCCTTGATGGGTGAGAACGGCGCCGGCAAGTCGACGCTGATGAAGATCCTCTCCGGCGTCTATACCGGCTACGAAGGCACGGTCAGCATCGACGGAAGGCCGGTCAGCTTCGCCGGCGTGCGCGACGCCGAGGACGCGGGCATCGCCATCATCCACCAGGAGCTCAACCTGGTGCCGGAGCTCAGCGTCGCCGACAACATCTTTCTCGGGCGCGAGAAGCTGATCGCCGGTCTGATCGTCCACCGCAAGGCGAGCAGCCGCGCGGCAAGCGCCCTCCTGCAGCGGCTCGGCATCGAACTCGATCCGGACGCACGCGTCGGCGCGCTGCGTGTCGGCGAACAGCAGTTGGTCGAGATCGCCAAGGCACTGTCGATGTCGGCGCGTATGCTGATCATGGACGAGCCGACCTCGGCACTGTCGCCGGCCGAATGCCAACGGCTGTTTCGCATCATCGGCCAGCTTGCCGACAGCGGTGTCGCCATCGTCTACATCTCGCACCGCATCGACGAGGTCATGCATCTGGCCGGCCGCGTCACCGTGTTCCGCGACGGGCGCCATGTGCTGACGCGGCCGATGGCCGAGCTTGACGAAAATGCCATCATTTCGGCGATGGTCGGACGGGACCTGCTCGCATCCTCCCAGGACGAGCGGGATCCCGGCGGCAGGACCGTACTTTCGGTCAGCGATCTGTCGCTGTCGAAGCCAGACCGCCGGGGCTGGCGGCAGGTGATCGGCGGCATCAGCTTCGATCTGGCCGCCGGAGAAATCCTCGGCATTGGCGGGTTGCTGGGCTCCGGCCGCACCGAGATCATGGAAGCGATCTTCGGCTCGAGCGATGGCCGTGCCGGCGGCGAGATCCGGCTCGACGGCCAGCCGGTGGATATCCGCTCACCGCGCGATGCGCGGCGGCTGGGCATCGCACTGGTCACCGAGGACCGCAAGACGCAAGGCTTGCATCTACAGGCCTCGATATCGGACAATGTGGCGCTGCCGCTGGTCGGAGCGCTGGCCCGCTTCGGCATCCGTTCGCTGGCCGGCGAACAGGGGCTGGCGCGGCAGGCTGTCAAGGCGCTCGGCATCCGCTGCCGGGATATCGACCAGCCCGCCGGCACGCTGTCGGGCGGCAACCAGCAGAAGGTCGTCATCGGCAAGTGGCTGGCGACCAGGCCGAGGGTGCTGTTGCTCGACGAGCCGACGCGCGGCATTGATGTCGGCGCCAAGCGCGAGATCTACGACCTCATCTTCCGGCTGGCGGGCGATGGCCTGGCCATCGCCGTCATCAGTTCCGAGCTGCCGGAATTGCTGCATCTTTCCGACCGCATCCTGGTGATGGCCGACGGCCGCCAGACAGGCATCCTTTCCCGCGAAGCGGCGAGCGAGGAGGCCATCATGCGCCTCGCGGCACCGCGCCGGACCCTATCGAGACCCGCCGCATGACCGCACTGAAACTCCTGTCCCGCACCAAGCTCTACTGGGGCCTGATCGCCATCTTCCTGATCGGCGTGCTGGGCTCGCCAGTGAGTTCCAAGGGCAACAACATCTTTCTGTCCTACGGCAATCTCCTCGACGTGCTGCGCCAGGTGTCGACCACCGGGCTGATCGCCACCGGCATGACGGCGGTGATCATCACCGGCGGCATCGACCTTTCCGTCGGCTCGCTGATGGCCATCTGCTCGGTGGTGTGCGCCATGCTGCTGACGGTTCCGGGCGTGACGCCGGGCGTCGTGCTGGGCGTGCCGACGGTTGCCCTGGTTGCGCTGTGTCTCGGCTTCGTGGTCACGCGCTTCATCTTCCTCAACGTGGAAAAGTCCCGCGCCGGCGTTGATGCCGTGGCCCGCGACGTGAGGCTGGACACCGTTCGCGGCCTGGTCACGCCGGCAATCGTCGGCATCGTCCTGTGTTGCCTTTCGCTCTCGTACCTGCTGCCGCAGATCGAGCCCAAATTCGGCGTTCTCGGCGTGCTTCTGGTGGCGCCTTGCGTTGGTCTGCTGTTCGGCGCCATCAACGGTTTCATCATCGTCGGCGGACGGCTGCAGCCTTTCATCGTCACGCTGGCGATGATGGTGACGGCGCTCGGAATCGCCCGGCTCACCGCCGGCCAGAACAATGCCGTGTTGCCGGTCTATACCGGTTCCAACGCCACCGCCGATTTCGAGCTGCTGCGCTCGCTGGTATTCGGCGTCATCCCGATGCCCGGCCTGTTCTTCCTCGGCGCCATCGTCATCTACGGCGCGGTGCTGCGCTTCACGCCGTTCGGCCGCTATGTCTATGCCATCGGCGGCAATGAGGAGGCGGCCAGGCTTTCCGGCATCGCCGCCGGCCGCGTCAAGATCGCCACTTATGCCATATCAGGACTGCTCGCCGGCATCGCCGCCGTGCTCTACGTGGCGCAGTACCGGCAAGGCAAGCCGGACGCCGGCGCCGGGCTGGAGCTCGACGCCATCGCCGCCGTGGTCATCGGCGGCACCAGCCTAATGGGCGGGCGCGGCAGCCTGATAGGCACCTTCTGCGGCGTGCTGATCTTCGGGCTGCTGTCCAACATATTGCAGCTCCACAACATCAATTCGAACCTTCAGCTGGTGCTGAAGGGGATGATCATCATCGGCACCGTGCTCGTGCAGGAGCGCAATGCCGGCGATCTGCTGGCCTATCTGCGCCTGCCCGGAGCGGCGCACAAGGAAACGGCCGCCGCAAAACGGCCGTCGCAAGAGACACCGTCTCTCAATCTCGGAGGAAACAAGAAATGAAACGACGTGACATGCTGAAGCTTGCCGCATTCGGCGCGGCCCTGCTGACCACCACGGCACTGCTCTCCACCGGACATGCCTTCGCCCAGGACAAGAAGTGGAAGATCGGCTTCTCGCAGGTGACCACCATCGAGCCCTGGCGCGCCCAGTTCAACAAGGACATCATTGCCGAGGCCGCCAAGCATCCCAATGTCGAGCTGATCATCACCGACGGCGAGGACAAGACCGAGAAGCAGGTCGCCGACGTCGAGAACCTGATCCGCCAGGAAGTCGACGCGCTCCTGGTGTCGCCGAAGGAATCGGCCGGCCTGACCGGCGTCGTGCAGCAGGCGATCGACGCCAAGATCCCGGTCTTCGTGCTCGACCGCAATGTCGACACCAAGGACTTCACCCAGTTCGTCGGCGGCGACAACAAGCTGATCGGCCGCGCGGCCGGCGAATATGCCGTCGAACTGCTCGGCGGCAAAGGCAAGGCGGCAGGCAATGTCGTCGAGATCTGGGGCGGCATGGGTACCCAGCCGGCGCATGACCGCCATGACGGTTTCCATGAATTCACCGACAAGGAACCGGGCATCAAATATCTGCTCGACCAGCAGTCGGGCGACTGGAAACAGGATCAGGCCTACAATTTGATGGCCAACGCGCTGAAGACCAACGAGAAGATCGATCTCGTCTACGGCCATAACGACCCGATGGCCTACGGCGCCTATCTCGCGGCCAAGGATGTTGGCCGCGAGAAGGACATCAAGTTCATCGGCATCGACGGCCTGCCCAACGAAGGCGTGCAGATGGTGAACAAGGGCGAGCTGACGGCGACCTTCACCTATGTCACCCCAGGTGCGGAAGGCCTGCGCCAGGCGATCAAGTTCCTGAACGGCGAGAAGGTCGAGAAGACCATCACCTTGCCGACGCAGAAGATCACCAAGGAAAACGCCGCCCAGGTGCTGAAAGACAACGGCCTGTGAGATAGTGGAGCTTGAGGGGCCTCGGTTGGCGCAGCCCCTCATCCGCCTGCCGGCACCTTCTCCCCGTATAGTGACGGGGAGAAGGGAGCTGTGGTGAAGCCGGCGCCCTTCTGCAACGCCGGCGACTAGCGAAGCCGTCGATGACAGCGCCTTTCTCCCCGTCCCTATACGGGGAGAAATGTCCGGCAGGACAATGAGGGGCAGCGCAGACCAACCAATTCTACTCAACTCAATCGTTTCGGTGACCAGCTTCTGCAGGCTGGTAAGATCCGCATCTACGCCAGCTTGGCTAGCAGCTTCATGAAGGTGACGATCTCCTTGGCCGAGAGCGGCGCCAGCGTTTCCCTTGTGATCTCGCGGGCCAGCGGGATCAGGCGCTCGATCGCGTGCCTGCCCTCCGGCGTCAGGTTTACCAGCAGCCGCCTTTTGTCGACCTCATGCCTGGAAAGCTCGACCAGGCCACGCGCCTTCAGCCGGTCGATGACGCCTTTCACCGTTGCCGCGTCCATCGCGATCAATGTGCCGAGCTGGTTCTGCGAAGTTTCGCCAACGTCGCGCAACTTGGCGAGTGCGGCGAATTGCGGAGGCGTCAGATCGGCGATACGGGAGGCGAAGATCGAAACATGGCGCTGGTGCGCCTTGCGCAGGATGAAGCCGACCTGCTCCTGCAGGAGGTAGTCGTGATCATCGGCCTCTTCGACCTCGACCAGCTTGAGCAGGTTGTCCTCGCCGCTCACCGCAGCCCGTCCCAGGCTTTTATGTCATCCGCCGCGAGGCCACCCATCCGATTATGGACGCGCGGGCCGCAGGTCATGGCGAGGCAGAACAGGATCTCGTCAGGACGCGGGCCGTCACTGATGCCGACTTCCATGGCGTCGAAATGGCTGCGCACATAGGCGGCGTTGATATGGCCGAGCGGCACGTCGAGCTTTGAGCCGAAGGCGCCGACCTTCTTGGCCGACGGCACGATCGCCTTGGCATCGCCCAGCCGCTCGCGCATCGCATAGCCGCCCGGCACATGCCACAGCGCGCCATGTTCCAGCTCGCCCGCGCTGCCGACGATGGCGCCCTTGCCGTAGCCGTCGATCTGTTTGACGTCGCCGCCGAGGGCGGCGATCAGCCGGTCGGCGAGCAGCAGGCCGAGCGGCTTCAGATCATCCATGGCGCTCTGCAGATCCTCGACATAGCGCCCGGCGAACGGGTTCCTGACCACGGCCATGGCAGCGGCACGCCGGCGCGGCACCGCGGCGGCCGGTCCGCCATCGTGGAAGATTTCTTCGCTCAGCACCGCGATCTTGCGGATCGGAAATTCAGGCATGGGCAACTTCCTCCGGTTCATGCTTGTTGGGCGCGACGAGTGCAACGGAGCCGCTGATGCGGGCTTCCCCGCCAAGAAACAGCGCCGATGCGGCGATCAGGCCGCGCCGGCGAAAATCTTCGGCGACGGCAAGGCCATTGTCCAGGGCGCGTGCCACCTCATCAGGTGCAAGCGTGCCGACGGCTTGCGTCACCAGCCGCGCGCCAAGATCGCTGTCGGGCGACAGGTCGCGTGCGGGAACGCGCCTGATGGCGGGATTGCCGGGCAGGTCCACCGCGTTGGCGATGAGCGTTGCCGCCGCATCGGCCTCCGCGCCGGTCCGCGCCAGCACGGTGACGGCGTCGGCAATGCCAAGCGAGAAGGAGCGGCCACGCCAGCCGCTGGTTGCAACGCCACCCACGCCATCCTGCGCACGGATCGTGATCCGGTCGGCCATGCCGTTACCGGTGCCGGCGACCGCCAATCCCATCGAGCGGCCTCTGCCGATGTGGAGGGCGCTGTCGCCGCCATTGTTGACATAGGCACGATCGAGCTTGCGTCCGGCTAGCAGCGCGGCAAGCATTTCGTCGGCTACCGATCCGGCAACGGCGGCCATCGGTGTGATGAAGCATTCCGCCAGGGGCATGACGGCTGCTTCCATGCGGCGCGCCGTCGGGCCGGTGAAGGTTCGCGGCGCCAAGAAAAATGCCGGGAGCCGCAATTCGGGAAGCTCCTCGACCAGCTCGATCAGGATCGTCTGGAAGCGCGCGACGGCCTGGACGTAGGCGGCGCGACACTCATCAGCCTCGCCAAAGGCCTCGACGATCAGGTCGATCGGCCCATGGTTGAGATGCAGCCGCTTGCCGTCCTGCAGCCAGTGCGCTTGCGGATCTTCCATCACCCCGCCCCGTTCGAACCCGCGCGGCGCAATTGCGCCAGCGGCGGCCATGGGTTTTGGGTTGCGGCGCCTGTGCCGTGTCGGGGATTGAGATACTCGCCACCTTTGGCGACGATGTCCGCAACGCTGCGGATCTCCGCCTCGTAGCCGCCGAGCCTGACATAGTCGTCGCGACGCAGCGTGAACTCGATCGGCGCCACCAGCGCCGGCGTCGGCACATAGCCGAAGGCGCCTTCCGGAACCCTGGTGACATCGACCATCAGCGTGATGCCCCCGCCCGGCCAGACATAGACCGGGGCGCCGCCAACGGTGACATAGGTAGTCAGGCCTTGCACCGAACGGGTGAGATTGACCGGGTTTTCGGTGACGCCGGCGCGCAGCGACCCGCCGGCGCCGCCGATGAACAGCACGGTGCACAAGGCCGGCTCGCAATTGTCCTCGATCAGGTTGACCGATTTCCGCAGCCGTTCCGGAAACGGTTTTTCGACCGGCTTCAGGTCGTCATCGAGCTCGTAATAGGCGAACTGCTCGCCGGTGGTCGAAACCATCAGCAGCGACAGGCCCGGGCGCGCGCCCTTCTTGGCGTTCCATTCGCCGAGTATCGACAGCGGATCTGAAATGCTGGTGCCGCCCCAGCCGAGGCCTGGCTCGGACACTTTGAAATAGCGGCCCGGTGTCGAGCGGCGGCCAACGATCTTGATGCCCGTATCCTGCCAGCCCAGCACCTTGCCGGCCTGGTGTTCGGAGACGACACCGGTGATGTGATCGTCGACCACCACGACCTCGTCGACCAGCCCGCGCCATTGCGTGGCAAACATGCCGATCGTGGCCGAGCCGCAGCCGACCCGCATGCGGTGTTCCTGCTTGCCGTCGATGACGGGGGGTTTGCCGGCTTCGACGATGACCGTGGCGCCGCCGTCTATGCTGAGTTCCACCGGTTTGCGGTTGCACAAATTGAGCAGGGCGTCACAGGTGGCGCGGCCTTCCGCCTTGGAACCGCCGGTCAGATGATGCACGCCGCCCAGCGACAGCATCTGCGAACCGTACTCGCCCGTCGTGACATGGCCGATGGCCTCGCCCTCGGCCCGCACGACAGCCGTTTCGGGTCCGATATGACGGTCGGTGTCGATCTTCACCTTGACGCCGCAGTAGGAGAAGATGCCTTCCGTCACCACCGTGACGAGATCGACGCCCTCGACCTCCTGGCTGACGATGAAGGGAGCAGGCTTGTAGTCGGGATAGGTGGTGCCGGCGCCGATTGCCGTGACGAAGCGGCGGCCGGTGTTGATGAGTTCGCCGTCCCACTGCTCGCCCTCGGCGACAAAGGGCACCATGGCAGCGCCGGTCTCGGCCGCATGGTCGAGGATGGTCAGCGGGTCCATGCGCACGATCCGGCCCGCGACATTGCCATAGCGGTCGCAAGCGCCGGTGCGGCCGTCGGCGATGTAGCACATGACGGGACAGGCATCGCAGCGGATCTTCTGCGCCACCAGCTTCTCGCCGGGATCATGGGTTTCGAAGCGTTCGGCAAGCTCGCTCATGCGCGTGCCTCCTTCTCGCGGATGGCCGCCAGGATGCGGCTTGGCGTTGCCGGCACCTTGGTGACCAGCACGCCGGTGGCGTGGCGGATGGCGTTGAGGATCGCCGGCGCCGTCGGGATCAGCACGTGCTCGCCCAGGCCCTTGGCGCCGAACGGCCCTTCGGGATCGGGCACCTCGATAAGGATGGTCTCGATCGGCGGCACGTCGCCAATGGTCGGGATGAGATAGTCGTGCAGGTTCTCGGTGCGCCCGGGAACATATTCTTCCATCAACGCCATGCCGATGCCTTGCGCGATGCCGCCTTCGATCTGGCCCTCGACCAGCAACGGATTGATCGCCTTGCCGACGTCATGCGCCGCCGTGATCTTGATCAGCCTGACAGTGCCGAGTTTGAGGTCGACCTCAAGTTCGGCAATCTGCGCGCCATAGCCATAGACCGCATAGGGTTTGCCCTGGCCCTTGGCATCGAGGGGCAGCGTCGGCGGATCGTATGTCTCTTCGGCGCGGAAGACGAAGCCGTCGGCATTCGCATCGAGCGCGGCAAGGTCGATGCGGCGTGTCGCCTCGCCTTCGCGGATGACGATCACCGCGCCATCCAATTTAAGGGAAGCCCTATCCGAGACATTGGCAAAGCGCAGGATTTTTTCGCGAAGGGCCCGCCCAGCCTTTTCAGCCGCCTTGCCGGTCACGAAAGTCTGTCGCGAGGCCGAAGTCTTGCCGGCGTCTGGGCTGATTGCCGTATCGGCGCTCTTCAGCTGGAATTTCTCCAGCGGCAGGCCGAGCGCGTCGGCGCAGATCTGCGTAATGACGGTGTTGGACCCCTGGCCGATATCGACGGCGCCCTGGTGCAGGATGACGTCGCCCGATGGCGCGATGCCTACCCTGATGGTCGACGGATTGGGAAGCGAGGTGTTGCCGCAACCATACCAGCAGCACGCGACGCCGACACCGCGCTTTCTATCTATGCTGGTGCTGTTGAACGTATCCGCGTCGGCCGTCGCCCGCGCCCAGTGCAGCCGCAGCGCTTCGAGGCATTCGGCGATGCCGACGCCAGACACCAGAAGCTGCCCGGTAACCGTTTCGGAGCCGTTCCGAAGGCAGTTCTTCAGGCGAAAGTCTAGCCGATCCATGCCGAGCTTGCCCGCAAGCTCGTCATAGAGCGTCTCCTGCATGATCGTCGCCTGCGGCACGCCGAAGCCACGGAAGGCGCCGGCAATCGGACCATGGGTGTGGATGGCGCGGCCCTCGGCACGATAGTTGGGCGTGAGATAAGGGCCGGAGGCATGCACCGGCACGCGGTTGGCGACCGTCGGACCCCAGCTGGCATAGGCGCCGGTGTTGAAATCGCCGGTAAAGACCATGCCGGTGACGTAGCCGTCGGAGGCGGCACCGATGGTGGCCTTCATCTGCGCCGGATGGCGCTTGGTGGTCGACATCATCGATTCGTTGCGGGTGTAGGCAAGGGCCGCGGGCCGTCCCGTCTTGATGGCGACGAGGCCGATCAGAGGCTGCAAGGAAACGTCGAGCTTGGAGCCAAAGCCGCCACCGGTCGCGGTCGGCACGATGCGCACCTTGTTGACGGCAAGGCCGAGCACTTTCGCGGTGTCGTCACGGTCCATGTAAGGCGCCTGGGTGCAGGCGACGACGACAAGCGTGTCGCCGTCGACATATGCATAGCCGGCTTCCGGTTCGATATAGGCGTGCTCGACATAGGAGGTGTCGATCGCGCCGCTCGCGGTGACGGCCGCATTGGCAAGTGCCGCCTCGGGATCGCCGCGTTCGACAAAGCCCTTGGTCAGCAGGTTGTCCGGCCGGTTGCCGTGGATCAGCGCAGCACCCTCGGCCTGCGCGTCACGAGGCTGGAGAACATGCGGCAGTTCGGTCCAGCGGATAGGGAGATCCGACAGATCGAGATCGAGGATCGCCTCTCGCTCGCCGGCGACCAGGGCGACCGCCTCGCCGCGAAGCCGGGCAAAGCCTTCGGCCAGCGCCGGCTGGTCGGCGAATGGGCCGATAACGCCGAAACAGTTTTTTCCCGGGATGTCGGCGGCCGTGAAAACGCCCGCGATGCCTGGATGCGCCTTGGCCCAGCCGTCGAGGTCGCCGAAATCGAACTTTGCATGATAGTGCGGCGAGCGGACCACCAGCACCGCAAGCGCATCGGCCGGGAAGGAATCGCCGCCGAATTTCTCGGCCCCGGTCACCTTTGGCACGCCGTCGAGCCTGATCGGCGACGCGCCAATGGCGTGGCCGGACCGAGGCAGACGGAAATCCAGGCTCGCGGTCTGGAGGGAAGCCTCCATCACCGCCGCGATGATCTTCCGGTAGCCGGTGCAGCGGCAGAGGATGCCGCCCAGCGCATCCTGCACCTCGGTCTCGGTCGGCCTGGGTTTCGTGTCCAGCAGCGCGGTTGCCGCGACCAGCAGCGCCGGCGTGCAGATGCCGCATTGCGCGGCGCCATGCGCCAGGAACGAGGCTTGCAACGCCGACAGCCGGCCATTGGCCAGTCCTTCGACCGTCGTCACCGCGGTGCCAGCGGCCGAGGCCGCCGGCATCAGGCAGGCGCAGACGGGATCGCCGTCGACCAGCACCGTGCAGGCGCCGCAGTCGCCGGCATCGCAGCCGACCTTGGTGCCGGTCAGCCGCAATTCATCGCGCAATACCGAAGACAGCCTGCGCAGCGGCGGCACGTTGACCGAGACAGCGGCGCCATTGACCGCGAAGGCGATATCGGCGCGATCCATGCTCATGCGGCCACCTTGTCGCCTGCTGGCGTCTGCGTGGCCGCGAGCACGGCGCGGGCAACGATCTCGCGCACCGCGTCCAGCCTGTATTCGGCGCTGCCGCGCACATCGCCGATCGGCGACAGCTCAGTCATCGGCGCCGACCGGACCGCGGCGACAAGCCCGGCGTCCACGGCAAGGCCGCGCAGCGCCGTCTCGACCCCGGGCAACCGCCTGGCGACGGCGGAACAAGAGCCGACGGCCACCGCCGCATCCGCGACAGTGCCATTTTCGACAACCAGCCGCGCCGCCACCATGGCGATGGAGATGACGAGATAACGCCGGGCGCCGAGCTTGACGAAGGCCGATGTGCCGGAGAGTTTCGGCACGCGGATGGCAGTCACCATCTCGCCAGGCTGCAAGGCGGTACGGCGGTTGCCGAGGATGAACTGCGACAAGGGCAGATGGCGTGTCGCCGCCACCGAGCGCAGTTCTACCTCGGCGTCGAGCACGAGCAGGCCCGGCACGCCGTCGGCGGCAGGTGAAGCGTTGCAGAGATTGCCGGCGACCGAGGCGACGTTCTGGATCTGCGCCGAGCCGACCTCCCGCGCCGTCTGTTTCAAGGCGTCAAAGGCTGGCGGCAAGGGGTGACGGATGACATCGGTCCAGGTCGTGCGCGCGCCGACGATCCAATGGCTGGCGGTTTCGACGATGCCGCGCAGCGTTGTCAGTCCGTTGATATCGAGGACATTGTCGCGAAACGGCTTGCTTCCCTGTACCGGATAGAAATCCGTGCCGCCGGCAAGAATGCGCCAGGTGCCCCCGCCAAGCAGCGCGAGCGCCTCGTCGACCGTGGTGGGTTTCGCGTAACGGATCACGCTTTCCTTCCCAGTAAGATGGGCCTTCCCAACAAGATGGGGGCCTTCCCCGAGATCGGCCCTCCCAAGACGTTTCGCCTGGGAATATCCTGCCGGTTTTCGATCCGGCAAATTCATTCGTATGCAAATGATATCAAGACGGCGGAATTTGTCAAAGCCAGAGTTTACGCCGGTGTCCATGTGGCTGGCATCGCCACGTATTTGTTATTCCGCTGGAGGTTGACGCGGCCCGCCATCTGGTCAAGTTTCTCCCTCCGGTCGCGCCAGCGGCTTCTTCTTTCGCCGGGCGCCTCATTCGGAGCCCGACCGCAGCCTGACAGGAAGGAAACTCCATGGCCGACGAAGCGCTCGTTGTCATCGACCTGCAGAACGACTTTTGCCCGGGCGGCGCGCTGGCCGTTGCCGGCGGCGACGAGATCGTGCCGCTGGTCAACGACATGATCCGGCGAACCGACCATGTCGTGCTGACGCAGGACTGGCACCCCGCCGGCCATTCCAGCTTTGCCTCCAGCCATCCGGGTTCGCAGCCCTATTCGACGATCGAAATGCCATACGGTGCGCAGACCTTGTGGCCGGACCATTGCATCCAGGGCAGTCTCGGTTCGGATTTCCACTCGGGGCTGGCCTGGACCAAGGCCGAACTCGTCATCCGCAAGGGATTTCGTCCCGCCATCGACAGTTACTCCGCCTTCTTCGAGAACGATCACGCGACGCCCACCGGACTCGCCGGTTATCTCCGGGAACGCGGCATCGACACGCTGATCCTGGTCGGCCTGGCGACCGATTTCTGCGTCGCCTTCTCGGCGCTGGATGCGGTCAAACAGGGGTTTAGGACCACCGTCAGGCTCGATGCCTGCCGTGGCATCGATCTCAACGGATCGCTCGAGACCATGCTGGCGAGAATGCGCGACGCCGGCGTGACGCTCGAAGATCACACGTCGGACTGACCGCACCGTGGCGGGCAGAGGGGGATGCATGCCGATGGCGATCGGGGCGGCCGGCGCGATCATCGTCGCGTTGCTGTTTCCGGCATCGGCCTTGGCGGCAGAGGAGCATGGCCTGCCGGGCGCCGCCATGTCGCTCTGGTGGGCGCTGCCTTTTGCCGGACTGCTCCTGTCGATCGCCACCGGTCCGCTGCTGTTCCACCATGTCTGGGAACACCACTACGGCAAGATCACTGCCTTGTGGGCGGCGCTGGTGATCGTGCCGCTCGCGGTCGCCTTCGGCGCCCCGGCGGCAACCGAGGCGGTGCTGCACGCGCTGCTCACCGAATACATGTCGTTCATTGTCCTGCTGTTTGCGCTCTACACGATTTCAGGCGGCATCCTGCTTGCCGGCAACATCCACGGGACACCGCTGGTCAATGCCGGACTGCTGATCGTCGGGGCGCTGCTTGCCTCGGTGATCGGCACGACGGGCGCCTCGATGATCCTGATCCGGCCGATCCTGCGCGCCAACGACAACAGGCCTTTCAATGCCCATGTCGTCATCTTCTTCATTTTCCTGGTGTCCAACATTGGCGGCTCGCTGACGCCGCTCGGCGACCCGCCGCTGTTCGTCGGCTTCCTGCGCGGCGTCGATTTCTTCTGGACGACCGCCAATCTCTGGCGAGAGATGCTGTTCGTCGTTGTGGTCGTGCTCGCCGTCTTCCTGGCGATCGACCTCATCCTGCACCGGCGCGAGGCCGGGGCACCGAAGATCAAGGATCCGACACCGGACACGAAAGTGCGCCTGCGCGGCCTGGCCAACCTTCCGCTGCTGGCCGGCGTGATCGGCGCCATCCTGCTGTCGGCGGCCTGGAAGCCGGGTGTGAGCTTTTCCGTGTTCGGCGTTAGTCTCGAACTGCAGAACCTGGTACGCGACGCCATCATCCTCGCGCTGGCCCTGCTATCGCTCCCCCTCTCCTACAAGAGCCACCGCCGAGCAAACGGCTTCAACTGGGGACCGATCGCGGAAGTGGCCAAGTTGTTTGCCGGCATCTTCATCTGCATCGTTCCGGTCGTCGCCATTTTGAGAGCCGGCCATGACGGCGCGCTGGCGCCGCTGGTCGCGCTCGTCACCTCGGCGCAAGGCACGCCCAACGACCTCGCCTATTTCTGGCTGACCGGGGCGCTGTCGTCCTTCCTAGACAATGCGCCGACCTATCTGGTGTTTTTCGAGCTGGCCGGCGGCGACCCCCAACACCTGATGACGGAGTTCGCCTCGACGCTTGCCGCGATCTCGGCGGGCGCCGTGTTCATGGGCGCCAACACCTATATCGGCAACGCGCCCAACTTCATGGTCTATGCCATTGCCAGGCACCGCGGCGTCAAGATGCCAGGTTTCTTCGGCTATATGCTGTGGTCCGGGCTGGTGTTGATCCCGACCTTCTTGATCGCCGGCTTTCTGTTTCTCGGTTGATCAGCCGACGCCGACATAGCGCCTGACCGCTGACGGGTCGGCGCGCAGGGCGTCGACATCGACCGTCTCGCGGTTGCGGCCGTTCTCGATGAACGAGACTCGGTCGGCGACCGACAACACAGCGTCGACCCGCTGCTCGACCAGGATGGTGGAGACGCCCAGCTCGCGCAGCTTCGATACAGTCTCGCGGATCTTGGCGATCATGGACGGCATCAACCCTTCGGTCGGCTCATCGAGCAAAAGCACCTGCGGCTCGAGACAGAGCGCACGCGCCATGGCCAGCATCTGCTGCTCGCCGCCGGACAAGGTGCCGGAGCGCTGCTTCAGCCGCTGGCGCAGCAGGGGGAAAAGATCGAGGACGTTCTCCTTCGTCGCCTTGCCCTTGCCGCGCGCCATCAGCCCGATCTCGATATTCTCGGCCACCGTCATCTCGGCGAACAGCCGCCTTCCCTGCGGCACGTAGGCGACGCCGGCCTTCGGCACCTCATGCGCCGGCAGGCCGGTCAACTCCCGGCCGGCGAGCCTGATCGAACCGGCACTCGCCGGAACCAGGCCCATGATCGCTTTCAGCGTCGTCGTCTTGCCGGCGCCATTGCGGCCGAACAGGCACAGCACCTCGCCCTTGTTCAGCACGAGATCGAGCCCGTAGAGCACCTGGACCTCGCCATAGAAGCAGTCCAGCCCCGAGATCACCAATGCATCGGTCATGGGGCGGTCCCCAGATAGGCGTCCTGCACCGCCGCGTCGTTTCGGATCGCTTCGGGCGCGCCCTCGGCCAGGATCCTGCCGGCGTTGAAGACGGTGATGCGGTCAGCCAGATGCATGACCACAGGCATGTTGTGCTCGATCAGCAGCACGGTGGCGCTCTTGGCGATGTCGCGTACCAGCTCGACGAAATTGTCGATCTCGCTATCGGCAAGGCCTTGCGTCGGCTCGTCGAGGATCAGCAGGCGCGGTTTCAGCGCCAGGCCCATCGCCACTTCGAGCAATCGCTGATGCCCGTAGGACAACTGCCCGGCCGGCATATGGGCGCGGTCGGCCAGCCCGGTGCGTTCGAGCGCCGACATGACGCCGGCGCGCACCGCACCCTTCGAGCGGCCGTCGCTCAACGTGCGCTGCACCGGCAGCGCGACATTGTCGTAGGCAGGCAGGTTGGCGAAAACGCTGGTGATCTGGAAGGTGTAGGCGATGCCCTGGCGGACCCTGACATAGGCCGGCAGGCCGGTGATGTCAGCGCCGTCGAAGAGGATCGCTCCCGAAGATGGCCGGATGCGGCCGCTGACCAGGCTGACGAAAGTGGTCTTGCCTGCCCCGTTGGGCCCGATGACGGCGCGGATTTCTCCGGGCATCAAGGTGAAGTCGACGCTGTCGACGGCGCGCAGGCCGCCGAAATTGCGCGACAGGCCCTTGGTGGTCAAAAGCGGCGTCATGGCAACCACCCGAGCCAGCGCTGGCGGATGCTGCCGAGAATGCCCTTGGGGAAGAACAGCACCAGCAGGATCAGCGCAACGCCGACGATCAGCAGATAGGCCGATGTGTAGCCGCTGGTGACGTCGATGACATAGTACATGAACAGCGTGCCGATCAGCGGTCCGAGCGTCGTGGCGGCACCCCCGAGCAGCACCCACAGCAGCGGCAGGATCGAGTATTGCACCGAGGCGAAGCTTGAGCCGACATAGCCGAACAGCAGCGCGTAGGCGGCACCCGAGGCAGCGCAGATCATGCCGGAGACGACGACGGCGGCGAGCTTGTTGGAGAAGGTGTCGTAGCCCAGCATCTTCGTGCGTTCTTCGTTCTCGCGGATGGCGACCAACACGCGGCCATAGCGGGACCGGACGATGGCGAGCGTGATCAGCAGCACGAGTGAGAACAGCGACAGCGCGCAGATATAGCGCACGGTCGGGTTGGTGAGGTCGAGCGAGGTTGCACCGAAAGAGAGGACCCGCGTCGGCTGCGGCACCACCATGCCCTGGTCGCCCCCGGTCCAAGCCGCGAAATAGAGGATGGCGAGATAAAACACCTGGGCGAACATCATGGTGACGATCATGAAGGCAACGCCCGTGGTGCGCAGCGCCAAAAGGCCAATGATCAGGGAGAGGACGGCACCACAACCGAGACCAGCGGCGAATGCCGCGGGCACGCTCCAGCCGAGCTGGATGACGGCGAGCCCGGCGCCATAGAGCCCGGCGCCGAAGAACATGGCGTGGCCCAAACTGAGCAGGCCGACATAGCCGAACAGCATGTTGTAGCCCATGGCGAAGACCGCTAGCACCATGATGCGGGCGAGCAGGCCGTGATAGTACTCCGGCAAAAGGAAGCTCAGCACGAAGAGCAGGGCGATGACGCCGAGATGCAGCGCGTAGGCCTTTGCCGGCGAAGCTTCGCTCATCGCGATGCCGTCCCGAACAGGCCTTGCGGCCGGAACACCAGCACCATGGCGACCAGCAGCGTGGCGATGATCTTGGCCAAGGTCGGCGAGAAGAACATCGAGATGATGCCGTCGGACAGCCCGATCAGCACGGCGGCGACGACGGTGCCGCGCAGGGAGCCGAGGCCCCCGATGATGACGACGATGAAGGACAAGAGCAGCGGGTCCTGTCCCATCAGGTAGTGCGCCTGGCTGATCGGCACGATCAGCACCGCAGCGATCGCCGCCAGCATGGCGCCAAGCGCGAAGACGCCGCCATAGACGCGGCCGACAGAGATGCCGAAGGCTTGCGCCGTCTCGCTGTCGTACTGCGTGGCGCGCATGATGAGGCCGATCTTCGTGCGCGTCAGCACCAGCCATGTCGCGATCAACAGGACAGCGGATGCGGCGATGATCGACAGCTTGTAGCCGGAATAGCCGAACCACGGCAGAAGGATGCGATAGCTGAAGGGCGGCTCCACCGGCCGCGCTTCGGGACCATAGAAAGTCAACGCCAGCTGCTGGATGATGTAGAGCATGCCGATGGTGGCGACGATGGTGGCTTCAGGGTTGTAATTGAGCCGGCGCAGCACCAGCCGTTCGGCGACCAGCGCGATGGCGCCGACGATCAGCGGCGCGATCACCAGCGCTGCCAGGAAGCCGAGCGCGGGGTGGCCGCCGATTGCTGATGTGATCGCCCAGGCAAGCACGGCGCCGAGCATGAAGAACTCGCCATGGGCGACGTTAACGACACGCATGACGCCGAACACTAGCGACAAGCCCAGCGCCGTCAGCGCCAGCACGGCCGAGGTGACGAGGCCTTCGAGGGTTGCCAGGAGGAGATGAGGTCCGAAGTGCATTGATTACACGCTCGATAGGGCGGCGCGAAGCGCCCCCCTCTGCCCTGCCGGGCATCTCCCCCTCAAGGGGGGAGATTGGCAGCTCCTGCGACGGCGGCGATCTATCGTCTTTGACGATTGGCGAAAGCAGTCATCCCGGCCGATCTCCCCCCTTGAGGGGGAGATGTCCGGCAGGACAGAGGGGGGTCGCTTCGCGCTCACGCTTGCTGGTTAGCCAGACCTACAGCGCCTGCGTCGTGTAATCCCCCTCGGCCTCGTAAAGCCCGTCCTCGATCTTGGTCTTGTGCACGACCTTGAGCTTGCCGCCTTCGACCTTGGAGATGTTCTGGATGCCAAAGCACTGATGGATCTTGCCGTTGAAGGTTTTCGGCCCCTGCGGATGCTCAGGCCCTTCGGCGAATTCCTTCAGCGCCTCGGTCGCCTCGACCAGCTTGGCGCGGTCTTCCGGTCCCTTGTAGCCGGCATCTTCCATAGCCTTCTTGACGACGTAGAGCGTCTCCCAGCAGCCGAACATGTGCGCGGCGGTGGAGACGTCCTTGGGATCGCCGACAGCGGCGCCATTGTCGTCGATGCCGACAGCGGCGCGATAGGCCTTCTGCGCGGCGGAATCATCCGGTTGCGCATAGCGCGGCGAGCCCTCCCAAAAGTGGCTGCCGTCGAGGAATTCCAGGCCGGGGCTATTGATGTCGGTGGCTTCGAGCGAATCGATGAAACCGAACAATTGCGGCCGGTTGGAGCCGTAGAATTCGCCGAGTTCCTTGACGAAGGTGAGCACCGCCGGGCCGACCATGACATGGTAGATGACCTCGGTCTCGGCCGGGATCTGCGGGAAATATTTGGTGAAGGACGATTCCGTCGGCGGAATGGCGATCTGGGCAATCACCTCGGCGCCTTGCGCCTTCAGCGCCGGCGGCAGGTAATCGCGATGGTCGTAGCCGAAGGCGAAATCGGGGAATATCTGCGTCACCTTCTTGCCGGCATTGGCGGCGATCCACGGCGCCATCGACTGGATCTGGCTCTTCACGTCGGTGATGCCGGGCTGGAAGACGTAACGGTTGAGCTTGGTCGAGGCGACGTGGTGGCCTTCGCTGACGACGAAATAGGGCATCTTGGCTTCGCCGGCGGCGGGCGCCGAGCCGATGACGACATGCGAGAACAGCGTGCCGAAGACGATGTCGGTCTTGTGCTGTGTGGCGAACTTGCCGACCACCTCGGCGCCGCGGCCAGGATCGGTGCCGTCATCCTCGATGATGACCTCGACCTGACGGCCATTGATGCCGCCGGCGGCATTGATCGCCTTGATCGCGGCGGCGGTGGTCTTCTCATACCAGCGGCCATAGGCGGCGCCGATGCCGGTTCGGTGCGACTGGAAACCGATCTTGATCGGCGCCGAGCTTTGCGCCTGGGAATAGCGGACAAAGCCGGGCGCCATGGCGAGACCGGCGCCGGCGGCGAGACCCTTCAGCGCATTGCGGCGGGTAAGTGTGGTTTTGGAGAGGTCGAAAAATCCGTTCTTGTCAGTCACGTTCGTTCCCCTGTTTTTGCGTTTTGACCAACGATAAGGCGGTTCGAACATCCTCGGCAAGAGGATGCAAAATTGCATGTGTACAAACTAAATCACCAAAGGCTTGGCCTGGCAAGCGAGCTTTCCGTGGGGGCAAGCCCGCACGGGATGGCTTGTCTCATCCGACCGTCGGCGTGGCAAGCAGCCAAAGACCGAAAATGGTGTAGGCGATCATCAAAACAGTGAGCGGAAACTGGCTGAGCGCGGCGCGGGCGGGCTGGGGATGCAGGCGCCAGGCAAGGCCGTGGGCGACGAGAACCGCAAGCACATGGCCAAGGATGATGGCGCCGGCCTGGACATTCCACAGCCACCATGCGGAGCCGGCGCCGGCAACGATGCCGGCTTCGACCTGCATGTCGGCGGTGCCGAACAGGTTCCAGCCCCTGGCAAAAGGATCGGATAGCGCGGCGATCGCATACTGGCCGTCGACCAGCAGCGCCGTCAGATAGTGCGCGACATGATAGGCGAGCGCGATCGGCACGATCGACCACACCAGCAGTCCCGCCGACTGGGCGAGAGACCGATCGCTGCGGGCAAGACGCTGGCCGAGAAAGACGGCGAGAAGGAACACCGCTGTCAGCAGCGCGAATGTCATACCGAGTCCCAGCGTGCCGCTGTCGATCACCGCCGTGCGGCCGGGAAATTCCAGCGGGTTGATGCCGAACAGGCCGAGCCAGAAGAAGGTTTTCGACAGGCCGTCGAACGAGACCGACGACAGAGCGAGCAGCAGGAACGCCATGCCGCTGGCCGGCAAGGGTTCGGCCGTGAGCAGCTTGGCACCTGGCCAGCACAGCGCGAGCCGGCCGTCATCGTCGCGCGCGACCGGCGCGAAGCGCGACACCATCGAGAAGAAGATGCCGAGGAATTCGCCGCCGCGGCTCCACTTGTCGTAGCCGAACACCAGCATGGCGACAAAAGTAACCAGCCAATAGAGGCCGGCGGCAAAGGCAAGCCGTGCCGGATCGTCCGGCGCCGGATCGATGAGTTCGAACCAGGCAAAGGCTAGGAACAGGATGACGGCCGGCCAGCAGCCAAGCCATTGCGGAAGTTGCCTGGCCACCTCATCGCCTTTGCCCGTCAGGCGGGACAGCAGGCGCCACGGGCCGTACCACGGGTTGAGCCACGACCAGAGATCGCCGAACACGCCTTGCAGCAGGGTCAGCCCGGCCCATAGCAGCGTCCACACCACCAAAGGCAGCGGATTGGAAAGCGGATCGCGGCTCCCGATGAAGCCGGCGGTGATGAGGATTACCAAGCCGGCAAAGGAAATCAGGCTGATAACGATCCGGGCGCCGTCGCTGAATGTGAAAAGCGGCAGGCACCGACGCCAGAAACGGTCGAGGGTGTCGGGCGGCAGCAGGGCAAGGACAAGGAAGCTGACGGCCACCGCGAACGCGCCGCCGATCAGGTAATAGCCGGTGGGAAGGAGGAGGACGTGGCCACGGTCGGAGGCATGGGCGAAAGCGGGGGTGGGTAAGACGAGCCCCAAAGCGGCAGACAGCAACGCTAATGACCAGCGACAGCCCTCTACGGCGGAACTCGACCTCTCCAAGATCCCGCCTACCTCCTCAAACCTTGACCAGTTGCTCCACGCGATCCTTAGCGCCAAAAATGCGCAAATACCGCTCGATCTCCCTGAGATCGCCGGTCGCCTTGGCCGGGTTGTCGGACAGTTTCACCGCCGGCCTGCCATTGGCCTCGGTCACCTTGCAGACCAGCGATATGGCATCGAGGCTGTTGGTCTCCGTCGGCGCGCAGCCTTCGAAATCATTCGTCAGGTTGGTGCCCCAGCCGAAGGACATGCGCACCTTGCCTTTGAAGTGGCGGTAGGTTTCCTCGATGCTCTCCACCTCGAGCCCGTCGGAGAAGATCAGCAGCTTCTGCCTGGGGTCCTTGCCCTTCTCGCGCCACCAGTCGATGATTTTTTCGCCGCCCTCGATCGGCGGCGCGCTGTCGGGACGGAAGCCCGTCCAGTCGGCGACCCAGTCCGGCGCGTCGCGCAGGAAGGAAGCGGTGCCGAAGGCGTCGGGCAGCACGATCAGCAGATTGCCGCCATAGTAACGCTGCCAATCCTGCAGCACCTTGTAGGGTGACTGCTTCAGCTCTTTTTCCGAATTGGCGAGTGCCGCAAACACCATCGGCAGTTCATGCGCGTTGGTGCCGAGCGCTTCGAGGTCGTTGTCCATGGCCAGAAGCACATTGGAGGTGCCGGTGAAGGCTTCGCCAATGCCTTCCTTCAGCGCCTCGACGCACCAGCGCTGCCACAGGAAGGAATGGCGCCGCCGGGTGCCGAAATCGGAAATGCGGATGCCGGGCAGCGCCTTCAGCCGTTCGGTCTTGGCCCACATCTTGGCCTTGGCGCGGGCATAGAGCACGTCGAGCGCGAACGGCCCGAACGACCGCAATGCGGCCCGCGAACGCAATTCGTTGATGATGGCGAGCGCGGGGATCTCCCACAGCGTGGTGTACATCCACGGGCCGGAGAAGGAGAGCTCGTACTGGCCGTCATGCCTGGAGAGCTCATAATCGGGCAGCCGGAAGCCTTCCAGCCAGGCGAGGAATTCCGGTTCGAAAATCTGCTTGCGGCCGTAGAAATTGTTGCCGCCGAGCCAGATCATCTCCTTCTTGGAGAAGCGCAGCGTGCGGGCATGGTCGAGTTGTTCGCGCAACTCGCCTTCGTCGATCTCGTCGGCGAGCCGCACCGAGGTGGTGCGGTTGATCAGCGAAAAAGTGGCATCGACCTTGGGATACATCCCCCAGATCATCTGCAGCATCAAAAGCTTGTAGAAGTCGGTGTCGAGCAGGCTGCGCACGATCGGGTCGAGCTTCCAAGTGTGGTTATAGACGCGCCGTGCAATATCGGTCTTGGCCATATCTCGTTACCGCCTTCGCTGCCCTGCCACCACAATAGCGACAGGCCTCATAGCATCGAATTGACCAAAACGCTGCCCGCTTTCAGGTTGGCCCGACAAAAAGAAAGCCCTGCGTGCGGCTACGAGGGTTTGCCGCCCATCACCTTGAGCGCTGGACGTTTGCGGCGGGTGACGAGGCGGCCCGCCACGGGGGCGCCGGCGCGGCCGTCATCCCCGGCCTTCTCGGCGAACAGCCAGTCCATGAACACCTGCACGATCGGCGTCGCCCGCATTTCGTTGCGGCAAACGACATAGAAATCATCGACCGCGGGCACCGACAGGCTGAACGGAGCGACCAGCATGCCCCTGGCCAGCAGCGCGCTTGCCGTCACCGAGTCGCCCAGCGCCACGCCATGGCCGTGCACCGCGGCCTCCGCCGTCATGCGCGCATCGCCGAGATGATGGCGCCGACCGCGCTCCAGGTCCAGCGCGTCGGCGGCGGCCAGCCAGGTGTGCCACTCGCGGCCATCGTCACCATGCAGCAAGACATGGTCGGCGAGGTCGCGAACATTGCGGATCGGCCGGTTGTTGATCAGCGTCGGGCTGACCACCGGGAACAGCTCCAGGCCCGACCATTTGCGCATCCAGCAATCGGTCCAGCTGCCATCGCCATAGTGCACGCAGACATCGATATGCGGCGCCCGGATATCCCTGGGGTCGTTGGAGGGAATGAGCGTCAGCTGGATATCGGGATATTGCGCGGTGAAGCTGCCCAGCCTCGGCGTCATCCACAAAAGCAGCAGTGCCGGCACGCAGGACACCGACAGCGCGCCGCTGCTTGCCGGCCGCGTCAGCCTTTGCGTTGCGGCGGCGATGCCGTCGAAGGCCGTCGACACCGCGGGCAAAAGTTCGGCGCCATGCGGGGTCAACTTGACCCGCTGGCCGACGCGTTCGAACAGCTTGACGCCGAGCGATTGCTCCAGCGCCTTGATCTGGTGGCTGACGGCGCCATGCGTGACATTCAGCTCACTCGCCGCCTTGGTCAGCGAGGCATGGCGCGCCGTGGCCTCGAAGGCGCGCAGCGGGTTGAGAGGTGGCAGGCGCTTGGCCATGGGCGCTCGGCTTCATTGTGAGATTTTCTCACAGAAACCACCCTAACAATATCAATTGCTTTTTCAATGCGGCTGCCGGACACTTTTGCCCGGAACAACATCAAGACGTGAAATCTGCATTCAGCCAGCGGGACAGCGGCCCGGCCGGATGACGGTCGGTTCGCCCGAGATCACCGACGGCAACACTGCATCACTTGAGGAGGAGCGGATATGGGATACGATCGCGGCAAGCTCGACGCGCTGCGTCGCAAATATGGCGAGAGCCATGGCGGCGAGATGTTCGACCCGAAATTCCGCAAGGTCGCCGACAAGATCTTTTCCAAGAGCGGCACGCGGCTGGCGCCCTATTCCGGCATCCCGACCTTCCTCACGGCGCCCTATCGCGAAATCGCGGCTGACAACCCGGACTTCGGCGACCTGCAGGTGGCGATCATCGGCGTGCCGATGGATCTCGGCGTCACCAACCGGCCGGGCTCACGCTTCGGGCCGCGCGCATTGCGGGCCATCGAGCGCATCGGCCCCTACAATCATGTGCTGGAATGCGCGCCGACGCATGAGCTCAGGGTCGCCGACATCGGCGACGTTCCGTTCCAGAGCCGTTACAGGCTGGAGACCAGCCACGAGGATATCGAGCGGCGCATCAATCAGATCGTCGACGCCGGTGTCATCCCATTGTCGGTCGGTGGCGACCACTCGATCACGCACCCGATCCTGAAGGCTGTCGGCAAGAAGGCGCCGGTCGGGCTCATCCACATCGACGCCCACTGCGACACCAGCGGGCTGTTCGACCTGACCAAATTCCACCACGGCGGACCGTTCCGCAATGCGGTGCTGGACGGCGTGCTCGATCCGACGCGCACCATCCAGATCGGCATACGCGGCGCCGCCGAGTATCTGTGGGAGTTCACCTACGAGTCCGGGATGACCGTGGTCCATGCCGAGGAGGTGACCGGTCTCGGCATTCCCGCCATCATCGAGAAGGCGCGCAGGATCGTTGGCGAAGGCCCGACCTACGTGTCCTTCGACATCGACAGCGTCGATCCGGCCTTCGCGCCAGGCACCGGCACGCCGGAAGTCGGCGGGCTGACCACGCGCGAAGTGCTCGAGCTGCTGCGCGGCCTCAAGGGCCTCAACATCGTCGGCGGCGACGTCGTCGAGGTGGCGCCGCAATATGACGCGACCACCAACACCGCGCATGCCGGCGCCCAGGTGCTGTTCGAAATCCTGAGCCTGATGGTGTTCAGCCCGGCCGTGACCGGCAAGGGAGCCTGACGGCCGGAAAGCAAAGGCGGCCGCCGCGCTGGAGCCGGCGGCCGACCCAAACAATCAAAAGCATCCAGAAGGGGAATGACAATGACAATCCGATCGACGTTCAAATCATCCATCGCCGCCGTCCTGGTACTAGGCGCGGCAGGTCTCGGCCTCGCCACGCAGGCGGCCAAGGCCGACGCGCTGGCCGATATCACCAAGGCCGGCACGATCAATGTCGGCGTCTTCGCCGACTTCCCGCCTTTCTCCTCGGCCAGTGCCGACATGAGCCTCAAGGGCTACGACATGGACGTCGCGCAGTACATCGCCGACACGCTCAAGGTGAAGCTCAACACCGTGGCCGTCACCGGCCAGAACCGCATCCCTTACCTCAACGACCACCGCGTCGACATCCTGATGAGCGTCGGCTACTCGAAGGAACGCGAGCAGGTCATCGACTTCGCCGCCGCCTACGCGCCGTACTACATCGCGGTGATCGGTCCGGCGGCGATGTCGGTGAAGGGCAAGGAAGACCTTGCCGGCAAGTCGATCGCCGTCAATCGCGGCACGCTGGAAGACACCTCGCTCACCGAGGCAGCGCCCGCTTCTGCCGACATCAAGCGCTTCGACAACTACAATTCGGTGATCCAGGCCTTCATTTCCGGCCAGACCCAGTTGATGGTCGTCGGCAACGATGTCGGCGCCCAGGTTCTGGCGAAGCAGGACGTGCTGAAGCCGGAGCAGAAGTTCCAGCTTCTGACCTCGCCCTCGCATATCGGCCTCAACAAGAATGAGGATGCCCTCAAGAAGGCCGTCAACGATGCCGTCGCCAAGATGCTGGCTGACGGCAAGCTGGATGAAAGCTCGAAGGCCTGGCTGAAGACGCCGCTCAACCCCGACAATCTCAAGGATTGAGTTGCCGTGGCCTTCGGCTGGCTTCCAGGTGCCGTGGGCGACATCGCGCACGGCGCCGCCACGACGATCCTTTTGATCGCCGTGACAACGCTGGCGGGAACGCTGCTCAGCATTCTGGGTGCCGCCGGACGGCGAAACGGCCCCGCGCTGCTGCGCCACGCCATCGCCTGGTATGTCGAGGTGATGCGCAACACGCCGTTCCTGGTGCAGCTGTTCTTCATCTTCTTCGGCCTGCCGAGCCTCGGCATCAGGCTCGACCCGATCCTGGCCGCCATGCTGGCGATGACGCTCAACATGGCGGCCTACACGATCGAGATCGTCGGCGCCGGGCTCGACGCCGTGCCGCACGGGCAGACGGAGGCGGCCCTGGCGCTTGGACTGCGGCCGCGCCAGGTGTTCATCAAGATCGTGCTGCCGCAGGCGCTCAAGATCATCTATCCCGCGCTGACCAGCCAGATCGTCATCATGATGCTGGAATCCGCCGTTGTGTCGCAGATCGCGGTGCGTGAGCTGACCTATGAGGCCGACATGCTGCAGGCGCGCACTTTTCGCTCGTTCGAGACCTATTTCGTCGTGACGCTGGTCTATCTCGCCCTGTCGATGGCCTTGCGGCGGCTGCTGGTTACAGGCGGGCGCCGCGCGCTCGGAGCTGGCGTGTCATGATCGAGTTCACGCTGTGGGACATCGTGCGCAACCTTCTGCTCGCCGCCCGCTGGACGGTGCTTTTGTCGCTGACCGCCTTCGTCGGCGGCGCGCTGGTCGGAATGGTGGTGCTGTTCTTCAGGATCGCCAAGAACAAATGGAGCCCGCGCCTTGCCTCGGGCTACATCGCCCTGTTCCAGGGAACACCGCTCCTGATGCAGCTCTTCCTGATGTTCTTCGGTCTGCCGATGCTCGGCCTGCGCATCGAGCCCTGGACGGCGGCCGTGCTCGGCCTGACCTTCTTCGCCAGCGCCTATCTGGCCGAGATCTGGCGCTCTGGTGTCGACGCGCTGCCGCTTGGTCAATGGGATGCCGGAGCCAGCCTCGGCCTGCACTATCTGCAGGAACTCAGGCTGATCATCCTGCCGCAGGCGTTCGCCATCACCCGCGCGCCGACCGTCGGGTTCCTGGTGCAATTGATCAAGTCGACAGCGCTGACCTCGATCATCGGCTTCGAGGAGCTGGTGCGGACCTCGAACGCCATCAACAACGCCACTTTCGAGCCGTTCAAAGTCTACGGACTGGTGGCGCTCATCTTCTTCCTGATGTGTTTTCCGCTGACGCAATATGCACGGCGGCTGGAGCGGCGGGCGGCGGCCCGCTAGGGCGATATCGGCGCGGAGCATTCGCCGCGCGACTGCGACGTGTCGCAAGCCGCAGCGCGGACGCGCAGAGCTCCACGAACTGGTCTTCACCGCCAATGACGACGGCGTTGGCAACGGCGGCTATGCGGTTCAATGCCTGAACGCCAATGCCGGCGCCAGCGTCGGCCTGCAATGTCTGCAGGAATTCCGGTTGATCATCCTGTCGCAGGCGTTCTCGATCACCCGTGCGCCCAAGGGCTGGCTTCCTAGTGCGTGGTATCGGTCGACGGCGCCGCGATCGCAAAGTCGGCTTGGAGTGGCTCCGCATCGATGCCGGTGTCGTCGCGGCGATGGCAGGCATAGAGCATTCCTGTTAGGAATAGGCCTTGACATGTCGTCGTGCGAATTGTCCATTCGAAGCTTGGCCATGCCGAATGGGGCGGCAAGGGCGGACAGGGGCAAGCCTGCGCGTGGACAGACAGTCGAGCCGAGTGCTGTTGAGGACGGACGGGCTGACAAAAGCCTTCCGGGGCCTGGTTGCACTCCGGGATCATTCCATCGAGCTCCACGAAGGTGAAATCGTCGGGGTGATCGGCCCGAACGGCTCCGGCAAGAGCACGCTTTTCAACCTCGTCACCGGTTTTTCCCAGCCGAATTCCGGCAGCATCGAGATGAAGGGCCGCTCGATCGTCGGCCTGCGCACATCGCAGATCGTCGCGATGGGCATCGCCCGCACCTTCCAGGGGTCTCGCCTGTTCGGCAGTCTCAGCGTCGCACAGAACGTGCTCACGGCGGCGCAGTTGCGCCATCCTGTCGGCTTCGCCGATACGGTGCTGCGCGGCCGGCGCTATCGCCAGCGGGTGGACGCCACGCGCCAGAAGGCCGACGAACTCCTCGACCTCATGGGCCTGACAGATCAGGCCGGCAGGATCGCGGCGGATCTTCCTTACGGCGATCAGCGACGGTTGGAGATTGCGCGTGCGCTGGCGACCGGCCCGCAACTGCTGCTGCTCGATGAGCCCGCGGCCGGCCTTGATTCCAACGAGACCAAGGTGTTGGCGGGGCTGATCCGGACGATCCGTGACCGCTACGGTGTGACCGTGGTCGTCGTCGAGCACGACATGGACCTGATCATGGCGCTGTGCGAACGCATCCAGGTGCTGGCGACCGGCGAGGTGATCTGCGTCGGAACACCGGAGCAGGTACGCGAACACCCGAAAGTAAGGGAGGCGTATCTTGGCCACGCCTAGCCCTGCCCTGCTCAGCGTCGAGAACCTCGAGGTCAATTTCGGCGCGGTGCGGGCACTGAAGGGCATTTCGCTCGACGTCCATGCCGGCGAGGTGGTGGCGCTGGTGGGGGCCAACGGCGCCGGCAAGAGCACCACCTTGCGCACCATTTCCGGCCTGTCGCGGCCGCGTGGCGGCAAGATCATCTTCGATGGCAAGCCGATTGGAGGTGTCGCTCCGTCGCAGATCGTGAGTCTGGGCATAGCGCAGAGCCCGGAGGGAAGGCGGCTGTTCGGCGGCCTGACGGTGGCCGACAATCTGCGGCTCGGCGCCTGCACCCGCACCGACAAGGAGGCCGTCGCCCGGGACAGCGAGCGCATGTTCACGCTGTTCCCGATTCTCAAGCAGAGGCTGAGGCAGCTGGCCGGCACGCTGTCGGGCGGCGAGCAGCAGCAGCTTGCCCTGGCGCGAGCGTTGATGGCGGCGCCGCGCCTGCTGCTGCTCGACGAACCTTCGCTCGGCGTTGCGCCGCTGCTGGTACGCCACATCTTCAGCGCACTTGCCGAACTCAAGCGCCAGGGCATGACGATGCTGCTGGTGGAACAGAACATCGCGCTTGCCCTGGACCTCGCCGACCGCGCCTATGTGCTGCGCACGGGTCAGGTGGCGCTGTCGGGCCTGTCCGCGGAACTGCGCGACAGCGAGCGCGTGGCGCAGGCGTATCTCGGGGCGGCAACATGACCCAGCTGGACTATATCCTGCAGCAGATCGTCAATGCGGTGAGCCTCGGCAGCCTCTACGCGCTGGTGGCGGTCGGCCTGTCGATCGTCTTCGGCGTCCTCAAGCTGACCAATTTCGCGCATGGCGACGTCATGATGGTCGGCGCATTCGGAGTAGCACTGCTGGCGGGAGTGGGCGTTCCATTCCCGGTCGCCGTGATCTGCGGCATCGCCGCGGCCGCCGTCGCGGGCTTCCTCATCGAACGCATCGCCTATCGCCCGATCCGCGACGCGCCAGACGTCGCGCGACTGCTGACAAGCCTCGCCGTCACCTACATCATCGAGAACGTCGGCATCCTGGTGTTCACCTCCTCGCCGCGCAATTTTCCACTCCCCGATATTCTCAACACCTCCTGGGAAGTGTCGAACGGCGCCATCACCTTCACCAGCATCAATCTCCTGACCATCGCGCTGACCTTCGTGTCGCTGCTGCTGCTCGGCTGGTTCATCACGCGCACCACGACGGGGCTTGGCATGCGTGCCGCGGCCGAGGACATGTCGGCGGCACAGCTTGTCGGCCTCAACGTCAACCGGCTGATCATCGTCGCCTTCTTCGTCGCGTCCGCCTATGCCGGCCTAGCCGGCATTCTGTGGGCGGCACAAGCCGGCGTGGTGCAGCCGCAGATGGGCTTCACGCCACTCCTGAAGGCCTTCGTGGCGGCGATCATCGGCGGCTTCGGGTCGATCGCGGGCGCCCTGGTCGGCGGTTACATATTGGGCGCGCTGGAGATCTTCATCGTCGCGTTCCTGCCGAGCGCCGTCTCGTCCTATCGCGACGCAATCGTCTTCGCAGTGCTGATCGCCTTCCTGCTGGTGCGCCCGGGCGGACTTCTCCAGCCGAACCGGGAGATAAAGCTGTGAGCCGGGAAGCGCGGATCACACTCCTCGTCCTCGCCGCCCTGGTGGCAGGCGCTGCCATCGCTTTTGGTGCGCCGCACGTGCTGAGCGACTATTTCGTCCGGATCATCCTGCTGATCGCGCTCAATGCGATCCTGGTGCTGGCACTGTCGCTGAGCAATGGTTTTACCGGCGTGTTCTCGCTCGGCCATGTCGGATTCATCGGCGCCGGCGCGTATATTTCGGGGATCCTGTCGATCCCGGTGCAGCAGAAGATGGCATTGCTGCCGCATCTGCCGGCGTTTCTGCATGCTTTCAGCCTCCCCTTCCTGCCGGCGACGCTGGTGGCGGGTCTTCTGACGGCGCTGCTTGCGGTGGTCGTCGGGTATCCGTTGATGCGCCTGTCGGGCTACTTCGTTTCGGTGGCGACGATGGGATTCCTGATCATCGTCAACGTGGTGCTGATCAATGCCTCGGATTTCACCAGAGGCGCCCGCACCTTCACCGGCGTGCCGCTGGAGACGACGTTGCCATGGGTGATGGGTTGGCTCGCCATCACGCTGTTCGTGCTGGCCCGCCTGGTTTATTCGCCTTTCGGGAGCGCCATGAAGGCGGTGCGCGACGACACCATCGCGGCCAGCGCCGTCGGAATCGGCGTGCTGCGGACCAGACTGATCGCCTTCGTTACCGGCGCGTTCTTCTCGGGGGTCGGCGGTTCGCTCTACGCGCATTATCTCGGTTCGTTTTCGCCAAACACCTTTTACTTCGCGCTGACGATGAGCCTGATCACCATGCTGGTGCTGGGCGGCATGGGCTCCCTGACCGGCGCGATTGTAGGCGTCATCTGCGTTTCGCTGTTGTCGGAGGTTTTGCGCGCGGTCGAACGCGGCTTCACCATCGGCGATTTCGCGGTGCCGGCGCTTTTTGGCGCCAGCCAGATCGTGCTCGGCTTCATTTTCATTCTAATCATGATCTTCCGGCCGAAGGGGATCATGGGCGACCGGGAGCTCACGTTCGGATTAACCCAAAGATCGGCAACGGTGAACCAGAGAGAGGAACGAAAACCATGATCAGACTCACTCGACGCGGCACAATCGGCCTGGGACTGGGCGCATTCTTCGCGCTTGCCTCGGCCAGTACGGCACTTGCTGCCGACACGATCAAGATCGGATATCCGGCGAACCTGACCGGCATTCAGGCCTCGCTCGATGGTCCGATGCTGAATGGCGCCAAGCTGGCAGCGAGCCAAATCAACGCCGCCGGCGGCGTGCTGGGCCAGCAGATAGAACTGGTGATCTACGACTCCAAGAGCGATTCGACGACGATCTCGACCGTCGCCAGCCAGTTGATCGACAGCGACAAGGTCGTCGGCATCATCGGCTTCGCCGATTCCGACTCGGTGCTGGCCATCGGACCGCAGGTCCAGAAGGCGCAGATACCATTCATCACGCCCGGCGCGACCTCGCCGAAATTGCCGAGCCAGCTCGGCAACGAGATCTTCCTCGCCGCTTTCGGCGACAATGTTCAGGCCGCGGTTGGCGCGGAATTCGCGCTGAACAAGCTGAACGGCAAGACAGCCTATCTGCTGACCGACATCGGCACCGAATATACAACGCTGCTGTCGGACTACTTCGTCTCCGCCTACGAGCATGGCGGGGGCAAGATCTTGGAGCGCGACACCTACAAGATCGGCGACAAGACCTTTACCGCCCAGATCGCCAAGCTGAAGGCGCTGTCGCCGCAGCCCGACTTCGTCTATTCGTCGTCGAATGCCGAGGAAATCGGGCTGATCCTGAAGCAGATGCGTCAGGCCGGCATCAATCTGCCGGTGGTCGGCGGCGACGGCTACGACACGCCGTTGCTGATCCAGGTCGGCGGCGACGCGGCCAAGGATACCTACTTCACCACCCATGCCTATATCGGTGAGGGCGCCAGCCCGAAAGTGCAGGCCTTCATCGACGCCTACACCAAGGCGGTCGGCAATGCGCCCGAGAACGCCTTCGCCGCGCTCGGCTACGACTCGGTCAAGCTGATGGCCGACGCGATCAAGCGCGCCGGCGCACCGGATCCGGCCAAGATCCGCGACGCGCTTGCCGCCACGTCCGGGCTCGACGGCGTGACCGGCACCATCACCTACCGTCCGGGCATTTCGGTGCCGGACAAGTCGGTTTCGGTCATCGGTGTCAAGGACGGCAAGCTTGTCTTGGCGAGTGAAGCGGCACCGACCTTCGTCGCGGAGCCGTGATCTTGTCGACTCGGGGCTCGCTTTGGGACATCTACAGGTCGCGGCTCTCCGCCGCGACCTTCACCGACCTGACGCATGCCTTTCGTCCGGGCCAGCCGCATTTCCCGGCCTTCCCGGATGAAGAGCGCAACGCGTTGCTCGACTTTTCGAAGGGCGACGCCTTTCAGGTGCACCACTACGCCTTCGTCGGGCAATGGGGCACGCATGTCGACCCGCCGGTGCACTTCATCGACGGCGGCCGCTCGATCGATCAACTGCCGGTGTCGGAGATGCTTCTGCCACTGGTCATCCTCGACATCACCGACAGGGTAGCGGCTGATCCCGATGCGACGCCGACGCTGGACGACATTTCCGCCTGGGAGGCCCGGAACGGCCGCATCCCGGAAAAGTGCTTTGTCGCGCTTCGCACCGGGTGGTGGCCGCGCTGGCCGGACCCGGTGACGTTTCAAAACAGGTCGGCCGACGGTATCTCGCATGCGCCGGGCTGGTCGAAGCCGGTGCTGGAGGAACTTCTGGAGCGCCGCGGTGTCACTGCGATCGGGCACGAGGGCATGGACACCGACCCCGGCCGCGCCACTTCGGCGGGCGATGCAAGTCTGGAATATTATGTGTTGTCCCGCGACTGCTGGCAGATCGAGCTCCTGGCCAATCTCGACAAGGTGCCCGAAGCCGGTGCGTTGATAATGGCAAGCTGGCCAAAGCCGAAGGCCGGATCCGGCTTCCCGGCTCGCGCTGTCGCGATCCACGAAGCGACCGGCTGAACGCCTGAAGCCTCTGTCGGCGGCAGGACCCCGCACAACGACCAGTCAGACACGGAATTCAGACATGGATGTAAACACAGTCCGCGATGCCTTTCCGGCGATGGCGAGAGATGCCGCGCCGACGAAGCGGATTTTCTTTGACAATCCGGCGGGGACCCAGATGGCGGGCCGATCGATCGAGCGCATGACGCGCGCCATGATCGAGACCAACGCCAATCTCGGCGGCTATTTCGAAACCTCGCTCGCTGCCCAGGCGATGGTCGACGACGCGCATCAGGCGATGGCCGATTTCTTCAACGCCGCCGACCTCCGTGAAGTGGTGTTCGGCCAGAACATGACGACCCTGACTTTCGCCGTCTCGCGCGCCATCGGCCGCGACCTGAACGCCGGCGACGCGATCGTGCTGACGCGCATGGATCATGACGCCAACGTCGCGCCCTGGCTGATGCTGGCGGAGGACCGCGGGCTTGAAGTCCGCTGGATCGACCTTGATCCGAAAACCTTCGAACTCGACCTGTCCACGCTGGAGACAACGATCGACGAGCAGGTCAAGCTTGTCGCCGTCGGTTATGCCAGCAACGTGACCGGCACGATCAACGACGTGAAGCGGATCGCTCGGCGCGCCCGCGCGGTTGGGGCGCTGAGCTATGTCGACGCTGTGCAGTTCGCGCCGCATGGGGTGATCGACGTCCAGGCGATTGGCTGTGATTTCCTGGTTTGCTCGGCCTACAAGTTTTTCGGACCGCATCACGGCGTGTTGTGGGGCCGGTTGAATCTGCTGCAGGCGTTGACCGCCTATAAGGTGCGTGCGGCTTCGAACACGCCGCCCGGGAAATTCGAGACGGGGACGACCAGCCGCGAGGCGCTTGCTGGAGTGCTTGGCGCGGTCGAGCATTATGCCTGGCTCGGACAGTCCTTCGGCAATATCCACCCGCATGCGACGCGGCGTGAGCGCATCGTCGCCGGCATTGAAGCCGCCGACCGTTATGAGCGCGTCCTGACAGCACGGCTGATTGCCGGACTGTCCAGAATCGATGGCGTCGTCATCCAGGGCATAACCGATGTGGCGGCGCAGGCGCGCCGGGTGCCGACCGTGTCGATCACCGTCGACGGGGCCGATCCCGCCGACATTGCCAAAGCAATGGCAAAAGAAGACATCTATCTCTGGCACGGACACAATTACGGTTTGGAGCCGATCAGGCGGCTGGGGCTTGCGGACCGAAACGGCGTCGTGCGGATCGGGCTCGCCCACTACAACACCGAGGCGGAGGTCGATTTCCTGTTGGCGAAGCTGGCGGACTGGATGAAGATGCGGACCTGAGATGCGCGACAGAAACGAAACCCCGAAGATCGGCGTCAAGCTGCGCCATGCCAGACAGGTGCTTGGCCTCAGTCTGGAGGAGCTCGGCGCCCGCATCGGCCTGACGGAAGGGTATCTGTCGAAGATCGAGAACGACCTGGCGACGCCCTCGATGGCGGCCCTGCACCGGCTTGTGCAGGCGCTGGGCATCAATATGAACGCAATGTTCGGCACGCTGCAGCACAATGCCTCGGAAGTGTTCGTGTTAAGGCAAAACGAGCGTCCACACATGGAGACGGGACATCGGCGTTCGGGCAACCATGTCGTACTCGAGCAATTGGTGCCGTCCGGTCCGGAATATCTGTTGCAGATCAACGTCCATGTGATCGAGGCCGGCGGCGGCAGCCTCGAGTTGATCCGCCATAAGGGACAGGAATTCGGCTACGTGCTCGAAGGTTCTGTCGAGTTGCTGGTCGAGGCGAACGTGGTGGCACTGGAGGCCGGCGACGCGTTCTACTTCAACTCCGAACTCGGCCATGGCTACCGCAATGTCGGTTCGACCACCGTCCGTATCCTCTGGGTCAACACGCCGCCGACATTCTGACCGCCGCCAGGCCTGGCGGCCCTCGGGATTCAATGTCCGAACGCCAGCGACGGCGCGATGCGGTCGCGCCGCAGCCAGCGCGCCAGAAGCAGCGCCGCCACCACGGCCAGCCCCGATGACAGGCCGATCCAGATGCCGACGCCGTGGAAGCCGAAATGGAAGGCGAGCAGCACGCCGAGCGGCAGGCCGACGCCCCAGTAGCCGATCGCGGCATAGATCATCGGCACCTTGGTGTCGTGCAGGCCGCGCAGCATGCCGGCGGCAACCGCCTGCGCGCCGTCGAAGACCTGGAACAGGGCGGCAAAGACCAGGAACGACACGGCAAGCGCGATCACCCTGGCATTGGCGGGATTGCCCAGGTCGATGAAGGCGCTGATCAGGAGATGCGGCCAAAGCACCATCACCAGCCCCATCAGCGCCATGAACGAAACGCCGATGACGAAGGCGGTCCAGCCGGCACGCGACACGCCCTCGGGATTGCCGGCGCCATGCGCCAGCCCGACCCGCACCGTCACCGCCTGGTTGAGGCCGAGCGGGACCATGAAGGAGATCGAGGCGATCTGGATGGCGATCGCGTGCGCGGCCAGCGAATCGGCGTCGATCAGGCCCATCAGCAGCGCCGCCGCGTTGAAGATCGTCACCTCGAAGGCGAGGATGCCGGCGATCGGCAGGCCGAGCCGCAGCAGGCCCTTGAAGCGCGGCCAGTCGGACCGCCAGAAGCGGCCGAACAGATGGTAGCGCCGGAACTTCTTCTCCCACATCACCACGACAGCCATGCCGACGAACATCAGCGTGCTGGACAGCGAGGTGGCAAGGCCCGAGCCGGCGATGCCCATCGCCGGAACACCCAGATTGCCGAACATGAACACCCAGTTGGCAAACACGTTGAAAGCCACGGCGACGAAGACGATGACCAGCGCCCAGCCCGGCCGCTCGAGCGCCGAGATGAACGAACGCAGCACGATGTAGCCGTAGAAGGGCAGCACCGCCCATTCGAGCCAGCGCAAATAGATGCCGGCCTGATGCGCCAGAACAGGCTCCTGGCCCATCGCCAGCAGGATGGCCTCGCCGTGCCACAGCACGAGCCAGATCGGGATCGAGATCAGGATCGCCAGCCATAGACCCTGGCGCACGGTGCGGCGCAGATCGCGCACCGAATGGCGGCGGCGGCCGAGCTCGGTGGCGATCATCGGCGAGGTCGCCAGCATCAGGCCGAGGCCGAAGATCAGCGGCATGAAATAGAGGTTGGCGCCAAGCGCGCCGCTGGCCAGCGTATCGGCACCGAGGCGCCCCATCATCATGACGTCGGTCGCGGTCATCGCCGTCTGGCCGAGATTGGTCAGCACCATCGGCCAGGCCAGCGCCAGCGTCGCCCTGATTTCCTGGCGCCAAAGATTTTCCGGCGCGCGGGCGCCGGCTTCGATCGCGGACATTGTCCTGCTCTTTCAAGGTTGCGGCGCATCGGCAAAGAGCCGGAAGCCGCATTGCAAACGGCAAAACCTTCGGTTTCGCGGCGTTTGCGCCGTCTATTGAACGAAATGCGACATGAAGGCAAGGGAGGAGGCGCGTGAACAGATTGAGCCAGCGGCTTTGCCCGGCAGGCGTCGCCTCGTTCCCTTGCCGGCCGGGGGCTGCTACGGATTGGACATCGGCAACCGGCGAATGTGGGAGGCAGGATGGCGTTCAGGCGCAGAAAGAACCCGGCCGCGATCCCGCGCACGGTGCCTTCCTTCGAGCATATCGTCACCGAGGCGAGCGACAGTTTCCTGTGGCGCCTCGACGACTATCCCTGGGAGCGCAATGTCTGGAATTTTCATCCGGAATACGAGATCCATCTGCTCAGGAAGTCCTCCGGCGTCGTGCTGGTCGGCGACCATATCGGCGAGTTCGGCCCGGGCTACCTGACCATCGTCGGCGGCGGCCTGCCGCATGACTGGGTCACCGCGGTGCAGCCGGACGAATTGATCGAGGGCCGTGACATTGTGCTGCAATTCGATCCCGAGCGGCTGCGCGGATCGGCGGGATTGTTGCCGGAACTGCGCGAACTGGAGCCGTTCCTGGAGCGGTCGCTGCGCGGCATCGTCTTCCACGGCCGAACCGCGCTTGAAGGCGCCGCGCTCATGGAGCGGATGGGCACGGTGCAGGGGCTCGCCCGCCTCTGCCTGTTCCTCGAACTGGTCGACCTGCTGGCCAGGACCGACGAATACGAGCTGTTGTCGTCGCCGGATTTCTCGCCGGTTCTCGACGCCGCTTCGCTCGATATCATCCAGCGCACGCTGACCTATCTATTCCAGCACTTCGCCGAGGATCTCAAACTGCCTGACATGGCCGATCTGGCCGGCATGAGTGAAAGCACTTTCTCGCGCTTCTTCCAGAAGAACACCGGCAATTCGTTCAGCGACCATCTTGCCAAGCTCAGGCTCTGGCAGGCCTGCAAGCTTCTGGCCGATACCGACGTCCCGATCACCGATATCTGTTTCCAGGTCGGCTACATGAACATCTCCAATTTCAACCGCGCCTTCCTGCGCAAGCACAAGATGACGCCGTCATCCTATCGCAAGCTGTCGCGACAGCGTCTGGCGATGCGCGCATAAGCGCTTCCTGAATCATCGTTTTGGACCAGATCGATACTCGTGTGACAGGCTCCCCATAGGGAGGCCGGGTTTTGCGCTGCACAATGCATAAAAGTACAGGTCTGCTGCAACGGGGCTTCTAGCTTGGCCCATCGCAACTGCGCATTTTGGCGATGGGCGGCATGTCGTTCGGGCGATGGTGAGGATCGCGTAACCCGAGGACCTGCGCTTCCCGCGAAATATTCCTGGAGGAGAAAAAGATCATGAAACCAGTTCGGCTCGCTGCCAGCCTTGGCGCAGCTTTCGTGCTTTCCGCTACCGTTTCAACCATTGCCCTGGCACAGGCGCCGGTCTGCTCGGCACCGGTCAAGGTGCTGGCGCAGCCGCGCGACGGCCTGACGCTTCTGGAGGACTCCAAGGCCGAGTTCGAGAAGCTTGCCGGCGCGAGCTTCAAGATCGATTATCTCAATGAAAACGATCGCCGCGCGAAGTCGCGCGCGGACGCCTCCACGGTCGGCAACTACAACGTCTACTATGTCGATGAAGCGAACGTGGCGCTGTTCGCCTCGTCGAAATGGATCGTGCCGCTGACCGATTATTATCCGGCTGATTATGACTATGCCGACTTCGACCCCGGCCGCCAGAAGGTTGCCACCTATGACGGCAAGGTCTGGTTCGCGCCGCTGACCGGCGGCGGCGACCTGATGGTCTACCGCAAGGACGTGCTGGAGGCCGCCGGCATCCAGCCGCCAAAAACGCTGGACGAGCTGATCGCTGACGTGCCGAAACTGACCAACGCCGACAAGGGCATGTACGGCATCGCGCTACGTGGCGCGCGCGGCTCGGGCGCCAATGTCTGGCGCTGGATGCCGTTCTTCAAGGCCTATGGCGGCAAATGGTTCGACGGCGACAAGCCGGCCTTCAACTCGGACGCCGCCGTCAAGGCGACCGAGACCTATCTGAAACTGTTCAAGGATTCCGCTCCCGGCACGCAGACCGGCAGCTGGGATGAATCGACCGGCGCCTTCCTGTCGGGTCAGGTCGCGATCCTCGTCGAATCGACGCCGCTTTCGGGCATGGCGGTGGACCCGAAGACCTCGCAGGTGGTCGGCAAGATCGGCTTCCTGCCGCCGCCCTCACCGCTTCCCGGCGGCGGTTACGGCCATGGCCTCGCCATCGCGGCGAAGGCCAATGCCGACGACGCTTCCAAGAAATGCGCCGGCCTGTTCATCGCCTGGGCAACGTCGAAGGAAAACGAGAAGCGCCGGCTCGACGCCCACCAGTTCGGTGAGCTGAACCGCACCAGCATCCTGTCCAGCAAGGAGTTCGCCGATATCTACGGCGCCGATCTCGGCCAGGCGCTGGCCGAAACCGGCAAGGTGACGGCTGTCAACTTCTGGCAGGACCCGCGCTGGCCTGATCTCGGCGACCGCTGGGGCATTATCCTTGAGGAGCTGATCGCCGGCACACGCACCGACGTCAAGGGCAGCCTCAACGAGCTCGAGGCCTATGCCAATGAGCTGGTGAAGAAATAGCCCCCTCCCTCTTGCGGCGCGCGGTCCAAGCATTCCCGGAAAATGCCGGGACCTGTGCGTCGCAGGAGGGCCTGCCTTTCCCTGAAACATCCGCGTGCCGGTTCCGCCACGCCGGACATTCGAGACACAGCAAGGCCTGAGACCAATGCCTCGACGTTCATCCCTGCCGGTGACCTTTGTCGTGCCGACGCTGGTCATTCTGCTGATCCTGTCGATGGTGCCGACGCTCTACGCGATCATCATCGCCTTGCAGAACCGCGAGCTGAGTTCGACGGCCTATTCCTGGGTCTGGTTCTCGAATTTTGTCGACCTGTTCTCCGACCGCCGCTTCCTCAACGCCGTCTGGGTATCGGTGAAGTGGGAGGTCGTCACCGTCGTCGCGACGATGGTGGTGGCCATCGGGCTCGGCGTGCTGATGTTCGAGGTCGCCGCGCCGCGCCTGCGGAACCTCTATTGCCTGCTGTTCATCATTCCGGTGCTGTTGCCGCGCGTCTCGGCGGCCTTCGTGTGGAAGTTCGCCTACCACCCGCTCTACGGCATCGCCACCTACCCCTACCGCCTGCTGACCGGCGGGCTGATCTTCGACCCGCTGTCCAAGCCGTCGACGGCTTTGTTCGCCGTCGCTTCGGTCGATGTCTGGCAATGGGGCCTGTTCTTCGCCGTCATCGTGCTGAAGCTGTTGGAGACCTTGCCGCCGCAGCCAATCGAGGCCGCAAGGCTCGACCATGCCAGACGCTGGCAGATCCACGCCTATGTGACCTTGCCGATGCTGAAGGCGCCGTTGATCAGCCTGATGTTCGTCAAGATGATCGAGTCGCTGCGCTCCTTCGACCTGATCTATGTGATGACCCGCGGCGGGCCGGGCGTGGCGACCGAAACGCTCGACATGTACGCCTTCTCGCAAGGCTTCATCGAATCCGGCAAGGTGTCCTATGCCTCGGCCATGGCGGTGCTGATGATGATCGCCACCGTCATCACCTTCACCATGCTGTGGAAGCGGGTGCAGGCATGAAGCCCGGCCGCATCATAGCCAAGGCCATCCTGGCCTTCGCCGGCTTCATCGCGGTGTTCCCGCTGCTGTGGACGGCGCTCAACTCGCTGAAGAACAGCGTCGACATCATCACCCGCGTGCCACGCCTAGTGTTTACGCCGACGCTTGCCAACATCAGCTACATCCTTGGCCGCGACAGCGTCATCACCGGCCTCTACAATTCGGTCGTCGCTTGCGGCACAGCCGTGCTGATAGGCGTCGTGCTCGGCCTGCCCGCGGCTTACGCGGTGGCGCGCTATCCCAACCGCTGGGCCGGCGACATCCAGTTCTTCGTGCTGTCGCTGCGCTTCCTGCCGCCGGTGGCGGTGGCGATCCCGCTGATGGTGATCTGGCTGCAGCTCGGGCTCTACGACACTTTGCCGGCTTTGATCGTCACCTACTCGCTGCTCACCACCTCGGTCATCATGTGGCTCGCGATCCCCGCCTTCCAGGGCGTGCCGAAGGAGATCGAGGAAGCCGCCTTCGTCGACGGCTACGGCGCCTACGCGGTGTTCTGGCGGATCGCGCTGCCGGTCGCGGCGCGCTCGCTGATCGGCGCGGTCGCCTTCAGCTTCGTGCTGGTCTGGAACGAATTCCTGATCGCGCTGATGCTGTCGAGCTCCAACGCCAAGACCTTGCCGATCGTCGCCTCCGAACTGTCCCAGCAAGGCATGAACGTACCGTGGGGCATTCTCAACGCCTCGGTCGTGCTCCTGTCGCTGCCGCCGCTGTTGTTCCTCGGCGTGCTCAGCGGTTTCCTGAATTCCGTTTTCCGGCAAAAAAAGAGTTGAAGTGAGGACGACCCGATGCGGGCTTTGGTGCTTGAGAAAAAAGGTGAATTGTCGCTGCGCGAGATCGCATTGCCGCTCGATGTCGGGCCCGACGATGTCAGGATCGCCATCCACACCGTCGGCGTCTGCGGCAGCGACGTGCACTATTACACGCATGGCGCCATCGGCAGCTACATCGTGCGGGCGCCGATGGTGCTCGGCCACGAGGCGGCGGGCACCATCGTCGAGGTCGGCGCCAATGTGACCAGCCTGAAGGTCGGCGACCGCGTCTGCATGGAGCCGGGCGTGCCCAACCTGTCGTCGCGCGCCACAAAACTCGGCATCTACAATGTCGATCCCGACGTGCGCTTCTGGGCGACGCCACCGGTGCATGGCGTGCTGGCGCCCTTCGCCGTCCACCCGGCGGCCTTCACCTACAGGCTGCCGAACAATGTCTCCTTCGCCGAGGGCGCGATGGTCGAGCCCTTCGCCATCGGCATGCAGGCGGCAAGCCGTGCCCGCATCGTTCCGGGCGATGTCGCCGTCGTCGTCGGCTGCGGCCCGATCGGCATCATGATCGCGCTTGCCGCCCTTGCCGGCGGCTGCTCGAAAGTGCTGATTTCCGATTTTTCCGCGCCGAAACTGAAGATCGCCGCGCAATATGCCGGCATCCTGCCGGTCAATATCGGCGAGCGGTCGCTGGTCGATGCCGTCGCCGCCGCGACCGACAAATGGGGCGCCGACATCGTCTTCGAGGCGAGCGGCAGCCCGAAGGCCTTCGCCGACCTGTTCGACGTCGTGCGGCCGGGCGGCGCGGTGGTGTTGGTCGGGCTTCCGGTCGAACCGGTGAGCCTCAACGTTCCGGCGGCGATCTCGAAGGAAGTGCGTATCGAGACGGTGTTCCGCTACGCCAACATCTTCGACCGCGCGCTGCAACTCATCGCCTCCGGCAAGGTCGATCTCAAGCCGCTGATCACCGGTACCTATGATTTCGCCGACAGCATCAAGGCGTTCGAACGGGCGGCCGAAGGCAACCCCCAGGACGTCAAACTGCAAATCCTGCTTACCGGCGAAAAGGACTGACCATGTCCGCGATCGTTTGCTCCCATGTCGACAAGGCCTATGGCGCCACCACGGTGATCCGCGACCTCAACCTGGCGATCGAGGAGCACGAATTCGTCGTCTTCCTCGGCCCGTCCGGCTGCGGCAAGTCGACCTTGCTCCGGATGCTGGCGGGGCTGGAGGACATCAGCGGCGGCGAGGTCTCGATCGGCGGCAAGGTGGTCAACGACCTCGATCCCGGCGACCGCGGCATCGCCATGGTGTTCCAGAACTACGCGCTCTACCCGCATATGACGATCTTCGACAACATCGCCTTCGGGCTGCGGCGCCAGAAGGTGCCGGCGCCCGAAATCCGCAAGCGGGTCGAAGCGGTGTCGAGGACGCTCGGGCTCGACCCCTATCTCGGCCGCAAGCCGGCCGAGCTCTCCGGCGGCCAGCAGCAGCGCGTGGCGATCGCCCGGGCGATGATCAAGACGCCCAAGGTGTTCCTGTTCGACGAGCCGTTGTCCAATCTGGACGCCAAATTGCGCAACCATATGCGCGTCGAGATCGCGCGGCTGCACCAGTCGCTGAAGACCACCACCGTCTACGTCACCCATGACCAGCTGGAGGCGATGACGCTAGCCGACCGTATCGTGCTGCTCAAGGATGGCGTCATCGAGCAGGTCGGCTCGCCGGCGGAGATCTACGGCCGGCCGGGCAATATGTTCGTGGCCGGCTT
The DNA here is from genome assembly GCF_004791315.1 of Mesorhizobium sp. M8A.F.Ca.ET.208.01.1.1. NCBI lineage: Bacteria > Pseudomonadati > Pseudomonadota > Alphaproteobacteria > Hyphomicrobiales > Phyllobacteriaceae > Mesorhizobium > Mesorhizobium sp. M8A.F.Ca.ET.208.01.1.1. The sequence continues at coordinate 170,330 of NZ_SRUT01000006.1, forward strand.
CATCGGCACGCCGAACATGAATTTCATCGAGGTGACGGTCGGCAGAGCGGCGAACGGCTGGACGCTGACCGGCGCCGGAACGGTGCTTTCGTTAGACGGGGCGGGCTTTCATCTCCAGCCTGGCGATCGCGCCGTGCTGGGCATCCGGCCCCCGGACCTGAAGACAGGCAGTGACGGCGCCGCCGGCATATTGCAAGGCACCGCCGATCTCATCGAATTCCACGGCAATGACGCTCTGGTGACATTCGGCTCCGGCGGCAAGGAGATCAGCGCACTGGTACCGGCACGCGAATGCCCGGTGCTGCATGCCCCTGTCCGCTACACATTCGAGGAAGAAAGCATCCATTTGTTCGACGCGACATCAGGCGCGTCGCTCCGCAAGCAATAGGCAAAGCCTACCGGATCGCGTCAAGCGCCTGGCGTTGCCGGTGCATCTCCAGGAAGATCCGGTAGTCGCGATCGAAGCGGGCGCCGGCGGCCGGGTTGGCAGCACGCCTCTTGCCGCCCTGCTGCATGGCAAGGCAGGCGGCGTTGAGGTCGGGAAACAGCCCGGCGGCGGTCGCGGCGACCATGCCGGTGCCGAGCAGCACCGCCTCGTCGGCCAGCGGTTCGACCACCGTGCAGCCGGTGGCGTCGGCATAGAGCTCCATCAAGAGCGGGTTCTTGGTGTGGCCGCCGGTGACATGCAGCGTGTCGATCAGGTAGCCATTCTCGTTCAGCGCCTCCAGCACATGGCGCACGCCGAGCGCAATGCCGACGGCGGTGCGCCAGTAGAGCTTGCACAGGCTGTCGAAGGACGAATCCAGCGTCAGACCGCTGACGACGCCGACCGCGTGCGGATCGGCGAGCGGCGAGCGGTTGCCATGGAAATCCGGCAGCACGTGCAGCCGGCCGGCAAGGCCCTCACCCTCGGCGGCGCGCAGTTCGGCGACGCGCGCGGCGATCCTGGCATGCATGGCCGCGTTCGGCTCGCCGCCGGCGCCATGCCAGCGGATGATGTGGTCGAGCAGCGCCCCGGTTGCCGACTGGCCACCTTCCGACAGCCACAGCTTCGGAAGGGCGGCGCCGTAGTACGGGCCCCAGACGCCGGCGAAAGGCTGCGGGTCGGGCGACATGGCCATCACGCAGCTCGATGTACCGGCGATCAGCGCCAGATGGCGGCCGATATTCTGGTCGTCGCCGGCGAAGCCGCCGAGCACGCCAAGCGCGCCGGCATAGGCGTCGATAACGCCTGCGCCGACGCGGCAGTTTTCGGTCAGGCCGAGTTCTGCCGCTGCCCGCGCCGTCAGCGGGCCGATGTAGGCACCCACCGGGCTGGCCCGCTCCGGCAGATTGCCGTGGTCAAAAAGATCGTCGAGGCCGACGAGTTCGAAGAAATCGCGTTGCCACGCGGTTTCCTGGTGCGCCAGGTAGGTCCATTTGGCGGTCAGCGTGCATTGCGAGCGCGCCAGCGAGCCGGTCGCCTGCCAGGTCAGGTAATCAGTCAGGTCGAATAAATAGCCGGCTTCTTTCCACGTGCCGGGCAGATTACGCTTCAGCCACATCAGCTTCGGCGTCGCCATCTCCGGCGACATGACGCCGCCGATATAATTCAGCACCTCGTGGCCGCTTGCGGTGCATTCGTCGGCCTCGGCGATGGCGCGATGGTCGAGCCAGACAATGGTGTCCCAGCGCTTGTCACCGGTGGTCGAAACACTGAGCTGGCCGCCTTGCCTGTCACGCACGACCAGCGAACAGGTGGCATCGAAGGAGATACCGGCGATATGCTCGGCGGCGACGCCTGCCTTTTCCCGCGCGGCACGCACGGCGGTGCAGACGGCGGACCAGATGTCGCGTGAATCATGCTCGGCATGATCGGGCTTCGGCTGATTCATGGCGATCGGCCGCTCGGCACGGCCGAGCAAGGCGCCACTGGCGTCGAGAATGCCCGCGCGAGCGCTCCCGGTGCCGACATCGACCGCGCAGACAAACTGTTTCGTCAAGATGCTCTAACTCTCGCTCCCAGGCCTGCAATCAGATCCGGCAATTGCAGCATGTCAGCGAATATAAAGTCCGGTTCGGTCGACGCAAGCCGCGCTTTCAATCCCGGATTGCCGGCGTGCGCGCCGCCGGTGAAGGCGAAGACGTGCATGCCGGCCGCGCGTGCCGCCGCGACGCCGGCGGGGCTGTCCTCGATGACCAGGCAGTTGCGCGGACGCGCCCGCATGCTGGCGGCAGCGTGGAGAAAAAGGTCCGGTGCCGGCTTTCCCCTGGCAACCATGGCGGCGCTGAACAGATGCGGCTCCATCAGCGTGAGCAGACCGGTGACGTCGAGCGCGTAACGAATCCGTTCCAGCGTACCGGAAGAGGCAACGCAATACGGCAGGCGGAGCTTCGGCAACATCTCCCTGACGCCGGCGATCGGCTTCAGCTCCTCGCGGAACTTTCGCATGAGGTCAACGCGCAGGGCGGTGAGATGCCGGTCGGTGATCTCCAGGCCGAAGTCGCGGCCGAGGATCTCGCGCACGCTCTTCATGCTCTTGCCTAGGAAATGCTCGTAGGCGGCGTCTTCGCCTATGCTGCCACCGGCAAGTTCGATCATGCCGAGCAGCGCCGAGACGGAGAGCGCCTCGCTGTCGACCAGCACGCCGTCGCAGTCGAAGATGACCAGTTCAGGCGTCATGGTGCCGGCTGGCTCTCAGAGCTTGCCGGCGATGTAGCGCGTCAGCGTGGCGCGCGTGCCATTGGCCCAGAGCACGTTGAGCGCGTGGGCGAAGGCCTCGACGAAGGCGGTGGCGCGGCCGACATCGCCATAGATGTCGTCCATCGCAAGCCAGGCGGCAGGCGCGGCCTTTGCCGCCTTTGCCGTTGCCTGCATCCGATCCCAGCTCGGGTCGTTGGGTTCGATGACGGCGCCGCTGTCCGTCGTGCCGAAGCAGTAGCGGCACCACAGCGCCGATTCCAGCGCCAGTCCGGTAACGCCTTTGCCCGCCTTCAGCCGGTCCGCGATGGTCGGGATGATGAATTTCGGCTGGCGGTTGGAGCCGTCGAGGCAGAGCCGGCGCACTGTGTCGCCGATCTTGGGATTGGAGAAGCGCTTCTCGATGAGCTGGTAGTAGTCTTCCAGCACCGTGTCCGGCACGGGCGGCACGGTCGGGATGATCTCGTCATGCTCGAGCTTGTCGAGGAAGCCGCGCACCAGCGGCTCCTGCATCGCCTCATGGACGAAATGGATGTCCATCAGCCCAGCCGGATAAGCAATGGTGGCGTGGCCGCCATTGAGGATGCGAATCTTCATGAGCTCGTAAGGGGCGACCTCCCTGACGAACTGCACGCCGACCTTTTCCAGCGGCGGGCGGCCATCGGTGAAATGGTCTTCCAGCACCCATTGCCGGAATGGCTCGCAGAACACCGGCCAATTGTCTTCGAGGCCGAAATCGTCGGCGAGGATCTTGCGCTCGCGGTCGCTGGTCGCCGGCGTGATCCGATCGACCATGGCGTTCGGGAAGGCGACGTGGTCGCTGACCCAGCTCGCCAGGTCCTCGTCGATCAGGCGGGCAAGGCCGATCACACCGTCCGACGTGACATGGCCGTTATGGGGAATGTTGTCGCAGGACATGACGGTGAACGGCACGATGCCGTCCTGACGGCGGCGCATGAGGCCAGCCAGGATGATGCCGAACACGGTCTTTGGTGAGGCGCCCGGCTGCGCGTCGGCGACAATATCAGGATGAGTTGGGTTGAAGACTCCGGAGGCCGGATCGATGAAATAGCCGCCTTCAGTGATGGTCAGCGATACGATCCTGATCGCCGGATCGGCCAGCCGCTCGATGATGGCGGCGGCATCGCCCGGCATCAGGAAATCGATCATCGCGCCGGTGACGCGGGCGCTCATGTGGCCTTCGTCCTGCTCGACCACGGTGGTCAGCCAGTCCTGCTCTTCGAGCTTGCCGCGGCCGATCTTCTCGCCGTCGAACACGCCGGCGCCGACCAGCGCCCAATCATGGCCGATGCCCTGACCGAACAGGTCGTCGAGATAGACGGCCTGATGCGAGCGGTGGAAATTGCCGACACCGAAATGCACGATGCCGGCTTTCAACGCCGACCGGTCATAGTTCGGACCTGCGACCTTGGACGGAAGCGTGGCGAGGCTCGAGGAAGAGAGTTTCACGGTCATCTGCTTTACCCTTTGGCCGATTTGCAGCCCGACTGTTTCGCCTCCTTCGGGAGGGCGAGGATGAGGGGCCGCACCTGATGTTCCAGTATGCTGCCCCTCACCGCCCCTCGGCACTTCTCTGGAGGAAATGAGAGAAGCGCCTTCCCCCTCAACTCATCCATTGGCCGCCATCGACATTGTAGGTCTGGGCGACGATGTATTCGGCCTCGTCGCTGGCGAGGAACACGGCCATGCCCGCGAGGTCTTCCGGCTTGCCCATGCGGCCGTACGGTACGCCCTCGCCGACCAGCCGTTTCTTTTCGCCTTTCGGCCGGTTCTCGTATTTGGCGAACAAGGCATCGACCTCGTCCCACATGTCGCTGTCGACGACGCCGGGCGCGATGCCGTTGACATTGATGCGGTGTTTGATCAGGTCGAGTCCGGCTGACTGCGTCAGCGAGATGACCGCGGCCTTGGTGGCGCAATAGACCGCGACCAGCGGTTCGCCGCGACGCCCGGCCTGGCTCGCCATGTTGATGATCCTGCCGCCCTTGCCCCGCGCGATCATCGACCGGGCGGCTGCCTGCAACATGAACAGCGTGCCGGCGACATTGACGGAAAACAGCTTTTCGTAGCTCGCCCTCGAGATCTCCACGATCGGCGCCAGGTCGAACAGAGCGGCGTTGTTGATCAGGATATCGAGGCCGCCGGTCCTGCTCTCCACCGCCTTGACCGCGGCATCGATGGATGCCTGATCGGTGACGTCAAGCTTTAGCGCATAGGCGTGGTCACCGATTTCAGCCGCGGTCTTGCGTGCTGCGTCGAGGTTGATATCGGCAATCGCCACGGTGGCGCCTTCGCGCACATAGGCTTCGGCGAAGGCTCTGCCGATGCCGCGCGCCGACCCCGTGATCAGCGCCGATTTGCCTGTCAGCCTCACCGCTCCATCCTCACTGGGCCATCGCCTTGCCGTCGGGGCCGAAGCGGTGCAGCTTGGCTTGGTCGGGCGTGAGATAGATGGTGTCGCCATGGCGGACCGCCAGTTCGCCGTCTGCGCGCACCGTCAGCGGCCCGACACCATCGGCCTGGACGTGCAGGAACGTGTCGGAACCCAGATGCTCGGCCACGCCGACGGCGGCCTTCCAGTCGCCCGCCGTGGTCGAGATCTGCATATGTTCAGGCCGGATGCCGATCGTCGTGGCGCCATATTTGGCGGCCGGTGCGCCCTCGATCAGGTTCATCTTCGGCGAACCGATGAAGCCGGCGACGAACAGGTTGCGCGGCGTCTTGTAGAGCTCCATCGGCGAGCCGACCTGCTCGATGTTGCCGGCGTTGAGCACGACGATCTTGTCGGCCATGGTCATGGCCTCGACCTGGTCGTGGGTGACGTAGATCATCGTCGTCTTGAGCTGATGGTGCAGCTCGCTGATTTCGAGCCGCATTGTGCCGCGCAGTGCCGCGTCGAGGTTGGACAAGGGCTCGTCGAACAGGAAGGCCGAGGGCTGGCGCACGATGGCGCGGCCGATGGCGACGCGCTGGCGCTGGCCGCCGGAGAGCTGGCCGGGACGGCGTTCGAGATAGTTGGTGAGGTTCAAGACGCGCGCCGCGTCCTTCACCTTCCTGTCGATGGTCGCCTGATCCTCGCCCGCCATCTTCAATGGGAAGGCGATGTTCTTGGCAACCGTCATATGCGGGTAGAGCGCATAGGATTGGAACACCATGGCGAGCTTGCGCTTGGCCGGCGCCTCGCCGGTTACGTCACGGCCATCGATGTTGATGGTGCCGCCGCTGGTGTCTTCCAGGCCGGCGATCAGCCTCAGCAATGTCGACTTGCCGCAGCCCGACGGGCCGACGAAGACGACGAACTCACCATTCTCGATCACCAGGTCGAGACCGGGGATGATGGACGTCGATCCAAAGGATTTGGAGACGTTCTTGAGCGTGATGTTTCCCATGGTTTCCTCCCCGAGAGCTATTTTTCGCCGATTGCTTCAGGCAATTTCCGTTACTTCACCGCACCAAAGGTCAGGCCTCGTACCAGCTGCTTCTGGCTGAACCAGCCCATGATCAGGATCGGTGCGATGGCCAGCGTCGAGGCCGCCGAAAGCTTGGCCCAGAATAGGCCTTGCGGGCTGGAGAAGGAGCTGATGAAGGCGGTAAGCGGTGCTGCTTCCGTGGTCGTCAGCCGGATCGTCCAGAATGCCTCGTTCCAGGCCAGGATGATGTTGAGCAGCATCGTCGAGGCGATGCCCGGCACCGCCATCGGCGTCAGCACATAGATGATCTCGTTCCACAGCGAGGCGCCGTCCATGCGGGCCGCTTCCAGGATCTCGCCGGGGATCTCGCGGAAATAGGTGTAGAGCATCCAGATCACGATCGGCAGGTTGATCAGCATCAGCATGACCATCAGGCCGATGCGGCTGTCGAGCAGACCGGTGTCGCGGAAGATCAGGTAGATCGGAAACAGCACCGCGACCGCCGGCATCATCTTGGTGGACAGCATCCACATCAGGATGTCCTTGGTCCGCTTGGTCGGCGAGAAGGCCATCGACCATGCCGCCGGAATGGCGACGAGCAGGGCCAGGACGGTCGAGCCGACCGAGAGCAGCACCGAGTTGAAGAAGAACTTGAAATAGCCGCTCTGCGCTTGGACCTCGGAATAGCTTTCGAAGGTTCCCGACGGGATCAGGTTGAAGCCCTGGATCGCCTCCTGTTCCGACTTGAACGAGGTGATGATCGTGTACAGGATCGGAAAGAAGATCAGCAGGGCGACGATCCAGGCGGCTGCCGTCGCGATGGTCTTGTGCTGGGTGGTGACTGCGCGTGCCATCTTGTCCTCCCTTACTTGTCCAGGTTCTTGCCGACGGCGCGCATGGCGAAGAAGGCGACGATGTTGGCGAGAATGACGGCGATCACACCGCCCGCGGATGCCTGGCCGATTTTGAACTCCAGCAGCGCCTTCTGGTAGACGAGGAAGGGCAGGTTGGTGGAGGCATAGCCGGGGCCGCCATTGGTGGTGACCAGGATCTCGGCATAGACGGAGAGCAGGAAGATCGTCTGGATCAGGATGACCACGGTGATCGCTCGCGACATGTGCGGCAGCGTCAGATAGATGAAGCGGCTGATGAAGCCGGCGCCGTCCATCTCGGCGGCTTCCTTCTGCTCGCCGTCGAGCGATTGCAGCGCGGTCAGCAGGATCAATGTCGCGAAAGGCAGCCATTGCCAGGCGACGATGATGATGATCGCCGTCATAGGATGCTGCCCGAACCAGTCGATCGGTTGCGCCCCGAAGAAGCGCGCTATGTCGGCGAAGACGCCATATTGCGGGTGCATGATCATGTTCTTCCACACCAGAGCGGCGACCGGCGGCATGACGAAGAACGGCGAGATGACGAGGATGCGCACGATCCCTTGGCCCCACATCGGCTGATCGATGAGCAGTGCCAGCAGGATGCCGCCGATCACCGTGATCAGCAGCACGCTGACCACCAGGACCAGCGTGTTGAGGATCGACTGCAGGAAAGCCGGGTTGGAATAGAACAGCGCGTAGTTCGAGAGGCCGACGAAGCCATCGCGAACCGGATTGAGCGGGTTGTACTGCTGGAAGGAGAACCACAGCGTGAGAGCGAGCGGAACAACCATCCAGACCAGCAGCAGCACCACGGATGGCGCCATCATGAATCGGGCAAGCGAACGGGTCTGCTGAGTAGCCATGACGGTCACCCTTCAAGGATCAGACTGAATTTTCACAGGCGTTGGAAAGGCGGCCGCCCGAACTGGGTTTCGGGCGGCCGTTGCCGGTCGAGGAGGTGACCGGCATTCGGCACCGGGAGGAGCCTTACTTGATATAACCGCCCTCGGTCATCGCCGCGGTCGCGGCGTCCTGGGCCTGCTTCAACGCATCGTCGACGCTCGACTGACCGGCAAGTGCCGCCGAGAAGAGCTGGCCGACGGTTGTGCCAAGGCCCTGGAATTCAGGGATGGCGACGAACTGCACGCCGACATAGGGCACCGGCTTGACGGTCGGATGCGTCGGGTCGGCGGCGTTGATGGAGTCCAGTGTCATCTTGGCGAACGGAGCCGCCTTCTGGTACTCGGCGTTCGCATAAAGCGAGGAGCGCGTGCCCGGAGGTACGTTGGCCCAGCCTTCCTTCGACGCGACGAGCTCCGCATAGTGCTTGCTGGTCGCCCAGGAGACGAACTTCTCGGCAGCGTCGGCCTTCTGCGTGCCGGCGGGGATCGCCAGCGACCACGCCCATAGCCAGTTGCCGCGCTTGCCAAGGCCGTTGTCAGGCGCCAAGGCGTAACCGACCTTGTCGGCGACGGTCGAGTTCTTCGGGTCGGAGACGAAGGACGCCGCGACTGTGGCGTCGATCCACATGCCGCACTTGCCCTGCTGGAAGAGCGCCAGGTTTTCGTTGAAGCCGTTGGAGGACGCGCCTTCGGGGCCGTCGGCCTTCATCAGGTCGACATAGAACTGCAGCGTCTTCTTCCACTCGGGCTGGTCGAACTGCGGCTTCCAGTTCTCGTCGAACCAGCGGGCGCCGAACGAGTTCGACATGGCGGTCAGGAAGGCCATGTTCTCGCCCCAGCCGGCCTTGCCGCGCAGGCAGACGCCGTTCACGCCATTGGCGCGGTCGGTCATCTTGTCGGCGGCCTGTTTGATGAAGTCCCAGGTCGGCGCATCGGGCATCTTCAGCCCAGCCTTCTCCATCAGGTCCTTGCGGTACATGACGAAGGAGCTTTCGCCGTAGAACGGCGCGGCATAGAGCTTGCCGTCGACCGAGAGGCCGCCGGCGATGGCCGGGATGATGTCCTTGGCGTCGTAGTCGTCGCCGAGCTTGTCGAGCGGCAGCAGCCAGCTCTGCTTGGCCCAGATCGGAACCTCGTAGGTGCCGATGGTCATCACGTCATACTGGCCGCCCTTGGTGGCGATGTCGGTGGTGACACGCTCGCGCAGCACGTTCTCTTCGAGCGTGACCCAGTTGAGCTGGATGTCGGGGTTGGCCTTGGTGAAGTCGTCGGTCAGCTTCTGCATGCGGACCATATCGCCATTGTTGACGGTGGCGATGGTGATGGATTCGGCATGTGCGGCGAAAGCCAGCGCGCTGGCCGAGCACAAGCCCAGGATGAGCGTACGAAGTTTCATCAAATTCCTCCCATGGACCAAGATGAGCATTTGCCTTGGCTGTGAGCAATTACTCACTAAGTGTGAATTATGTCAAGCCGGATTCGATGCTGCAGCGCAGCACCGGGCTTGCCGATGGACCGCCGACGGATGGAAGTTGGAGACGACGAGCCGCGCGCGTGCCGGATATCAGGCAACGGGACAGGAAGGGGTCCAGGATCGAAGCGGGCGCGACGAACCGGTCAGCAGGCGATCTCGGCCAGCAGCCAATCGCGGAAGGCGCGGATCTTGGGCACGTTGCGGCGGGCTTCCGGATAGACCAACCAGTAGGCGTGGCCGTCGTCGCCGACCAGGTCGAACGGCTGGATCAGGCGGCCGTCGGCGAGTTCGGCCTTGAACAGGGCCCGGGTCAGGATGGCCACGCCATAGCCCGATATGGCCGCGTTGGCTTCATAGGCTTGCGCGCCCATGCTGCTGCCGGGCCGCCTGGCAAGGTCGTGGCTGTGCACGCCGGCGGCCTCGAACCATTGCGTCCACCAGATATCGCTGGGATCGAGGATCGGCAGCTTGAGCAGATCGGCCGGTTCGTTGATGCCGCCGATGCTCGCCGCGAGCTTCGGGCTCAGCATCGGCGTGAAATCGGCATCGAGCAGCTTGTGGGCTTCCAGCCCGGGCCATTTGCCGCCGCCAGAACGAATGGCGAGGTCGACGTCCTCGCGGGAGAAATCCGTCAGCCGGCTCGACGTCTCGAGCCGCACGGCAAGCGACGGATGCGCGATCTGGAACGCGCCCAGATGATGCGCCAGCCAATTCGAGGCAAAGGTCAGCACCGTGGTGACACATAGCAGCCCGTCCGCGCCGCCGCGCGCGGCGGCATAGGCCTGGCTGAGGATGGCAAAGGCCTCGCTGACAGCCGGCGCTAGGCGCTGGCCCGCTTCGGTCAGTTCGATCTGTCGCGGCCGGCGCAGGAACAGCGGCGCGCCGACGCGCTCCTCCAGCACCTTGATCTGGTAGCTGACCGCGGCTTGCGTCATGGCGAGTTCCCCGGCGGCCTTGGTGAAAGAAAGATGCCGCGCCACCGCCTCGAACACCCGGATCGCCTGCAATGGCGGCAGTTGCGAAACCTGCGGCGCGCTGAGGTCAGGCATAAAGCCTCCTTATGGGTCGTTATCGACGTTCGATTGGCAAAGGCGGCCGGCAAGGCCGACATTCATCCTCAACCCGTCATTCGGGTTCAGGATAGCGAAGGTTGACGATCATGACCATGACGCAGCAAAAATGCACTCCCGCTCCCGATCATCGCTGGATTTCGTGGTTGGTGGACGGATTCGGCTGGTTCGCGCCCCGAAAAAAGGCGCATCTCGACATCAGGGACCTGTCACCCCATCTGCAGCGCGACCTCGGTTTTCTCGACGGCAACGACCCTTTCGGCCGGCACCAATAGCCTTCCTGGCTTTATCAGGAAGCCGTCAAATACCGGCCAGCAGGGCGGTCGCCGTCCGCTCGTCGGTGATGAGCCCGTTGACCAGCCGCCGGTTCACGGCCGCCAGGATTCCCGGCAGCTTACGCTCGCCCATGGCGAGCGCGATGACCAGCGACTTCTCGCGCGACGGCAGCGCCGCCGACGACACCCGGTCATTGGTGATGCCTTCGATCATGCGGCCCTCGCGATCGAACACCCAGCCGACGATTTCGGCGACGCCGCCCGCCTTCTGCAAGGCTTTCAGCTCGCTTTCGGAAATGAAGCCGTCCTCGTAGAGCGGCGCCTTCGGGCCGAGGTCGCCAATGCCGATGAAGGTGACATCGGCCTCGGCGGCAAGCGCCAGCGTCGGCTGGATCATCGGCTGGTTGAGCAGCATTTCGCGCTCCTGCGGCGAGGAGGCGATGACCGGCAGCGGCATCGGGAAGGACCGCGCCTTGACCCTGTCGGCCATGGTGAAGATGACGTTGTAGAAGGCGGCCGAACCGTCCGGCGAGATGTTGCCGGTCAAGGACACCACCTTATGCTGCGGGCATTCCATCGGCGGCAATTGTTCGATCGCCGCCTTCAGCGTGCGTCCGGTGCCGATGCCCATGACGATCGGTGTCGGCGACCGCAGCCGCCGTTCGATCTCGGCGGCGGCCGCTTCGGCGATGCCGATGGTGGTGGAGGATGAGTTGGGATCGCTCGGCACCACCTCGACAAGGTCGAGCGCGAAGCGTGATTTCAGCCGCGCGGCAAGGTCCAGGCAGTTGGCGATCGGATGATCGACGCGGACCTTGATCAAGCCTTCCGACACCGCCAGCGACACCAGCCGCTGCGCCGTCTGCCTCGATATGCCGAGCGTGGCGGCGATCTGGTCCTGTGTGTTGCCGGCAACATAATAGAGCCAGCCGGCGCGCGCCGCGTCGTCCAGCCTGTTGCTGCCGCCATCCTGCCGGCTATTCACGTCCTGCCTCCCGAAACCCGCCGATCATCAGGCGATCCGTATCAGTTTCGCAGGGAATGGCCGCCTGCGCAATTGTCAATCTCAAGAGCAAATGCCTACGCTGATACAGCGGAGGTTTCTCGGCCAATACCCGGTCGGAGAAAACGCGGCCGGTTCCGTTTCGCTTTGAAGGCATGTTCTATGGCCGCCAAAGGTTTATCTCCCGCCGCAAACCCTTTAAGGGATCGCAAAAAGGAGCGCTGCATGACACCGAAGGCGGTTTTCTGGGACATGGACGGCACGCTGGTCGACAGCGAACCGCTGCATGAGGCAGCCCTCATTGCAGCGATGCGCAATGCCGGCCTGACGCCGCCTGACGATCTGCATGAGCGCGTGCTGGGCGTCGCCGCCTGGCCGGTCTACGAAATGATGCGCGACGAGTTCGGGCTGCGACTGCCCTTCGACGAGTGGATCGTTCACAAATATGAGCATTACCTGCCGCTGGTCGAAGGGCTGAAGCCGCGCCCAGGCGCTATCGAGGTCTTCCACGAACTGCACGCGCTCGGCGTGCAGCAGGCGGTGGTGTCCAATTCGGACCGGATGATCGTCGACGCCAATCTGCGCATGGTCGGCCTCACCTATCCCGGCATGAAGACGATCAGCCGCAACGACGTGCGCGACGGCAAGCCGCACGCCGAGCCTTTCTTGCGCGCCGCCTATCTGGCCGACGTCGATCCCGCGCACGCCGTCGCGGTCGACGACAGCTGGCCGGGCGCCATGGCGGGGCTGGCGGCGGGAATGAAGACCATCTTCTGGCCTGAAAAGCCGATGGAAGGACCGCCCGGCGCCATCGTCATCAACAGCGCCGGGGAATTGCGGGCTCAGCTCGGGCTGTGAGTAGCCTCCTTCTCCCCCGTCACTATACGGGGAGAAGGTGCCGGCAGGCGGATGAGGGGCAGCGCTGACTTGGCAAAACGTCGGCGTGCAGGTTCTGATTTCTGAGACCTTGGTGCCGCCCCTCATTGTCCTGCCGGACATTTCTCCCCGTATAGTGACGGGGAGAAAGTGGCGGTGCTGACGGTTTCGCCAATTACCGGCGTTGCGAAATGATCGCTTAATTCCGGTACACCGGCTCCTGCTCGTCGAGGATCGCCTTCAACTCGGCGAGGTGACGCTCGGCCTGGCCGGGATAGTCGTCCATCTCGCTCGCCGCCTTCTCGGCGATCGCGTCGGAGAGCGTGCGCAGCGGGCGACCGGTCCACAGCGCCTTGATGTAGGTCTCGGCGGCGCGCTCGAAATAGAACATGCGGTTGAAGGCGTCGGCGACGGTGTCGCCGATGACCAGCACGCCATGGTTGCCCATCACCATCACCTTGACCTTGGGGTCAGCGAGAAGCTGCGAGCAGCGTTCGCCCTCTTCCTCGAAGGCCAGCCCGCCATAGTGCGCGTCAACGACATGGCGGTTGAAGAACATTGCCGAATTCTGGTCGATCGGCGGCAGCGTCGAGTCGGCCAGCGAGGCCAGCACGGTGGCGTGGATCGAATGGACATGCATGACGCAGCGCGCGTGCGGTACGTTGCGATGGACGGCGCCGTGCAAGCCCCATGCCGTCGGGTCGGGTGCATTAGGCCCCGAAAGCGTGTCGGGGTCGTTGGCGTCGATCTCGATCAGGTCGCTCGCCTTGACGCGTGAGAAATGCACCTGGTTGGGGTTCATCAGGAACCTGGTGCCGTCGTCGTTGATGGCCAGCGAGAAATGGTTGGCCACCGCTTCGTGCATGTTGAGCCGCGCCGTCCAGCGGAAGGCGCAGGCGAGATCGACGCGCTCTTCGTAGAAGGGCAGGTTGGTCAGCTTTTCCTTCTGCAGGCGGGCAATGCTCATGCTAAAATTCCTCCGGTTTCGGCAAGAATGCCGCGCTCCGCTGGTGCCCGCAACCGCTTTCGCTTGGTGCAGACGGCCAGCTATGCCGCGGTGCTTGCGGCGCCAATGGTCCGCAGTCCGCCGTGCTCGACGATAAAATCGATCACCTCCCGCAGGCCCTTGCCGCGTGAAAGATCGGTGAAGCCGAACGGCCGCTTGCCGCGCATGCGGCCGGCGTCGCTCTCCATGACATCGAGATTGACGTTCACATAGGGCGCCAGGTCGCTCTTGTTGATGATGAGGAAATCGGAACGGGTGATCGCCGGGCCGCCCTTTCTCGGAATCTCCTCACCCTGGCAGACCGAGATGACATAGAGCGTCAGGTCGGCAAGGTCCGGCGAGAAGGTGGCGGCCAGGTTGTCGCCGCCGGATTCGATGAAGATGATGTCGAGATCGGGGAATTTGCGGTTCAGTTCGGCGATCGCCTGCAAATTGATCGAGGCGTCCTCGCGGATGGCGGTGTGCGGGCAGCCGCCGGTTTCGACGCCGACGATGCGGTCCTCCGGCAGCGCCTGCAGCCGGACCAGCATCATGGCGTCTTCCCTGGTGTAGATGTCGTTGGTGACGACGGCGATGGAAAACTCGTCGCGCAGCGCCTTGCAGAGTTTTTCGGTGAGCGTCGTCTTGCCGGAACCGACGGGGCCGCCAATGCCGATGCGAAGAGGACCGTTAGCTTGTGTCATATCGGAAACTCCATAATGGCAAGAGCCGCGAAGCCGAGCCCGATCAGCAGGCACAGCGGCGAATAGAGACTGGTATCGAGCCACGCGAAAGGCTGTTGCGGCGCCAGCCGGCGCCACCAGGGCGTGAAACCGGCAATGCCGCGCCCCAGGAACACCAGACCGATCAGCATCGACGTGGCGGCAAGGCCCTCCTTGGGAAAGGGCGAGGCGAAGAACCCGATGAGCGCCAGCGGCCACAGCGTAGCCAGGCCAAGGCAGGCGGCAACGGCAAAACTGGCGAATGGCGTCGGCATCTCGTCGACGCCGCGAAAACCGACGACGGCATGGGCGCAGGACGCGGCATCCCTGCCCGGCCAGATGCCGCCGATGCCCCAATAGACATGCAGTACCGTGATCAGCAGCAGCACGAATGAGAGGACGAAGGCGAGTAGGATCATGAGCGGAACAATCGCGAATACTGGGTTTCGTGCTTCATCGCCATGACGTCGGAGACGAAGGCGCAGCCGCCGAGATCGTCCGATGTCGAGCGGGACGCGCGCGCCGCGGTCGACAGCGCCAGCGGCTCGAAGCCGGCAAGCAGCGCGGTGGCTTCGTTCTGACCGATGACGCCGAGCCGGATGGCGGCCTGGACGAGGTTGGAAAAGAAGGCTTGCAGGAAGGCGGACAGCGCGTCCTGCAGCGCAACGCCATTGCCCCCGGCGACAGCGCCGACAGCGACGCAATAGGCGCATTCGGCCGGCAACCGCTCCAGCACGGAATTGGGCCAGGCGCCGGCCGCTTTAAGGAAGGCCGCACCTTGCAGCGTGGCCTCGGCGTGGCGTTCGCGCGAGCCGGCCAGTGCCTCGGCCAGCGCGGCGACCTCGGCCAGATCGCTGCCTTCGCGGGCGCGGCGCCAGCTCTCGGCGAACAGCACGGCATCGTTCCAGCCGGAGCCCATCTCGACCAGCGTCTCCAGCCAGCTGGCAAGGCCGGCGGCATCGGCCACCAACCCGTCATGCACCGCGCGCTCCAGACCATGGCTGTAGGCAAAGCCGCCGACCGGAAAGGCCGGCGACAGCCATGCCATCAGCCGCAGCAGGGCGATGCCGGAGGGCTGGTCAGTCATGATGATGATCGTGATGCGAATGCGCATGGCTGTGCGAATGGGATTCGCCGTGGCCATGGCTGTGCGCCTCGGCGTGGGCATGGCCATGCCCGCCGGAATAGGCGCCGCGCACCGGCTTGAACGGCTCCGAGACGTCGCGCACCGTGGCGCCGAGCCCCTCCAGCATCGCCTTGATGACATGGTCGCGCAGGATGAGGATACGGTGCGCCTCGATGCCGGCGGCGAGGTGGCGGTTGCCGATATGCCAGGCGAGTTCGGTCAGATGCACGGCGTCGCGGGCGCGGATGTCATAGACCTCTTCGGGCGCCGCGATAATCTCGATATGACCGCCGTCCTCCAGCACCAGCCGGTCGCCGTCGTTCAGGGCAACGGGCTCGGGCAGGTCGACCAGCACCTTGCCGCCGTCGGCAAGTTCGATGGCGCGGCGGCGCAGATGCCGCTCGTCATGGGCGAGGATCGCACGGCCGGAAGGCACGGTGGTCGCGGCCGTGCCGGCGGGCAGCACCGAGACGGCGCGCGGAAATTTGGTGAAGTCGGTGTTGAGGTTGAGCTTCATTTCATGGCTCCGCCATTAGAGCGCCGCGCGTCCCCTTGGACGCGCAGGACGCTCTAACATGTTTGAATCTATGCATCGTGCTTTCCGAAAATCGATTCCGATTTTCGGGCCGATGCATTGGCTTGGGCACGGGCGCGGGCTGGGCGGCCCAGCACGCGGTCGAAATAGGCGTTGACGCGGTCGGATTCGATCGGGAAGCGGCCGGCTCGGGCCCAGCCGCCCATATCGCCGAGCAGCACGTCGACGGCGGAAAACCGGTCGCCGAGTGCGAAAGGCTTGTCGCCGAGCCGGCGATCCAGCGCCTTGAGTTCTGTGGCGAAGTCATAGGCCGCCGCGGGGCCGACTCGACCCGCACTTCCCTGGGTAAGAGGAAGCGATGGCGCAATTTGTTCCACAGCGGCGCCTCGAATTCGCTCTGGGCAAAATGCATCCAGGAATCCATCTCGGCACGGCCCGCAAGGCCCGGATTGGCACCCATGCCTTTATCGGCGTGCTTGTCGGCGAGATAGACGCAGATCGCCGCGAATCCGTCACGATCAGCTCACCGTCGATGAGGATCGGCACCTTGCCCGACGGATTGAGCGCATAGGCTTCCGGCGAGCGGAGCTTGACCTCGACGAATTCATAGGGCTGCCCGAGTTCCTCGAGCATCCAGAGGACGCGGCTGACCCGGGACCCACGCGATCCAATGGCCTTGTACATCGCTGAACCTGCCTTTCCCCGAAACTCTAGATCATCGGCTGGCGTCATACGATCGTGTCGAAGAGCCGCAGGATGAACGATATCTGGTAGATCAGCGCCGCCGTGACGAAGGCGATGTGGAAGCGGCGGTCGCGCACCAGGATCGCGGCGATGCAGAGCGCGACGAAGATCGGCGTTCGGAACAGATATTCGTCGCCGAAGCGGGCGAAATGCTCCGGCCCTTTCAGCAGGGTGTCGATCACATCGAGCAGATAAGTCGCCGCCAGCAGGCCGAAGAACCAGGCGCGGCGCGAATAGAAGAAATCCTCGTAGCTGGTGTAATCGAGCATCGAATCCGGAAACAGCAGCGCGCACAGCAGGAACAGCGTGATGGCGTAGAAGATGATGAACAGGTACTTGCCGAAGGTCCAGGTTTCGATGGCGTAAAGGCCGAACTCCCACCACCAGAAATGCACCATCATCAGAAGCACCGAACCGACCCAGGCGAGGTGCACGGGATAGAGCCGGTACTGGCCCGGATGCTGGACGATGCGAGCCAGCCCCGACAGAAGGCGAGTGACGCCGAGCCCGATCACCATGCCCATGACGATGCGAATATGCGGGAAGATGTCGTGGGCGGAGGCTATTTCGCTGGCCATGCCTAATCACAATACGGCTTTTCGAGGCCGCATATTGCGGTGTGGAATCCTCTCCTGCAATGGATTTTGAACCACTTGAGGCAGTCGCCGATTTCGCGTCAGAACAGAAAATACCGCTGTGCCATCGGCAGCACGGTCGCCGGCTCGCAGGTCAGCAGTTCGCCATCGGCGCGCACCTCGTAGGTTTCGGGATCGACCTCGACATGCGGCGTCGCGTCGTTGAGCACCATCGAGTGCTTGCCGATGCCGCCGCGTGTGTTTTCGACGGCGACGAACTGCTTGTCGACGCCGAGCCGGCCATGCAGCCCCGACTCGAGCGCGGCTTTCGAAACGAAGGTCACGGACGAATTGGTCCGGGCTTTGCCATAGGCGCCGAACATCGGCCGGTAGTGCATCGGCTGCGGCGTCGGGATCGAGGCGTTGGGGTCGCCCATCGGGGCGGCGGCGATCATGCCGCCGATCAGCACCATGTCCGGCTTGACGCCGAAGAAGGCCGGGTTCCATAGCACCAGGTCGGCGCGTTTGCCGACCGCGATCGAGCCGATGTCCTTCGACAGGCCATGGGCGATGGCAGGATTGATCGTGTATTTGGCGATGTAGCGGCGGACGCGGAAATTGTCGTTGTCGCCGGTCTCCTGCGGCAATGACCCGCGCTGGCGCTTCATCTTGTCGGCGGTCTGCCAGGTGCGGATCGCCACCTCGCCGACGCGGCCCATGGCCTGGCTGTCCGACGAGATGATCGAGAAGGCGCCGATGTCGTGCAGTATGTCCTCGGCCGCGATGGTCTCCTTGCGGATGCGGCTTTCGGCAAAAGCGATGTCCTCGGGAATCGATGGCGACAGATGATGGCAGACCATCAGCATGTCGAGATGCTCGGCCAGGGTGTTGACCGTGTAGGGCCGCGTCGGATTGGTCGAGGACGGGATGACGTTGGGTAGGCCGCAGACCTTGATGATGTCGGGTGCGTGGCCGCCACCGGCGCCCTCGGTGTGGAAGGCATGGATGGTGCGGCCCTTGATCGCCGCCACAGTGTTCTCGACAAAGCCGGATTCGTTGAGCGTATCGGTGTGGATCATCACCTGCACGTCGTAGTCGTCGGCGACCGACAGGCAACAATCGATCGCCGCCGGCGTCGTGCCCCAGTCCTCATGCAGCTTGAGCGAGCAGGCGCCGCCCAGCACCATCTCCTCGAGCGCTGCCGGCAGAGAGGCGTTGCCCTTGCCCGACAGGCCGATATTCATCGGAAAGGCGTCGAAGGACTGGATCATGCGCGCCATGTGCCATGGCCCGGGCGTGCAGGTGGTGGCCAACGTGCCATGCGCCGGGCCGGTGCCGCCGCCGAGCATGGTGGTGATGCCCGACATCAGCGCTTCCTCGATCTGCTGCGGGCAGATGAAGTGGATATGCGCGTCGAAGCCGCCGGCGGTGAGTATCTTGCCTTCGCCGGCGATGATTTCGGTGCCGGGTCCGATGATGATGGTGACGCCGCCTTGAGTGTCGGGATTGCCGGCCTTGCCTATTGCGGCGATGCGGCCGTCCCTGAGGCCGATGTCGGCCTTGAAGACGCCGGCGCTGGCATCGATCACCAGCGCGTTGGTGATGACGGTGTCGACCGCTCCTTGGGCACGGGAAACCTGGCTCTGGCCCATGCCGTCGCGAATGACCTTGCCGCCGCCGAATTTCACCTCTTCGCCATGGATGGTGAAATCCTTCTCGACCTCGATGATCAGCTCCGTGTCGGCAAGCCGCACTCTGTCGCCGACCGTTGGGCCATACATCTGGGCGTAGGCGGCACGGCTTAGTCTGGCCATCAGCGATTGCTCCCGAAATGCGGTATGGTCGAAACCCGGCTGCACATTGCCGCCACCCAATGGTCACGCAATGACCCGCTGGGCGACACCTTCTGATCCCATTTGGCGGTTGAGGTTGGCAGGCCACCCCAAAACGACCGTTTGCCAAACCGATGGAAGGAAAATCCATGCGTAAAACGATAGTTCTTGCAACCGCCGCCAGCATGATGCTGGCGGGTGCCGCCAGTGCCCAGCAGCAGCCTGCTCAACAGCCCGCTCCGACCGCGCCGGCCCCAGCCGCCCCTGGCGGCCAGCAGGCCGCCCCGGCGATTCAGAGCGTCAACATCGTCGACATCAGCGAGTTGCCGAAGGACACCCAGACGCAGGTCAACCAGGTGATCTCCCAGCGTGGCGATGCCGGCCTGCAGAAGCTGCGCAGCTCGATCGATGCCACGCCCAAGGTGAAGTCCGCCCTCCAGGCCAAGGGAATGACCTCGGCTCAGGTGGTCGCGGCCAGCATGGAGCCAAACGGCGCGCTGACCCTGATCACCAAGAAGGCGAGTTAAAGGCCCGGCGCGGCGGGCCGGTATCCGGTCCGCCCACCGAATCGGAGAGGGAACCGTGGCAGGGCTGGCGTCGTTTTGTTTCCTGAGCGTTGGAACAAACCGCGGAAGTGACCGATGACCGATACCACCTTGCCCGATATCCGTTGGCTGCATGCCGTTGCAGCCGCTGCGTTTCTGGCAGTGAGCCTCCCCCAGGCCGCGCTGAACGCGCAGGGCCTTCAGAGCCCGGAAACCGTCGACCGCATCGTCGGCTCGCAAGTCAACCAGGAAGAGGCCAAGACGACCGCTGAGATTGGAAAGGTCAATTCGGCGATCGACCGCACGCGGGAAAATATCAGCACGGTGCGCAAGACTTCCAAGCTCGACAAGGTCGATATCGTGTTCCTGACCGATGCGGCGCGCAGCGAAGGCGGCCCGCCGCCGGTCATCGAGAACAAGGTCCGGCAGCATCAGGACGATGTTACCGAGCTGCGCAAGGAGATCGAGGCCAACGCGCTGCTCTTCAACGCCATCGAGTCGCGGCGCGTGCTTGCGCAAGACGTTCTCGCCGTGGAATTCGACGATCCCGGAAAGATCGTCATCTACGCGGCCGCCAAGCCATCGGACTGAGCGACGCGCAGCGCGTGCGTTCATGCCTGCGCTGAAGTCGCTCGCCGGCCTTGCGCGCGAAGCACGAGACGTCCTCACAGCTTACCCATTACCTTCTGCTGGAATCCATAGACCTCGCGCTTGCCGCCAAGCGGCACCAGCGTGACGTCGCGTTCCTGCCCCGGCTCGAAGCGCGTGGCGGTGCCGGCGGCGATGTCGAGGCGCATGCCGCGCGCGCTCTCGCGGTCGAATGTCAGCGCCTCATTGGTTTCGAAGAAATGATAATGGCTGCCGACCTGGACCGGCCGGTCGCCACTGTTGGCCACTTTCAGGGTGACGGTCGGCAGACCCTTGTTGAGTTCGATGTCGCCTTGGGCAGGCATGATTTCGCCGGGGATCATCGGACCTCACACGACGCCGAAGACGAGGCCGACGCCGATCGCCGCGCAGGCGGCACCCACGATGCGGGCCACACCACGAAATCTCATGCCGAGGCCAAGCCCGGCGGCGATGCCTATGGCATGGAGCAGCACGGTGGCGGTGGCAAAGCCGGCCATATATTCGAGCCCGCCGGCATTTTCCGGCACTTCCGTGCCATGGGCGTGGCCGTGAAACAGCGCAAACAGGCCGATGATAGCGACACCGGCCGAAACGGGGAGATCGACCGCCAGCGCGACCAGTAGCCCGAGCGCCACGACCGAGGCCAGTATGCCCGGCTCAACGAACGACAACGGCAGATGGGCCATGCCAAGGGCCGCGCCGGCCAGCATGATGCCGACGAACGCCGCCGGCCAGGCCCAGATCGCCTTGCCGCCCTTGAGGGCCGCCCACAGGCCGACAGCGAGCATCACCGTCATGTGGTCGAGGCCCGACAATGGATGCGTGAAGCCGGCCATGAGGGAGGACGTCGGGCCGATGCCGACATGGGCGTAGGCAGGCATGGCTGCCGCCACGAGCAGGATCGCCGAGAGGCACAGGCGTTTGACAGGGATCATTTACTTGCCTTTCGTTTGCGGTGTCAGGCGGCCTTGCGGGGACCGCAGCCCTCGGCCTTGAGCACGCGTTTGGTCGAAGCCGGATATTTCTTCAGCATCGCGGCGGGACGGATCGGCCGGGCTGTAAAATCGCCGCCGCAGTTCGGGCAGACGCCGCCAAGCACGTTTTCGACACAGCCGGCGCAGAAGGTGCACTCGAAGGTGCAGATCCGCGCATCCCGGGCTTCCGGTGGCAGGTCCTTGTCGCAGCATTCGCAGTTCGGGCGCAGCTCAAGCATGTCGGCCTCCTCACCTGATCGGTTCGTGCACGGTCACCAGCTTGGTGCCATCGGGAAAGGTCGCTTCCACCTGCACGTCATGGATCATCTCGGCGATGCCTTGCATCACCTGCGCGCGGCTGACGACATGGGCGCCGGCCTCCATCAGTTCGGCCACCGGGCGGCCATCGCGGGCGCCCTCGACGACGAAATCGGTGATCAGCGCGATGGCTTCCGGATGGTTGAGCTTGACGCCGCGCTCCAGCCGCTTGCGCGCCACGATCGCCGCCATGGCGATCAGCAGCTTGTCCTTTTCCCTTGGCGTCAGGTTCATGCGTCTTCCTGAAATGATGCGGACACAGTCACAGTGACCATAATTTGGGCAACCCCGCCCTTCCGTTGAGCAATCCGACGAGCGGGACCAGCCGTTGGCGCAGCTGGTAGCCGTCCTCGGCGTAGAGCCTCGCAAGAAGCTTGCCAGATGTCTTCACGGTCCAGACACTGGCGCCACCTCGGTCGCCAATGATCTCCCGGACCGGATCGAGCAGGGCCTCGGCTCGCGGCGACACCAGCAGCAGCGTTGCCACGGCGATCGCGCCACCGGATATCGCCGTACGGGCCAGGGTGTCGGCGATGGCTGGTCCGATGCGGAAATCCTCGGCATGAATGAGGGCTCCTTGCCTCCGGATACGCCAGCGATCGCGAAAAGTGCCCTGCGCGGCACGTTCGCCCATGGCCAGGCGGCCGAAGACGGCCGCTTCCAGCACCAGCGCCTCGGCTCCGGCCGCAAGCTCGACATCGAGCGTGCGGGCAAAGGCGGCGCGGTCGAAGACGATGGTTTCCTGCGGCAGCCAGGCGATGCTGCCGTTCTCGCCGACGGTCAGCTTGACCCGCACTTCGGCATGGTCCGATGCGGCGCGATAGACTTTTTCGCAGGCCTGGGTTGTTATCGCGGCGCTGGCATCCGCGCCGACATCCACGTCCCAACCGAGGCGGTCGCCGCCGGTCAGCCCGCCGGCGGTGTTGATCAGGACGGCCTCCAGCGGACCGGCCGAAACGGCCGGCAGCCTTATCTTGGCCGAGCCGTCCTGATAGAGGCGCCGCAGCCGCGTGCGGCCGTCGACGCTGGCGCAACCAAGCTGCGCCTTGCCCGCCGCGCGCTGGGCCAGTTGACCTGATAACTTCGTATTTTCGATCGTATCCACGCCGTCAGGTTAAGCACTGTGGCGGTTTTGTCGACATATAGCTTGTTGCTTGATGGCGTTTCCGTTTCTATAGAGGGAACCACCTTGGTACGGTCGGGCGACGCTTGACGGGGGTATAAGGCGAAGATCGCGGCCTGATATCGAGGATAAGAAGGCGCTGTTCAGTTGGCGCCGGGAAACGACAAGTGGGGAAGAAACCGAATGGCTGACCAGCTGGCAACGGACATCATCGAGAAGATCAAGGCCCATGCCGAGCCGGGCGGCGAGGAAATCACCACCACCACCGAATTGACGGCGCTCGGCATCCATTCGCTGGAGTTGACCGAGATCATCTTCGACCTCGAGGAGCAATACGGCATCGAGATCGAGATGAACACGGTCGATGCCTGGAGCAATCTCAAGAATGTCGGCGACATGGTCGAGGCCGTTCGCGCGCTGATCGAAAAAAAAGCCTGACCGAATGCTGAAGCGCGTCGTCATTACCGGCATCGGCGGGCTGTGCGGATTGGGCACCGATGCGCAGGCAATCTGGGCCGAGATGCGGGCCGGCCGGTCGGCGATCGGCCCGATCGACAATCCCTTCCTGCACGACCTGAAGGTCAAGACCGGCTGCGAGATCAAGGCACTGCCGGATCACGGCATCGAGCGCAAGCAACTGGTGTCGATGGATCGCTTCAGCCTGCTGGCGGTGATCGCGGCGAAGGAAGCCATGCGGCAGTCCGGATTGGTGCCGCATGCGGACAATACCTATCGGATGGGAACCATCGTCGGTGTTGGCGTCTGCGGGTTCGAGACGGTCGAGGAGAACTATCGCGCCATCCTGATCGAGGGCAAGAATCGCGCCGGCATCTTCACCGTTCCCCGGGTCATGCCGGGCGCGGCCGCCGGCCAGGTCAGCATGCATCTGGGTTTGCGCGGACCGGTGTTCGGCGTCACTTCGGCCTGTTCGTCAGCCAATCATGCCATCGCCTCTGCGGTCGACCAGATCAGGCTCGGCCGCGCCGACGTCATGGTGGCCGGTGGCACCGATGCGCCGCTGGTGTGGGGCGTGCTGAAGGGCTGGGAGGCGCTGCGCGTTCTGTCGCCCGACACGTGCAGGCCGTTCTCGGCCGACCGCCAGGGCCTAGTGCTGGGCGAAGGCGCCGGCATGGCGGTTCTGGAAAGCTACGACCACGCGATGGCGCGCGGCGCCACCATTTTGGCCGAGATCGCCGGCGCCGGCCTTTCGGCCGACGCCTCCGATATCGTCGCGCCGACCGTCGAGGGCCCGGAAGCCGCCATGCGCTTCTGCCTGGCCGATGCCGGCCTCAATCCCGAGGATGTCGACTACCTCAACGCGCACGGCACCGGCACCAAGGCCAACGACCAGATCGAAACCCTCGCGATCAAGCGCGTCTTCGGCGACCATGCCCGCGCGCTCTCCGTCTCATCGACCAAGTCGATGCACGCGCATTGCCTCGGCGCCTCGGGCGGGCTGGAGATGATCGCCTGCGTCATGGCGATCCGCGAAGGCGTCGTGCCGCCAACGGCGAATTACCGCGAGGCCGATCCCGACTGCGATCTCGACGTGACGCCGAATGTCGCGCGCGAGCGCAAGGTGCGCGCCGCCATCAGCAATGGCTTTGCCTTCGGCGGCACCAATGCGGTGCTGGCCTTCAAGGCCATCTAGTACCGGGCGGTCACCACCTGTTCGGGCGGCTACTATCCGCCCGGGCGATCCGATCGATTGACTATCCATGCACGGTGAAAGCGTCGCCGCCATATTGATCCGGCCCGACCGCAGCCCTAATTCTTGGCCGACCCGCCAACACCGCGCCGCTTGGTGCGAATCCCCCCGCTCAGGAGTTCTCGATGGCCGACCTGTCCGCCTTTCCGATCGCAACCCGTTGGCCTGCCAAGCATCCCGACCAGATCCAGCTCTATTCGGCAACGACGCCGAACGGAGTGAAGATATCGATCGCGCTGGAGGAACTCGGCCTGCCCTATGAGCCGCATCTGATCAACATCGGCAAGAACGAGAGCTGGACGCCGGAATTCCTGTCGCTCAACCCCAATGGCAAGATCCCGGCGATCATCGATCCCGACGGCCCGGACGGCGCGCCGATCGGCCTTTTCGAATCCGGCGCCATCCTGCTCTACCTGGCGGAGAAGACCGGCCTGCTCATGCCCGTTGACGCGGCGCGGCGCTATGAGACGATCCAGTGGGTCTTCTTCCAGATGGCGGCGATCGGGCCGATGTTCGGCCAGGTCGGTTTCTTCCACAAATTCGCCGGCCGCGAGATCGCCGACAAGCGGCCGCTGGAGCGTTACCGCGACGAATCGCGTCGCCTGCTCGGCGTTCTCGACGTCAGGCTGAAGGGCCGCAAGTGGATCATGGACAATGACTACACCATCGCCGACATCTCGCTGCTCGGCTGGGTGCGCAACCTGATTGGCTTCTACGAGGCGCGCGACCTGGTCGGCTTCGACGATTTCGCCAATCTGGCAGCGTGGCTGGAGCGCGGCCTGGCGCGGCCGGCGGTACAGAAGGGCCTGACCATCCCGGCGCGAAGCTGAATCTGCCCCCGCCGGGAAGCGCGTCGCTACTTTGCTTTCGCCTTGGACCCGCCCTTGCCGACGACGGATGCGGCGAGAGACGCGACACTCCGCGCCGTGGCCACGACCGCTCCGGCCGCGACGTTGGCTGCCGTGCGAACCTTCGAGCCGCCGGCCGCAGCCGGTTTCTTCGCCTGGGCGGTCTTCGCTGCCGCTTTGGGCGCGGTCACCTTCGACGCGCTGCCTGGCACGACTTTCTTGGGCGATGCCTTGCCGAAGGCCGGCTTGGCATCCTTTGAGCGCTGGGCGACCGCTGGACCAGCCCCGGCCTTCGATTGCGTCGCTTTCGGTTGAGCTGACTTGCCCCTGACGGGCTTTTTTGCCTTGGTTGCCATCGGACGGAATCCCTCTTCTGGCATGATTGCCTGACCAGGATAACGCCTTGTAAGTCTTAAGGTTCCCGTCGAAAAATACTGAAAATTAAACAGGTTAATCCAGATTGACCCGGGTTAATCGAACCCGGGTTGACCAATGACCAGGTCGGCCGCCCGGCGTCGTGCCAGCACGCGTTCGATGTTGGGCATGTCGTTGGAAGCTATCCAGGCCCGCGCGTCGGCTTCGGAACGGCCATGCTCGTGCCAGCGTTCCATCAGGCGGCGTTCGAGCTCATTGCGCGGTACGTCGACGAAGATCGAGAAATCGAACAGCGGCGCAAGGCGCGACCACGGCTCCTCGTCGAGCAGCAGGTAATTGCCTTCGACCAGGATGAATTTGGTCTCGGCATCGACGATCGCCGCGGCGGCGCGCGACAATTCCATGCTGCGGTCGAAGACCGGAATGGCAATGTCGGGCTCGCCGGCGCGGATGCGCTTCAGAAGCGTCTCGAAGCCGCCGAAGTCGAACGTGTCCGGCGCACCCTTTCGCGCGCGCAGGCCGCGCCGCTCGAGCACGATGTCGTCAAAGTGGAAGCCGTCCATGGGCACGACTTCCACCGCGCCTTCCGGCAAAAGGTCGTGCAGGCCCGCCGATAGTGTCGACTTGCCGGCGCCCGGCGGTCCGGCAATGGCAACAATGAAGCGCTTGGCCTTGCCGGCGCGCTTGAAGATGGTGGCGGCGAGGTGGGCGATTTCGGACATTTTGGCTCCTTCCGCACGATTTCAGACGCATCTTGTCGGCAGTTGGCGGAAATTTCAAACCCTGCCGTTGGCTGAGTTGCACTATGCCGCCGCTGGCTGGCCGATGCGCAGGAAATCACTGTCGAACGGCACCTCCGAGGCCGCGGAGCCAGCCAGCCGAAGGCGGCCATCCGCCGTGGTGATCTCTCGTGGGGGTTCGCCACCCGACAGCGGCAACGCACCGATGACATGGCGGAACGAGACGCCCTCGCCGAGCGCGAATGCCGTCGCCACGCCTTCGCGCTTCAGCCAGTTGTCGCCGAGCGAGGCGGCATGGCCGATCGCCGTGCGCCCATCCTCGATGCCGAGCACGCCAAGATGGCGGCCGCTCCACGGCGCGTAGTCGCGCCCGCCATTGCTGAACCACAGCATGGTGACCGGCAGTTCGGCCGGGTTCTTCAGCACCAGCACCAGATCGTCCTCGGCCTGGCGCGCAAGCGCGGTCCAGCCAGGTCCGCCATGATCGGCCTCGACCAAGGTGAGGAAATCCTCGCGCCGATCCTCCATGCGGTAGTCCGTGAGATCCAGCGTGCCGCCGCCGGCAGCGGGGAAGTGCGCTAGGTCGGACGACCGGCTGGGATAGGCCAGCATGAATCGGCCACGTGCAGGATCCGGCTCCAGCGGATCGGCAGGCGTGGCGGCAAACCGCTTCGGCGAGAAAGCCAGCCTGCCGCCGCCCTTCATCGCCGTCATCGGGTGATGGGCGACCGAGATCCCGCCATGGCCGCCGGAAAATACGTGTTCCTGGTAGAGGAAGGGATGGTCGTCGCGCAGCGTGAAGATCTTGTCGACGCTGGCGCCCATCACCTTGTGGCGCAGCCGGAAGACGGCGCGCCATCCGCCATCCGTGGCGCCGCTTTCGACCACATCCCAGGCGCTGTTGGCCGGCCAGCCATGCAGCGGCGCCTCCTCGACATCGCTGCGCGAAAAAGGCGCGCAGAGAAAGTCGCCGGAGAGCCGGACGGTGCCCTGCGGCAGGTCTTGAGGCAGCGTCTCGCTTGCGTCGACCCATGGCGCGCGGTGCAGTGGCCGCAATTGGCGCCCGCCGCTCTCGATGCTCATGTCGGCGACGTGGCCGACCGTGAGGTCGAGCGAAACCGAAATGCCTTTGGCCTTGATCGTAACTGTATCCATGGCGCTCTCACCCGAATCTGACGGGTGCCAAGAAGAACCGGTTCGGCGCACCGCGCAAGCGCGCGGGCGCGCATTTTGCATCAGATTTATATCCGCCTTCCCACACGCCTAAAGGTGCCGGCCCTACTGCCGCTTGTATTCCCGCACCGGGGATTTTGTCCCGTCGGTATAGGTCACCTGCACCGACATCGATTTCACGCTGTCGGCAACCTTGAAATAGGGCTGGAAATCATCGGGGATGGCGTAGGGGTCCTTGGCATTGCAGGGCGGCATGGCAAGCGCCTTGTCGAGCACGGCGCCATTCAGGCTGTAACGCACCTCCTTGATGGCGCAGCGGTAGGACAGCATCTGCGTGAAATAGACCAGCCCATGATTGCCGCTGGCGTCGAAGGCGATCCATGACGTCCAGAACTGGTCGAGGATCTGCTTGTTGCCTTGCTGCAGGGCGGCATCCGGATCGAAGCGGATGTCGAACGGGCCGGCCTCGCGCCCCCTGATGTCGATATATTTGATGGCGATGGTGGTCGCCGCCGTGCTGTCGGGCAGCTCAAAGCTCGGATTGGGCATCGGCTTGCCGGTGCGCTGGTCGTTGAGCGCCAGCGGGCCGGTGTCGGTGAAGGGGCCGGTGTCGCCAAGACGCCAGGATATCGCGGTTGCCGGCTCGGGCAGCGAAATGGTCATCGACCAGCCCTGGTTGGAGCGCATCGGCGTCAGCGAAGGCACGAAGCGGGCGGGGTCGAGGACGTCGCCAAGGGCCGCCAGCCGGCTGCGGCTGCGGTCCAGCCAGTCGGCAAGCTGGGTCTGGTCGACGAAATATTTGAGCAGCCCGCCATCTTTTTCGTAGGAGACGAATTTGGTCAGCGCCTGGGCTTCGCTGCGTTTGTCGGCCAGCGTCTGGCTGCCGAGACGATCTTCCGAAAACTCCTGCGCCTCGAGGTAATAGGCCGGCGCGAAATCCGGATTGGCCGATATGAAGGCGCTGAGTTTGTCGAGCCGCTGCGCGTCGTCGAACTGCATGATATGCACCAGCTTGATCGACAGCGCCTTGCCCTTGTCGGCCAGTGCCCCGAACACTTCGCGGGCGCCCGCCTTGCCGTCCTGGACCCGCAGCAGCGTGGCAAAGCGCGTATAGGGGTCGATGGCGTCGACGTCGAAACCCGCAAAGGCGAGGTAGGAGCGCCGCGCGTTGAGCATGTCGCCCGACAGCTCGTAGACACGGGCATTGTGGTAGAATTCGTCCGGCCGTTTCGGTTCGGCGATGGCGCCGCCTTGCGCGGCCAAGGTGGCAAACCCCTTGGCGATCGTGTCGATCGAGGCGGCGATCTGTTCGGTCGTCGCCTGCAGCTTTTCGGCCTGGGCCACTTGCTGCTGCTGGCCTGCGGCGAGCGTCTCGGTCGTCTGCTTGACCGCTTCGACGGTCTTTTGCGTCTCGGCCCCTTGTACAGTCTGCCGCTGCTGGTTGGAGGCGATCTGATCGGTTTTTTGCGCAGCCGTGTCGGTCGATTTCTTGACCTCTTCGACGGTTTTCTGTGTCTGCGTGACGGTCTGCTCGATCCTGGCCACCTTTTCGGCGACGATGCCCATCGACTTCTGCAGTTGCGCGACCGCCGGCACCAGGCCGGCGATGATGCCGTTCTGCGAACTGGTCTCCTTCTGCACGGCGTAGACGCCGCCGGCAACCGCCGCCGCACTGGTGGCGAACACCAGCGCCGGCAGCGCCTTGGCCGCCAGCACCAGCCTGAGCACGATGGCAATGGCGATGATCACGGCCGCGATCGAGGCAACCAGCGCGATATAGGCGGCAAACGGCGCCAGCGGGTTGAGGATGTCGGAAACGGCGCCGCCGATGAAGGCGACGCTGCCGGCCCATTTGCCGGTGCGACTGAGCGATGCCCTGATCAATGACGGCGTGGCGCCAGCCCCGATGTCAGTCATTTTTGCACCCCCCCAAGCCGCCGGATGCCACGCTCCTTCCCACGGGAAACGCGGCTCTGGCAAGGAAAGACAGGAACGGGGCGATTTCGGGGCGGCGGAAGCGGAGCTCGAGTTCCTCGCCCCACTCGACATTCCCAGGGCTAACCGGCATTAACCAAATGGACGCATCCGCCGCGTTACGTTAGCTTCGCCTTATCTCAGCAACAGCATCGCCAGAACAGTCAGCCCTTGTCCTTTCCGCGTCTCTTTCCGCTCTTCCAGAAAATCCTGGCTGTCCTGGCCCTGGCGGCCTTGGTTGCCGGCTGCTCGACCACAGCCCCCCCCGACTCGGTGCTGGCCGTGCCGGCGCCGCCGCAGAAATACGCCGCCATCGTCGTCGATGGAAAGAGCGGCAAGCAGCTGTTCGAGGTCAATTCGACGGCGCAGCGCTATCCGGCGTCGCTGACCAAGATGATGACGCTCTATTTGCTGTTCGAGGCGATGGACACCGGCCGCGTCACCAAGGAGACGCAGATCCCGGTTTCCGATCACGCCGCCTCGCAGCCGCCGACCAAGATGCGCTTCCGGCGCGGGGAGACGATCGACGTCGATTCCGCCATCCGCGCCATCGTCGTCAAATCGGCCAACGACGTGGCGGTGGCAGTGGGCGAATATCTCGGCGGCTCGGAAGACCAGTTCGCCGCCATGATGACATCCAAGGCGCGCCAGCTCGGCATGAGCAGCACCACCTTCCGCAACGCATCCGGCCTGCCCGACGACGGCCAGATGACGACCGCGCACGACATGGCGGTGCTCGGCATGTCGTTGCAGCGGCGCTTCCCGCAGCACTTCCACTATTTCTCCGAAAGCGACTTCATGTTCCGCGGCAGGCTGGTGCGCGGCCATAACGACATGCTCGGCCGCGTGCGAGGCGTCAACGGCATCAAGACCGGCTATATCAGGGCTTCCGGCTTCAACATCGTCACCTCCTACGATGCCGACGGCCGTCAGCTGATCGTGGTGGTGATGGGCGCCGACTCAGCCCGCCAGCGCAACGACCATGTCGAAGCGCTGATCCAGCGCAGCCTGTCGCCCACCATGGCCGACACCAAGACAAGGCTGATGTACGCCGAACAGCAGTAAACTGGCCTTGTTGCCGGCGATTGCGCGGAGCCTCCCCCGAATTCGTCATCCACGGGCGGAGCAAGGAGCGTAGCGACGCGGCGCAGACCCGAGGATCCATGCCGGGACTCTGAAGCTGTCGCCACGGTCCAGAATTCTGCACCGTTGCACCCTCCGACAAAAGTCGCGGCATGGATCCTCGGGTCTCCGCGACGCCGCTGCGCGGCTGCTCCGCCCGTGGATGACGAAGCGCCTGCGGAGGCCGTCGCCGCCAAGAAGCTAACAAAAACCCTGCAGCCGGCTATTGTTTCACGATTGTCACGCAATCGTGCGGAAGGCATGCCATACGCTGCGAAAACCCATGGTGGCACTGCCCCGCCGCCATGGCGTATCCTAACTTACAGCGCGACAGCAGGAGCCCATCATGAGCACCGTTCCCAAGGCATCCGAGCAGCAGGGCGCCGACAACCAGAACGACAGCGGCGGCGAGTATTTCGAGGCGCCGACCACCGAGGCCAATCTGCAGGAGGTTTCGGACGAGCATTTCGACACACCCGAAGTGCCGGACTCCGAACCGACGCCGCCCGACGCGTCGCGGATAAAGCCCAGGAAGAAACCGTCGGCGATCTCGGGCCGCAAATTCCGCAAGCGCGACCTGGTGCGCATCGACACGCTGCGCCCGAGCCTTGCCGACCGTATCCGCTCCGACCATCCGGACCTGCCCAAGGGCGCGCGCGTCAGCCGCGAGGAGCTCGGCCGCTACCGCATGCGCTACATGGAGGAGCTCCTGCAGCAGGAGCACGGCGAATTCTCCGAGCTCGACCGCCAGGTGGTGGAATCGATCGCCAAGCAGGACACGATCTCCGAAAACTCGGAAGAGGAATTCGAGGAGCACAGGACCTTTCCCGACCGCGTCTCCGACAACATGGCGGCCTTCGGCGGCAGCTGGTGGTTCCTGATCTCGTTCGCCACCGTGCTTCTGGTCTGGATCGGCATCAACCTGTTCGAGGGCTTGAACGGCGCCTTCGACCCCTACCCGTTCATCCTGCTCAACCTCTTGCTCTCCTGCATCGCCGCCATCCAGGCGCCGGTCATCATGATGAGCCAGAAGCGCCAGGAGGTGAAAGACCGCCTGCGCTCCTTCAACGAATACCGCGTCAACCTCAAGGCCGAGCTCGAAGTGCGCCACCTGCACGAAAAGCTCGACTATTTGATCTCGCGCCAATGGACACGGCTGGCCGAAATGCAGCAGATGCAGCTCGATGCGATGAACGAGCTGGCCGGCGCCAAGAAAGCCAAACGCGCGGTGCGCCGGCGGCGCACGGCGAAGGGTGCGGCGGGGCCACAGTGAGGAGTTCCTCGCCCCCACGCAGTGGGGGAGAGATGGCTCGGCGAAGCCGAGACGGAGAGGGGGAGCGCCATATCCAACAAGCGCACGCCGTGAGAGGGCAATCGCCAATTGCCCGTTGAAGCCCGCGCCGGCTTCCGCTAAGAAGCCGTGACTTGCCGGTTCACCGGCTGGTTCGTTTTCCGGACTCCTTGTCCCGAAAGCACCCGTAGCTCAGCTGGATAGAGCGCTGCCCTCCGAAGGCAGAGGTCACAGGTTCGAATCCTGTCGGGTGCGCCAACTCAAACCCTTATACAGCAAGGGTTTCGAGCGACTGCTTCATTCCTTGAAATGCTTCTCAAAGCAGCCAGTCACAATCTGGTCACAAGGAGCAGCGCCGATGGCGTCTCTACGCAAGCGAAACGACAAGTGGCAGGCACAGGTCCGCCGCACTGGGCATACCCTGATAAGCAAAACCTTCATCAACCGTGCTGACGCACTGAGATGGATACGACAGACGGAACAGGAGCTAGACCGCTCAGCGCTAGCTTACGATCCATCTACCTTACAACGTACGACGGTTGCAGACCTACTACGCCGCTACGGGGGTGATGTAACACCGGGCAAACGCGGCCATGCTTCGGAAGCCAAACGCATAGAGGTTTTTCTACGGTACGACTGGGCCAACCTAACCCTAGCTCGGATCACTCCGCAGGCATTCACCCGGTACCGAGACAAGAGGCTAAGAGAGGTAGAAGCCGGAACGGTCATCCGGGAACTCGGCCTATTGCGCACCGTGTTTGAGGTCGCACGTCGAGAATGGGACATACCCTTACATGCAAATCCAGTTGCCAGCGTACGCAAGCCCAAGGCAGCTAGCGGACGTAGCAGGCGGCTTCACGCTGATGAGTTTGCGGCGCTGTTGGCTGCTTGCGCAGATGGCCGGACAGAATGGCTGGAGCCGGGTATCAAGCTTGCGATCGAGACTGGGATGCGTCGTGGCGAGCTTCTAAACATACGCCGTGCGGACCTCGACCTAGCCAATGGCCTGCTGTCGATACCGGAAACAAAGACCGACATTCCGCGCACCATTCCCTTGTCTGAAAACGCAGTGGTCATACTGCGAAGCTTGATGGACGCGGCAACTAACGACCGACTGTTCCCGGTCTCGGCAAATGCGTTCCGCCTTGCATGGGAAAGGTGCAAGCGCAGAGCCGCAAAGGACAAGCCGGGCATTGTAGACTTGAGATTCCACGACCTCAGGCATGAGGCTGTAAGCCGGTTCTTTGAGCTAGGCTTGAACGTACCAGAGGTCGCAGCCATCAGCGGGCACAAGGACCCAAGAATGCTGTTCCGGTACACGCATCTCAAGCCAGAAGATATCGTTGCGAAACTTAGGAAAGCCAGCCAGCAGGTGGCGGCATGACGAACACAGCACTCTTGATGCCTGACTACGTTGCCGAGCTCGTAAAGCTATGTCTGACGCAGCTTGGATTGAACCCGTCAGACGAGCACAAGGACGTCATAACCGCACAGCTTCGCTATCAAGATGGGACGGAGCTTTCCGTAGTTATTATGTGCATGGCCCAGAAGGGTTGGTTTCGCGAAAAGCCTATGGTGTCTGTTGCGATAGCGAAGTTGGATGCCAGCATGAGGGCAACCGACATCTACCTACGGGAGGTGATGCCAGTTCCCTATGGTCCAAGCGATTTGCAGTTCCTACTGGCGCTAAATACCAATATCCGGGCCATGGCCTGGACAGTTGCAGCGACTACCAGAATGGGAGAATGCATCAGCTTGCCAGGTCGTCCGCTCACACCGGCTGGCTAAGAAAATCCTATTGCTCCCTATAAGGAATAAAACGTTCTGGGGCCAGATTTGTGAAACGGTCTCACCCTCCAGAACTGCTGCTATTCGGGCTAGCCACATCTGGTCCGTAAACCCCCGCATTTCTCCCTATAAATTACTTAGGATATCTGCGGGATTTTCGCTGTAGGGCCTGCCGGCTTCAAAACCGGTGGGCCTTTTCCGTTTCTAATGGGGAGAATCAAGGCATGACATTTATTAATCGCATGATCGAACACTGGACTTATAAACTGGGATTGTCGCTCTCAGAACCTCTTGTCGAAGGCTGGCTGCAGCTCGAACAAGCTACTGAACGGATAGCCGACGGTGCCGAACAATGGCAGGTAGTGCAGCTACCAACGGGCTCAGGAAAGACCGAGGCTCTTAAAGTCCTGTGTTCTGTACAGCACCCGATATCGCATCCTCACATTCTCATCGTCACCAAGTTCAACGATGAGGCGGACCAAATCGCTCTCGGCATCAATGAGCTAGCAGGTTGGGCCATGGCTAGATCAGTGCATAGCGAGGCACCTTGGCCATTTGATCAACTAGGGTCCATTCCAGTCCTAGTGATAACCCATTCAGCATATAGGCTGGCTCTGAAGGAGGTGGCTGACAGCGGGAACAGCCCTAGGCTGGATCATTATTACGCCGGCATGATCGGCCGCCAATGGGTCATCATAGACGAAGCCTTTGACTGGGTTGATGCGCATGACATCGAGCTTGGTGACATGCGTTCCATGTGCGGAGACCTTGCGGGATTGGTACAGGGATCGGCACGAGCTGATGCAGAACGGCTACACAGTCTGGCGACTGCATTAACCGAAGACACTCGTGCAAAAGCCGACAAGATGCTGGGTGGCGAGCAGTTCGACTTGTTAGCCCGAATTGAGTTCGGAAGCCTGCAAGAAGCTATTGCGAGCTTGCCTGAGAATGCATTCGCGGCTTGGGACGATACCCAGGAGCGCACCGATCAAGTGTTTGGTGTAGCTCAAACCCGCACTCCGTTTAAGACCCGATACCTGAACCTAATGTCGGAGTTGGAAACCATCGCACGGATCGGCTTTGCCTGGACCACCAATAGGCGCGGTAAGGCGTTGTTACATACTTCTAGGTCACTGCTTGAAGTGGGTGGCAAACATGGTGTGATCCTCGATGCCACTGCCGACATCGACCCCACTTATTCGCTGATGGGGACGCAAGTACGGGTGCTTCCACGTCCGGAAGGCATTCGTTCTTACACCAACGTGAGGCTTCACCTGTCATATGGGCATCGCGTAGGGAAAGAACATCTCGTTCAGACTGCGGCTAAGCATTGGCCGGTCATCTGGGGCCAGCTCTCACGGACGTTAACCGCCAAGCGGCCCTTGGTCTGCACACACAGAGACGTGAAGACAGTGGTGCAGCAATTTAGCACCAACAGTCCCTTGGAGCTTGCCCACTGGGGCAACCTTGATGGGAAGAATGAGTGGGGTGATTGTGACGCTGCTGTTTTCTTCGGGCTCCCTTACCTCGACGATATAGCGCCTACACACGCCTATTTTGCTCATCAAGGGCCTAAGAGCGATGACTGGTTCACCAGCAATCGCAGCTTCGGTGAGTTCGCTGACATACGACGATCGCTGCAAGATGGCTTCATCGCCACAAGCATGGTGCAAGCCATAAATCGCACGAGATGTCGCAAGCCCATCGACAGAGCTGGGAACTGCGATCCTACGGACGTCTACCTGCTTCTTCCTGCGAAAGGCGAGACGAGCGATCTGATCACCAAGGCCATTCGGCACCAAATGCCGGGCATAGATGTCAGAGAATGGGAAACGGGCGCCACAAAGCGGAAGGCACGTAAGGCACCGGCAGAAGCGCGGCTGCTGGCATACTTCGAGCAAGCCCCTGAGGGCATCCACTTGAAGTCTGCTGTTGTAAGCGGATTGCGAACCAATACCCGAAGTTTTGAGCGCATGACTGCCGAACTTCGCAAACCATCGCCAATGGCAGAAAAATTGGCGGCACTCAGAGTCCGCTATCACTC
The DNA here is from genome assembly GCF_004791315.1 of Mesorhizobium sp. M8A.F.Ca.ET.208.01.1.1. Lineage (NCBI taxonomy): Bacteria > Pseudomonadati > Pseudomonadota > Alphaproteobacteria > Hyphomicrobiales > Phyllobacteriaceae > Mesorhizobium > Mesorhizobium sp. M8A.F.Ca.ET.208.01.1.1. The sequence continues at coordinate 206,088 of NZ_SRUT01000006.1, forward strand.
GACCGCAGGACGAGGAAGGGAGGCGTATTTCACCAAACAATAGGAGACTCAAATGTCACTACATAGTGTCAGCACACCAACCGTGCTGAGCAGAACAGAGGCCGCCATGAGCGGCCTTTCTCGTTTCTATACGGGGCAATTGTGCAGAGAAGGCCATCGCGCCGAACGCTTTGTCGGCAACCGGCAGTGCGTGGTCTGCAATGCCCATCAGGCACGCAATCGCGATCTTCAGAGAGGGTATCGAGACCCTTCGTTTAGAATGTACAGGAATACCCTCCGCCGCACCGGAATGGCCCTTAGCGGGCGCGCTAGTCCTGCCTATGCACTCGGCTGCAATCACTCCAAGCTCCGAGATCATATCGTGGCACAGTTCCGAGTCGGGATGTCGTGGGACAGCTACCGGCAGTGGGAGGTTGATCACATAGTACCGCTGGCATTGGCCAGGAACTTAGATCACCTCATCCAGCTTTGTTATTACACGAACCTACAACCGCTCTGGCGGCGGGAAAACCGAATGAAGGGCGGGGCCTAGTGCCCCGTCTTTCGCCGAATATCTGTATGAAGCGTACAATCCAGCGTAGCTGGCGGGCATAACAGGCTAGCCACCCATCGGCTATAGCCCAATGTGGCCGGCATGCCGGCAAGGCAGGAAGGCGAAATGCCTCCCTTCGATGTCCCGCTGGGTATCAGCAACGCTGACTTGGGGCAATTCGGTCCGGTGGGCCGCAATCGTAGGCTGTTCACGAGGTTTATCAGTCGACCGTTGACGCATCTATTACTTCCGGCTCTTCTAGATTAGCATATGCAGACATGCTGGGAAAAACGGGTAGTAAGAAATGGCAGGTAAGGACATAGGCGCGCTTACAAGCTTGGCCGATGGAACTATGGCAAAGAACTCGGAGGGGCAAACTGGGCTTCCTTCCATTGGAACTGAATTGGTTCAGCTGCCCGATTCGTACGAGGACTATCTGCCCCTTGGCTGCCCGCCCGATAGCGCGCAGAAGATACAAAAGGTGGTCTACCGTCTTGTGCGAAATGACCCGCCCACGGCGCACGATTTTCGGACTGCGCATGAACTGAACAATCACAAAGACAAAGATCCTTGCCAGCGCTGCAGTCTGTCGGTCTCGGGATCACTGGATGCTAGTAAAGAACTTCGACGTTTCGTGCCTGCCTTCAAAGATCGGAAGATTTCTTCTGGTGTCATAACCCCTCTAGTTGGTGTGATAATGGATACCTCAGAGAAAGTCCAGGACGATCATTGGTCATGGTGGCCAAGAAAAGGTTTGCCTAGACACACCTACTTCGCTGTGATTCCCTAATGTTGCCGCCTCCCAGCTCTCCGCTTGGACCGCTAAAACTTGATAAGGTGTTTATCGAGTACGACAGCCCGCAACTGTTCACTTGCAAGGATGCTACCGGTTCGCATTTTCTGGCGGTGCATGCGTTCGAAGACGAGCGAAGTGATCAGTGGATTTATGTCCGTCTTAGCACTAGGCGCTTGCGTCAGTTGAAACAGGGTCATTTGGACCTTTATGACGCTTTTCGAAAAGCAGAATCTGGGCATATTGATATCGTGTATTTCAAGAATGGATTTTTTGACCGAATCGAAACGACACGATCCGACAAAATACAAAATGAAATTATGCCGGAAAGGCATACATTTCTCACAAGCATAATTAAACCAATTCAGAAAGTTGATTCTGCATCGAACTATGCGACGCTGAGTAATGAATCGTATGAATTTGAGGATTTGGATGCGGGCCGCGTTTTGGCTATCGCCTCTGAATCTGCGCCTATGTGGGAGATTTCTCCGGTTGTAATAGACTATTTAAAGAGAATGCGGACTCCGGTTCACGTCGCTGCCGAGCGGAGTCATAGAGTTGTGGCTGATATTGTTCTGAAGCAGGCGGAGAGTGCGGCAAATGTTCCGTTGGCTGCTCTGGGCGCACTGCTTGCCACGACGCAGAGGTTAGTTGACGCGCTGGGACAGCCGCCTTCAGGTGGTATGAGAGGGCCGATTGGATCGGCTCTTGCGCAATGGACGAAGCTTGACGCGGTCGCACCGTTCCCTTCGTCCTTTGGCATACGTATCGAAACTCGTGAGACGAGCATGTTTGGCGATACGGGCGGACAACGCGCCGTGGAACTAATGGTTTCGTTGATAGCGATACGAGACGAAAGCGTGCTGCGCGCAGCTTTGGAGAATGTGCACAAAAGGGCACTTTTGCATTACAAGATGTTTGTTAAGGCTGTCGCGAAGACCGGATCAGATTTGAATTTCTCGGCTGGCGTTCCAGGCACCCCATCCATCCTTGAAGCAAGCATGCGAGCTAATGAGGCAGAAGCTGTCTACCAATGGCTCGATTCGGTAGTGCAAAAGGATGACGCGGACATCACCTTTGAGGGGCGGCTTGTGGGCGTCAGTCTGAAGAGCAGAACGTTTCTATTAGAAAATGAGAAAGAGAGTTATGAAGGTCGAATTGCGGAAGAGTGCCTAAAAGAAGTTGATCAGAAACGTGTTAACATGATGCATGTTGCTATCATCGGCGTTCGCACTGAATTGAACGAAGCGACAGGTGAAGAGTATCAGCGCTACACGTTGAAAAAAATTTCGGCTCTCGACGACGAGCAACCTCAATGACATCCTTGGCACTGCGGGGTCGAGTGCCCAGAATACACTTTCGATGAATCGTGTTGCGGTAGTGGCGTTCTGCGCGCCCCTGGCGCTCGCGGTTGCCCTGATGGTCTTGCACAGGCATCCGACTGCACAAGAGAGTGCCGGCGTGGCCGCACCTACCAGCGTAGTCTCACCTAGCAGTGTGGCCGTGCCGGGCGGTGGTCCGCAGAGCGTCGCAACGGAAAATTCTATCACAGGCCAGGCTTCCGTAGTTGATGGCGATACGCTGGAAATTCACGGCATTCGTATCCGCCTGAATGGTATCGACGCGCCTGAGGCTTCGCAAAAGTGCGATGCAAATGGAACGTCCTACCGTTGCGGACAGAAGGCCGCGTTTGCACTTGACGAGATTCTTGCTGACAAGACGGTAGTATGTGTCAAACTAGACACGGATAGATATAGGCGAACCATAGCGAAGTGTACTGTCGCGCAGACTGACGTCAGCGCTGAAATGGTTCGTAGGGGGTGGGCTATAGCATACAGAAAATATTCTCTTGAGTACGTACCGCTTGAAGACGCGGCACGAACTATGGGCGTCGGCCTATGGGCCGGCTCATTCGAGAATCCTGCGGAGTACCGTCGAGCGGGTAAGAAGAATTGAGACGGACCGAACGTGGGGTTCTATAGGCTGCAATTCTCGAAAGGTAGGGGTGTGTGATGGCAGACAAGAACGAATCGAAGAGCCTTACGACGAATACGGAACCGTTGGGGCAAGTTCCAACCACCATTCCGCTAGGTCAGAGTACTCAGATCGATCTTTCGTGGATGCCAGAAGACCAGCGTAGGGCGCTACTAACCGACTATGCCAAGGGCGCGCTGGACGTCAGCAAGCGAGCGCAGGAATTGGGCATCGAGGTCTCGGTCCTTCGCAGTACGCTTGGCACCCTAGGAGAGACGACGAAACAGGTCGCGCAGGATGGCAACTCAGTAACGCTCACCCACGTCCAGAACAGCCAGTTTGGTCGTACCGAAGTGATTATGGGCAACACCGACGCTGCCACGGCCGGGAAGCTTTCACGTTCTCAGACAGGAGAGCGAGATTGGACCCCTTACTATGTCATCGCGGGGATAGTCGCTTTGATCGTGATAGCGATCGCCTTGGGTGGTCGCTGACGTGTACAGAGCAACTCTGGAGCTATCTGACAATGTGGACATTGAGGGCAAGTTAGCTGCCCTGCATAAAGATGGCACTAGGGCAGGTCTCCCAGATTCGACAGTCGCGGAAATGATGGGGCAGGTACGGGCTGTCCTTCGCATAGTGACCGAGCGAGGATCAAACCTTGCTGCGCAAGGCAGCCAGATGTCGCTCTCCCGAGAGATAAAGGGTGAAGAGTACGAGTTGCAGCTTCTTTATGGAGTCGGCACCCCAAAGTCTTGGTTGAGCCGCATTGCGCGTAGCCTGATGGGTCAATGATGCCGAGATACGATCGCCGTTACGCAAAGCGTACCTATGGTCGGGACTATGGGCGCGAAAGAGCGCTTCAGCATATTGAAGATGCGAGACGCTTAAGCCACGAGTTGGGCGGGACTGACGAGGACGTAAAGCGATATTTCTTTTCACTTCCAAACTCAGAGCTGGCCACCATTTTGGGCGAGTACGGACGCCGGTACGGGTATCAGGCGCAAGAGTATGCCTCAGATACTATGCACAAATGGCGGACCGGGCAGACAAAGATGAGCGGGACCGTCGCTGAGCGACTGTTCAATCTTCTACCGCCGAGAATGCCTCTTACAGAGAAGTACAAGCTCACTGAAGGCCTCTGGCATCACTTCGGACCAAGCTCAAAACGTATCATGCGAGTAGGGCTCGACGCGGACCTTGAGCAGGTAGTCGAACTTGCACGGCGGCACATAGACGAGGTTGTAACGCAGTATCGCATACCCGAGCAGATCGAGCGCAGATTCAATTGGCTTGCGGCCGGCGATGTTGGCGTGAAGCAGGAACTGCTCAACCACCTCAGATCAACGGAACGTGCTATGGTGGTTGAGGCAGCTCGCATCCAAATGCCGGTTCTCCTAGAACATATTAAGGGGCAGCATGGAGGTCGTACTTCTCGGCTTGCTCAGGTCGTAAAAGTCGGCAAGCACGAGCTTGAACTTCTCATCGACAAGAGCGTATCCGGTGTACGGCTAGAAGCCCCTGGCTACCGTACGCCCTCAGTCAACAGTGGCGGGGGCGGAAAACTAGCTTTGATAACTATCGCTGGGTTGGTTGTTCTCTTTTGGCTACTCCACAAATGACCTGCATCTGCCAGAACTGAAGCGGCCCGACTACTGGATAGCTCTCAGGTTCGCGCAGTCGAGCCATTGGGTCAGAGGAAATGGTAATTAGTGGCTACACGTTCGTGCATGTTTGTAACATCGAAGCGATGCGATCATCAGACGGAGACGTTCTGACGCTGTTACCTCAGGACAGGTATGAAAAGCGCCACATCTATCCATTGAACAGGTACGGCGCTGGCCCGTTCTGTAAGTTCAAAATCCCCACTACATATACCAATCCGGGCCGTCTATGCGCTGACCGTAGGTGATGAGATTAGATACATCGGAGAGACGAACAACCTGTCGCGACGCTACAACACGGGATATGGAAGCATCTCTCCGAAGAACTGCTACCAGGGTGGTCAAGAGACGAACGTCCGCATGAACAACCTGATCTTCCAGTCGGCCCTCAGGGAGGAAGTGCTGTCACTCTGGTTCCATCAAACTGACGAGTACAAAGCAATCGAGACCGCGCTTCGGTTTGCCCACCGAGCACCATGGAACCGTGTATGAGGCTCAATCAAGGTCTGGCCACTGCATAGCGAATTGCGGTGCTGAGTGTACCGGCTGCGGGAGCGAAGGTGGCGACTACGGCCACATAAGCCCAATACCAAGACGACTTGTACATATCTGCGCTAGCCTGGGTAGCGGCGATATGAGCGTACTGTCGTAATACGAACCCGAGCACGAGAGCGATCAAGAATACGCCGACAAGGGTCACGGCAAACCGGGTTAGATAGCGTGCCCCATGCAGGGTCAGGACTAAGGCTGTGATCAGAACCAAAATCACAGCAAGCACGAAACCTAAGTTATCCGCCTGAGCTTTCCATTGAGGGTGTGCGAGTCCGATGTCGGTCAGTAAGTCGGTCCACTTGGAAACACAGGCTACTACTCCGCCGGGACCCGCCGTCGTTAATGCATTCACCCAATCAATCTTCATGGAGGCCCCCAGGTTGGTGCCATGAACGCGCCCACTAGTTCGTTGTTCTGATCTAGAATCTCGTATCTTGCAGATCGCAACTGGGGTTTTTCGTTGAGGAGAAGCTGAAGACCGATCTCGTTTTTGTAACCAAGGGTGACACCTTTGAAGATGTCTGTACTCTCTGTTTTGTCCATCAACCAACCCGTTAAGTAGCCCGGGGATAGTCGAATCGTCATCGTGTTGGGGTTGCCGGCGCTACGTCCTTCCAGAGGGCTGAGCGAGTAGGCTATTCCAAGCTTGTATGGTTGCGCGGCACCGCTCGAACTGGCCGTGGCCAATGCCGTGAATTCCAGCATCGTACTTGATGGGTTGTGTTTGTCAGAGGGTACAAACAACCGTATTGGAGCGGCAATTTCTTGGGGAGCTGTTTGACCTGCAACGTGAGAGGAAGCGGATATGGCAGCTGCACAGCCTGCTGCCTCTTCTTTTTTTAGGGCGTCAGCGTCGGACGCGTGGCCGATAAATCGCTCTCTAATGGTTGCCCCAATATTCCCGTATTCAAGGCAGCCACTGGCGTCGATAGTGTTGCGCTCAATGAACGGGCGCGGTTGCGCAACCGCAGTGCCGGGTGGCAGCCAAGTTGTGGGGCCGGGTACAAGCCAGTTTACCCAGAGATCGCCCGCGCCCCGGTTTTCAACGCATGTCTCATAGATTTCAACGCCGTTGCCCCTGTACACGCGGCTGGTGGTCAGGAAGTTCTCTACTCCTAAGTCATGAGTCAAAGGGGCTTGCCCTTGGCAATGCTCAGCGGCAAATGCTCCCGTGCTGAGCAGATATAGGCAAAGCGTCAACCGGTATGCGACTGTAGGATTTGCCATTTGCGCTTCCCTGATTTCCGCCACGGCTAAGCGTGATTGGCACGCTCTTGGTTTAGCAAAAATAACCTCGTGAGCACTTCATCATCAGACAGATGGGTTGGCCATCCATATGCAGTCGCCACGGCGTCATCCAGCGCCTTGTGTGCATTTTGAAGCCACGAGGGGCGATCGTTGTAGAGACTGGTTAGAGTGCGCGTTCTGAGCTTCCCTGCGGCTTCCTCGCTAATCGGCAAGAGACGATCAGGAAAGCCCGGAACTACCTCCGGCTCGCGCCTTACGAGGTCGGCCGGATTAAGCCAATTCTCGCGTAACTGGTTCAGGCGAAAGGCAGCGTCTGCAATCGCAACTGATCGAGCGTCATGCTTGTAGTCGTCCGAGCAAATGTTGGGAGTCAGACCTTGAGGAAACGGGAAGGTCTGAAAAGTGCGTGTGGCGTTATATCTGCTCTGATTGCCTTTCCCCATGCGGTTGCCTTGTGCGCGCGACCAAAGCCAATGCGCTCGGGAAGAGAGAATGCCAAAGGTCGTATCATCATCACGTGCGATGACAAACAAACTACCGCTAAAGACCGCGCGCGTACCGCGGAATACGAACAGTAGGTGTTCGGAAGTCTCTGGGACGATGATGCACCGCTCCATGCCATGAAGCTTGGCCCGCAGCTCGGGCCGGGGACGTTGCATCACCCAATACCGTGCAAGTCTCGCGGTCTCAGTCGCCGCACTTATGTCCTGCTTTGCTCGATGCTCCTTGACGCGAGCGGTGACCCACTCGAACGGGACCTGATACAGAGACGCGTCAGCTTCAGCGGAATGCTCAGTGAAATCGATGACCCACTCATCTTCTGGTCTCGCTGTAACATCGTCATTTTGAAGGAATGGGCGCACTACCTCTAGGTTGTACCGGCCGTTTGCGTTCTGAGGCTCAAGTAGCATGTTCCGTGCGGTGGCTCCGTCCAATGCGAACGGACCATTGAGTTTAACACCTTGGAAGGCGAGCCCAGCTAACTCCCTCAGCTTGTGGGCGTCTGCTAATGCAGTTCCGTCTGTCAGATCAGGATTGATTGCCGAAACCTCGCAGCCATTCAACACAAACCCTGTTGGTGAGCGGCTGGCACATACTACGGAAACACGAACCTGGGCACCGTCCACTACCCAAGGCTCATTTGTTGCCCCGCTGAAGATACGAAAATGGCTAGTTTTCAATGCGGCACGCAGAACTTGGTTACTCGCGCCCTTCGTGATGGATTTGGTAGCTATCAAACCGAATGCTTGCGCATCGCCTTTCGCAGCCGCTTGGCCAGCCTTGTAGAACCAGTATGTCACCAAATCGGCGGAGCCCCTGACCTTTCCTTTGAACACACGGTACAGTGTGTCTGTGTATCCGTCCCCAAGTCCGCTACGTGGTGCGCCCTTCTTTTGGGGACGACCCTTGCGGAAGAATTTCGATCCCAAGAACGGTGGATTTCCAACGATAACGTCAACTCTCGGCCAGTCCGCTTCCACCCATCTTTCCTCACCGTTTGCAGGGTCGCTCCTACGTGTCATAAGGGCATCGCGGCATTCGATGTTGTCCAGCGGTTTCAGGACAGGATTCTGGCTTGCAGCGAAGCCGTTCCTTAGCATCCACTGTATCTCACCAATCCATACGGACACGCGTGCGAGTTCGGCAGCATAGGCATTGATCTCAATGCCCTTCACCACCTCTGGTCCGATCTGCGGAAAACCGCGCGGTAACCCCAACGCTTCAGCCTCTACCTGAGTTTTGTGCTCAAGGTCTTTCAAGGCGCGTAGAGCGAGGTATAGGAAGTTTCCTGAGCCGCAAGCAGGGTCGAGTACCCTGAAGTCCTTTAGCCGCTTCAGATGCGTTTCCAACAGGCCCTGCGCCTGATTGCGGGCGCGGGTGGAGGCTGACCCATTCGAGTTTGCAGCTTTCGCCATCAAAGAGGCGATCTCGTTTTTGGTTCGCTCCCACTCGCCAGTCAACGGCTCTACGATCACCGGGTTGATGATCATCATAATTTTTTCGCGGTCGGTGTAGTGTGCACCGAGCTGACTGCGTTTGTCGGGGTCGAGCCCGCGTTCGAACAGAGTACCAAGAATGGACGGATCGACGTCGCCCCAGTACTGGGTCGCGGCGCGATGCACCAGCTTGATTTCATCTTTGGTTAGCTCGAACACAAGGTCGTCATCGAACAATCCACCATTGAACCAAGCTACTTTCTCAAAGCCGATGCGGCCGCCTGACTTCATGGCAACAAACAGATCGCGGGCGAAGCTCGCGAACTCGTTGGGGTCCTCCATTGCCCGCTCAAGCATATGGGTGAACATCATGTTAGGAAGAAGCTTCACGTCCTCCGCGAACATGCAGAAGACTAGCCGGTTGATAAAGTGAGCCACTCGGTCCGGAGCGTGTCCACGGTTGCGAAGAGAGCGTGCGAGGTCCGCGAAAGCACCTGCAACCTCTTCAGTAAGCTCCTGACGGGTCTTCTGCGGGCGTAGTACCTCAGGATCGGATAGGGCCGACTTAAGCCAGCCACGTTTCTCCGGATCATTGAGATCAGCAATTGGTATGTCGTAGGTTTTGGAAACTGAGTTTGTCCAATTCGTATGAATACGAATGGTTGTGCCGATGTCAGAGACGATCAACAGCGGAGGATTGTCGAGGGCCACCGCGTAGCGCTGAAGTTGAGCGTAGGCCGTCTCAAGGTTCGCTGCGGTCCCCTTGTACTCCCATCCGAAGTGACCGCGTTTGAAGACATCCGCGAACCCGTTTCCACCCGTTGACTTTGATGCGCCAACCTCAAATCCGTAGTCTTTGCCTGTAGGATCGACGTCGGCAGGGGTTGGCTCACCCAACATGCGGCATAGGTCAAGGAAGTGTTCTTGTGCTGCTGCCCTCTCTTTCAGTTGGGAGTTCTGCCATTTGGCAATGAAGGCCTGTGGCGTCATCTGCACGTATTCCCCCCATTTGGCCGAGAAGCCAGCCCGCGCAGTACCCTTAACCAGTGAGCTGGAAGACGACAAGCTTGCCGCGCCCTCCCTACGAAAACGACAGATTTTTTCGCGAGGGTATCAATAATCACGCAAAGTCGGTTGCCCCCCATGCCATCCCTTGTGGATTGTCGGCCGTCACAACTAAGTCACATCTGTCACAAAATTCGGAGCTTCCGACCTTGACGAGTTATATGGGTCGGGGTACCTCTGCTTCCGTCAACCGGTTGTAGCGAATGAGTTATTTCCGGGATGCAAGCAGCTCAATACTTGGTCGCAACCACTGCCTAGCTGCCCTCCGAAGGCAGAGGTCACAGGTTCGAATCCTGTCGGGTGCGCCATTTCTCTTTTTTGCCAAGGTTGAGATCGAGGGTTCAAATCCCCCGGATCGCGCCACGCCTTAAGCTGCTAATCCGAATCGACGGTTCGCGTTCAGCTGGGCTCACTAATCTCTTTCCCACACGGCCGAGAAGTCAGCCGGACCGCTGCCCATAGGTTCTAACCGGGGCGCACCGCGATCGCATTGAACCGCGCCTTGAGATTGTCGAGAAGCCAGGTGCCTGCACGGCCCAAGGGGCGGTCTCGCAACTGCGCGGCATGGATGACCAGGGGCCCGTGAACGCTGGCGGGATCGTCTTCTATTGGCAGCGGGACAAGGCGTTTCTCGGCCTGATGGAGAGACCATGTTCGTCGTCACCCTTCGCTTTGCTGACAAGACCAAAGCGCCCCTATTCATGGATGGGCACAACGCCTGGATCAAACGCGGCTTCGACGATGGCGTTTTCCTGCTGACCGGCAGCCTTCAGCCGAGCGCAGGCGGTGCGATCCTCGCGCACAATGCGTCTCCTGAAGAGATCGAGGCTCGTGTGCAGGATGACCCCTTCGTCGCCGAGGGGATTGTCAGCGCTGAAATCCTCCCCATCACACCGGGCCGTACCGACGAACGCCTCGCCTTTCTGAAAGGCTGAGTGATGAGCGCGACGATCCTCGGGCCGGACGGACGCCCGCGTTGCCGCTGGTGCGCGGCCGCGCCCGAATTCCTCGCTTATCACGACACCGATGGGGCAAGACGGGGTCAAGGTCGTGCACGTCGATATGCGGCTCATCCCAGTCGATCAGAGACGAAACTTTATCACCAGACGCGCCACGATGGCCGCTATGGTGCCGTGCCCAACTCTTTGAACAATATACGTGCGTAGAACTCCACGCATTCTCCAACCCGTGCGGTGACTTCCTCATCGCTATCGTTCCATGGTGTTTCAAGGCCGATAGCGGCCCTGCGCAAGGGTTCAGCAACAAGAGCGGCAAGGATCATCCGGGCAGATCGGATGCCATCAAATGATTGGACATCGGCTTGGTACTCGCGCAGCCAGTTCGCCACGGCCAGCACTCCCCGCTCGACTCCGTTTCGATTATAGATTTCTGCGAGCCGTTCTCGGCCCTCCGTGTCAGCGCAGATGAGACGGAAAAGGGCTACAGCTTCCTTGGATAGGGCGATCCGAAAAATCCTGCTCAATAGCTCCCGCAAGCTCCCCGGATCAGGACGCGGCTCGCCCGGCCGGTGATCTCCACTGGTTTGGAGTTGCTCAGTCCAGGACGCTACGATTTTCCCGACCAGTTCCTCACGATTGGCCGCCATAGCGTAAACAGTCTTTTTGGCAACTCCTGCGCTACGCGACACCGCATCTATGCTGAACTTGGCAAATCCCTGGTCAAACAGAAGCTGTGTTGAGGCTTGGAGAATTTTGCGTTCCACCTCAAGCCGATTACGGGCCGGACGCCCTCTCGCTCGCTTTTCCAAACTTGATCTCCTTGACCAACGTTGTACGAACGGTATACCGATCATATTTAGGAAACGAAGAACGTTTCCTAAATATGGGAGATGGAAATGCAACATGAATTGGACGCAGCAATCCCTGTCGCACTGCTGCACGCCGACCCAATTAGACTCGAAATGGGTATCGAGCGCTTCGCCTCCGGCACCCTCACGGTCGCCTGCAGAACGATAATGCCAGGGTGCAATGGAGCGATGCTGGAATGGTGGTTCAAGTATTTTGAAACCGACGAACACCTTCGCTGGTGGCACCCAATTGATCACAAGCGCCATTTCGGTTGGGACGAGCTTTGGAAAAAAGGTGAGAACTACATCGGCGCGACGATAAGGGCGACGGAGTCGCTAGGAGAGGTTCCTCCGGTCAAAGCAACCATCAAATTCCTAAGCCCAGCCGCATACTTCAGTGCCACGGACATCGATGCCGCAAAGAAGGTGGGCGGCGTATCCGCACTTTTCTACGCCGGAATTGGCTTTGGCGATGATGTTGAGGTTGACGAGCATGGAATTCCAACAAGCGGCCGGATGATGCACGTCACACGGGACACGCCCGATGGCCTCGTTCTGCGAAGCAGATTCGTTCTTGGTCTCGATAGCGACAAGGGCGGCCACGCTGTCCCGGACGAGATCGGACTGGGGCTGATGCGCCATTGCCATTCGGAGTTCTCGTTCCTCGCGAAGGCACTTCCGTCTGTATATTATGGTGATCTCGCAAATTCTCGACCTGCCGACAACTGGTAGCCTCTCCCGACTGAAATAACGCTAGATAGCCGAGCGTCTGCGCATCAGAGACGCTCGGCCTTCTAAGATGCCTCGTTGATAAGGCACAGCTCTAACAAGCCCTGCTGCCAAGCGTTGGGAGGAGCGGTCTTCCACGCCCTGTCCAACACTCTTGGCACTTTTCCAGTTGTCGTCTATGCGCGCTCTGCGACATTGCGGTCGCGGTGCGGGTAGGTGGGCTGCCGACCAATCGGTTCGGTCAATGACACTCGGGTTCAGGTCGCCACTTGCTCGAGTTCCGATGGCCCATTTGGCGACAGGCAATAGGTTGTTGAATGGCAGACATGGGACCGTGAGCCGAATGTCGGCTTATTCAGGTCGTCTGGCCGGAACCGGCCTTTCTGGAGTCGGCCCCATTCAGACCTTCAAACGTTGCCCGATTGCATGGAGTCCTCCTTCGTCAGCCGCTTTGTGCAACGGGGCAATCGGCGGTCTGCTGAAATCCTCGGTGCGAAACTGCCTAAAGGAGGGCTATAGCGTAGACGTAGTTCTCATCATCACCCGGCGCGGCGCGCCATCAGGCAGTTGATCGATGGCGCCAAATCGGTGATTTCCAACGACCAGAAGGCCTGGCTCGCTTCGGGCGAGAAGGGGATTTTCGAGATCATGGCGGCGACGCACGCCGGAATGACCACGGAGGAGTTCACAAAGGCGGTCGTCGAATAGACAAAAAACGCCCGGCACCCACGCTTTAATCGCGCCTATGTCGAACTTGTCTACCAGCCGATGCTGGAGTTGCTGGAGTATCTGCGGCAAAACGAGCTCAAGATGTTCATCGTTTCGGGCGGTGGAATTGATTTCATGCGCCCCTGGGTGGAGCAGGTCTACGGCATTCCGCCCGAAAGGATTGTCGGCTCGTCAGGGATTACGAAATTCACGGTTCAGCCGGATGGAACGCCGGCATTGGTCAAGGATGCGAAAGTCGATTTCATCGACGATGGTCCGGGCAAGCCTGTCGGTATCCACAGGTTCATTGGGCGCAAGCCGATCCTTGCCTTCGGCAATTCGGATGGTGACCAGCAGATGTTGGAATGGACCGCCTCCGGCAATGGAGCGCGATTCATGGGGATCGTGCATCACACCGACGCCAAGCGCGAATACGCCTATGACCGAAATTCGCCGGTCGGCAAGCTTGACAAGGCCTGGGACCAGGCGACCAAGCGGGGCTGGATTGTCGTCGACATGAAGCAGGATTGGAAGAAGGTCTTTCCATTCGAAATCGCCGACTAAGGCTTGCTCGGCAGCGCGCCTTGGTGGTGACGCCGCGCTATCTCCCTGGGACCGAACCATCGCTCCTTTTCGCTGCCATACCGACCTCCCGTTCCGGACCCTCGCCGTAAGGGCGGCCCCAGGGTCCGATGCAAGAGCTCGTCGGCCGGTTCGCTCGCGCCGACCGCTCACCACCGTCCCAGCCTCTCCGGGAGTCCGTTCGGCAGGAGCCAATCTTCGCGCCGGCAGGCGCTTTTGCCTCTCAATCGCAGCAGGCCTATCATAGCGTCCCCTCGCAGCACATCGCGCCGCAAGCCGTAGCTGGGTGATTGAGGCCGTTATTGCTGGGGTGTGGTGTGGACTTAGTTGTCGCTTTCCTCCACCGTGGGATGCCAGTTCCATAGGGTCCGTTCCCGACACACAGGTTACGGTTTGTACCGGAGACATAGGTGACACGTTTGGCCCGAACGGGTTTTGGAGCCTGACTTGGCCGCAACCACCCCCAAAACCAGGCGTGTCCTGATCACCGGCGCCGGCGCTGTCGACGGCATCGGCTTCGCCATTGCGCGCCAGTTTGGCCAGGCCGGGCATGCCGTTTTCCTGACCGGCGCCAGCGCGCGGGTGCTTGAGCGCGCCGGCGGGCTTCGCGGCGAGGGCATCGATGCCAAAGCCGCTATCGCCGATCTCACCATCGCCGCGGAGGTGGAGCGGCTGCGGGCAGAGGTCGGTACTGTCGATATCCTGGTCAACAATGCCGGCATGGGATCGCTGGCGACGCCGTCCGTCGACAAGACGTTCCTGACGATGAGCGAGGCCGAGTGGGACCAGGGCATAGACACCAGCCTGAAGACGGCGTTTCTCGTCACCAGGGCGTTTCTGCCGGCGATGGTCGAAGCGGGGTATGGGCGCATCGTCAATGTCGCATCGGTGACCGGGCCGCTGGTCTCTTACCAGGGCACCGCCGCCTATTCCGCGGCTAAGGCCGGGATGGTCGGCCTGACCCGGACATTGGCGCTGGAAGTGGCGCGCCACGGCGTCACCGCCAATGCCGTGGCGCCGGGCTGGATCGAGACAGGCGCCTCGAGCGAGCCGGAGCGGATAGCGGCCCTGCATGCGCCGCCGGGCCGCGCCGGCCGGCCGGACGAGGTCGCGGCGGCAGTCGTGTTCCTGGCCTCCGAGAGCGCCAGCTATATCAACGGCGCCTTGCTCGTCGTCGACGGCGGCAACAGCCTTGAAGAACGCAAGGGATAGATCTCGCGGCCGGGTGGATCTCGACCTGACGTAATTCCTTCCATCCAAACGAATGCGATCTCTCTTTCGGGAGAAATTCCCGCACTGCCAAACAGGGCCTACTAGGTGCGCCCGCTTGACTCAATCATCAGTCTGCACTAATCATAAGTCATGACTGTTGATAGTCCACAGCTTGCCGCCTTGGGCGATCCGACCCGAAGGCAGATTTTCGAGCTGATCGCGGAGCGGCCGCGCTCCGTGGCGGAGGTCACGCGGCAGGTCAGCGTGTCGCAGTCCGCGGTGTCACAACACCTGAAGGTGCTCAGGGATTCGCGGCTGGTGCGCGCGGAGCCGAAGGGCGCCAGCAACGTCTACCACATCGATCCGCACGGGCTTGGCCAGATGCGCGCCTGGCTCGACCGGTTCTGGAGCAAGACTCTCGCGGCCTACAAGCTGGCTGTCGAGACCCCACCAGAGGAGTCACCATGAACACCCAGGTCCCCATCGCCTCCGTGAAACAGTCCGTCGTGGTCGAGGCGCCGATCGAACGCGCCTTCAAGGTTTTCACCGAGGAATTCGGCAGTTTCAAACCGCCAGAGCACAATCTGCTTGCAGCCGAGGTCGCCGAGACGGTGTTCGAGCCTCGGGTCGGTGGCCACGTCTATGATCGCGGCGTCGACGGCAGCGAGTGCCGCTGGGCGCGCGTGCTGGCCTATGAGCCGCCCAACCGCGTGCTCCTGAGCTGGGACATCAGCCCGCAATGGCGCATCGAGACCGATCCGGCCAGAACCAGCGAATGGGAGGTGCGGTTCACCGCCGAAACGGCTGAGCGTACCCGCGTCGAGATCGAGCACAGGAACCTGGAGCGCCATGGCCAGGGCTGGGAAGGCGTCCGCGATGCCGTCGCCGGCGATCAGGGCTGGCCGCTCTACCTGCAACGCTATGTCGATCTGGTTGCACGGCAGGCCTGACAGCAGCTTTTAAAGGCGCTTCGCCGCCTGCGGTCAGGGCACCACGCCCCTGCACGCCCAGGCCACATTGGCGAACGACCTCGGCCCGTCGGGTCGTCCGGCCTGATAGGCATCGCGGACGGCAGCCTCGGTGCGCTCGCGCTCGGCTGCCTCCAGCGTGCTCATGTATTTGCCGAGCGGGCCCTCGCCGGCTGATATCGGCGCCCAAAAATCGGCGAAGTCCTGGTAATCCATGCGGATCATCAGCTCGGTTTCGGTCACGTCGGCCAGCCCCTGTTCCACGAAACTCCGCTTCATTTCGCCGGGCTGCATCATCGGCTGGAAGCAATAGCGGCCGCGCAGCTGGCGTCCGCTCTCACTGAGCGCCGCCACAGTGTCGATCATCATGCGCATGCCCGCCATGCCGCCGAGATGGTCCCACACCACGGCCGCGACCACGCCGCCCGGCCGCGTAACACGGCGCATTTCGGCAACCGCCTTGCCGGCTTCCGGCACGAAATGAAGCACCAGCAGGGCCAGCGCACGGTCGAACGCATTGTCCGCGAACGGCAAGGCGGTGGCGTCCGCCTGCTGGATTGCGATGCGCGGATCGGCGTTGCGCCGCTTTGCCGCCTCGACGAAAACAGGCGAAAAGTCGATTGCCTCGATCGACGCGAGTTCGGCGGATTTCGCCAGCTCGAACGTCAGGCTGCCGGTGCCGCAGCCAACGTCGAGTATCTTTTCGCCAGGGGCAAGTCCGGCGAAGCCGATGAACTTGGGCGCGAGCTTTCGGCTCCAGCGGCCCATGAGTTGCTCGTAGCCGGACGCGTCATGAACGGTGAAACTCGATGTCATAGGCGCCTCCCCCGGCTGCAGGCGCAGGCTAGACCCCTATCGAGATGAAGCCAAGACGCGGGGAGCACGGTGAATGCCTGCATCCGGGACGGGACAAGGGACCGGCGGTTTATGCGAAGCCCCTGAACGTCGCCACGCTCTCCCGTTCCACCAGTGGACACTCCAGCTTGGTGATGGGATAGCGCCCCCGTCCCGCCACCGCCGGCGCTTCCAGCTGCTCGATCGCCCATTGGCCCATGGCCATATGCGGCAGGATCGAGGTGGTCAGCGGCGGGAAGAGATGGCGGGCGATTTCCTCGTCGTCGTAGCCGACGACGGAGATATCTTGCGGGATGTGCAGGCCGGCTTCCTTCAGCGCTTCGTAGCAGCCGATCGCGGTGCGGTCGTTCTGGCAGAAGATGGCGGTCGGGCGGTCCTTCAGGGCCAGCAGCTTCACAGTCGCGGCGTAGCCGGCGCTGGCCGACCAGTCGCCCTCCACCACCAATTCGCCGTCGAACGGGATGTCGGCGGTGGCGAGCGCCCGGCGGTAACCTTTCAGCCGGTCCTGCGCCGCCTGCATCCAGGGTTCGCCCGTGATGGTGGCGATGCGGCGGTGGCCGTGACTGATCAGATGGCGGGTCGAGCTCTGGCCGCCGGCGATCTCGGAGGGCACCACGGCGGGGAAGGCATAGTCCGTCGTGTAGCAGTTGAGCAGGATGACCGGGATGTCGAGGCCGTAGAGGAAGTCGGGCGCCGTGATCTCGCGGGTGAAGATGGTCATGTAGATCAGCGCCGAAATGCCCCGCCTGGTCAGCGCTGAAATGGCGCGCGGCTCCATCACGGCGTCGCCCATGGTCTGCGCCACCAGCAGCACGTTGCCGGCATTCCACGACGCCTGGCGCGCGCCCTCGATAGCAACCACGGCCTCCGGGCTGGTGGCGAGCTGGTCGACAGCGAAGCCGATCACGCCGTCGAGTCCGTCGAAGGCGGCGCCCTCGAAAGCCGCAACCGGCTGCTTCAGCGCCGAGAAGGCGGGGGCGCTGTAGCCGAGCGCCCGCGCCGCCTCGATCACCCGCTCGCGGGTCTGCTGCGACAGGCGAATGCCGGGCGAATTGTTGAGCACGAAGGAAACCGTGGCCTGCGAGCAACCGGCGGCGCGCGCGATGTCGGTCATGGTGACGCGGCCCTTGGGCTTTGCCGGCGCCTTGCGGCGCTTCGCGGTTGCGATGTCCGGATCCGTCGTCTCGCTCATGCCGTAGATGTTCCCCAATTCCCAGCCTGTCTAACGGCGGCCCGGCGGGCCGACAAGATGGAGTGACGCTGCCAGTCCGTGGGCGCGTCGGGCAAACTAATAATTATTAGCATATGCGGCCCATCCCGTCGTGCAGGCCCACGCCTCGCAAAAATGCCCAGACTTCAAGGCTCCGGCTGCGCGCGGGCAAGCATCGCTGCATCGTCAAATCCGTTCGGCTATGACACCCCAGCGCCACCAGATCCGTCCTTTGCTAATAGTATTTACTAATACAAGGATGCGCTGTACCGTCAATCCATCGCATCCGGCCGATCGGTCCGGCTGCGGTGGAAGTGTCTGTGAATGGCTCGACGGCGAGCGGATACTGCTTCCGCAAACCATGTCTCAGATATGTGATATGTCAGACAAATCGGACTATTTACGAATGAAGAATGGTTGTCTAAAGTCCGTGGCCGTGGCTGGGAACGACGCCATTCTTTTCAGTGCCGGGAACCCCTTGAGGAGGAGGGCGTCCACGCCGCAGACGGCAATTCAGGTGAGCAAGACAATTCTAGTGAGCAAGTCCGGCCAGTCCTACGACTGACCAAAACGGGAGGTTGAACATGAAATCCTTGATACGCAATGCATCCATGGCCGCCGCGGCCCTGGCTGTCGGCCTGACGGCGACGGCCATCGCGCGCGCCGACGACAAGCCGACGCTGGCCTTCGTCGTCAACGGCGCTTCCGACTTCTGGAAAGCGGCCGAAGCCGGCGTCAAGAAGGCGCAGGGCGAACTGCCCGACTACACGCTCGAACTCAAATATCCCGAACAATCCTCGGTCGCCATCCAGCAGCGGCTGATGGACGATCTGGTGACCGCCGGCGTCAAGGGCATCATGGTCTCGGCCGTCGATCCCAAGACCTCGACCGATGGCTTGAACAAGATCGCCTCGCAAACGGCGCTGTTCACCACGGACTCCGATGCTCCGCAGACCAAGCGTGTCGCCTATATCGGCTCGTCCAATGTCGACGCCGGCAAGCAGGCGGCCGAAATCGCCAAGAAGGCGATGCCGAACGGCGGCAAGTGCCTCGGCTTCGTCGGCCTGCTCGGCGCCGACAATGCCAAGGAGCGCATCCAGGGCATGAAGGACGGTCTCGCCGGCACCAAGATCGAGCTCGTCGACGTGCGCGGCGACGACATCGACCAGGCGCGCGCCAAGAAGAATGTCGAGGACGCGCTGGTCGCCAGCCCCGACGTCACCTGCATGGTCGGCTTCTACTCCTACAACACGCCGCGCATCTATGAAGCGCTGCGCGACGCCGGCAAGCTCGGCTCGATCACCGTCGTCGGCTTCGATGACGATCCGATCACGCTGGGCGGCGTCAAGGAAGGCACAGTTGCCGCCACCGTCGTGCAGCAGCCCTTCGAATGGGCCTATCAGGGCATGAAGCTGATGGCCGCCTATCTCAAGGGCGACAAGTCGGGCATCCCGGCCGGCAATTTGATCATCATCCCGACCAAGATCATCGGCAAGGATGACGTCGACGCCTATGCCGCCAATCTCAAGGCGATGGCAGGTAACTGATCGGCGTTGGCGCTGCCCCTCGCCCGCCTGCCGGCACCTTCTCCCCGTATAGTGACGGGGAGAAGGGAGATGGCCGCGACGCTGGCGACCCCCTCTCCCCGTCTCTATACGGGGAGAGGGTAAGGGTGAGGGGCGGCGCGACGTTTCGCTTTTTATTGACGGGTTCGATCAGGCCAGTCAGTCTGTGAGCCCGCCAAACGCTGTCAGGCATGATGAATTATTCCGACACATCCATCACGGCGACCACCCCGTTCCTCAGCTTGGAGAACGTGCGCAAGACCTATCCGGGCGTCGTGGCGCTCGACGGGTTTTCGATGGAGGTCAGGCCGGGCGAGGTCATCGGCCTGGTCGGCGAGAACGGCGCGGGCAAATCGACGCTGATGAAAATCCTCGGTGGCGTCACCACGCCGGATACCGGCACCATCACGGTCGACGGCACCGCCCATAACGGCCTGAGCGTGGAGGGCAGCCTGGGGTCCGGCATCGCCTTCGTTCACCAGGAACTCAATCTGTTCGAAAATCTCGATGTCGCCGCCAACATCTTCTTCGGCCGCGAGCCGCTGCGCGCCGGGCCGCTGAGGCTGGTCGACCGCGCGAAACTGCGCGAAATGGTGGCGCCGCTGCTGAAGCGCGTCGGCGCCAATTTTTCCGCCGACACACAGGTCGCGGATCTCTCGCTGGCGCAGCAGCAGATGGTCGAGATCGCCAAGGCGCTGTCGATCAAGGCAAGGCTGGTCATCCTCGACGAGCCAACATCGAGCCTGCCGCTCGCCGAGACCGACAAGCTGCTCGACGTCATCAAGGCGCTGAAGGCCCACGGCATCTCGGTCATCTTCATCTCGCACCGCCTGCACGAGATCGAGCGCGTCGCCGACCGCGTCGTCGTGCTGCGCGACGGCATGCTGGCCGGAACATTGGGCAAACGCGACATCAACCACGACCAGATGGTCAAGCTGATGATCGGACGCATGCTGAAGGAACGCGAGAAGGCCTCCGAGGCCGCGCGTGCCCCCGGTGCCGTCGCGTTCTCGGCCAAGGCGGTCCGCACCCCCACCTATCCCAGCCGGCCGGTCGATCTCGACGTCAGGCGCGGCGAAATCCTCGGCCTCGCCGGCCTCGTCGGCTCGGGCCGCACCGAACTGGCACGGGTGTTCTTCGGCATCGAAGCCAGCCTCGGCGGCACGCTGGAGCTCAACGGCAAGCCGCTGACGCTGGCGAGCGCGGCGGACGCCGTCGCGCAAGGCATTTTCCTCGTGCCGGAAGACCGCAAGCTGACCGGCATCCTGCTCGACCTGTCGATAGCGCAGAACATTTCACTCCCCAATTTGCCGGCACATGCGAAGCGAACGCTGGTCTCGAACAGCGCGGAAGCGGCTACCGCCGAGAAGCAAAAGAAGAATCTCGGCATCAAGGCGCCTTCGGTGCAGACGCGCACGGGCACGCTGTCGGGCGGCAACCAGCAAAAGGTCGTGCTCGGCAAATGGCTGGCCATGAACCCCAAGGTGATGATCCTCGACGAGCCGACGCGCGGCATCGACATCGGCGCCAAGGCGGAGATTTACGGGTTGATGCGGGCGCTGGCCGATGCCGGCGTCGCCGTGCTGATGATCTCCAGCGACATGGAAGAGGTGATCGGCGTCTCCGACCGCATCGCCGTGATGCATGAGGGCCAGATCTCGGGCATCCTCGACAAGGACCATTTCAGCCAGGAAAACGTGCTTTTGCTCGCGGTGGGCAAGCCGGCAAACTAATGCATGCCCGCGCAAAAGTTGCCCGCGGTTTTTGCGGCAACGGCATGCATAAACAAAGAGCTGAAGCGCGCGACGCGCCTTAGCTAAGCGGAGACGGCGATGACAAAGAAAGATCTCGGCCTGCTGATCCTGATCCTGGTGGTCGGAGCGATCGTTGCCATCATCAATCCGCGCTTCCTGTTGCCGATCAATCTCGCCAACACCTCGAACCTCATCGGTCTCTTCGGTATCCTGTCGATCGGCCAGGCCTTCGTCATCATCACCGGCGGCATCGAGCTCTCCGTCGGCTCCGTCGTCGCGCTGCTGGGCACGCTGTTCATCGACTTCATCGCCGTGCGCGGCATGGGATGGCCGATCGCCTTCGTGCTGATCCTGGCGCTCGGCGCCATCATCGGGCTGGCGCATGGCTGGCTGATCACGCGGCTCAAGCTGCAGCCCTTCGTCGTGACCCTGTGCGGCCTGTTGATCTACCGCGGCGTCGCGCGCTTCTACACCGCCGACGGCACGGCAGGCTTCGCCTTCGGCCAGAATTTTCCCGATCTCGAATTCCTGACCGCCGGCCGCTCCTGGGGCGTGCCGAACTCCTTCTTCGCGCTGATCGTCATCGCCATCGTCATGTGGGTGGTGCTGCACCGCTCGGTGTTCGGGCGCTATCTCTACGCCATCGGCAAGAACGAGGAGGCGGCGAAATATTCGGGCATCCGCACCGGGCGCGTCGTCATGGCGGCTTACGTCATCTGCGGCGTGCTCACCGCGCTGTCGGCGATCTATTTCGCCATGTACACGCGCTCCATCTCGCCGGCCAGCCATGGCCAGTTCTACGAGCTCTACGCCATTGCGGCGGCGGTGCTCGGCGGCTTCTCGCTGCGCGGCGGCGAGGGCTCGCTGATAGGCGTCATCCTCGGCACGGTGCTGTTGCAGGAATTGCAGAACCTGGTCAACCTGCTCGGCATCCCCTCCTCGCTCAACTTCGCGGTGATGGGGGGCGTCATCCTCATCGGCGTGCTGGTCGACCAGCAATGGGGCGTGTTCCGGGCGCGCCGGCGGATGGTCGATGCCGCCCGCAAGGGCGCGGTCGGGGCGGCCGCGGAATAAGTCTCGCGCACCCGTGTAGCTGCTTGTTCCTGCCGCCAGATTATTATAATAGCATAACCTGTGCGGGAGGCTGACGGGACATGCGCTGCGATTTGCGAGGCAAGGTGGCGCTGGTCACGGGAGCCGCCGGCGCCATCGGCAATTCGATCGCCAAACGCCTGTCGGACAATGGCGCGGCGATCGTCGTGGCCGACATCAATGGCGAGGGCGCAAGCCAGGTCGCGGCCGGGTTGAGCGATGCGATGGCCTGCGCCACCGACATCCGCGATCCCGCATCGGTGGACGCCGCGATTGCCGCGCTCATGCGGCGCTATGGTCGCCTCGACATCCTCATCAACAATGCCGGCGTCAACACGCTGGCGCATCGCGTCACATTAGACGAATTCCCGGCCGACGAATGGGACCGCATCACCGGCATCGACCTCGATGGCCTCTACATCGTGAGCCGTGCAGCACTGGCCCCGATGCTCGCCGCCGGCAAGGGCGGGCGCATCGTCAACATCGCCTCCGTCGTCGGGCTCGCCGCCATGCGGCTGCAAAGCCCGTTCGTCGCCGCCAAGGCCGGCATCATCCATCTGACGCGGTCGATGGCAATCGAACTCGGCGCCAGGGGAATTCTCACCAACGCCATCGCGCCGGGGTCGGTGATGACGGCGCTGACCGCCAAGCTGTTCTATGGCGAGGACGGCAAGTTCGCCGGGCGCACGCAGGAATTCCTCGACCATGTGCCCCTCGCCCGGCCTGCCCAGCCGGAAGAGATCGCCGAGGCGGTGCTGTTCCTGGCCTCGCCGGCCGCCAGCTATGTCAACGGCCAGGTGCTGGCCGTCGATGGCGGCTGGACGGCGGGATACATGATGTGAGCGGGGCCATGGAAATCGATCTCACTGGCTCGACAATAGAACTGGAAGGCGCGAGCAATCCGGTTGCCGAGGCGGCACTCGCCGCCTTGCGCGCCAATGGCGGCCGCGTCCTCGAAGGGGCGCGGCACGCCAGCGTCCTTTCCCCCGACATCGTTCTGGTATCATGCCCTCTGCGTCCGGGAAGCACGGCCGAAAATCCCGGCACCTTGTACGCGGCGGCGCGCAAGGCGGCGGTGGCCATGACCGAGCGCGGCGGCGGACGCATCGTCTTCCTGCTTTCGGTGACCGCCGGCATGCCGATGCGCCGCTATCCGCGCTTCTCCATGGAGAACGCCTCGATCCTGGCCGGCATGCGCACGCTGGCCATGGAGTTCGGCCCCAAAATCCTGGTCAATGCCGTCGGCGTCGGCTTGGTCGAGGACGAGACCATGGTTTCGGGTGACAAGGCGATGCTCAGCCACGTCCCGGTCAACCGCGCCGGCAATATCGAGGAAGCGGTTGCGGCCGTGCTGTTCTTCTGCGATCCACTGAACACCTATGCGACGGGCCAGATGCTGGGCGTCGACGGTGGATGGATGGCAGGCTATGGGCGTAATTTCTGAGCCGCTGACGCTGAAGGCCGGCGCAATCGAGGTCGGGCTGGTGTCGCAAATCGGCGGCTCCGTGAGTTCACTGCGCTGGCGCGGCATCGATCTGATGCGCGGGCTTTCGGACGGCGATCGCGAGGCCGGCAACGTGCTGGGCGTCGCCATGTTCCCGATGACGCCCTATGCCAACCGCATCGCCGGAAATGCCTTTGAGTTCAGGTCAAAGCGTTGGCAGGTCCTGCCCAACAATCCGCCGGAAAAATTCAACGTGCATGGCAGCGGCTGGCAGCTTGCCTGGACTGTCGTGGAGGCAGGAGCCGGTAGCGCAACCCTGGGGCTGGATATTGCTGGCGCCGGCGAACCCTATTCCTATCGCGCGATGCAGACTTTCGTGGTTTCCGACGAGGGGCTTGACGTGACCATGACCCTGACCAACACCGGACCGGTTTCCCTGCCGTTCGGCTTCGGCCTGCACCCCTGGTTCGATCGCGACCCGGACGTGACTCTGCAATTCAAGGCCAAGCGTTTCTATCTCGAAGAGCCCGACGGTGTTTCCGGCGACCCGATCACGCTGCCACCCGAACTCGACTTCGCCGAGGGCCGGCCATTGCCGGCGGGCTGGCGCAACAATGATTATGGCGGCTGGGGCGGCGAGGCGATCATCCGCTTTCCCTCGCGCGGCGCGGGGCTGCGGATCACGGCCGATCCGGTCTTCAGGCACCTGATGCTCTATGCCGACCCGACAAAACCGTTTTTCTGCGTCGAACCCCAGACCAATGCCTCCGGCGCCTTCAACCGCGGCCGATGGGATGATCCGGAAGAGGGCGTCATCGTGCTTGGCCCGGGGGAAAGTGCAGCCGGCGCTGTTTCGTTCATGCCCTTCGCGCTTCAATCCTAAAGCAGCCGAGCCAGCAGGCCGCCATCCACCTGCATGGCACTGCCGGTGACGAAGGAAGAGGCGTCCGAGATCAGGAAGCCTATTGCCGTGGCGATCTCGGCAGGGTTGGCGATGCGCGCGATCCGGTTCGGTTCGAAAGACAGGCCCAGCGCTTCCGCGCCGCCGGCTGCCTCCAGCCCGTCCAGCGTCATGCGGGTGGCGACCGAGCCGACCAGCACGGCGTTGACGCGGATGCGGTCGACGGCATAGTCGAGCGCCATCTGCCGCGACAGGCCGACGACCGCCGCCTTGGTCGCCGCATAGGCGGGCACGCCGGGTACGGTGGCGTCGGCATGGACGGAGGCGATGTTGACGATCGAGCCGCCGCCGGCCTCGCGCAGCAGCGGCAAGGTCGCCCGGCAGACGCGGAAAATGGCCGTCAGATTGACTGATATGGTCCTGTCCCAGTCCTCGTCGGAAAGATCTTCCAGCCGCTTGCCTGTCGGATAGATGCCGGCGCAGTTGACGACCGCGTCGAGCCCGCCGAACCGTTCCGCCGCCGCCGCGACGGTTGCCCGGACGTCCGCTTCGCGCGTGAGGTCGCTCTCCCGGAAGATCAGCTGGCTCTCGCCATAACGGCTCGCCAGTGATTTGCCGTCATCGCCGTCCAGCCCGGCGCCAAAGACCTTGGCGCCCTCGGCGACTAGATAGTCCGCCGTTGCCCGGCCGATCCCGGTCGCGGCGCCGGTGACGAAAATGCGTTTGCCGGCAAATATCATGCGGAAACGTGCGCCTGACGCTCGGCCTGCGCCGCGGTGACCGAACGCAAGACGCGATCCTCACCGCCTTCGCCGCGGCCGAATTCATCGACGATGCGGCCGTCGGCGACGACGAGGCAGCGGTCGCAAAGACCGATCAATTCCTCGAGTTCCGACGCGACGATCAGCAGTGCAACGCCCTTGTCGGCCAACTCGACCACGAGCCGGTAGATCTCATGCCGGGTTGCCGCGTCGACGCCCTTGGTCGGCTCGTCGAGCAGCAGTACCTTCGGCGCCCGCATCAGCACGCGGGCAAACAGCAGTTTCTGCTGGTTGCCGCCCGACAGATGGGTGACCGAGGCCCGCGGCGACGATGCCTTGACGTTGAGGGCACGCATGGCTGCCACGATGGCGTTGCGCTCCAGCCCGCCGCGCACCACGCCGCGCCGCGACAAGGGCGCGAGATTGCCGATGGTGATGTTGGCGCCGACCGGCAGGTTGAACAGCAGGCCGTCACGCTTGCGATCCTCGGTCAGCAGCGCGATGCCGGCCGCGCGGGCATCGGCGGGCGACTTGATCGATACCTCCTTGCCGCCGACGTGGATCTCGCCCTCGGACAGCACGCGGCCGTAGATGCCGTGCAGGATCTCGCTGCGGCCGGAGCCAAGCAGTCCCGCCAATCCGACGATCTCGCCGGCCGCGACGGACAGGTTGATGTCCCTCGCGCCATGGACAGCACCGCCGTGGCCGTCGACGCTGAGGCGGCGAACCTCCAGCGCGGTCGGGGTGCCGACAGGCGCGGCATGCTCGGGGAACAGCCGCTGCAACCTTTGCCCGGACATCGAGAAGATGAAGGCCTCGGCGTCGAAATCCTCGCTGGCAATGCGCACCGCCACCTGTCCGTCGCGCAGCACGGTGGCGCGGTCGCAGATGGCAAGCACTTCCGGCAGGCGATGGGTGATGTAGATCATCGCCACGCCCTGTGCCTTGAGCCGACGCAGCACGGCAAACAGCGCGTCGACTTCGGTGCCCGAGAGCGACGCGGTCGGCTCGTCCAGCATCAGCACGCGCGGCTTCATGACGATGGCGCGGGCAATCATCACCAGATGACGCTGCGCCGAGGACAGCGATGCGACATAGGCCCTTGGGTCGATATCGATGCCAAGATCGGCAAATATCTCGGCCGCCCGCTGCTCGAGCTTCCGCTTGTGAACCAGCACGCCGTCGCCCAGACCGGTGCGGCCGGCAAAGACGTTCTCGGCGACCGAGAGCTGTTCGAGCACCTCGATTTCTTGCGGGACATAACCGACGCCGTTCGATCGCGCGTCGGCCGGCGAGGCAAAGCTGACGGGCTGGCCGTCGAGCTGGATCGTGCCGGTGTAGGAGCCGGCCGGATGCACGCCATTGAGGATCTTCACAAGGGTGGACTTGCCGGCGCCGTTCTGGCCGAGCAGAGCATGGATTTCACCAGAGACCACGTCGAAATCGACCCCGCGCAACGCCTGCACGCCGCCAAAATTCTTGGCGATCGCGGTGGCTGAAAACAGCGGCGCTTGGTTGGTCGACACAGTGGTCCCTCAGGATGTTGCCGGGTCCGCAAGATGCGAGCCCGGCGGCAGGCGTTACTGGCCGGCGCTGTCTAGCATCTTGTAGTACGGGTCGAGGTCGGCTGCGGTGATCACCTTGGCCGGCAACGGATTGCTGTAGGGAACCGTCTTGCCCTGGGCGAGGTCGCCGAGCAGTTCGGCCACCTTGGCGCTTTCCTCGTAGAGCGGCTGTGCGACGATGCCGTAGGCGGCGCCCGATTTCACCAGATCGAGGTTCTGCCTGATATAGTCCATGCCGATGATGACGACGTCGCGCCCGGCCTTGCGGGCCGCGCCCGACCAGGTCTGGATGCTGTTGCCGGTGGTGCCGAAGGCGGCGGTCACGTCGGGATTGCCCTGCAGGATGGCCACCGCCTTGGCTTCGGCGGCCGAAGGCTCGAAGCCTTCCATCTGCGTATCGAGCACCTTGATGCCGGGATACTTTGCCGCGATGGTCTTGCGGAAGGCATCCGACATGGCGTTCTCGGTGTCGTTGGAAGCGCCTTGCGTCAGCGCCACAGTGCCCTTGCCGCCGAGCTTGTCGCCGATGGCGATGGCCGCATTGGCGCCGACCTCGGCAATGTCTTCTCCGGTCGCAGCCTTCAGTCCATTGACGGTGCCTTCCGGCGGCAGGACGTGCCAGGTGACGATCGGGAAGCCCTCCTTGGCAAGCTTGGTGATGTAGGAATAGATGGCCGGGTCCACCCCGTAGACGCCGATGGCGTCATATTTGGTACGGGCAAGCGCGGCCTCGGCAAGTGGCAAGGTCGCGGGGATGTCCCAGTTGGTGGCGCTCGGGTCGCCGACGACCTCGCAGGTGTAGCCGAGCTCCTTGCACTTGTTGAGGAAGCCCGCCTGCATCAGCCGGTGCACCGGGTGATCCTTCATCGCCTGCACCCAGAGCAGATGCACATCCGCCGCCCGCGCTAGGCCCGAGGTGGCGACTGTCGCCGCCACCAATGCGGCCCGGATCAGCCCCTTCTTCACCTGAATTTTCATGCCTTACCTCCATGGTTCACCGGCATTTTTGCCGGCGCAATATCTCGGCCGGTTCAAGCCCCGGCGATGAAGTAGCGGCGGCGCACTATGTCGAGGCCGACGGCCATGACCATGATCACGCCGACCGCAATCTGCTGCCAGTTGGAGTTGATGCCGATGACGACGAGGCCGCTCTGCACCACTTTCAGCATCAGGATGCCGACGACACCGCCGGCGACCGTGCCGGCGCCGCCGAACAGGCTGACGCCGCCGACCACGACACCGGCGATGACCGTCAGTTCCCAGCCGCTGCCGATCGAAGTGCCGCCGCTGCCGAGATCGGCCATGACGAACATGCCGGCGATCGCCGACAGCGCGCCGACGGTGATGAAGGCGCCGATCTTGCAGGCATTGGTGTTGATGCCGACGAGATGCGCCACTTCCTTGTTGCCGCCGGTGGCATAGATGTTGCGGCCGAGTACGGTGCGCCGCAGCACGAAATCGGCTGCCACCGCCGCGATGATGAAGAAGGCGAAACTCCAGCCGAGGCCGAAGGCGAGATCCGTACCGCCGATCGTATTGATCGCCTCCGGCAGCGGATAGACCGGATAGCCTCCGGTCACCACCTGGATCAGCCCCTGACCGATGAACAGCATGCCGAGCGTCTGGATGAAGGCGGGGATACCGAGCCTGACGACGATCAAGCCGTTGAGCAGGCCGATCAATGCGCCGACGCCGATGCCGCCGAGAATGCCTGTTGTCACCGGCAAGGCGGCAGCGGTCATCAGCTTGGCGGCGACCACTGCGGACAGCCCGGCGACCGAGCCGACGGACAGGTCGAACTCGCCGGCAACCAGCAGAATCGTCTGGCCGATGGCGATGATGCCGACAAAGGAGACGACGTTGAGAATGGCGCGGATGTTGCGCTCCGACAGGAAAGCCGGTTCGAGCAACCAGAAGAAGGCAATCAGCAAGGCCATCGCCGCCAGCACGCCGACTTCGCCCACCGCAATCAAGCCGATCAGTCGCCGCCGGAACGATTGCGTGCCCCGGCGCGGAGAGCTCACCTCAGCCGCGCTGTTCATCCTGACCTCCCTGGCGGCGCCTGTTGCCGGATCCCGCGGCCGGCTCCATTCACCCGCGCCAATCCCGGCGCGCTCCTCGTCTTCATTAAGATTATAATATTATAACTTGTCAACGATGAAAATTCCACGCCTCGCGACAGCGCGTCGCGTCGCTGGAAAGCGTCCGCTGCAACCGCTATGAATGGGCTGATGTGATCCGTGGGACTTTGCCTTGGTGGATCGCGCTCTCTTGGAGCAGGGTGATGACCGATAAGCCGCCGGCGGGCGAGAAAAAGCCGCAGCGCCTCGGCGTTCGCGAGATCGCCAAGCGCGTCGGCGTTGCGCCGATGACGGTGTCACGTGCGCTGTCCAATCCCGACATGGTGTCGCCGGAGACGCGCGCCAAGGTGCTCGAGGCGATCGAGCAGGCCGGCTTCGTGCCCAACCGCCTGGCCTCCAGCATGCGCGGCAATGGCCGCATGATCGGCACGGTTGTGCCGCCGCTGATCAATTCGGGCATAGCCGAACAGGTGCAAGGCATGTCCGACGAATGCCACGAGAGCGGCTATTCGATGCTCCTGGTGCAAGGTGAATTCACGCAGGAGGCCGAGGAGAAGGCGATCCGCAATCTGCTTGGTTGGCGCCCGGTCGGCATGATCCTGCAGAGCTTCGTGCAAAGCGAGACGGCGCGCGCGCTGCTGAAGAGCAGCGGCGCACCGGTGGTCGAGATCTCCGAGATCAAGGGCCGCAAGCCAATCGACATGGTGGTCGGCGTCTCCAATTTCGAGACAGCCTATGCCATGACCATGCATCTGGCGGCGAAGGGCTACAAGCGCATCGGCTTCGTCTCGACGCCGATCCACGGCAACGATCGTCTCCAGCAACGCCGCACCGGCTACCACGCGGCCTTGACCGAACTCGGCTTCAAGAACCATGCCGACCTGGAGGTCGAGGTGCCGATCACCGCGCAAGGCGGCGCCGAAGCGCTGGTGACGCTGACCTCCCGCCACAGGGATATCGACGCGATCTTCTTTTCCAGCGATACGCTCGCTGTCGGCGCCGTGCAGGAATGCCACCGGCGCGGTTGGGCGGTGCCTGGAAAAATCGCCATTGCCGGCTATGGCGACATGGATCTGGCCGCGCAGCTTCATCCGCCGCTGACCACGGTGAAGGTCAACCGCTACGAGATGGGACGGCGCGCGGTGCGGCAATTGCTGGCAAGGCTCGGCGGCGACACCAAGGTGCCGACCATCACCAGCCTCGGCTTCGAGATCGTCGACCGCGAAAGCGCTTGACGTCTTGATGTTAGTCAAAACGCGCCCCCCAGCTTCGTCATCCTAGGGCGGAGCAGCCGCAAAGCGGCGTCGCGAAGACCCTAGGATCCATTCCGTGACCGTGGCCGTAGGGTGCAGCGGAGCAGAATTTTGGACCGCAGTGTCGCTCGGGAGTCCCGGCATGGATCCTAGGGTCTGCGCCGCGTCGCTTCGCTCCTTGCTCCGCCCTAGGATGACGAATTGGCCGGAGGGCTTTTGCCAACCTAAAGGCCACGCTTCCCCGCCTCTTCGCGCCGCCCGAGGCGTTTCTCCCAGCCTTCGGCATGGACGTTGAGATAGGCGTTGGGATCGTAGGGATGATCCTTGATCGCATCGATGTCGAGGTCGATGCCGAGCCCCGGCGCGTCCGGTAGCGACAGATGGCCATTGTCGGGATTGACGGTCGGATGCCAGCTCACCAGCTCGCGCGTCCAGGGGTCGTTGAAGGCGTCGAAATGTTCCTGAATGAGGAAGTTCGGCACCGCCGCCGCCAGTTGCAGGCAAACCGCCGTCGCCACCGGTCCGCCGCTCTGGTGCGGCGCGATATGGCTGCCATGAGCAAGCGCCAGATTGGCCACCTGCATCGACGGCCCGATGCCGCCGAGCGACATCGGCTCGGGCTGGAAGATGTTGACGCCGCCGCCGGCCGCCAGCGTGTAGAACTGACCGACCGTGTCGTACATCTCGCCCGTCGCCACCGGGATCGGCGAGCGGTGCGCCACTTCATGCACGGTCTCCTGGCGGTCGCGCGAGGTCGGCTCTTCCCACCAGTAGATGTCGAGATCGGCGAATTTTTGCGCCGCCTGCAGTGCGGCGATCTCGGTGAAGCGCGCATGCACGTCAATCAGGATCAGCGTGTCCTTTGGCAGCCTGTCACGTAAGGTCCGGCAGATGGCGTAGGAAAGCTCCAGCTCCTCGCGCGAAATGAAGCCTTGGGCGGTGCCGAACGGGTCGAGTTTGAATGCCTTGAAGCCTTTGGCCAGCACCGCTTTCGCCGCATCGAGAAAGGCCTCGGGCGAGCGCTCGGTGCGGTACCAGCCATTGGCATAGCCGAGCACGCTGTCGCGCACCTGGCCGCCGAGCAATTGGTGGATCGGCACGCCGAGGCTCTTGC
Source organism: Mesorhizobium sp. M8A.F.Ca.ET.208.01.1.1 (assembly GCF_004791315.1). Lineage (NCBI taxonomy): Bacteria > Pseudomonadati > Pseudomonadota > Alphaproteobacteria > Hyphomicrobiales > Phyllobacteriaceae > Mesorhizobium > Mesorhizobium sp. M8A.F.Ca.ET.208.01.1.1. Next base: position 237,454 of record NZ_SRUT01000006.1, read on the forward strand.
CCAGTATGTCCCAGCATGCGACTTCGATGGCCGCGATCACCGTGCGGTGGATGTGGCCGCCGTCGAGCGAGACGCTGTCCAGCATGCGTTTGGCCAGCGCGTTGATGCGGCGCGGGTCCTGGCCGATGGCGAGGTGTTTCAACTCGTGCACGCCGGCTTCGGTAGTCTTGATGAAACCGTTCAGCGTGCCTTCGCCGATCCCGTGGATGCCCTTGTCGGTATGTACTTTGACAAACAGCCAGTTCTTCCAGCCGGCGCCGACGGCAAAGGTCTCGATCTCTGTAATCTTCATGGGAGAACCCTAGCTCAATGCGGCAATGGTCGCGATGACGGCCTCGGTCGTCAGTCCGTATTTCGCTTGCAAGGTCGGCACCGCGCCGCATTCGATATAGCGGTCCGGCAGGCCGACGCGCGTCACTGTCTTCGCAATGCCGGCATCGAACAAGGTCTCGACCACAAGGCTCGCCAGGCCACCGACCACGACGTGGTTTTCCACTGTCACGATACGGTCAACCGACGCGGCGAATTCGGCCACCGCCTCGCTGTCGAACGGCTTTATGGTCGGCACATGCAGCACGCCGGCAGCAACGCCCCGTTTTTGCAAAGCATCGGCTGCATCCAATGTCCTTTCGGTCATCAGGCCGGTCGAGATGATGCCGACATCGCTACCCTGGCGCAGGCGGCGCGCCTTGCCGATCTCGAAGACGTAACCGGGCTCGAACACAACCGGCACGCTGCCGCGCAGCAGCCGCATGTAGACCGGTCCTCGATGTTGGGCGATCGCTTCGGTCGCGGCTTCGATCTCGGTCGCGTCGCAGGGGTCGATGATAGTGAGGCCGGGGATCATGCGCATCAGCGCAAGGTCCTCGATCGCCTGATGGGTGCCGCCATAGCCGGTCGTCAGACCGGGGAGGCCCGCGACGATCTTGACGTCGAGATTGGAGTGGGCGAGCGCGATGGCGACGAAATCATAGGCGCGCCGCGTCGCGAACACGCCGTAAGTGGTGGCGAACGGCACCTTGCCGGTGCGCGCCAGCCCGGCGGCGACGGCGACCAGATTCTGCTCGGCCATGCCGACATTGAAGAAGCGCTCCGGGAAAGCGTCTCGGAACGGCAGGATGTCGGTGTATTTGCCGAGATCGGCGGTCAGTCCGACAATGTCGGGGCGGCTCACGCCGAGCCTTGCCAATGCTCGGCCGAAGGGTGCCTCCACACTCCGCCGTCCGCCGCCGACGGCCTCGTCCTGGCCCATGGCCAGCGTGCGGCCGGCCTCCATCGCCGCGCCGCTCATTGGCTCGCTCCCACGGTTTTCTCGAACTCGGCGATGATGCCATCCCATTGCGCCACGTCGATGCGGAAGAAGTGCGACTTCTCGGAGGTCTCGATGCGCGGCACGCCCTTGCCGGGCAGCGTGCGCAGCACGATCGCCTTCGGCTTGCCGTTGCGGTTACGCGCATCCGCCAGCGCGCCAACCACCGCGGTCATGTCATTGCCGTCGATCTCTGACGTCTGCCAGCCGAAGGCGCGCCATTTGTCGGCCACCGGCTCCATGTCGAGCACCACCGGCCCATCGGCCTGGATGCCGTTGCAGTCGATCAGCGCCACCAGCCCGTCGAGCTTGAAGTGGCTGGCCGACATGGCTGCTTCCCAGGTCGAGCCTTCCTGCATTTCGCCATCCGACAGTTCGACGAAGACGCGCGCATCGGAGCGATCGACACGCAGGCCCAGCGCCTGGCCGACGCCCTGTCCCAGACCATGACCGAGCGAGCCGCCGATCATCTCGACGCCGGGCGTGGTGTCGAGCGTTGACATCTCCAGCCGGCTGTTGTCGGCGCCATAGGTGGCGAGTTCCTCGACCGGAAAGATGCCGGCCTCGGCAAAAGCCGCCCACAGCGCGATGGAATAGTGCCCGGTCGACAGCAGGAAGCGGTCGCGGTCGGGCCAACCGAGATTGCCGGGATCGTAGCGCAGCTCGTGGAAATAGAGCGCCGCCAGCACATCGGCGATGCCGAGTCCCTGGCCGATATAGCCCTGGCCCTGGCCGCGCGCCATCGTCAGCATATGACGGCGCAGCAGCATCGCCTTGCGTTCGAGCGCGCCGATGTCGGCGTAGCCGGGAGGAGCGTTTCGCAGCATCTGGATCAGTCCTTGTCGAGCCCGCCCGACATGTTGAGCCGCTCGGCGGTCATGTAATCAGGCGCGTCGAGGCAGAGCCAGACGACGGCCTCGGCCACTTCCGCAATCTCGGCACGGCGGCCGAGCGGGATGCGGCGGGTGCGCTCGTCGAGAAAGGCCTGCAAATCGTCGCGGCCATTGGCACGGGCAAGGTCGATTTCGGTCGAGCGCTGCATTTCGGTGTCCATCATGCCCGGCGCCAGGCTGTTGACCAGCACGCCATAGGGCGCGAGCGCCACTGCCGCGGCGCGGGTGATGGAATCGACGCCGGCCTTGCTCGCCGTGTAGGCGGTGTAGTCGGGCAGCGCCATGCGCGAGCCCGGCGAGGTGATGTTGATGATGCGCCCGGAGCGCTGCTCACGCATCACCCGGCCCGCCGCCTTGCAGGCCATGGCGAGGGCTGTGACATTGAGCGCCAGCGTACGCGTCCAGGCCTTGAAGGTGGCGTCGAGGAAGGGCTCGATCACGCCATAGCCGGCATTGTTCACCAGGATGTCGATGCCGCCCCAGCGCGCGACGACTTTTTCGACGGCCGCTTCCGGCGCGCCTTCCCCGGCGAAATCGCTGACGATGCTTTCGGCTTCCGTGCCGGTTTCGCCGATCTGCCTGGCGGTCTCGGCAAGCCCATCGCCGTTGATATCGGTGACCGCGACGAAACAGCCGCGATGCGCCAGCTGAACCGCCACCTCGCGGCCGAGCCCGCCGGCGGCACCTGTGACCAGCGCCCTGAGCGGCATCTTGTTTCGATTTTCGGCAGGCAAGCGAGCACTCTCCCGGAGGCGATCTTGACGAAATTGATACCGGTACCATAAATGGCTGTCAACGGCTATGTGCTATTGTCATTGGACTGTAGTATCGGCGGGAGTTGGGAGGAAAAGATGAGAGTCGTCGCGCTCGAAACGCTGCAGCTGGCCGAATTCCCGTTCCTGTTCTGGTTGCGCGTCCACACCGACGCCGGCCTTGTCGGAACCGGCGAGACCTTCTGGGCGCCGGGGCCGGTCGCCGCCTACATCCACGACAATGTCGCGTCCTATCTCTTGGGCAAGGACCCGCGCGACATCGAGTTGCACGACCGCACGCTGGGCAGCGTCTATGTCGGCGCGCGCGATTCCGGCGCCGAGGTGCGCGGCAATTCCGCCGTCAACATCGCGCTGTGGGATATTTATGGCCGGGCGCTCGGCGAGCCGGTCTGGCGGCTGCTTGGCGGGCGCACCCACGCGACCGTGCCGATCTACAACACTTGCGCCGGCTACAAGCATGTCCGCGCCACGAAGAAGAATGCCCTGTTCGAACGCGGCGAGGACTGGTCGCTCAAATCAGGCGATTCGAATGAAGGTCCGTATGAGGACCTGCTCGCCTGGCGCTACAATGCCGGCGATCTCGCCAAGAGCCTGAAGTCGGAAGGCATTGGCGCCATGAAAATCTGGCCGTTCGATATCGCCGCCGAAGCCTCGAACGGCACCCGAATCTCGCTTGTCGATCTCGACAAGGCGCTGGAGCCCTTCCACAAGATCCGCGACGCCGTCGGCCGCGACATGGAGATCATGGTCGAACTGCATGGGCTGTGGACCTTGCCGCCGGTGCTGCGCATCGCCGAGGCGCTGAAACCCTATGACGTCGCCTGGCTGGAAGAGCCGATCCGCTACAACGAACTCAACGCCATGGCCGAGCTCGCCCGCCACACCTCCATCCCGATCGCCGCCAGCGAAAGGCTGGCGTCGCGGCAGATGTTCAAGCAGTTGATCGACAAGCGCGCGGCTAGCGTGATCATGATCGACCTCGCCTGGTGCGGCGGCCTGTCCGAGGCGCGCAAGATCGCCAACATGGCCGAAGCCAGCGAACTGCCTGTCACCTTGCACGACTGCACCGGGCCGATCGTTTACGCGGCGAGCTGCGCCTTGTCGGCGACCTTGCCGAACGTCAATTACCAGGAAGCGGTACGCGCCTATTTCACCGGCTGGTACACCGAGATCGTCGCCGACATCCCGCCGGTCAGGGACGGTCATGTCGCGCCGCTCGAAGGGCCGGGCCTTGGCCTCAGCCTGCGGCCGGAGCTGTTCCAGCGGCCTGACGCAGCCGTGCGGATCACCAGACTCTAGCCTCTCGCACAGCTCGGTCAGAGCCAGTAGACATTATGCTATTATAATCTATGATGCGTCGAAGCGGGCGACCAACAAGCCCGCCGCCGGCGCTCTGCCGCCCGGCGCCAGACGCATTCAGGGAGGCTTTGGTGGCAATGTCTGCGGCGCGTGCACGCGAGGATTCCAGGAGTGCGTCAAATCTGCCCGACCGGAAAATCCTGCTCGACCTGTTCGAACGCATGGTGCTGCTGCGCCGCTTCGAAAGCATCGCCCAGATCGCCTGCCGCAAGGGCGAAACGCCCGGTTTCCTGCACCTCTATATCGGCGAGGAGGCGACCGGCGTCGGTGTCTGCGCGCATCTCAGGCCCACCGACTGGGTGACCTCGACCCATCGCGGGCACGGCCATGCGCTGGCCAAGGGCGCCGATCCCGGCCGGGTGATGGCCGAGCTGTTCGGCAAGGCCGATGGTATCTGCGGCGGGCGCGGCGGCACCATGCATCTCTATGACCGCTCGGTCGGCCTGTTTGGCACCAATGGCATCGTCGCCGCCGGCATCGGCCATGCCGTTGGCATCGGCATGAGCGCGCGCCAGCAAGGCCGCGACGATATCGGCGTCGCCTTCTTCGGCGATGGCGCCGCCAATCATGGCGGCTTCCACGAGGCGCTCAACTTCGCCGCCGTGCAACGGGCGCCCGCCGTCTTCATCTGCGAGAACAATCTCTACGCCACCGCGACGCCGCTCAAATCCGTCACGCTCAATCCCGAGATCGCCAGCAAGGCGGCGTCCTATGGCATGCCCGGCGTCGCCGTCGACGGCAACGACGTCTTCGCTGTCTGGCTGGCGATGAAGGAAGCCACCGAACGCGCCCGCGCCGGCAAGGGCCCGACGCTGATCGAGGCCAAGACCTATCGCACGGTCGGCCACCACGAAGGCGACCCGGTCATCGGCACCTACCGGACGCAGGAGGAACTCGACGCCTGGATCAAGCGCGATCCGATCGACATGTTCCGCAGGAAACTGATCGAGGACTACGGCATCGCCGACGCCGAGGCGCTTGCGGCAATCGAGGCGCGGATCGAGACCGTGGTCGAGCAGGCGCTGACCTTCGCCCGCAACTCGCCCGAGCCTGATCCGGCCACCGTGCGCCTGCATGTTTTCGCCGACCCGATCAATCCGCCCGCCGCCCTGCAGCCGCGCGCGGTCGGCGAGACGCGCATGCAAGGCTGGCTCGAAGCCGTTCGCGACGGCCTCGCCGAGGAGATGCGCGCCAATCCGGCGATCCTTTATTTCGGCGAGGGCACCGGCGAGCGCGGCGGCAGTTTTGCCCACACCAAGAACCTGTGGCAGGAGTTCGGCGCCGAGCGGATGGTCGATACGCCGATCTCCGAACAAGGCTTTACCGCCGCCGCCGTCGGCGCTTCGGCCACCGGCGCGCGCACCGTCTCGGACTTGATGTTCGCCGACTTCGCCTTCGAGACCGCAGGCCAGATCTTCCTGCAGGCCGCCAAGCTGCGCTACATGACCAGCGGCCTGATGAGCGCGCCTATGGTGGTGCGCGTCGGTGCCGGCGCGCTGCGCAGCTCCGGGCCGCATCACAGCGGCATCTACCATCCGATCTTCGCCCATATGCCCGGCCTCATCGTCTGCGTGCCTTCCACCCCGGCGGATGCCAAGGGGCTGATGAAGACGGCGCTGCGGGCCGGCGATCCCGTCATCATGCTGGAGCCCAAGGCGCTGTTTGCCTCCAAGGGCGAGGTGCCGGTCGGCGAGCATTTTGTGCCGTTCGGTGTGGCGCGCATCGCCCGGACCGGCACCGATATCACCATCGTCGCCGCCGGCCAGATGGTGCAGCACGCCCTTGAAGCCGCCGAAGTATTGGCCGGCGAAGGCATCGAGGCGGAGGTGATCGACCCGCGCACCATCATGCCGCTCGACATCGACAGCATCGTCGCCAGCGTCCGCAAGACCCATCGCCTGCTCATCGTCGACGAGGCCTGGGCGATGTGCGGGCTGGGCGGCGAGATCGCACAGGCCATCAACGAACTCGCCTTCGACGAACTCGACGCGCCGCCGGGAAGGCTGCACACCGCGCCGACCTCGCACCCCTTCGCGCCGGTGCTGGAGCGCGCCATGCTGGTCGATACGGCCCGGATCGCGCAAGGCGTGCGCGACGTCATATCAGGCCGGCCGCCAGTGCCGGATCACTGGTACACGGTTGGCTTGAAGAGTGCTGTGCCGGCTAAGCCAGCACCTGCCCCCGTCAAGATGGTGCCACCCGCGCCATCGGCCCAGCCCCCGGTCGCCGCCAGCGACGACGAGCCGGTGACAATGCCGTTCGGCGACCTAACGGTGAGCGAAGGCACTGTCATCAAATGGCTGAAGGCGGTCGGTGATCCCGTCAAGGAGGGGGAGCTGATCGCAGAGATCGAGACCGACAAGGCCGTGGTCGAGATCGAGGCGCCGGTCAGCGGAACGCTTGCCGCCATCGATCAGCCGGTTGGCGCGGTGGTGCCGATGGGCGGCCGCATCGGCGGGATCAAGAGATAGACCACTTCCGTACATCAAATCCGAAGGACTGGCATGAAGATCCTGTGCGCCAACTGGCAAGCCGCCGACGAGGCCGAACTCGAGCGCGAGCATTATCCCGACATCGAGTTCATCCTCGCCCGCTCGACCAATGACAAGGCCGCCACGCTCGATCCGGCAGCCTGCGAGACGGCCGACGCCGTCATCAACTATTCGCCGACCCACAATGTCGCCGCCGCCCCGTCGGCCTTTCCCAAGGCACGCATCGCGGTGCGTTCCGGCGTCGGTTTCGACAACATCGACACGGCAGGCTGGGGCGCACGCAAGATCCCGGCCTGCAATGTGCCGGACTATGGCACGACCGAGGTCGCCGACCACGCCATCGCCCTGATGCTGGCGCTGACACGCGGCACCTCGGCCTATGGCGCTGAACTTCGCAATGGAGCCGAAGGCTGGCATTTTTCCAAGGCGCCGCTGGTGAGAAGGCACAAGGGCGCCACCTTCGGCATTGTCGGGCTCGGTCGTATCGGGCTCGCCACCGCGCGCCGTGCCGCCGCTTTCGACATGAAGGTGGTATTCTATGATCCGCACCTCCTGTCCGGCGTTGATCTCTCGACCGGCTACGAACGCGTCCATTCGCTGGCGGAGTTGATGGGGCGAGCCGATGTGGTGAGTGTCCACGCACCGCTCAGCGAAGAAACCCGCAAGCTGCTCGGCGCGGCGACCTTCGCCGCCGCCAGGCCAGGCCTCGTGCTGATCAACACCGCGCGCGGCCCGATCGTCGATCTCGACGCGCTGGAGACGGCGATGCGCAACGGCACGGTCAGCGGTGCCGGGCTGGACGTGCTGCCGAACGAACCGGGCGATCTCGACCATCCACTGCTGGCGGCGTGGCGCAATCGCGAGCCGTGGATCGCCAATCGCCTGATCGTCACCCCGCATGCCGCCTTCTACAGCCCGGCATCGATGCGCGACCTCAGGCTGAAATCGATCGAAGTCGTGCACGCCTATCTTGCCGAGGGCCGGCTCACCAACTGCGTCAACTCCGAGTATCTGAAATGAACGCAGCGGCTGTGCAGGCGAGGCGTCTTGCGGTTTCCCCATACGCCCGCCGCCTGGCGCGCGAGCGTGCGCTGCCGCTCGAGACGCTTCGGGGCAGCGGTCCGGGTGGGCGCATCCTGGCCGCCGATGTGTTGAGCTTCGCCGCGCCCCCGCGGCCTATCGGTCAGCCTGCTGTCGAGGCCGCTCCAGCCTCCCCTTCCGTCGCCGTATCCAGCATCGCCGCCTTTGCCACATCGATAGCACTGGGCGCTCTGAAAGACCTTCTGGCCGCGCTGGAAAGTACGGGGAGGATGTTCGACATCGACGATGTGCTCTTGCGTGCGGCAGGTAGAGCATTCGATGAATCCCCAGATATCGATCGGGGCGCCGATGCTTGCGTGGCATTGGAACTGCCCGGCCGGCAAGCAGTGTTCGCGACGGTTCCGGAGATATCCCTGACATCGATGCGCACAGCGCGGCTTGCGTTCCTGCGTGGCGACCGCGACGACGCGGGAAAGTTCGCGGTTCTATCTCTGCGGCTTCTCCCCGCAGGCGACATTCGGCCGATTATGATGCCGCTTCTGCCCGGTAGTGCCATGCGCTTGACCGTTTCGCTCGACACGGCCGGCAATCAAGCCGAGTGCCTGCTGATAACGGATGCCTCGAGCGTCGATGAGTCAAACGCCGCCGCTTGGCTCGCTACCCTGAAATCGACCATCGAACACCCGCTTCGGCTCTTCGTCTGAGAGGGTTGATCATTGCCGCCGTGCCTAGCCTCGAGCGAAGGAAGCTATTATAAAAGCTTCGACACAGGCGCGACGAGGCACATGGACCATTCCGTTCCCACCATCGAAAGTCTTCCCAAGCGCACGCTCGGCCGCGCCAATGGGCCGCTTTACCGGCAGCTCGCCGACATCCTGCGCGAGCCGATCGGCAACGGCACCTTCCCGGTCGGCGGCGAGCTGCCCAAGGAAGCGACCATCGCCGAGCATTTCGGCGTCAGCCTGATCACCGTGCGCCAGGCGCTGCGCGATCTCGAGGCCGACGGCCTGATCAGGAAGCGCTCGGCGAAACCGGCGGTGGTCACGGCGCGCAATCCGTCGGTAAACCTCAGCTGGAAATTCAAGAACTTCGCCGACATGGCGGCCTTCACAAAGGATGCCGAACTGACGGTCAAATCCTATCGCAAGGAGGTTTCCCCCGTGCTTCAGCGCCATTTCGGCATGGGCAAGGACGAGGCTGGCTACTGCTTGCGCGGCATCCTGTCGGTGGGTGAGCAGAAGAAGGCCCAGATCACCAGCTATTTCCCGCCTTCTGTCGGAGCGAAGCTGAAGCGGGACGATTTTTCCGACGTGCTGATCTTTCGTTCGGTGCAACGGCATCTCGGCCTGCGGCTGGACGTCGCGCATGTCACGGTCCGCGCCGAGATCGCCGACGAGGTCATCGCGGACGACCTCGGCATCGCGCTGGGCAGTGCAGTCCTGAGTGTGGAGATGCTCTACCAGTCGGCCGACCAGCAGAGCATCGAGTTTACCATCGCGCGGCATCCTGCCGATCTCTTCAGCATCAGCTACGACGCGCCGAACGACCTCGCCTGAACCCGATCGGCGGGATTTCACGCCGATTTCGTCGTCTCGGCCATGGACAGCTTTATAAAATTATAATAGCATCATAGCTAGGATGGAGGCTGCGTCGAGAACCATGATCGAACGTGGAAGCGCAGCCGCATCCGACGTCGAGCATTTGCCTGGTGCGTGTCGCCCAAGTGCACAGTGGTCCTGGGTAGCGGCATGCACAAAACAAAGTCTGTTCATAAGGGGGTGTGCGGCGAAGGCACTTGATAGGCAGCGGCGTTCGCGCGGCTGACACCAAACACGGGAGGAGGAAATCATGAAAGCAGGCGCATTCTTCGCCGGCCTTGCGGTGATCGCGACGACTTTGCTGTCGATTGATGCCGTGCCGGCCAACGCACAGGACAAGAAGCCCTACACCATTTATCTGTCCAACAATTTCGTCGGCAACGACTGGCGCCAGCAGATGCTGCGCAGCGCCGACATCGCGGTCAAGAAACCGCCGCTTGCCGGTCGCGTCGACCTCAAGGTCGAGGTGGTCGAGACCACGGTCCAGGCGCAGATCAATTCCCTCAACAACATCATTCGCAACAAGCCCGACGCCATCGTGATCGACGCGGGCTCCGGCGAAGCGCTCAACCCGACGATCGAGAAGGCCTGCAAGGCCGGCATCGTGGTCATCGCCTTCGACCAGATCGTTAGCGCGCCCTGCGCTTACACGATGGAGTCCGACTGGGGCCGGGCACCGCGCGTGGAGGCCGAATGGCTGGTCAAGAAACTCGGCGGCAAGGGCAAGATCCTCGTTGACCGCGGACTTGCCGGTGCTCCGATCTCCGCCCAACTGCAGGGTGGTTTCGAGGAAGTCATCAAGAAATATCCCGGCATTGAAGTTGTCGGCTATTTCAACGGCGACTATGCACTGGGACCGGAACAGGCCGGCGTCGCCAGCCTGCTGGCGGCGCACCCGCAAGTCGACGCCATCTTCGTCCAGGGCTATGGCGCCGGAGCCATCAAGGCGCTGCAGGACGCCGGTCGTCCGATCGTTCCCATCACCGGCAGTCCGTTCAACCTGACGACGACGACCTGTGCGCAGACCCATGGCGCCCAGTGCATCCTTGCGCCCAACCCTGCCTATCTGTCGGCCGAGGCCTTGAAACTCGCGGTGGAGATACTGGACGGCAAGAAGCCGGCGGAGAAGAAGATCCTGCTGCGCAACGCCTTCCTTACCACCGATCCGGTCCCGTCGGAATTGTATCCCGACGCGACCATGCAGAAGATAGAGGTCGGCAAGAATGCCTTTCCGGACATGGCGCCGGGCCTGTTTCTTCCAGTCAGCCCGGACTGGGTTGAAATCACCCCGGCCGAGGCTGCCGGCTCGAAATGACGATGCCTGCCGATCGGTGACGAAATGATCGCCTCCAGGTCTCTCCAATGCGCCTTGGCTTAAATTGACAAGGCGCATTGGTACCGGTATCAATTTACACGCAGCACCCACCAAGATGGCGAAGTCCGTCACTGGCTGATGCAGGAAACGCAAGGAGGAGAGATCATGAAACTGAAGACAATTTGCGCCGGATTGGCAAGCCTTGCCGTATCCGCGATCGCCATCGGCACGGCGCCTAGTCACGCCGAGGACAAGAAGCCCTACACTATCTATCTCTCGAACAATTTCGTCGGCAATGACTGGCGCCAGCAGATGGAACGCGTCGCCACGGTGTCGGTGAACAAGGGGCCGCTGAAAGGCCGCGTCGACCTCAAGATCGAGAATGTCGAGAACACCGTCCAGGCGCAGATCAATTCGCTGAACAACATCATCCGTCAGAAGCCGGACGCCATCCTGGTCGACGCCGGTTCGGATTCGGCGCTCAACCCGACCATCAAGAAGGCCTGCGACGCCGGCATCGTCGTCATCAGCTTCGACCAGGTGGTGACCGAGCCCTGCGCCTTCGCCGTCGCTTCCGACTGGGATCGCATCCCCTCCGTGATGGCCGAGTGGATGGCCACCCAGCTTGGCGGCAAGGGCAACATCATCCTCGACCGCGGCCTCGCCGGCGCGCCGATCTCGGCGCAGTTGCAGCAAGGTTACGAGAAGGTGCTGGCCAAATATCCCGACATCAAGGTCGTCGGCTATTACAACGGTAACTACGCGCTTGGGCCGGAACAGTCCGGCGTGGCGGCGCTGCTTGCCGCCAATCCGAAGATCGACGGCATCATGACGCAAGGCTACGGCTCGGGCGCCATCCAGGCGCTGAAGGATGCCGGCCGGCCGATCGTCCCGGTCGTCGGCTTCTCCTACAATGTCGCCGCCGTCACCTGCGCGCAGACACAAGGCGCCAAGTGCATTCTTGGCTCCAATCCGGCCTATCTTTCGTCGGAAGCGATCAAGCTGGCGGTCGACATCCTCGACACCGGCAAGAAGCCGGCCGAGCGCTCCGTCTCGGTCAAGGGTGATTTCGTCACCACCGATCCCTTCGAGTCCAAGCTCTATCCGGGCACCAAGATGATCAAGATCGCGGTCGGCGAAAACGCCTTTCCCGACCAGGCGCCCGGCCTGACGCTGCCGATCACGCCCGACTGGGTCGAGATCACCGCTGCGGAAGCGGCCGGTTCGAAGTAACATCCTGAGACCACGACCCTGTCTCCCGGCATCGCAAGATGTCGGGAGAGCTTTTCGAAGGCGCATCCATGGACCTCGTCACCGTCAAAGGCCTGTCCAAACGCTATGGCGGCATCGTTGCGCTGAGCGATGCGACATTCAGCGCCCGCGCCGGCGAGGTGCATGCGCTGCTCGGCGAGAACGGCGCCGGCAAGAGCACCTTCATCCAGATCCTGTCGGGCGCGGTGCGGCACGATGGCGGCTCGATCCTGGTCGACGGCCAGGACTATCGCCCTGCCAATCCGGACGTGGCCCAGGCGCGCGGCATTGCCGCCGTCTTTCAGGAACTGTCGCTGATCCCCGACCTCAGCGTGGAACAGAATATCTGGTTCCGCCACGAGCCAAGGACGTTGCTGCGCACCGTCAACCGCGCCGAGATGCGCCGCAGGACGCTTGCCTTGCTCGAAAGGTATGATTTTCCGGCGTTGCGTCCCGACCAGGAATTGCGGCGGCTGACGCTGGCCGAACGGCAGATCGTGGAGATCGCCAAGGGGTTGGCCAAGGACCCGCGCATCCTCATCCTCGACGAGGCGACCTCGGCTTTGCCCGCGCGTGAAGCCGAATGGCTGCTGAAGCTCACCCGGCAACTGGCGGCGGAAGGCAGGCTGGTCATCTTCATCTCGCACCGCATGGCCGAGGTGCGCGCCATCGCCGACCGGCTGACCATCTTCCGCAATGGCAGCACCGTCGCCGCGCACGAGGCCAACGCCGTGTCCGACAACGAGATCGTCACCCAGATGATCGGCCGGCATCTCGACCGGCTCTATCCCGAGCGGGTGGCCACGGCCACGGATCGCGTCGCGCTAAGGGTCGAGGGCCTGTCGAGCGGCAGCCGGCTCTCCGGTGTCGACTTTGCCTTGCGGGAGGGCGAGGTGCTCGGCGTCGGCGGCTTGCAGGGCCATGGCCAGCGCGAGCTGTTCCAGGCACTGTTCGGCGCCAGCAGGGCGAGCGGTGCCGTCGAGCTGTGGGGCAAGCCGGTCGCGATCAGCAATCCACGCCAGGCTTTGACCGGCAGGGATGGCATCGCCCTGGTGCCGGAGGACCGGCGCGGGCAAGGCCTGCTCCTTACCAAGAGCGTGCGCGAGAACCTGACGCTGTCGGTGATCAAGCGCTTCACCGAAAATGGCTTGCTCAGCCGGCAAAAGGAAGCGGCTCTGGTCAAGGAGATGGTCGATTTCCTGCGCATCAAGGCCGGCACGCCTGAGCAGCTCGCCGGTACCTTGTCGGGCGGCAACCAGCAAAAGGTGATCTTCGGCAAGATGCTGTTGACGCAAGCGCGCGTGCTCTTGCTCTACGACCCGACGCGGGGCGTCGATGTCGGCACCAAGGGCGAGATCTTCCAGCTGATGCGCGACCTCGCCGCCAAGGGTTACGCGATCCTGTTCCATTCCAGCGACATGCCGGAACTCGTCCATGTCGCCGACCGCGTGCTGGTCATGCGCGACGGCCGTATCGCCGCGACGCTGGAGGGCGATCGCATCTCCGAGGCCGGCATCTTGCGCGCCGCCATGCTTGAACGCGAGGCGGCTTGAGGCATGGTCATGGCGAGCGCGGAGCAGACTGGCGGGATGATGCAAAGGTCGGCCGACATGAAATCAACCACGCCGGCCATCGATTGGCGCGGCCGCTTGCTCGACCGCGCGCCGTTCCTGGTCGCCTGCCTGATGCTGGCATTGATTGTCGGCATCTACGGCAGCCTGCAATCCGGCGTCTTCACGCTGGATGAACTCAATCTCGACACCGCCGCGGCGATGACGCTGATGCTGGCGGCGACGGGCCAGACCATCGTGCTGCTGCGCGGCGGCATCGACCTGTCGATCGGCGGCATGATCAGCCTTGGCACGGTGATCGCCGCGACACGGTTCGCCGATGATCCGTCAACCACCGGGTTCTGGGCGTTGGCCATCCCTGCGCTCGGTTTTGTCATCGGCGCGATCAACGGCCTGCTGATCTCACTGCTCAAGCTGCAGCCCTTCCTGGTGACGCTCGCGACATGGTCGATCCTCAACGGCGTCGCCATGATCATCCTGCCGACCGACGGCGGCAGCATTCCCACATGGTGGGTCGGCTTTGCCTCCACGCAGCTCTTCGGCCTCACCAGTCCGGCCTGGATGTTGCTGGTCCTGCTGCTGTTCTGGTGGTGGTTCCGCGCCACCCGGGTCGGCATTTCGATCCAGGCAACCGGATCGAACGAAAAATCGGCCTTCCTGTCGGGCGTCTCCATCACCCGCGTCAATCTCGTCACCTACGGCCTGTCCGGCCTGTTCGCGGCGGGCGCGGCGCTGTTCCTGGTGACACAGACCGGTGCCGGTTCGCCGACCATCGGCAAGGACTACATCCTGCCTTCGGTGGCGGCGGCGGTCATTGGCGGCGTCAGCCTGTTCGGCGGCCGGGGCCATCTAGCCGGCACGCTGATCGGCGCCTTCGTGCTCACCCTCATCGGCAACCTCGTCTTCGTGCTGCATGTATCGAGCTACTGGCAGCCGGTCGCGTCCGGTGTCATCCTGCTGCTCTCGGTGCTGGCCAGTTCCGTCGCCGAGAAAACCGCAAGGGGCCGTGTCCAATGAGTGCCTTCCTCGCCCGCAACCGGCTGATTGTGCTCGCCTATGCCGGCATGGTCGTGCTGCTCCTGGTCACGGCGCTGTTCTCGCCCGGCTTCCTCTCCGTCTCCAACATGCGCTCCACCGTCGTGCTGGCGGCCTTTGTCGGCATCGTCGCGCTCGGCCAGACCTTCGTCATCATCGGCGGCGGCATCGATCTCTCGGTGCCATGGGTGCTGAATTCGGCGGCGATCATCATGGCGCTGCTGTGCGGCGGGCAGGATCTGCCGCTGGTCTGGGTGATGCCGCTGCTGCTCGCCGGCGGCGCCTTCATCGGGCTGATCAATGGTGTCGGCGTCGCCCGGTTCGGCGTACCGCCGATCATCATGACGCTGGCCACCAACGTCATCCTGCAAGGCCTGATCCTGGTGCTGACCGGCGGCTCGCCGACCCCCTCGGCGCCGGCGCTGATCCAATTCCTGTCGGTCGGCCGCATAGCCGGCTTTCCGGTCATCGCGCTGATCTGGCTCGCCCTGACGCTGGTGGCGACCGTGCTGCTCTCCAAGGCAGCCTTCGGCCGTCACCTCTATGCGCTCGGCACCAGCGCCACCGTGGCCGAATTCTCAGGCGTGCCGACGGCACGCACCACCATCCTGACCTATGTGATTTCGGGCCTTGCCGCCGCCTTCGCCGGCATGCTTTTGACCGGCTATTCCGGCCAGGCCTATCTCGGCATGGGTGATGCCTATCTGTTCACCTCGATCGCCGCGGTCGCCATTGGCGGCGCCTCGATCCTCGGCGGCAGCGGCCACTATCTCGGCACCGTCGCCGGCGCCATGGTGCTGACCATCCTCACCGGCCTGCTGCCGGCGCTCAACCTGTCGAGCGGCGCCCTGCTCGTCGTCTATGGCGCGGTGATCCTGCTCACGGTCTCGATCGGCAGCGAGGCCTTTGCCGGCCTCGGCGGCAGGCTGCGCAGGGGCTGAACGGAGGGAAGAATGGTCGAGATCACTTGTGTCGTCGATGCCAGGGCCGAGCTTGGCGAAGGCACGCTCTGGGACCCCAGGGCCGGCGTGCTCTGGTGGATCGACATCTGGAAGAAGCTGATCCATCGCTACGACCCCGCGACCGGCAAGGACGAGGTCTTCGAAACACCGGAATATCTCGGCTGCCTTGGCCTGCGCGAGAAGGGCGGCCTGGTGCTGACCATGACCAATGGCTTTCATTTCTTCGATCCGGCAACCGGCCAGTTCGAGGCGATCGTCGATCCGGAAGCACATATGCCGAAGACCCGCTTCAACGACGGCAAGCCGGACCGCCAGGGCCGCTTCTGGTCGGGCTCGATGTTCGAGGTGGCGGGACAGCCGATCGAATTCATCGGCGCGCTCTACCGGCTCGATGCCGATCTCTCCGTGCACAAGATGATCGACGGCATCGGCTGCTCGAACGGGCTGGCCTGGAGCCCGGACTCGAAGACCATGTACTTCTCCGACAGCCATGCGGGCGCGGTCTGGGCCTATGATTTCGACCCCGCCACCGGCGACATCGAGAACCGCCGCACCTTCATCGACATGACGGCAACAGGCGGCGTCGCCGACGGCGCCACGGTCGATGCCGAGGGCTGCTACTGGGTGACCATCCCTGTGACCAGCAAGGTCTGCCGCTACGATCCCGATGGCGAGCTGATGGAAACAGTGGTTCTGCCGACCGACCTGCCGACCTGTTGCGAGTTCGGCGGCAAGGACCTCGACATCCTCTACGTCACCTCTGCCGTCCTCAAGCGCCCGGCCAGCCATTTCGTGCGCCAGAAGAATCCGGGCGGTCTGTTCGCGCTCGACGTCGGCGTCAAGGGCCTGACCTTGCCGGCGTTCAAGGGCTGACGGCTTCGCTCAGACTGCCGACATGACCAGTGGCGTCTCGGTCCTGCGAGTCATTCCGGTAGCGAAACGACGCTCGAGGTAGCCTGCGTAGAGCGACAGCGGCCAGCACAGCGCGAAGTAGATCAGCGACACCGTACCGAACACCATCACCGGCTGGAAGGTCACAGTGTTGACCTGCGTGGCGGCCCGCGCAAGCTCGGTCAGGCCTATCAGCGAGGCGATCGATGTCGTCTTGACGATCTGCACCATGAAGCCGACGGTCGGCGGCAGCATCAGCCGCACCGCCTGCGGGATGATCACCAGCCGCAGCGTCCTGACAAAGCGGAAGCCGAGCGCCGTTGACGCCTCCCATTGTCCCTTTGGAATTGCCTCGATGGCGCCGCGAAAGATTTCGCCGAAAAAAGCGCCGCCATTGAGCGAGAAGGTCACGGCCGCCGCCACCCAGGGGTCCGGCCGGTAGCCAAGGAACGAAGAACCGTAATAGGCCATGAATAGCTGGATCAGGATCGGCGTGCCCATGAAGAACTGGATATAGCCCGCGGCCAGCCAGCGCAGCGGCCGCGCCGGCGCCACCCGGATCGCCGCCACCACGAGGCCGATCAGGCCGCCGCCGGCAAAGGCGATCAGCGCCAGAAGGATTGTCCAACGCGTTGCCAGAAGCAGGAACATCAGTTCGTTGGGGCCAAAATGGCGCAGGCTCATGATCTAGACCTTCCAGCGGAACATGAGCTTGCCGATGCCGGCAAAGAACAGGCTGGCCGCCTGCACCAGCACGAAATAGATGATGGCGATGACGATATAGACCTCGAAGCTGCGGAAGGTCTGCATGACGAGGTTGTTGGCCACCGCCGTCAGTTCTTCCGCGGCGATGGCGCCGACGATCGAGGTGCCCATGATCTGCAGGATGAACTGCGCCGACAGCGATGGGTAGACGGCGCGCGCCGCCGGCACCAGAACGACATGGCGGATGATGCGGTAGCGGCTGAGGCCGAGCGACTTGGCCGCTTCGATCTGCCCTTCGGGGATGGCCTCGATTCCGGCGCGCAGGATCTCGGTGGCGTAGGCGCCGAGATGGATCGACAGCGCCACGACCGCCGCCGTGTTGCTCGACAGTTTGAAGCCGAACAGCGGCAGCGAGAAGAAGACGAAATAAAGCTGGATCAAGAGCGGCGTGTTGCGGATCATCTCGACATAGGCAGCGATCGGCCACGACAGGAAGCGCGGCCCAAAGCTGCGTCCGACGGCGCCAAGGACACCGATGGCGGTGCCGAACAGGATCGACAGCGCCGCCAGCTGGATGGACTTCTCCAGGCCGCGCAGCAACAGGTCGAGATGCACCAGGATCGGGCCGAATTGCAGGGCGGTTTGCATGGGCATTCCGTCACGAGGTCGAGAAAGCGGGGCCGCTGCCATGCGCGGTCCCGCCGTGGAATGACGCGATCAGAAGACCGGCAGAACCGGCAGCGGCTGGTTGCGATACTTCATCGACAATGCATCGAGCGTGCCGTCGGTCTTAAGGGTGAACAGCCAGGTGTTGATCCACTGCCGCAGATTGTCGTTGCCCTTGGCGACGCCGATGCCGAAGTAGAAGGTCTTCAGCACATATTTCTGCTCGAAGGCGTCGCCGTTCCCGGCTTTCTTCAGGTAGATTTCGCCGTAATCGCCGCCTCCCATGGCGTCGATCTGGCCCGACACCATCGCCTGCAGCAGCGAGGAATAGTCGTCGAAGCGCAGGATCTCGATGCCCGGATTGGCTTCGGCGGCCTTGGTCAGCAATCCGTCCTCGCCGGTGCCGCGCGTCAGGCCAACCTTCTTGCCGACGAGGTCGGCAACGCCCTTGATCGAGGTGCTCTTCGGCGCGATCACCACCGCCGACTGGCCGGCATAGGGAATCGAATAGTCGATCTGGATGGCGCGCGCCGGGGTGATCGAGAAGATCGAGATCACCGCATCGACCTGCTTGGTCAGCAAAGCCGGAATCCGGCCCGGCGAGGTGACGGTGACGAATTCCACAGGCACGCCCAGCGCCTCGCCCATCTTGTTGGCGACCTCGATGTCGAAGCCGGTCGGTTTCAGATTGGCGTCGAGAAAGCCGTAGGGCGGCGTGGTTGTGTCGATGGCAACGACCAGCTTGCCGCGCGAAATGATCTCATCGACCGACTGTGCCGAAGCGATCGACGGCAGCAGCGCCGACAGCGCCAGCACGATGCCGGCTAGCATCGCGTCCCTCAGGAAAGTCCGCATGTTTTCCTCCCATGCATTTTCTGGCGCCTCGTGTCGATATCGACGGTGCGGGGCGCCTGGCCACCCGACGATTTGAAACAGCTCGCTCGCGGACATCCCTTGCAAACCGGAGAGTCAGCGGCTCCTCTGCGAGTTATAATGGTATGCTATTATAATATTATTTGTCTGTCCATGCGCGTTCCGCCAGGGGGCTTCGCGCATTTGATACCGGTACCATATTTTTCATTTTGGACGTGACGTCAAGGGTGCCGGGGCAAGACGATGATGATCCCCGTGGCGCCGCTGAAGCCTGTCCGCTACCGGTGAGCGTGGCGTGCGGCGCGGCGAACGCTTTGCAAAAGGATGGCAAGGCAGCCGACGAGCAGGAGGGCGCCGCCGAGCAGCGGCGGCAATGCGAGCAGCTTCACCCCCGCGGTAACCGCGGCCACAAGGACCAGCGCCAGCAGCGCGAGACTGCCGTCATCGACGAACATGCCGAAGAATTCCCTGGCGACAAGGCGAAGGACGTTCATCGGGCGAGCCCTCCGGCGGCTGTGGGATTGGTGCCGCGCAGCCAGCGCACCATGGCGAAGGATGCCAGCGCGACGATGGCGAAGATGGCGAGCAGAGCAAGATCGGCACCCGGCCAGTCGGCGCCGATGCCCTCGCCGGTCCAGAAGATGCCGAAGCTGGTCAGCATCAGCCCGACCACGAATTTGAGGGCGTTTTCGGGCACGCGCGCCAGCGGCCGGTGGACAGCGAGACCGACAAGCATCACCAGGACGAAAGCGGCCAGCGCGCCCATGCTCGCGTAAAATGTCTGCCCATGCGCGGCGCCGACAGCGATGACGATGAACACCACCTCCACCCCCTCGAGCAGCACCGCCTTGAACGAGGCCAGCCCGGCGTGGTAGTCGGCGCGCCGATCGTCAGCCTGCCGGTGCAGCGCGGCGGTTTCCTTGGCGAAGGCCGCCTCTTCGTCATGCAGGGCGATGACGCCGACGCTGCGCAGGATGGCTTTTCGCAGCCAGCGCATGCCGAACAGGATTAGCAGCACCCCGACGATGAACTGCAGCGTGTTGATGGGGACAAGCGCCAGCAGCGGCCCGAACGCCAGCACCAGGGCCGCCAGCACCGCCAGAGCCAGCGCAGCACCCGTCAAGGCCGGACGCCAGCTGCGTGTCACCCCGACCGCGAGCACAATGGTGAAGGCTTCGACGACCTCGACCAGGGAAGCGAGAAATGCCGCCGTGACTGTCGAGAGGATGGGTGTCAGTGTCTGCATCAAGGCTTCCTGTCTTGCTCGACCCTGATTCCCTGGGGGCGAATTCCCGGATCGTAGTCCAGAATCACCCTACGCGGCCAGCAGCCCAAAGCGTTCCGGCGGCAGCGCAAGCAGACGGGTGAAACTGGCCTCGATCAGATCAGCCCCGACATGTCGGAGAAGGCCATTGCTTTGCGTAGCAGCTCGGCGAAGCGCTCACCGGCCACCTCGCGCGGACCGCTGTTGTCGATCGAGGTGACGCCAGGGCCGGACAAGGTCACACTGGCGCTGCGCGCCAGCCGTGCCAGCACTTCGCCGCGCGACTCGCGGCCGCGCATCGCCAGCCGCTCGGCCAGCACCTGGGGCGAAGCGGTGATCTCGACGATCGCCAGATTGGCATAGCGTTCGCGCAAGGTGGGGATGACCGCGCGCGATACGTTGGCAACGGCGACGTGGCCATTGGAAACGGACCAGTCGACATCGGCGGGCAGGCCATAGCGCAGGCCATGCGCTTCCCAGGAGATGGCGAAGGCGCCATCGGCCTCGGCCTCGGCGAAGGCGGCGTCGGCCAGCGTGTCGTGATCCTCGCTCGCCGCATCGCTCGGCCTGGTGATGACGCGGCGAACGAACTCCAGCTGCGTCTCGTCGGCGAAAAGCGCCTTGGCGTAACCGATCACCGTGTCCTTGCCGGCACCGCTAGGGCCCACGACGGCAACAAAGACGCCATGACGGATCGGAAAGGTTTCGGCGGACAGTTCGCGCTCGATCAAGGCCGACACCATCATGCCACCCGGCGTCCCTGCCGCCACACTGTGCGCACGACCGGAACACGATCGTCGACGCGCACCCGCACCAGATCGGCGCGGCGTCCCTGTTCGATGATCCCGCGGTCGTCAAGGCCGACGGCCTGCGCCGGGTTCTTCGAGACCATGGCGACGGCCTGCGGCAGCGAAATGCCTTCGACCATGTCGCCGAGGAAGAAGGCCGACTGGATCAGGCTGAAGGGGATGTAGTCGGACGACAGGATGTCAAGCAGGCCGTCGCCGGCCAAGGTGCGTGCCGAAACATTGCCCGAATGCGAGGCGCCGCGCATGACATTGGGCGCGCCCATCAGCACGCCGAGCCCGGCGGCCTTCGAGGCCCGCGCCGCTTCCTCTGTGGTCGGGAACTCGGCGACCCTCACGCCCTGCTCGATGGCCTCGTCGACATGGGCCGACGTGGCGTCGTCATGGCTGGCGAGCACGATGCCGCGCTCCTGGCAGGCGGCGGCGATGAAGACGCGGTTCGGGCCTGAATTGCGTGCCGACTCGCCCATCCGCTTCTCGCAAAATTTCTTGAAATCCTGATCCGAGAGCTTCAGCTTGCGCTGGTAGTAGTAGGCGTAGGTTTCAAGGTTGACGAACTGGCGCTGGCCGGGCGCATGATCCATCAGCGACGCCAGTTTCACCCTGTCGTCTGTCTCGAAATTGGCGAAGGCCCTCAGGCAGTCCGGTGCCGAGACTTCGCAGCGCAGATGGATGAAATGGTCTGCCCGCAGCCGCTCCTGTTGGACACTGTCCTCGATCGCATCGGCCAGCTTGCGGATGTCGTCCGATGTCAGGTCGGCGTCCTCGTCCATGCCGACGCGGAGCGCATCGAGCACGGTGGTGATGCCGGCGGTCGCCACCTGCGCGTCATGGGCAAGCACCGCGGCGATCGGGTTCCAGCGCACTTTCGGCCGCGGCGCATAATGGCCCTCGAGATGGTCGGTGTGGAGTTCGACCAGTCCTGGAATGATGAAGTCGCCGCCCATGTCCTCGCCGGTCCGGGCCGCGCCGGCATCGATGCCGGCGATAAAGCCGTCGCGCAGCACCAGCGAGCCTTCGACGATCTCGTCGGCAAGAACGATGCGGGCGTTGGAAAGAACAGTTTCGGCGGTCATTGCGGCTGGTCCTTGCTTCTTCCGGCGCCTGTCAGGCGGTTTTTCTGGCCGGGCGGCGTCCAAGCGCGTGCTGGGACAGCACCATGAACGGCGCACCGGGTTCGAGTTCGACAAACAATGTCAGCGCATCCACCAGCACGGGCTGGCGCAGCACATCGGCGAAAAGGCCGTCGATCGCCGCGCGCAGGCGAGGGCTTTCCTGTGGGCCGGCCCGGCCCGACAGGGTCATATGGAAGCGAAAGGTCTCGAAAACATAGGGATAGCCCCACTGGCAGAGATTGCGAAACTCCGCCGGCTTCAGCGAATCCGGGCTGCGCCGCTCGATCTCGGCCTCGCTCAACGGCGCGCGAAACCGGTCGAAATCGCGCACGACGTCGTCGGCGAAGCGGTTGAGCGGAGGCAGCGGACCATCCGGCACCAGCGCGAAGAAGCTGTCGATCTGGCTGACGACCAGACGCGGGATCGTCACAACCGGCGTTGCTTCGGCAAAATGGTCTAGCGCCGCGCGCAGCGAAGCCTCGGTCTCGGTGGCAGCCAGGCGGAAGGGCGCCTTCAGCGTGGCGTGAAAGCCATAGCGGCGCGCCGAAGCAGTGTGGAAGGCCACTTCCGCCGCCGACAGGTCGGCCACGGCCTCAACCGGGCCGGTCGCGGCACCGAACGGGTCGCGGCCCAGCCAGTTGGCGGCGATACGCGCCAGCAGCTCGTCCTGCCTGGGGGTGAAATAGATGGCATAACGCATGGGAAGTCCTCGTCAGAAACGTTGCCATAGGTGATTTCCATGACGGATTGACGAAGCTTTGAAGGGTTTTCGAAGGCAAATCGACCCTCAGGGTCGTTAGCCGACGATTTTTCCCAACTGGACCAACAAATTCAACCGGAAACGCAGAACGGTCAGGCCTTCATCAACCATTCGTGCTCGGGCGCGTTGTGGAATTTCCACGTCCGCTTCGGCCCGGCCATCACATTGAGGTAATAGAGGTCATAGCCATGGCAGGCGGCACAAGGGTGATAGCCCTTGGGCACCAGCACGACATCGCCGTCCTCGATCGCCATGGCTTCGTCCAGCGCGCGCCGGCCATCCTTGTCGGCGTCGGTATAGACGCGCTGGAAGGCAAAACCCTGCGGCGGGTTGAGGCGGTGGTAGTAGGTTTCCTCGAGATAGGATTCAGCGGGCAGATTGTCCTGGTCGTGCTTGTGCGGCGGGTAGCTCGACGTGTGGCCGCCGGGCGTGATGACCTCGACCACCAGCAGCGAGTCGGCCGGCTGCCCCTCAGGCAGGATGTTGGTGACGTAGCGCGTGTTGGTGCCCTTGCCGCGCACCTCCTGGCCGAGATCGTCCGGCCCGATCACCCGGACCGGCAAGCCGCCGCCAAGGCCGGGCGCCGAGCATACCGCGAGTTCCAGCTCGGTATCGGCCGTCACCGACCAGTCCGATCCCTGCGGCACGTAGACCGACCACGGCTTGCCCTCGAAAGGCGACATGCGCTCGCCGAGCAGGCCGAGATCCTTGCCGCCGGCTTTTGCCGTACCCTTGCCGGTCACGAAGACCAGGCAGACTTCGCGGTCGTCCGACTGTCCCGAGGCGCTCTGGCCGGGCTTCAGCCGATGCAGATCGAAACCGACATAGGTCCAGCCAGCGCCTTGCGGCGTGACATGCGCGACGCGGCCATTGCCCTTGTCGGCTTTGACGAGCAGTTTCGACATTTTTGTCTCTCCTATCGCAAATCTTCGAGATCGGCCGAAGCCTCCCAACTTCGTCATCCTAGGGCGTAGCAGGAGCGACGTCCGTCGCGGAGACCCTAGGATCCATTCCGTGACCTTGACGATCGGCGCAGCGGAGCAGAATTCTGGACCGCCGCAACGCACTCACGTCACGGCATGGATCCTAGGGTCTGCGCCGCGTCGCTGCGCTCCTTGCTCCGCCCTAGGATGACGAAGCTCGGGGGCTTCATTCCTTCGGCTCGACCGGAGGCTTCGTCTCATCCACGGGCTTGTACAGATAAAAAAACTGCCAGACGGCATAGCCGGCGAAGCCGAGCGCGATGACGCCCCAGAACGGGGTGCCGGAGGCGAATTCGATCACCGACCAGATCACGCAGACCGCGACGACGGCAACGCGCCGCCACAGCGGCCGGAAGAACGGGTGTTCATAATCTTTCATCGCGCCATCCGAGAGTTGCTGAACCAGTTCTCAGATAAGCCACCGGTGGCGACCAATCCAGCCTTCAGGCATTCGGGAAGCCCTGCGTCTCGACGGTGTAGCCGGCGGCGGTCATCACCCGCATCAGTTCCTTATGGCCAACCTGCGCCATTTTCAGCGGCGGGTTCTTCCTGGGGTCCTGCTCGGCCTCGACCACGAACCAGCCTTCATAGCCATGATCGGCGAAGCGCTGCACGATGGCGCCGAAATCGAGCGAACCGTCGCCCGGCACGGTGAAGGCGCCGAGCGCCACGGCGTCGAGGAAGGATTGTTTCGTGCGGTCGAGCCCGTCGATCACCTCCATGCGCACATCCTTCACATGGACGTGGCTGATGCGCTTGTGGTGGTTGTCGATGGCGCGCAGCACGTCGCCGCCGGCAAAGGCCAGGTGCCCGGCATCGAGCAGCAGCGGAATGCCCTCGCCGGAATGGCGCATGAAGGCGTCCAGTTCCGGCTCGGTCTCGACTACCGCCGCCATGTGGTGGTGGTAGGAAAGCGGCATGCCTTGCCCGGCGCACCATTCGCCGAATTCCGTCAGGCGCCGCGCGTAGGCCTTCATTTCGTCGCCCGAAAGCTTCGGCTTGGTGGCGAGCGGCCTGGAGCGGTCGCCCTGGATCGAGCGTCCGACCTCGCCATAGACGATGCAGGGCGCGTCGACCGCCTTGAACAGGTCGATCATCGGCTGGATGCGCTCCTTGTTCGCAGCCATCTCCTCGTCGACCAGCGTGCCGGAAAACCAGCCGCCGCATAGCGTCACGTCGGCGGCCTTCAGGATCGGCAGCATCACCTTTGGGTCCTTGGGAAAGCGCCGGCCCATTTCCATGCCGGTGAAACCGGCAGAGCGCGACTGGCGCAGACACTCTTCCAGCGACACGTCATCGCTCAGTTCGGCAAGATCGTCGTTCCACCATGCGATGGGGGACATGCCCAGTTTGGCTTTCAAGTCGTCACTCCGGTTTAGAACTGCTTATTACCTGTTGGTTGGCGCTGCCCCTCATCCGCCTGCCGGCACCTTCTCCCCGTATAGGAACGGGGAGAAGGAAGGAGCTTCAGCGCCGGCGTCAATCGCCGATGGTCTGCATCTGCCGCTTCTCGTCATAGGCCTTGCGCGCCGCGTTCACCTGCGGCCGCACCGAGACCTCGGGCACCGCCACGTCCCACCAGTGCCCGCCGGCATCGGTGGAAACCAGCGGGTCGGTGTCGATGACCAGCACGGTGGTGCGGTCGTTCTTTTTCGCCTGAGCCAGCGCCGTCTCCAGCCCGGCGATCGACGAAACTTTTTCTGATATCGCGCCCATGCTGGCGGCATGCGCGGCAAAGTCGACATCGGGCAGGATCTCGTGGCGCGAGTCCTTCAACAGGTTGTTGAAGTTGGCACCGCCGGTCGCCATCTGCAGCCGGTTGATGCAGCCGAACCCCCTGTTGTCGAGCAGCACGATGGTCAGTTTCAGGCCGAGCATCACCGAGGTGGCGATCTCGGAATTCAGCATCAGATAGGAGCCGTCGCCGATCATGACGACGACCTCCTCGTTGGGCTTGGCCATCTTGGTGCCGAGGCCGCCGGCAATCTCGTAGCCCATGGTCGAGAAGCCGTATTCGGCATGGTAGGAGCCGGGCGCGCCCGCCTGCCAAAGCTTGTGCAATTCGCCGGGAAGGCCGCCCGCGGCATGCAGGAGCGTCACGCCTGATCCCATGGCGCGCTGCACGGCGCCGATCACCTGCGCATCCGATGGAAAGGCGACGTTGGTCGATGCCGTCACCTTGGCCGCGTCGGCCTGCCAGGTGGTCTTGCCAGTGGCCGCATTGTCGGTCCAGGCGACAGGCGCCTTCCAGCCTTGCAGCGCGGCGCCGAGCTCGGCGAGCCCTTCCGCTGCGTCGGCGACCAGCGGCAGCGCCCGGTGCTTGCCGGCGTCGAAGGGCTGTACGTTGAGCCCGATGATGGTCTTGCCGGAATTCTTGAACAGCGCCCATGAGCCGGTGGTGAAATCCTGCAGGCGCGTGCCGATGGCGAGTACGACGTCGGCCTCTTCGGCCAGCCGGTTGGCGGCCGAGGTGCCGGTGACGCCGACCGCCGCCATGTTGAGCTTGTGATCGTCCGGCAGCGAGGACTTGCCGCCTTGCGTCTCGCAGACCGGAATGCCGGCGCCTTCGGCGAACTTCGCCAGTTCGTCGGAAGCCTGCGAATAGAGAACGCCGCCGCCGGCGATGATCAGCGGCTTCCCGGCTCCCTTGAGTGCCGTGACGGCGGCGGCGAGTTCGCCACGGTCCGGGCGCGGCCGGCGCTGACGCCAGACCCGCTCGGCAAAGAAGCTCTCGGGATAGTCATAAGCCTCGGCCTGTACGTCCTGGCAGAGCGACAGCGTCACCGGGCCGCAATCGGCCGGATCGGTCAGCACCTGCATGGCGCGGCTCAGCGCCGGTATGATCTGCTCCGGCCGCGTGATGCGGTCGAAATAGCGCGACACCGGCCGGAAACAGTCGTTGACCGTCGCAGTGCCGTCCGAAAAATCCTCGGCCTGCTGCAGCACCGGGTCGGGGATGCGGTTGGCGAAGACGTCGCCCGGCAAAAACAGGACGGGCAACCGGTTCACGTGGGCAAGCGCAGCCGCCGTCACCATGTTCAGCGCGCCGGGGCCGATCGAAGAGGTCGCGGCCATGAAGCGGCGACGGAAATTGGCCTTGCCATAGGCGATCGCCGCATGCGCCATCGCCTGCTCGTTGTGGGCGCGGAAGGTCGGCAGCTCGTCGCGCACCTGGTAAAGCGCCTCGCCGATGCCGGCGACATTGCCATGGCCGAAGATCGCCCAGACGCCGCCGAAGATCGGCACCGTCTTGCCGTCGATCTCGGTCATCTGGCGGGACAGGAAGCGGGTCAGCGCCTGCGCCATCGTCAGGCGGATTGTCTTGCTCATGGTTGTTTCCTCCGCAGTCCCTGTGTCGCGGCCTGTTATGCCGCCTTGCGGCCGCGCGCGGCAAGCCACGCCTCGGTCAACTGTTCGAAGCGCAAGGCCATGTCGGCGACGGCCTCGTCATCAGACATTTTGCCGGCCAGCCACTGTTCGGCCGCGTGGACGAAGATGGTGCGGCCGACGGCAAAGCCCTTGACGATGGGCGCCTTGGCGGTGGCGGCGAACGCCGCCTCCAGCTCGTCCTGCGGCGCCTCCAGCCCAAGCAGCACGATGCCACGGCACCAGGGATCGTGCTCCAGGATCACCGCCTCGATCTTGGCCCAGGCGCCGCTCGACGCCTGCGGCTCGAGCTTCCACCAGTCCGGCTTGATGCCGAGCGCATAGAGTTCCTCCAGCGCGCGCGGGATCGTCGTGTCGTCGAGCTTGCCATGCTTGCCGGCGATGATCTCGATGAGAAGTTCCCGGCCGACCTTGCGCGCGGCCTCGAACAGCGCGCGCAGCTTCTGCTGCTGTTCTTCCTTGAGTTCCGCCGGATCGTCCGGGTGGTAGAAGCACAGGCACTTGATGCAGTGATCGACGGGCCATTCGGTGAGCTGCGAGCCGATATCCTGCGAGAATTCGAAGCGCAGCGGCCGCGAGCCCGGCAGTTCCACCGGACGGCCAAGCCAGGCAAAGGGATGGCGGGCGAATTCGAACATCGCCTCGCGGCCATGCTTCTCGTCGATCAGCATGCCGTAGCCGTCGCGGCCGGCAGCGACCTTGGCCGCCGCCTTGACCGCCAGCACTTTGAAATCGCGGATGCGCGCTGGATCGGCGCCGGTCTTGGCCGCCACATCCTCGAGCTGCACACGGTGGTCGCAGGCGAGCGCCATCAGTGAAGGGATGTCGCGCCGGCGGGTGGTTGCCCAATGGATGTGGTTGATCGCCTCGTCCTTGCGCAGTGCGCGATGCTTGCTGCCGTTCTTGAGGAAGAACTGCAGCTCTTCGAAGGTCGGATATTCCGGCGCGCAGAGCAGCCGCGACACGGCGAAGGCGCCGCAGGCGTTGGCCCAGGTCGCCGCGGTTTTGAAGCTTTCACCGCCGAGCCAGCCGCGCAGCAAGCCGGACATGAAGGCGTCACCGGCGCCCAGCACATTGTAGATCTCGATCGGGAACCCTTCGCCGACGATGCCGTCCTCGAGATCGTCGCTGATCGGCCCGTCATAGACGATGCAGCCCATGGCGCCGCGCTTCAAGACGATGGTCGCCGGGGACAGGGCGCGGATCGTCTTCAGCGCGCTCAGGCAGTCGTCGGCGCCAGACGCGATCATGATCTCTTCCTCAGTGCCGACGATGAGGTCGCAATCGGGCAGCACCGTCTTCAACTGGGCCGAGACCCGGTCCGACTTGACGTAGCGCTCGAAACCTTCGGCGTGACCGGCGAGACCCCACAGGTTCGGCCGATAGTCGATGTCGAAGACCACCTTGCCGCCCTTGGCCTTCATGATGCGGATCGCCTTGCGCTGGGCGGCGTCGCTGTTGGGGCGGGAAAAATGCGTGCCGGTGACGACGATGGCGCGGGCCGAGGCAATAAACGCCTCGTCGATATCCTCTTCCGAAAGCGCCATGTCGGCGCAGTCGGAGCGGTAGAAGATCATCGGCGAAACGCCTTCGCTCTCGACCGAAAGCAGCACAAGCGCGGTCAACCGTTCCTTGTCGGTCTTCAGCCCGTCGGTGTTGACGCCTTCGCGTTTCAGCTGCTCGCGGATGAAGCGGCCCATCTGCTCGTCGCCGACGCGCGTCAGCAGCGCCGAGCGCAGGCCGAGCCGCGCCGTGCCGACCGAAATGTTGGCCGGGCAGCCGCCGACCGACTTGGCGAAGGAAGTGATATCCTCGAGCCGCGAGCCGATCTGCTGGCCATAGAGGTCGACGGAAGCGCGACCGATGGTGATGACATCGAGCGGCGCCTGTCTTGCGTCCACGGCTTCGCTCATTGGAACCTCCCGTCGGTCTTGTCGTCATGGACAACATTATTGGGTAACACGCGCGAGCGGCAGCGTGGCGCCAGCAATATGAAATAATAATTCCAATCCATAGTCAATATGGAATGAGCATTCCCTAGCCTAAAATTGCCTTTTTGGATGTCTGGTCAAGCCTTGCGCTTGCGGCTCGCGTCACGCCGCTTCTCGCCGACGCCGACGGTCAGCGCCATGGCCAGCGCCATTGTCGCCGACAGCGAACGGAAACCGGCGAAATCCGCCTCGGCCACCTCGAACCAGACCCTGGCGAACTGGGCCAGCGGCGAGAATGAGCTGTCGGTGATGGCAACGATCGGTACGCCCTGCTCGGAAATGCTGCGCGCTTCCTCGATCGTGGCCGGTGCGTAGGGCGAGAAGCTGATGGCGATGACGGCGTCCGCCGGCGTGGCGAAGCCGACCATCTCGGCATTCAGGCCGGCAGCCGATTCGATCAGCTGGTTGCGGATCTTCAGCTTGCCCAGCGCGTAGGCGATATAGCTCGCCACCGGATAGGAGCGCCGCTTGGCCAAGACATAGATGGTCTGCGCCTTTGCCAGCAGCGAGATAGCGTCTTCCAGATGCGCGTCGTCCAGTGTGCGGGAAATGTCGTTGAGCGAGGTGCTGGCGGCGGCAATGAAACCGTCGAAGATCGCCCGGTGGCCGGCGCCGCCCTCGGCCTTGGCGCGTAGCGCCTGCAGCCGCTCGTCATAGGAGGAGTTGCGCTCGCGCAACCGCTCGCGGAACACCTGCTGCAGGCTGGTAAAGCCGTCGAAACCGAGTTGCTGGGCAAAGCGGATCAGGGTCGAGGGCTGCACACCGGCCGAAGCGGCGATGCTGGCGGCGGTGCCAAACGCAATGTCGTCCGGATTGTCGAGCGCATAGGCGGCGATCTGGGCGATTCGCTTGGGCAGGCTCTCGCGCCGGTCCAGAATGGTGGCGCGCAGCGTCTCGAAGTCGCGAGGTACCTGTTCGTCCATCGTCTCCGCCCAAGCCTGTCTGGAGGCTCTCTGTGCCTCATCATAGCGGGCCTGCGCAAGAACGCCATAAAAAATGAGGCAGACATTCCATTTCCGGAGAAAATGGACTAATTCATCCATCCAACGCTCAGGCAGTGGAGAAAGTTGGATGGTCGGCGTAGGTCTTATCGGTACGGGTTTCATGGGCAAGTGCCACGCCATCGCGTGGAGCGCAGTGGGAGCCGTCTTCCCCGATGCGACCAAGCCGCGGCTCGTCCATCTCGGCGAGGTCAGCGAGGACCTTGCCAGGCGCAAGGCCGGCGAGTTCGGCTTTGCCAAGGCGTCCGGCGACTGGCGTGCCGTCGTCAACGATCCGGAGGTCGACGTCGTCTCGCTGACAACGCCCAACCAGTTTCATCCGGAAATGGCCATCGCCATCCTCGAAGCCGGCAAGCATCTGTGGTGCGAAAAGCCGATGGCGCCGAGCTTCGCCGAGGCCGAGGCAATGGCGGCCGCCGCCAAGACATCAGGCAAGATTGCCGCGCTTGGTTACAATTACATCCAGAGCCCGGCCATCCGTCACATCGGCGCGCTGCTCGACGAGAAGATCATCGGCGAGGTCAACCATCTGCGCATCGAGATGGACGAGGATTTCATGGCCGATCCCGAGGCGCCGTTCTTCTGGAAGCACGAAGCGACTTCCGGCTATGGCGCGCTCGACGATTTCGCCGTGCATCCGCTCTCGCTGGTCACGGCGTTGTTCGGCCGCGTCGCCAGCGTCATCTGCGACATGGCCAAGCCCTATGCCGACCGCAAGCTGGCGGCGGGCGGGCGGCGCGCGGTCGAGACCTACGATATCGCCAGCGTGCTGATGCATCTGGAAAACGGCATTGCCGGAACGCTGCAGGTCAACCGCTCGGCCTGGGGCCGCAAGGGCCGTATCGCCATCCAGATCTTCGGCTCCAAGGGTTCGATCCTGTTCGACCAGGAGCGGATGAACGAATTCCAGCTCTATTTGACGTCGGACCGACCGACCGAACAGGGCTATCGCACCATATTGGTGGCGCCGCAGCACAAGCCCTATGATCTTTTCGTGCCGGCGCCCGGCCACAGCCTCGGCTTCAACGATCTCAAGATCATCGAGTGCCACGAATTGCTGACGCGGCTGGCCGGCAAGCCGGCCCGGCTTATCGAGTTCGCCGAAGGGCTGGAGATCGAGCGCACCGTGCACGCGATGGCGCGCTCCTTCGAGGAGAAGCGCTGGGTGGATGTGAGATAACGCCAAGTTTTCAGAGACTGCGCGGTTTAGGACCGCCTTCCCCCACTCCGTCTCGGCTTCGCCGAGCCACCTCTCCCCCCTCCGGAGGGAGAGGAAGGGAGCTAAGGCCGGCGAACACGCGCCTTTCCTCTACCCCGTCGATCGGGGGAGAGGTGTCGAGCGAAGCTCGACGGAGTGGGGGTCGACTGCTTGGCGAGAGATTAAGTACTCATCCCCTCGCTTCAGCCACTGGCTGCCGGAGTCTCCCAGCCATTGACCCAGATTTGCCGCAAGCGGTCGCCTTCGTCCTTGAAGCGTAACCCGGTCGGCTGGCAGTCCTCGATGCGGTCGCTGCGGAAATTGCGGATCGCCTGGCGCAGCTCGCACCAGGCGACGATGTTGGCGGTTTCGGCGTAGTAGATCAGCGCGATCGGGCGGATGAGCCGCTCGGAGGCACGGCCTGCTTCGTCGCGGTAGGAAAGGTCGAGCTTCTCCTCGTCGCGGATGGCGCGGCGCACCAGCGCCAGGTCGATCGTGCCGGCGGCGGGCGCGGCAAAGCCCCAGGCATGCAGCGCATTGGCGTCGAGCGTCTGGCGCAAGGGCGGCGGCACCGCGCCGGCGATCTTGGCGCTGACGCGCTTGGCCGCCTGCTTGAGCTCGTCGTCTCCCGTGCGCTCGAGCAACGCCAGCGACAGCACGATCGCCTCCATCTCCTCGATCGAGAACATCAGCGGCGGCAGGTCGAAGCCGGGACGCAGGATATAGCCGATGCCACGGCCGCCCTCGATCGGGACGCGCATGGCCTGCAGCGCGGCGATGTCGCGGTAGATCGAGCGTATCGTCACTTCCAGTTGCCCGGCAATCATTGCCGCCGTCACCGGCTGCCTGGCCAGCCGCAGGATCTGGATGATCTCGAACAGGCGCGAGGCCTTGCGCATTTTTCTCCCCGGCTGTGATCACAACTGACACACCATCGTCAGTTGGCTCGATCTATAGGATCGCCCATCGGCTTGAAAATCAACAATTCCTTGGCGGCACGCCCCCAAGAGGCGACAGGCAACTGACATGAGCTACGCGGAAAATCTCTGGCTTTTCTTTCTTCTCCTGTTCGGCATCATCGCCGTTCCAGGCATGGACATGCTGTTCGTGCTCGCCAACGCGCTGACCGGCGGACGCGACAGAGGGCTGGCCGCGACCGGCGGCATCATGGTCGGCGGCATGGTACACACGCTGAACGGCGCTGTCGGCGTCGGCCTGCTCATGCATTTCGTGCCGATCCTGTTCAAGCCGCTGCTGATCGCCGGCGCCGCCTACATGGCCTATATCGGCATCACGCTGATGCGCAGCTCCATCACCGTCGGCCGTGAGGGGCCGGCCGGCAGCCGTTCCGCATGGAAAGCGTTTCGCCAGGGTTTCGTGACCTGCCTGATCAACCCGAAGGCCTATCTCTTCGTCCTGGCCGTCTACCCTCAGTTCCTGAAACCGCACTACGGTCCGATCTGGATGCAGGCGACGATCATGGGCCTGCTGACCCTGCTGACGCAGGCGGCGATCTATGGCGGGCTGGCCATTTCTGCCGGCCGCAGCCGCAGCCTTCTGATCGCCAATCCGCGGGCGACCGTCCTTGCCGGGCGCGCCGCCGGGCTGCTGCTGTTCGCGGTCTCGGTCTTCACCGCATGGGAAGGGCTGAGGGCGGCGTAAGTCCCGGCGCCGCCCCTCCCGCATCGCCATCGTGTCAGGCGGCCCCTTGCCGGCTGTCCAGCATGGCGCGCCGCGCCGAGCGGCGCCATTCTACGGCACCGGCAAGCCCGTGCAGCACGGTCTCGGTGGTCGCCCAGTCGATGCAGCCATCGGTGATGCTCTGGCCGTAGACCAGCGGCTTGCCGGGCACGACATCCTGCCGGCCGGCGACGAGATTGCTTTCGATCATGACGCCGATGATGCGCTCGTCGCCCGCCGCCACCTGGCCTGCCACGTCCGCCGCCACCTTCGGCTGGTTCTCGGGCTTCTTGCTGGAGTTGGCGTGGCTCACGTCGATCATCAGGCGCGGCGCGATACCGATGCGGGCGAGTTCCACCGAAGCAGCCTCGACGCTTGCCGTGTCATAGTTCGGCTGGACACCGCCGCGCAGGATGACATGGCAATCCTCGTTTCCGGTCGTCGCCGCAATCGCGCTGCGTCCGCCCTTGGTCACCGCCATGAAATGATGCGGCTGGGCGGCCGACTTCACCGCCTCGCCGGCGATCCTGAGATTGCCGTCGGTGCCGTTCTTGAAGCCGACCGGGCAGGAGAGGCCCGAGGCCAGCTCGCGATGGATCTGGCTTTCGGTCGTGCGCGCGCCAATGGCGCCCCAGGCGACGAGGTCGGCAATGTATTGCGGCGTCGTCATGTCGAGGAATTCGGTCGCCGCCGGCAGGCCGAGATTGTTGACGGCGGAAAGCACATTGCGCGCCATCCGCAGCCCCTTGTCGATGTTGAAGCTGCCGTCGAGGTCGGGATCGTTGATCAGGCCTTTCCAGCCGACAGTGGTGCGCGGCTTTTCGAAATAGACCCGCATGACGATCTCGAGCCGGTCGGCCAGGGCCTCGCGCAGCGCCGCCAGACGGCTGGCATAGTCAACGGCCGCGACCGGATCATGAATGGAACAAGGGCCGACGATGACAACAAGTCGATCGTCGGCCCCTGTCAGGATGGAGTGGATGGCGTTGCGCGAGGCGGCAACGGTGCGTGTCGCCGTGAGTGAGCGCGGTATCTCGCGCATCACCTCTTCCGGCGTGCTCAGCAGTCTAAGTTCCTTGACCCGAAGGTCGTCTGTAGTGGTCAACACGGCTTTCTGCTCCTGTTTGGGAACCTGCCGGCTGAAACAAAAAAGCCGCCAGGTCTGGCGGCTTGTCGGACTGTTTGCTGCAATCTTCAGATCGAGCGCAATCCTCCCGCCGCCAGCGAGCTGCTAAAGTACCAATAGGTGGCGGACAGGTGGATCATGCCGCTCATATAGTCGAAGCGGCGGCGTTTGTCGATGGGGCGATGAGGGTCAGGTGGCGAAACCGTCGATGACAGCACCCCTCTCCCCGTCCCTATACGGGGAGAGGATGCCGGCAGGCAGGTGAGGGGCGGCGCCTACGTCGGAGAGACAAGCGAGGTGGCAGGGTATGGACCGGTAATTGTCAAAGTCGGTGCTGCCTCTCATTGCCCTGCCGGGCATTTCTCCCCGTATAGTGACGGGGAGAAAGGGCCAGCCGCAACGTCGGCACTATTCCGGCGACGAGCCGGCGATGCTCTGGTCGTAGTCGACCAGCGATCCGGTCATGACGCCCGATTGCGGGCTGACCATGTAGCTGATCAGCCGCGCGAGCTGGTCCGGCTTCACCAACTGGCCCATCGGTTGGGCCGCTTCGGCCTTCGCCAGCCAGTCGTCGGGTGCGTCGTGCCATTTCTTCTGCACGATGTCCTCGCCCTCGGTATCCATCCAGCCGGGCAGAACGGCGTTGCAGCGGATGCGGTTGAAGCGATAGGCGTTGGCGACGTTCTTGGTCAGCGTCATCAGCGCGCCCTTGCTGGTCGAATAGGGCGTCAGGAAGGACTGGCCGGTATGCGCCGACATCGACAGCACGTTGACGATCGAGCCGGGTGCCTTTTTCTCCAGCAGATGCGCCACCACGCCCTGCATCAGGAAGAAGGGGCCGCGCACATTGGTGTCGAAGATCTGGTCGAAAAGCTCTTCCGATGTCTCGACCAGGGAGCCGCGCGCCGAGGTGGCGGCGGCGTTGACCAGCGCGTTGATCGTACCGAAATGCGAGAGCGCGGTGGCGACCGCACGCTTGCAGTCGGCAACCTTCGAAACGTCGGCGCTGATGAAGATGGCGTCGACGCCAGATTTCTTGAAATGGGCAACAGCCTTGTCGCCCTTCTCCTGCGAGCGGCCGATGAGCGCCAGCGCCCGGCAGCCCTCGTCGGCCAATGCCTCGGCGACAGCAAAGCCGATGCCTTGCGCGCCGCCGGTGACGATGGCGCGTGTCTGTGAATTACGATCGGTGCTCATTGCTCTGCTCCTGGGTTCTTGACTGCCAACAGTTTCATGAGATTCATTGAGGTTTCTTCGGTGCCTTATCGCAACGTTGGGAAACTTGGTCGAAGCATCCCCAACGTCGTCATCCTAGGGCGAAGCAGGAGCGAAGCTCCGTCGCGGAGACCCTAGGATCCATTCCGTGACCTCTGCCGAAGAACGCAGCGGACCAAAATTCTGAACCGTTGGAGCCGCTTCTATGTAACGGCATGGATCCTCGGGTCTGCGCCGCGTCGCTTCGCTCCTTGCTTCGCCCGTGGATGACGACATGATGAATGTTACGGCTAGTCATAAAGCCCTGTAGATCGACGACCTTACTGTCTAGCCTAGGCGCACTGTCTTGCCTGTCGTCGCCGATTTCAGCGCCGCGTCCGCCAGCTTCAGTGCCACAAGGCCATCGGTGCCGCTTGGCGCTGCCTTCTTGCCCTTTGCCGCCGTGATGAAGGCAGCAATCTCATTGGCATAAGCGTCGAGATAGCGGGTCATGAAAAAGTCGTGCAGCGGCGGGCGCGTATAGCCCTTCTCGTTGGCCAGTTCGATCGACACCGGCCGCTGGTTCTCGGCCGCCACCATGCCTTTCGAGCCATGCACCTCGATGCGCTGGTCGTAGCCATAGGTGGCGCGGCGCGAATTCGAGATGACCGCCTGCTTGCCCGATGCGGTTTCGAGGATGACGCTGACCGAGTCGAAATCGCCGGCTTCGCCGATCTTCTTGTCGACCAGCACCGAGGCATGGGCGCTGACCGCCACCGGCTCCTCGCCGAGCAGGAAGCGCGCCATGTCGAAATCATGGATGGTCATGTCGCGGAAAATGCCGCCGGAGCGCGCGATGTAGTCGAGCGGCGGGGCGCCGGGATCACGCGAGGTGATGGTGACCATTTCGACCGTGCCGATGGCGCCGTCGTCAATCGCCTTGCGCACGGCGGCGAAATGCGGGTCGAAGCGCCTGTTGAAGCCGACCATCAGCGTCGCCTTGGCCTTGTCGACCACGGCCAGGCACTTCTCGACGCGCTTGACGTCGAGATCGATCGGCTTCTCGCAGAAGATCGCCTTACCGGCCTTGGCGAAGCGCTCGATCAGATCGGCATGCGTGTCGGTCGGCGTGCAGATGACGACCGCGTCGATGTCTTTCGATTTTTCGATGGCGTCGATGGTACGCACCTCGGCGCCATAGGCGCTCGCCAGTTCGCTTGCCGCCTTTTCGAAGGCGTCGGCAACGGCGACCAGTTTTGCCTGGGGGTTGGAACCCACGGCGCGGGCGTGGACCTTGCCGATGCGGCCGGCACCAAGGAGGGCGAAGCGAACAGTCATGGAAATTTTCCTCTAGGGGATGGTTCGAAGCGGGGCGCCGGTCATGGGCGCTGGATGATTTTCCGGTCAAGACAAATCGACGGGAAGGCGATGACCATCGCCGCCGCGCCCGGCCCTTAGGCCGCGAGTTCCGCCTCCCCGGTCTTGGCGCCGGTGATGTAGGAGACGATGTCCTGCCCGTCGGTATTCTCCTTGCGCAGATTGGCAACGATGCGGCCGCGCCGGAACACGACGATACGGTCGCAGAGGTCGAACACCTGGCGCATGTTGTGGCTGATCAGGATCAGCGGCTCGCCATTGTCCTTCAGCGTGCGGATGATGTTTTCGACCTGCGCCGTCTCCTGCACGCCAAGGGCCGCCGTCGGCTCGTCCATGATGATCAGCTTGGAGGCAAAGGTGGCCGTCCTGGCGATCGCCACGCATTGGCGCTGGCCGCCCGACATGTGGCGGATGGTGTTGGACAAATTGGGAATTTTCACCGCGGTGCGGACCAGTGCCGCCTCGGTCGCCTTGCGCATGTATTTGCGGTCGAGGATCGAGAATGGCCCCAGATTGAACAGCACCTTTTCGCGGCCGAGGAACAGGTTGGACGGCACGTCGAGATCGTCGGCCAGCGCCAGGTTCTGGAACACCGTCTCGATGCCCGCCTCGCGCGCCTCGATCGGGCCGGCGAAATTCACTTCCTTGCCGTCGAACCAGACCTGGCCGCTCGTCCGCTGCTCGACGGCGGTGATCTGGCGCACGAAGGTCGACTTGCCGGCGCCGTTGTCGCCCATGATGGCGACATGCTCACCCTTGCGCAGCTCGAAATTGGCGCCTTCAAGTGCATGCACGCCGCCATAGCGCTTGGTGAGGTTTTCGGTCTTCAGGACGATGTCTGACATGGTCAAGCCCTCAATGCCCGCATGCGCTGGCGCCACTGGTCGAGAACGACCGCGCCGACGATGATCACGCCCTTGACCATCTCCTGGTAGTAGGCGTCGAGGCGCAGGAAGGTGAAGCCGGAGATGATGACGCCGAAGATGAGCGCGCCGATCACCGTGCCGATGATGGAGCCACGGCCACCCGACAGCGAGACGCCGCCGATGACCGCCATGGCGATGGCGTCGAGTTCGTACATCACGCCCATGCCGGCCTGGGCGGTGAGGTTCTTGGAGGAGAGCACCACGGCGGCGAGCGCGGCGAGAATGCCGGCGATGACATAGACGAGGATCTTGTGGTTGGCGATCTTGATGCCCGACATGCGCGCGGCATCCTCGTTGGAGCCGATCGCGTAACAGTGCTTGCCGTATCGGGTATAGGTCATGATGAGCTGGAACAGCGCGGCCAGCGACAGGAAGATGATGACCGGCATCAGGCCCTTGCCTATTGCCGCGAAACTGTCTGTGGGGAATGATATCGGCTGCCCCTTCGACCACCATTTGGCGATGCCGCGCGCGGTGACCATCATGCCGAGCGTGGCGATGAAGGGCGGGATGCGCGTGTAGGCGATCAGGGCGCCGTTGACGAGGCCGGCGAGCAGGCCGCAGCCGATCGCCACCAGCACCGGCACGATCACCGGCAGGTCGGTCCAGCCCTGCGCCAGGAACATCGCCTTGGGATTGGGATTGCCGTTGACGGTCGCGACCTGGGCGAAGCTCATGGCGATCATGGCGGTCGCGCCGACGATCGAGCCCGAGGACAGGTCGATGCCGCCGGTGATGATCACTTGCGTGACGCCGATGGCGATGATGCCGACGATCGACACCTGCAGGATGATGATCTGCAGGCGGGCCTCGTTGAAGATGCCGGAGACGTCGCTGCGGGTGTTGAACAGGAAGCTGTCGCCGAGAAAGATCCGGCCGATCAGCTCGAAGATGACGACGAGGATGACGAGCGCCAGGAAGACGTTGAATTCGGCCGGCCATGTACGCTTCCTGGCGTCATAGCCGACGCCGCCGACGCCGTGAGATGTCTGTGCCAATCTTCTATCCTCCGTCAGCCGCGGTCGTTCCTCGAGCACCTTAAAGGCGCCGAGGGAAAGAGGAGCGGCGCTGCCTTGACGCGAGAGCGCCGCTCCATATGTCCGCGGCTCAGTTCTTCTTCAGGAACTTGTCGATGTTCGCAGGCGTGACCAGCTGGAACGGGACATAGACCTTGTGTTCGACCTTCTCGCCCTTGGCGAGCTTCAGCGCCGCGTCCAGCGCGCCCGCGCCCTGGCCGGCTGCATCCTGGAACACGGTGGCATCGAGGTCGCCCGCCTGCATGGCGGCAAGCGCGTCCTGGGTGGCGTCGACGCCGCCGACGACAACCGACTTCATGTCGATGTTGGCGGCCTTCATCGCCTGGATGGCGCCGATGGCGCTTTCGTCATTGTTGGCGATGACGCCGTCGAACTTCTTGCCGGTCGACAGCCAGTTGGTCATCAGGTTCTGCGCCTGGTCGCGATCCCAGTTCGAGGTCTGCTTGTCGATGATCTTGATGAAGCTGCAGTCCGGGGTGGCGATGACATCGTCGATGTCCTTGGTGCGCTGCACGGCGGCCTGGTTGGAAAGCTCGCCCATGATGACATAGACATTGGCTTCCTTCTTGCCGGCTTCCTTGAACAGGCGGCAGACTTCCTTGGTTTCGAGCGTGCCGGAATCGGCCTCATTGGAAGCGACGAAGGCCTGGTTGTCGGGCAACGTGTCGACATTGACCGGCTGGCGGTTGACATAGACCAGCGGGATCTTGGCCGCGGCGGCCGCATCCGACATTGCCTGCGTGGCCGAGGTGTCGACCGGGTTGACGATGATGGCGTCGACGCCCGAAGCGGCGAAGTTCTTGATCTGGTCGAGTTGCTTGGCGACGTCGTTCTGCGCGTCCTCGACCTGCAGCTCGACGCCGCTCATGCCCTTGGCCTGCTCGATCATGCCGTTGCGCAGCACGGTAAGGAAATTGTCGTCGAACTTGGCCATCGAGACGCCGATCTTGGCGGCCATGGCCGATGAACTCATCAGCGCCGCGAAGGCGACGCCCAAAAGCAGTTTCTTCATTTTAATCTCTCCTCCACTTTGGTGTCCGGTTGCACCGATTTCTCCGGAATCCCCGATCTCCCCGGGGAATCTCTCCCGATTGTCTTCTCCCCGGTGGCGCCTGCCGTTTGCTGGAACGCCAAAGCCTCTGTTTGAAACAGATGTTCCCGGAACGTAAGGACCAAAATACATCACTGATGAAATATTTATTCCATTTCGTCGGGAGGCGTCAAGGGCGATTCCAAAACCGGACGTGCGATTTTGGCGGACGCGTCGACGGTGTGCGGATGCTGCCGGAACAATGCCGCTGGCTTGGCGGCGGAGCAGACAGGCGCACGCCCGGCGCCGGCGGCGAGGCCTATGGCATCAGCGCGCCAGGTCCGTTCCCTGGATGCCGTCGACAGGCGATGGCAGTTCAGAAATGCCAGATGTCTCTCTGCAGCAAGAGATCGAGCGGCGCTCTCCAGACCCTGTATCCCGCCGCCTGCCTCACCTGCTGTTCGACGCTGAGCTTGCCGCTGACATCGAAGAAAACTCCAATTCGCCTTCGGGCGTGAAGCTTTGTTCCGGTGGTGGTGTAATTGCGGATAGGCAGCTGCTGGCGGCTGATCGTTCGCCCATCCTGTGATAGCGCGACGCCGATGCAGAATTGTTCCGGGGTATGCAAACGCACGATTTCACTGACTCTCTCGCTGGCGGCGTATGCTCGCTCCAGCGCGGGAATGTTGTTATGATGAACGCCAAGGACGCCGCTCGCCCACATGGTTTCATCTCCGGTCAGGATGTGGCCTCCAATTGAGAGCCCTTTGCCTTCGAGCGCTCGATACGGGGCCTTTGGGCGCCCTTCGCACCGCCACATTATGGAGGACAACGCTGTAATTCGCCTGAAACATCGCGATATGTCGCCGGTCGGATACATGTCCGTGTCCATGAAGAACAGGCGCTCGCAACGCCGCAGCAAATCGACGATGCCGGCTGCCTTGATGCCAAACCTGTATCGATTGCCGAAGGACATCTCGGCCTTTCTCTCGGCCGTTAGCTCGATCGTTTCGATAGGATAGCCGTCGAAAATGGAGGGCCTGTCGGTCAGGACCATGACCCTGGCATCCGGGCAATAGTAAAGCAGGCGAAGGGCGCTGAAGAGCGCGCCACGCGCATAGAGCTCGTCGCTCCCAAAAGCGATGTACCCAAACCCATCTCCGCCCATCGGGCATGTATATATTAGCAATCATTAATGCGTCAAATTTGGATGCCCCGTCGGGCGACGCGCTGAAAGCCCTGGCTCGCTAGATGTTCTCGGGCAGGTAGATGTCGAACGGCAGGAAGGTCTGGCCGGGAGCGTTAGCCGCGCCCGTTTCGATGGCGTGCGCCATGAGATCGAGCAGTTCGCGGCACAAAGGCCCCAGCGGTGTGGAGATCACCATGGTCAGCACCCCGTCCGCCAGGGCGGACCGCGAGACCGCCGATATCTCGTTGCAGACCACCGCTGGCATCTCTGCGGGCTTGGCCTGCCTAAGCGCCGCGACCGCGCCTTCCATGCCGCCGCCCGCGACATAGCAGCCGACGAGGTCCGGATGACGGCCGAGCAGGTCGAGCAGCGTGTCCTGCGTGACCTGGTTGGCCTCGAGATTGACCAGCGTTTCGAGCAGGGTGAAGTCCGGCGCCTGTTCGCGGAAGAAGGAGCGGAAGCCGATCTCGCGCAGCTCATGGCCGTGGAAGCGGTGGCTGCCGACGAAAAGCGCGACCTTGCCCGGCCGCTTCGCCGCTTTCGAGATCATCCAGGCTGCTGTGCGCCCGACCTTGCGGTTGTCGAGACCGACATAGCCCTCGCGAATGCCGGCGGCGAAGTCGGACAGCAGCGAAAAAACCGGCAATCCCCTGGCCTTCATCTCCTCGACAGTGACCGTCAGCGCCGGGTGATCCGGCCCGACCAGGGCGACGGCCTTGCACTTGGCCGCCAGCTTACGCGTGCGCTCGACGATTTCGTCCGGCGTCAGCGAAACGGCGAAGTCGATGATCGCGACGCCGCGAAAGCGCTGCGATTGCGACACCGCGAGTTCGAGTTGCCGCGCGAACTCCGTGTAGAAGACATCGTTGCCTCTCAAAAGCAGGAAGCCGAGCCGGTATTCCGGCAATTCATGGCGCATACGCTGCTTGATCAGGCCGGCCGCGTGATAGCCGATCTCGGTCGCGGTCTCGTAGACGCGGCGTGCAGTTTCCTCGCGAACCGGCAAGCGATTGTTGAGCACGCGGTCCACCGTGGCGACGCTGACGCCGGAGACGCGCGCCAGATCTGTTATGGTCGGCCGTTTCGCCATGATCGCCCCGTTCGATTGCCTGGTATTGATATACCACTTTGATAGGAAATGATAGAAACTATCTTTGTGACGTTGAGTCTATCATGGCGCGGCGTTATTTCTAAGCATGAAACCAGTGGTGATCGGCATTCGCATGGCGAATGCCCCTGC
Organism: Mesorhizobium sp. M8A.F.Ca.ET.208.01.1.1; assembly: GCF_004791315.1. NCBI lineage: Bacteria > Pseudomonadati > Pseudomonadota > Alphaproteobacteria > Hyphomicrobiales > Phyllobacteriaceae > Mesorhizobium > Mesorhizobium sp. M8A.F.Ca.ET.208.01.1.1. The sequence goes on from NZ_SRUT01000006.1 coordinate 279,492, forward strand.
CTTGGGAGGCAATCATGACCGCAGCGCCGTCCCGGCGTGATTATAGCCTGATCGGCCGCAACGCCCGACTTGCCGTCGAAAACGGCCTGTCGGCGGCCGAGTGGTATCACACCGACATTCCCCGCAAGCAGATGAAGGAGCTGATGCAGCGCTCCGATGGCCCGGCGATCCGCGACACCGTGATCTGGCTGGCCGCCCTCGCCATCAGCGGCGCCGGCGGCGCCTGGTTCTGGGGCAGCTGGTGGTGCGTACCGTTCTTCTTCGCCTATGGTGTGCTCTACGGCTCATCCACCGATTCACGCTGGCACGAATGCGGCCACGGCACGGCGTTCCGCACGCAGTGGATGAATGATGCGATCTATCAGGTCGCCTGCTTCATGATCATGCGCAATCCGGTGACCTGGCGCTGGAGCCACACGCGCCATCACACCGACACCATCATCGTCGGCCGCGACCCCGAGATTTCGGTCATGCGGCCGCCGGACCTGGTGCGCCTCGTCCTCGGTTTTGTCGGCGTGCTCGACGCCTGGCACGCGATGTCAGACATGCTGCGCAATGCCGCCGGCAACATCAGCGCGGCCGAGAAGACCTTCATTCCCGAGCAGGAACAGCAGAAGGCGATCCGCATTGCCCGCATCTGGACGGCGATCTATGCCGCGACCATCGCGCTGGCGCTCTACACCGGATCGTTCCTGCCCTTGATGCTGGTCGGCCTGCCCAGGCTCTACGGTGCCTGGCATCATGTCATGGTCGGCCTGCTGCAGCATGGCGGCCTTGCCGACAACGTCACCGACCACCGGCTGAACAGCCGCACCGTCTACATGAACCCGATCAGCCGCTTCATCTACTGGAACATGAACTACCACGTCGAGCATCACATGTTCCCGATGGTGCCCTACCATGCGCTGCCCAGGCTGCATGCGCTGATCAAGCACGATCTGCCGGCACCGACGCGATCGATCCTGGCCGGGTACCGCGAGATGATCCCGGTCTTCCGCCGCCAGCTGCGCAACGAGGATTATTTCCTCAAGCGCGAGCTGCCGCCGACCGCCAGGCCATACCGCGAGGAATTCCACAACGACGCCGTCGCCACGGCGGCGGAATGACATCGAACGGCTCCAGGGGAGGACTGAATGAGCGATTGGGTCGAGGCGTGCGCCGCCGGTGACATCGATGAAGAGGACGTGATGCGCTTCGATCATGGCGGGCGCACCTTCGCCATCTATCGCAGCCCGGACGACGAGTATTTCGCCACCGACGGACTTTGCACGCATGAGAAGGTGCATCTCGCCGACGGGCTGGTGATGGATGACATCATCGAATGTCCCAAGCACAATGGCCGCTTCAACTACAAGACCGGCGCGGCCAGGGGCGCGCCGGTCTGCGTCAACATCAAGACCTATCCGGTCAAGGTCGACGCCGGCAAAGTCCTCGTTCAGATCGGGTGACCGGCATGGCACGCGGGATGGTGATCATCGGAGCCGGGGAATGCGGCGGTCGGGCCGCACTCGCCTTGCGCGATCTCGGCTATGACGGGCCGGTGACGCTGGTCGGCGACGAGCCGCATCTGCCCTATGAGAGGCCGCCTTTGTCCAAGGAGGCGATGGCCAGCGACGCGCCGGCAATCAAGGCGATCGCCAGCGACGAGGTGCTGGCCGAAAAATCGATCCGGCATATCCATTCCGTCCAGGCCGTGGCTATCGATCGCGCGGCGCACACGGTGCGCCTGTCCGACGGCTCGGCGCTGCCCTACGACAAGCTGCTGCTCGCCACCGGCTCGACGCCGCGCAAGCTGCCGATGCCTGGCCTTGGCGGGCGCTGCGTCTATCTCAGAACCTTCGCCGACGCGCTGGCCATTCGCGCCCATCTTCGTGCCGGCAACCGCATCGCCGTCATCGGCGGCGGCTTCATCGGCCTCGAGCTTGCCGCGGCGGCGCGCAAGCTCGGCGCTTCGGTCACCGTCATCGAGGCGCAGCCGCGCATCCTGATGCGTGGCGTTCCGGCCGAGATCGCCGAAATCATTCACAAAGCGCATGTCGCCGAGGGTGTCGACGTGGTCTGCGGGCAAGGCATCGCCTCCATCGCCGACGACGGCAAGGAGGTGCGAGTGATGCTTGCCGGCGGGCGCGAGATATCAGCCGACCTCGCCGTCATCGGCATCGGCGCCGTGCCCGTCACCGGGCTCGCGGCGGAAGCCGGCCTGGCCATCGAAAATGGCATCGCAGTCGACGCCGAGCTGCGCAGCAGCGATCCCGACATCTTCGCCGCCGGCGATTGCTGCTCGTTTCCGCTCGCCGTCTATGGCGGCCGCCGCGTGCGGCTGGAAGCCTGGCGCAATGCGCAGGAACAGGGCGCGCTGGGGGCCAGGAACATGCTTGGCGCCGGCGAGGCGCATGCGGCGGTGCCGTGGTTCTGGTCGGATCAATATGGCCTGTCCCTGCAGATCGCCGGACTTTCCGACGAAGGCCGCAGCACGGTGCGTCGCGATCTCAGTGACGGCGCCTTCATCCTGTTTCATCTGGCCGAGGAAGGCAGGCTGGTGGCGGCTAGCGGCATCGGCCCGGGCAATGCGGTGGCCCGCGACATAAGGCTCGCCGAAATGCTGATCGGCAAGCGAGCGAAGCCGTCGGTGGAGGCGCTGGGATCGCCTGACGTCAAGCTGAAGGCGTTGCTGGCGCCTGAACGGTCACATCGGCTCGCCGATGGCGGCGCCGCCCCTCGTCTGCCTGCCGGCATCTTCTCCCCGTAGAACGGGAGAAGGGAGCTGTGGCACCCTCGCCGCAATTCATCATGCACCGCTAAAAATTGGCGAAATCATTGATATCAGCATCTTTCTCCCCGTCACTATACGGGGAGAAATGTCCGGCAGGACAATGAGGGGCGGCGCAGGCGTCAACGAGCTAATGCCACCACGCCGGAGCCGCTAGAACAGCGCCCTGAGCTCCGGCAGCTTGTCGTTGACCAGCCAGCCGTAATAATTCTCTTCCGGCAGCTTCTCCGGCTCGCCGGCGGCGCGGCGCTTGCCGTTTTCAGCCTTCAGCGCATAGGCGCGCTGCTCCGGATTGCCGACATTGTAGAGCGTGGCGGTCAGTCCTGGATTGCCCGAAATGTCGAAGCCGGCGATGCTCTTATAGGCGTCGATCGACTTCCTGATCGTCGCCGCGACATATGGCAGCGTCAGGTCCGGATCCATGATGGTCTTGTAGACCGAGTTGGGATCGGAGACGTCGAGCTTCGGCAAGCCGGACACCTTGTGCACGAGGTCGCTCATCTGCAGGGCGGTCAACGGGTTGAGCTGGCCGAGGCCGAAGGTCTGGCCGGCATAGTAGGGCTGGAAGAAGGTGGCGCCGAAACGGTTGTCGGGGAAATCCTCGCCGCCGACTGTCTTGCCGCGAAACGAACGGTTCCAGACCTGTTCGCGGCATTCCCACAGATCGTAGCTGTCCGAAATCGCGGCGCATTTCTTGAATTCCGGTCGCTGCACGAAATTGGTGATGTCCTCGCCGTCATAGGCGAAGGAGAGCTTGCTCGAGAGATAGGAGATCGCCTTGACGTAGTAGGTCTGCAGCCGGTCATAGGCGTCGACATTGTAGGTGTGCTCGCCGACGATGGCGCCAACGATATGCAAGGGGTCGATGCCATAGGCGCTTGCCGCCTTCTTGATCTTGGCGCGCAGATCAGCGTCGTTCTGCAGCAGCGCGTAGACCTTGCGGTACTTCGCCTGGAAGGTGGTGTTGGTCGCCTGCGTGCGTCGGCTTGAGGCGCCGGGAATGTCCGGCTGCTCGGCATTGCGGTTTCCCGCCGGCACCAATGTCGCCGCATCGGCGGCGAACAGCGTCGCCGCCAGCGTCAAGCCGAGAATGACCAGGATGAGTTTTTTCATGCGCCGCCGCCTAGAGAATTGCCGCGCAAACTAGGGTATTGCTCTTGGTTGAGTCGAGAGCGCGTCATCATCCGGCGAGACGAAAGGTGGCCAGATGGTACCATCTGGCCACACATGGCTCCTGCCGGAAGGTGTCACCGGATCCCGCGCCGGAACGGTCCGGCGCTGCCGTTCAAAGGATGAACCGCGACAGATCCGTGTTTCTGGAGAGGTCGCCGACATGCTTCTGGACATAGGCAGCGTCGATTGTGACGGCCGTGCCGTTGCGGTCGGGCGCATCGTAGGAGATCTCGTCCAGCACCCGCTCCATCACCGTCTGCAGCCGCCTCGCGCCGATATTCTCGATACTGGCGTTGAGGTCGACGGCGACGCCGGCGAGCGAATCGATGGCGTCGTCGGTGAAGGTGAGCTCGACGCCCTCGGTCTTCATCAGCGCGATATACTGCTTGATCAGGCTGGCCTCGGTCTCGGTCAGGATACGGACGAAGTCCTCCTTCTCCAGCGCACGCAGCTCGACGCGGATCGGCAGGCGTCCCTGCAATTCCGGCAGCAGGTCGGAGGGCTTCGAGACGTGGAATGCGCCCGACGCGATGAACAGGATGTGATCCGTCTTCAACGGCCCGTATTTGGTCGCCACCGTGGTGCCTTCGACCAGCGGCAGCAGATCACGCTGCACGCCTTCACGCGAAGGGCCGCCCGAAATGTCAGACCTGGCCGCGATCTTGTCGATCTCGTCGAGGAAGACGATGCCGTCATTCTCCGCCGCGTCCAGCGCCCGGCGCACCACCTCGTCCTGGTCGAGCAGCTTGTCGGACTCGTCTGCGACCAGCAGATCGTAGGATTCCTTCACCGTGGTCTTGCGCAGCTTGGTCTTCTTGCCGCCCATCGCCTTCGACAGCATGTCGTTGATGTTGAGCACGCCGATATTGGCGCCCGGCATGCCGGGAATCTCGAAGCCTGGCATGCCGCCATTGCCGGTGTCGGCCACCTCGATCTCGATTTCCTTGTCGTCGAGTTCGCCGTCGCGCAGCTTCTTGCGGAAGCTGTCGCGGGTCGCCGGGCTCGCTGTCTTGCCGACCAAGGCTTCCAGCACACGTTCCTCGGCGTTGACATGGGCGCGCGCCTTGACGTCCTCTCGCATCTTCTCGCGCACCAGGCCGATGGCGATCTCGACCAGATCGCGGATGATCTGCTCGACGTCACGGCCGACATAGCCGACTTCGGTGAATTTGGTCGCCTCGACCTTGACGAACGGCGCGCCGGCCAGCCGCGCCAGGCGGCGCGAGATCTCGGTCTTGCCGACGCCTGTCGGGCCGATCATCAGGATATTCTTCGGCATCACCTCTTCGCGCATCTGGCCTTCGAGCTGCTGGCGGCGCCAGCGGTTGCGCAAGGCGATGGCCACGGCGCGCTTGGCGTCCTTCTGGCCGATGATGAAGCGGTCGAGTTCCGAAACGATTTCGCGGGGAGAAAATGTGCTCATATCACTAAATTCCACTTTGCCACTGCTTGATGGCCTCGAACGGATGCAGCAGCATGATCACGTTGAGCGTCAGATTGTCCCGGATGAGATAGCCGGTACCCAGTTCGAAGAGGACGGCGAGGCTGACGATCACCCATATAGGTAGCCTTCGCGCCATCACAAATCCCAGCACCATGGCCAGTGTGTCGGACACCGAATTGATGATGCTGTCCCCGTAATAATCGAGCGAGATGGTGCCGGCGCGGTAGCGCTCGATGATGAACGGGCTGTTTTCGAGGATTTCCCAGCCGCCCTCGATGAGGACGGCGAATGCCAGCCGCAAGCCGATCGGCGAGCGCGGGAACAGGAACCGGGCCAGCGCATAGAACAGGAAGCCGTGGATGATGTGGGAAAAGGTGTACCAGTCCGAAATGTGCTGGGAATTCTCCGAACTGTTCACCACGCCATGCCACAGCTTGACATAACCGCAGGTGCAGATCGGCGGATGACCCATGAGATAGAGCGTGACGGCCTGGGCGACGAGCAGGCCGGCGACGATAATCAGCCCCATCCGCCAGCTATCCTCGTAAGCAGAAAGGCTCTTGTCCTCGCTGGATGTGGCCATGCCTGGATTACCCCTCTTGCGCGTCTTCGGCGTCGATCGCCATCAGCACGGCGTCGCCATAGATCGATTGCCTGCGGTCTATGGCCCGAAATCCCGCCTTTTCATAGGCGCGAATGGCCCTGATGTTGGCGGGATCGGGGTCGATGATGACGCGCGGCACGCCTTCCTCGAACAGGTCTTCGACGAACTGGCGCACGATCGCCGAGCCATGGCCGATGCCGACCAGTTCCGGCCGGCCGATCGAGAGATCAATGCCGAGCGTGCCGAACGGCTGATCAGCATAGGGATGATCGTCCTCCATATGCGGGTCGTAGCTTTGGAGATAAGCAATCGGCTTGCCGTCGAGCTCCACGATCAGCGGCTCGACGGAAATGCTGTCTATGTGATCGGCAATCTCTGCGATTTCCGTCTCCGGATCGTCCCACCACTCGGCGACATGCGGCTCGGCCAGCCAGCCGGCGATCATCGGCAGGTCCTTTTTGGTGACCGGCCGAAAATCGTAGGGCACCACCCTCTCAGGCGGCATCGAGCGTTTCGACGACGAAATTGTTGTTGGTGTAGACGCAGATGTCGGAGGCGATCTGCATCGCCTTGCGGGCGATCTCCTCGGCATCCTTGTCGGTGTCCATCAGCGCGCGCGCCGCGGCCAGAGCGTAATTGCCGCCCGAACCGATGGCCATGACGCCATGTTCGGGCTCCAGCACGTCACCATTGCCCGTCAGTGCCAGCGAGACCGACTTGTCGGCAACCAGCATCATCGCCTCCAGCCGGCGCAGATAACGGTCGGTGCGCCAGTCCTTGGCGAGCTCGACGCACGCGCGGGTGAGTTGGTCAGGATACTGTTCGAGCTTTGCTTCGAGCCGCTCCAGCAGCGTGAAGGCATCGGCGGTGGCACCGGCAAAGCCGGCAATCACATTGCCGCCCTTGCCGATGCGGCGCACTTTGCGGGCATTGCCCTTCATGATGGTCTGGCCAAGGCTGACCTGGCCGTCGCCGGCGATCACCACCTTGTTGCCCTTGCGCACGGTCACGATCGTCGTGGCATGCATGGTCAATTCATTGGACATTTCCTGCTCCGAGCAGCGCCATCCCTTTAAAAGGCGATTTGGCGCGGTACGAGTGACTTTGATCGGCCATATGTATGCATGGGGCCAATGATTGCAAACCGCTCGATAGCGGCCGGGATCGCAACTGGCAATCGCCGGATCATGCTGCTAGAAGGCTCTCGTTTTCAAGCCAGCGAGCGCTTGAGGCCCGTGAACCGGTCGCGGTCTGAACCACTGGCACAAGGATAGAGTGATGGCGCCCCGTTCCGCCGATGCAAGCCGCAAGACCAGGGAAACCGACATCTCGGTGTCGATCCATGTCGACGGCTCCGGCAAATCGGACATCGCCACCGGCGTCGGCTTCTTCGACCATATGCTGGACCAGCTTTCCCGCCATTCGCTGATCGACATGACCGTCAGGGCCAAGGGCGACCTGCACATAGACGACCACCACACGGTCGAGGACACCGGCATCGCGCTCGGCCAGGCCTTGACCAAGGCGTTGGGCGAGCGGCGCGGCATCATACGCTATGCCTCGATCGACCTTGCCATGGACGAGACGCTGACGCGTGCGGCGATCGACGTCTCGGGCCGCCCCTTCCTGGTCTGGAACGTTTCGTTCTCGTCGCCCAAGATCGGCACCTTCGACACCGAACTGGTGCGTGAGTTCTTCCAGGCGCTGGCGCAGAATGCCGGCATCACGCTGCATGTCACCAACCACTATGGCGCCAACAACCATCATATCGCCGAGACCTGCTTCAAGGCGGTGGCGCGCGCGCTACGCGCCGCGCTCGAGCGCGATCCGCGCCAGCCCGACGCGGTTCCCTCCACCAAGGGTTCTTTGAAGGGATAGCCTCATGACCGCCTATGTCGTGATGGAGCCACCTGGCCGCAGCGAGAAAGTCGACATGACGACATTGGTCCGCGACGGCTTCACCTGGCTCGGCCTGCTGGTGCCGCCGCTGTGGCTTGCCTGGCACCGGCTGTGGGTCGAAGCGGCGCTGGCCTTTGTCATCATGGGCGTGCTTTCGATGCTTGGTCAGAAACTTGGCCTCGGCGTGGCCGGCTCGCTGCTGTCGCTGCTCGTCTCGCTCTATGTCGGCCTGGAGGGCCAGGGATTGCGCATCGCGGCGATGCGCCGCCGCGGCTGGCATGAATGGGGCGTCGTCGAGGCCGGCCGGCTCGGGGACGCCGACATGCGCTATGCCCTTGAGGTCGAAGGTCTTTCGGATGAAGCGGCACCCGCGCCGCGCATCGTTCCGGATGCCGCTCTGGCGCGCCCGGCGCAGCCCGGCATGGCGCTGGGGCTGACCCACATTCCGGGACGGCGCTGAGATGCGCGTTGCGATCATCGATTACGGTTCGGGCAACCTGCGCTCGGCCACCAAGGCCTTCGAGCGCGCCGCGCGTGAGGCCGGAATCGCGGCCGAGATCGACCTGACGGCCGATGCCGACCGTGTGCGCACCGCGGACCGCATCGTCCTGCCCGGCGTCGGCGCTTACGCCGATTGCGCGGCCGGCCTGCGCGCCGTCGAGGGCATGTGGGAGGCGGTCGAGGAGGTCGCCATCGCCAAGGGCCGGCCTTTCCTGGGCATTTGCGTCGGCATGCAGCTGATGTCGCAGCGCGGCCTCGAGAAGACCATCACCAACGGCTTCGGCTGGATATCGGGCGACGTCAAGGAGATCCAGCCTGCCGATCCGGCGCTGAAGATTCCGCAGATCGGCTGGAACACGATCGAATTGAGGCGTCGGCACCCGCTGTTTTCCGGCATTCCGACCGGGCCAGACGGGCTGCATGCCTATTTCGTCCACTCCTACCATCTCGATGCGAAAAACTCCGACGAGGTCCTTGCGGTTGCCGACTATGGCGGCCCGGTGACCGCCACGGTCGCCCGCGAAAATCTGGCCGGCACGCAGTTCCATCCTGAAAAGAGCCAGGCGCTGGGCCTGGCGCTGATCACGAATTTCCTGCGCTGGAGGCCCTGATGAGCCATCCGCACCGACCGTTGGCGCTGCCCCTCATTGTCCTGCCGGACATTTCTCCCCGTATAAGGACGGGGAGAAAAACGCTGTCTTCGATGTTTTCGACAATTCTGAAAGAGGCGACGAGGCCGGAACTGCCCCCTTCTCCCCGTCTCTATACGGGGAGAAGTGCCCGGCAGGGCGATGAGGGGCAGCGCGGACCTGTGATGGATCGCAGCGCTCCACCGGCCAATTCGGGCGCCCAAACGTTCCAGGAGCCCCAAGCCGTATGATCCTGTTTCCAGCCATCGACCTCAAGGACGGCCAATGCGTGCGTCTCAAGCACGGCGACATGGCGACCGCGACCATCTACAATGACGATCCGGCCGCGCAGGCCAAGGCCTTCGAAGAGCAGGGTTTTGAGTGGCTGCATGTCGTCGACCTCAACGGCGCTTTCCAGGGCCAGAGCGTCAACAGCGCCGCGGTCGGCGCCATCCTGAAAGCGACGAAGAACCCTGTGCAACTCGGCGGCGGCATCCGCACGCTGGAGCAGATCGAGGATTGGCTCGACCGTGGGCTGGCCCGCGTCATCCTCGGCACGGTGGCGGTGCGCGATCCAGATCTGGTCAGGCAGGCCTGCAAGGCATTTCCGGGCAAGGTCGCCGTCGGCATCGATGCCAAGGCCGGCAAGGTTGCCGTCGAAGGCTGGGCCGAGGCGTCGAGCCTCGGCGTCATCGAACTGGCCAGGAAATTCGAGGGCGCCGGCGTGGCCGCCATCATCTACACCGACATCGACCGCGACGGCGTGCTGACCGGCATCAACTGGGACGCCACCATCGATCTCGCCGACGCCGTGTCGATCCCGGTCATCGCCTCCGGCGGACTGGCTTCGATCGCCGACATCGTGCGCATGACCATGCCCGACGCGCAAAAACTCGAAGGCGCCATCTCGGGCCGCGCGCTCTATGACGGCCGCATCGATCCCGCAGAGGCGCTGGCGATCCTGCAGGTCAGGCCGGCGACGGAGACGCGGTCGTGAAGGTTTCGCTCATCCTGGCCTCCTATGACAGCGGCCACTATCATGGCGGCATGGGCCAGGGGCCCGACGCGCTGATCTCGGGCGGGCTGGTCGACGCCTTGACCCTTGCCGGCCATGACGTCACGGTCGAAGATATCGGCAGGGTCGGTGACGACCAGGAGCGCGAGATCGCCACGGGTTTCGCCGTCTGCAACGCCGTCTCGGGCGAGGTCCGCATCGCCCGCGACAGGGGGCGGTTTCCCATCGTGCTGGCCGGAAACTGCCTGACCAGTGCCGGCGCGGTCGCCGGCGAAGGCGCCGACGCCATCATCTGGGCCGACCAGCATGGCGACCTCAACACGCCCGAGACGTCCGTATACGGTTTTCTCGACGGCATGGCGCTGTCGACGGTGCTCGGCCTGTGCTGGCGCCCGATGGCATCGGCCATTCCCGGCTTCAGGCCGATCGATCCCGCGCGCTGCGTGCTCGTCAACGCCCGCGATCTCGATCCGGCGGAGGAAAAACTTCTCGAAACATTGCCGGTCATCCGGACGGAATGCCCCGGCGTGGCGCAAGCGACGGAACAATTGAAGGCCGCCGGCGCCAACAGCGTGCACATGCATCTCGATCTCGACGTGCATGATCCCAAGGCGCTGCAGGCCAACCGCTATGTCACATCAGGCGGACCGAACGCGGAGCAGCTGCGCCACGCGGCCTGCGCCATGGCGCTTGCGGTGCCGGTCGTCGGCATCACCGTTTCCGCTTACGATCCGGCCTTCGATGCCCAGGCCGAGGTGCCGCCGCTGGTCGGCCAGTTGCTCAACGATCTGCTTGCCACGATAGAGGGCCGCTGATGCTGAAAGCCCGTGTCATCCCTTGCCTCGACGTCAAGGACGGCCGTGTCGTCAAGGGCGTCAATTTCGTCGATCTCATCGACGCCGGCGATCCGGTGGAGGCAGCCAAGGCCTATGATGCCGCCGGCGCCGACGAGCTCTGCTTTCTCGACATCACCGCTTCGTCGGACAATCGCGAGACCATCTTCGACGTCATCGCCCGCACCGCCGAACAATGCTTCATGCCGCTGACCGTCGGCGGCGGCGTGCGCCAGGTCTCCGACATCAGGAAATTGCTGCTGGCCGGCGCCGACAAGGTGTCGATCAACACGGCCGCGGTGAAGAACCCGGATTTCGTCGCCGAAGCCGCCGACAAGTTCGGCAACCAGTGCATCGTCGTCGCCATCGACGCCAAGAAAGTGTCGGCGCCCAATGAAGCCGACCGCTGGGAAATCTTCACCCATGGCGGGCGCGAAAAGACCGGCATCAACGCCATCGAGTTTGCGCGAAAAATGGTCGATCGCGGCGCCGGCGAGATCCTGTTGACCTCGATGGACCGCGACGGCACCAAGGCCGGCTACGACATCGCGCTGACCCGGGCGGTATCGGACGCGGTGCGTGCGCCAGTCATCGCATCGGGTGGCGTCGGCACGCTGGATCATATGGTCGAAGGCATTCGTGACGGCCATGCAGGGGCTGTTCTGGCGGCCTCCATCTTCCACTTCGGCACCTACACCATCGCGCAAGCCAAGGCGCATATGGCCGCGGCCGGCCTGCCGATGCGGCTGGACTCGCTGGGAAACAGGTCCTAGAGCATGTTCCTTGAACCGGCTTTCGGAAAAGAGCAGGCTTAAACAAGAAGATAGACTGACATGGCCGAGTTTTCGCTCTCCGACCTGGAAAAAATCGTCAGCGACCGCGCCCATTCCGGCGATCCGGACTCATGGACGGCCAAGCTGTTTTCGCGCGGCATGGACAAGGCGGCGCAGAAGCTCGGCGAGGAGGCGGTCGAGACCGTGATTGCCGCCGTCAAGGGCGACAAACAGGGCCTCGTTTCGGAAAGCGCCGATCTCATATATCATTGGCTCGTCGTTCTCGGCATAGCGGGCGTTCCGCTGAACGACGTGCTCAGGGAGCTCGAAGGCCGCACCGGGCGTTCGGGCATCGCCGAGAAGGCGTCACGGCCCAAGGGCTGACCGCGAGGGAGGGCAGGTATCTCGATGGATCAGCTCGCGCCAACCGAGAAATATTCCCCGTTTCGCTTTTTCTCGGCCGAGCAATGGTCGCAATTCCGCGCCGACACCCCGCTGACGCTGAGCGAGGACGAGTTCCGCCGCCTGCGGTCGCTCAACGACCCGGTCGACCTCGAAGAGGTCAAGCGCATCTATCTGTCGCTGTCGCGGCTTTTGTCGGCGCATGTCGAGGCGAGCCAGCTTCTTTTCAGGCAGCGCCAGGCCTTCTTCAATGCCGTCGATGTCGCCAAGACGCCGTTCATCATCGGCATCGCCGGTTCGGTCGCGGTCGGCAAATCGACCACGGCGCGCGTGCTGAAGGAATTGCTGGCGCGATGGCCGTCGAGCCCCAAGGTCGACCTCATCACCACCGACGGCTTCCTGCTGCCCAATGAGGTGCTGCGCCGCGAAAGCCTGATGGAGCGCAAGGGGTTTCCCGACAGCTACGATGTCGGCGCGCTGCTGCGTTTCCTCTCGGGCATCAAGTCGGCGTTGCCCGACGTCCGCGCGCCGGTCTATTCGCACCTCACCTATGACGTCATCCCCGGCGAGTTCGTCACCATCGACCGGCCCGACATCCTGATCTTCGAAGGCATCAACGTGCTGCAGCCGGGCAAGCTGCCGCAGGACGGCAAGATCGTGCCTTTCCTGTCGGACTTCTTCGACTTCGCCATCTATATCGATGCCGATGAGAAGCTGATCCACCAGTGGTATATTTCCCGCTTCATGCGGCTGCGCGAGACCGCCTTCCGCAACCCGGACTCCTTCTTCCATCGCTATTCGCGGCTGTCGGAGGATGCGGCCAAGGCAATCGCCGAGGGCCTGTGGACCAACATCAACCTGAAGAACCTGCGCGAGAACATCCTGCCGACGCGCGCCCGCGCCGACTTGATCCTGCGCAAGGGCGCCGACCACCTGGTCGAGGAAGTGGCGCTGCGCAAGCTCTAGGCTTTCAGAAAACGGTTCCGCTCGAACCGTTTCGATGCGACTGGCGTCCGATTAGAACGCCCTTAACCGATTGGTTGCTAGAACTCCGCCATATCAGCTGTTGTGGTGAAGGCCGTTGGCATGGATGCGCCGCTCATTGCCCCGGGCAAGCCGGCAAGCTTGAATTCCAGCCAGGCCGCGTCTCGTCTCGGTGCTCCGGCCGCTGCAACGTTGCTGATCGTCGCCTATGCGACCATCACCTCGCTTCTTCTACCGGTCAATGTCGACGTCTCCTGGCTGCTGACGGTCGGCGACCGCGTCCTCAATGGCGAACGCCTTTACGTTGATATTGCCGAGGCCAACCCGCCGTTTTCAACCTGGCTCTATCTGCCCTTCCTTGTCATGGAGCGGCTGACCGGGCTCGCGGCGGAACTCTGGCTGAGCGTTGGACTGGCGGCGCTGGCGGTTGCTTCAATCTGGTTTTCGGCCCGCATTCTCATCCAGGCCGATGAATCGCTCAAGCGATACGCCTGGCTCGCTCCGGTCGCGGTGTTTTGCGTGCTGTTCCTGCTGCCGCTGGATTTCGGCCAACGCGAGCAGATTTCCGTCATTGCCTTGCTGCCATGGCTGGCACTGTTCTCGGTGCGCGATCACAGAGTGGACTTCCACGCCGGCAGCGCTGCCGAGCGGATCGTTGCGGGTGTAGGCGCCGCTGTCTTCGTCATGATCAAACCTCCGTACAGCGTGCTGGCGCTGGCGGTGCCGGCCCTGGTGGTTGCGCTGCAACGACGCTCATTGCGTCCGCTTTGGACGACGGAGAATGTCGTCGGCGGCATCTTGACCGTCATCTATCTGACTGTGGTCGCAGTCTTCATGCGCCCCTTCTTCACCGATGTCTTGCCGTTGCTGCGTCAGGTCTATCTGCCGATGCGCGCGCCGGTCGTTGATATGTTGACGCTCTGGCCGGTCGAAGGGTTCCTGGCAATGGCGGCGACCACGCTCGCAATGGCTCGCCCCGACCGTATTCATCGCGATGCGAAAATACTGCTTCTGGCCGGGACGGCTTATGTCCCCGCTTTCCTCATGATGGGCAAGGGTTGGACCTATCAGGCGCTGCCGTTCCTGACATTTGGCGCTCTGGCATTCCTGCTCCAATTTGTCCGGCGGCCGCCGTGGCGGGACCTGACCATCTTGGCCAGGACCGGAACCGCGCTCGGCCTGCTTCTGTTGATACTGATCGCCCTTCAGGGACAGGTCTCAGCCCTGTTGCAGCCTCGCGGCGATCTGGACGCGGCGACAGCCGCCATCGCCATCGCCGTCGATCGCCCCACCGTCATGTCGATCGGCTCTCGGCTGCAGGTCGGCAACCCACTCGTGCGGGCGGTCGGTGGCCGCCTTGTCGGTCGTCACCCCTCCGCGTGGATGGTCAGGGATTCCGGGCTGCTGATCGAGGCGGGGAGGGATCCGGTCACACGGAAGGAACTGCAGGCACTGCGGGACACATACATTCTCGATATTGCGAAGGAAGTGACCACCAAACGGCCGGACATCGTCCTTGACGATGGGACGACGGTACCCAGTGCCCCGGTATTGCTGAAGATCGCGGACAACCCCCCTCCGCCGAGGCCACTTCGCGACAACCCCGCGGTCGCAGACGCGCTGCGGGGCTACCGCTTGCTGCTCCAGAATGGTTCGGTGACAGTGCTCATCCGCGCCGATACAGCCGCGCGCTAGCAGCTCGTAGCAGGTTCGTCGAACCTGCTACGAGCGAAATGCGGGATCACGGTTCAGCCATTGGCGAACGGGACGGCGACATAGATCTGGCTGCCCTCGCGTTCGACCAGCAGCAGCACCGACTTGCGGCCTGACTTGCCGGCCTGCGCGATGGCTTGCGTGACCTGCCTGGCGTTCTTCACCGGCGCCTGGTTGACGGCGACGATGATGTCGCCGGGCTGGATGCCGGCGGTGGCCGCGGCCTTGTCCGGGTTGACGGTGGCGACCACCGCGCCGTGCTCGTTGTCGGCCAGGTTCATCTGCTGGCGGATGTCGGGCGTGATGTCCATCAGGCCGAGGCCGATGGCCGGCGCGCGGGAGCCCTGTTCGGTCCCCGGCGCGCTGGAATCGCCGGTCGATGCCGTTTTCACATCGTCGCTGTTGCGGCCGACATCGACGGAAATCCGCATGGCCTTGCCCTTCCGCCAGACATCCAGTGTCTCCCTGGCACCCGGCGCGACGTCGGCGACAGCCCGCGACAGGTCCTTGGGATCCTTGACGTCCTGTCCGGCGAAGCTGGTGATGACATCGCCGGTCTCGACACCGGCCTTGGCCGCGGGCGAGCCGTCATTGACCTGCGAGACCAAGGCGCCGGCGGGATGGTCGAGCCCGATGGCGCTGGCCACGTCCGGGGTGACCGGCTGGATCTCGACGCCGAGATAGCCGTATTCGATGTCGCCACCCTTCATCAGCTTGGCAACCACCTTCTCTGCTTGGTCCGACGGAATGGCGAAGCCGACACCGACGCTGCCGCCATTCGGCGAATAGATCGCCGTGTTGATGCCGACGACATTGCCGCTGACATCCACCAGCGGGCCGCCGGAATTGCCGTGATTGATCGGCGCGTCGATTTGAATGAAATCGTCGAACGGCCCGCTGTGCAGGTCACGGCCACGCGCCGAGACAATGCCGGCCGTGACCGTGGTGCCGATGCCGAACGGATTGCCGATCGCCAACACCTGGTCGCCTGTCATGAGCTTGTCCGAGTCGCCCCATTTCACGGTCGGCAGCGACTTGCCGGCCTTGATCTTCAGCACCGCGAGATCGTTCTTGGCGTCGTGACCGACCAGCTTGGCCGGAAGCTCCGTGCCGTCGTCGAGCGTGACCTTGATCGAAGAGGCGCCGTCGACGACGTGGTTGTTGGTGACGATGGTGCCGTCGGCGCTGACGATGAAGCCCGAACCGAGCGCCTCGGCGCGCTGCGACTGCTGTTGCTGCGGAGGCGTCTTTGGACCAGGCATGCCCTGATCGCCGAAGAACTGGCGGAAATAGTCGTCGAAGGGCGAATTGCCGCCAAAGGGCGAACTCTCAGGCGAACCTTCGCTCATGGCATCCGGTTGCGCCTTCATGACTGTCGTGACCGTGACGACAGCGGGCTTGGTCGAAGCCACGATGGGCGCGAACGATCCGTTCGGAGCCGTTATCCCTGCGACAGGGGTCTGCGTCGTCGCAACGACGTTGCTCAAGCCACCATTGCCGGCATTTTGAGCGAGGGAGACGACGGCGGGGGAGATGATCAGCGCGGCGCCCAGCAGGGCGGCGACGCGATGCCTACGAAGAATACCAAGAGGTGACATGGTCGTTCTGTCCGGGCGAGGGTTGATCCGGCGCCTCGGGCGGCTCTTGGGAGAAGGCGCCCGTCAGCGTGTCGACGGCCGGGATGGCCTGTCTCGCCGTACATGGCGGCCGGCCGGATCGACATGAGGTATCTAGGGTGCCGAATGGCCCGAATTAGGGTTTTTGCCCGACCTTACGAAGATTTAATTCAGAGCGCGCTTACGGATCGCAGATAGGCCGACGCGATTTCACGCATGCGCTTGCCGTCGAAACTCGGGCCGTGGCCGCCATGGCCGATGCGGATCGGCAGGTCGAGCAGGCGCCGCATCGTGCTGGCATAAGCGCCCCTGTCGGAATCCGGCAGATCGTCGATCAGCGTGTCGTCATAGATGGCGTCGCCACTAAAGAACAGGCCATCGGCCTCGTCGAACAGCGCGATCGAATCCGGCGAGTGGCCGGGAAGGTGCAGCACGCGAAATTGCCGGTCGCCGAGGTCGACCACGTCGCCCTCATCAAGGGTCCGCGTCAGCGGCGCCGATGGGATCTTGTAATCCGCCGACTTCCAACCCGGCTCGGGCAGCTTCGAAACCGCGCCCTCGAGATCGTGAAACATGTAGGCGTAGGTCGCGGCCTCATCCATGCTCTCGAATTGCGCCGCGCTCATCCTTGGCCCGGCCCGCAGCGGAAATTCGTGCAGCGAGCCGACATGGTCGAGGTGGATATGGGTGGCGACGACCAGAAGCGGCTTGCCTGCGGGCGTCTCTATCTGCGGCGCCAGTGGACAGATGCCCATGCCGGTGTCGACCAGAAGGTCGGCGTCGCGACCGGTGAAATGCCAGATGTTGGCGCGCACATAGTCGTGCACGAACGGCTCGGTCAGCATCATCGTCCTGTCGTCGACGATGCGCTTGCTGAACCAGTTTTCCATCAGGCGGCACCAGGCATTAATTCCAAGCCCAAGATCAGACGAACGGTTTTCCGACCTTGTATTTTTCCGGCACCAGCCGCTTGAGATAGGCCATGCCGGTCTCGGACAGTTGGTTGGCGTCGGACTTCATGAAATCGTCGGGCATGTGCCGGGTCTTGCCGGCGACGTTCTTCAGCGGCACCTTCTTCAGCACTATTTTGCTGCCATCATACTGCAGCGCGACCGAGCCGCCGCCCTGTTCGGCGACGCCGACGGCGAAGGCGCCGGCATCGAAGGCCTCCTGCGCGTCGACCGCGCTGATGGCGCCGACATAGCCGCGCGGCATGTAGCCGAGTGCGTCGACGCGGGCGCGCTTGCCCGGCAGCCCTTCGGCCAATGCCCGTTCGAGCGCCGCAGGCAGGTCGCTGCCCGACAATTTGACGTTGCCGTGCTGGTCGCGTTCGAGCTTGTCCGCCGGCACCAGGCTTTCGACCAGCGCCTTGCCGTCGGCGGTGCTGACGCCTTCCGACACGGCGACGATACAGCGCTTGTGGCGGTCGAGCGTGGCGCGCACGTCCTCGATGAAGCCTGCGGCGGAGAACGGCCGCTCCGGCACGTAGACGAGATGCGGGCCGCTGTCGGGGTCGAGCTGCCAGGCCGCGGCGGCCGCGGTCAGGAAGCCGGCATGCCGGCCCATGACGATGCCGACATAGATGCCGGGCAGCGCGCGAAAATCGAGGTCGACCGACAGGAAGGCGCCGGCGACGAATTCGGCCGCCGAGATGAAGCCCGGCGTGTGGTCGTTTTCCTCGAGATCGTTGTCGATGGTTTTCGGCGCATGGACGAAAGCGATCTTGCCGCCGGCGGCATCGGTCAGGATCTGCTGCGTGCCCGAGGTGTCGTTGCCGCCAATATAGATGAAGGCGTCGGCGCCCGCCTTCTGCAGGCCCTTCAGGATGACCTCGCAATAGGCAGCATCCGGCTTGTCGCGCGTCGAGCCCAGTGCCGCGCTCGGCGTTCCGGCAATCAGCCGCAGCCGGTCCTCGGGAATGGCCGAAAGGTCGACATAGTTGCCGTCACGAATGCCGCGCACGCCGTGGATCGAGCCCAGCACCTTGGCGCCGGGATGTCGCTTGCGGATCTCCAGAGTGGCGCCCACCACCGTCTGGTTGATGACGGCGGTAGGACCGCCGCCCTGCGCGATAACAAAAGTTCCGGCCATTCCTGACGTCTCCCGAGGTTTTCAAGGCACCTTGGCCTGTCTTCTCGCCTCACGCAACGGAAGAGTCTGGCGGCCGCAAAACGTGGCCACGATCACATGACGACGACGGGGTTTTTCTTCGATACCCGGCTGTAGAGGTCGATGATGTCCTGGTTGATCAGGCGCACGCAGCCCGACGACATCGCCTGGCCGATGCTCCACCATTCGGGCGAGCCGTGGATGCGGTAGCCGGTGTCCTTGCCGTCCTGGTAGATGTAGAGCGCGCGGGCGCCGAGCGGATTGGTGAGGCCGCCGGGCTGGCCGCCCTGCCACTTCGCCAGTTCCGGCTTGCGCTGGATCATTTCGGGCGGCGGCGTCCAGGTCGGCCATTCGCGGCCGTACTGGATGTTGGCCCGGCCGGACCAGCGGAACCCGTCCTTGCCGATGCCGACGCCGTAGCGGATGGCGTCGCCACCTGGCTGGACGAGATAGAGCATGCGCTCCTTGAGATGCACGACGATCGTGCCGGGCGCCTCGCCTGTCGTGTCGACGACGATCTGGCGGCGGAATTCCGGCTTCACCTTGAGATAGGGCACCTCGGGCACGTTGAAGCCGTTGTCGGTCAGCGCGGCATACATGACGTCGGCGCTGGTGATGTTCTTGTCGACGCTGATCGAGGGCCGGATCGGCACCGACCCGGTGACCGTATCGTCGAGCTGGAGCGCCGGCAGGCCGCCGCCACCTGAAGTCGAGCAGCCGGCGACGCCGAGCAGCGCCAAGGCGCCCGCCCCGGACAGGACGGCGCGGCGGGAGAGGAGAAGATCGGTTTCGATTGCGTCGCCGTTTCGCGGCGGCGTCGGACCTTGCGGCAACTCACGCATATACCCAAACCCTACGCTGTCGGCGGGAAGCACGGTCCGGCCGGATAGCGGGCATTTTCATCATTCATGGTTGATAAAGCGTGAATGCCTTGCGCTGCTTGCGTTTGCGCATTGCCGGAAACGCCGTTCCGCCCTCCCGGCGACCGTCATCCAGTGTCAGGCACAAAATCACCCCTGTCAGGTCACAATCCCGGCGCTGGTGTTTCCTACCTCTCCCGATGATCAGCGAGGGGCCTCCATGTGCAAGACGTTAAAAACCGACATCAAGCTTTTTGCCGCTGCCATTGTCGCGGCCGCCACGGTTCTCGGTGCCAATGTCAGCCTGGCCGATATCGTGAGCACGCTGGGCGGCGCGAACTGACACCGGGCTGCCGCTGGCGCAATTGATGTCGTAGTCCCGTAAGGGTCGTACCGGTTGCCCGACCGGAATGCGCAAAAAACAAAGATTCGGCCCTTTACATTCTTCGGGACCCAAGGATTTATCCTCTTCCTTGAGCTCAAAGGAGACGAGCATGTCCTTCGAAAACTGGGCCGCCTTCGCTGCCGCGTCGACCATCCTCCTTGTGATCCCGGGTCCGACCATCCTTCTGGTCGTGTCCTATGCGCTGGGCCAGGGCTGGCGCACCGCTTTGCCGATGGCGGTCGGCGTGGCGCTCGGCGACTTCACCGCCATGACCTTGTCGATGCTGGGCATCGGCGCGCTGCTGGCGGCTTCCGCTGGTGTCTTCACCATCCTGAAGCTGATCGGCGCCGGCTATCTGATCTATCTCGGCGTGAAACTGTTTCGCGCCGGCGGCACGCTGAAGGCCGAACCGCGTACCGACGCCGTGTCGTCGGCCAAGATGGTGGCGCATGCCTGGCTGGTCACCGCGCTCAACCCGAAGAGCATCACCTTCTTCGTCGCCTTCCTGCCGCAGTTTCTCGACCGGCATGCCAGTTTCTGGACGCAGATGCTGGTTTTCGAGACGACCTTCCTGGCGCTCGCCTTCGCCAACGCCTTCGGTTACGCGCTGATCGCGGCACGCGCCCGCAACGTGGTGCGCAATCCCAGGGCGATCCGCATCTTCAACCGCACCGGCGGCACGCTGCTGGTCGGCGCCGGCATCGCCACGGTGGCGATGCGGTCCGGCAATTGAGAAAGCAGGCGCGGCCAAGGCGTGTTGAGATTCAGGTCAGGCTGGCACTAGCTGAACATCAGCATAGCTTGCTTCACCATTTGACGCTGAAGCCCAGATTGCCCTCGATGATGCGGCGTTTGTCGCCGTCGAGGTTGGTGGTGTAATCGCCGGTGGCGAAGATGCTGACCTTGTCCGTCACCTTGGCGACGATACCGCCGCCGAACTCGAACGAGGTCGACCTGCCCTCGGTCGAGATGTCGGTGGTGTCGAAGCTGACACGGTCGGTGCCGCCGAAATCATGCCAGATATTGGCCTTGAGATAGGGCTGCAGCGCTATGCCGTTGACAGAGGCTTCGCCCTGCAGCCGAGCGCCCAGCCGGCCGGTGACGCTGCCGTCGCTATCGAATGAGACCGACGAGAAACGGTCGTTGGTATCGTCGAGCGACAGATGCTGCCAGATCAGTTGCGCCTGTGGTTCCAGCGTCCAGCCCTGCGCCAGCGCTATGGGATAGCCGCCCTCCAGCGAGGCGGTGACACCTGTTCCGCCAATGTCGATGCCAACGTCGCGCGACGACGTTGCGTCGCCGCCGAAGAAGGTGGCCATGAGCACCCCGTCGAGGTACCAGCCGCCCTGGCCGATGCGGGTCCAGTAGCCGCCGACGCTGGTGCCGCTGACATCGAGCCCGCCCACGGACAGATCATTCTGCCCCAGAGCCTGGCCGCGCACGTCACCCTTCATGCTGGCATAGGCGACGAAGAGGCCGGCGCGATCGAAGCCGCCCGAAGCGGTTTCGCGGCCGAAGACGTCGAAGCCCGCCTGCAGGCCGAACAAGGTGCCGTCGAAAGACGGCGACACCGTTCCCGACCAGCCCATTTTGGCGTCCTGGCCGTAGATGCGGCCCCAGACAGGCGACAGCTCGGCGTTCGACAACAGACTCTGTTCGCCGCGCCGCTCGTGGAAGGTGCCGAGCGTCGTCATCGCAAGGTGCTCGGCCACCGGCGGCAAAGCCGAATAGGTCGGCACCTCGATGCGGTAGAGCAGGATCGTCTCGCCGGCTGCCGGCGTCGGCAGGTGCGGAACGGCGGTCGGCACCACCGGTGGTGGCGGTGGTGGATCCGCCGGCGGCGCTGGCGGCGGTGGCGGCGGCGCCTCGGGTTCGGGGTCGCTCGCCTGCACCGGCGGTGTCGAATCGACCGGCGGATTGTTGATGTCGCCGTCGGTCGGCACCGGCACCGGCGGCAGCTCGGACGGCGGTGGCGGCGGCGCGGCCTGCGGCGGCTCCGGTTCTGGTTGCGGCGTCGGTTCGAGCGCCGACGGCCCGGCGGCCGGTGTTGCCGGTGTGTTCAGCGTCGAACGCAGATACCAGTTCTCCGCGCTGCCGGCGCTGACGCCGCCCTTGAAGAGATAATATTCGAAGGCGCCGGCGGCGACCGGCGCATCGAGGGCAAAGGCGCTTGCGCTCGACGTGGCGCCGTTGACCGCCTGGACGAGCATGATGCCGTCGGACGTGGTCTGCGCCCCCGCGCCGCCGACATTGACCACGGCGATGCCGGTCGAGCCGGAGGCCGTGCCGCCGGACAGCACCAGCCGGTCGGAAGCGGAGCTGTCGTCGCCAAGCTCGGTCTGGAGGAGGAGCAGCCCGCCCATGCCGACATAATTGCCCGATATGGTCAGGCGATCGGAAGCGCCGGTGCCGCCGTTGGTCAGGTCGATGCGGCCGGCATTGACCACATCGGCCAGTTGGCCCGAGGTGAAGGCCTGGATGGAACTGTTGAAGCCACCGCCGCCATAGAGCGTGCTTGCCTGGTCGACGCTGAGCCTTCCGGTGCCCGTGCCGCTGTCGCCCAGTACGAGATTGCCGTCGAGGATCAACTGGGTATCGTTGGTGGCGTCTATGGTTTCCCAGTTCTGGACCCTGGCGATGCCTTCCGGCTTGACGTTGTCGAAGGTAAGCGCATCGGTGCCGAGGCCACCATTCAGCGCATCGGCTCCGCCGAGATTGGCGTTGGTGAGATTGCTGAGTTTGGCGGTATCGTTGTCGGCGCCGAGGTCGACCGAGCCATAGATGATGCCGCCGCCGTTCCAGACGAAATTGTCCGCGCCGAAGCTCATCAGCACATCGCCGCCCACCGTGCCGCCTGTGATCGTCACGCTGTCGTTGCCGCCGCTGACGCTGATGTTGCCGCCGATCGTGCCACCGGAGAGAATGATGATGTCCTGATCGAAGCCGGTGACGAGGTTGCGGTCGATGATGCCGCCCGACATGTTGAAATAGTTCTTGTCGAGCTTCATGTTGACGCGGCCGATGCGGCCGCCGGTCATCACGGCACGGTCCCCATCGTCGAAGAAATCGACGATGCGGCCGCCCGTCATGGTGAAGGTGTCCAGCCCGTCGCCCTGGTTCAGCGAACCGACCTGGCCGCCGCTCATGCTGAAGTCGTCGATGCCGGCGCCCTGCTGGACATTGCCGGCGACCGTGCCGCCGCCGATGGTGAAGAAATCGGTGCCGTCGCCCTGATCGACCACGCCGGTGATGGTGCCAGACTGCATGTCGATGCGGTCCGTGCCGGCGCCGAATGTGACATTGCCGCTCACCTGGCCGGTACCGCCGGCAGGGAAGGTCAGCGTGTTGTTGCCGCTGGTATCGTTGAGGCTGCCGCTCGAATCGCCACTATCGCAAGTGAAGGTGTCATTTCCCGGAGACGGAACCAGCACGCATGCCGCGAAGGCCGCGGAGCCAGGCAGCAACATAAGCGCTGTAGTTGCAAGTAAGCTAATAAACCCAGGATTGATTCGCCTAGGCCTTCGCCGCGTCAAAGAAATAGCCTCGCCGATGTGCTCCGAACCGCTGTTCGGAGGCTGTATTTCAAAGTGCCGCATCGCGTCCCCTCTCAGATCGCGATTTCAAGCCCCTTACCCGCGCCGCATTGAAGCCACAATTCGTCCAGTTTTACAAAGCCTAATCTGCCTCTCATGGTTGATGAACTGCAAAAATAACTGACGTGGCGCAGATGTGTCCGTGAAATGGCATCGCCTTGGCCCATGCTTTAAGATGATGTTGGACCGAGGGGCATCATGCTCATCCGGGTCTGACCAAGGACTCTCGCATGCCAATCAAAGACACATTCGGCTTGGCAGTTTCGGGCGCGACGGAAGCCGGATTCGCGCTCTACGGCCAGGCCGTGCGCGAATTGCAGTGTTTCATCGGCGATCCGGTCAACTCCGTCGATCGCGCCATCGCGCAGGACCCCGGTTTCGTCATGGCGCATGTCTTCAAGGGCTACCTTTTCGGCCTTGCCACCGAGCCGGAGGCGACGGCCGTGGCCAGGACCTGCCACGAGGCGGCGCTGCCGCTTGCCGCGACAACGCGCGAACGGGCGCATGTCTCGGCTCTCGGCCACCTCGCCAACGGCCGCTGGCATCAGGCTTCCGGCATCCTTCAGGACATAGCGATCGATTTCCCGCTCGATGCCGTGGCGCTCCAGGTCGGACACCAGGTCGATTTCTTCACCGGCAACGCCCGCATGCTGCGCGACCGCATCGCCCGCGCCCTGCCGTCATGGCAGGCGGACATGCCGGGTTACCACGCCATCCTCGGCATGCAGGCCTTCGGGCTCGAAGAGATGGCTGAATACGCACAGGCCGAAAGGCTGGGTCGCAGAGCGGTCAAGATCGAACCGCGCGACGGCTGGGCGCAACATGCGGTGGCGCATGTGATGGAGATGCAAAGCCGGCAAAGGGACGGCATTGCCTGGATGCGTGCCGATCCCGATGCCTGGACCAAGGAGAGCTTCCTCCAAGTGCACAATTGGTGGCACCTGGCGCTGTTCCACTACGATCTCGGCGAGACCGGCGAGGTGCTGGCGCTCTATGACGGACCGATCTACGGCGCCAGATCGACGCTGGCGCTCAACATGGTCGATGCATCGGCAATCCTGTGGCGGCTTCATCTCGGTGACGTCGATGTCGGCGACCGCTGGGCGGCGCTGGCCGCCAATTGGGTGCCCAGGGCCGCCTCCGGCAATTACGCGTTCAACGACGCCCATGCGATGATGGCCTTTGTCGGCGCCGGGCTGGACGCCCCGGCCCAGACCTTGCTCGAGGCCCAGCGCGAGGCGATGCGGGGCGATGAGGACAATGCCGCTTTCACACGGGATGTCGGCCATCCCCTGACGCTTGCGATCAAGGCGTTCGGAGAGGGCAACTACGCCGAGACCATCCGACTGATCCGGCCCATCCGGGCGATCGCCCATCGCTTTGGCGGCAGCCACGCGCAGCGCGACGTCATCGATCTCACGCTGATCGAGGCCGCCCTGCGCGCCGGCGACGGCGCGCTCGCCAAGGTGCTGACGATGGAGCGCTCGATGGTACGCCCGGACAGTCCGCTGTCGGCGCTGTTTTCACGACGCGCCGCGGATTTGTCAGAGAATTGACCCGGAGCGGATCTTGCCTTAAAAACTGGCTGAAGCATATTTTTCGGACTCCGAAAAAAATAAGAACGTGGGAGGAAACCATGTATCTCGGCCTCGACCTGGGGACATCGGGCGTCAAGGCGTGGCTGATCGATGCCGGACAGGGCGTCATCGGCTCCGGCCATGGCACGCTTGACGTTTCGCGCCCGCATCCCGGCTGGTCCGAGCAGGATCCGCTGCACTGGATACGCGCCTGCCAAGACGCGATCGCCGAACTGAAGGCGTCGCATCCCGGGCAGTTCGCGGCGGTTAAGGGCATCGGCCTGTCCGGCCAGATGCATGGCGCGACCTTGCTCGACGCGGCCGATCAGGTGCTGCGTCCCTGCATCCTCTGGAATGACACGCGCAGCCATGTAGAGGCGGCCGCGCTCGACGCCGATCCACGCTTCCGCGCGCTCACCGGCAACATCGTCTTTCCTGGCTTCACCGCGCCGAAGCTGGCCTGGGTGAAGAACAACGAGCCCGCTGTCTTCGCCAAGGTGGCAAAGGTGCTTTTGCCCAAGGACTTCCTGCGGCTTTGGCTGACCGGGGAACACATTTCCGAAATGTCTGATGCAGCCGGTACGTCTTGGCTCGATGTCGGCAAGCGCCGCTGGTCGGCGGACCTGCTCGCGGCGACATCGCTCGACGAGAGCCATATGCCGGCGCTGGTCGAGGGCACCGCGAAGGCTGGCGGGCTGCGCGCCGAACTCGCCTCGCAATGGGGTATCGCGGCCGGCATTCCGGTGGCTGGCGGCGCCGGCGACAACGCGGCTTCCGCCTGCGGCATGGGCACGGTCCGCGCCGGCCACGCCTTTGTCTCGCTCGGCACGTCGGGCGTGCTGTTTGCCGCCAACGCCGCCTATCTGCCCAATCCGGCAAGCGCGGTGCATACCTTCTGCCATGCGTTGCCCAACACCTGGCACCAGATGGGCGTCATCCTGTCGGCGAGCGATTCGCTCAACTGGCTGTCGGAGATCACGGGCAGGGGCGCAGGCGAGTTGACGTCGGAACTCGGCGAGACGCTGAAAGCGCCGACCGGCGTGTCCTTCCTGCCCTATCTTTCGGGCGAGCGCACGCCACACAATGATTCCGCCATTCGCGGTTCCTTCACCGGCCTCGCGCATGAATCGGGCCGCGCCGTGCTGACCCAGGCCGTGCTCGAAGGCGTCGCCTTCGCCTTCCGCGACAGCCTCGAAGCGTTGAAGACAGCCGGCACCACCTTGACGCGGGTGACGGCGATCGGCGGCGGCTCGCGCTCGCGCTACTGGCTGAAGGCCATCGCCACCGCGCTGCAGCTTCCGGTCGACATCCCAGCCGACGGCGATTTCGGGGCTGCGTTTGGTGCGGCGAGGCTCGGGCTGATCGCGGCGACGGGGGCGGATCCGCTGGCCGTGTGCACGGCGCCGAAGACAGACGCCACGATCGAACCGGATGCGGCGCTCGGCAACGCCTATGCCGATGCCTATCACCGCTACCGGGCGCTTTACCCGGCGATCAGGGCTGTAACCGCGTGAGTTGGGGCGTGTCCCACCCTCTTTATCAGGGCGCCGGCGCTGCCCCTCACCTGCCTGCCGGCATCCTCTCCCCGCATAGGGACGGGGAGAGGGGCGCTCCCGTCACCGGTTTCGCCAATCACCAGCGTAGTGACGAAGGCGCCAAGGTTGCGGCCAGCCCCCTTCTCCCCGTCACTATACGGGGAGAAGTGCCCGGCAGGGCGATGAGGGGCAGCACCGACTTTGGCGATTGGTATTCTCCACCACGTCTTGACGAGGTGACCTCACTGCGCCGGCACCTTGTCGAGGAAGCCGGTCACGCTTTTCAGGCGACCGTCCTCGATGACGCCGATGTCGGTGCCTTCGATGACGGACGGGACCCCTTCCGGCCCGAGATTCCACGAAAACCGGATCTTGTCGGCAAAGCCGTCCGGAGTCCCCTTCAGAGAGAAGCGGAAGCCGGCAAAGCGCTGCTGCACGCCGTCGATCAGCGCCGCGACGCCTTCATGGCCGTCGCCCTGCATGAGCGGATCGCGATAGCTGATGTCTTCGGTGAAAACAGCCTTGAGCAACGCTGCCCGGCGGCCGGCATCGCTCTCGTTCCAGGCGGTGATGTAGTTTTGGGCGATCGTGTTGAGGTCGGTCATGATCTGTCTCCTTCGTTTGACGGTTTTGACGTGACCGTTTTCGACCAGCACCGGCGTGAAACCAATTACGCCTGAGGTAATCAGGCAAAACTATCTTGGAGAGGAAGAGAACATGAGCAGCGGCTTTTTCGGCGACATCCAGAAGATCAAATATGAGGGACCGGATTCGACCAATCCGCTGGCCTATCGTTTCTACAATCCCGACGAAGTGGTGGCTGGCAAGCGTCTGGAAGACCATCTGCGCTTTGCCGTCGCCTACTGGCATTCCTTCGCCTGGCCGGGCGGCGACCCGTTCGGCGGCCAGACCTTCGACCGTCCCTGGTTCCCCAAGGCCGGCGGCGTCGACACGATGGAACTGGCGAAACTGAAGGCGGATGTGGCCTTCGAGATGTCCTCGCTGCTCGGCGCTCCCTATTTCTGCTTCCATGACGCCGATGTACGGCCCGAGGGCAAGGATTTCTCCGAAAGTGCGGCCCGGCTGGATGAAATCGCCGATTATTTTGCCGGAAAGATGAAGCAGACCGGCGTCAAGCTTCTCTGGGGCACGGCGAACCTGTTCTCCAACCGCCGTTTCATGTCCGGTGCCGCGACCAATCCCGATCCGGATGTGTTCGCCTATGCCGCTGCGACGGTGAAGAGCTGCATCGACGTCACCAAGCGGCTGAAGGGCGAGAACTACGTGCTGTGGGGCGGGCGCGAGGGTTACGAGACCCTGCTCAACACCGACCTTGCCCGCGAGCAGGAACAGGCCGGCCGCTTCCTGAACCTCGTCGTCGACTACAAGCACAAGATCGGCTTCAAGGGCACGATCCTGATCGAGCCGAAGCCACAGGAGCCGACAAAGCACCAATATGACTACGACGTCGCGACCGTTTACGGCTTCCTCAAGCGCTTCGGCCTGGAAAAGGAGGTCAAGCTCAACATCGAGCAGGGCCACGCCATCCTGGCCGGCCATTCCTTCGAGCACGAACTGGCCCTGGCCAATGCGCTCGGCGTCTTCGGCTCGATCGACATGAACCGCAACGACTACCAGTCGGGCTGGGATACCGACCAGTTCCCCAACAACGTGCCGGAGATGGCGCTCGCCTACTACCAGGTCGTCCAGGCCGGCGGCTTCAAGACCGGCGGCACCAATTTCGACGCCAAGCTGCGCCGCCAGTCGCTCGACCCGCAGGACCTGCTGATCGGCCACATCGGCGGCATGGATTCTTGCGCGCGCGGCCTCAAGGCGGCGGCCCGCATGGTCGAGGACAAGGCATTGTCGGGCCCGCTCGCCGAACGCTACGCCGGCTGGAACAGCGCCGAGGCCAAGGCGATGCTGTCGGGCAAGCGGACGCTGGAAGAGATCGCCGAACGCGTGGTGAAGAAGAAGATCGAGCCGCAGCCGCGTTCCGGCCGCCAGGAACTGCTCGAAAACATCGTCAACCGCTACGTCTGACGCTGCCTGGCCGTCGGCAATCCAAGCCGGCGCACTATGCGATTCGAAAGCTTGGCGCGCGGAAACATTTTGCGCGCCATGCTGAAACCGACGACAAGGTTTTGCCCCTTGCCGCCTCTCAATGACCTCGCTCTTGCCTTCAAACTGCCGTCACGAATCTCGTATAGGTATCGCTCTTGGCGGGAGAGGAAGAAGGAGGCGAACCGATATGCAGAACGAACGTGAAATCGACGCCCTGCTCTCACCTGGCGAAGCCGGATCGATCATTGACCGGCTGATGGCAATGCCGCATCCAAAACAGGGCGCACGCAGCACCAATGAATGGGACCGCGCCGTTGCCAGCCGCTTCGAGACCCATCTCGCGCGGCAGATGCGCTCGCAGATCGACGGCGGCAGCGACCGCCGGAATGCTGCCTGACTTCCCAAATCAACCCTGGCCGAATCAACTCCGGCCCGAATCAACCCCGGCCCCAATCAACCCCGGCGAAGCCTGACAGGGGCTTCGCCGAAAGCTCTTGAAAATGCCCTGGAAAAAGCCGCGGCCGACGAGAACCCCGTCCGCCCGGCAATATCCGCCATGGCGATCCGCGTGTCGACCACGAGCCGGCGCGCGGCGCCCAGCCGCAGCCTGAGATAATAGGCGCCCGGCGTCTCGCCGATCGACTTGCGAAAGATGCTTTCCAGGGTCCGCGCCGTCACCCCGGCGCGTTTGGCGACCGCCTCGACGGTCAACGGCTGATCGACATGCGATTCCATCAGCCGGATGGCCTGCGCCAGGCGCGGATCATAGCCGTCGAGCCGGCCGAGCGAGACCAGCGGCTGGGCATCGGTCGCGGCCCGGGCCTGGTCGTAGATGAAGACGCTGGCGACATCGAGCGCCACGGCCATGCCGAGGCGCGTGCGAATGAGATGCAGCATCAGGTCGAAAGTCGGCGACGCGCCGCCCGAGGTGAACACCGGCCCGTCGATGACATAGCGGTCCGGACGGACGTCGACGCCAGGGAAGGCCGAGGAAAAATCCTCCATGTCCTCCCAATGGGTGGTAGCGCTGCGCCCTTCCAGCAAGCCGGCACGCGCCACCAGCCAGGTGCCGGCCTCGACCCCGCCGCACGCGCGGGCCGCTCGCGCCGCCCTCCGCAAACCTGAAAGCAGACCCGACGTCGCGTAATTCTGCGTGCCGAAACCGGCGACGACGACGAGAACGTCGGTCGGCTCCGCCGCGTCGAAACGCCCGCTGACCGCGACCGGCAGGCCGCAGGTGGTGACCGGAGCCTCGCCGGTGACCGAGACCAGCTTGAAATCGAACAGGGTCTCGCCGGAGATGCGGTTGGCGGCGCGCAGCGGGTCGACGGCCGAAGCGACGCACATGATCGACGACCCGGAAAACACCAGGAACGTCACCTTGAGGGTCTCGCGTTCGGCGCGAAAGACAGATTTTTCGCTTTTGATCATATCGCCTTCGTAAAACGCAAAGCAGCTTGGATCAAGGCGAGCGATGCTAGTGGCTGTTTCGAATGGGAGGAGAGTTTCGATGCCGCTCGCGATGAACCGTGAGGTTTTCATTACCTGTGCCGTGACCGGTTCCGGCGGCTCGCAGGACCGCAGCCCGCATGTGCCGCGCTCGCCCAAGCAGATCGCCGACTCGGCCATCGATGCGGCCAAGGCGGGTGCGGCCATCGTCCATTGCCATGTGCGCGACCCCGAAACCGGCAAGCCCAGGCGCGACGTGCATCTCTATCGCGAGGTGACCGAGCGTATCCGCGCGGCTGACGTCGACGTCATCCTGAACCTGACCGCCGGCATGGGCGGCGACATGGTGTTCGGCTCGCCGGAAGCGCCGTTGCCGCTCAACGAAAAAGGCACCGACATGGGCGGCGCCACCAACCGCATGGAACATGTGCGCCAGTGCCTGCCGGAAATCTGCACGCTCGACTGCGGCACCATGAATTTCGCCGAAGCCGACTATGTCATGACCAACACGCCCGGCATGCTGCGCGCCATGGGCGGCATGATGACGGCGCTCGGCGTCAAGCCGGAAATCGAGGCCTTCGACACCGGGCATCTCTGGTTCGCCAAGCAACTGGTCGAGGAAAAGGTGCTCAACCCCGACGCGCTGGTGCAGCTTTGCATGGGTGTGCCGTGGGGGGCGCCCGACGACCTCAACACCTTCATGGCGATGGTCAACAACGTGCCGTCGACCTGGAACTGGTCGGCCTTCGCCATCGGCCGCAACCAAATGGCCTATGCGGCGGCGGCGGTGCTCGCCGGCGGCAATGTCCGCGTCGGCCTGGAAGACAATCTCTGGCTCGACAAGGGCGTGCTGGCGACCAATGCCCAGCTGGTCGAGCGCGCCGCCTCGATCGTCACCAATCTCGGCGCCAGGATTCTTGGCCCGGAAGAAGTGCGCAAGAAGCTCAACCTGACCAAGCGAGCGCCGATAGCGGCATGAGCATGATCCCGAAAGTGGGAACCGGTTTTCTCGGACAAACGGTTCTCGTTTGTCCAGAGATCATGCTCAAACAAGAAGATTAATTCGCAGGGAGGGTCGCTATGGCTACCGTCAAATTCACCGCGATGAAGGATGGCGACAGGCAAGACTACGAGTTCCTGACCGCCCATGAAATCGACTATGCGGCCAGGACCGGCGAGCGGCTGCTCGACGCGCTGGTCCAGCTCGACGAAGGCCTGTCCGGCTACAAGATCACCCGGCTCGGCCATTCGCTGCAGGCGGCGACACGGGCCTGGCGCGACGGCGCCGACACCGACTGGATCGCCTGCGCGCTGCTGCACGACATCGGCGACATCTACGCGCCCTACAATCACGACGAATACGCCGCTTCGATCCTGAAGCCGTTTGTGCGCGAGCAATGCACCTGGGTGGTGGAGAAACACGGCGACTTCCAGCGCCTCTACTATGCCCACCATCTCGGCGGCAACCGCCATGCCCGCGACCGCTTCGCCGGCCACGCCTATTTCGACGATTGCGACCAGTTCTGCGAGCGCTGGGACCAGTCGAGCTTCGACCCCGACTATGAGACGCTGCCGATCGAATTCTTCCGACCCTTCGTGCTCGAAGTCTTCGCCCGCAAGGCCTACGACCCATCCGTCATCCGCGCCGGCGAGCGCGTGCCTCTCATCGATCCCGAAACCGCCAGGACAAGAACCGGAGCCTCTCAATGAGCATCATCAACAAGGCGGCCGCCATTGGCGGCGGTGTCATCGGGGCCGGCTGGGTCGCGCGCCTGCTCTTGAACGGCATCGACGTCTCCATTTTCGATCCCGATCCGGAAGCTTCACGCAAGGTTTCGGAAGTGATGAAGGGCGCGCGCCGCGCCTATAAGCAGATGGTGCCCGGCGGTCTGCCCAAGGAGGGCAAGCTCACCTTCGCCAAGACGATCGCCGAAGCGGTCGCCGATGCCGATTTCATCCAGGAGAGCGTGCCGGAACGGCTCGATCTCAAGCACAGGGTGCTGGCCGAGATCGATGCGCATGCGCCGGCCAACGCCATTGTCGGCTCCTCGACCTCCGGCATCAAGCCGACCGACATGCAGGTGGCGATGAAGAAGCATCCGGAGCGGCTGGTCGTCGGCCATCCGTTCAACCCGGTCTACCTGCTGCCGCTGGTCGAGATCGTCGGCGGCGACCAGACCTTCCCCGAGGCTGTCGAGGTCGCCAAGGAAATCTATGCCTCGATCGGCATGAAGCCGGTCGTGATCCGCAAGGAGATCGAAGCTTTCGTCGGCGACCGCCTGCTCGAAGCCGCCTGGCGCGAGGCGCTGTGGCTGATCAAGGACGGCATCTGCACGGTCGAGGAACTCGACGACATCATGCGTTATGGCTTCGGCCTGCGCTGGGCGCAGATGGGCATGTTCCAGGTCTACCGCGTCGCCGGCGGCGAGGCCGGCATGCGCCACTTCATGGCGCAGTTCGGGCCCTGCCTGAAATGGCCGTGGACCAAGCTGATGGACGTTCCGGAGTTCAACGACGAGCTGGTCGACCTGATCGCCACCCAGTCGGACGACCAGGCGCACGGCCTGTCGATCCGCGAGCTGGAAAAGATCCGCGACGACAATCTGGTCGCGATCATGGATGCGCTGTCGAAGCAGAACAAGGGCAAGGGCTGGGGCGCCGGCGCGCTGCACAAGGATTATACCAAACAGCTCGCCAAGCTGGCGGCGAAGAAGCCCGCGGCTTCAAAGGCGGCGGAAAAGGCCAAGGCCGCCAAGCCGGTGAAGAAAGCCGAAAAGCCGAAGAAAAAGAAGAAGGGCTGAGACCATGGATTTCGGTCTTTCGGAAGAGCAAAAGCTCATTGTCGAGACGACGCGTGCCTTCGTCGAGAACGAGCTTTATCCGCATGAGCGCGAGGTCGAGCGCACCGGCGTGCTGCGCCGCGAGCTGATCGAGGAGATCAAGGCCAAGGCGATCGAGGCCGGGCTCTATGCCGCCAACATGCCGGCCGATGTCGGCGGCGCGGGGCTCGATACGGTGACCTGGCTGCTTTACGAGAAGGAACTCGGCCGGGCCAATTACGCGCTGCACTGGACCTGCGTGGCGCGTCCTTCCAACATTCTGCTCGCCGGCACGCCGGAGCAGCGCGAAAAGTACCTTTTCCCCTGCATCCGCGGCGAGAAATGGGATTGCCTGGCAATGACAGAGCCGGGCGCTGGCTCCGATCTGCGCGGCATGAAGGCATCAGCCGTGCAGGATGGCGACGACTGGGTGCTGAACGGCACCAAGCATTTTATCTCGCACGCCGATCTCGCCGATTTCGCCATCGTCTTCATGGCCTCGGGCGAGGAGGAGTCTGCGCGCGGCAAACGCAAGAAGATCACCGCCTTCTTCGTCGACAAGGGCACCAAGGGTTTCACGGTGCGCGACGGCTATCGCAACGTCTCGCATCGCGGCTACACCAACGCCATTTTGGAGTTCGACGATTGCCGGCTGCCGGCATCCCAGGTTCTGGGCGAGGTTCACAAGGGCTTCGACGTCGCCAATTCCTGGCTCGGCGCCACGCGTCTGCAGGTCGGCGCCACCTGTCTCGGCCGTGCCGAGCGGGCGCTTGGCCATGCCGTCGAATACGCCGCGCAGCGCCAGCAGTTCGGCCAGCAGATCGGCAAGTTCCAGGGCGTGTCGTTCAAGCTCGCCGACATGGCGACGGAACTCAAGGCCGCCGACCTGATGGTCTTCGAAGCCGGCTGGAAGTACGATCAGGGCACCGTCACCGACCAGGACATGGCCATGGCCAAGCTGAAGGCCACCGAAATGCTCGCCTTTGTCGCCGACGAGGCAATCCAGATCCATGGCGGCATGGGGCTGATGGACGACCTGCCACTGGAGCGCATCTGGCGCGATGCCCGTGTCGAGCGCATCTGGGAAGGCACTTCGGAGATTCAGCGACATATTATTTCGCGGGCGCTGCTGCGTCCGTTCGGCGCTTAGAGCATGATCGCGCAAAGCCGGGATTCGGTTTGTCGGGCAAACGAGATCGTTTGTCCTGAGATCTCGCTCAAAACGAAAAGATGACCATGCATAAACTTGAACGTCTCCTGCGCCCGAAATCGATCGCCGTGTTCGGTGGCGTGCAGGCCGCCGCCGTCGTGGCGCAATCGATCAAGATGGGCTTTGCCGGCGATATCTGGCCGGTGCACCCGACCAAGGACGAGGTTGCCGGATGCAAGGCCTACCGCTCGGTCGCGGATCTGCCCGGCGCGCCGGATGCCGCCTTTGTCGGTGTCAACCGGCACCTGACCATCGAGGTGGTCAAGGCGCTGGCCGAGCGCGGGGCCGGCGGCGCCGTCTGCTTTGCCGCCGGATTTCTCGAAACCGAGGCTTATGACGACGACGGCGAACGGCTGCAGGCCGAACTGGTCGCGGCCGCCGGCCAGATGCCGATCATCGGGCCGAACTGCTACGGCCTGATCAACTATGCCGACGGTGCGCTTTTGTGGCCCGACCAACATGGCGGCATCAGGCTGGACGAGGGCGGCAAGGGCGTCGCCATCATCACCCAGTCGTCCAACATCGCCATCAACATGACGATGCAGAAGCGCGGCCTGCCGATCGCCTTCCTGATGACCGCCGGCAACCAGGCGCAGACCGGCCTGTCGGAAATGGCGCTCGGCCTGATCGAGGATGAGCGTGTGACGTCGCTCGGCCTGCATATCGAGGCCTTCGACTCGGTAGCCGGCTTCGAGC
This sequence comes from Mesorhizobium sp. M8A.F.Ca.ET.208.01.1.1, assembly GCF_004791315.1. Lineage (NCBI taxonomy): Bacteria > Pseudomonadati > Pseudomonadota > Alphaproteobacteria > Hyphomicrobiales > Phyllobacteriaceae > Mesorhizobium > Mesorhizobium sp. M8A.F.Ca.ET.208.01.1.1. The sequence goes on from NZ_SRUT01000006.1 coordinate 314,145, forward strand.
GCCTGGCCGCACGGGCGCGCGAGCTCAGGAAACCGATCATCGCCATGAAGGTCGGCCGGTCCGAACAGGCGCGGCAGGCAACCGTTTCGCACACCGCATCGCTGGCCGGCTCGGACGCTGCTTCCGGCGCCTTCCTGAGGCGGCTTGGCATTGCGCGGGTCGATTCCATCCCCGCCTTCATCGAGGCGCTGAAGCTGCTGCACATCACCGGCCCGCTGCCTGGCTACAAGCTCTCGTCGATGAGCTGTTCGGGCGGCGAAGCGTCGGTCATGGCCGACAGTGCCGAAGGGCGCTGGGTCAACTTCCCGGTGCTGACCGACACCCACCGCGCCCATGTCAAATCGACCCTCGGGCCGCTGGTCGCGGTGGCCAACCCGTTGGACTACCACACCTTCATCTGGAACAACGAGCCGGCGATGACGGCCACCTTCACCGCCATGGTGTCGGGCGGCTTCGACTTGAACATGCTGGTGCTCGACTTCCCGCGCCCCGACCGCTGCTCGGTGACCGACTGGTGGGCGACGCTGCGCGCCTTCGAATCGGCGCTGAAGACCAACAAGGCGCATGGCGCCATTGTTTCCTCGCTACCGGAGAACCTGCCCGAGGAATACACCGCCGAGCTGATGGCGCGGGGCATGGTGCCGCTGTTCGGCATTTCCGAGGCGATGGACGCCGCAGGCGCGGCAGCCTTCATCGGCTGGGCATGGGCTGAACCGCAGGCGCAGCCGGTCGACACATCCGCTGCCGGCGCGGCTGGCGGCGACCACGTCACGCCCGACGAGGCCGAAGCCAAGGCGCGGCTGATCAAGGCCGGGCTTCCCGTGCCCAAGGGCGAGCGCGCCGGCAATGCGGTCGAGGCGGTGATTTCGTCCATGGCGCTCGGCTTTCCGGTTGCCCTGAAGGCTCTTGGCGTCACCCACAAATCCGAGGTCGGCGCTGTCCGGCTCAACCTCAAGGATGCCGAGTCGGTCAGCACGGCGGCGCATGACCTGTTGCCGCTCGGCACCGGGCTCTATGTCGAGCGCATGGTGCGCGACGGCGTCGCCGAACTGATCGTCGGCTTCACCAGGGATCCGATGTTCGGCGCCGTCATGACGCTGGGCACCGGTGGCGTGCTGGTCGAACTGCTGCGCGACAGCGTCACGCTGATGCTGCCGGCGACGCGCGACGACATCGAGGCCGCGCTGCGCGGGCTGAAACTGTTCCCGCTGCTCGAAGGCTATCGCGGCCGGCCGAAGGCCGATGTCGCCGCCGCCATAGACGCGATCGCTGGCATCGCCGGTTTCGTGCAGGAGAATGCCGGCGAGATCGAGGAACTCGACATCAATCCGCTGATCGTCTGCACACAGGGCAAGGGCGCCTGGATCGCCGACGCGCTGCTGGTGCTGGGAGAGACCAAGAATGTCTGACGTCATTTCGACTCGCCGCGAAGGCACCATCCTGGAGGTCACGCTCGACCGCCCCAAGGCCAATGCGATCGACCTGAAAACCTCGCGGCTGATGGGCGAGACCTTCAAGGTGTTCCGCGACGACCCGGAACTGCGGGTCGCCATCGTCAAGACCGCCGGCGACAAGTTCTTCTGCGCCGGTTGGGACCTGAAGGCCGCGGCCAGCGGCGACGCGGTCGACGGCGACTATGGCGTCGGCGGTTTTGCCGGGCTGCAGGAGCTGCGTGACCTCAACAAACCGGTCATTGCCTGCGTCAACGGCATGGCGGTCGGCGGCGGCTTCGAGCTGGCGCTGTCCTGCGACCTCATCTACGCCTCGGACCATTCCTCCTTCGCACTGCCCGAAATCCGTGCCGGCACGCTGGCCGACGCGGCGACGATCAAGCTGCCGAAGCGCATCCCTTATCATGTCGCCATGGACCTTCTGCTCACCGGCCGCTGGATGGATGTCGCCGAGGCGCATCGCTGGGGCCTGGTCAACGAGGTGCTGCCCAAGGAAAAGCTCGAGGACCGCGTTTGGGAGATCGCCCGCCTGCTCGCCAGCGGCCCGCCGCTGGTCTTCGCCGCGATTAAGGAGACGGCGCGGGTGGCCGAGGCGCTGACCTTCCAGGATGCGATGAACAAGGTGACGCGCCGGCAGTTGCCGACCGTCGACGCGCTCTATGGGTCGGAGGACGGTATGGAAGGGTTCCGTGCCTTCGCCGAAAAGCGCGAGCCTGTGTGGAAGGGGAAGTGACACTGGAGATGATGGCGCCAGGCACCCCCCTCTGCCCTGCCGGACCCGTTAGGCCAGAGGGCGGCCCCTGGGCGCATTCGTTGCTGTCCGGTCTCCCTTCATGACCGACTACGCAAAACTCATCGATGCCGAGACCTGGGCCTTTATCGAGCGGACCAATTCCTATTATCCGCCCGACACGATCGACTACACGGTCGCGCGGCAGCGCGCGATCTATGACCGGATGTGCCGCGAGTTCTTTGCCGGCTATCCCGAGGGCGTGACGGCCGAAACCACGGTTATCGCCACGCCCGCGCGAGACGTCCCGATCCGCATCTACCGCAACGCGACGCCGGACGATGCGGCGATGGTGGTCTACATCCATGGCGGCGGCTTCATTCTCGGCGGGCTGGACAGCCATGACGATGTCTGTGCCGAACTTTGCGGCCGCACCGGTCATGAAGTGGTTTCGGTCGATTACCGGCTGGCGCCTGAACATCTGCATCCGGCCGCTTTCGATGATGCGATGAGCGCCTTCGAATGGGCGGCCCGTACCTACGATCGCCCGGTCGTGCTGTGCGGCGACAGCGCCGGCGGCAACCTTTGCGCCGCCGTTGCACACGCGACGCGTGGCCATGTGAAAAAGCCGATCGGCCAGGTGCTGATTTATCCCGGTCTCGGCGGCGATCGCTTGCGCGGCTCCTATGTAAGGCACGCCGAAGCGCCGATGCTGACGGTACGCGATCTCGAATTCTACAAGCACATCCGAACCGGGGGCGTGGATCAAACCGGCGACATCACGCTGTCGCCGCTGGCCGATGCCGATTTCGCCAATTTGCCGCCGACCGTGCTGATCACCGCCGAATGCGACCCCTTGTCATCCGACGGCGAGGCTTATCGCGACCGCATCGTCGCGGCCGGCGGGCGCGCCACCTGGTTCGAGGAGCCCGGCCTGGTGCACGGCTATCTCAGGGCCCGGCACAGCGTCGGCCGCGCCCGCGCGAGCTTCACCCGGATCGTCGATGCGGTGGCGACGCTCGGAAAGGGCGGCTGGACCTGGTAGGGCCGGGGGCCATCCCGCTCAGGAGGCCTTGGCCAGGAAACTCTGATAGTCCGATTTCGCCTGCAGCAGGCGCAGCACGTTCTCGCGCGATCCCCGCACATGGGCGCGCGCCAGGGCGCCGGCCTTAGCGGCATCGCCGGCGCAGATCGCCTCGACGATCCGGGCATGCTCGTCGCGGGCGATCTTCCATTCATCGAGCCACAAGAGTTCGGTCCAGACATAATGCTGGCACTTGTCGAGGATGCCGCACAGCATGCCGTGCAGCATCGCGTTGCCGCTGATTTCGGCGATGACACGGTGCAGGTCGATGCCGACTTCCAGTTCCTGGAATTTCTCGCGCGTGGTGCGATCCGGGATGGCGGCCAGCCGTTCGCATTCGGCCAGCATGGCGCGCAGCCGCGCCTTGTCCTTGTCGGTCGCCGCGGTGGCCGCGAGTTCGGTCGCATGGCCGTCGAGCAGTTCGCGGATGTCGAAGGCCTCGCGGAACATGTTGATGTCGAACTCGGTGACGGCATAGCCCTGGCGCGGCCGGCCGGTGACCAGCCCGTCGCGCTCCAGCCGATTGAAGGCTTCGCGCACCGGCGTGCGGCTGACATTGAGTTTCGCCGCGATGTCGCTTTCGGTGACGCGCGAGCCCGGCGGAATCTGGCCGGTCACGATCATCGCCTTGAGCGCGGAATAGACCGAGTCGCGCAGTGTGTTTTTGGTTTCCTTGGCCAAGTTCCGTTCCCAGTTCTCCAGCCGCTTTAGCCGGACATTGCCTCGTTTGTAGTCGCAGTCGGCGCAATTTGCCACGCCTGCGGCATCGTCCCATCGCGTCGAACTGATCGTGCCTGTCGCAGTTGACAACATCGATCTCTCGGCTACATTCTAAATTGTATACAAAATCGCATGCCAAATCAAAAACAAATGGGAACACCGGTCGGAGAACCGAAATGAACAGGATCAGAAACGTTAGCGTTGTGGCGATCGCGGGCCTCGTGGCGGCGTTCGCAGTGCCCGCCGTCGCCGCCGACACGATCACCGTCGCCTCGTGGGGCGGCACCTATCAGGAGGCGCAGACCAAGGCCTTCTTCAAGCCGACCGCCGATGCGCTCGGCATCACCATCAAGGAAGACACCACCAACGGCCTCGACGACGTGCGGCTGCAGGTGACCGGAAATGCAGTGAAGTGGGACATCACCGAGCTCGGCGCCGACGAATGCGCGCGCGGCTCGAAGGAAGGCCTGTTCGAAAAGCTGGATTACGGCATTATCGACAAGAGCGGCATCAACCCGAAATTGGTGCATGACGACTGGGTCGGCATTTCCTACACCTCCGTCGTGTTGATCTACCGGACCGATGTCTTCGGCGACAAGGGCCCGAAGACCTGGGCCGACTTCTGGAACGTGGAAAAATTCCCGGGACGGCGCGCGTTGAGCAGCAGCCAGGCGACGGAGACGCTGAGCGTTGCCGCACTCGCCTCGGGCCTGCCGATCGACAAGGTCTATCCGGTCGATGTCGATAGCGCCTTGAAATCGGTCGACAAGATCCGCGGCCATGTCGATGCCTGGTGGACCTCCGGTGCCCAGGCCATGCAACTGGTGAAGGACGGCGAAGTCGACATGGCGAGCATCTGGAACGGACGCGCCGGCACCCTGAAGAAGGCAGGCGCGCCGGTCAGCTTCTCCTTCGACCAGGGCGTGCTCACCGCCGACTGCATGGTCATCCCCAAGGGCGCCAAGAACAAGGAAGCGGCGATGAAAGCGCTGGCGATGTTCGTCAGCCCGCAATTGCAGGCCAATCTGCCGCTCTATGTCGACAATGGGCCGGTCAACGAGAAGGCCTTCGAGACCGGCAAGATCCCGCCCGAGCGGATCAAGGACATCAATTCGGCGCCCGAAAACGTCAAGAAGCAGGTGCTGCAGGATGCCGAGTTCTGGCGCGACAACCTTGTCGAGGCGACGGAGAAGTTCAACAATCTGATCCAGCAATAGGCCGGAACCCTGACATTGCGGGGCGGCGCGAACGCCGCCCTGCTCCTTCAGCCTTCTGCCCAGGAGAGAAGAACCTTGTCCATTGCACCATCCGCGCTGCCGATCAGCATGCGCCGGATCGAGAAGAGATTTGGCAGCGTGCCGGTGCTGCGCGACCTGAACCTCGATGTCGAGGCCGGCGAGTTCCTGACCCTGCTTGGCCCCTCCGGCTCGGGAAAGACGACGCTGCTGATGATCCTGGCCGGTTTCGTCAGGGCCAATGCCGGGAGCATCAAGGTCGGCGGCGACGAGATCATCACCACGCCGCCGCACAGGCGCAATATCGGCATGGTGTTCCAGAACTATGCGCTGTTTCCGCATATGAACGTCTTCCACAACATCGCCTTCCCGCTGAAACAGCGCGGCGTCGCGGCCGGCGAGACGGCGCAGCGGGTGGAGAAGGCGCTGGAGCTGGTGAAATTGCAGGGACTGGGCGAGCGCCGCGTCGACCAGCTCTCCGGCGGCCAGCGCCAGCGTGTGGCCCTGGCGCGCGCCATCGTCTTCGAGCCGCGCATCGTCTTGATGGACGAACCGCTGTCGGCGCTCGACAAGGGCCTGCGCGAGCACATGCAGATCGAGTTGCGCGCGCTTCATCGCCGTCTTGGCATGACGACGGTCTATGTCACGCACGACCAGCGCGAAGCCATCACCATGTCTGACCGCATCGCCGTGATGAACGGCGGCCGCATTGAACAGCTCGATCGGCCCGAAACGCTTTACGCCGCGCCGAAGACACAGTTCGTGGCCGGCTTCATAGGCGAATCGAACTTCATCCCGGTCGAAAGCCGCAACGGATCGGTCTGGTATGGGGACAGGCGGATCCAGACCGGGGCACCGACACCGCCGGCTGGCCCGCATCTGATGGTGGTGCGACCGGAGAAGCTCAGGCTGGTCACGGCAGCTGACCCGTCGGCCGGCATCAATGTGCTCGAAGCGACGGTCAGCGACATCATTTACCAGGGCGACAGTTTCGTTTGCTACGCCAGCCTGCGCGACGGCCGGCAGCTGACGTTGCGCGACTATTGCCGCAGCGATGTGCTGGCCAGGATGCCGGCGCCCGGCCAGCCGATCATGCTCGGCCTCGACGCGAAGGACACGATCCTGGTGGCGGCCGAGGGATGAGCGCGCAATCCGCCCTGCTGAAGGAGATCGCCGGCCCGGCAGGGCAGGATCTCAACGCGCAGGCGCTGCGCGCCGACGCGCGGCGTGAGTCGCTGCGGCTGCTGGCGCTGCTGGCGCCGAGCCTGTTCCTCGTCTGCGCCATCATCATCGTGCCGATCGGCTGGCTGTTCTGGCTGTCGCTGTTCGACGAGACCGGCGCCTTCAGCGCCGCCAATTATGCGCGTTTCTTCGAACAGGCCTCCTACATCAAGACCTTCATCAGCACCTTCAAGGTCGCCTTCATCGTCACCGGCGCCTGTGTGCTGCTCGGCTATCCCCTGGCCTATATGCTGTCGCAACTGCCGCGCCGGGCCGCGTCGATCTGCCTGATCTTCGTCATCCTGCCGTTCTGGACCTCGGTGCTGGTGCGCACCTATGCCTGGCTGGTGATCCTGCAGCGCAAGGGCCTGATCAACAGCTGGCTGATCGATCTGGGCGTGATCAGCCAACCGCTGTCGCTCGCCAACAATTTCTCCGGCGTGGTCATCGGCATGACGCACATATTGCTGCCATTTCTCGTTTTGCCGCTCTATGCCTCGATGAAGACCATCGACACCGACTGCCTGCGCGCCGGCATGAATCTCGGCGCCGGCCCGGCCGCGACGTTCCGGCAGGTCTTCTTTCCGCTGTCGCTGCCCGGCCTCGCCTCGGGCGTGGTCATCGTCTTCGTGCTGTGCCTCGGCTTCTTCGTCACCCCGGCGCTGATGGGGGGCGGCAAGGTGGTGATGTGGGCGATGCGCATGGAACAGACCACCAGCCTCTATTCCAACTGGGGCGCCGGTGCGGCACTCGGCGTCGTGCTGCTGGTGGTCACGCTGGCGCTGCTCGGCCTGTTCCAGTGGCTGCTCGGCGCGCGCGCCACCGGCGTATGGAGCTCGCGATGAGCGACGGTATCGGCCTGCCGATCTCGCACCGGCAACGCCTGTGGCTCTACGGCTTCGGCGGCCTCGTGCTGTTGTTCCTGATCGCGCCGTCGGTCATCATCGTCATCATGTCGTTTTCGGATTCGACGCTGCTGCAATTCCCGCCGCAGCAATGGTCGCTGCGCTGGTACCAGAGCTATTTCCAGTCGCTGGAATGGCGCGATGCGACCATCGTGTCGGTCAAGGTAGCTATCATGACCGCGCTGGTGGCGACGCCGCTCGGCACCACTGCCGCCTATGCGATCAACCGGGGCACGCTGCGCTTCAACGGCACCATCAACGCGCTGCTCACGGCGTCGCTGATCATCCCGGTGATCCTGGTCGGTATCGGCACCTTCTTCCTCTACGCGCGCATCGGCCTCAACAACACGCTGACCGGCCTCGTTATCGCGCATACGGTGCAGGCGCTGCCGCTGGTGGTGCTGACGGTGCTTTCAGGACTGCGCTCCTACGACATGAACCAGGAACGGGTGGCGCGCAGCCTGGGTGCGGGACGCATCGCGGCGTTCTGGCAGGTGACGATGCCGCAGATCCGCTTCTCGATCGTCTCTGGCGCGCTGTTTGCCTTCATCACCTCCTTCGACGAAGTTGTCGTTTCGCTGTTCATCTCGGGCGGCGAGACCACGACCCTGACACGCCGCATGTTCAACGCGCTGCGCGACCAGATCGACCCGACCATCGCCGCCATCTCGACCTGCCTGATCGTGCTGTCGGTGCTGCTTTTGTCGCTGGCACAGATTTTCGGCCGGCGGCATTGATTTCATCGGACCAATTCGCAGAAATGACCTAGGGATATCCAGACAGAATGCGTGATTTCCAGTTTCCCGGCCGCTCGCCGGTTCGTGCCACCGAAGCGATCGCCGCGACATCGCATCCGCTTTCGACGCTTGCGGCCATCGAGATGCTGCGCGCCGGCGGCAATGCGATGGATGCCGCCATCTGCGCCGCCGCCGTGCAGGGCGTGGTCGAGCCGCAATCGACCGGCATCGGCGGCGATTGCTTTGTCCTTTACTGCCCCAAGGGACAGAGCGAGGTGCTGGCCTTCAACGGCTCCGGCCGGGCGCCGGCGGCCGCGACCGTCGACTGGTATCGCGACAAGGGCTTTAGCGAACTTCCCAAACAGGGGCCGCATGCGGTGACCGTGCCGGGCGCCATCGACGCCTGGTGCCGGCTGCTGGAAGACCATGGCAGCAAGAGCCTGGCCGAGGTGCTGGCGCCGGCGATCCACTATGCCGAGAACGGCTATGTCGTGCACGACCGCGTCGCCTTCGACTGGGCCGAACCCGAAACCGACCTTTCCGCCGACGAGCATGCCGCCCGCATCTTCCTGCCGGGCGGCATGGCGCCCAAGGCCGGCGATGTGCACCGGCAGCCGGAACTTGCCGCCACCTTGCGGGTGATCGCCAAACAGGGCCGCGCCGGTTTCTACGAAGGCGCAGTGGCCGACGACATCGTGCGCCGGCTCAAGGAACTGGGCGGGCTGCATTCGCATGAGGACTTTGCCGCGACCCGGGGCGACTATGTGGCGCCGGTGAGCATCAGCTATGGCGGCCACGAGATCCACCAGATGCCGCCGAACAACCAGGGCCTGACGGCGCTGCTGATGCTGAACGTGCTGTCGGGCTTCAAGCTTGGCGAGCTCGATCCCAACGGCGCCGAGCGCCTGCATCTGGAGATCGAGGCCGGGCGGCTGGCCTATCGCGACCGAGACCGTTTCGTCGGCGACCAGGACCGTGTCCCGGTGCCGGTGCGACAGCTGCTGTCGACCGCCTATGCCGAGCGGCTGCGCGCCCAGATCGACCGCGAGCGCGCCATGACCCACCTGCCGGATGTGCAACTGCCCGGCAGCGACACGGTCTATATCTCGATTGTCGACCGCGACCGCAACGCGGTCTCGTTCATCAACTCGACCTATTATTCCTTCGGCAGCGGCGTGGTCGGCCCGAAGAGCGGCGTGGTGCTGCAGAACCGCGGCTCAAGCTTCCGCCTCGATCCGGCGCACCCCAACGCGATCGCGCCCGGCAAGCGGCCGATGCACACGATCATGCCGGGCATGGCGACAAGGAACGGCCGCGTGGTGATGCCGTTCGGCGTCATGGGCGGCGGCTACCAGCCGTTCGGCCATGTCCATCTTCTGACCAACATGATCGATTTCGGCATGGACCCGCAGCAGGCGCTCGACGCGCCGCGCGTGTTCTACAATGACGGCATGGTGGAGGCCGAGCGCAACGTGCCCACCGAGGCGATCGAAGGCCTGCGCCGGCGCGGCCACGCCATCACCGAGCCGCACCATCCGCTCGGCGGCGGTCAGGCGGTGCTGATCGACTGGGAAAAGGGAACGCTGACCGGGGCGTCGGACCCGCGCAAGGACGGGATGGCGCTGGGATATTGAGGGATGGGTACCCGTAGAGCGTACTGATGGGATTCAGTTCAAGGTTGCTCGCTACTTCTCCAGGCGCTGGCGCTGCCCCTCACCTGCCTGCCGGCATCCTCTCCCCGTATAGTGACGGGGAGAGGGACGCTCCGCTCCCTCGGCGCTTTTCTGCTGGCAGTTGGCGAAACCATCGGCGAACAGCCCTTTCTCCCCGTCGCTATACGGGGAGAAATGCCCGGCAGGGCAATGAGGGGCGGCGCGAACCTCCGCTGGACTTTCACAAGCTTTGAAACATAGTCGGTGACCATGACCCAAACCCACCCAGACCTCTCCCGCCGCCTCGTTGCCGGCACCGACGATGCCCCCGCAATCCTGGCGCCCGACAGGCCCACGCTGACCCATGGCAGTCTGCGCGCGCTGATCGCCGCCACCGCCACTCAGCTGCACGCCCTCGGCATCGGCCGAGGCGACAGGGTGGCGATCGTGCTGCCTAACGGGCCGGAGATGGCGACAAGCTTCATCGCGGTGGCGGCCACAGCCTCGACGGCGCCGCTCAATCCGGCCTACCGGGCCGACGAACTCGATTTCTATCTCACCGACATCGGCGCCAAGGCGATCCTCGTCGCGGAGACCGAGACCGGTCCGGCCGTGACGGTGGCCGAGCGTCTCGGCATCGCCGTGCTGCGGCTGGTCGTGCAGCCAGATGCTCCGGCCGGCAGCTTCATCATCGAGGGTGCGGCGGTCGGTCCGCAGGCGGCGCCCGCCATGGCTGGCGATGACGATATCGCGCTTTTGCTGCACACGTCGGGCACCACGTCGCGGCCCAAGCTGGTGCCGCTCAGCCATGCCAATGTCGCGGCCTCCGCCCGCCATATCGGCGCGACGCTCGGCCTGACGGCCAGCGATCGCTGCCTCAACATCATGCCGCTGTTCCACATCCATGGGCTGATCGCGGCGGTGCTGTCGTCGCTCGCCGCCGGCGGCAGCATCTACTGCACGCCGGGCTTCAACGCGCTGCGCTTCTTCCAATGGCTGAGTGACGCGAAACCAAGCTGGTACACGGCCGTGCCGACCATGCACCAGGCGATCCTGGCGCGCGCGGCGCGCAATGAAGGCGTGCTGGCAGGAGCTAAGCCGCGCTTCATCCGCTCGTCCTCGGCATCGCTGCCGGCGCAGGTCATGGCCGAACTCGAAGCGACCTTCGGCTGCCCGGTCATCGAATCCTACGGGATGACCGAGGCCGCGCACCAGATGGCCTCGAACCGGCTGCCGCCGGGCCTGCGCAAACCGGGCAGCGTCGGTGCGGCGGGCGGACCCGAAGTGGCGGTCATGGCGCCGGACGGACGGCTGATGCAGGCCGGCGAAACCGGCGAGATCGTCATTCGCGGACCCAATGTCACGTCAGGCTACGAGAAGAACCCGGACGCCAACGCCACGGCCTTTGCGCATGGCTGGTTCCACACCGGCGACCAGGGCGTGCTCGACGGCGACGGCTATCTCAAGGTTACCGGCCGGCTGAAGGAGATCATCAACCGCGGCGGCGAAAAGATCTCGCCGCTCGAGGTCGACGACGTGCTGATGGACCATCCGGCGGTGGCGCAGGTCGTCACCTTCGCCATGCCGCATGACAAGCTTGGCGAGGAGGTGGCGGCGGCCGTGGTGCTGCGCGAAGGCATGAGCGCCACCGAGGGCGATATCCGCGCCCACGCCGCGACCCGGCTCGCCGATTTCAAGGTGCCGCGCAAGGTGCTGATCCTGGACGAGATCCCCAAGGGCGCCACCGGCAAGCTGCAGCGCATCGGGCTCGCCGCCAAGCTCGGGCTCTGACGATGAAGATCACCATCTTCGGCGCCGGCGCCATCGGCGGCTATCTCGCGGCCAAGCTGGCCATTGCCGGCCGCACCGATCTGTCGATCGTCGCCCGCGGCGCGCATCTCGAGGCGATCAAGGCAGATGGCCTGCGCCTGATCGAGGACGGCAAGGAAACGACCGCCCCGGTCAGGGCCGCCGCCAAGGCGGAGGAGCTTGGCGCGCAGGATTATGTCGTGCTGGCGCTGAAGGCGCATTCCGTCGCGCCCGCGCTCGACCAGATCGCACCGCTGCTTGGACCCGACACATTGGTCGTCACCATGCAGAACGGCGTGCCCTGGTGGTATTTCTACAAGGCCGGCGGCGCGCTCGAAGGCACCAGGCTGCAGCAGGTCGATCCCGGCGGCACGATCTGGGAACGGCTCGGCCCGCAGCGTGTCATCGGCTCGGTCGTCTATCCCGCCGTCGAGGTCGACGCGCCCGGCCTCGTCCGCCATGTCGAGGGCAGGCGCTTCTCGCTCGGCGAGCCCTCGGGCGAGAGGAGCGAACGGACCACGCTTCTGGCCGGGGAGTTGGTCAAGGCCGGGCTGCAGGCCCCGGTGCGCGACGACATACGCGGCGAGATCTGGATAAAACTGTGGGGCAATCTCTCCTTCAACCCGATCTCGGCGCTGACCGGCAGCACGCTGGCGGGAATCGTCGCCGACGAGGGCACCCGCACGCTCGCCCGCGCCATGATGCTGGAAGCGCAGGCAATCGGCGAAAGCCTCGGCGTGCGCTTCCCCATAGACGTCGACCGCCGCATCAAGGGCGCCGGCGATGTCGGCGAACACAAGACCTCGATGCTGCAAGACCTGGAACGCGGCCGCCCTATGGAGATCGACGCGCTGGTGGGCGCGGTGCAGGAACTGGGGCGGCTGACGGGGCAGCCGACGCCGGCGATCGATGGGGTGCTGGCGCTGGTGCGGCGGCTGGCGGTGGAGCGCGGGTGTTACGGGTAAGGGGGCGGGCTGAGCCTGCGCTTGCGCGCCATCCCTCTCGACAAGAGCTGAACGCGATCGAAAGCAGGCGTGCTCAGTTGGTGCTGGTTGTGGCGGTAAACCCGCACTGCTTCTGTTCCATCTCGATCTGTTTCGTGATGCGGACGGCGTTCTGTGCGTAGGCCTCCGTCACCGAGCCACTATTCACGGTCTTGTCCTTCAGTGGGCTGACGCCCGCGCAGAGATGGAAAACATGCGGCTCCGTGGACTTCGCGGCTCCGTTTTCGGGCGCGATCCAGTAGACGACATCCTGACCTGCGGGATTTGCCGCGTCCTTCGTCGCCGCAGCCACCGCGGCGGAGTCGGTGGCTATCGCCTGCGCCTGGGCGGCGACGTCGGGCGAACAGGCGGTGGTGGGCTGCCCCGACTTGATCTGGGCTGCGCAGGCGTTCATATCCTGGGTGTATTGTTCGACCGACGGGGGTTTGAAACTGATCCCCATGACAGTCGCGAGCACGGCCAGCGCAGCGCCGAGGCCGCCGGCAACCTTCTTGGTCTGCGGATCCATGTTTTTGTCGGTGAGGATCAGGAAAACCAGCGGGAGGAAGGCTATCAGCGTGATGATTGCGCCGAGTTGGTTTTGGAAGAAGAACCTGGCTGTGTCGGATGCACGGGCCGGATCGTGCCTGTTGGCCGCCTTCCACAGCAAATTGCCGGCGATTGCGAAAATCGCAATGCCGACCAGAAGGCCGATGATCAGCGGCAGGTGTCCCTGGTCGAACCTGTTCTGGCGAAGCAGAATAATCCCGTAGATCTCGCCGCCAATGGCGACGATCCACGACAGTGCGGCGAAAAGGCGAAGACGCGTGGCGGAGGACTTCTGGCCCTGCGTCGCTTGCCAATCCTTGGTAACGTCTGGCTTGTTGTCGGTCATTGACCAGATCCCCTGATATCGACGCATATGCGAGCGGCATTGGACCAGAAGGCCAACCCGCCCTGCGCTGCGTCATTCAACAAACGTCTCCTGCCTCAGCGACGCGGTGAAAATGCGAATACCACATCCATATTGCGCATGATTGGATCCGTCCATACCCACGGAGGCGGACGCCTATGCGGCGATGGCTCCGTTCTTCTTCATCTCCGGCTCGAACTTGACGCTGCCTTCTCGCTTGCCTCGCCGATCAAGACGTTCCCACTCTGGGCAAAGCGCCCCTTGCGGCAGCCCGCTCAATCGCGGTTAGTCGATCTGGACCTGATCAGCCCCTGCCCGGCCGTTTGAGAAGCCGCGCGTAAAGTTCGCCGACGATGTCGCGTCGGAAAATGAGCACGCACCCCATGAAGATCAGCCCCGTCGCGATGGTCACCGGGAAGCCTGACGTGGCCAGCGTGTTTTCCAGGCCGACGACGAGGCTGGCGCCGATGATCGGGCCGACCATGGTGCCGATGCCGCCGAGAAGCGTCATCAGGATCACCTCGCCCGACATCTGCCAGGTGACGTCGGTGAGGGTGGCGAACTGGAAGACGATCGCCTTGAGGGAGCCCGGCCAGCGGCGGCCGTCCCTCAGCCCTCGGCGGCGACGAGATGGCCGTCGCCGACGTCGCTCAGCGCCAGTTTCAGCGGCGCCTCGCCGATCCGGCGCGTCGCGCTGGGGATTTCCTGATCGAGGCGGGCGAAACGGTTTCTGCGCCGCGCGGGATCGGGCACCGGCACGGCTTCGATCAGCCTTTTGGTGTAGGGGTGGCGCGGGTTTGAAAAAACCTGGTCGCGCGAGCCCATCTCGACGATCTGGCCGAGATACATGACGGCGACACGGTCGGAGATGTTCTCGACCACGGCCATGTCGTGCGAGATGAAGAGATAGGCGACACCGAATTCGCGCTGCAGTTCCTTCAACAGGTCGAGCACGCGCGCCTGCACCGAGACGTCGAGCGCGGAGACGCTTTCATCGGCGATGATCAGTTTTGGCCTGAGCGCCAGCGCACGGGCGATGCAGACACGCTGGCGCTGGCCGCCGGAGAACTCGTGCGGGTAGAGCTCCATCTGGTTTGATGAAAGGCCGACACGGTCGAACAAGGCCGCCACCCGCTCGCGGCGCTCGTCCTTCGAGGCGATGCCGTGGATGACCAGCGGCTCGGCGACGAGGTCGCCGACGCGCATGCGCGGGTCGAGCGAAGCAAACGGATCCTGAAAGATCATCTGCACGTCGCGGCGCACCGCCTTGCGCTCGTCGCGGCCGAGGCCGGACAGGTTGCGGCCGCCGACGACAATATCGCCGCTATACGGCACCAGCCCGGCCAGCGCCTTGGCGGTGGTCGACTTGCCGCAGCCGGATTCGCCGACCAGCGCCAGCGTCTCGTTGGGCGCGATCGAGAAGCTGACGCCCTCGACGGCATGGACGCGGCGGGTGACCCGACCGAAGACGCCGCCGCGCAGGTCGAAGCGGACGTGGAGGTCTTTGACCATGGCGACGGGGGTTGAGTGCTCGGCGGAAGGCCCCCTCATCCGGCCCTGCGGGCCACCTTCTCCCCGTGGGGGAGAAGAGGAGGTTGACGCCACGTCCAGTTCCTCCTCTTTCCGTTGGGCAAAGGAGACTGGCGCGAACGTCGAAGAACTCCTCTCCCCTGGGGGAGAGGTCAGCCGAGCGGAGCGGAGGCTGGGTGAGGGAGCCGGTGCCGAGTCCGGATCCCGTCGCTTGCCGATACGCGGCACGGCGGCGAGCAGCTCGCGCGTATAATCGGCTTGCGGGTGAGCGAAAATGTCAGATGTCTTGCCTTCCTCGACCATGCTTCCATGCCGCATGATGATGACGCGGTCGGCCATCTCGGCGACGACGCCCATGTCGTGGGTGATCAGGATGACGCTGGTGCCATGCTTTTGCTGCAGGTCGCGCAGCAGCTCCAGCACCTCGCCCTGCACGGTGACGTCGAGCGCCGTCGTCGGCTCGTCGGCGATCAGCACGTCGGGTTCCAGCGCCAGCGCCATGGCGATCATCACCCGCTGGCGCATGCCGCCGGAGAGCTCATGCGGAAACTGTTTTAGCCGGCTTTCGGCTTCCGAAATGCGCACCGCCTTCAGCGCCTCGATGGCACGCTGGCGGGCCTGCGCAGGCGTCAGGCTGGTGTGCGCCTCGATGGATTCGGTGAGCTGGCGACCGATCGACAGCACCGGATTGAGCGATGTCATCGGCTCCTGGAAGATCATGGCGATACGGTCGCCGCGGATACGGCGCATGCGGCGTTCGTCAAGCGTGGTCAGCTCGGTGTCGGCCAAACGGATGGTGCCGGCGGAGATGCGCGCGGCGGGCTGCGGCAGCAGCTGCATGATGGCAAGCGCGGTCATGGACTTGCCGGAGCCGGACTCGCCGGCGATGCAGAGTGTTTCGCCACGCTCGAGCGTCAGGGAGAGGTTGGAGACGACCTCGCGGGAGCCCTCCTCGCCGCGCACGGAGACGGAGAGGTTGGCGATGGTGAGGATGGGGTTGGTGGTGGTCATTGCAGGCGCAGGCTTCCGAGAGGTTTAGCGCGGCACGCCCCCCTCTGTCCTGCCGGACATCTCCCCCTCGAGGGGGGAGATTGAACGGCACGCAGGGCTTCGCCAATTTCCAACGCTGCAATGGGGGAAGCCGGCATGAATGACAGCCAATCTCCCTCCTTGAGGGGGAGATGCCCGGCAGGGCAGAGGGGGGTGCGGCGCCGACCCCTCATTCAAACACGCAACGCGGAAAATAGAACGACACCACCCAGTTGGGCATGTCGACGATTTCGCTGATGCGGAGATCGCCGCAGACCGAGGCCAGCATGTAGGCCTCGACGGGATCTATTTTGTAGCGGCCCGCCAACAAATCGACCATCTGCGCGACCGCTTCCTTCGCGCCCGTCATCAGGTCGGGGCCTATGCCGGTCGTCACCTCATAGCCCTTGGCGTCGAGATGGCGCGTCACCGGGCCAGATGTGGTGAAGCGTGGCGTCTTCAGCCGCGCATCTTTCACCAAATCGAGCTTGAGCACGACGTCCATCGGGCTTTCGATCGCGGTGCCGCAGACCTCGCCGTCGCCTTGCGCGGCATGGGTGTCGCCGACCGAGAACAGCGCGCCCGCCACCTCTACCGGCAGATAGAGCGTGGTGCCGGCGGCAAGGTCGCGAATGTCGAGATTGCCGCCGACACGGCGTGGCGGCACCACCGAGTGATGGCCCATCTCGGCCAGCGCATTGCCGATGGTGCCGGCAAAGGGCTTCAACGGCACGCGGGCGTTCTTGCCGAACAATGCCGGCTCCAGTGAAGCCGCATCGTATTTCCAGATGTTCAGCGCCGGCTCCTTGAAGTCGTCGGCGAGCAGGCCGAAACCCGGAATGTTCGCCGTCCAGCCGAAGCCGGACGGTTTGAACATCTCGATCGTCACCTTCAGCGCATCGCCGGGCTCGGCACCCTCGACGAAGATCGGTCCGGTAACCGGATTGATCCCCGCGAAGTCGAGCTTGGCAATGTCGGCGGCGGTGCTATCGGGCCTCAGCTGGCCACCGCCGGCATCGAGGCACTGGAACTCGATGGTGGAGCCGGGCGCCACGCGCTGCGCCGGGACAAACGAATTGTCCCAGCCGAAATGGTGGTGGCGCCCGTGGATGGTGTAGTCGCAGTTATTGCACATCTTTTACGTACACATTGTCGTAGTTGATCGGAACGTGGACCGGGTCGACATAGAGGTTGTCGGCGCCTCCCATCCGGGCCGATTTCATGGTGAATCGCTGCTCGTTGAAGACCGGCGCCCAGGGCGCGTCCGCCATGATCTTGGCGTAGATGTCGCTCCACATCTTGCTTCGCTCCCCGGCCTTCGCAGGGTCGACAATCGAGTCGGCCTCGGCCGCCTTGGCGTCGAGTTCCTTGTTGCAATACCACGACCAGTTCCAGCCGCCCGGTACGGCACCGGCGCAGCCGAGGATCGGGCCGTAGAAGTTGGATGGATCGGGGAAGTCGGCGATCCAGCCCATGCCGCCCGACCAGATCATCGGCGCGCCGGCCTTGTCGCCGCCGGCGGCGATGACGTTGGCCTGCGCCAGCGACTGGATGCTGGCCTTGATGCCGATTGCCGCAAGGTCCTGCTGGATCGCCTGGGCGATGCGTGGGTTGGGGTCGGTGTTCATGGCGAACAATTGCGTCTCGAAACCATCGGGATGGCCGGCCTCGGCAAGCAGCGCCTTGGCCTTGGCGACGTCGTAGGGATAACCCTTGTAGGCCTTGTCGTAGCCCGGCATCGATGGCGGCAGCGGCTGGTTGGCCGGCACGGCACGGCCGTTGATGATCTGGATGATGCGCGCCTTGTTGAGCGCCATGTTGACGGCTTGGCGCACCTTCACATTGTCGAACGGCGCCATGGTGGTGTTCATGGTGACATAGCCGGTGTGCAGCTGGCCGCCCTCGACGACGCGCGCCTTCTGCTCGGGATCGGCCATCACCTCCTGGAATTTTGCCGGAGGAATGCCGTCGAGCGGCAGGTCGATCTCACCTTTCTGCAGGCGCAGCAAAGCCACGATCGGCTCCTGGCCAACCTCGAAGGTGATCTTGTCGAGATGCGGCAGGCCTTTGTGCCAATAGTCCGGATTGCGCTCGAAGACGATGCGCTGGCCGAGCGTCCACTCGGCGAGTTTGAACGCCCCGGTGCCGACCGGATGCTTGCCGAAATCGGCGCCATATTTTTCCACCTCTTCCTTCGGCACGACATGCGAGAAGTTGATGGCCATGACATGCAGGAAGGTGGCATCGGGGCGGGTCAGCTCGAACTTGACCGTGTAGGGGTCGACGACGGTGACGCCGGAGAGGCCCTCGGCCTTGCCCGCGGCGACATCGTCATAACCCTTGATCGAGCCGAAGAAGCCGGCGCCGGGGCTCTGCGTCTTCGGGTTGGTGACGCGGTCGAGCGAATATTTGACGTCGTCGGCCGTCATCTCGCGGCCATTGTGGAATTTCACGCCGTGGCGCAGCTTGAAGGTGAAGGTCTTGCCGTCGGGCGAAATCTCGTAGCTCTCGGCGAGGTCGGGCTTGAGGTTGGTGGTGCCGGGCTCGTAATCCATAAGTCCGTCGAACAGGCTCTTGATCATCGACCAGTTCTGCCAGTCATAGCCGATCGCCGGATCGAGCGTCGTGACATCGTCCTTGTATGTGGCGATGATTTCGCCGCCCTGCCTGGCGTTCGGGTCAATCGTGTCCTCGGCGCGGGCGCTGGTCATGCCGAGCATCAGCGCCAAGGCCGATGCGGCGACGGTCGATGCGAGAAACTTCTTCATTGTCGTGTTCCCTTTCTCTGTTTGTTTTCTGGTTTCATCCGGGCGCTCATCTCAGTTTGATACGGGGGTCGATGAACGGCGCGATGATGTCGGCCAAGAGGTTGCCGAGCACGATGGCGAAGGCCGAAACCAGCGTGACGCCCATGATGATCGGGATGTCGACACGCTGGATGGCTTGCCAGGCGAGCTGGCCGATGCCGGGCCAGCCGAACACGCTTTCAACGACGACGATGCCGCCCATGAAGATGCCGATGTCGATGCCGATCATGGCGATGACCGGCAGGATGGCGTTGGGCAGCGCGTGGCGGAAAATGATGGCGCCGCGCGCCAGCCCTTTCGCACGCGCGGTGCGCACGTAATCCTGGCGCAGCACGTCGATCATCGACGAGCGCATCATACGCGCATACCAGCCGGCGCCGAGAATGCCCATGGTGAGCGAGGGCAGCACGAGATGGCGCCAGGTGCCGTAGCCACCGATCGGAAACCAGCTCAGCCTGACCGCAAAGACGTAGAGCAGCAAAAGGCCGACGACGAATTGCGGCGCCGAGACGCCGACGAAGGAGGCGACCATCAAGGTCTGGTCGGTGGCGGTGCCGCGCTTGACGGCGGCGATCAGGCCCATCGAGAGGCCGATCAGCAATTCGCACAGGATGGCGCCGACCATCAGAAGCAGGCTGGCCGGCAGCCGCGAGACGATCAGCTCGGTGACTTCGGAGCGCTGGATGTAGGAACGGCCGAGATCGCCGCCGACGAGCTTCACCAGATAGTGCCAATACTGGACGACGAAGGGCTGGTCGAGGCCGAGCTGCTGGCGGATGTTCTCCACCGTCTGCGGCGTGGCGCTGCGGCCGGCGATCTGGCGCACCGGGTCGGCGGGCAGGAGATAGAGCAGCGCGAAGGTGATCAGCGAGACGCCGAGCAGGATGAGCAGCGACTGGATCAGGCGGCGGCCGAGATAGGCGATCATGACCTGCCCCCCATTATTCCCGCCCTCTCTGCGTCGGGTCGAGAATGTCGCGCAGCGCGTCGCCGATCAGGTTGAAAGCCAGCGCCAGCGCCAGGATCGCGGCGCCGGGAAAGAACACCAGCCAGGGCGCGGCCTGGAAATAGGTCTGGTTCTCGAAGATGATGTTGCCCCACGATGCCGTCGGCGGCTGCACGCCGATACCGAGGAAGGAAAGCGTCGCCTCCAGCAGCACCGTGGTCGAGATGCCGAGCGTGCCCCAGACGATGATGGTGGGCAGGAGATGCGGCAGTATGTGGCGAAACAGGATGCGCGGCGCGCTCGCGCCGATGGTGCGCTCGGCGTCGATGAACTCGCGTTCGGCGAGCGACGAGGTTTCGGTGTAGATGACGCGCGCGGTCTGCACCCAGTTGACCAGGGCGATGACCATGGCGACGATCCAGAGGCTGGGCTGGAACACCGCCGCCAGGCAGATGGCCAGCAGCAGCGCCGGGAAGGCCATCATCAGATCGGTGAAACGCATCAGCGCGCTGCCGACCCAGCCGCGGAAATAGCCCGCGCTGACGCCGACAAGCGTGCCTATGAGCAGCGCCACGCCATTGGCGACGATGCCGATGATCAGCGAGGTGCGCGCGCCGTAGAGGATGCGGGTCAGAAGATCGCGCCCGAGCAGGTCGGTGCCCAGCCAGAATTTCGCGGTCGGCGGCAGCGGCGAGCCCTCGATGGTCAGGCCGTCGAACATCTGCTCGTTGGGATCGTAGCCGGTCAGCCACGGCGCCAGGATCGCGCCGGCGACGACGATGGCGACGATGACCAAGCCGAGCAGCGCCAGGCGGCGCTTGATCAGCCGGCGCCAGACGCCGGCGCGCGGCTTGGCCGGCATGCGCCCGGCCGTGAGATCAGGCGCGATGGGACTGGTCATCGCCGCCTTCCTCTTCGGTCTTGGCCTCGTCCGTCATCGCCACGATACGGCGCGCGGCGTCCTCGACGCTGATCTGCCAGCTCATCGCCAGCGAGCGCAGCTGCGCATAGGCGCGGTCGTCGTCGCCGCCTTTCGACAAAGCCGAGACAGCCCGCACGATGGTCTGGCGCTCGGCGACACGCTGGCGCAGCGCGGCGATCTCGCCGGCTAAATGTTTTCTCGCCTCGAAACTCTGCCGCGCGATCAGCAATGCACTGTAGACGCCGGCATTGCCGACCGGCTTCAGGAGCTGGGCATCTGCCTTGTGCGACAGCGCCCATTCGATGCGGCCGGGCGCTTCGGACCCGATCAGCGCCACCATCGGCATCGGCGCCTCGCCCGGCTTCCAGGGGAATTGCTCGTCGAAGCCGAGATCGGCGTCGAAGAAGACGAAGTCGGCGGCAAGCGCCTCCGGCGCCAGTTCCGGCCAGCAGTCCACGGTGACAAGCCCGATGGCCGACAATTGCCTGGTGATCGCCTGCACCGTCGGGTGCGGGCGATGCAGGACAAAGGCCCTGGCGCCGCCGAGATTGGGGATGCGCGGGGTTCGGGTCACGACACCACCCTGAGGCGTGGCCGGCCGAATGTCTTTGCGGGGTCGTAGCGCGACAGATACGGGTCCGGCGCGACCTCGTCCTCGCGGCTGACGACTTCGAAGAAGCCATCCGCGATCCGGCCGATGATGACAGGCAGCGTCGCGTGCTGGGAATGGGCGTCGATGGCGATCGGGCCGAGGCGGGTGGAAAAGCGCCGTTCGGCGAAGGCCTTGGAAAATTCCGCCGGGCCGGCGTCGGGATCGCGCGACAGCACGTCGGCCATCACCTGCACCGAGGCATAGGCGGAGGCTTCGAAGGAGGAGGCGAAGGCGGCCGGCCTTGGCGCGAAATAGGGCCCGACCGACAGATGGCCCTTGCCGGTCTCGCCGATCGCCGGCAGCTCACCCTCGGTGAGGTTGCAGGAGATGACCGGGCAGTTTTGCGAACTGAAGGCGGGATCCTCAACGCCCAGGTCACGATAGGCCGCCAGGAAGGCATAGGACGAGGTGCCGATCAGATTGTTGAGGACGAAGTTCGGCCGCGTCGCCCGGATTTCGGCGATCAGCCGCGACACGTCGGTCTCGCCGATGCGCAGATAGCGCTCGCCCAAGACCTTGCCGCCGGCGTCCGCGATCAGGTCGCGCGCGACGCGGTTCATCTCCCAGCCCCAGATGTAGTTCGAGCCGAGCAGAAAACCGTTGGCGCCGAAGCGCGGCACGACATGAGCCAGCAGCGGCACCAGGTGCTGGTTGGGGCAGGCGTGCATGTAGACGACATGCTCGTTGGCCTCGAAACCCTCATAGGGGCAAGCATACCAGAGCATGCCGCCGGCCTTCTCAAGCACCGGAATCGTTTCCTTGCGGCTCCAGGAGGTGACGCAGCCGACGACATGGCGGGCGTTGCTGGTTTTGAAAATATCCTCGCACAGCGTCGCGTAGCGATCGGCATTGCTTTGCGGATCGCGCTCGACCGGCACCAGCTCGATGCCTGAACTCCTGTCGGCGTTGATGTCGGCGATGGCGCGCATGGCGCCCATGCGACACGCGTCGGAAACGAGCTGATAACTGCCCGAGCGGGAATAGAGGATGCCGATTTCGATGCGCCGTTTCAAACAGGACCCCAGAAATGACAATGCCCCGCAGCCAGCGCCGGAAAAGGCGAGGCATACGAGGCATGTTTGCCGCCCGGCGATCAGAGCCGGTATTTGGCCTTAGCGTATTCGGTCCGGCGGGTCAGTCAAGCCCTCAACGCCATCCGCGTCAAACAGCGAAGGCCGGCCATCGCCGTTTTCCGCGAAATCCGCTGCCGCTATTTGGCCGCCGGCCTGTGTTGGCGGGCATAGGACACGCAAGCATCCACGGTGCTGACACAAAGCGCGTCGCGCCTGTTTGGCAGATTGTTGTCGCCGGCGTAGGCAACTTCGGCGACGCGGCCGCCGACCATGCGGACCTGCGTGTCGCAATAGCCGCCGGGAGCGACATTGAGGGAGCCACCGAGCGCCGGGACCGGCCCCACCGACAGGGTCGGGACGACGATGCTGAGATTGCCGCGCTGAACGACGCGCTTATAGGTCCAGATCTGGCCGGATCCGCCGGCATCCGCGGTGGCGGTTGGAAACCCCGCGCACATACGAACGTCGGCTTCGCTGAGGCCTATCATCTCCTTGCGAGCCGCCGCCGCCGTGGGATCAACCTTGGCGATGCGCGACGTGTCGTCGGGAACGACGCAGGAAGACTGGACGACGACGATGAGACCAGAAAGGGCAAGCTTTCGAATACAGGAAAATGTCATACCGAATGTTGAGATCGCGTGCGCCCGGCCGCTCTCCCTACCTAGGCATGCAGGCCGCCGGATCAACCCGCGCACCTTCACGAAAAGGTGGCCGTGGCCGCATCGGGGAAGAATGCTGGCTTCAGGCACAATCAATCAGCGTAAGGATCACTGGCCCCGCAATTGCCTCCGCCGCCACGCGGCCGGCGCCTCGCCGGTACGCTCGCGGAAGAAGCGGGAGAAATAGGCCGGATCGTCGAAGCCGATTTCGTAGGCGATGTCCTCGACCGTGCGCACGGTGAACAGCAGCAGCCGCTTGGCTTCCAGCAACCGGCGCTCGCCGACCACCCGCTTGACGCCGCTGCCCAGCACCGCATGGGCGGCCTTGTCGAGCAAATGCGGCGTCGTGGCGAGGGCCTCGACGTAGCGGTCGACCGGCCAGTTGTCGCGGAAATGCGCATCGACGAGCCTCCGCAGCCCCCGCGCCAGTGACGTGTCGGAAGAGCCCCGGGCATCCGTCGCCTCAGGAGCGAGCCTCGCTATATGGGAGAGCGCGACAGCGATCAGCGCCGGCAGCACCTTGTCGCTGCCGCCCTGCGCCTCGGCGTATTCGGCGGCGATCATGTCCAGCACCGTTGCCAGCCTTTGCCATGCGGCGTGCTGGGACAGGGCGTCGGTGAAGACCGGCCGGTCGAGCGGCAGCAGGCTGTGGCCAGCAAGCGTGGCGAGCGCATCGTCGGCGACCGAGACGACGATGGCGTCGGTACCTGGCCCGATCGAAAAACCATGCACGATGGTGCTTGGCACGAAGCTGACGGCCGGCGCCGAAAAGTCCCAGGAGCGATCCTCGATGCGGTAGGTGCCGGAACCGCCGGTCCAGTAGGTGATCTGGCCCATCTGCGGGTGCTTGTGCGCGGCAACCTGGCCAAGGTGAATGTTGCTGCGGGCAAGCACCGTCTCGACATGCAGGAAGCCAACATCGAGCGGCCGCACCGGCTCGCCATAAACGAAGAAATCGGGGATGGAATTCTGGCTCATGGCGCCGGAAAAAGTCCAATCGGTTTTGCCGTTCCGTCCATACCCGATCGCCAGCGGAGGCGCTAGGGTTGCGGTACAAAGTGGAGGAGCATCATGCGGTCGGAAGATTTTCGCGCGGACAAAGCGCGCCCGTTCACCGGGGCGGAATATCTGGAGAGCCTGCGCGACGGGCGCGAGGTCTATATCAATGGCGAACGCGTCTCCGATGTCACCACCCATCCGGCGATGCGCAATTCGGCACGGTCGCTGGCGCGGCTCTACGATGCGCTGCATGACGGCAAGCGGCGAGAGACGCTGACCTCTGCGACCGACACCGGCTCGGGCGGCTACACCCACAAATATTTCCGCGTCGCCAGATCTTCCGGCGAACTCGCTGCCCAGCAGACGGCGATCGCCGAGTGGTCGCGGATGTCCTATGGCTGGATGGGGCGCACGCCCGACTACAAGGCGGCGCTGATGAACACGCTTGGCGCCAATGCCGACTGGTACGGACCGTTCAAGGACAATGCGCTGGCCTGGCACAAACGCGCCCAGGAAGCCGTGCTGTTCATGAACCACGCAATCGTCAACCCGCCGATCGACCGCCACAAACCGGCCGAACAGGTGAAGGACGTCTTCGTCCACATCACCAGGGAGACGGATGCCGGCATTTTTGTTTCCGGCGCCAAGGTGGTGGCGACGTCCTCGGCGCTGACGCACTACAATTTCCTGGCGCAGGGCTCGGCGACGGTGACGGAGGATCCGTCGCTGTCGGTGATGTTCATCGTGCCGATGAACGCGCCGGGGATAAAGATGTTCTGCCGCGTCTCCTATGAGCAGACGGCCAACACGGTCGGCGCGCCCTTCGATTATCCGCTTTCGTCGCGCTTCGACGAGAACGACGCCATCCTGGTGCTCGACAATGTCTTCATCCCCTGGGAGGACGTGCTGGTGCTGCGCGATGCGCAGAAGATCCTGTCGTTCCACCCGGCATCCGGCTTCATGCATGGTTACTGCTTCCAGGGCTGCACGCGTTTTGCCGTCAAGCTCGACTTCCTCGCCGGCCTGCTGGCCAAGGCGCTGCGCGCCACCGGCGGCGACGCGTTTCGCGGCAACCAGGCAGCGCTTGGCGAGGTCATTGCGCTCAGGCACATGTTCTGGAGTTTCTCCAATGCCATGGCCCACAACCCGATCCCATGGGCGAACGGCGCGGTGCTGCCCAATCTCGATGCCGCGCTCGCCTACCGCACCTTCATGTCGG
Organism: Mesorhizobium sp. M8A.F.Ca.ET.208.01.1.1; assembly: GCF_004791315.1. NCBI lineage: Bacteria > Pseudomonadati > Pseudomonadota > Alphaproteobacteria > Hyphomicrobiales > Phyllobacteriaceae > Mesorhizobium > Mesorhizobium sp. M8A.F.Ca.ET.208.01.1.1. The sequence goes on from NZ_SRUT01000006.1 coordinate 339,421, forward strand.
AGGCCTATCCGCGTGTCATCGACACGGTGCGCCGTGTGATCGCGTCCGGCCTGATCTATTTGCCGTCGTCGGTGCGCGATTTCAACAATCCCGAGATCGACAAATATCTGGCGCAATATGTGCGCGGCTCCAACGACATGGGCCACATCGAGCGCATCAAGATCATGAAGCTGTTGTGGGACGCGACCGGCACCGAGTTCGGCGGCCGCCACGCGCTCTACGAGCTCAACTATGCCGGCGCCCCGGAAGAGGTGCGCCTGCAGGTTCTGAAAGGCGCCGAGCGCGGCGGCCGGCTGAAGGCGATGGAGGAACTCGTCGACACCTGCATGGCCGACTATGACGAGCATGGCTGGACGGGCGACACCTGGTTGCCGCCACTCACTCCAACGGCGGGATGAAGCCTATGGCCGCGCAGATTTCGAAAGCCGATTTCCGCGACGCCATGGCAAGGGTCTGCGCGCCGGTCAACATCATCACCACCGACGGGCCGGCCGGACGCGGCGGCTTCACCGCCACGGCCATGTGCACCGTCTCCGACGAGCCGCCGACGCTGCTTGTGTGCATGAACGGACGGTCGACGCAGGCCGCCATGTTCCTCGCCAACCGGCGCTTCTGCGTCAACGTGCTGACGCATGACCACATGCATCTGGCAGGAAAGTTTGCCGGCGCGACCAGGGACATGGAAGCCCGCTACTCGTCGGCGCGCTGGCAGACGCTGACGTCGGGCACGCCGGCGCTGTCGGACGCGATCGTCAATTTCGACTGCGAGATCGAGACGGTGCACCTCGTCGGCACGCACAATGTCATGATCGGCCGCGTCACCGACGTCAGGCACGGCAGCGGCGGCTCGGCGCTGCTCTATGTCGACCGCAACTACACGCAGCCGACGCGGCTGGGGAGTTTTGGCGGGTGAACAGGCCTTGGGAGCGCGGTACAGGCATTGGAGATCGGCCGCCGCCCTCTCAACCTCGTCATCCCTGGGCGGAGCAGCCGCGAAGCGGCGTCGCGGAGACCCTGGGATCCATTCCGTGACATTAGACGACGAGTGCAGCGGTGCAGAATCTGCACCGTGGGGGCGCTCAGGAGTCCCGGCATGGATCCTAGGGTCTGCGCGACGGAGCTTCGCTCCTGCTTCGCCCTAGGATGACGACACGATGGATGTCGCGGCTAATCGCAAAGGCGTGTTGCTGTCCTGGCGCGATCATGCGAGCCGCCGCGACGAACCGAAAAGCCTCAGCTCTCGCCGTCGATCAGGGTCTCCAGCAGGTCGAGCAACTGCTCCAGCCGCTCATGGCCGAAGCGCTTTTCGATGTCGTCGTAGATGATACGGCGCTCGGGCGAGAGCGCATCGATCAGGGCCGAGCCAGCCGGCGCGATGGTCAACACGACGCGGCGCCCGTCGCCTTCCGCCTTGTTGCGGGTGATGAATTTCCGGCCCTCGAGCGCCTTGATGATGCGGGTCAGGCTGGGCGGCAGCACCGAGGCGCGCTCGGCAAGCTCGGTCGCCTCGACCGGGCCGGCCTCGCTCAGCACGCGCAGAACGCGCCATTGCTGCTCGGTCACGTCATGCGCGGCAAGCATGGGGCGAAACCGCGCCATCACGACTTCGCGGGCGTGAAGCAATGCCATCGGTAAGGAGCGACGAGTGTTTTCCGGCAGCAAGAAGCAGCGCCCCCAATAAATGCGGTGGTCGGCGAGTCTTGACCCCACATGGACCAACGTCAAACCCCGACCTTTCCATCCCGTATCGTCGCCTCCAGCCCGATGCAAGACTTGACTTTGGGGGTATATCATGTAATTAACGCGTTAACTACAAAATGCAAGAATCCAGGGAACGAAACGCGGTGCCGCACTTCTCCATCGAGTATTCGGCCAATCTCGATGCCAAGGTCGACATGAGTGAATTGTGCGCGCTGGTGTTGCGCACGGTGCTCGACACCGGGCTGTTCGAGACCGGCGCCGTGCGGGTGCGGGCTTTTCGCGCCGACGCCTACGCCATTGCCGATCGCCTGCCGGAAAACGCCTTTCTCGATATGTCGTTTCGCATCGGTAGCGGCCGCAGCGCCGAGGACAAGAAACGCACCGGCGAGGCCGTGTTCACCGCGGTAAGCCAATACCTGGCAACGCTGTTCGAGACCCCGCATTTCGCCTTGTCGCTGGAGATCAGGGAAATCGACCCGGTGTTGAGCTGGAAGAAGAATGCAATCCACCCGCGGCTGCGCGGCAAGTGACGAAAGACCGACATGTCCGATCTCGAAGGCAATCTGAAAAAGGCGCAAGCCTACCTCGCCCGCTTCAAGCGCGATGGCGTGCTGAACCAGATCGGCGGCGAAGCGGTGCCTGCCGCCGACGGCTCGACCTTCGAGACGTTGTCGCCGGTCGATCTCAAGCCACTGGCCAAGGTCGCGCGCGGCGGCATCGCCGACATCGACCGCGCGGCAAAAGCGGCGAAGGCGGCATTTCCGGCCTGGGCCGGCATGCCTGGCGAGGCGCGCAAGAAGCTGCTGCACAAAATAGCCGACGCGATCGAGGCGCGCGCCGAGGAGATTGCCTTCGTCGAATGCATGGACACCGGCCAGGCGCTGAAGTTCATGGCCAAGGCCGCACTGCGCGGCGCCGAAAACTTCCGTTTCTTCGCCGACCGCGCGCCGGAAGCGCGTGATGGCGAAACGCTGCGGACGCCTGGCCAGGTCAACATGACGACGCGGGTGCCGATCGGACCGGTCGGCATCATCACGCCGTGGAACACGCCATTCATGCTGTCGACCTGGAAGATCGCGCCGGCACTGGCCGCCGGCTGCACGGTGGTTCATAAGCCGGCTGAGTTCTCGCCGCTGACGGCGCGGCTGCTGGTCGAGATCGCCGAGGAGGCCGGCCTGCCGAAGGGGGTGTGGAACCTGGTCAACGGCCTCGGCGAACATGCCGGCAAGGCGCTGACCGAGCACCCCGACATCAAGGCGATCGGTTTCGTCGGCGAAAGCCGCACCGGCTCGATGATCATGAAGCAAGGCGCCGATACGCTGAAGCGCGTGCATTTCGAACTCGGCGGCAAGAACCCGGTGATCGTCTTCGCCGATGCGGATCTGGAGCGCGCGGCGGATGCGGCGGTATTCATGATCTACTCGCTCAACGGCGAGCGCTGCACCTCCTCGTCGCGGCTGCTGGTGGAGGCCTCGGTCTATGACCGGTTCACCGATCTGGTGGCGGAGAAGGCCAAGCGCATCGAGATAGGCCATCCGCTCGACCCCAACACCGTGGTCGGGCCGCTGATCCATCCGGTGCACGAGGAGAAGGTGCTGTCCTATATCGAGATTGGCAAATCGGAGGGCGCGGTGGTCGCCGCCGGCGGTGGCAAGTTCGCCGGTCCGGGCGGTGGCTGTTATGTCAGCCCGACATTGTTCACCGGCGCGACCAACAGGATGCGCATTGCCCAGGAAGAGATTTTCGGGCCGGTGCTGACCGCGATCGCCTTCAAGGACGAGGCGGAGGCGCTGGCGCTGGCCAACGACACGCAATATGGCCTCACCGGCTATCTCTGGACATCCGACGTGACCCGCGCCTTCCGCTTCACCGATGCGCTGGATGCCGGCATGATCTGGGTCAATTCGGAGAATGTGCGCCATCTGCCGACGCCGTTCGGCGGCGTCAAGAACTCCGGCATCGGCCGCGACGGCGGCGACCATTCCTTCGATTTCTACATGGAGACGAAGAACGTCGCCTTCGCCACTTCGGCGCACGCAATCCAGAAACTCGGCGGCTGACCGGAGGAAATCAGATGCCCTTGCCCAAGCCCAACCTCTACCCCGCCTTCAACATCGTTCGTCTCAGCCATGTCGAACTGGCGGTAACCGACCTTGCCCGATCCCGCGCCTTCTATGTCGACACGCTCGGCCTGCAGGTCACCGACGAGACATCAGGCGCCATCTACCTCAGGGCCATGGAGGAGCGCGGCCATCACTGCATCGTGCTGCGCAAGGCAACGACGCCGGAAGCCCGCGACCTCGGCTTCAAGGTTTTTTCCGACGAGGACCTCGACAAGGCAGAGCACTTCTTCAGGGGCAAGGGCCTGCCGGTCGAATGGGTCGAGCGTCCCTACCAGTCGCGTACTTTCCGCACGCGCGACCCGCATGGCATTCCGCTCGAATTCTGCGCGACGATGGATCGGCTGCCGCCGATCCACCAGAAATACGCGCTCTACAAGGGCGTGAAGCCGTTGCGCATCGACCATTTCAACTGCTTCTCGCCCAATGTCGACGAGTCCGTCGCCTTCTACAACGAGCTCGGTTTTCGCGTTACCGAATATACGGAAGATGCCTCAAGCGGAAAGCTGTGGGCGGCCTGGACACACCGCAAGGGCGGTGTCCACGACATCGCCTTCACCAACGGTATCGGCCCGCGCCTGCACCACGTCGCCTTCTGGGTGCCGACGCCGCTCAACATCATCGACCTGCTCGACCTGATGGCGACCACCGGCTACCTGCCGAACATCGAGCGCGGCCCCGGCCGGCACGGCATTTCCAACGCCTTCTTCCTCTATGTGCGCGACCCCGACAATCATCGCATCGAGATCTACTGTTCGGACTACCAGACGGTCGATCCGGACCTCGAGCCGATCAAATGGGATTTGAAGGATCCGCAGCGCCAGACGCTGTGGGGCGCGCCGGCGCCGAAGAGCTGGTTCGAGGAAGGCAGTGTCTTTGCCGGCGCGGAGGTGCGGCAGCCGGATCTGGCGGCTTCGCCGATTGTGGCGCCGTGATGGGCTATTAGGAGATGTCGGCGTTCTGTCGCGCCCCCCTCTGTCCTGCCGGACATCTCCCCCACTTGGGGGGAGATTGGCTGTCATCACCCCCTTCGCCTATTTTCAGCGTTGCTAGTAAGGCGCCTACGGCGCGGCCGGCTGATCTCCCCCCAAGTGGGGGAGATGTCCGGCAGGACAGAGGGGGGCGTCGTAGAGCTCGGCGGTTCCGGTTGGCCAGCAGCAACGACCGTGGAGTATCAGCATGAGCGCCCGCCTCGCCACCTTCACCGTCGGCGGCAAGACACGCTATGGCGCCATCACCGCCAAGGGTGTCGTCGACCTGTCGGCTCGCCACGGCCAATGGCCGACATTGCGCGAGGTGATCGAGGCCGGCGCCTTGCGGCGCCTGGCTGACGAGGCCGAGGCCTTCGCCGCCGATTTCCCGCTCGACGCCATCACCTACGACATCCCCATTCCCTCCCCGGAAAAAATCATCTGCGTCGGCGTCAACTATCCCGACCGCAACGAGGAGTACAAGGACGGGCAGGCAGCTCCCGCCAACCCCTCGCTGTTCATCCGTTTTCCGCGCTCTTTCGTCGGCCATGGCGCGCCGCTGGTGCGGCCGCCGGAATCACTACAGCTCGACTACGAGGGCGAAATCGTCATCGTCATCGGCAAGCCCGGCCGGCGCATCGCCGAGGCCGACGCGCTGGACCACATCGCCGCCCTGTCGCTGTGCAACGAAGGCACCATCCGCGACTGGGTGCGGCACGCCAAGTTCAACGTCACGCAAGGCAAGAATTTCGAGCGCACCGGCTCGATCGGCCCCTGGCTGGTGCCATTCATCGACGAGGCGCAGATCGCCGACATCGCGCTGACCACCCGCGTCAACGGCGAGGTGCGCCAGCAGGACCGCACCAGCCGGATGATCTTTTCCTTCCGCAAGATCATCAATTACATCTCGACCTTCACCACATTGGTGCCTGGCGATATCATCGTCACGGGAACGCCGACCGGCGCCGGCGCCCGCTTCGATCCGCCGGTGTGGCTGAAACCGGGCGATGTGATCGAGGTGGAGGCTGACGGCATCGGCGTGCTCAGAAACAGCGTCGTCGACGAGGCCGAACAATGACCCCGAGCCAAGTGGAAGAGGCCGCCGACAGGCTGTTCGAGGCCGAACGGACGCGCCGCCAGATCCGGCTGCTCAGCCTCGACTTTCCCGAGGCAACGATGGAGGATGCCTACCGCGTCCAGGCGGCGCTGGTGAAGCGCAAGACCGATGCCGGGCTGAAGCCGAAGGGCTGGAAGATCGGCCTGACCTCCAAGGCGATGCAATATGCGCTGGCCATCGACACACCGGATTCGGGCGTGCTCTTCGACGACATGTTCTTCAGCGACGGCGCGACCATTCCCGCCGGCCGCTTCATCCAGCCGCGCGTCGAGGCCGAGATCGCCTTCGTCATGAAGGCGCCGCTGAAGGGGCCCGGGGTGAGCCTCTTCGACGTGCTCAACGCAACGGACTACATCACGCCGGCGCTGGAAATCCTCGATACACGCATCGAGCGCGTCAATGCCGAGACCAAGAAGACGCGCACCTTCTTCGACACCATCTCCGACAATGCCGCCAATGCCGGCATCGTCCTCGGCGGGCGGCCGCAGCGGCCCGATCAAGCCGACATGCGCTGGATCGGCGCCATCGTCTCGCGCAATGCCGAGGTCGAGGAGACCGGGCTCGGCGCCGGCGTGCTCAACCATCCGGCCATGGGCGTGGCCTGGCTGGCCGACCGGCTCGCCCGCTACGGCCTATCGATCGCGGCCGGCGAAGTGGTGCTGTCGGGTTCCTTCGTGCGGCCCGTGGAGGCACGGCCGGGCGACACGATCGTCGCCGATTTCGGCGGTTCGGGAACGGTCAGCATCCATTTCGCGAAAGGCTGACGGTTCCCCGCCAGCCACACCGCCTCATTTGTCGCGCAAATAGGCCGCTATCACATCGGCGGCGATGTTCGACATGCGCAGGCCGACTTCGCGGGTGATGTCGCCCTCGACGCGGCTTTGCACCCAGCCCAGAAACGCGAAGGCCCGCAGCGCGGCGAACAGCGGCAGCGCAGCGATGTCCTGCGCGGTCAACTCCCGCTGCTGCCGGTAGCCGTCCAGCAGCGACGCCTCGATCAGCGGATAGAGCGGCTCCTGGCGGTTCTGGTAGAGCGCGACTGCGAGGTCATACATGTGCCAGCCAAAGCCGCAATCATCGAAGTCGATGATGCGCACCGCACCGTCATGGATCAGCACGTTCTCGCGCACCAGATCGGCGTGGATGATGCCGAAGTTGCGGGCGCTGCGTTCGTGTTCCGACAGCGCCTTCACCGCCTTTTCCCGCGCCTGGAAAACCAGATCGCGGCGCGCGCCGTCGAGGAAGGGTGAGGTCTCGAAGCGTCCCCAATTCGGGGCCGCGCCGAAGAAGCCGTCGAAGTCCCAGGCATGGCGGGTGAAGCCTGAAGGCGGCGTCCAGGCGGCGGTCACAGTGTGCATGTGGGCGATGCTTCGCCCGATCTCCCTGAAGACCTGCTCCAACTGTTCCGGCGTATAGTCCAGCGGTACGCCGCGCGCGCCGACGGCGCGGCCCTCGAGCCAGCTCAAGCAATCGACCTGGCGCGGTTGCGTCAAAGCGGCGGTGCCGACGAGCACGAACGGGTCGCCGGCCTGCGTTGCGATCGGAGACGGCGTGGCGACGCCGGCGGCTTGCAGAAAGCCCATCCATTGCAGTTCCCCGCGCAGCGCGGCATCCGTGTGGTAGCCAAGCCGATGCACGCGCATCACGGCCGGCCGGCCATCGGGCAAGTGGATCCGGAAGACGGCATTCTCACGGTATTTCAAGAGCTCCGGCTCGCCGCCGCGAACGCCCCAATGGTCCAGCGCACGTCTGGCAAGGTCGGTGACATCAGCTGCCGTTTCCGGCCCGGCATGCGTCGAGACGGCGTTCACCCCGGCACTCCGCCGACTTCGCCGAGCACGTCGTCGAACGTTTCGATCAGCAGATCCGCATTGGCGCGGGAGAAGGGCATTGGCGGGCGTATCTTGAGCACATTGCCGTGAATGCCGGTCTTGCCCATCAGCACGCCACGGTCGCGCATCGCGTTGATGACGCGGCCGGCGATGTCGGGCGCCGGCTCGCGTGTCTCGCGGTCCCGGACCAGTTCGGCGCCGAAGAACAGGCCGGCGCCCCTGACCTCACCGATGCATCCATGCCGATCGGCCAGTGGCCGCAGCAGGCCGAGCGCATAGGCGCCGACATCGCGCGCATTGGCGACGAGGTTTTCGTCTTCCAGCACATCCAGCACGGCATTGGCGACCGCGCAGGAGACCGGATTGCCGCCAAAAGTGTTGAAGTAGCGGAAGGCGTCGCGGAAGGTCGCCAATATCTCTCGAGTGGTGACGACAGCGGCGACCGGGTGGCCGTTGCCCATCGGTTTGCCCATGGTGACGATGTCGGGGACGAAACCAGCGCGCTGATGGCCCCAGAAATGGCTGCCGGTGCGGCCGAAACCGAGCTGTACCTCGTCGGCGATCATCAGACCGCCCGCTTCGCGCACCGCCGATATGGCGTCGTCGAAAAAGCCGTTCGGGAGTGCCGGAAAGCCCTCATTGGCGAGCAGCGGGCAGAGGATCATGCCGGAAAGGCCGATGCCGTCTCTGGCCAGCGAAGCGATCGCCTCGCGTACGGCATCGCCGAAGGCCTTGCCATTGGCCATCGCATCTGGATGGCGATAGCTGTCCGGGGCCGGCACCAGCCTGACATGGTGGGTGCGGCCGCCGACCGGCGGCATGCGGGTAGAGAGCTGCGAAACGGCTGTGGTGTTGCCGTGATAGGTGGCGTCGGTGGCGATGATTCCCATCTGGCCGGAGGCCGCCTGCGCCATGCGCAGCGCGATGTCGTTGGCCTCGCTGCCGGTGCAGGTCAGGATGGCGGTGGAGAGGCTGGCATCGAAGGTGGCGGTCAGCCGCTCTACATAATCGAGGATCGCGGTGTGGAGATAGCGCGTGTGGGTGTTGAGCAGGCTGGCCTGCCGGCACAGCGCCTCGACCACATGCGGGTGGCAATGGCCGACATGGGCGACATTGTTATAGGCGTCGAGATATTTGCGGCCATCGGCGTCGTAGAGCCAGACACCCTCGCCGCGCACCAGATGCACCGGCTCGTCATAGAACAGTTGCGATTTCGCGCCGAGCAGCCGGCCACGCCGGCTGACCAGTGTTTCCCCAGCCAGTTCTTGCCGCGATTGGGCCATCGGTGTACCAAACCTCCGTTGCATGCGTCAGACCTTCGACAGGCCTGCGTCGATCGCCTCACCGATCCTGGTGACGTCGGCGGCGCTGATGATGAGCGGTGGCGACAGGATGATGTTGTTGCCGGAGACGCGCAGCATGACGCCGGCTTCGTAGGCCGCTTCTGACACAACGGCCATGGTCTTCTTGTCGATGGGCTTCTTCGTCGCGCGGTCGGAAACCAGTTCCACCGCCGCCATCAAGCCCTTGTACCTGACATCGCCAACGATCGCGTGCTTGGCCTTCAAACCTTCGAGGACCGCCGCCAGTTCCGTGCCGCGCGCGGCCGCGTTTTCGTCGAGGCGAAGCCGTTTGGTCTCGGCCAAGGCCGCCAACCCGGCCGCGCAGCCGACCGGATGGCCGGAATAGGTGTAGCCGTGGCCGATCGCGCCGAAGCTGGTCTTGTCGGCCTCGAATACGTCAGCAACCTTGGCGCCGATCAAGGTGGCACCGAGCGGGAAATAACCCGAGGTGATCGCCTTGGCGATGGTCATGAAATCCGGCTTCACACCGGACAGCCGCGACCCGGACCATGCGCCGGTGCGGCCGAAGCCCGTGACCACCTCGTCGGCGATCAGCAGGATTTCGTGGCGGTCGCAGATTTCGCGCACCAGCGGCATGAAGCTTTCATGCGGGACGATGACGCCGCCCGCGCCAAGCACAGGCTCCATGATGAAGGCTGCGATGGTGTCGCCGCCCTGGAAGGCGATCTCGTCCTCCAGCGCCTTGGCGCACAGCTTCGCCAGCCGCGCCGGATCGGTCTCGTCGAACGGGTTGCGGAAGGTCCAGGGTGCGGGAATGTGGAAGACGCCGGGCAGCAGCGGTTCGTAATTGCGGCGGAAATTGGCGTTGCCATTGACCGAGGCACCGCCGAAATGCGTGCCGTGATAGCCCTTCTTCAAGGCGAGGAACTTGGTGCGGTCGCCCTGGCCGCGGATCTTCCAATATTGCCTCGCCAGCCGCAGCGCGGTTTCGACCGAATCCGAGCCGCCCGAAGTGAAGAAGGTGCGCACCATGCCTTCCGGCGCGAACCATTCCGCAAGTTCGTAGGCGAGTTCGATCGACGGTCCGGTCGAGGTGCCGCGAAAGCCGGAGTAGTAAGGCAGTGCGCCGAGCTGGTCGGCGATGGCTTTCTTGATCGGATCGCTGCTGTAGCCGAGATTGACGTTCCACAGGCCGCCGACGGCGTCGAGCACGGTGTTGCCGGCGATGTCGGTGACCATGACGCCCTCGCCCTTCATGATCACCTTGGGCGGATTGGCTCGCATCTCGGCCGGATGCGCCATCGGGTGCCAGATCGGCCTGGCGTTGGTCTCGGTGAGGAAGTTGATGTCGCGCATCACAAGGCTCCGCAAAAGGTCTCAGGCAGCTGGGACGAGGTCGAAATGGCCGAGGGCCTCGGCATAGGAATGGACCGGCCGGGAAACGTCGAAATGAACCGTACGCATGCCGGCGGCACGGCCGCCATCGACATTGCGCTGCTGGTCGTCGACGAAGACACAGGCGGCGGCAGGCAGGCCAAGCGCTTCGGTGACGAAGGCGTAGGCACGCGGATCCGGCTTGAGGATGCCGGTATAGGTGGCGTCGACGATCACGTCGAACAGGTCAAGCAGCGGCAGCCGCCGGCGGAAGCCGGCGCCGTAGAACAGGTCGAGTTCGTTGGACAGGATCGCCAGGCGAAATCCCGCCGCGTGGACGGCGCGAATGGCGCTGATGGCTTCCGGCCGCACCACCTTTTCGGGCTCGGCGCCACGCGCGCGCTGGACGAAGGTTTCCATCGCCTGCCAGTCCTCGCCGACAAGCCGGCCGACCTCGCTGGTACGCGTGCGCCAATAGTCGCGCTCGCTGATCTCGTCGGCCTGCATGGCACGCCACAGCGGATCGCTGCCTGGATCGAACGGGCCGCGCCACTGCAGCGTTCCCGGCTTCAGTCCCAGCGCCTGTTCGGTCAAGGCATGGGTCTCGAACAGCGTGCGGGTGACGACGCCGCCGAAATCGAGGACCAGCGCCTGCGCGGAAACAGCACTCACGCGGCGACCTCCTTGGCCGGCATGCCGCGCGGAATGATGCCTTCCCCGACCCAGCGGTCGAAGATCTCCAGCGCCTTGGCGACGAAGGTGTCGCTGTTGATGTGGGCGTCGATCTCGTGGAACTCGACTTGCGCCGGAATAGACTTGCGCATCTCATCGACGAAAGCGGCAAGCGCTTCGGGCTCATAGAGCGGCTCGCCCTCGGTGTCCCATTCCTGGATGCCACGGGAAGGCAGGATGAGGGCGGAACGGCCCTTTGCCATGCCGAGCTTCCCGGCGATGGTCCGAGCGACCTCGCGGCGGTCATCCGCATCGACTGTAATCGAGGCAATCAGCCTGTTGTGGGCGTGGAACGGGCGTTCGGAAAATTTAGCCGGCAAATCCTGCCAGGTTGGCAGGTCGACCATGTCGACCGCGCCGGGTGCCGCGATCTGCGGGACGCCGCGGGCGCCGGCATTCTCAAGCCGGTCGGCGCCGGAGCTGACGACGGAGCCGGCCAGATGGTTGGTGATCTCCTGCAGGCTGAAATCGAACACCGCGCAGAAATGATCCTGACCGGCGATCGATTCGAAGGCACGACCGCCCATGCCGGTGGTGTGGAAGACGGCGACGTCATAGCCGCGCCGTTCCAGCGCCGGCTTCAGCGTCTTCATGTAGCGCAGGCAGGAGCTGCCGAGCGAGGTCATGCCGATAGTCGGGCCTTTCGCCGGCGCGGAGGCGCGGGTTTCAAGCATCATCTTCGTCGCGCCGACGACCGCGCCGCAGGCCTGCGACAGGACGAGCTTGCAGATCGAGTTGAGGCCGTAGAGCCCGCCGGCCCAGAGGATCATCATCAGGTCTGGCGCGACCCGCTCGGGCGGGATCAGGTGCGAATAGGCGATGGTCGAGACGACGAATTTCGGCACGCCGAGCGGCAGGCAAAGCGCGACATCGAGCGCCAGATCGGTTCCCATCGAGCCGCCTATGGCGATGAAGGCGTCGATCTCGCCGTCTTGGTGGAGCTTGCGCGCCAATTGCACGGCGCCGCCCGCCATCAGCGTCATGGCGGTGTTCTCGTCGCCGCTGGAGATGATCTCGGCGATCGTGACATCCACGGCGCGGGCGACCGCGTGCTTGTCGTGATCGGGGCTGTAGGGCGGGTCGCCCAGCACGCTGACATCCATCATCACGGCGCTGCCGCCCGATGCCTTGATGCATGCTTTCATGAACAGCAGTTCTTCGGCCTTGGTATCGCCGGTGCCGATGACCAGGATGCGGGGTTCGGACATCAGGCCTGCCTCCTCAGCGCTTGCAGATTGTCGCCGTTGAGCCGCATCGAAATCTCGCGCGCCGCGGCCACGGCCGCAAGTCCGCGCTCGGCGATGTCGGCCGCCGTCGTCCTGGCCTTCGGCGCCGCCACGGCGATCGTGCCTAGCGCGAACCCATCCGCCGCCAGGATTGCCGCGGCGACTGATATGACGCCTTCCTCCAGGCCCTGGTCGCAAATCGAATAGCCGCGCTCGCGCGCCTCGCCCATGGAGCGCGCGAGCGCGGCCGGCTCGGTCAGCGTATGCGCGGTGAAGGCCTCCAGGGGAGTGGTCAAACATGCCTTGACGGCCTCGTCCCTGGCGAAGGCCAGATAGACGATGCCCGAAGCGGTAGAATGCAGGGGCAGGAGTTGGCCGATATCGACATTGACCCGGTTTGCCCGCGCCGGATGCTCGACATGGACGGTGACCAGCCGGTCGATGCCGTATTCCGACAGATGCACGGTCTCGGCCGTGGCACTTGCCAGATCCCGCACCAGCGGCACCGCGGTCTGCAGGAAGGGAAAGCGGGCCTCGCGGATACGCGCCAGCCGCGACAGGCCGGCGCCGAGCCGGTAGAGCCGTGTGGCGGCATCCTGCTCGACGAGACCGTGGCCGGTCAGCGCCACCAGCAGGCGCCGCGTCGTCGCCTTGTCGAAACCCGACCGGCGCGCGAGGTCCGACAGTCCGAGCTCGGGCTCGGCCACGGTGAACAGCTCCAAGAGTGAAATCGCCTTGCCGACCGTACTCAACGCATTCCTCCCAGCAATGTGCGCCCCATAAGCGGCAATCAATTAACGTGTGAATTAACTTGACAGGAAGCCGCTTTGTTTGCAAGTCTATATTCAAAATAACGGTTCAAATAATGAACCACATCCAGAGCGTATGGGACAGGCCATTCGGCCGGCAAGCCAACCGGTTTGCAAACAGGAGGGACCAATGTCAGCAGTTTCGGAAGCGGCGCCGGCCAACAGGCTGCGCAAGAACAGTCTCGGCGTCGGCGCCATCACCTTCATGGTGATCTCGGCCGCCGCCCCGCTCACGGCGGTCGCCGGCGGCACGCCGCTCGGCATGCTGATGGGCAACGGCGCCGGCTTTGCCGGCACCTATCTGATCGTCACGGTGCTGCTGCTTCTGTTCGCGGTCGGCTATGTCGCCATGTCGCGCCATGTTGGCAACGCCGGCGCCTTCTATGCCTATGCCGCGCGCGGCCTGGGCGGCCTTGCCGGCGGCGCCACGGCGCTGATCGCCATCCTGTCCTACAATGCCATGCAGATCGGCGTCATGGGCCTGCTAGGCGCCGCGACCTCCGGGCTGTTCGCCAGCTGGGGCATCAACCTTCCCTGGTGGGTGTGGAGTTTCATCGCCATCGCCATCGTCGCCGTGCTCGGTTACCGCCAGGTCGACCTGTCGGCCAAGATCCTGACGGTGCTGGTGCTGTGCGAATATGCCGTGGTGCTGATCCTCGACCTGGTGATCCTCGGGACCGGCGGCGACAGCGGCCTCTCGGCGGCCCCGTTCAGCTGGAGCCAGATCACCTCGGGCGCGCCGGCGATCGCCATCCTGTTCTGTTTCGCCGCCTTCATCGGCTTCGAGGCGACGACGATCTACGCCGAGGAAGCCCGTGATCCCAAGGTCACCATTCCGCGCGCCACCTACTTCTCGGTGCTGCTGATCGGCGTCTTCTACATGGTCACCGCCTGGCTGATGGCGGTGGGCGCCGGCGTCGACAAATTGCTGCCGGCGCTGCAGGGCCTGCAGGACCCGACCACCTTCCTGTTCGGCCTCTCCGACCGCTATGCCGGAACGCTGCTCACGCACGCGATGAGCATCCTGTTCGTGTCGAGCCTGTTTGCCGGCGTGCTGGCGTTCCACAATGCGGTTGCCCGCTACATCTATGTCTCCGGCCGCGAGAAGCTGTTGCCGCAGTCGATCGGCGTGACGCATTCGGCGCACCAGAGCCCGCATGTCGCTTCGGTGATCCAGAGCGTGTTGGCGGCAGTCGTCGTCGGGCTGTTCGCCGTCCTCGGGCTCGATCCGGTGCTGGCGCTGTTTTCCTGGCTGACCAATGTCGCGACGCTCGGCGTCATCGTCATGATGGCGGTCGCCTCGCTCGCTGTGGTGATGTACTTCCGCGCCAACCCGTCGGCCCAGGAGAACGCGCTCAAGACCACGATCCTGCCCGGGCTGACCTTCATCGCCTTCGTCGTCATCATCTACCTGATCGTCATCAATTTCGGCAGCCTGTCGGGGGCCGGCGGCTTCCTCGGTGCGTTCCTGCCGGGACTGGTGCTGATCGCCGGCGTGGTGGGCCTGCTGCTGGCAGGCGCGTTGAAGAGCCGCGATCCGGTGGCCTTCGACAATCTCGGCGTACCGCTCAAGGATTGAGCGAGATATCAGGGCGGCGTATCACGCCGCCCCGCAGACCCTCCTGAAGTGAGAATATAATGATCAGTCAAAGTGCCATCGACACACTGCGCAAGGCGGAGATCGGCGCGCGCGGCCTGTTCATCGATGGCGCCCAAGCGGAGGCGGCAAGCGGCGCGAGCCTGCTGGTGATTTCGCCGATCGACGGCCGGCCTTTCGCCAGCATCGCCGACGGCAATCCAGCCGACATCGACCGCGCCGTGCGCTCGGCACGCAAGGCGTTCGAGAAGGGTTCATGGTCGCGCGCTGCCCCCGCTTTCCGCAAGAAGGTGCTGACCAGGCTCGCCGAACTGATCGAAAGACATGTCGACGAGCTGGCCGTGCTCGGCGTGCGCGACAATGGCACCGAGATCGGCATGGCCTACAAGGCCGAGCCGTTGTCGGCGGCCGGCACCATCCGCTACTACGCCGAGGCGATCGACAAGGTCTATGGCGAGATCGCGCCGACCGCCGACAACGTGCTCGGGCTGATCCACAAGGAGCCGCTCGGCGTCGTCGGCGTCATCGTTCCCTGGAACTTCCCGCTGATGATCGGCGCCTGGAAGATCGCGCCGGCGCTGGCCGCCGGCAATTGCGTGGTGGTCAAGCCGCCGGAGATCGCCTCGCTGACGCTGCTGCGGCTGGCCGAACTGGCTGCCGAAGCCGGGCTGCCCGCCGGCGTGCTCAATGTCGTGACCGGCAGGGGCGCGGTCACCGGCGAGGCGCTCGGCCTGCATGGGGATGTCGACGCCATCGCCTTCACCGGCTCGGGACCGGTCGGCCGCCGGCTACTCGAATACTCCGCCCGTTCCAATCTGAAGCGCGTCTTCCTCGAACTCGGCGGCAAGTCACCCAACATCGTCTTTGCCGACGCGCCGGACCTGAAACAGGCGGCTGTCGTCTCGGCCAACGGCATCTTCCGCAATTCCGGCCAGGTCTGCGTCGCCGGCTCGCGGCTGCTTGTCCAGGCCTCCGTCTATGACCGTTTCATGGACGAACTGCTCTCGGCGACCACAAGGCTGAAGGTCGGCGATCCGCTCGATCTCGCAAGCGATGTCGGCGCGGTGTCGAGCGCGGAGCAGCTGGCCAAGAATCTTGGTTTCGTCGCCAAGGCCACTGAAGAAGGCGCGAGGCTGGTCACCGGCGGCGAACGGATCCTGGCCGAGACCGGCGGCAGCTACATGGCGCCGACGATCTTCGAGAACGTGACGCAGGACATGCAGCTTGCGCGCGAAGAGGTGTTCGGGCCGGTGCTCGGCTTGATGCGCTTCGAGACCGAGGAGGAGGCCGTGCGGCTCGCCAATTCGACCGTCTATGGGCTCGCCTCGGCGGTGTGGACGGCGAACCTTTCCACCGCGCACCGCATGGTGCGCGCCATCCATGCCGGCGTCGTCCACGTCAACACCTATGGCGGCGCCGACATCACGGTGCCGCTTGGCGGCGTCAAGCAATCCGGCTTCGGCCGCGACAAGTCGCTGCACGCGCTGGAGAAGTATCTCGAGCTGAAGACGGCATGGATTGCCCTTTGAGGGGCCGCCGGATTCGCTGAGAACCTCACCGCTTCTCGACGCCCGCCGGATCGCACCGCAACCCTTGCGGTCGATCCTGGGCGTCTTTTACTCCCTTCTTCAAAATTTTTGAGAGAATATTCCCGGCTTCAAGGAGAATGGCGAAAGGCGTTCTTTGATAAAATCGATAGAATTTCTGACGATGTGAACAAGCCTAGGCAATCCGCCTTGCTGCCATGACTTCACAACCGCAGAGATCAATCATGTCCGACCTCAACAACACTTTGTCCTCTTCCCCAAGGTCAACCCTGAACCGCCGCAGCGGCCTGGCTCTGCTGTTCGCATCGGCCGTCGCGATAGGCGCCCTGATGGCGCCGCATGCCTCCTTCGCCGAGGACAAGAAGGCAGTCAAGGTCGGCATCATCAGCGGCGAGGACGAGGATGTCTGGCGCGTCGTGGTCGCTCAAGCCGCCGAGAAGGGCCTGAGCATCGAGACGGTCGTGTTCAACGACTATACCCAGCCCAACGAGGCGCTGGAGCGCGGCGAGATCGACGCCAACGCCTTCCAGCACCAGCCCTATCTCGACAACCAGATCAAGACGCAGGGCTACCATATCGTGCGCGTCGGCTATACCGGCGTGTGGCCGATCGGCCTGTATTCCAAGAAGTACAAAGCGGTCGCCGACTTGCCCCAGGGTGCTGTCATCGGCGTGCCGAACGACCCGTCCAATGAAGGCCGGGCGCTGCGCGTGTTGCAGAATGAGGGCGTGATCAAGCTGAAGGACGGCACCGGCATCCTGGCCACCACCGCCGACATCGCCGAAAACCCCAAGAAGGTCGAGATCAAGGAACTCGACGCCGGCATCGTCGGCCGCTCGGTCGAGGACCTCGACGCAGCCGTGGTCAACACCGACTGGGCGCTGAAAAGCGGCTTGACACCGGAAAACCGCATCGCCCAGGAGCCGATCGCAGACAATCCGTACCGCAACTTCATTGCGGTCAAGGTCGGCAACGAGAACGAGGCCTGGGTGAAGACGCTGGTGGCGTCCTACCAGAACGAGGCGGTCAAAGCCGAGTTCGACAAGGTCTACAAGGGCACCGGCCTCAGCGCCTATTGAGCAATCCGGGCACGAAAGTGTCTGCTTTGACAAGAAAAGCGGTCCGCGCAACGCGCGGGCCGCAATCCTGTTTCGGGATCCGCGTATGAACAAGCATGTGACCGCAGCCATCGAGAACACGAACGACGCCGATGCACCGGCGCGGGACGTGGTGCGCCTTGTCGAGCTGAAGCGCCGCTTCGGCGCGACGGCGGCGCTCGACGGCATTTCCCTGACGGTGCGCAAGGGCGAGATCCTCGGCATCATCGGCCGCAGCGGGGCCGGCAAATCGACGCTGATCCGCTGCCTCAACGGGCTGGAGCGGCCCGATTCCGGCGAGGTGTTCATCGAGGGCCGCGAAATCAGCCGGCTCGGCGAGCGCGACCTGCAGCCGCTGCGGCGGCGCATCGGCATGATCTTCCAGCATTTCAACCTGCTGTCGGCCAAGACGGTCGAGGACAATGTGGCGCTGCCGCTGAAGATCGAGGGCCGGCCAAAGGCCGAGCGGCTGAAGCGGGCGGCGGAACTGCTCGATCTGGTCGGCCTGTCGGAAAAGGCGAAAGCCTATCCGGGGTCACTGTCGGGCGGCCAGAAGCAGCGCGTCGGCATCGCCCGGGCGCTGGCCGCGCGGCCGGCGCTGCTTCTGTCGGACGAAGCGACGTCAGCGCTCGACCCAGAGACGACGCGGTCCATCCTCGCCTTGCTCAAGGACATCAACCGGCAGCTTGGCCTGACCATCCTGCTGATCACCCACGAGATGGAGGTGATCCGCTCGATCGCCGACCGGGTGGCGGTGATCGACGCCGGACGCATCGTCGAGGAAGGGCCAGTCTGGTCTGTGTTCGCCGATCCACGGTCCGAGATCACAAGACGCCTGCTCGGCGCGATCCGGCCGCAACTGCCGCCGGAGCTGGCGGCGCGGCTGCTGCCCGCGGGTGGCACCGAAACGATCTTGCGCGTCGACGTTGCGGGCGAGCCTGCGCGCGGGCCGCTGCTGTCCGACCTTGCGAGAACCGTGCCCGGTGCCTTCCGGCTCGTCCATGGCGGCATCGACCATATCCAGCGAGAGCCGGTGGGGACGCTGTTCCTCTCCATCCCTGGCGGCGGTGCGGGTCATCTCGCCGAGGTGATCGCTTTCCTGGAATCCCGCCAGGCGCGGGTGGAGGTGCTTGGCCATGTCGCCGATCCTGTTTGAGCTTCTGCTGCGGTCGATCTGGGAGACGGTGCTGATGACGGCCGCCTCCGGCCTGATCTCGCTGGTGTTCGGCCTGCCGCTCGGCCTGGCGCTGATCGCCACCGAACGCGGCGGCATCGCCGAAAGCCCGTGGGTCAATCGCGTGCTCGGCGCCATCATCAATGGCTTCCGCTCGGTGCCCTTCATCATCCTTCTCGTGGCGCTTATCCCGGTGACGCGGCTGATCGTCGGCACCTCGATCGGCACCTGGGCCGCCATCGTGCCGCTGTCGATCGCCGCCACGCCCTACTATGCGCGGATTGCCGAAGTGTCGTTGCGCGAGGTCGACCACGGGCTGATCGAGGCCGCCCGCGCCATGGGCGGCAACCGCTGGACGATCATCCGCGAGGTGCTGGTGCCCGAGGCCCTGCCCGGCATCGTCGCCGGCTTCACCGTGACGCTGGTAACGCTGGTCGGCGCCTCGGCGATGGCCGGCGCCATCGGCGCTGGCGGCCTCGGCGACCTCGCCATCCGCTATGGCTACCAGCGCTTCGAGACCAGCGTGATGGTCGCCGTGGTCATCGTGCTGATCATCCTGGTCTGCGGCATCCAGTGGGTCGGCGACCGGCTGGTGGCGTGGCTCGACCGGCGAGGGTAAGGCGGCTGATATTCAGGTTCGGCCGAACCTTCTGACTAAACAATCTTAGCGTTGGCGCCGCCCCTCACTGTCCTGCCGGACATCTCTCCCCGTAGAACGGGGAGAGAGAAGCTGGCCGTGACGCCGGCGCCCCTCTTGCAACGCCGATGATTGGCGAAATCGGCGACGGAGCGCCCCTCTCCCCGTCACTATACGGGGAGAGGATGCCGGCAGGCAGGTGAGGGGCAGCGCGGAGGATTGGCCGCTATGGCGCTGTGGGACGCGCACACACCAGGTTAGCCCCTCAACCTCGCCCCCTCCGGATCGAAGAACGGCATCGGCGCCACCACAGCGCGCACGGGCTGGCCGTCGATGGCGATGCTGAGCCCGGTGCCGATGGCCGTGAAGGGCAGCCGCAGATGCGCGGTGGCCAGCACCTTGCCAAGGGAATAGCCGTGGTCGCTATAGGTGACCACGCCCACATCCCTGCCGTCGGCCATCACCCTGGCATCCGTCGCGACCGGCTTGTCGCCGTCGAGGATCAGGCCGGTCCAGCGCTCGTCGAGGCCCTTGTCGCGGATCTTGAGCAGCGCTTCGCGGCCGACGAAATCGCCCTTGTCGAACTTGATCCAGCGGTCGAGGCCGACATGGAACGGCGTGCGGCTCTCGTCCATGTCGATGCCATGCGCCGGATAGGCCTTTTCCAGGCCGAGCGTGAACATAGCCAGCACGCCATAGGGTTTCAGGCCGAAGGCTTGGCCAGTCCGCATCAGCGCCTCCCAGACCGAGGTCGCCTCGTCCGCAGGCACGAACAGTTCGAAGCCGAGTTCGCCGGTGACGCCTGTGCGCGAAATCATGACCTTGGTTTCGCCGACGCGACCCGAGGTGAACGCCCAGCGCTTCAACCCATCGAGATCGGCATCCGCGACCAAAGCCTTGAGGAGTTCGCGCGAACGCGGACCCTGGATGGTCGGGAAGGCGACCGCCGCCGTGATGTCGGTGACATAGGCCTTGCGCCCCTCAGCATGATGCTGGAGCCAGGGCAGCATCTTCAGCCGGTTGACCGAGCCGGTCACCAGCATGAAATGCTCGGGCGCCAGTCGGAACACGGTGAGGTCGTCCATGATGCCGCCGTCCTCGCGGCAGACGGTGGAGTACCGCACATTGCCCGGTTTCATCGCCGCGGCGTCGTTGACGATGACATGGTTGACCAGCGCCTCGGCGTCCGGACCCTTGATGTCCATCTTGCCCATGGTGCTGAGGTCCTGCACGCCGACATTGGCGCGGGTGTTCAGGTGCTCGTCGGCAATGCCGGAATAGTATTTGGCCGAGATGAAATCGCCGCCGACCCGGCCCATGGTCGCGCCCAGCCCGACGATGCTGCTGTAAAAGGGGGAACGCCGCTCGGCCAAGATAGTCAAGCAGCGCCGGTGGCGATGGTGAGGGCGACGGAAGCGGCAAGCACGAAACGACCCAAAAGACGCATGTTCGAGATCTCCGTTGACCGGATAAATCTACGGGCTTTCATGCTCCCGGCGGAGACGGAAACGACACGTCATGCGGCGATCACGGCGCGGGGCGGCTCATCCGAGTTTGGTCAGCTTCCTTGTGCCTCGATCCCGAACAGATGCTTGGCTTGCTCAGCTGTATAATAGCCAAGCTGGACATCCTGAGCGACCAGTTTCGGGTCGCGCTCACGCGGATCGCCATAGCCACCGCCGCCCGGCGTGCCGACGCGCACGCGGTCGCCGGCCTTGAGCGGGATGTCCTGCTCCTTGGAGAGGTGCGGCGGTATGTGTTCTTCGCCATCGCGGAAGACGGTCACGCTGTTGGGCTCACCATCCCCACCGCCGAGCGCGCCCTGCGGGCCGAAACGGCCATGATCCATGACGAAGGAGGCCCGCGCCTCGCCGCGCAGGATCTCGACCTCGTAGGCGAGGCCAAAACCGCCGCGATGCTTGCCGGCGCCACCCGAGCCCTCGCGCAAGGCATAGTGCCGGTAGAGCACGGGAAAAGCCTGCTCCATGATCTCGACCGGCGGCGATTTCGAAATGCCGATGGTCGAGCAGCCATTGGTCAGGCCGTCATGGCCCGAATTGCCGCCATAGCCGCCGCCGGAGATCTGGTACATGACATAGTCGCGGCCGCGCGCCGGGTCGCTGCCGCCGAGCGCGAAATTGCCGCTGGAGCCGGCGGGAGCCGCCGTCACCTTGTCGGGCAGCGCCTGCACCATGGCGGCGAACACCGCCTCGGCGATGCGCTGCGAGACCTCGGCGGCGCAACCCGAGACCGGGCGCGGATACTTTGCGTCCAGGAAGGTGCCTTCCGGCCGCTTGACCTCGAGTGGCTCGAAGGCGCCGGCGCTGATCGGCACATCCGGGAAGATATGGCGCATGGCGAGATAGACCGAGGACAAGGTCGTCGCCAGCACGCTATTCATCGGCCCAGCGCAGGGCTTTGATGAACCCGTGAAATCGAAGGTCAGCCTATCGCCCTTTTTCTCCACGGCGAGCGCGATGGTCAGCGGTTCGTTGACCACCCCGTCGGAATCGACGAAGGCCTTGGAGCGATAGGTGCCGTCGGGAATGGCGGATATGTTGGCGCGCATCTGCTCGGCGGCGCGTCGGCGCAGTTCGGCGATCGCCTCGGTAACCGTTTCACCTCCGTAACGATCCAGGATCCCGTTGAGCCTATCCTGGCCGATCAGCAGCGCGGCGGCCTGCGCCCTGATGTCGCCGATGCGCTGGTCGGCAACCCGGATGTTGGAGCAGATGATGGCGTAGATCTCTGGATCGAGCACGCCCTTCTTGAACAGCTTTACCGGCGGCAGCCGCAGGCCTTCCTGCTCGACGGCGGTCGCGGAAGCCGAGAACCCGCCCGGCACGGAGCCGCCAATGTCCGGCCAATGGCCCGTGTTGGACAGCCAGCAGAAGATTTTTCCAGCGCGGTAGACAGGCATGACGAAGCGCACATCCATCAGATGCGTGCCGCCGAGATAGGGGTCGTTGACGATGTAGATGTCGCCCGGCTCCGGCGCCAGGCAGCGGCCGTCGGCGATCATCTCGATGACCGTTTTGGTCGAGTATTGCATGACGCCGACGAACACCGGCAGGCCCTGGCTGCCTTGGGCGATCAGCGAGCCATCGACGGCCGAATAGATGCCGTCCGAGCGGTCATTGGCCTCGGCGATGACGGGCGAGAAGGCGGCGCGGGAAAAGGTCAGGTCCATCTCGTCGCAGACCTGCTGCAAGGCGGCCTGGAGAACCGAAAGCGTGATGGCGTCGAGACCGGTCATTGCTCAGTAATCCTCATGGCAGGGGCCGGACATGGAAGGCCTGAGACGTCGCGCCGCCCCTCATTGTCCTGCCGGACATTTCTCCCCGTATGGTGACGGGGAGAAAGACGCCGTCGCCGATGATTTCGCTCACCTTCAACGTCGCATGAAAAGCGCCGAGGCCGCAGCTGCATCCTTCTCCCCGTCACTATACGGGGAGAAGTGCCCGGTGTCCGAACCGGATAGATAGGTAACAGAATGGACCGATAGCATGGGTGACAGTTTTCTTGTCCGCCGGGAGGACCGGCGATGGTTTGGCGAGAAACTGGGATCATGGACGAGCGGCTACGGTTTGTT
>NZ_SRUT01000069.1:0-412 GCF_004791315.1 Mesorhizobium sp. M8A.F.Ca.ET.208.01.1.1
AAATGGTTCGATCATTTCAGTACCTTCTTTAATATCAGATACTAGTAAACCACGGTCAGTACCACAGTCTTCTTCACGAACGATAACATCTTGTGCCACATCAACCAGACGACGAGTAAGATAACCAGAGTCCGCTGTTTTAAGTGCTGTATCAGCAAGACCTTTACGCGCACCATGTGTAGAGATAAAGTATTCTAACACCGTTAAACCTTCACGGAATGATGAAGTGATTGGTAATTCAATGATCTTACCTGATGGTGCAGCCATAAGTCCACGCATACCAGCTAACTGTGTAAAGTTAGATGCGTTACCACGAGCACCAGAGTCACTCATCATAAAGATTGGGTTTGTTTTTTCAAGTGAACCCATTAATTCATTTTGAATTTGGTCTTTAGCATCAGTCCAAATTTCA
>NZ_SRUT01000070.1:0-412 GCF_004791315.1 Mesorhizobium sp. M8A.F.Ca.ET.208.01.1.1
CCGGCGTCGAGGAACGTTTCGGTTTCGGCCGCACCGTCGATGCCAGAACCGCCGCCACCGAAGCCGCGCGCCGACTGGCGTTCCGGGACGAGCTGGGCGCGTTGCTCGGCAATGACAGCTTCCTAGTCCTGCCCACCGTTCCCGGCGCCGCCCCGCTCGCCGCCAGCACGCCCGAACAGTTCCAGGCCTATCGCGAAAGGGCGCTGCATCTTTTGTGCCTGGCCGGCCTGTCGGGTTTCCCGCAGATCACCTTGCCGCTCGGTTCCGTCGACGGCGCGCCCTTCGGCCTGTCGCTGCTTGGCCCTTCCGGCAGCGACGTCGCTTTGATACGGCTCGGCCGCAAGATTCTCGACGCGGCACGAAAGGTCTGATCATGGACACTTTGACCCGTATGCGCGCCTTTATCGACGTG
>NZ_SRUT01000071.1:0-410 GCF_004791315.1 Mesorhizobium sp. M8A.F.Ca.ET.208.01.1.1
CGGGTTGAGACATTCACCATCAAGCTGGAAATCACCGGCGATCTCGACGCCGCGACGAAAGAGCGAATCCTCGCGGACGCGGAGGACATCTGCACCGTTTCCAACACGCTGCGCGGCGGGCCGGCACTGCACGCAACGCTGGGGTGAAGCTGATGGCGCATCTCTCTGTGATCGACTATGCGACCGCCTCCGAAGACATGCGCGCCGAGCATGACCGCGAACTCAAGCTGCGCGGCCGCATGACCAACATGAAGCGCATCCTGCTCCACTCGCCCGCCGCGCATCGCATCTACGCCGAATGGTTCACCCTGCGCGATCTTCTCAAGCCCGCACTCGACGACCGAGCGATCTGGCTGCTCTCGAAGGCGATCGCCGAGACGATGCGTGCCGAAATCCCGGTGACCTTCTTT
>NZ_SRUT01000072.1:0-404 GCF_004791315.1 Mesorhizobium sp. M8A.F.Ca.ET.208.01.1.1
GCGGCCCGGATAGGTGTCGACGACGATCTCGGCCTTCTGGCCAGGCTTCATGTGGGTGAGCTGGGTTTCCTTGAAATTGGCGTTGATCCAGGTGTCGCCGGTCTCGACCAGCGCGAACAGCGGCGTGCCGACGGAGACATACTGGCCGACCTTGAACGAGGCAGCCTGGTAGATGACGCCGTCGGCCGGCGCCTTCACCGTGGTCTGCGCCAGTTCGTAAGCGGCCTTGTCGCGCGCGGCGATCGCCGACATCACCGTCGGGTGCCTGTCGGTCTCGATGTCCGGGTTGCCGCCAAGCGCCGCCTTGGCGCTGACGATGCCCTGCTCGGCGACCGCCAGCTGCTGCTTGGCCTTGTCGAGGTCGTTACGGGCCTCGTCCAGCGAAGACTTGGCGTTGATGCCCT
>NZ_SRUT01000073.1:0-404 GCF_004791315.1 Mesorhizobium sp. M8A.F.Ca.ET.208.01.1.1
CTGGCCTGGAGTCTTTGGGAAGGCGAGACGATCACGCTCCTGCCGGAGCCGGAGACCAGCACGCCGTTCGGCCAGGACGACTATGCGGTGGCGTTTGCCCGCATCGAGAACCACTACTTCGTCCATGCCGGCTGGCTGGAAGAAGGACAGCTGCTGCGCGACGCCTGGAAGCTGAAGGACATCCCCGGCACCATCGTCCACGGCCGCTACGACATGCCTTGCCCGGCGAAATATGCCTGGGCGCTGCACAAGGCCTGGCCGAAGGCCGACTTCTACCTCGTCGAAGGCGCCGGCCACGCCTATTCCGAGCCCGGGATATTGGACCAGCTGATCCGGGCGACGGATCGGTACGCGGGGAAGAACTAGTCGATGTACGGCGTTCCGTCACACCCCCTTCTGCCCTG
>NZ_SRUT01000074.1:0-402 GCF_004791315.1 Mesorhizobium sp. M8A.F.Ca.ET.208.01.1.1
GAGCTTCCAGACCCAGCCGGCGAGCGTGGCAAGCAGAGCGAGCTCTAGTATAGCGCTGGAGCCGGCGCTGAAGCTTTGAAGCAGGGCGTTCGCCAGAACGCTCCCGGTCATCGCCGCGAAGATAAGATAGGCCGGTAGCGTATAGCGGCTGTGCCACTGCGCGATCGGCTTCAGCGAGGCGTAGATCATGCCCGTGGTGCAAACAGTCACGACGGCACCTGCCGCTGCAAGCAGGCCGGCGACCGCCACCCAGCCGCCGCCCTTGCCGAAAAACACCCAGCCGATGCCGAACAGTCCCGCCGGGATGAAAGTCGCCACCGATGAGACCCCCTCGCGCGACAGCCAGGAACTGCGCCATTGCGAGAACGCCCGCCAGGCCCGCTCCGGTCGTCCGAGATGGCC
>NZ_SRUT01000075.1:0-401 GCF_004791315.1 Mesorhizobium sp. M8A.F.Ca.ET.208.01.1.1
CGATCAGATTGGCATGGTGGATGGCGACGCGGTCGATATTGCCGCGAATGGTGTCGTAGTTCTGCTTTTCGAGATAGGCGGGGAGGGCGGCTTCGCCGGGCTCGGGATAGCGGCGGGCAAAGGCCTGCCAGGCGAAGTAATTGTTCTCCAACGGAAAATCGCAGGCCAGCTTCTCCAGCCGCGCCTTCAGCACGCTGGCCATGGTGCCGTCGCCCGATGTGATCAGGGAATCGTATTGGGCCGGCGGAATGCCGAGGCCGAACAGCGAGGCCTTGCGCGACGTCGCCCATTTCAACAGCTTCCGGTCGAAGACCGGCGCCAACTGGTCGTTGAAGAAGCGGCGCTGATCGCCGAGATTCCTGGCTTCCATCATCCGGGCCGGGTCGACGCCAAAGAATTTC
>NZ_SRUT01000076.1:0-399 GCF_004791315.1 Mesorhizobium sp. M8A.F.Ca.ET.208.01.1.1
GGCCTCGATTTCCTGCACCAGATCTACACCAAGGCCGATCCGGCCTATTCAGGCCGCGTGACGGTGCCTGTGCTGTGGGACAAGCAGGAACAGACGATCGTCAACAACGAGTCCTCCGAGATCATCCGGATGCTCAACTCTGCTTTCGACGAATGGGGCGATGCGGGTCTCGACTTCTATCCGCCGGCGCTGCGCGCGGAGATCGACAGGATCAATGCGCTGGTCTATCCGGCGATCAACAACGGCGTCTATCGCGCCGGCTTCGCCACCTCGCAGGAAGCCTATGAGGAAGCGTTCGGCGAGCTCTTCGCAGCACTCGACACGTTGGAAGAGCGGCTGTCAAAGCAGCGCTATCTTGTCGGCGAGCGGATCACCGAAGCTGACTGGCGTCTATTCACC
>NZ_SRUT01000077.1:0-398 GCF_004791315.1 Mesorhizobium sp. M8A.F.Ca.ET.208.01.1.1
AACGGCTTCACCAGGTAGGACATCACCGAACGGTCCTCGGTCTTGATGAAGGTTTCCACCGGCATGCCGGGCACCAGCTTGACTTCGCCGAGGCGCGCGACCTCGGCGGCGGTCGTCTTGATGCGCACGGTGTAGTAGCTGACGCCGGTGCGCTGATCGGTGGCGATATCGGGCGAGGTTCTCTCGACAACGCCATCGATCTGCGGCGTCGTGGGCTGGTTGAATGCCGAGAAGCGCAACGATGCCTGTTGGCCGACCCATAGCTGGTCGATGTCGCTTGGCGCGATCTTGGCTTCCACCGCGAGGCTGTCATTGTCCGGCACGACCTGCATGATCGTCTGGCCGGGCGTGATCACCCCGCCGACGGTGTAGGCGAGAGACTGCTGCACGACGCCGTC
>NZ_SRUT01000078.1:0-396 GCF_004791315.1 Mesorhizobium sp. M8A.F.Ca.ET.208.01.1.1
CGGTCGAGCGCATTTCCGGTCCGAGCAGGATGTCGACGCCGGGGAAGCGGGCGAAGGGGAAGACGGCTTCCTTGACCGCGATGTGGCCGGGATTGCGCGGGTCCGGCATGGCGCCGTAATGGGCGAAGGCGTTTTCCAGCGTCTCGCCGGCCATGATGCGCGCCGCGATCTTGGCGATCGGACGACCGATGGTCTTGGCAACGAAGGGGACGGTGCGCGAGGCGCGGGGGTTGACCTCCAGCACATAGACCGTGCCGTCCTGGATGGCGTATTGCACGTTCATCAGGCCGCCGACGTTCAGCGCCCGCGCCAAGGCTGCCGTCTGGCGCTCCAGCTCGTCGACGAGGTCCGGGTGCAGCGAATGCACCGGCAGCGAGCAGGCCGAGTCGCCCGAAT
>NZ_SRUT01000007.1:0-257150 GCF_004791315.1 Mesorhizobium sp. M8A.F.Ca.ET.208.01.1.1
GGCTCATCCACGGTTGTAGCCGCAGGGGTGTCGGGCGACTTCGCCAAGCCTCGAATCGGATGCCGTCCGGTTCGAGGCTCAGTCGCTTCCATCGCACAAAGTCAGATCCGTGCAGATACAAGGGGTGTTCCAGCTTGGCGCCAACTTACCCCTCACCCGGATTGCCAACCGATTTGTGAAGGACAAATCCGGGCAATCCGACCTCTCCACAAGGGGAGAGCTGCGGCCGCGTTTGCTACTCCACGATGCGATAGATGTTCCACAAGCTGGTGCCCGACACGACATAGGGCTCCATCTCCTTCCCCCATTTGGCGTGCGCGTCGATCTTGCCGATCTTGGCGAAGAATTCTTCCAGCTTGGCCAGGCTTTCGACCTCGTGATGCGACTCGACCGTCGCCTCGCGCGCGCCGATCGATCCGGTCATGATCTGGAATTTCAGGTCGGCGAGGCCGACCTGCGAACCGATCTCGCGTTCCCATTTCCTGAGCAATTCGAGCACGGTCTGCTTGTGTCCGAACTTGGCGTCGATCTGCCATCTGGCGCTGAACATGTTGGTTCTCCTCCGAGATTGCGGTTGAGCCCGCGGTTGATCTACTCGTCCCAGGCCTGCACGACGGTCTGCCGTGCGATCTGCCCGTTCTTCAGCTCCAGCATCGCCGCGGCGAACACTTTCGTGCCGTCCGGATAGGCGCAGGCCTGGGTGAAGGCGAGGCTGTCGCCGTTGGCGATGGTGGTGTCGACCTTGTGGGTCATTGCCCGGCTGCAGATATCGTCCCAGAACGTCGTGATCGCCGCTCGCCCGCGGATTTCGCGTGGCTTGCTCGGCGGGTTGTTGCGGTCGATCACCCGCACCAGCGCATCGTCGGCATAGAAGCTCGACAGCATCTTTCCGTCACGGCCTTCGATCGCCTTTTTTATCGCCGCGCCGTCCACCGTCTGGGTCTTGGTCAGCATTTCATCCTCCATATGCCCATCTACACGATCGGGCGGTTGATGCTTTGAGGTGCGGCCCGGCGCTCATCGCCGGGCGGGGGCTTCACTGCGACTTGGCCTTCACGGCCGCGAATACGTCGTCGGTCTGCTTCTTGAAGGTCGCGAGATCGACCTGGTTGCCGTTGAGGATTGTAGACCAATGGCGAACGATTGCCGCCATCGCGATCGTCTCCTTGATCTCCTCGTCGCTGGCGCCGTTGAGCTTGGCGGCTTCGGTGTGGAAATAGATGCAATACTGGCACGGGATCTGCGACGCGACCGCGAGCCCCATCAACTCCTTGGTCTTGCCGTCGAGCGCGGTCTTGGGGTTGAGCTGGACGCCCTTGATCTCGGCCCAGGCGCCGGCGATGGCGACGTCGGGCAGTGTCTTGAACATATCCGGCACCGAGCCGAGCGTTGCCTGGATGTCCTTGTAGGCGGCGGTCGCCGATGCATCCTCGGCTTTTGCTGGAGAGAGCGTTGACAGCGCGCCAATGCCTGCCGCGATCACAAGTAATCTGAGATTCAGCTTTGACTTGGGCATTTCATCCTCCGTTCGCAGCGCCTTCCGGGTGATATCCGCGTGGCCTGCATGGGGAGATTGATAGCGCTTACATCGGTATGGCCGCTTCGCCCGAAAGCGCCATGGCACTCATGGCCCGTCCGGGCCAGCGTGCCTGATGGAAAATGCCGCCGCCGCCGCTCGCGATGGCAGGTCGAGCTTGAGCAGTATGTTGGCGACGTGGCGCTTGACCGTGTGTTCGCTCAGCCTGAGTTCAGCGGCGATCGCCGCATTGCTCTTGCCATCGGCGATCAAACTCACGACTTCGCTCTCGCGTGTGGTCAGGCAAGCCGGTTCGGTCGCCCTGGTCTTCGGCCGGCAGGCCGGCTCCAGGTGCTGTTCGGACATCGCAAGTACGAGCGCCAGCGGCTCCTCCAACTCGTCGATGTCGACACGCCCGCGATCGACGAAATGAAGTCCCGAGCCGACTGCCAGATCGGCGACCAGCTTCGACGCCAATATCTCGCCGCGCCCTGCGTGAGCGGCGAGCTGTATCGTCACGCGGCCCGTCAATCCTGCTGGGGCCCCACGCGATTCGATCTCGCCGACATGCGCCCCTTGCGTGCTTGCCACCCCGATTTGCTGCGCCGCGTCGCGTAACGCCGCCGCGCAGCGTAAGGCACGCCCCGGGCCGTCGAAGCGCGAAATCATCATTTCGCCGTGCATGTCCGCGCAGCGCCCGCCATGGCGCGCCACAAGTGTCCGCCATGTTTCGTGGAAATGCTCGCTGCGTTCGCTCCACATCCTGTCGCCAAGCCGCGCCGTGTCGTAGATGCGTGTCACCAGAAGCGCCGCCAGGACGCGTTCGGCTTCCGCCACGGCGCGCTCGCCGGTCAGGAATTCTTCGATCAGGTCGGCCACCCGGTCGACATCGCCGGTCCAGATCGGATGGTCGCGCCCTGGAATCTCGACCAGCCGCGCATTCGGGATTTTCCTGGCCAGGAAGCGGCTGGCGTCGGGATCGACCCGCGCATCGTTGCGGCGATGGATCAGCAGCGTCGGCGCGCTGATCGCCGCCAGCACACCACGTACGTCGATTTCCGCGTTCATTCGCGCCAGTGCCGCCGCTGCCGTCGGGCTCGCCGACAGCCGCTCGAAACGGGCCCACCACTGAGTAAAATGCGCGTCGTCGACCCGGCCCGGCGCGAAATTCGGCAAGGTGGCACCGGTGCCCCATGCCGTCTCTGCCGTAACGATGAAGGCGTTGAGGCGATCCGGCGGCATCACCCATTTGTGGAAATGCGCATAGCCGCCATAGAGCGCCAGGGCCCGCGTCCGCTCCGGATAGGTGGCGGCGAACAGCATCGCCAGCGGCGCTCCCTCGGAGGCGCCGAGCAGTGCGGCACGGCCGCTGCCGACCGCGTCCATCACCGCGCGCACATCATCCATGCGACTTTCGAGGCTGGGCAGGTGATGGACATCGACGCGGTCCGAGAGACCCGTACCGCGCTTGTCGAACAGGATCAGCCGTGAGAAGGCCGAAAGCCGCCGCAAGAGTCTGGTATAACCCTCGTCTTCCCAATGCAGGTCGAGATTGGAAATGAAGCCGGGGACGAAGACGAGGTCAAACGACCCCTGCCCGACCACCTGGTAGGCGATCCGCACCTCGCCGCTAAGGGCGTAACGGGTCTCGATCGGCCTCACGAGGTTGTCCGCCCGGCCTGACGATTTCTGATCGCCAACCATAGCAGAGCCGCGCCGGGTGCGGCAGCCTAAACTTTAGCGACGCGGAGTATAAGCGGCGCGGCTCGGCGGCTATTTTTGCGAGGCTGCGACGTCGGCCGGGAAGGCCTTGAGGCCGAGCTTGATATCGGCCTCTGCCGGGGTGATCGGCCGCTTGATCCTGGCCGAGGCGACCACAACCAGTTCGTCGAACCCCTCACCGCCGCTGTCCAGCATCTCGAAGAACTGGCGCCGCATCCTCGGTTCCCAGAACTTGTTGATGTGCTCGGCGACGCCGGCAATGCCTTCCTCGCGTGGCCTGGAGTGGAAAAAAGCGGCGATCTGGTTGGCCATGCGCACCAGCTTTTCTCTGGTGCTCATGATGTGGTCTTCGTCATGCGACATGCTGGGCAACTCCGGAGATCACCCGGTCAGGGTGGGTAAAAACATCGAAATCGTCGCCGCGCACCAACGCCACCAGCGTCATGCCGGCTTCCTGCGCCGTGCGGATGGCAAGTGCGGTGGGCGCGGAAACGGCGATGATGAAGGCAGAACCGATCGCCGCCGTCTTCTGCACCATCTCGACCGAAACACGGCTGGTCACCACGACAGCGCCCGATGCGCCATCGATATTGGCCTTGGCCAGCGCGCCCGCCAGCTTGTCCAGCGCATTGTGGCGACCGACATCCTCGCGCGCCATGACGACGCCCTTGCCGGGCACGTAGAAACCGGCGGCGTGCACAGCCCCCGTCTCGGTATGCAGTGGCTGCACCTTCGACAACAGCTTGACCGAACGGGTGATGTCTTCGGCCTCAAGCGTAAGCCTTGACGCACCGACCGCATCGACCGAGCGCATTGCTTCCTCGATGGATTCGATGCCGCAGAGCCCGCACCCGACCGGTCCGGCAAGCCGCCGCCGCCGCGCCTCGAAACGCGTATTGGCCTGGTCCTTCAACCGGATCTGGATGTCGATGCCGGCGCCGTGATCTTCCACTTCGATGGCTTCGATCTCTTCTGGCTCGGCGATAATGCCTTCGGTCAGCGAAAAGCCGAGCGCGAAATCCTCGAAATCGGCAGGGCTCGCCATCATTACCGCATGCGTGGTGCCGGCAAAGGAGAACGCCACCGGCGTCTCCTCAGGCACCATGCGGTTGGCCGCGGCCGTGCCGCTGGCGCGATGCGCCAGCCGCGAAATTTGCGTTGTCGCTTTGCGGCGCGCGGCCAAGACTACTCCGCCGCCTGCAGCGGAGTGATGCGGCGGCTCTGCTTGGCCTGTTCGTCATAGTCGCGCTGCCATTCAGACGGGCCGTTGGACGCGCCGACCTGCACCGCCGTCACCTTGTACTCCGGGCAGTTGGTCGCCCAGTCGGAAAAGTCGGTCGTGATGACGTTGGCCTGTGTGTCGGGATGGTGGAAGGTGGTGTAGACCACGCCCGGCGACACCCGGTCGGTGATCAGCGCGCGCAGCGTCGTCTCGCCCGAACGGCTGGTCAGCCGCACCCAGTCGCCATCGCGCAGGCCACGATTTTCTGCGTCGTGCGGATGGATTTCCAGCCGATCCTCGGAGTGCCACATCACGTTTTCGGTGCGCCGTGTCTGCGCGCCGACATTGTACTGGCTGAGGATACGGCCGGTGGTCAGCAGCAGCGGGAAGCGCGGTCCGGTTCTTTCGTCCGTCGCCACATATTCGGTCCGGATGAACTTGCCCTTGCCGCGCACGAAGCCATCGACATGCATGATCGGCGTGCCGAGCGGCGCCTTGTCATTGCAGGGCCATTGCACGGAGCCGACGCGGTCGAGCAGGTCGAAGGAGACATTGGCGAAGCTTGGCGTCGTCTTGGCGATCTCGTCCATGATTTCGGCCGGATGCGTATAGTTCCAGTCGAGACCGATGGCGCGGGCGAGCTCCTGCGTCGCCTCCCAATCGGCGTAGCGCGCCTTCGGCTCCAGCACCTTGCGCACCATGTTGATGCGGCGCTCGGCATTGGTGAAGGTGCCGTCCTTCTCGAGGAAGGTCGAGCCGGGCAGGAAGACGTGCGCGTAGTTCGCCGTCTCGTTGAGGAAGAGGTCGTGCACGACCACGCATTCCATGGCGGCAAGGCCGGCGGCGACATGCTTGGTGTCGGGATCGGACTGCAAAATGTCCTCGCCCTGGATGTAAATGCCCTTGAAGGAGCCGTCGACGGCGGCATCCAGCATGTTGGGGATGCGCAGGCCGGGTTCGTCGTCCAGCTTCACGCCCCACAGGCTCTCATAGATGTCGCGCACCGCGTCGCCCGAAATGTGCCGGTAGCCCGGCAGCTCATGCGGG
Organism: Mesorhizobium sp. M8A.F.Ca.ET.208.01.1.1; assembly: GCF_004791315.1. Lineage (NCBI taxonomy): Bacteria > Pseudomonadati > Pseudomonadota > Alphaproteobacteria > Hyphomicrobiales > Phyllobacteriaceae > Mesorhizobium > Mesorhizobium sp. M8A.F.Ca.ET.208.01.1.1. The sequence continues at coordinate 5,508 of NZ_SRUT01000007.1, forward strand.
AACGAGCCCATGTCGCACGAGCCCTGCACGTTGTTCTGGCCGCGCAGCGGGTTCACGCCGACGCCCGGGCGGCCGATATTGCCGGTGGCCATTGCGAGGTTGGCGATCGCCATCACCGTGGTCGAGCCCTGGCTGTGCTCGGTGACGCCGAGGCCGTAATAGATCGCGCCATTGCCGCCCTTGGCGTAGAGGCGCGCGGCGCCGCGGATCAGCTCGGGATCGACGCCGGACAGCTTGCCCACGGTTTCGGGGCTGTTTTCCGGCAGGGCGACGAAGGATGCCCAGTCCTGGAATTCCGTCCAGTCGCAGCGCTCGCGGATGAAGGCTTCGTCGAAAAGGCCCTCGGTGACGATGACATGCGCCAGCGACGTCAGCACGGCGACATTGGTGCCGGGCTTCAGCGGCAAATGGTAGTCGGCTTCGACATGCGCCGACTTGACCATCTCGGTGCGGCGCGGATCGAGCACGATCAGCTTGGCGCCCTGGCGCAGCCGCTTCTTCAGCCGCGAGGCGAACACCGGATGCGCGGAAGCCGGATTGGCGCCGATGATGACGGCGACGTCAGTGAATTCGACGGAATCGAAGTCCTGCGTACCGGCCGAGGTGCCGTAGGTCTGGCCGAGGCCGTAACCGGTCGGCGAATGGCAGACGCGCGCGCAGGTGTCGACATTGTTGTTGCGGAAGCCCTGCCGCACCAGTTTCTGGACGAGATAGGTCTCCTCATTCGTGCAGCGCGAGGAGGTGATGCCGCCGATCGCGGTGCGGCCGTACTGGTACTGGATGCGGCGGAATTCCTTGGCCGTATGGGCGATCGCCTCTTCCCAGCTCACTTCGCGCCAGGGATCGCTGACCTTTTCGCGAATCATCGGCGACAGGATGCGGTCCTTGTGCGTGGCGTAGCCATAGGCGAAGCGGCCCTTGACGCAGGAATGGCCGTGGTTTGCCATCCCTTCCTTGTAGGGCATCATGCGGATGACCTCGTCGCCCTTCACTTCGGCCTTGAACGAGCAGCCGACGCCGCAATAGGCGCAGGTGGTGACGGCGGAGCGCTCAGGCAGGCCCTTTTCGAGCACGGTCTTCTCGCGCAGCGCATCGGTCGGGCAGGCCTGCACGCAGGCGCCGCAGGACACGCATTCGGAAGCGATGAAGTCTTCATGCATGCCGGCGACCATGCGCGACTCGAAACCGCGGCCCTCGATGGTCAGCGCGAAAGTGCCCTGCACCTCTTCGCAGGCGCGCACGCAACGCGAACAGACGATGCATTGCGCCGGATCATAGGTGAAATAAGGGTTGGATTCGTCGCGGGCGATGTAGTCGACCGCCAGTGAGCCATGGCCCGGCGCGACGCCATTTTCTTCCTTGACGTGGTTGCGGCCCTCGACGCCGTAGCGGTTTTCGGTCAGGCCGACGGACTTCGCCACCACATCGAACTCGCTGGCGCCGGTTCCGGCCTTCTCGTTCCAGCCGGTAGGATGGTCGGAGACATAGAGTTCCATGACGCCGCGGCGGATGGCGTCGAGCCTGTCCGACTGCGTACGCACCACCATGCCTTCGCCGACCGGCGTCGTGCAGGAAGCCGGCGTGCCGCCGCGTCCTTCGATCTCGACGAGGCAGACGCGGCAGGAACCGAAGGAGTCCAGCATGTCGGTGGCGCAGAGTTTCGGGATTTCGACCCCGCCCTCCATCGCCGCGCGCATGATCGACGTGCCTTCCGGCACGCTGATGCTGCGGCCATCGACGGTCAGCGTGACCTGTTTCTCAGCCTTCGATTGCGGCGTTCCGTAATCGAGTTCTTCGATGAGCGTCGGGAAGTCGGCCTTGATGTTCATCTGCCAGCTCCTATTCAGCAGCCACGCGCGCCGGCGCGGGCTTGAAATCCTCGGGGAAATGCGTGATCGAGCTCATCACCGGGTAGGGGGTGAGGCCGCCCAGCGCGCAGAGTGACCCGAACTTCATCGTGTTGCAGAGGTCGGTGACCAGAGCGAGGTTCTTCTCCGGCTCGATGCCGGCGGCGAGCCTGTCGATGGTTTCCACGCCTCGCGTCGAGCCGATGCGGCAAGGCGTGCACTTGCCGCAGCTTTCGATGGCGCAGAATTCCATGGCGAAGCGTGCCTGCTTCAGCATGTCGGCGGTATCGTCGAAAATCGTGATACCGGCGTGGCCGATCAGTCCATCGCGCTTGGCGAATTCTTCGTAGTCGAACGGCGTGTCGAACAGCGCGCGCGGGAAGTAGGCGCCGAGCGGGCCGCCAACCTGCACCGCCTTGACCGGACGTCCGGTGGACGTGCCGCCGCCGATATCGTCGACGATCTCGCCCAGTGTCAGGCCGAAAGCGGTTTCGAACAGGCCGCCTTGCTTGACGTTGCCGGCGATCTGGATCGGGATCGTGCCGCGCGAGCGGCCCATGCCGAAATCCTTGTAGAAGGCGGCGCCCTTGTCCATGATGATAGGTACGGAAGCCAGCGAGATGACGTTGTTGATCACCGTCGGCTTGCCGAACAAGCCTTGGATCGCGGGCAGCGGCGGCTTGGCACGCACCACGCCGCGCTTGCCCTCCAGGCTGTTGAGCAACGAGGTTTCCTCGCCGCAGACATAGGCGCCGGCGCCGACGCGGATTTCCATGTCGAAGGCATTGGGCGAACCCAGCACATTGACGCCGAGCACGCCGTGCTTGCGGGCAATCTCGACGGCCTTGTTCATTGTTGCCACCGCATGCGGATATTCCGAGCGGATGTAGACAAAACCCTTTGTCGCGCCGGTGGCGATGCCGGCAATCGCCATGCCTTCGATCAGCACGAAGGGGTCGCCCTCCATGATCATGCGGTCGGCGAAGGTGGCGCTGTCGCCCTCATCGGCGTTGCAGACGATGTATTTGCGCTCCGATGTCGTATCGAGCACCGTCTTCCACTTGATACCGGTCGGGAAGCCGGCGCCGCCACGACCGCGCAGTCCGGAGTCGGTCACTTGGCTGACGATGTCGGCGGGCGCCATGGCCACCGCATTCTGCAGGCCTTTCAGTCCGCCGAGCGATTTGTAGGCATCGAGCGACAGCGGGTCGTTAATGCCGCAGCGCGCGAAGGTCAGCCGTGTCTGCTTGGCGAGGAACGGGATCTTGTCCGGGGCGCCGAGCCAGCGCTTGTGATGCCCGCCCTTGAGGAAGCCGCTGTCGAACAGGCTCTTCACGTCGGACGGCTTCACCGGCCCATAGGCGACACGGCCATTGGCTGTCGCCACTTCGACCATCGGTTCGAGGAAATAGGCGCCGCGCGAGCCGTTGCGCACGATCTTGGCCTCGATGCCGCGCTCGGCGAGTTCGTTTGCGATCGCCTTGGCGACCTTTTCCGCGCCCAGCGCCAGCGCGCCGGAATCGCCGGGAATGTAGATGCGGGGGGTCATGAGCGCACCTCGGCTACGATCTCGTCGATCTTTTCGTCATCGAGCCGTCCGATCACCTCGCCGTCCAGCATCGCCGACGGCGAACAGGCGCACAGCCCGAGACAATAGACGGGCTCGAGCGTAACCGATCCGTCACGCGTGGTCTCGTGGAAATCGATACCGAGCAACTGCTTGATCCTGGCTGCGACCGCGTCCGAACCCATCGACTGGCAGGCTTCCGCCTGGCAGAGCTTGAGCACGTGCCGGCCGGCCGGACGGGCGCGGAAGTCGTGATAGAAGGTGACGACACCATGCACCTCGGCCCTGGACAGGTTCAGCCCATCGGCGATCACGGGCACGGCGTCGTGCGGTACGTGGCCGAACTCTTCCTGAATGCCGTGGAGGATCGGCAGCAACGGACCCTCGAGGTCCTTCAACTCCTGGATAATCGCCGCAGTGCGTGACGCGATCTCGGTACTTGCAGGCTGCATCGTCATGCAGCGCCCTCCCTGGTCGATAGCTTTTAGCGCTAAGTCTTTACAAAATCAGAGGAAACCCGCGAAATCAATAAAGCGGTTTCGTTGCTCGATAGAAAAGTTCTATCGATGGGCTTCAGCTAGCATTGTCTAGCCTAGCGGTGCGCCCGGAAATCGTCTGCCAGCGCCATCGCCTCGTCCAGCAGCGCCTGCACCAGCGGCGTGTGCGGCTCACGCGGTGCGGCGACCAGCCCGACCGTGTGGCTGGCATCGGGCTCGACGATCGGAATGGCCCGGATCGGTTCGGAAAAACCGAATGTTTCCGCAAGGTTGAGCGGCATGATCGATGACCATTTGCCGGTTCGGATGTGCGAAAACAGCACGATCATCGAATTCGATTCCAGCGTCGGCCGCACCTGCACGCCGGCCTCGGCCAGGTGCTGGTCGATGATGCGGCGGTTCTGCATGTCCGGCGTCAACAGGCAAAGCGGCAGCTGGCTGATCTCGGCCCATGTCACTTTGTCGCGGTCGGAATAGGGATTGCCGATTGCGGTGATCAATTGGTAGCGCTCGTCATAGAGCGGCACGCTGGTCACCCGTCCCAGCGGTTCGTTGTCGAGATAGGTGATGCCGGCATCGACATCGAAATTGCCGAGCAGCGAAAGCACTTCGATCGAGGTCCGCGACAGCACCGAAAAGGTGACACCTGGGTGCTTGTCTCGAAAGGGCGTCGTCAATCTGGCCACCATGGCCAATGCTGTCGGGATGGCGGCAATACGGATGCGGCCGGAAAGACCGTGGCGCGCCGCCCGCATTTCCTCGCGCATGGTCCTGGAGTCGCCGACGATGCGGCGCGCCCACACCAGCACCTGCTTGCCCTCCGGCGTCAGGCCCTGAAAGCGCGAGCCGCGCAGCACGAGCATGACGCCGAGCTGGCCTTCCAGTTGCTTGATGCCGGCCGACAGCGTCGGCTGGGTGACGCCGCACACTTCCGCGGCCCGGCCGAAATGCTCTTCCCTGGCCAGCGCGATGAAGAATTCCAGCTTGTCGATCATTGGCGAAGGCTATCCGGCGCGGCGGCACCGCGCCAGATGGTGCCGTGCTCAATCATCCAGGCATGTCGCCCAAAAGTGACTTCGGTTTTGGGGCAGCGACATGCATAGGAAAGCTCTCGCGCCGCGCTGCCCGATCCCGAGATTTACCGGTCCACGAGATTGAGGATATTGCCGTCCGGATCCTTGAACCATGCGACTTTCATGCCGCCGCCGACATGGAGGTCACCCTCCATCGTCAGGCCGGGCATGTCGTAATGCTCGAAGGCGACACCCTTCGACCTGAGGGCGTTGACGACATCGGCGATTTTGTCGCCGACCCTCCAGGTCACCGCAGTCGCCTTGTTGGTCCCCGCGAATTCGGAACGATAGACATTGATGGTGGTGTCGCCGCTTTTGTACACGATCAATTCGCCGCCCTCATCGTGCACCTGTTTCAGGCCGAGCGTCCCCTCATAGAAAGCCTTTGCCTTGGCAAGGTCCCTGACCGCGAGATTGGCTGTTGCGTTGCTGTTTTCAAGCATGATCGTCTCCTTTCCTGGTTGTTCCCTCGTCATTGAACTGCGTCGAACGTGCCATTTCTGAAGTAGGGCCGCCCAGCCGCTTGACGAGCGTCAAGGACATGCGCCCTTGCTGCAAGTTGTGCCTTCAAACGGCGCCGATCCACATCTTTCAGCCGGTTTACTGTTTCCTGCGGCCGCGTGCGACGCTATGTGGATGCAACTGGTGCGCAGGGAGGGACGAACATGCTGGGCTGGTTCCGCAAGCTGTTGCCGCGCGAGGATCGCTTCTTCGACCTGTTCGAACAGCATTCCCGTACCGTGGTCGCCGGCGCCGAGGCACTCCAGTTGCTTCTCCAGGGCAAGGATATCGACCGCAGGTGCCAGGAGATCATCGATCTCGAAAACGAGGCGGACGACATAACCGCGCAGGTGCTGCTTGCGGTGAGGCGGTCTTTCATCACGCCTTTCGACCGCGGCGACATCAAGGATCTGATCCAATCGATGGATGACGCCATCGACACGATGCACAAGACCGTCAAGACGGTGCGGCTGTTCGAAAAGCGCGAATTCGATCCGCTGATGCAGGAAATGGGCGGCGTCATCGTCGACACCGCCAAGCTGGTCGCGGAGGCGATCCCGCTGCTCGCCAAGGTCGGCGCCAACAGCACACGCCTCAATGAACTCGCCGAGGAGGTCATGCGTGCCGAGGGCCGGGCAGACGACCTGCATGAGCAGGGTTTGAAGGATTTGTTCAAGCGCCACAATGGCGGTGATGCGATGGCCTATCTGATCGGCTCGGAAATCTATGGCCAGCTCGAGAAGGTGGTCGACCGTTTCGAGGACGTCGCCAACGAGATCAGCGGCATCGTCATCGAGAACGTCTAGCGATGGAAGCGACCATCGCCTTTCCCCTGCTCGTCGGCCTCGTCGCCGTGGCGCTGTTCTTCGATTTTCTCAATGGCCTGCACGACGCGGCCAACTCCATCGCCACCATCGTCTCCACGCGGGTGCTGCGGCCGCATTATGCGGTGCTGTGGGCGGCCTTCTTCAATTTCATCGCTTTCCTGTTCTTCGGCCTTCATGTCGCCGAGACCGTCGGCAAGGGCATCGTCGACGTCAGTGTCGTCACCCCGGCGGTGATCTTCTCGGCGCTGGTCGGCGCTATTGTCTGGAACATCATCACCTGGATCGCCGGTATTCCGTCGAGCAGCTCGCACGCGCTGATCGGCGGGCTGGTTGGGGCCGGGGTCGCAAAGGCGGGCTTCGGCGCCATCGTCTGGTCGGGCCTGGGCAAGACGGTCGCCGCGATCGTGCTGTCGCCGGCAACCGGTTTCGTCCTGGCGCTTCTCCTGGTCCTGGTGGTTTCATGGCTGTTCGTGCGACAGACGCCATTCGCTGTCGACAGCACGTTTCGCGTCCTGCAGTTCTTTTCGGCCTCGCTCTATTCGCTCGGCCATGGCGGCAACGACGCCCAGAAAACCATGGGCATCATCGCCGTGCTGCTCTATTCGCAAGGCATGCTCGGCACCTCGTTCTATGTACCGCTGTGGGTCGTCCTCACCTGCCAGTCGGCGCTGGCGCTGGGCACGCTTTTGGGCGGCTGGCGCATCGTCCACACAATGGGCTCGAAGATCACGCGCCTCAATCCGATGCAGGGTTTCTGCGCCGAGACCGGCGGCGCGATCACCCTGTTCGCAGCCACCTGGCTCGGCGTCCCGGTCTCGACCACGCACACGATCACCGGTGCCATCATCGGTGTCGGCGCGGCTCGGCGTATCTCGGCCGTCCGCTGGGGCATCGCCGGCAACATCGTTGTCGCCTGGGTCGTCACCTTGCCGGCGACGGCGGCGATTTCCGCTCTCACCTACCTGGCGCTCAGCCTGGCCCGGTGATGTCGCGGCGTGGCGCTTGGAGCCGTCTGCGTTCTGCACTATGTGAGCTGCAGCCGAACGCCAGGGAATAACCGCCATGTCCATTACCAAGGAAATCGTCACCGAGCGCCTGAAGACGGTGAACGGGCCGGATTTCACCGGCAACATCGTCGACCTCGGCATGGTTTCCGAGATTTTCATTGCCGATTCGAAAGTGTTCTTCTCGATCACCGTTCCCGCCGCGCGCGCCCCGGAGATGGAGCCGTTGCGCGCCGCCGCCGAGCGGGTGGTGAAGGCCATTCCCGGCGTTGCCGGCGCGGTCGTCGCGCTGACGGCTGAAAAGAAAGGCGGCGGCATGGAGGCGCCGGTTCCATCGCGCCCAGCACCCAGGCCGGCACCGCCCGCCGCCGCACCGCGCGCGGCTCCGCATGCTCCTGCTTCGCAGAGCCACGGCAAGCGCGGTGTGCCCGGCATCGAGGCGATCATCGCGGTCGCCTCCGGCAAGGGTGGCGTCGGCAAGTCGACCACGGCCGTCAATCTGGCGCTCGGTCTTGCCGCCAATGGCTTGCGGGTCGGCGTGCTCGATGCCGACATCTATGGGCCTTCGATGCCCAGGCTGCTCAACATCCATGGCCGGCCGCAGACGGTCGACGGCAAGATTCTGAAGCCCATGGAGAACTATGGCCTCAAGGTGATGTCGATGGGTTTCCTTGTCGATGAGGAGACGCCGATGATCTGGCGCGGGCCGATGGTGATGTCGGCGCTGACGCAGATGCTGCGCGAGGTCGAATGGGGGCGGCTCGACGTGCTCGTCGTCGACATGCCGCCCGGCACCGGCGACGCCCAGCTCACCATGGCCCAGCAGGTGCCGCTGGCCGGCGCCGTCATCGTCTCGACGCCGCAGGACCTGGCGCTGATCGATGCCCGCAAGGGTCTCAATATGTTCAAAAAAGTCGATGTGCCGCTGCTCGGGATCGTCGAGAACATGAGCTACTTCCTCGCCCCGGATACCGGCAAGCGCTACGATATTTTCGGCCATGGCGGCGCACGCCGCGAGGCAGAGAGGCTGGGCGTCACCTTCCTCGGCGAGGTGCCGCTGGAAATGGGAATTCGCGAGAGCTCGGACGCCGGCACGCCGGTGGTTGTCTCCAAGCCCGAGGGCGCCGAGGCGAAAATCTATCGCGATATCGCTTCCAAGGTCTGGGACAGGGTCAACGAGGAACGCGGCGCGGCGGAAGCGGCTGTGCCGAGCATCGTGTTTGAGTGACCCTCAAGGGGAGGGATCAGCCGCCGACTTTCTCGCCGAATGCCGAAAAGAACTGTCCGGCCAGTTTCTTCGAGGTCGATTCGATCAGCCGGCTGCCGAGTTGCGCGATCTTGCCGCCGACTTCCGCCTTGGCCGCATATTTGAGGACCGTCGCGTCCGGCCCGTCGGCGGTCAGGGTGACATCGGCACCGCCCTTGGCGAAGCCGGCAATGCCGCCCTTGCCTTCGCCCTGGATGGTGTAGGCATGCGGGGGCTTGAGATTCTTCAGCGTCACTTCGCCGTTGAAGGTCGCCTTGATCGGCCCGATCTTCAGCACCACCGTCGCCGCCATCTCGGTCGCCGATTTCATTTCCAGGCTCTGGCAGCCCGGAATGGCGTCCTTCAGGACGGCCGGGTCATTCAGCGCTTCCCACACTTTCTGCACGGGTGCGGCGATACGTTCCTCGCCTTCGATCACCAAAGCCATCAAAACCTCCCCGATCGCCGATGTCGGATTGGTCGTAGCGCGCGGCTCGATAGCTGTCTATCGCACCAAAGTCCGGATTCAGATCACGCGTGCCCCTTGCCTGCATCCGCGCGTTGTCATATCGATTTGTCATACAAATACGGAGACCATGATGGCTGGCGCCCCTACGAAAAAGAAAAAGTTCCGCTCGCAGGAGTGGTTCGACAATCCCGACAATCCGGGAATGACGGCGCTTTATCTCGAGCGCTACCTGAATTACGGGCTGACACGCGCCGAGCTGATGTCGGGCAAGCCGCTGATCGGCATCGCCCAGACGGGCTCTGATCTTTCGCCTTGCAACCGGCACCACATCGAGCTCGCCAAGCGCGTGCGCGAAGGCATCGTCTCGATGGGCGGCATTCCTTTCGAATTCCCCTGTCACCCGATCCAGGAGACCGGCAAGCGGCCGACTGCCGCCCTTGACCGCAACCTCGCCTATCTCAGCCTTGTCGAAGTGCTCTATGGCTATCCGCTGGACGGCGTCGTGCTGACCATCGGCTGCGACAAGACCACGCCTGCCTTGCTGATGGCGGCGGCCACCGTCAACATCCCGGCCATTGCGCTGTCGGTCGGCCCGATGCTCAATGGCTGGCACAAGGGCAAGCGCACCGGCTCGGGCACCATCGTCTGGGAATCGCGCCAGCGCCTGTCGGCCGGCGAGATCGACTATGACGAGTTCATGGACATCGTTGCCTCTTCGGCGCCGTCCACGGGCTACTGCAACACGATGGGCACCGCCACCACGATGAATTCGCTGGCCGAGGCGCTCGGCATGCAACTGCCCGGTTCGGCCGCCATCCCGGCGCCGTACCGCGAGCGCGGCCAGATCGCCTATGAGACCGGGAAGCGCATCGTCGACATGGTGCACGAGGACCTGAAACCGTCCGACATCATGACCCGCGCGGCCTTCGAAAACGCCATCGTCGTCAATTCGGCGATCGGCGGTTCCACCAACGCGCCGATCCATCTCAACGCGATCGCCCGCCATCTCGGCGTGCCGCTCGACAATGACGACTGGCAGAAGGTCGGTCTCAAGGTGCCGCTCATCGTCAACCTGCAGCCGTCGGGTGAATATCTCGGCGAAGATTATCACCATGCCGGTGGCGTGCCTGCCGTGGTGGCCGAGCTGATGAAGGCCGGAATGCTGCCGCACCCCGATGCCCTGACCGTCAACGGCAAGTCGATCGGCGACAACTGCAAGGGGGTCGCCAACGAGAACACCGATGTCATCCGCACCGTGGCCGAGCCGCTGAAGGCCGATGCCGGCTTCATCAACTTCAAGGGCAATCTGTTCGATTCGGCGATCATGAAGATGAGCGGCATCTCGCCCGAATTCCGCGAGCGCTATCTATCGAACCCGAACGACCCGGAAGCCTTCGAAGGCAACGCCATGGTCTTCGATGGGCCGGAGGATTACCACGCCCGCATCGACGATCCGGCGCAAGGCATAGACGAGCACACCATCCTGTTCATGCGCGGCGCTGGCCCGGTCGGCTATCCCGGCGGCGCCGAGGTCGTCAACATGCAGCCGCCGGCCTACCTCATCAAGAAGGGTATCCACGCGCTGGCCTGCATCGGCGACGGCCGCCAGTCCGGCACGTCGGGCTCGCCGTCGATCCTGAATGCCTCGCCGGAAGCCGCGGTCGGCGGCGGTCTGGCGTTGCTCAAGTCCGGCGACCGCGTCCGCATCGATCTGAGGAAAGGCACCGCGAACATCCTCGTCAGCGACGACGAGATCACGCGGCGGCGCGCCGAGCTGCAGAAAGATGGCGGCTACCATTATCCCCAGCACCAGACGCCATGGCAGGAGATCCAGCGCGGCATGGTCGACCAGTTCTCGGCCGGCATGGTGCTGAAGCCGGCTGTGAAATACCAGGATGTCGCCCATACCATGGGCGTGCCTCGCGACAATCACTGATTATTCCCGGGAATAGTCATCGATTATTCCTGGCTGGTCACGGATGATGGATGGACGAGGACCGGCGGCCTGATCGATCAGGCCGCCGCTCTGACGGCGTAGCCGCGGATGCTGCGTCCTTGACAAGACCGCGCAACAATTCCAACATCCATCGCAAGGGGTGCACCGCGACCACCCCGTGAGGCGTCAGCCCAATGTTCGCGTCCAAGCTTCTCTTTTCAGGAGGTGGACGCCATGCCGTCAACAACCGAAATTACCGTACAGCAACTATCCCGTCTGGTTGGTTTGCCCGGCGCGCCTGTAATCGTCGATGTCCGCCTCGATGAGGACTACGATGCCGACCCGCGCCCGCTGCCGGCCTCGCACCGGCGCAACTTCAAGACCGTCTCGACCTGGGCAGCCGACCTTGCCGGCAGCCAGGTGGCCGTGGTCTGCCAGAAGGGGCAAAAGCTCTCGCAAGGCGTGGCCGCCTGGCTGCGGCACCAGGGCGTTGCCGCCGAATCCCTCGAAGGCGGTTTCGAGGCCTGGCGTGATGCCGGCGGCCTACTGGTCCACGCCGCCAAGATCCCGTTCCGCGATGAAAAAGGCCGCACCGTCTGGGTGACGCGGGCTCGCCCCAAGGTCGATCGCATCGCTTGCCCCTGGCTGATCCGGCGCTTCGTCGATCCGCATGCGGTCTTCCTCTTTGTCGAGGCGGCCGAAGTGCCTGCTGTCGCGGACCGCTTTCAGGCCGTGCCCTTCGACATCGACAATGTGTTCTGGAGCCATCGCGGCGAACGCTGCACCTTCGACACGATGATCGAGGAGTTCGGGCTGGAATCCCAGGCACTCGATCGCCTTGCCACGATCGTGCGCGCGGCCGACACCGCCAGGCTCGATCTCGTTCCCCAAGCCGCCGGATTCCTTGCCGCCTCGCTTGGCCTGTCACGCATGTTCCGCGACGATCTGGAACAGCTGGAGGCGGGGATGCTTCTCTATGACGCGTTCTTCCGCTGGTGCCGCGACGCCACCGAGGAGACGCACAACTGGCCGAGCGGGGCGAAGCCGACATGAGCAGCCTCATGTCCCCGAAAAATGCCGACATCGTCGAGGCACCGGCGGTCCCGAGCTTCCGTGAAGCCACGAAACTCTGGGCGAAGATCGGATTGCTGAGCTTCGGCGGGCCGGCGGGGCAGATCGCGCTCATGCACAAGGAATTGGTCGAGGATCGGCGCTGGATCGGCGAGCAGCGTTTCCTGCACGCCTTGAACTACTGCATGCTGCTGCCCGGTCCCGAGGCCCAGCAACTCGCCATCTACATCGGCTGGCTGCTGCACAGGACGGCCGGCGGTCTCGTCGCCGGCATCCTGTTCGTGGTGCCGGGCGCACTCGTCATGCTCACCTTGAGCATCCTCTATGCGCTCTACGGCGATGTCCCGCTGGTCGAGTCTCTGTTCTTCGGGGTCAAGGCCGCCGTGCTCGCGGTGGTGGTCGAGGCGGTGATCCGCATCGGCCGCCGCGCCTTGAAGAACCGGGTGATGGTGGCGATCGCGCTTTGCGCTTTTCTCGGCATTTATGTGCTCAGCATTCCGTTCCCGCTCATTGTCCTGATTGCGGGATTGGTGGGATGGGCGGGAAACCGCGTCGCGCCAGCCCTGTTTTCCGGTGCGGCGCACGGCAAGAACGATGCTCCCGACATCAAGGGCGCGGTCGACTTGATGTTCGAGCGCGGCGAACTGGCCCATGCCAGCCCGACAAGATGGCATGCGCCGCGCATCATCGCGATCTGGCTGCCGATCTGGCTCGGGCCCGTTCTGTTGCTCTGGGCGCTCACCGGTGCAGGCAGCGTATGGACGCAGATCGGCGGCTTCTTCAGCCTGATGGCGGTCGTCACCTTCGGCGGCGCCTACGCGGTTCTTGCCTATGTCGCACAGGCGGCCGTCGAATCCTTCGGCTGGCTGGCGCCCGGCGAGATGGTCGACGGCCTCGGGCTTGCCGAGACCACGCCGGGGCCGCTCATTCTGGTGTTGCAGTTTGTCGGCTTCATCGCAGCCTTTCGCCACTCCGGCTCGCTGGGCCCGTTGCTTGGCGGATCGCTTGGAGCGCTGCTGACCTTATGGGTTACGTTCACGCCCTGCTTCTTCTGGATATTCCTCGGCGCGCCCTATATCGAGGCCCTGCGCGGCAACAAGGCTCTGTCGGCTGCGCTCGGCGCCATCACCGCCGCCGTGGTCGGCGTCATCCTGAACCTGGCTCTATGGTTTGCCTTGCACGTTATCTTCCACGACGTGCGCAAACTGGGCCTCGGCATGAACGTGCCGGTGCCGTCGTCGATCGACTGGCGCGCCGCACTGCTGTCCTGCGCCGCCATGATCGCCATCCTCAGGCTGAAGGTCGGCATGCTGCTGACACTTGCCGGGTCGGCCCTGGCCGGTGTCTTGCTGCTGGCGGTGAGCGGATAGACGCCGGCCACTGCCTTTGTATTCCGCCGGCCAACCACCTAACTGGTGGGAAAACGGATTGGACACTCATGGCGCAACGACGCTCTTCTCTTGGCTTTCTCGGCATGTTCGGCCGCTCGGGTGATCTGCGGCAGCTCGATGCGGCCTTGCGCGGCGCCGACCTGCATCCGGCCCTGGTCCCGGAAGGCGTAAAACTCACCATCGTCAATCTGATGAAGGACCACTGGCCCGAGGAGCCGCCGCCGCGGGCCTATCCGCGGGTGGCGACCCTGTTCAGCTACTGCATTGCCGGACCGGAAACCTTCGAGCGGGCGCAAGGTCCGCAACAGCGGCTCGACGCGGAGCGCCGGATCGAGGCGGCTCTCGAAACCGGCGACGGCCTCGATGCCCAGATCGTGCTGATGGCGCTGCACGCCAAGCTGATCAACGCCGAGGTCGTCGAGCGCTACGGGCTGGCAGCCGAATAGCTGCGCTCAGCCGCCCATGCCGCCGCGCGGCAGCTTGATCATGTCGCCGAAGCGGGCGCGTAATTTGTCGTCGAGCAGCTTCGGCACGTGGCGCGGAAAGCGCTCGGCAAGGATGCGTTTCTTCTCGATGATCGCCCGTTGCAAGATGTCGGGCCGGCCCTTCTCATTCCATTCCTTCGGCGAAAACCGGTCGCCAACGGCGGGATAGAAATATTCCGTCTGCATCAGCCGCAGCGTCTGCTCGTTGCCGAGATAGTGCCCCGGGCCTTTCAGGCAGACATCGGCGATGGTGGCGATCGACAGCGCTTCGTCGGTCACCTCGATGCCGCGCACGCAGCGCAGGCAATGACCGAGCATGTCGTTGTCGATGATCAGGCTTTCCAGGCAGAAGCCGAGCAGCGAGGCATGCATGCCGGCCGATTCATAGACCAGGTTGAGCCCGGCAAGGCCGGCCATCACGTCGGTGATGCCCTTTTCATAACCGGACTGGATGTCGGGCAGCTTCGAATCCGTCATGCCTGCGGCCGAGCCGCCCGGCAGGTCGTAGAATTGCGCCATCTGGGCGCAGGCGGCGGTCAGCACCGCCTGTTCGGCCGAGCCGCCCGACATGGCGCCTGTGCGCAGGTCCGATACGAACGGCCAGGTGCCGAAGATCGCCGGATGCCCCGGCTTGATGGCATTGACATAGACCAGACCGGCGAGCACTTCGGCCACCGCTTGCACCACCGCGCCAGCAATCGCCGCCGGCGCCGTGGCTCCGGCCTGTCCCGCCGACAAGAGCAGGATCGGAATGCCGCCCTCGACGCAGGCTTCGAGCACGCCGCAGGCGTCCTCGGCGAATTTCATCGGCGGCACGACGAAGCAGTTCGAGTTCGACACGAACGGCCTGGCGCGGAAATTCTCCTCGCCGCCGGCAATCGCGTAGAGCATTTCGAGCGCCGGCTGCACGTTCTCGCGCACCGTAAACGAGGTGCCGACATGCTTGGCCGTGCCCATCACGCAGGCGTAGAGCGTGTTGAAGTCCATTTCGAGCGGATCGGGAATGTCGCGCGGCACCATCGGCCGCTGAAAGAAATGGATGTTGTCGAGCCCTTCGACGATGCGGGCCGCGTCATAGATGTCCTGCAGCAGCGACTCACGGTATTCGCGCTTCTCGACATCGACCAGATGCACGGCGGCACCCGCCGTGCCGTAATGCACGCGCTTGCCCTGTATCACCATGTCGTGTTTGGGATCCTGGCCGTGCAAGGTGAAATTCCGTGCCGCCTTCTTGATCGTCTCGAGCACCAGCGCGCGCGGGAACCGGATGCGGCCGTCATCGCCATAGGTGGCGCCGGCCTGGGTCAGCGCCTCGATGCAGGAGGGGATGGCGTTGGCGAAGCCGACTGTCTCCAGAAGCGTCAGCACCGCTTCGTGGATACGCTCGCGATCATTGCCCTTGAGTGGTCCGTAGCTGCCGCCCTCGAGGCCGGCACGCACCGGTTTGATGTCGTCGGCGAGCGGCGCTGCCCGCATCGCGCGACGCGCTTCGCGCCCCCCGGAGCGGCGGGAGCGTTGATCCGCCGCGTCCTGCTTTTCAAGAACCACTGACATGGAAAACACTCCACCTTTCCTGAGAAACAGCGCGGCGGTTGGTCCACCATCGGCTGCTTCTTCCCCTTTGTGCCACGACTATGCCGCCGGCATTGGCACAGCCTATGAGCCAGCGGTTCCAGTCGAGTATGCCAGAAGAAAGGGAGCGGGAGCCGCTTGAAGGCGGCTCCCGTCAAAGGATCGAAGAATGGATCAGGCGGCGGCGGGCCTGCGGCCAGCGGCGGTGGCCAATTCCCGGATGCCGGGCTCGATGTGCTGCAGCGCGATCGAGGAAATGCCCAACCGCATGAAACGCGAAGGCTTTTCGGTGCGGTCGAAGAAGCGGTCGCCCGGCTCGATGATGACGCTGCGCGAGGCGGCGGCCTCAGCCAAACCGCGGGAATCGGTACCCCGTGGTCCTTCCAGCCAAAGCGAGGTGCCGCCGGCCGAATCCGTCGAGCGCCACTCCGGCAAGAAGGCGGAAATCGCATGGACCAGGCGCTTGCGCCGCTCGTCGAAGGCGCTCGACAGCCGCCGCACCAGCGCTTCGTGATGGCCGAGCGAGAGGAACAATGCCACGGCGCGCTGGTTGTTGGCCGGCGGATGGCGCAGCATGAAACGGCGCAGCGCCCGGAGTTCGGCGATTAGTCCAGCCGAGGCCACGATGTAGCCAAGCCGCAGGCCCGGCGCCAGCGTCTTCGACATCGAGCCGACATAGACGACACGGCCGGAGCGGTCGAGGCTCTTCAGCGCCTGCTGCGGTGCCTCGTCGAGAAGCTGGCTGTCATAGCCGTCCTCGATGATGATCTGGTTGTGCCGGTTGGCGCGCGCCAGGAGGTCCTGCCGTCGCTCGGCCGACATCGGCACCATGGTCGGGCAATGATGGCTGGGGGTGACGAAGACGAAGCCGGAATCATTGGGAATGGAAGAGGTTACGATACCCGACTGGTCGACCGGCACCGGCTCGATGTCGGCGCCGGCGAGGCGGAAGATCGAGCGTGCATCGGGGTAGCCCGGATCCTCCATCGCCACTTTCGAGCCCTTGGTCATCAGCAGCGAGGCCAGCATGTAGAGCGCGTTCTGGGCGCCCAGCGTGACGATGATTTCGTCGGGATTGGCGAAGATGCCGCGCCTGGGCAAGAGCCGTGCCTGGATCTGCTCGATCAGCAGCGGATCGTCGCGGTCGACCATGTCGGACGCCCAGTTGCGGATCTCCAGCACGGCCAGCGCCATGCGGTTGCACTCGCGCCACTCGGCGGTCGGGAACAGCGCCGGGTCGAACTGGCCGTAGACGAAGGGGTAGGACGACTTGATCCAGTTCTCGTGCTTGGCCGGCGGCGGCATGTCGCTGGCCGCGATCTGCCGGCGCGCCTTCCAGTCGATCTCGTTGGCCTGGTCGGGCGCCTTCTGGTGCGGCTTGGCGGGTGTCGCCAGCACGTCCGGATTGACGAAATGGCCGCGCCGCTCGCGCGCCACCAGGAAACCCTGGTCGACGAGCTGCTGGAAAGCCAGGACCACCGTTCCGCGCGCCACGCCGAGTTTCTCGGCCAGGATCCGGCAGGAGGGAAGCGGCATCGAAGCGGCGATCTGGCGGTCGAGAATGGCGGCCACGATGGCTTGGCGGATCTGCGCCTGCAGGGTTTGGCCGGATTCAGCCGAAATCCGGAACAGGCCGGACCATATCGCCGTGTCGTTTCTCTGTGGCATGGAAGATGTTCCTCGATGGCCAGCTTTTTTTGCTTGGCTGGACCAGCCGAACGTAACCGTGGCACAAGGGGTTGCGCCAATCAATTTTTCTGATCTTTGGGATTTATGCCAGTGATCCTTCAAGCTCGAAATAAGCCGCGGCCACCTCGCCACCCGATACATTGTGTCATCGCATCGTGATGCGCTGCGTCATCGCCGCGTATTGACCGGATGGAATTCGGCTCAATAGTTGTGGCGCGACGACACGCGCCGGAAACATCCGGTCTGATATGGTGCGTCCAAAACGCCAGGAGTCCCCGCCAGTGGATCAGTCAGCCTTCCAGAAACAGCTTGCCGCCTTGCGCGATCATCGCGCCGCGGTCCCTGGCGACATGCGCCAGGTCTTCGCCGCCGATCCGCAGCGCTTCAAGACGTTCTCCGCCACCGATGGTGACCTCCTGCTCGACTGGTCGAAATGCGCCGTCGACGCCGCGACCATGGATTTGCTGGAAAAACTGGCCGCCGCCGCGGATATCGAAGGCCGCCGCGCCGCCATGTTCGCCGGCAAGAAGATCAACGTCACCGAAGACCGCGCCGTGCTGCACACGGCGCTGCGCAACCTCAGCGGCAAGGGGGTCACGGTCGACGGCCAGGACGTCAAGGCGGATGTCGTTGCCGTGCTCGACGCCATGGGCGCTTTCGCCGATGCGGTCCGCTCCGGCAAGGCAACGGGTGCCACCGGCAAGAAGATCACCGACATCGTCAACATCGGCATCGGCGGCTCGGACCTTGGTCCGGCCATGGCGACGCTGGCGCTCGCCCCCTATCATGACGGTCCGCGCGCGCACTATGTCTCCAACATCGACGGCGCCCACATCCACGACACGCTGAAGGGGCTGTCCGCCGAAACCACGCTGTTCATCATTGCCTCCAAGACCTTCACCACGGTCGAGACGATGACCAATGCGCAGACGGCGCGCGACTGGGTGCAGAAAGCGCTCGGCAAGGAAGCCGTAGGCAAGCATTTCGCCGCCGTCTCGACCGCGCTCGACCTGGTGGCGAAATTCGGCATCGAGCCGGATCGCGTCTTCGGCTTCTGGGACTGGGTCGGCGGCCGCTATTCGCTGTGGGGCGCGATCGGCCTGCCGGTCATGATCGCCATCGGCCCGCGGAATTTCCGCGCCTTCCTCGACGGCGCGCACGAGATGGACGAGCATTTCCGCACCGCGCCGCTCCAGAAGAACCTGCCGGCGCTCCTGGGGCTGGTCGGCTGGTGGCACCGCGTGATTTGCGGCTATCCGGCCCGCGCGGTCATCCCCTACGACCAGCGGTTGTCACGGCTGCCGGCCTATCTGCAGCAGCTCGACATGGAATCGAACGGCAAGAGCGTCACCCTTGACGGCACGCCGGTGACGACGCCGACCGGGCCGCTGGTCTGGGGCGAGCCCGGCACCAACGGCCAGCACGCCTTCTTCCAGCTGCTGCATCAGGGCACCGATCTGATCCCGGTCGAGTTCCTCGCCGCCGCGGTCGGCCACGAGCCTGATCTCAAGCACCAGCATGACCTGCTGCTCGCCAACTGCCTGGCGCAGTCGGAAGCCTTGATGAAGGGCCGCACGCTGGACGAGGCACGCACGCAGATGCTGGCCAAGGGCATGAAGCCGGCCGATGTCGACCGCATCGCGCCGCACCGTGTCTTCTCCGGCAACCGGCCCTCGGTGACCATCCTCTACCGCAAGCTCGACCCGCGCACCTTCGGCCGGCTGATCGCGCTCTACGAGCACCGCGTCTTCGTCGAGGGAACGCTGTTCAACATCAACTCCTTCGACCAGTGGGGCGTAGAGCTCGGCAAGGAACTGGCGACCGGCCTCCTGCCTGTCGTGGAAGGCAAGGAAAGTGCCGCCAAGCGCGACGCGTCGACCGCTGGCCTTGTGGGATACATCCGCCAATTGCGTGGTTCGGAGTGAAAAGTTTGGCAGACATCAAGGGAATATTGTTCGACAAGGACGGGACACTTGTCGATTTCAACGCGACCTGGCTCGGCGTTGCCGATTTCATGGCCATGGATGCAGCCGACGGCGATCGCTGGAAGGCCGACAGGCTGCTGGCGGCGGCCGGTTTCGATTTCGCCAACCGGCGCTTCAAGCCCGACTCCATCTTTGCCTCCGGCACCAATCTCGACGTCGTCGAACTGTGGTTTCCGCGCCTGTCCAACGAAGACCAGATGCTGGCCGTCGCCCGCTTCAACGAGATTACCTCGGTGCAGGGCTCGGCGATGGCGGTGGCGCTGCCTGATGTCGTCGACACGCTGGCCCTGCTGCACAAGCGATCCTACCGGCTTGGCGTCGCCACCAACGATTCGACCAGCGGCGCCGAAAAAACGCTGGTCACGCTCGGCGTCGCACAACTGTTCGATGCCGCTTACGGATATGACGCCGTCGCCAATCCCAAGCCGGCCCCGGACACCATCCAGGCCTTTTGCGACCTCACCGGCCTGAAGCCAAGCGAGATCGCCATGGTCGGCGACAACAGGCACGATCTCGAAATGGCGCGCGCCGGCGGCTGCGGCCTCGCGGTCGGCGTGCTTTCCGGCACCGGCACCCGCGAATCGCTGGCCGAGATCGCCGACGTCATCCTGGATTCGGTTGCCGACCTGCCGGATTTCCTGGCCGCACGGGTCAAGGAGACGGCGTGATCCGGAGAAGGGGTGGGAAGGTGGTTTGACTTCGATGGCCGAGATGGGGCCGTGAGCGGACAGTCAGCTTTCGGGTCTTGGCGATTGGATAACTGCCGTGCGCGGCGGGCACTTCCGAATGGCAGGAAGCTTCCAATTGGAGACGTTTAGGCAGTCAATCCATGGTCCCGAAAGCAGCCAAAGCGCGCTCCCGACACCGTCGCGATAAAGGCGCGCAGGTCGGCCAGCATCAGTTCCGGCTCTTCCAGCGCGGCGAAATGCCCGCCCCGCGGCATGTCGGTCCAATGCACGATGTTGTAGGTCTTCTCCGCGAACGAGCGCGGCGGCGGCAAGAACACTGGATCGGGGAAGGCCGCAACGCCGGTCGGCACCTGGATGCGGGTGCCGGCCGGAAGCATCCGCGACTCCTCAAGCCGGCTGCCGTAGTAGATCCAGGTTGCCGTCACGAACGATGCCGGCGCGATGTAGAGCATGATGTTGGTGAGGAGTTCCTCCTCGGAAAATTTGCTCCAGATGTCGGGGTCGCCATCGGCGGTTGTCGGAAGATCGGCCCACTTGCCGAACTTCTCGAGTATCCAGCCCGCCGCTCCGACCGGGCTGTCGGCCATCGCGACGCCGAGCGTCTGCGGACGGGTTTCCTGCTCGTGAAAGTAGGCGCTCTCCCGATCGGCAATCGGGGCACGCTTGGCGGCGAAGGACTTCTCCTCGTCGGTCGTCGGAGCGGCATCCTCCGCACGCACGGTCATCATGTTGATATGAATGCCGAGCAGAGCGTCCGGTCGATCATGCGCTGCCCAGGCCGCGATGCCGTGGCCCCAATCGCCCCCTTGAACGAAATACCGCGCGTCGCCGAAAAGTTGTATCATCAGCCCATGCACGAGTGCAGCAGCCCGCCGCGGGCCGATCGGGCGCGTGATCGGGTTGGAGAACGCGAAGCCAGGAAGCGAGGGGACGACAACGTCGTGCCCGTCCGCTGCGAGCGGCTGCAACAGCCGCTCGAACTCGAGATACGAGCCCGGCCAGCCGTGGAGAAGCAGTACGGGCGGCTTGGAGCCGTCGCCCTTCACATGAACGAAGTGGAGGTGCTCGCCTTCCACGTCGGCCGTGAAGTTGGGCAGCGCGTTGAGGCGCCGTTCGACCGCACGCCAGTCGTAGCTGTACCGCCAATACGCGGCGAGTCGCTTGAGGTCATCAACCCCGACCCCCGCTGACCAGCCCCCCGCATCCGGCAGCTGGCTCCAGTCATAAGCCTCGACCTTGGCTCTGATCGTGGCGAGCCGTTCGTCAGGAATGTTTATTATGTAGGGTGAAATCATGATGTTCTCCGCTTAAACGGCTGACGACGTTGACCGCCGAAGGGTAATACCGACTGAACTGAAAGCTGCGCACAACGTTTCCTGAAACGCCATCCTTTTTGCGAACGGCGCCACGGCAAAACGTCTGCTATGCAGGTCGGCGTTGCCGTAGGCGCAATGTCCGCTTTCCACCCGAAGCAGTCGCGACCGCGTCGGGCGCGACCTCTTCCGCGGCCGCGACCACGCCAGACTGAACGATCGGGCCAAGACAGAAGCAGCAGGCAGACCAGAGGAGCAGGTTGGCGAACATTGTCAGGACGTGCGGGGCCGAAAAGGGCAGCGTCGCAGGGGCCAGGACTAGACCGACCAGCGCTGCCATCAGGCTGCGCCGCGTGCCGAGTGCATCGCTAAGCCGGCCCCCACCAAAATTCCCGACCACCGCAGCTGCGCCGAATGCCATGAACGCCAAGCTGACTGCGGCAGGAGACACGTGGGTTACCTCCGTCAGCGGCGGTGCGAGAAAGGTGAAAACCACGAATGATCCGCCGAACCCGTTCATGGCGATGAAATAGAGCGCCAGGAGGCGGGGCTTCGCCAATACGGCGAACTGCGACCTTAAACCGGCGGTCGGAGCGTGGGGAATTTCCCGCGGCAACAAAAGTCGCAATAGCGCTGCCGTGAGGCAGCCGAGCACAGCCACCGCCAGCAGCGGTGCACGCCACCCAAGGCTCTGTCCGACGATTGTGCCGAACGGGACACCGATGACCATTGCAAGGGTGAGCCCTGCGAACATCGTCGCCACCGCCCGCGCGCCGCGCTCACGATCCGCCAGGCTCATCGCAATCGGCGCGCCGACGGCGAAGACCACGCCGTGCGCCACTCCTGTCACGATCCGACCGGCCAGCAGCACTTCATAAGTTGGTGCAGCGCCGCCAAGCAGATTACCGAGCGTGAACAGGCTCATCAGTCCAACCACAAGCCCGCGGCGGGGAAGCCTTCCAGTAAGGGCCGTGACCGTCGGCGCCCCAACGGTCGCGGCCAGGGCATAGCCAGTCACAAGCAGACCGGCTTGGGGTATCGTTACCGCAAGATCGCGCGCGACATCCGGGACAAGCCCGATCATGACGAACTCCGTCGTGCCGATGGCGAAGGCCGCCACGGCAAGCGCGAACAATGCAGGCGACATCGGTGTTGCTCTTTATGCGTCGATCAGATCGGCAAAGTGCGCGGCGAGGCCGGTTTGGCCCGGCGCAACGTGGTCGGCCATGGTGTGGCGATCGGGGAAGTCGCCGCCGTTTTGCGAACGGAAGGGAATCGGCTTGTCGGTGAAT
Source organism: Mesorhizobium sp. M8A.F.Ca.ET.208.01.1.1 (assembly GCF_004791315.1). Lineage (NCBI taxonomy): Bacteria > Pseudomonadati > Pseudomonadota > Alphaproteobacteria > Hyphomicrobiales > Phyllobacteriaceae > Mesorhizobium > Mesorhizobium sp. M8A.F.Ca.ET.208.01.1.1. The sequence continues at coordinate 27,962 of NZ_SRUT01000007.1, forward strand.
AGCCCGGCGAGACGTACACGCCATGCTGCCTTGATCGCGTCCACTTGCTCCGCCGTGGAAACGTGACCCGCGCCATAGACCGCGTGCGTCGGGAGCACGTCCATGCCGGGATAGAACAGCGCGCCATGAGTCAGCGGGAACAACAGTTGCTCTATCGGCCCGTTGATACCCCGCGGGCCATAATCGGCCACTGGGCCGCCTGCCTGCACGTTGACCAGCGCTCGCTTGCCCTTGAGGATGCCGTCGCCAAAGCGAAACTCGTTGGAGCCATTCTGATAGCCGTAGGCAAAACCGAAGGCATAGACTCGCTCTATCCAGCCCTTCAAGATCGCGGGCACGCCGTACCACCACAGCGGGAATTGCAGGACCACAGCATCGGCCGCGAGCAGCTTCTGCTGCTCGGCGATCACGTCGGGCGTCTGATGCCCGCTTGCGTAAGCATGGCCCGATTCCATGATGAACGACAGTCGCTCAGGGTTGTTGCGCATCGGAAAGTCATCGGCGTCGTACCCCGCCTTCCACTTCATGCCGTAGAGGTCCGAATGGACCACGGTGTGCCCCGCCGCCGACAACATCTCAGCGGTCACGTCGACCAGCTGCCGTGTCAGCGAAGTGGGCTCAGGGTGTGCGTAAACGATGAGAATATTTCTTTTCACGAGATGGTCTCCGTAGTTGTTTAGAGCTGTGTCTGATGTTCCCGATCGGTATCAATTGCGCGCCAGGGCTTGCGCGTTGGTGACCCAGACGTTTTCGGGGATTTTGCGTGCCCCCCGGGCGCGCTCGGCTCGATGATGCCGACATCGATTTCGATACTTACACTGTTGACGGCGCGGCGAGGCTCCTCGATCACCAGCAGAATGCTTGTTTCGTTGCAGCAGTTCGCGCCAAAGCGCGCGCTAAGCTAGTCCGGTATGGGATGCTGACTGAGATCACTCGATGCCTCCGGCTCGGGATTGGAAGCCCGGCTGGCCTCAACATGAGTATCTGACTAAGATTTGTGAAATCGATTATCTTGACCCGTGCTATCCAGATAGCGGATATCTAACCGCTGATCGCCACGTTGGCACTTTCACGCGGGCGTTCGATTGGCCCGTCGGTGCCGCACGGCTCCCTCCGCTCCAGTTTGGCGGCTCTTTACCAATCGTAAGAACAGCAGCGATCGCTTTCGCGCCAGCGGCCCGACGCCAACACAGACAGCTTCCCATTAGGCGGCCAAGCCGTTGACGGGCAGCGCCGCGATCATGATATATAGAAATGATTAAACGGCGACTAGGAATAGACACGGTGAATGACAGTCGCATCGACCTCAATCTCTTGGCGACGCTCGAAGTGCTGCTTGCCGAACAAAACGTAACGAAAGCGGCAGATCAACTGCACCTCAGTCAGCCGGCTGTAAGCGCGCAACTAGCACGGCTTCGGGATTTGTTTGACGACCCGCTTCTGCTCCCGACTCGTCGAGGCATGATCCCGACCGCCAAGGCAATCGAACTTGCACCGCAACTGAGAGACGCGCTGGATCACGTGCGCAACGCGTTACATTCTCATCAGGACTTTGATCCCGGCAAGGCCGAGCTTACCGTATCGATCGGCTGTTCTGACTATATCCAGGCAGCAGTGGTGATGCCGTTCGTCTTGGCTCTCCGGCAGACGGCGCCGGGAGTACGGGTGGCCGTACGGCATCTGGTGCCCGAGCTGGTGGAGCAGCAATTGGGGAATAAGGAAGTCGATCTTGTTATCGCTACTCCCGAGCGGTCGGCCCCGCACCTACGGACGTGTCACTTATTCGACGAAACTTATGTCCTCATAGCAAGACACGGTCATCCTCGGCTAAAATCGGGTATGACAATAGACGAATATGTCGAATTGGAACACGTCGTGGTGTCACCGCGGGGCGGCGACTTCGAAACGCCAGTGGACAGTGCTTTGGCGGCACTTGGTTACCGACGCAACGTCGTCGTGTCAGCGGCCTCCTTTTTGCTCCTGCCGGAGATCGTCTTAGATAGTGATTTGGTTGCACTCGTGCCGAGGCGCCTATTTCTCAGGCAATCAGAAAAGCTCATGATGGTTGACCTGCCCTGGCTAGGTGAACAATTCAATGTCAGTCTGATTTGGCACGAGAGATGTCATAGGCATGCTGGCCACCGCTGGGTCCGAAACCTGATCGGAAGCCTGGTTGGGGACCATGATAAAGGCGGGTCTAGGGTCGCGGAGCCTGAATCAGATCACGCGCCTCACATCAATGGCTCCTGACTAGCGGGTCTGCTGCGCTTTGCCGATCAGCATGCAAACGAGTTAAGTGACACCGCAATTTGCCAATGGTCTGAGTGCCCATCTTCGCTATGCCGGGCGCGCCATTCCACAGGAATCGGTGGATGAACGACCGGAATTAGGCGCTAACCAGACGTTCATTCGACCTAAGCAAGCACTGGCTCGAACCCCGGCCGTTCCAGCTATCGGCCTGCGCCCAGCGCCCTACCGCTCTTCCGCCTTAAACCAAAACACCCCGCTCGGTCTGCTCGCAATCCCCTTTGCATCCCCAAAATCCGGCACCTCATATTCAGCGATCAATCGCAGCCGGGTGAGCGGCAAATCGTTGCGGCGGGGGTCGCCGACCAGTACCTCGATGCCTGATGCCAGGCAGCGGTCGAGGAACGGCATAACCCGCAAGGCAACCTCACGGCAGTAGAACACGTCGCCCGCCAGCACGAGGTCGGCGGCCGGTGGCGGGCCTGTGGTGAGATCCTTGTCGAAGATGGTGATCTCGACGGCGTTGGCCGCGGCATTGAGGCGGATCGCGGCGACGCCGTTGCGGTCGATCTCGGCGGCGATCACTTCCGCTGCGCCGGCCTTCGCGGCGGCGATGGCGACAAGGCCCGAGCCGGCGCCGAGGTCGAGCACGCGGCGGCCCGTCACGATCTCCGGATGGTCGAGAATATGGCGCGCCAGCACCGCGCCGCCGGCCCAGGCATAGGCCCAATAGGGTGGCTGCGGCTCGGACTCGTCCAGGTCGTCGCCGGACCCGACGAGCCGCCTCAGCCCGCTGCCCGGGTGAGCGGTGTAAAGCTGGATTTCAGGAAGCGCCCGCACTGGGGCAAGGCGCAAATTCGTCCTGATGAATTCTGCCGGATCAAGGCGTCGGCCGGGCGCATCGAAGTCGGCGGGATCGTCGGCCACTATTCGCGCAACGCCCGCCGCAGGATCTTGCCGACCGGCGTCTTTGGCAATTCGGTCCTGAACTCGATGTATCTGGGCCGCTTGTAGCCGGTCAGGTTCTCACGGCAAAAAGCAGTGATGGCCTCTGCGGTCAGGGCCGGGTCCTTCTTGACGATGAACAGCTTCGGCACTTCGCCCGAATGCTCGTCCGGCACGCCGATCGCGGCCACTTCGAGCACGCCTGGATGCGCCGCCACGACCTCCTCGAGTTCGGTCGGATAGACGTTGAAGCCGGAAACGAGGATCATGTCCTTCTTGCGGTCGACGATCTTGGTGTAGCCGCGTTCGTCCATGAAACCCATGTCGCCCGATTTGAAGAAGCCGTCCGTGGTCATCACCTTGGCGGTCTCGTCCGGCCGGTTCCAGTAGCCGGCCATCACCTGCGGTCCCCTGATGCAGATCTCGCCGACCTCGCCCAGCGGCACGTTGTTGCCGTCGTCGTCGCGGATGGCGATTTCTGTCGAGGGCAGCGGCAGGCCGATGGTGCCGGTGAACTCGCCGGAACTGAACTTGTTGGCCGTCGCCACCGGCGAGGTCTCCGAAAGGCCATAGCCTTCGCTGATGGGGCAACCGGTCAGCGCTTTCCAGCGCTCGGCGACGCCCTTCTGTACCGCCATGCCGCCGCCCAAGGTCAGAAGCAGCGGCTTGAAGTCCAGCTTGCGGAAGTCCTCATTGTTGAGCAGCGCGTTGAACAGCGTGTTGAGGCCCGGAAAGATATGGATCGGATATTTGCCCATTTCCTTGACGAAGCCTGGAATGTCGCGCGGATTGGGGATCAGTATGTTCTGGCCGCCCATCTGCATGCCCATCAGCGCATTCACCGTCAGCGCGAAGATATGGTAGAGCGGCAGTGCGCAGACGAGGTTGAGATGCGCCGGCTTTGGCTTGACGGTGTAGGCGTCCTGCAGCCACAGCGCATTCTGCGCGACATTGGCCAGCACATTGCTGTGCGAGAGGGTCGCGCCTTTCGAGATTCCGGTGGTGCCGCCGGTATATTGCAGGAAGGCGACGTCGTTGGCGGCTACCGTGGCCGGCTTGAAAGCCATGCCGCGTCCGGCCTTCAGCGCCGCATTGAACTTGACATGGCCGGGCAATGACCAGGCCGGCACCATTTTCTTGACGCGGCGCACCACCAGATTGACGATCGAACCCTTCAGGCCGCCGAGCAGGTCGCCCATGGCCGCGACGACGATGTGCTTGACCGAGGTCCTGGCGACGACCGCCTGCAAGGTGTTGGCGAAGTTTTCGAGAATGACGATGGCCTGTGCCCCGGAATCCTTGAGCTGATGCTCCAGTTCGCGCGGCGTGTAGAGCGGATTGACGTTCACCACGGTGAAGCCGGCACGGGCGACCGCCATCATCGCCACGGGATACTGCAGCACGTTCGGCATCATCAGGGCGACGCGCGCGCCCTTCTGCAATCCAGTGGACTGCAGATAGGCACCGAAGGCCGCCGAAAGCTGCTCGAGTTCGGCGTAGGTGATGGACTTGCCCATGCAGGTGAAGGCCGGCTGACCGGCGAACTGCTTGCAGGCGCCCACCAGGAAGTCGCCGATGGAACCGTAGGGCAGGGCGCCGATCTCGGCAGGCATGTTCTTGGGATAGCTGTTGAGCCATGGCTTTTGCGGCAGGCCGGCGGCGAGTTCGGTAAGCGCCTTCGGCAGCCGCTGGCTGGTCGCCGTCGCCGGCTTCGAGGCCGGTGCGGTCTTCGCTGGTGGCGAGTTCTTCGTCGTCGTGGCCTTGCCCGGTCCGGCCTTGCCCGATCCCGTCCTCGCCGCGGGCGCCTTTGCCGGCGCGGCTTTCGCAGCCGGCTTCGTGGCGGTGCTGGCTGTGGCCGCGGCTTTCGCCGGGGGGGCATTCCTGGCGGGTTTGGGCGCCGCCTTCGCGGTCGCTGCCTTGCCCGCGGCCTTGCCTTGCCCGTCTCCACCGGCGGCTGGTTTCGAGGCCGCCTTGGCCGGCGCTTTCACTGGGCTCTTCGACGCTTTTGCCACCCGTTCCTCCTCGACAACCCTGGTCGCCTGTTTCTCGTTGGCCTGTGCCGCACCGCCCCCGGATTGATGGAGACGCCCTCCGCTGCCGCCAGTTGTCCATCTATGTATTGCCTCTATCGGCGGCGGTGCAAGTCTTGCCCCAGCGGCAGGACGCCGAAAGATTTGCCGCCGTAAATCTTTCCCGCCGGCCACAGCTGGAACCGGCATCTTCGCGCATCCGCGGCCGATGAAGACAGGGGCGCGGCACCCCTGTCGCCGGACGTCGGATCAATAAAAAAATGCGGTCGTTAATAATCTCGTGAATAGAAAGAACTGCTAATTTTTTCTGCCATTTAGCAAAATGGCGGATTTTTTTCCTGCTTCCCGCGGGGTAAGCAAACGGGGTGTTCCAAACCCGGAAAAACGGTGCTTATATGCGCGCTTCGCGAGCCTGATAGAGGGGCTTGGAAGAACATCAGGGAGTGCTCAATGAAGAAGAAATTGACTTTTGCAGCCGCGTTGCTGGCTGCAAGCGTCCTGGGCGGCGTGGCCAACGCGAAAACTCTGGTCTACTGCGCGGAGGCGTCGCCAGAAGGTTTCGATCCGGCGCCGTACACCGCGGGACAGACGTTCGATGCGTCCTCGCGTACCGTCTTCAACCGCCTCGTCGAATTCGATCACGGCAAGACCTCGGTCTCGCCCGGCCTGGCGGATAGCTGGACCATTTCCGACGACGGCAAGGAATATACTTTCAAGCTGCGCAAGGGCGTCAAGTTCGCGCCCACCGACTACTTCACCCCGACCCGCGACCTGAACGCCGACGACGTGGTGTTCTCGTTCCAGCGCCAGGTCGACAAGAACGGCCCCTGGTTCCAGTACATACCGGGCATCGCCTATCAGTATTACAATGATCAGTTCGGCGACAACATCACCAAGGTCGAGAAGGTTGACGACCTGACGGTGAAGTTCACCCTCAAGGAACCGGCGATCACCTTCATTCCGACGCTGGGCATGGATTTCGCCTCGATCGTCTCGAAGGAATATGCCGACAAGCTGCAGGCCGACAAGACGCCTGAACTGTTCAACCAGAAGCCGGTCGGCACCGGCCCGTTCATCTTCGTCGACTACCAGACCGACGCCGCCATCCGCTACAAGGCCAACCCGGACTATTGGGGCGGCAAGCAGAAGATCGACGATCTGGTGTTCGCCATCACCACCGATCCGGCGGTTCGCGCGCAGAAGCTGAAGGCCGGCGAATGCAACATCATGTCGTATCCGGCACCGGCCGACATCGCCGGCCTGCAGGCTGATGCGAACCTGACGGTCGCGGAGCAGGAAGGCCTGAACGTCGGCGCGCTGATGTACAACACCCAGCAGAAGCCGTTCGACGACGTGCGCGTCCGCAAGGCGCTCAACATGGCCATCAACAAGAAGGCCATTATCGACGCCGTGTTCCAGGGCGCCGGCCAGGTGGCGATCAACCCGATCCCGCCGACCATGTGGTCCTACAACAAGGACGTGAAGGACGATCCGTACGATCCGGACGCGGCCAAGAAGATGCTTGAAGAGGCCGGTGTCAAGGACCTTAAGATGAACGTCTGGGCCATGCCCGTGTCGCGCCCGTACATGCCGAACGCGCGCCGCACCGCCGAACTGATCCAGGCCGACTTCGCCAAGGTTGGCGTCACCGTCAACATCGTCAGCTACGATTGGGGTGAATACCTCAAGCGCGCTTCGGCGGTCGATCACGACGGCGCCGTCATCGTCGGCTGGACCGGCGACAATGGCGATCCGGACAACTTCCTCGGCGTGCTCCTGAGCTGCGCGTCCGTCGGTTCGAACAACCGCGCGGAATGGTGCAACAAGGACTTCGATGCGCTCATCAACAAGGCCAAGACGGTGTCCGATCAGGCCGAGCGCACCAAGCTCTACGAACAGGCGCAGGTCATCTTCAAGGAGCAGGCACCGTGGGCGACGCTCGCCCACTCCAAGGTGTTCATGCCGATGCAGAAGACCGTCTCCGGCTTTGCGATGGATCCGCTCGGCATCCATCGCTTTGACGGCGTCGATATCGCCGAATAAGGTTCGCGAAACGGGGCGGCGCCACAGGGCGCCGCCCCACCTCGCCCGCCATGCTGCGTTACATCCTCGGCAAGCTCGCCCTCATCATCCCGACCTTTATCGGGATAACCATCCTCGCTTTCGGCTTCGTGCGCATCCTGCCCGGTGATCCGGTGCTGGTGCTTGCGGGCGAACGTGGCCTGTCGCCCGAACGCCACACGGCGCTGATGCATCAGTTCGGTTTCGACCTGCCGATCTGGCAACAGTATCTGACCTACCTGACCAACATCCTCAGCGGCGATTTCGGCACCTCGTTTTCGACCAAGACACCGGTGCTGAAGGATTTCCTGGTGCGGTTCCCGGCCACGGTCGAACTCGCCATCTTCGCCATGATCTTCGCCGTCATCTTCGGTGTCGCCTTCGGCATTTTCGCTGCCATCCGCCGTGGCTCCTGGTTCGACCAGCTGACCATGGGCACCGCGCTCGCCGGCTATTCCATGCCGATCTTCTGGTGGGGGCTGCTGCTGATCATCGTGTTTTCCGGTACGCTGCACTGGACGCCGGTCTCCGGCCGCATCGACCTTCTCTATTTCTTCAAGCCGGTGACCGGCTTCATGACCATCGATTCCCTGATCTCGGGGCAGAAGGGCGCCTTCCGCTCGGCGGTGTCGCACCTCATACTGCCCACCATCGTGCTTGGCACCATTCCGCTGGCGGTCATCGCCAGGCAGACGCGATCGGCTATGCTCGAAGTGCTGGGTGAGGACTATGTTCGCACCGCGCGCGCCAAGGGCCTGGCGCCGCGCCGTGTCATCGGCCTGCATGCCTTCCGCAATGCGCTGATCCCGGTCGTCACCACCATCGGCCTGCAGGTCGGCACGCTGCTCACCGGCGCCATCCTGACCGAGAGCATCTTTTCGTGGCCGGGCATCGGCAAGTGGATGATCGACGCCATCTCCAAGCGCGACTATTTCACCGTGCAGGGCGGGTTGCTTTTGATCGCGCTGATCGTGATGTCGGTGAACCTTATCGTCGACGTGCTCTATGCCGTCATCAACCCGCGTATCCGGGCGAATTGACATGACCAATGAAGGCCCAGCCACCATCGAAGCCGCGACCGTCGTCAAGCCGCAGGATGCCCGGCTGCAGATGTTCGCCGAGTTCTGGCACTATTTCTCGATCAACAAGGGCGCTGTGATCGGTCTCTTCGTCTTCGCCCTGCTGATCCTGATCGCCATCTTCGCGCCGCTGCTCGCACCGCATTCGCCTGACGATCAGTTCCGCGACTTCTTCCTGACGCCGCCGGCCTGGCAGGCGGGCGGCAACGCGCAGTTCCTGCTCGGCACCGACGCCGTCGGCCGCGATATGCTGTCGCGCCTGATCTATGGCTCGCGCTTTTCGCTCGCCATCGGTTTCGTCGTCGTCACCACGGCGCTGATCTCCGGCGTCATCCTCGGCCTGCTCGCCGGCTACTGCCGTGGCTGGGTCGACACGCTGATCATGCGCATCATGGACATCATCCTGGCCTTCCCATCGCTGCTGTTGGCGCTGGTGCTGGTCGCGGTGCTCGGCCCCGGCCTCGTCAACGCCATGATCGCCATCGCCTTCGTGCTGCAGCCGCATTTCGCCCGGCTCACCCGCGCCGCGGTGATGGCGGAAAAGACCCGCGAATATGTGGTCTCGGCCAAGGTCGCCGGCGCCAGCCATCTCAGGCTGATGCTGGTCACCATCCTGCCCAACTGCATCGCCCCGCTGATCGTGCAGGCGACGCTGTCCTTCTCCAACGCCATCCTCGAGGCCGCCGCCCTTGGCTTCCTCGGCATGGGCGCGCAGCCGCCGACACCCGAATGGGGCACGATGCTCGCCGAAGCGCGCGAATTCATCCTGCGAGCCTGGTGGGTGGTGACCTTCCCCGGCCTTGCCATTCTGATCACCGTCTTTGCCATCAACCTGATCGGCGACGGCCTGCGCGACGCCCTCGACCCCAAGCTGAAGAGGTCGTGAGCATGTCGCTGCTCGAGATCAAGAACCTCACCGTTTCCTTCGACACCGCCGCCGGGCCGTTCATGGCCGTGCAAGGCATCGACCTTTCGATCGAGCCGCGTGAGGTGCTGGCGATCGTCGGCGAGTCCGGTTCCGGCAAGTCGGTGTCGATGCTGGCGGTCATGGGGCTGTTGCCCAACACCGCGACGGTCAAGGCCGACCGCATGGCCTTCGACGGCGTCGACCTGTTGAAGCTCAGCCCGTCCGAACGCCGCAAGATCGTCGGCAAGGACATTTCTATGATCTTCCAGGAGCCGATCGCCAGCCTCAACCCGTGCTTCACGGTCGGTTTCCAGATCGAGGAGGTGCTGCGTTTCCACATGGGCATGGATCGTGCCCAGCGCCGGGCACGCGCCATCGAGCTGATGAAGCTGGTCGGCATTGCCGATCCGGAAGAACGGCTGAGTTCGTTTCCGCACCAGATGTCGGGCGGCCAGTGCCAGCGCGTCATGATCGCGATCGCGATTGCCTGCAATCCGAAGCTTTTGATCGCCGACGAGCCGACGACCGCGCTGGACGTCACCATCCAGAAGCAGATCCTCGATCTGCTCGTCTCGCTGCAGGCCAAATACGGCATGGGCCTGATCATGATCACCCACAATATGGGCGTGGTGGCCGAGACCGCCGACCGCGTCATCGTCCAGTACAAGGGCCGCAAGATGGAAGAGGCCGACGTGTTGTCGCTGTTTGAATCGCCCAAGAGCAATTACACGCGCGCGCTGCTCTCGGCGTTGCCGGAAAATGCCGTCGGCGACCGGCTGCCGACCGTTTCCGACATGCTGTTCGAGCCTGCCCCCTCGGTAGCGGGAGCCTCCGCATGAGCACCACGGTCCTCGAAGGCAAGAACATCGTTCGCGACTATCATATCGGCGGTGGCCTGTTCACCGGGCCTCGCACCGTGCATGCGGTCAAGGGCGTCTCCTTCACCGTGGACAAGGGCAAGACGCTCGCCATCGTCGGCGAAAGCGGCTGTGGCAAGTCCACGCTCGCCCGCATCATCACCTTGATCGATCCCGCGACGTCGGGCGAGCTGTTCATCGACGGCAACAAGGTCGATATCGCCAAAGGCGGATTGACCAAGGAAATGCGCCGCAAGGTGCAGATCGTCTTCCAGAATCCCTACGGATCGCTCAATCCGCGCCAGAAGATCGGCGACGTGCTGGGCGAGCCGCTGCTCATCAACACCGACAAGCCAGCGGCCGAACGGCGCGACCTCGCCATGAAGATGCTGAAGAAGGTCGGCCTCGGCCACGAACACTACAACCGCTATCCGCACATGTTCTCGGGCGGTCAGCGCCAACGCATCGCCATCGCCCGCGCGCTGATGCTGAACCCCAGCCTGCTGGTGCTGGACGAGCCGGTTTCGGCGCTTGACCTCTCGGTTCAGGCGCAGGTGCTCAACCTGCTCGCCGACCTGCAGGACGAGTTCCAGCTGACCTATGTCTTCATCAGCCACGACCTGTCGGTGGTGCGCTACATCGCCGACGATGTGATGGTGATGTATTTCGGCGAGGCCGTCGAATACGGCTCGCGCGACGAGGTCTTTTCGGACCCCAAGCACAGCTACACCAGGACGCTGTTTGCCGCGACGCCGCGCGCCGACGTGGCAAGCATCAAGGCGAGGCTGGCGAAGAAGAAGGCGGCCTGACCAGAGGTCAGGCACGGCCCATCCGGCTACGACAGCTTGGCGATGATAGCGCGCAGCGCCTCGCCGAATTTGTGGATCTCCTCGACCGTGTTGTAGTGCACCAGCGAGGCGCGGATGGCGCCGCTGTCCATCGGCAGGTTGAGGCGTTTCATCAGGCGGGGCGCATACATATGGCCGTCGCGGATGCCGATCTGCATATCGGCCATTTCCTCGACGATGCGCTGCGGCGACAGCTTGCCGATGTTGAAGCAGAAGGTCGGCACGCGCTCGTTGAGGCGGGCCTCGTCGGCGACACCGTAGATGGTCGCGCCGCAGGCCTTCAGCACGCCCATCATCTCGCGCGCCAGCAGCAACTCATAGTCGCGGATGGCGCCCATGCCGGCGACGATGTTGTCGCGCCGCGAGCGGTTGTTGGAGGGGGCGAGATTGCGGCCGATCAGTTCAAGATACTGCACGGCGGCATCCATGCCCGACACGTTCTCGTAGATGAATGTGCCGGCCTCGACCTTGTAGGGCGGCTCGTCCGGGATGAAATCCTCGCGGAAGGTCGGCAGGCGTTTCAGCGTCTCGAAGCGGCCCCAGAGGAAACCCATATGCGGCGAGAAATTCTTGTAGCCGGAACAAACGAGATAATCGCAATCCCAGGCCTGCACGTCGATCAGCCCGTGCGGTCCGTAATGCACGCAATCGAGGAACACTTCGGCGCCAACCCTATGCGCGATGTCAGCGACCGAGGCGACATCGACGATCGAGCCGATCGAGTGCGCCGTCACCGTGCAGGCGACCAGCCGAGTGCGGTCCGAAACCAATGGCTTGAGATCGTCGACATGCAGATTGCCATCCTCGCGCATGCGCCACCATTTGAACTTGGCGCCGGCGGATTCCAGCGCCAGCCAGGTGGCGATGTTGGCATCATGGTCCATGTCGGTGACGACGATCTCATCACGCTCGGAAAGCATCTGGCCGATGCCGAGGCTGACCAGGCGGATGAAGGAGGTGGCGTTCATCCCGAAGCAGATTTCCGCCGGGCTGTAGGCATTGATCAGCAGGGCGACGCTTGTCCGAGCATCGGCGACCGACTGATCGACGGTGACGCTGCGGCCATAGCGGCCGCCGCGCTGCACATTGTGCGAGACCAAGTGGTTGGTCACCGCGTCGAGCACGCTCTGCGGAATCTGTGCCCCGGCGGCATTGTCCATGAAGATGAAATCGCCGGCTCGCTGCAGGGCGGGGAACATGGCGCGGATGGTGTCGACGGGGAAGCCGCCAGTGGCCTGGGGATTGCTCAATTGTATCTCCTGCGAAGTGCTTGCGGGGTGGTAGGTGGCTAGCGGGCCTTCTCGTCCTTGAAGCGGGCTTCAAGCAGGCTGACGAGACGAACCATCGGCCAAAGGAAGATGAGATAGACCAGTGCGGCGCCGATCAGCGGCGAGGGGTTGGCGTAGAGCGACTGTGCGTTGGTCGCTTCCTTGAGCAGTTCCGGCAGGGCCACGGTGGAGGCCAGCGAAGTGTCCTTGAACATCGAGACGCAGTTGCTGGTCATCGGCGGGATGACGACGCGCACCGCCTGCGGCAGCACCACCTTGCGCAAGGTCAAAAGGAACGGCAGGCCAAGCGCCTGCGAGGCCTCGAACTGGCCGCGCGGAATGCTCTCTATGCCGGAGCGAAACACTTCGGCCGAATAGGCCGACATGATGATGGCGAACGCGGTCACTGCCGACGCCCAGGACGACAGGCGTATGCCGAGGAACGGCAGCGCGTAGTAGATCAGGATCAGCACGACCAGCACCGGCAAGGCGCGGAAGATGTCGGTGTAGCCGACCGCCAGCCAGCGCAGCGGCTTCGGCGCATAGAGCCGCAACAGGCTGATCACCAGGCCGATGGGAATGCCGATACCGATGCTGAGCAGGCCAAGCAGCAGCGTGTTCAGGAAGCCGCGCAGCAGTGCCGGCAGGCTCGACGCGATGACGTCGGCGTTGAAGAAAGTGTCGATCAGCGACATCAGAGCATTCCCGAACGGTGTTGCGTCATCTGACGCCAGAGCCCGACCCGGAACATCAAGATCGGCTCTGCCGAACGGATGCTGGTCCCGGGAAGGTTATGCGTGAAAACGGGACGTGCCGACCCTTTTTGGAGCCGGCACGCCTTCCGTCCTGTCGGCCGCAGCTCAGGCCTTGGGCAGCGGCATTTCCTTGACGGTCGAGGAATCGGTCGGGGCGTCGCTGCCGAACCACTTCTTGTGGATCGCGGCCAGCGTGCCGTCCTTCTTCATCGCCGTCAGCGCGTCGTTGAGCTTGCCGAGCAGCGGATGATCCTTTGTCATCATCAGGCCGTACTGCTCGCCGGTCTTGATGCGCTGCTTGACCTTCAGGTCCTTCATCTTGGTGAAGGAATATTCCATGCCGGGAATGTCGCTGACGGCGGCGTCGATGCGGCCGGCGCTGAGGTCGAGCAGCAGGTTCTGCTGCGTGTCATAGCCCTTCACGTCGCTGAAGCCGTCGGCTTCCTGGTGCGCCTTGACCCAGGTCTCGCCGGTCGAGCCGGAGAGCACGCCAACGATCTTGCCCTTGAGGTCTGCCTCGGCGTTGACCGCGCTGTCGGTCTTGGTGGCGATGCCCATGTCGGAATCATAATAGGGCTGGGTGAAGGACTGCGACTTCAGCCGCTCCGGCGTGATCGTGATCGACGAGATGGCGACGTCGATACGCTTCGAGGTGGTCGCGGCGAACAGTGCCTGGAAGCCGAGGTCGGCGATGTCGGTTGTCATGCCGACGCGCTTGGCCGCCTCGTTGACGATGTCGACCTCAAAACCTTCGAAGGTGCCGCTCTCGTTCTTGTATTCGAAGGGCGGGTTGGTCGGGTAGGCGCCGACATTGAGCACATCGGCGGCGAAGGCGGTTGCCGGCCCAGCGGCGATGCCGATTGCCGCGGCGAAAAGGATGAGATTGCGACGGTTGAGCTTCATTGGTGGTCCCTCTGGGGTATTCCCTCTGGTTGTTGATCGGGCGGGCTGCCCCGCACGGTTTGTTGCCGTCCCGCCTCCCAGCGGGGCGTCAATTCATGTGGCGAGCATGCGCTCGGCCGTGGCCGCGATCTGGTCGCGGTCGCCTTCACGCGCAGGCACGGCAAGGTTGGTCTCGGTATGCAGGTCGCGGATCCGGGCGCGAACGCGATCGAAGGCACAGCGCGCGCTGGACGATGACTGGGGCAGCACAAACGACAAAGGACTGAAACCCCTCCAACCCGGAGCACCCGCGATGAGCTGCCCGGAAACCCTCCAGCCCGACAGTCGCCATCGATCTTGAATGCTTATCCAAAGTGCGGCGCTTTTCAAGGTAAAAGTTTTAAGCTTAAAAAAGTTTCCCGGGTTGCTGCTCGACTGGGCGCTAGCGCGGGTCTTCCCGCGCCAGTTCCGCCCGGGCGGCGGCATAATTGGCCGCGCCGCCCGCACCGAGAAACATCGTGTCGCTGGCCAGCACGAAAAAGCTGGCGCCGACGGCTGCCCATTGGCCGACGGTTTGCGGGCTGGCGCAAAATATGCCGGAGGCCTTGCCGTGCGCGATCGTCACGCCGATGATCCTGCGGATCGCATCCGCGAGCTTGTCGGCGCCCTTCGGTCCGATCGCATCGATCGACACGGAGAGATCGCCGGGGCCGACGAAGATCACGTCGACGCCGTCGACAACGGCGATCGCCTCGATGTTGGCCAACCCCTCGGCGGTTTCGACCTGGACCGCCACGACGATCCTGTCATTGGCGCCGGCCAGATATTCGGGAATGCGATAGCCATAACCGGCAGCGCGGCCGGGTCCAACGCCGCGTTCGCCCAGCGGCGGATAACGCGATGCCGTCACCGCCATCGCAGCTTGGGCCGGTGTCGAGACGCGTGGCACCAGCACGCCTTGCGCGCCGCTGTCCAATGCCGCCTGGATGGCTTCGGGCGCATGGCCGGGAACGCGCACCATCGCCGGCACACGGTGGACATCGGCTGCGCGTATCATCGTTTCGACGATGTCGCGCGAGATCTGCGCGTGCTCCCAGTCGATGCAGAGGAAGTCGAGGCCGGACAGCGCCATCACCTCGACCGCGACGGGATGCGGAATGGCGCAGAAGGACCCGACGAGGCTGGTCTTGCCGATGCATTTCTGGCGGAACTCGTTCATGCCGATCCCTTCTCTCATCCCGCCAAGTTCATATCGGCAAACCAGTGCGACGCGAAGCTATTTCAGGCTTGAAATATTTTCGCGCGGGCCTAGCCTACGGCCTCCCGCCCGCGAGTTCCCGAGATGATCAAAGCACATCCGTTGCACGGCTCCAACAAACTCAAGCTTGGCGTCTTCTCGACCAACGCCGATGGCGGTCTTGCCATATCGGATGTGCCGGAGCGCTGGACGGCGAGCTGGCAGGACAATCTGACGGCCGCCCAGATCGCCGACCGCGCCGGGCTGGAGTTCATGTTGCCGATCGCACGCTGGCGTGGCTTTGGCGGCCGCAACAAGGTGCGTGAATCGTCGTTCGAGAACTTCACCTGGGCGGCGGCGCTCAGCGTGGCCACCGACCGTATCGGCCTGTTCATGACCGTGCACGTGCCGCTTGTGCACCCGCTCTATGCCGCCAAGGCGCTGGCGACCGTCGACCACATCAGCCAGGGCCGTGCCGGTTTGAACATCGTCTGCGGCTGGAACCCGAAGGAATTCGGCATGTTCGGCACACCGCTGGTCGAGAAGGGTTACGACCAGGCGGCCGAATGGATCGAAATTCTGGAGAAGCTCTACGCGTCGGCGGAGCCGCTCGAGTATCAAGGCACCTATTATCACCTCAAGGAGGCGGTCAGCCGGCCGGCCAGCCTGCAGCTTCCGCGCCCGGTGACCATGAACGCCGCTTTCGGCGGCCCGGGCCGCGATTTCGCCGCCGCCAGATGCGATTATCTGTTTACGACCTTCTCCGAAATGGCCGACGCCGGCAAGCATGTCGCCGACATCAGCGAGCGGGCCGACAAGGTTGGCCGGGAGGTCGGCGTCTACACCGTGGCACATGTCGTCTGCCGCCCGACCATGGAAGAGGCGCAGGCCTATTACAGGCGCTATGCCGTCGATCTGGCGGATCACGAGGCGGTCGATGCGCATATGGCCGGCAAGAAGGAATTCTCGCAATCCCATGACCCGCATGCCTATGACGCATACCGGCAGCGTTTTGCCGGCGGCGCCGGCACCTATCCGCTGGTTGGAACGCCGCAAACGATTGCCGCCGACATGGCCGCCATTGCCGCGCACGGCTATCAGGGCATCGCCCTGTCCTTCGTCAACTACACTCAGGAGCTGCCTTACTTCTGCGACCACGTGCTGCCGCTGCTCAGGCAAGCCGGCCTTCGCGAATAAGATATTCCGGGGATGCGAATTCTTTACTCCGGAATAACGGCGGTGGCCTGGATCTCCACCTTGGCGCGGTCCTCCACCAGCGCCACCACCTGCATGGCGGCCATTGCCGGAAAATGCCGGCCGATCACTTCGCGATAGGCCTCGCCAATCCCCTTGAGATTGCCGAGATACTCGGCCTTGTCGGTGAAATACCAGGTCATCGAGGTGATGTGCCGTGGCTCCGCGCCGGCCTCGGCCAGCACCGCGACGATGTTCTGGAGGGTCTGCCGCACCTGGCCGGCGAAATCGTCGGTCTCGAACTGGCATTGCCCGTTCCAGCCGACCTGGCCGCCGACGAAGACGAGCTTGCCGCGCGCCGCCACGCCGTTGGCGTAGCCGACGGGTTTTGCCCAGCCTTCCGGCTGCAGGATCTCGTGCATGTCGTCTCTCCGCTATCCAATATCGGGTCCGCAATATCCGTGTCGAAAACAATTCAGTCCGTGGTCACGACCCGTTCAGGCCGCGCCCATCACTTGCCGCGCGATCACCACCTTCTGCACGTCCGAAGCGCCCTCATAGATGCGCAGCGCGCGGATTTCGCGATACAGGCTCTCGACGATGTGGCCTTTGCGGACACCGTCGCCGCCATGCAGTTGCACCGCTTTGTCGATCACCTCCTGCGCCTTGTCTGTGGCGAACAGCTTGGCCATCGCCGCCTCTCGGGTGACGCGGGCGGCGCCCATGTCCTTGGTCCAGGCGGCGCGGTAGACCAGCAGCGCCGCCGCATCGACGTCGAGGGCCATGTCGGCGATATGGCCCTGCACCATCTGCAACTCGGCCATCGGCGCGCCGAACAGCTTGCGCTCGGCCACTCTGTTGATGCTTTCATCGAGCGCCCGGCGGGCAAAGCCGAGCGCTGCCGCACCGACCGTCGAGCGGAACACGTCGAGCACCGACATGGCGATGCGAAAGCCGTCGCCCGGCCTGCCGATCAGCGCCGAGGTGGGAACACGAACCTCGTCGAACGACAAACGCGCCAGCGGATGCGGCGCAATTACTTCCAGCCGCTCGGCAATGTCGAGGCCCTTGGCATCGCCCGGCACGATGAAGGCCGAGAGGCCCTTGGCGCCCGGCGCTTCGCCGGTGCGGGCAAAGACGACATAGAAATCGGCGATGCCGCCATTCGAAATCCAGGTTTTTTCGCCGGTGAGAACATAGCTGTCGCCATGGCGGGTCGCCGTCATTTCCGTGTTGGCGACATCGGATCCGGAGCGCGGCTCCGACAGGGCGAAGGCGGAGATCGCCTTGCCGGCGCGCGTCTTAGCCAGCCATTGCCGTTGGTCAGCCGTTCCGAACAGGCTGAGCGCACCGGTGCCGAGCCCCTGCATGGCGAAAGCGAAATCGGCCAGCCCGTCATGGCGCGCCAGCGTCTCGCGCGTGATGCACAAGGAACGCACGTCGAGCGGGCCCGGATTGTCAGTGTCGACAGCCGTCGGCTTCAGCCAGCCATCGCGGCCAAGCATGGCCACCAGCTCGCGGCAGGCAGCGTCGATGTCACGATGATCGACGGGGAGGTTCTTGGCGCACCAGGCGTCGAGTTGTTCTGCGAGCTCGCGATGGCGGTCTTCGAAGAACGGCCAGTTGAGAAAGGAACGGTCAGGCATGGTTGCCTCCGCAGCTCTGCGAGGTTTGCGCTCTACGGCGCCCCCCTCTGTCCTGCCGGACATCTCCCCCACAAGGGGGGAGATTGGCGGTTTCGACGCCCCGCTCGTCCTTGCGACGTTGAAAATTGGCGAAAGCGGTGATGACAGCCAATCTCCCCCCAAGTGGGGGAGATGTCCGGCAGGACAGAGAGGGGCGCTGTCCCGCCGGCATGTCCTTCTCTGGCGAAGAAAACATCCTCAATTCCCCTCGAACACCGGCTTTTCCTTGGCCACAAAAGCCCGATACGCCCGCTCGAAATCGCGGGTCTGCATGCAGATCGCCTGCGCCTGCGCTTCCGCCTCGATCGCCTGGTCGAGGCCCATCGACCATTCCTGGTTGAGCTGCGTCTTGGTGATGCCGTGGGCGAAGGTCGGGCCCGATACGATGCGGGTCGCCATCTCCAGCGCATCGGCCTCGAGAGCCGCCGCATCGACCAGCCTGTTGTAGAAGCCCCAGCGCTCGCCTTCCGCCGCCGTCATGGTTCGGCCGGTGTAGAGCAGTTCGGCGGCGCGGCCCTGGCCGATGATGCGCGGCAGGATCGCGCAGGCGCCCATGTCGCAGCCGGCCAGGCCCACGCGTGTGAACAGGAAGGCGGTCTTGGCCTCCGGCGTGGCGATGCGGATGTCGGAACTCATCGCGATGATGGCGCCGGCGCCGACCGCGACACCGTCAACCGCCGCGATGATCGGCTTGCCGCAATTCAGCATCGCCTTGACGAAATCGCCGGTCATGCGGGTGAAGGCGAGGAGCTGCTTCATGTCCATCTTGACCAGCGGACCGATGATGTCGTGGACATCGCCGCCGGAGCAGAAATTGCCGCCATTGGACAGGAACACCACGGCGTCGACATCGTCGGCATAGACAAGATCGCGGAACGTGTCGCGCAACTCGGCATAGCTGTCGAAGGTCAGCGGGTTCTTGCGCTCAGGCCGGTCGAGCCGGACCTTGGCGATCCGGCCCTCGACCTCCCACAGGAAATGCTTCGGCTTGCGGCCGGCCATTGCAGTCATTCGCGTCCCTCCCAGTTGCTGCGGAACGAGGTCAGCATGCCGGTCAGCCGGCGGGCATCCTCCTCGCTGACCTTGCCCAGCAATTCACCGATCCAGCCCTCATGCGCGGCGGCGATGGTGGCAAAGGACTTGGTGCCCTCCTCGGTCAACCGCACCATCGAGGTGCGGCGGTCGCCATTGCGGCGTGCACGCGCCACCAGTCCTTCGGAAACCAGACGGTCGACGATGCCGGTGACATTGCCGTTGGAGACCAGCAGGAAGCGCGAGAGGTCGCTCATCAGCATGCCTTCCGGCGCCCGGTAGAGTGCTGCCATGACGTCGAAGCGCGGCAGCGTCGTATCGAATTCCTTCTTCAGCCGCTCGCGCAACTCGGCCTCGATCGTGCGCGAGGCGCGCAGCAGCCTGATCCAAAGACGCAGCCGGTCCTTGCCGGGTCCCGATGGCACGGGCAGGGGGCCGGCTACCATGTTTCACCTCCCGAGATCGAAATCGCCTGTCCGGTGATCGACGCCGCAGCATTGCCGCACAGCCAGAGCACGGCGGCGGCTACTTCCTGAGGCTGGATGAAACGGCCCTGCGGATTGGTCGAGGCCAGGCTCGCCCGTGCCTCGTCAGCCGAGCGTCCGGTCTTTTCGACGATGCGCTGGATGGACTCCTCCAGCATGTCGGTCTCGACGAAGCCAGGACACACCGCATTGACGGTGACGCCGGATTTCGCCGTCTCGGCGGCAAGCGCCCGCATCAGACCGACGACGCCATGCTTGGCCGCTACATAGGGCGCGACATAGGCGTAGCCTTTCAGACCGGCGGTCGAGGCGATGAAGACGATGCGGCCTGCCTTGCGCGCGGCCATGCCGGCCAGCGCCGGCTTCACCGTCAGGAAGGCTCCGGTCAAATTGACGTCGAGCGTCCGCTGCCAGTCGGCAAGCGTCGTCTTGTGCGCCGGCGTGCTGCCGGCCATGCCGGCATTGGCGACGACGATGTCGAACGGTCCGCGCGCGGCCTCGGCCTGTGTGTAGAGCGCGGCCATCGCCGCCTCATTGGTGACGTCGGCGGCAATGCCATGGATGCGGTCGTTTTCGCTGGCAACCTTAGCGAGTTCTGCTTCGCGACGCCCACATATGGTCACGTCGACACCAGCCTCGGCCAGCGCCAGCGCGATGGCCCGGCCAACGCCGGAACCACCGCCGGTGACCAGCGCGTGCTTGCCGGGAATCGTGGCCGCCGCTGTCATACTTTCAGCCCCGCCGCGGCATCGCGCTCGGCCAGCCTGTAGATCTGGTCGCGTCCGGGCAGATAGGGATCCGGCCATTTGACGCCACGGTCGCCGAGCGTCACCGCCGCATGCAGCGTCCAGTAGGGATCGGCGAGATGCGGCCGTGCCAGCGCGACCAGATCGGCGCGGCCGGCCATCAGGATCGAATTGACATGGTCTGGCTCGTAGATGTTGCCGACAGCCATCGTCGCCATGCCGACTTCGTTGCGGATGCGGTCCGAAAACGGTGTCTGGAACATGCGTCCGTAGACCGGCTTTGCCAGGGCCGAGGTCTGGCCGGCCGAGACGTCGCATATGTCGACGCCCGCCTCATGCAGCATGCGCGCGATCTCGACGGCGTCGGCCGGCGTCACGCCTTCGATCCCGACCCAGTCATTGGCCGAAATGCGCACCGAGATCGGTTTTCCCGCCGGCCAGGCGGCGCGCACCGCACGGAAGATTTCCAGGGGATAGCGCATGCGGTTTTCCAGCGAACCGCCATAGGCGTCCGTGCGCCGGTTGGTGACCGGCGTGATGAAAGACGACAGGAGGTAGCCGTGCGCGGCGTGGATTTCGAGCATGTCGAAGCCGCAGCGATCGGCCATTTCGGCCGAGGCGACGAACTCGTCGCGCACTCTGTCCATGTCGGCGCGATCCATGGCCTTCGGAACCTGGTTCTGCGGCGACCAGGCAATCGCCGAGGCCGCCATGACAGGCCAATTGCCGGAGGCGAGCGGCACGTCGGTGCCTTCCCAGCCGACACGGGTCGAACCCTTGGCGCCGGAATGGCCGATCTGGGCGCAGATCTTCGCTTCGGTTTCGGTATGGACGAAATCGACCAGCCGCCTCCACGCCACCTCATGTTCGGGCGCGTAGAAGCCGGGGCAGCCAGGCGTGATCCGCCCTTCCGGGCTGACGCAGGTCATCTCGATATAGACAAGCCCGGCGCCGCCCTTGGCGCGCTCGGCGTAGTGGGTGAAATGCCAGTCGGTCGGGCAGCCGTCGACGGCCTTGTACTGCGCCATCGGCGAAACGACGACCCGGTTGTTGAGGGCCATGTCGCGCAGCTTGAAGGGGGCGAACATCGGCGCCCGGCGCAGCCTGTTGCCGCCAGCGCCGGCCTGGCGCTGAAACCACTCTTCCGCGCCGCCCAGCCATTCGGCATCGCGCAGCCGCAAATTCTCGTGGCTGATGCGTTGCGAACGGGTCAAGAGCGAATAGTTGAACTGCACCGGATCGAGGCCGAGATAGCGCTCGACCTCCTCGAACCATTCCAGAGAATTGCGCGCCGCCGATTGCAGCTTCAGCACCTCGGTGCGGCGAGCGTCCTCATACTTGCCGAACGCGGCCTCGAGGTCCGGTTCGGTCTCGACATAGTCGGCCAGCGCCACCGCGCTTTCCAGGGCGAGTTTGGTGCCGGAGCCGATCGAGAAATGCGCCGAGGCCGCGGCGTCGCCCATCAGCGCCAGATTCTTGTAGGACCAGCGCTCGCACAGCACGCGCGGGAAATTGATCCAAGCCGAGCCCCTGATGTGGTTGGCGTTGGTCATCAGCGCATGGCCGCCAAGATGTTTGGCGAAGATGCGCTCGCAGACCGCGATCGACTCCTGCTGCGACATCGCGCCGAAGCCGAAGGCGGCCCAGGTCTGTTCGCTGCACTCGACGATGAAGGTCGCGGTCTCGCTGTCGAACTGGTAGGCGTGCGCCCACACCCAGCCATGCTCGGTCTTTTCGAAGATGAAGGTGAAGGCGTCGTCGAATTTCTGGTTGGTGCCGAGCCAGACGAACTTGCATTTGCGCGTGTCGATGTCGGGCTTGAAGATGTCGACGAAGGTGTTGCGCGCTCTGGAGTTCAGCCCGTCGGCGGCGACGACCAGATCATGCGTGTCCATATAGGGTTTTGGGTCGGCAATGTCGGCTTCGAACATCAGCTTGACGCCGAGTTCGCGCGCGCGCCGCTGCAAGAGCACCAGCAGGCGCTTGCGGCCGATGCCGCAGAAGCCGTGGCCCGACGAGACCGTGCGCACGCCGTCATGGATGACGGCGATGTCGTCCCAATAGGCGAAATGCTTCTTGATCCAGACCGCGCTGACCGGGTCATTCTTGGCAAGGTTGTCGAGCGTCTCGGCCGACAGCACGACGCCCCAGCCGAACGTATCGTCGGCGCGGTTGCGCTCGAAAACCGTCACGTTGTGCGCGGCGTCCCTCAGTTTCATCGAAATGGCAAAGTAGAGGCCGGCTGGTCCGCCGCCGAGAACCGCAACCTTCATCTGTGCGATCTCCTCTTCGCTTGCTATGCCTCAGTATCGCGCCGGAGGTCAGATATTTCAAGCTTAAAGTTTTATGTCGAAATGATTAGGCGGGGATTGCGTGGCGCGCTTGCGTGACGTCCCTGCAAGCGCGCCGCGGGAGATCATTTCTCAGGGTTCTTCGGGCTCCACAGCACGGTCTCGGCACCCTTCTCATAGGCCATGCCAGTGGGATAGCTGATCGCCTCCAGTTGCAAGCCCCATGGCGCCTGGAAATAGAGGATGGTCTGGCCGGCGGCGGGCCCTTCCTTCACCGGCAGCGGCCCCAATCTCGTCTTGACGCCCTTGCCGTCGAGATAGGCTTTGGCCGCGGCGACGTCGTCGACGTAAAGGGCGATATGGAAGCCGCCAATGTCGCTGTTCTTCGGTGTCAGGTCCTTCTGGTCGGGCGCGGTGTATTTGAACAGCTCGATGTTCGACCCATAGCCGCAGCGGACCATGGTGACCTGCTCGATGACAGCCTTCGGATCGACGCCGAGGAGGTCCTGCATGAAGGTGCCCTTGTCGTCGGCGAACGGTCCGAACGACATCGCCTTCTTGCAGCCCACGACTTCGGTGAAGAAGTCGACCGCCTGCTTCATGTCGGGAACCGTGATGCCGGTATGGTCGTGGCCGCGCATGCCAGGGATCGTATCCGCCGCCGCAGCTCCCATTGAGCCGAGCAGGATCGCGGCGAGCATCGTGCCGCGGGTTGCGTAGTTCATGTTACCCTCCGTTCGCGGGCTGATTTCGCCCCCATGCACGTCCGAGGCCCGCTCTTCGGCGTGCGGGATGAAAAGTCTTATGCCGGCGCCTTCGCGGGCGGCCGCAGCCAGTCCGCGTCGATCTCGGGAAGCGGAATGGCGGCAAGCAGGTCTCGCGTGTAAGTCTCCCTGGGATTGTCGAACAGCGCATCCGTGGCGCTCTGCTCGACGATGCTGCCCTCGCGCATGACGATCACCTGTTGGCAGAGCCGCCGGATGACCGACAGGTCGTGGCTGATGAAGGCGACCGTCAGGCCCATCTCCGCCGCGAGCTTCTCCAGCAAGGTGAGGATCTGCGCCTGTGTCGAGACGTCGAGCCCGGAGACGATCTCGTCGGCCAGCACGAATTTCGGCGACAGCGCCAGCGCGCGCGCAATGCCGACGCGCTGGCGCTGGCCGCCCGACAGCTGGTGCCGGTAGCGGCTGGCGAAGCTCTGCGGCAGGCCGACGCGTTGCAGTGCCTCGGCGACGCGGGATTTCAGATTGTCGCCAAGCCCGTTCTGCTTGAGCGGTGCGGCGATGATGCTGGCAATGGTGCGGCGCGGGTTGAGCGATGACATCGGATCCTGGAAGATCATCTGCAGGTCGCGGCGCAGCGGCCGCAGTGCCGCCTCCGGCAGTTGGGTGATGTCGCGGCCCTCGAAACGGATGCTGCCGGCACTCGGCTCCAGCAGCCGGACCAAAGCGCGACCAAGCGTCGACTTGCCGGATCCGGATTCACCGACGATGCCGGTGACAGAGCCCTTTGGCAGGTCGAAATCCAGGCCTTTCAGAATTTCGGCCAGCGGCGCGCGGCCGACAAGCGGCTTGCGCGTCATGTCGGGCAGCGCGACCTTCAGCCCGCGCACGGAAAACAGCGGCTCAGCCATGCGGGCGCCTCCATGCCTGGTCGGCTACCGCGATCTCGGCCGCAAGTCCGGCCAGCACCGTCTCGTCCACCGGCTTCAGCGAGGTGAAGGGGTCGGTGTAGCGTGGCGTCGCAGCCATCAGCGCCCGGGTGTACGGATGCCGGGGTGCTGCGAAGAGATCAGCGGTCTCGGCTTCTTCCACCACCTTGCCGGCATAGAGCACCGACACTTTCTGGCTGATCTTGGCGACGACGCCAAGATCATGGGTGACGAACAGGATCGCGGTGCCGTGCTCGCTCTGCAACGCGGCGATCAGCCGAAGGATCTGCTTCTGCACGGTGACATCGAGTGCCGTGGTCGGCTCGTCGGCGACGATCAGCCGTGGCTCGGCGGCAAAGGCGGCGGCAATCAGCACGCGTTGGCGCATGCCGCCGGACAGTTCGTGCGGATAGCTCTTCAGCACCCGGTCCGGGTCGCGGATCTGTACCTCGTCCAGCAATTGCCTGACACGCTTGTCCGCCTTGTCGCCGCTCCAACCCAGGATGCGCACCAGCCGGTCGGTCATCTGCGGACCGATGCGGCGCGAGGGGTTGAGCGCGGTCAGCGGGTCCTGCGGGATCAGCGCCGTGCGTGCGCCGATCAGCGTGCGCCGCGCCTTGGGCTGGAGTTTGCCGAGGTCTTCGCCCTCGAGCCTCATGTCGCCTTCGACGATGCGCACGCTCGACGGCAGGACGCCCAGCACCGCCTTGCCGATCATCGTCTTGCCGGCGCCGCTTTCGCCGACCAGCGCGCGCACCTCGCCGGGTTGCACGGTGAGCGAAACAGAGCGCAGCACGCGCTGGCCGTTGGCCAGCACCGCGCTCAGATTGGCGATATCGAGACAGGCACTCATCGCAGCACCGGATCGAAACGCGTCTTCAGTGCTTCGCCGAACTGGCTGAACGACAGCACAGTGAGGATCAGCGTGATCAGCGGAAACACCAGCACCCACCAGGCTTGATGGATCGACAGCCGGCCTTCGGCGATGATGCCGCCCCAGGTCGGGTCGTCGGTCGAGATCGACAGATTGACGAAGGACAGGATCGCCTCGACGATGACGGCGATGCCCATTTCCAGCGACAGCAACGCCACGATCGACGGCACCACGTTGGGCAGCACCTCGCGCAGCATGATGCCGATGCGGCCATAGCCGGCGATGCGGGCATTCTCGACATAGTCCATGCGCGACTGGCCCATGGCTTCGGCGCGGATGACCCGGCAGAAGCGCGTCCAGTCGATGATGGCGATGGCGAGAATGACGGAGTTCAAGCCGGTACCGAGCACGGCGACCAGCAGAATGGCGAAAAGCACCGGCGGGAACGCCATCCAGATGTCAACGATGCGCGAGATGATGCGATCCGCCCAGCCGCCGAAATAGCCCGCGATCAGTCCCAGCATCGAGCCAACGACGCAGGCGGCGATGGCCGCCGCGAAAGCAACGATGAAGGCGATGCGGCCACCAAAAATCAGGCGCGAGAGCAGGTCGCGGCCGAGGCTGTCGGTGCCAAGCCAATAGCCAGGCTCGGCGCCATCGAGCCAGAACGGCGGCAGACGCTCCAGCATCAAATCCTGCGCCAGCGGATCCTGCGGCGCCACCAGCGGCGCGAAAATCGCGGCCAGCAGTGCCAGCAGCAGCCAGCCGCCGGCAAGCCACAGCCTCGGGCTCAGTCCGCGTCGCGAGATGCGTGCCTCATCCATGGCGCAACCTCGGATTGAGCAGCGCATACATCATGTCGACGCCGAGGTTGATCAGCACGAACAGCAGCGCGAACACCAGCACGATGCCCTGGATCAGCGGCAGGTCGCGGTTGATGACGGCATCGATCGCCATGTTGCCGAGCCCCTCATAGGAGAACAGCCGCTCGACGATGACCGTGCCGCCGATGAGGAAGGTGAATTGCACGCCGATCAGGGTCAGCGTCGGCAGCGCGGCGTTCTTCAGCGCCTCGAGCAGGATGACCTGCGTTTCCGAAAAGCCCTTGACCCGTGCCAGCACGACATAGTCGAGGTCGAGCACTTCCTTCAGCGACTGTTTGAGAAGCTGCGAGATGATCGCCGCCAGCGGCAGCGCCAAAGCCACGGCCGGCATCAGCATGTGCTTCAAGAGA
Source organism: Mesorhizobium sp. M8A.F.Ca.ET.208.01.1.1 (assembly GCF_004791315.1). Lineage (NCBI taxonomy): Bacteria > Pseudomonadati > Pseudomonadota > Alphaproteobacteria > Hyphomicrobiales > Phyllobacteriaceae > Mesorhizobium > Mesorhizobium sp. M8A.F.Ca.ET.208.01.1.1. Next base: position 54,270 of record NZ_SRUT01000007.1, read on the forward strand.
TCCCAGGTCAGGTCGAAGCGCAGTCGCAGCAGGCTCTCGAAGAAATAGAACTGCGTCACGAAGGGCAGGTCGAGTTGCGGCGACACGCGGCCCGAAATGTCGAAGATCGGCACCAGCACGCCGAACAGCAGGATCAGCACCAGGCCCCAGAGGAAGTCGGGGATGGAAAGGGCGGCGCCGCTCGCAATATCGATGCCGGCCTCGACCGCCGTGCCGCGTTCGCGCGCGCCGAGTATCGCCGTCGTGCCGCCGATCGCCACCGCCATGACGAGAGCGACGATGGCAAGTTCCAGCGTGGCCGGCAGCCGGTTGAAGACGAGGCCGAGCACGTCTTGCCGCAGCGAGATCGAGGTTCCGAAATCGCCCCTGGCGACACCGGACAGCCAGATGAAGAACTGCTGTACGATCGTCTTGTCGAGCCCGTACAGCGCGCGCAGTCGGGCGATGTCGTCATTGGTGGCGCCGGGCGGCAGCATCATGGCGATCGGATCGCCGGGCGCGACGCGGATGACGACAAAGACGACGACGGCCACGCCGAACAGCGTGATCAACATCGTCAGCAGACGAATCAGGAATCGTTGCAGGAGCATGTAAATCTTTGCAGGAGCCCGTGGGCTCGTATGCCCGATGGAAAATGCGCGCCGTCATTGGCGACGGCGCGCGGCAATTCCAGGCCGATATCAGGCCGGGGTCATCAAGGCCGGCAGCAGCGCGCCTGAGATGTGCTGGACGACTTTGACGCCCTTGGCATGCACGATCGGCTGCGCGTACTGCATCAGCGGCAGCACATAGGCCTGCTCGGCGATGTATTTGTCGACCGCCTTCCAGCCGGCGATGCGCTTGGCCTCGTCTTTTTCTCCCCACAGCGGGTTGATCATGTCGATCAGGTCCTGGCTGTCCCAGACCGAATGCGGGCTCGGCCCATACATGGCAAAGCCGGTCGAGGTGGTCGGATCGCCAATGGCGTTGCCCCAATTGTAGAAGGCCGCGGGCGCGAGCTTGTCGGCGGCGCGCAGCTCGTAGTGCTTGGCGATCTCATAGACCTCGATCGTCGCCTCGATGCCGACCTTGCGCCACATGCCGACGATCGCCTGGATCATCTCATAGTCCTTGGGCTTGAAGCCCTTGGTCGTCTGGATGGTGAACTTGACCGGCTTTTCCGGCGAATAGCCTGAGGCGGCCAGCAGTTCCTTGGCCTTCTCAGGATTGTGCTCCACCTTGATCGAGGCATCGAAGGCCGCGTATTCCGGCGTTTCGAGCGTGGCGATCGGCTGGCCATAGCCGCGCAGCAGCCGCTTGACCAGAAGCTCCTTGTCCACCGCCATGACGGCTGCCTGGCGCACGTTCTTGTCCAGCATCGCTTCGATGTCGTTGAAGAAGATCATGCCGATGTCGGAAACATTCTTGATCGAGCCGGCAAGCCCGTCCTTGGCGATCAGCCGGTCATACTCCTCATAGGGGATTTCGAGCGTCACCTGCGAGGAACCGGATTCGATCTCGGCCACCCGGCTTGCCGCATCGGTGACGAACTTGATCGTCACATTCTCGAAGGCCGGCTTGCCGCCCCAATAGTCGGGATTGGCCTTCAGCCGCAGGAAAGCGTTGCGCTCGAATTTTTCCACCATGTAAGGGCCGGTGCCGATCGGCGCCTTCTCGAAGCCTTCGGCGCCGACCTTCTCGTAATAGGCCTTGGGCATGATGTAGCCGGTCAGGAACGACATCCACTTGAAATAGACTGGATCGAACTGCACGACGTCGCCAGTGATCTTGTTGCCGTCGATCTTGAAATTGTTGACGTTCTTCCAGACGAACTGGATCGGGTTGCCGGTCTTTTCGTCGCCCGCACGCTGCAGCGACCAGACGACGTCTTCCGGTGTGAAGGGCGAGCCGTCATGCCATTTCACGCCTTCGCGCACCGTCATCATGATCTTAGTGCGGTCGTCGCTCCAGCCCCATTCGGTCAGCAGGCCGGGCGCGAAGGACAGGTCCGGCTTCTGCGGGATGAATTGGTCGAACACCGATTGGTAGAGGCCCTGTATGGTCGGGTTGACGGCCGACGGTCCGGTGGTCGGATCCCAGGACGGCAGGTTGACATTGTAGGCGATGGTCAGTTCGCCGGCGGCCTGGGCAATCTTTGGCAGGCCGACGGCGGCCACGCCAAGTGCCGCGGCACTGTATCCCAGTAATTCGCGTCTGTTGATTGTCATGGTCGTTCCCCTTGTTGGTTTATTTGTCTTCGCGCAGCGTCTTCAGTTCATTGGTTCGGGCTTCGTCGGCAGCAGCGCCTTGCCTCTCGTCGCCCTCATGAAATCGTCTGGCCTACCTCCCGCCAAGCTGTTGCGCGAGCATGAAGCCCGAGGCGGCACCGGTGCCGGCGCCCGGCCATGTCGCGGCGCCGGTGAGATGCAGGTTGGCGACCGGCGTGTTCCAGCCGGCATAGCCGCGCGCCGGGCGGAACAGGAAATTCTGCGCCAGATGGTGGCTGCCGCAGACCTGGTCACCGCCGACGAGGTTCGGGTTCTCACGCTCGAGATCGATCGGCGAGAACACCGCGCGGCCAAGGATCTTTGCGTGCAGGCCGGGCGCGTAGGTCTCGATAATGTCGAGCACGCGCTCGGCATAGGCTTCCTTGACCTGGTCCCAATGTGCTGGCGCGATCTTGGCCGCGGCGTCGCCCGCGATTTCGGCGGGCAGCATGCGCACCTGTATCCACAGAACATGCTTGCCCTGCGGCGCCCGCGATGGGTCGATGGCGGTCGGCTGGCCGACGACCAGCACGGGTTCGTCCGGCAGCATGCCTGCCATCGCCTGCTGATAGGTGCGCGACATCTGGTCGAGCGAGGGGGACAGATGAACATAGGCGAACTGGCGCAACTCTGCCCCGGCGCGCCAGTCCGGCAGATCGTCCAGCGCCAGGTGGATCATCATCGTGCCCGGCGCGTGCCGGAATTTCTGCATCGCCGTGTCGAAGCCGGCGTTGCCGGAACCGCCAGGCAGCAGCTTGTCGGTCAGCGCCTTGGGCGCCACACCGGCAATGACCGCCTTGGCCGCCGTATGCGTTTCGCCGGAAGCGAGCCGCACGCCCGTCGCCTTGCCGCCGGAAACCGTGATCTCGGCGACATCGGCACGGGTAATGATCCTGCCACCGGCTGATGTCACCATGCCGGCCAGTGCCCGGATGATCGTATCGGCGCCGCCCTTGCCCAGCACCATGCCGAAACTCTGGTTGGCCATCGATTCCAGATAGGGAAACACCGCGCCGCCGGCGATGTCGGGCGCGAAGTCAAGATGCATGCCCCAGGTGGCGAGCGTCGCCCTGATATGCGGAGACTCGAAAGTCTCCTCCAGCCAGGCGCGCGGCGAGGACAACAGCAGCCGGCCGGTATCAAGCGCGCCGGAAACACCTTTCTTGCGCCACAGGTTCCATGCGGTGCCCGCAAGCGCACGGGCGCTCATCGGCGAGCCCAGCAGCTTGAACAAATGCCCGGCTTCGGCCGGGAAGGCGGCTACCAGCCTGCGCCATGTCGCGGCATCGGCGGCTGAAAAGGCGGCAACGCGGCTGGCGGTCTTTTCCAGATCGTTGCTGACCCCGAACCAGCGCCCATCCGGAAAGGCGCTGGCGAAACAATCGGCGGCCGGCGCGAATTCCAGCCCCTGCGCTTTCAATTCATTTGCATATTTCCGGTGGAAGGCGGAGCCGGCGAACAGGCTCAGATTCATGGCGCCGAAATCATGACGGAAGCCCGGAAGCGTGAATTCGCGGGTTTGCACCGCGCCGCCGATCGTTGCGCTGCGCTCGAAAACCCCGGTTTTCCAGCCCTTGAGCGCCAGATGCGCGGCGCATGCCAGACTGTTGTGGCCCGCCCCGACAAAGATGGCGTCGAACTCGCTCACGCCCCGTTCCCGTTTCCTTTATGCTTAAAGATAATTGCAGATGCATATGTTTTCGTCTAGTAGGATATTAAGGGCCGAGACGAGCCTTGATCATGTCAGACAAGAGGGAACAGAGACCATGGACACCCAAAAACTTCTCGGCGAAGTCGCCGGCCAACTCCTTTCCGGCGCCATCAAGGTGGTCGACCTGACGGCGCCGCTCGGGCCGGACACACCACTGATCAAGCTGCCGCCGGAACTTGCCGTCGATACGCCGAAGGTCGAGATCCATTCGATCTCCCGCTATGACAAGAACGGCCCATGGTGGGCGTGGAACTGGCTGAAGCTCGGTGAGCATTCCGGCACCCATTTCGACGCCCCGCAGCATTGGATCAGCGGCAAGGATTATCCGGACGGCGCCACCGACACCATTCCGGCGCAGAACTTCATCGGCCCGGTCAATGTCATCGACTGTTCGAAGGAGGCCGCCGCCGACCATGATTTCCTGCTCACCGTCGACCACATCAAGGCATGGGAAGCCAAGCATGGCGCGATCAACGCCGGCGAGTGGGTGGTGATGCGCACCGACTGGTACAAGCGCAACGGTTCGGAAGCCGAGTTCCTTAACGCCAACGAGACCGGCCCGCACACGCCCGGCCCGACGGCCGAAGCCATCCAGTTCCTGATCAGCAAGGACATCAAGGGCTGGGGCTCGGAGACGATAGGCACCGATGCCGGCAAGGCGGGCGGCATGGAGCCGCCATTCCCGGCGCACACGCTGATGCACAAGGCCAACCGCTACGGCCTGGCCAGCCTCTGCAACCTCGACCAGTTGCCGCCGAAAGGCGCGATCCTGATCGCGGCACCGCTCAAGATCGAGCACGGCACCGGCAGTCCGATCCGCGCACTGGCGCTGGTGGTTGGAAAATAGAGCGAGGTGGGTCTTCGGGAGAAGATCATGCAGCTTGGTGAGGCGATAGGGAGGCAGGATGGCGGCGTTAGCGCTCTACGGCGCCCCCCTCTGCCCTGCCGGGCATCTCCCCCACTTGGGGGGAGATCGGCAGCTTCCGCGACGGCTCCCTTCTTGCGACATAGAAAATTGGCGAAAGCCGGGATGACATCCGATCTCCCCCCTTGTGGGGGAGATGTCCGGCAGGACAGAGGGGGGCGCCGTAGGGCGCTGACCCGGCAAGCCCACCCGCTGCCCACGAGCAACCCCCAATGAAAGCGCCCGACCACATCATTGTCGGCAGCGGCATCAACGCGCTGGTTTGCGCGGCGATGCTTGGCGGCAAGGGCGCCAAGGTGCTCGTGCTGGAGCGCAACGACCGCATTGGCGGCTGCATGCGCACCGAGGAGATCACCGCGCCTGGCTTCATCCATGATGTGATGGCAACGACCTTCGTGCTGTTCATCACCTCGCCGGCCTTCGCCGCACTTGGCGCCGACCTCGCCCGGCACGGGCTGGAATTCTGCCATACCGGCACGCCGACCGGCGTGCTTCGCCCGGACGGCAGCCATGCGGTGCTCAGCACCGACCGCGCCGCCAACATCGCCGCGCTCAACGCGATCGCGGCCGGCGACGGTGACCGCCACGCGGAAGATGTCGGCGGCATCGAAGGCAATGCCGGCCTGCTGTTCGGCCTGCTCGGCGGCAGCCTGTGGTCTTATCCGACCGCGAAGCTGCTGGCGGGCGACGCCTGGCGGCGGAGCCCGCGTGGTCTTGCCGCCTTCCTTGGCGATGCGCTGGTGCCGGCGCGCGGCTGGCTGGAAAGCGGCTACCAGTCCGAGACCGTCCGCGCGCTCTGGGCGCCGTGGGTGCTGCATGCCGGGCTTGGCCCGGAAGACGCCTTTTCCGGCCAGATCGCCAAGGTGATCGCCTTCGCGCTGGAGGCGGCCGGCGCGCCGATCGTCAAGGGCGGGGCGCAGAACCTGCTGTCTGCTTTCGAGGCGCTCATCAAGGAGCGCGGCGGCGTCATCTCCACCGAAGCGGACGTTGCCTCCATCCTCCTGGCCGGCGGCCGCGCCACCGGCGTGCGCCTGGCTTCGGGCGAGACCGTCCACGCGAAGAAGAGCGTTATCTGCTCGGTTACGCCGACACAGCTCTATGGCCGCCTGCTCGGCACGGATGCTCCCAAAGCCGATGCCGAGGCGACGAAGAAATACCGCTACGGCAAAGGCAATTTCCAGATCCACTACGCCCTCGACAAGCCGCCGTCCTGGCGCGGCGAAGGCCTGGACAAGGTGGCGCTGCTGCATCTGACGCCCGGACTGGATGGTGTCTCGAAAGCCTGCAACGAGGCGGCGCGCGGCATGCTCCCCGAGGTGCCGACCATCTGTGTCGGCCAGCCGCATGCGCTCGACCCGTCACGCTGCCCGGAAGGCAAGGCGATCCTGTGGCTGCAACTGCCCGAGGCGCCCCGCCACATCAAGGGCGATGCCGCCGGCAAGCTGCAGGCGCGCGCTGACGGGCAATGGACCGATGCCCTGCGCGAGGCCTATGCCGATCGCGCCGAAGCGGTCCTCGCCAGCCATATCGACGGCTTCAAGGACAGCGTGATCGCGCGCCGCGCCTATTCTCCGGCCGATCTCGAAGCGATAAACATCAACCTGGTCGGCGGCGACCCTTATGGCGGTTCCTCGACCATAGACCAAGCCTTCCTGTGGCGGCCGTTCAAGACCAGCCGCAACCACCAGACCGGCATCAAGGGCCTCTATCATATCGGCGCTTCGACCCATCCCGGTGCTGGCCTCGGCGGCGGCTCCGGTTTCCTGCTGGCGGGGAAGCTGTGATGGAACAGAAAGTCGCCGAAAAACGCCAGCGCATTTCGACCCTCGGCCAGATCGGCCTGCAGCAATTCGCGCCCTATCTGATGAACCGCATCATGGGCCGCTACAACGCCACCTTGCGTGACGATTTTCGCAAGCAGGGCCTGACCATTTCGCAGGTGCGCACGTTGGCCGTGCTGTCGGTCACCGACGGCGTCACTGTCAACGACCTCTCGGTCTATACGGTGATCGAGCAGTCGACCTTGAGCCGCACGTTGGACACGCTGGAGGGGCAAGGGTTCGTGCGGCGTGAGCAGGGCGTGAGCGACAGCCGGATCCGCCACGTGTTCCTGACCGACGAAGGTCGCGCCGAGTTCACCCGCGCCTGGCCCGCCATGCATGACGCGTTCGAGGCGATGTTCGACGATGTCGACGATGCCGAATATGCCGCCCTCATCGCGACGCTGCAGAAGATGCTGAAGAACATTCGCAAGCACGACATCTAGATGTACGCGCCGCCGATGCCGGCGGCAATGGAAGGAGGCCAAAAATGGCCGAACGGTCTTTTGCCAAGGAAGTCGAGAAGCTCAGGCTCGGCGCCGGCGAGGAATTCGCCGGAGAGGGCATCCTCGCCATCACTAAGGCGCTGCTGCAATGCGGGGTCGGTTATGTCGGCGGCTATCAAGGCGCTCCGATCAGCCACCTGATGGATGTGCTGGCCGACGCGCAGGACATTCTGGGCGAACTCGGCGTGCACTTCGAGGCCAGCGCCTCGGAAGCCACGGCCACAGCCATGCTCGCCGCTTCGGTCCATTATCCGATCCGCGGTGCCGCGACCTTCAAATCGACCGTCGGCACCAACGTGGCTTCCGATGCGTTGGCCAATCTCGCGTCCGGCGGCGTCACCGGCGGCGCGTTGATCATCGTCGGCGAGGATTATGGCGAGGGCTCCTCGATCATGCAGGAGCGCAGCCATGCCTTCGCCATGAAGAGCCAGGTCTGGCTGCTCGACCCGCGTCCGAACCTGCCGTCGATCGTCAAGGCGGTTGAGGATGGTTTCGAGCTGTCGGAAGTCTCCAACACGCCGGTCATGCTGCAGGTGCGCATCCGCTGCTGCCACGTGCATGGCCATTTCATCGCCAAGGACAACAAGCGCCCGCCGATGACTGTCGCCGATGCGCTCGAAGCGCCGCGCCGCGACACCGGCCGCATCGTGCTGCCGCCCGCCTCCTTCCTGCACGAGAAGGAGAAGGTGGCGAAGCGCTGGCCGGCGGCGGTCGATTTCATCGCCAAGAACAGGATCAACGAGTTCTTCGGTTCGGACCACGGCTCGGTCGGCATCGTCACGCAGGGCGGCATGTACAATTCGGTCATCCGTGCGCTGCAGCGGCTTGGCCTTGCCGACACCTATGGCGACACGGATGTCCCGCTCTACGTGCTCAACGCCGTCTATCCGCTGATCGACGACGAGTTCCTCGCCTTCTGCGAGGGCAAGCAGGCGGTGCTGGTGGTCGAGGAAGGCCAGCCCAACTATATCGAACAGGCCTTTGCCGCCATGCTGCACAAGGCCGGGCGCGGCACGCGCCTGGTCGGCAAGGAACATCTGCCGATGGCCGGCGAATATACCGGCCAGGTCATGCTCGATGGTATCGGCGCCTTCCTGCGCGCCGAGGCGCCGCATCTTTTGCCGGGCGAGGTGCGCGCGCCCAACAAGGTCGGCGACGGCGTCGACACGGCTGACCTGATCAACGTCGTGCCGGGCCGCCCGCCCGGCTTCTGCATCGGCTGCCCGGAACGGCCGATCTTTGCCGCGACCAAGCTGGTCGAACAGGAACTCGGCAAGCACCACATAGCCTCTGATATCGGCTGCCATCTGTTTTCGATCATGCCGCCTTTCGAACTCGGCGCCACCACGATGGGCTATGGGCTGGGGCCAGCCTCGGCCTCGGCGTTCAATTCGCCCGACGCCAAGCGCCGCTCGATCTCCTTCGTCGGCGACGGCGGCTTCTGGCACAACGGCCTGACCTCCTCGATCGGCAACGCGGTGTTCAACAAGAATGACGGCGTCATCGTCATTGTCGACAATTTCTATTCGGCCGCCACTGGCGGGCAGGACATCCTGTCGTCGCGCGCCGGCAACAAGACCAAGTCGACCAAGCATCCGATCACCGAGGCGGTGAAAGGCATGGGCGTGAAATGGCTGCGCCATGTCGACCGCACCTACGATGTCGGCAAGATGCAGGACTCGTTGCGTGAGGCGCTGACGACGGACGAGAAGGGCCCGAAAGTCATCGTCGCTTCGTCGGAGTGCATGCTCAATCGCCAGCGCCGCGAAAAGCCGCTGGTCGACAAGGCCATCAAGGGCGGCGAGCGTGTCGTCAAACCGAAGTTCGGCGTCGACGAGGACATCTGCACCGGGGACCATGCCTGCATGCGGCTTTCCGGCTGTCCGTCGCTGTCGGTGAAATCGCTTGACGACCCGCTGCGCGACGATCCGGTGGCGTCGATCGACCAGAACTGCGTCGGCTGCGGCAATTGCGGCGAGGTGGCGGACGCCGCCGTCCTCTGTCCGTCCTTCTACCGCGCCGATGTCGTGCACAATCCGAGCCGCTGGGACCGGTTACTGGAATCCGCTCGTCGCGCGACGATCGGCTTCCTGCAGAGGCGTCGCGAAAACCGGCGCCTGATATTCGCCGATGCTTGAGCCCGTCCCCTCCTTGCACCCCAGATCCGGTGCCGCCGATGAGCCGGTGATCAAGCTCGCCGTGCTGGCCGTCGGCGGCCAGGGCGGCGGCGTGCTGGCCGACTGGATCACCGATGTCGCCGAACGCAATGGTTACGTTGCACAGTCGACTTCGGTCGCCGGCGTCGCCCAGCGCACCGGCGCGACCATCTATTATATCGAGATGGCCCGCGACACCGGCCGCCTGCCGGTCTTCGCCCTGTCACCCTCGCAGGGCGATGTCGACATCCTGATCGCCGCCGAATTGATGGAGGCCGGCCGCGCCATCATCAGGGGCTTCGTCACCCCCAACCGCACGACGCTGATCGCCTCATCGCATCGCATCGCCGCCGTCTCGGAAAAGATCGAACCGGGCGACGGCCGCGCCTCGTCGTCCAAGGTCCACGCAACGGCTGAGGCCGCGTCGAAGCGCTTCATCGCTTTCGACATGGAAAAGATCGCCGCCGACAACGGCTCGATGATCTCGGCCAGCCTGCTTGGCGCGCTGGCCGGCTCCGACGCACTGCCGTTTACGCGCGAGAGCTACGAACAGGCGATTGGTGCCGGCGGGCGGGGCGTGAAGGCCAGCCTTGCCGCCTTCGGCGCAGCCTTCGATCGCGCACGCGGCACGGCGGCAGCACCTTCGTCAAAACCGGCGGAGCCAGCCATTGTCGAATCCGCTTTGGGTGCCGGGCGTGTGAGCGGTCCGCAAAATCTGCTGCGGGGATGGCATGCCCAGCGCGCCCGCATCGACCTGATGCCCGTAGCCGTGCGCGACATGGCGCTTCGCGGCCTGAGAAAGGTCGTCGACTATCAGGACATCGCCTATGGGCGCGACTATCTCGACCGGCTGGACAACGCCGTTGCGCTGGACAGCGCCGGCCACGCTTATGCGCTGTCCATCGCCGCCGCCAAGCATCTGGCCAATGCCATGTGCTACGACGACATGATCCGCGTCGCCGATCTGAAAACGCGCTCGACCCGCGACAGGCGGGTGCGCAAGGAGGTTGGCGTCAAGGACGGTTCGGTCCTGCAGGTGACCGAATATTTCCACCCGCGCATCGAGGAGTTCTGCGGCACGCTGCCGGCGGGGCTGGGCAGCTACATCGAAAGCCGGCCGAAACTGGCCGCCTTTCTCGATCGCCGCATCAACCATGGCCGCCGCATCCGCACCGACAGCTTCGCCGGTTTTGCAGCCCTCTGGTTCATCGGCGGCCTGCGCCGCTGGCGCCGCCGCCTGCTGCGCCACAAGGTCGAGACCACGCATCTCGACCGCTGGTACGCTCTGGCGCTTGGTTACGTGCCGGCAGACTACGCGCTTGCGGTCGAAATCCTCAACTGTCGCCGGCTGATCAAGGGCTACAGCGACACGCATGTGCGCGCCCAGTCGAAATTCGACCGCGTGCTGTCGGCGCTCGATCTGCTCAAGGGGAGGGACGACGCCGCCGACTGGATCCGCCGCCTGCGCGAGGCGGCGCTCAAGGACGAGAAGGGCGACATGCTGGACGGCGCGCTGAAGACCGTGGCGACACTGAACGAAGGCGCTCCTCGCTAGCCGGGAATCAAGCGCGTCGGTGCAGCTTGTAGATTCCCATTGGACAGGGGCTGGCCGCGAACGATAGCCAGGCCCTGGCGATTGACTCGTTAACCTCTCCTCACTTTTGTGAACATCGTTCATTTTTGCCCTTGAACATCGTTCAAGTTATGCTACATTGGCGCCATGAACATTGTTCATACGGAGGCGTAGATGTCGGAACCGCTTGACACGGGCGCGCACAGGCCAGCTTCACCAGCGCCGGAACGAACCAGCGACCACCGGCGATTTCCGACCCAGTAAAGAACCTTAACCAGCTCACGGCTATCACAACGATCGGAACAGCGCATGAACCCGCGGGGATCACCGGAGCATCGCCGCGTGGTTCCGCCAAATGGGACAACGCCATGAACACGCATCTCATGCTTTCGCGGCGCTTCGCGCCGCTCTTCTGGACGCAGTTCCTGTCCGCTTTCAACGACAATTTCCTCAAGAACACGCTGGTGTTCCTGATCCTCTTCACACTGGCTGCCGATCAGGCCGCCTCGCTGGTCACGCTGGCCGGCGCCGTGTTCATGGCGCCGTTCCTGTTCCTGTCGGCGCTGGGCGGCGAGATCGCCGACCGCTTCGACAAGGCGCTCATTGCCCGCCGGCTGAAATTCGCCGAGATCGGCGCCGCTGCCGTCGCGGTCGTCGGCATCGCGCTGTCCTCCATTCCTGTGCTGATGACCGCGCTGTTGATGTTCGGCGTCATCTCGGCACTGTTTGGGCCGATCAAATACGGCATCCTGCCCGATCATCTCGAGCGCAAGGAATTGCCCCGCGCCAACGCCTGGATCGAGTCGGCGACCTTCGCCGCCATCCTTGGCGGCACGATCGTGGGCGGTGTCGTCTCCGCTGACGGCATCGGTGTCGCCGTTTTCGGCCCGATGATGATGATCCTTGCGGTCGGCTGCTGGTTCGTCAGCCGCTCCATCCCCTCGACCGGCTCAGCCGCGCCGAACCTTGTCATCGACTGGAACATCTTCCGCTCGACATGGCGCCAGGTCAGCGAATTGCGCACCGACACGCGCATCTGGCGCGCCGGATTGATGACCTCGTGGTTCTGGCTGATCGGCGCCATCGTGCTTTCGATCCTGCCCACGCTGATCGAGGACCAGCTCGGCGGCAACGAGATCGCGGTCACCGCCTATCTCGCGGTGTTCGCCGTCTCCATTGCCATCGGCTCGGCGATCGCCGCCTGGATGTCGCAGGGCCGCATGGTGCTGCTTCCCGCGCCGGTCGGCACCGCGCTTCTGGCGCTGTTCGGCTTGCACCTTGCCTGGACGATCTGGAGCATGCAGCCTTCGCCCAAGGCTGAAACCCTTGGCCTCTTCTTCGCCGGGCCGAACACCATCCGCGTTGCCATCGACCTTGCCGGCATGGCCATTTCCAGTGCCTTCCTGGTCGTGCCGACCTTCGCTGCCGTGCAGGCCTGGTCGCCCGAGGCGCGCCGCGCCCGCGTCGTCGCCGCTGTCAGCATCGTCAACGCCGGCTTCATGACGCTGGGCGGCATCCTCGTCGCCGCCGTCCAGGCCGCTGGCGTCTCTATTGCCAGCGTGTTGTTCGGGCTTGCCGCCTTCAATGCGGTGGCCGCCTGGCTGATGCTGAAATATCTGCCGACCAACGCCTTCCGCGACTTCGTCTCCATCCTCTTTCGCGCCTTCCATCGGCTGGAAGTGGAGGGCCTGGAAAACCTCAAGGCCGCGGGTCCGGCGCCTATTCTGGCGCTCAACCATGTCAGCTTTCTCGACGGTCCGCTGGCGCTGACGCTGACCGATGAAGAGCCGGTCTTCGCCATCGACTACACCATCGCGCAGGCCTGGTGGATGAAGCCGTTCCTCAAACTGACCCGCGCCTTGCCGCTCAATCCGGCCAAGCCGATGTCGACGCGCACGCTGATCAAGATCGTGCAGAATGGCGATCCGCTGGTCATCTTTCCCGAGGGCCGCATCACCGTCACCGGCGGGCTGATGAAGGTCTATGACGGCGCCGCCATGGTGGCCGACAAGACCGGCTCGATGGTCGTGCCGATCCGTATCGAGGGGCTGGAGAAAAGCCCCTTCTCGCGGCTGACGGCGCAGCACGTGCGCCGTCGCCTGTTCCCGAAGGTCAAGGTGACCATACTGCCGCCGGTCAGGCTCAAGGTCGCCGACGAACTGAAGGGCCGCAAGCGCAGAGCCGCCGCCGGTGCCGCACTCTACCAGGTGATGTCCGACCTCGTCTTCCGCACCCAGCATATCGACAAGACCGTGCTCGAAAGGGTCATCGAAACGGCGACCGAGCGCGGCATGAAGCAACTCGCCGTGCAGGATCCGGTCGCCGGTTCGCTGGGCTATGGCAAGCTGCTCACGGGTGTCGCCGTGCTCGGCGAGAAGTTCGAAGCGCTCTATGCCGGACAGGACACGCTCGGCATCATGCTGCCCAATGCCAATGGCGCTTGTGCCGCGCTGCTTGGCGTCATGTCCGCCGGCAAGGTCCCGGCGATGATCAACTTCACCGCCGGTGCCGCCAACATCCTGTCCGCCTGCAAGGCGGCGCGGGTCACCACAATTTTGACCTCTCGGGCCTTTGTCGAGCAGGCCAAGCTCGGCGCGACGGTCGAGGAAGTCGGCCGGTCGGTGAACATCGTCTGGCTCGACGATCTGCGCGCAACCATCAGCCTCAAGGACAAGCTGCTTGGCATGCTGCGCAAGGCCACGCCACGGGTTGCCCGCAATGCCACCGATCCGGCCGTGATCCTGTTCACCTCTGGCTCCGAAGGCACGCCCAAGGGCGTGGTGCTTACCCATCGCAACATCCTGGCCAATGCCGCGCAGGCCGCCTCGCGCATCGATTTCCACTCGGGCGACAAGGTGTTCAACGTGCTGCCGATCTTCCATTCCTTCGGGTTGACGGCGGGCACGGTGCTGCCGCTGGTGTCGGGCGTTCCGGTCTATTTCTACCCTTCGCCGCTGCACTACCGCATCGTTCCCGAACTGGTCTATGCCTCGAACGCGACGATCATCTTCGGCACCGACACCTTCCTCAGCGGCTATGCGCGCACCGCACACCCCTATGATTTCCGCTCGGTGCGCTACTGCTTTTCCGGCGCCGAGCCGGTCAAGGCCTCGACCCGCGAAACCTATATGGAGAAGTTCGGCCTGCGCATTCTCGAAGGCTACGGCGTCACCGAGACGGCGCCGGTGATTTCCATCAACACGCCGATGTACAACAGATCGGGCACGGTGGGAAAAATCATGCCCGGCATGGAATACCGCCTGGATCCGGTGATCGGCGTCCAGGGCGGCGGGCGGCTGTTCGTGCGCGGCCCCAACGTCATGGCGGGCTATCTCAGGGCGGAAAAGCCTGGTGTGCTCGAACCGCTGCAGGACGGTTGGCATGACACCGGCGATATCGTCAGCATTGACGATGCCGGCTTCGTCAGCATTCGCGGCCGCGCCAAGCGCTTCGCCAAGATTGGCGGCGAGATGATTTCGCTGGCTGCCGTGGAAGCGTTGGCGGGCGAGCTGTGGAAAGGTTCGCTCTCGGCGGTCGCGACGGTGCCTGATCCGCGCAAGGGCGAAAAGCTGGTGCTCATCACCGAAGCCGAAAACGCGACGCGCGCCGAATTTCTGGCCTTCGCCAAGGCGAACGGCGCCATGGACCTGATGGTGCCGGCCGAAGTGCGCGTCGTGGCGCACGTGCCGGTGCTTGGCTCGGGCAAGATCGACTTCGTCGGCGTGACCAGGCTGGTGCGCGGCGAGGCCTCTGAGGCCGCCAAGGTCGAGGCCGCCTGATAGCTGCGTGGGTCGTTCGCCAGCCTGTCGCGGTCATCGGGCCGGGCCCCGAGCCCGAAGCGGTTGAAGGCGATCAGGGCGGGATTCGGCAGGGCGGGACCTGGCGCCATGGGCCTTTTGGTCGCGAGGGCCATGTCAGCGCTCCATGATTGGATCTCACGCGAGGCGCGCGACGCCCGATTGGGCTGTTCCCCGGCTCAAACCGGGGACAGGCGACCGGGCGGGCGGGTGCCGCCCGGCCCTCCCGCACGCTTACCAGCGATGCCAGCGGTGCCAGTGGCGGTTCGGATGCCAGCCGTAATAGGCCGGGCCGTGCCAATAGCGGTAGCGCGGATACACCACGACACGGTTGGGAACGCAGCGCCCCCAGGGATTGGGATGCCAGCCGGGTCCGCAACCCCAGGCCACATGCTCGATCAGCGCCGGCGCGGCCGGTTGCGCCACCATCGGCATGGCGGCGGAGGTCGCGACGGTTGCCGCGGTTCCGGTCAAGGCGAGGACGGCTGCTGCCGCATACTGTGTCAGACGGTTCATGACGTTACTCCGAATGTTGTCCGAGAATGAAAACCTGTTCGTACCGATGGGGCCGGCAGGTCTGCCCTTCTCCCGGTTAAACGGCCCTGCGGGCGCTTTCCGTCGGCCGTCACGGTGATTTTTTTGGCTCCGCCTTCGGCTGCGGCCCGGCGCGCCTGGCCAGCCCGTCCGCCAGCACGGCGCGCGCCTCGGCGGAGCCTGCAGCCGCGAACTCGGTGATGCGCTGCTCCAGCCGCGTGCGCAGGGTGATGTCGGCATTGCGGGCCCGTTCAAGGGCCGCCGACAGCGCCGCCGTGTCGAGGACGGGCTGCCGCAACAGATCCGCCGCCTCGCGCCTGGCCTGCTGGCCGTCGAGGATGATGTCGCGCGACTCGCGGCGAACCTCGCGCAATGCCTTGCGGAACAGCATGCGCTGCTGGTCGGGAAGACGGCCGCCGGCCGCCTCCAGCGAATAGCCCTGGCCCTGCTTGCCGCTTCTTACCCAGACGGCCCCGCCGGCAAGCGCCCCGGCCAGGAAGACATTCAGTGCCACCGACGCGATGATGAGCTTACGGCCCGTGCTCATAGGTCCTCCCCGACTGTTTCGCCGTCGGGCCCGGCATCGCCGAACGCCGTCGCATTGGCATCGAGCACATAATGGTCGGACGGAACCTCTGGAGTAACGATGGTCACCAGGGCCAACCCGGCCACCGCGCCCGCCAGGCCAATGCCGGCAAGGCCCAAACCCAGCCACCAGACCAGTTGGCGCCGGCGCTTGACAAGGTGCCGCTCGGCGGTGCGCAGGATGCTGCCGTGCAGCGCCGCGCCGGGCGCCTTGACGGCATAGCTGTCGAGCAAGGCGTCGAGTTTCCCGGCGTGGCCCAATATGACCGCGCCCATCTCGCTCGCGGCGAACATCGCTCCGGCCCTGCGATCGGCCTGCGGCCACCGCCGCAGATCGCCGCCATAGGCCGCCGCCAGAGCCGCAAAGCGCTCGGCATCCATTGCGGGTTCGTTCCTCGACCCATCAGACATCAGTCTATCCTTTGCCGATTGGCGCCGCGTGTCCGGGCGGTTGGATTCCCGGGACCTGACCACCGGACGCTCGCGAGGTACGGTGAATGCTTCGCATCATGATCGCGCCTTTCTCACTCATGGGCACCATCCCTGGCCAGGATCGTATGCAGCGCCCGCCGGCCGCGCGACAGCAGACTCTCCAAGGCATCGACACTGATCTCCAGGGTCGCGGCCGCCTCTATGTTGGACATCTCCTGGTAGTAGACCAGGATGATCGCCTCGCGCTGGCGTGGTGCGATTGCCTCCAAGGCCTGCTCGACCCGATGCGGCTCTTCGCGGGCATCGGGAAGCGGGGCGGGATCGACAATGTCCGGCACCGCGTCGGTCACCCATTCGCGGCGCCGGCGCAGCCGGTCGTAGCAGAGGTTGAGCGTGACGCGGTGGATCCAGCTGTCGAAGCGTGCATTGCCGCGCCGCCAGCCCGATGCATGACGCCAGATGCGCATGAAGGTTTCCTGCGCGACATCCTCGGCCTCCGCCGCGTCGCCCAGCATGCGCACGGCCAGCGAAAGGATGCGCGGCAGCTTGCGCGCGACCAGCAACCGCACCGCCTCCGGCTCGCCGGCACCGACGCGGCGAACCAACTCCTCGTCCGGGTCGGCGCTCATCGGCTGGCGCACTCCCGATGTCCATCACGCGTCATAGCCTCTTGGTCATTGCTCCGGCTTGGGAGCGGATTTGTGGCCCGGCCTCTCGTCGGCCGTTAGAATGCCGTCGCCATTCTTGTCCAGCCTGGCGAAGCGCTTGGCGAACAACGCATCGAGCTCGGCCCGGTCGATGAAGCCGTCATGATTGGAATCGATGCGCGCGAAGGATTTGGTGGGATCGCCCTTGACGTTGCGTTTGGCCCGGAAGGCCTCCCACTCCAAGAGGCTGATCTTGCCGTCGCCGTCCGTGTCGGCGGCCATGATCGCCTTCTCCCGCCGCTTCTGGAACTTGGCCAGCGTGATGTCGGACTTGGCGGTGCGGGATGGGGCAGTAGGGGATGTGGCCGCGGGGGATGTGGCCGCGGGTGGCGTGGCGGCCGGTGGTTCTGTCGCTGTCTGGGCCAGAGCCGCGGTGGTCAGCAGGCTCAAGGCAGCGGCAAGGATCGAACGGCGTATCATGCTTCACGTCTCCGGTTGGCGCATGCCATGGCCCAATGCCAGGGTCACGCTTCAACCGTTAAACGCAGCGATCGGAGAAATCCGTCGGTCGCCGATGCCGATCACGCGCTTGCCGCAATGCCGGGCTTTGGCGGCGGCAGGAGAAGTGGCAAAGCACTTCGTCCGGCGCGTCTGGATTACGCCGAGTGATCGTCGGCTACCAGCTGATCCGATTTGAAGCCGGCATGCTGAGGGGTCCACACATCGCCCTCTTTATTGAACCAGTGGCACAGATACATGCCGGAAGCGGCGCCATCGCTGACCGTCATCTTCGGGCCTCCCGACTTCAGCTTGACGACGTCTCCGGTCTTGAAAGTGTTGGGCATTTGGACCTCCCATGCTGACACCTGACATTTCATACCAAAACCGGTGTCCCGACAATGGCATACGGGTCTTTTGGGCCACTGTCTCATGCGGCAACGCGGGGGGCATCGCGGACGGCGCCCTCGGGGCGAAGCGGGAGGCCTCCGCGGATCAGTCCGCCTCGATCACACGCCGGGCCGGCTTCCTGACCGGCTCCCGTTGGCGCGCAGGCGGAGGCTTGTCCGCCAAGGCCTCCTGCTGCAGTCTCTGCTCCCTCAGGCGGGCTGTCTTGGCATCCCTGGCGTGGCGCTCGGCATCCAGCACCAGCCTCGCCTCGCGGTCCGCTCTTGCCAGCTTTTCCTTGTCGACACGCCTTGGCAATTTAAAACCTCCTGTCCGTGGAACCATCGGCAGGAAATGTGCGACCCAAGCGTCTGTTCCAAAAAACAGGCGCCTGTTTCAAAAAAATAGAAATGCGATATCCATCATTTGTTGTTGAGATTTGAAGATGCCGGACCGCTCGCTTGTCAGCGCGTTTCTGTTCCAGGCCCGGAAGGACCTCGCGACTGATCGGCAGGATGAAGACTGATCGGCAGGATGAAGACAGCGTCCCCATCGCCTTCCTAAACGCAAAAACCCGTCGGCCGAGGTCGACGGGCGATTATACGACCATTTGTGATGGCGATCAGGCACGGGCGCCGGGAAGACGCCCCGTCCTCGTCACCCGGCTACCGGGCCGGATATTGGGGCGATTTGCGCAGCTACGCTGGCCAGACGATCGCGCTTCTTCAATTCAGGCTTCTCGTAGGTCTTCTTCATGGATATTCCCCCGTTGATCCCTCAAGACCGCAAATTGCCTGCGGCCGGCGGTTGTTGTCAAGCGAGCGCAAAAAGCCCGCCAGAGACTGGCGGGCAAGTCAGGAAGTCGCTGGGGATCCACCCAGCGTTGAACCAACGAATGGTGGTGGGCTTGGTTGCGGGCGGGTATCCGCAAGTCGCACGACTACCCGGCCTGGCAAAAGGCAAACGGCCGGAATTCGGGCCATCTTTCGCGCACCCAAGCCGCTTCGACCATCGGTTTGAAAAAACTGGTGCCGCTTAGGTGACTCGAACACCTGACCCCATCATTACGAATGATGTGCTCTACCAACTGAGCTAAAGCGGCCCGGGAGGCCAAGGCCTCCAAGATGGGCAGGGTGATAGACTCAACCGGCCGCGAATTCAAGATGCGACTTGGCAAATCATGCAAGCGTCCCGCCGCGATCGAAACCGGGGCTCCAGCGTCCTTGCATGCCGGAATCGCCGACAGTTTCCGATTTTGTTTGCCGGAACATGGCGAAGATGGACTTTGGACGGCCCGTCAAGGCAGAATGCGGCTGCCCGCCCGTTGATTGATTGGTCGCCTGCCGCTAACCATCATGAAAGCTTGTGGCAATTAGCAGAGGGATCTCGCTTGGACGCGATCGAAAAAGCGATCCGGAACGCCTTGGAAAAGGGCAATGCCGAGGACCGCGCGTTCCGCGAGAGGGTCTATCGTTCGGCCTTCGCCGCGCTCGACCGTGCGCTCCAGGCAAATCCCGGCGTGACCGTGGAAGTCGCCATCAAGCGCCGCAAGGCTATCCAGGCGAAAATCACCGAAATCGAATCCGAGTACCTGCCGGCGGTGCCTGGCGTTGCCCCGCGGATCGACGCGATCGACGCGCCGGCGGGCGAGGCCGAGGTTGGTGCGGCGCCTGCGGTCGAGGCCGGCCCGAGGGTGCCGTCGCCCGCAGTCTCCGTCGACGCCCCCGTGCAGCCCGCTTCCGATGCACCGCGCTCGCGCGTGCTGCCGGTCGTTCCCGACATCATGCCGGATGCGACCCTGCCCGGTGCGCCGACCATCGACATGTCGGCTCCCGCCGCGCCGGGAGCCCCGACGGAAGTGGCGCCAGACCGCGATGAGCGGCGCATTCGCGGACGTCGCCTGCCGCTGACCGCCATTTTCTTCACCGTGACGCTGCTCGCGGCGGTTGGCATCGGCCTGTTTTTCGCCATGCAGACCGGTGTGTTCAAGTCGGCGGCCGAGCTCAATACCGCGCCGCCGGAAGCACCGCCGACCGTCGAGGACGACGATTTCACCCCGGCCGACGGCACCAACGCCCCGGCAAAGCCCGGTGCCGCGGATCAGTCACACGACTGGATCAATGTGTTTTCGCCGACCGACCCGAGCCATGTCGCCGCGCCGTCGGACGCCAAGGCCGAGGTGATGAAGGACGACAGCGGGCCGTTCCTGCGCATCCAGTCCGGCGCCTCCGGCTCGGCGATCGCCTTCGACGTCGGGCAGGGCGTGCTGGAAAAACTCGCTGGCAAGCACGCCGTGTTCGACATCATCGCCCGTGCCGAGGACGGCAAGGACACGCAGATCTCCGTCGACTGCAATTTCGGCGAACTCGGCGACTGCGGCCGCAAGCGTTACGCGGTCGGCCAGCAGAAAAACGAATATCTGTTCGACGTGAAGTTTCCCGACAAGCATCCGGGTTCGGCCGGAACCATCGCCGTCAATTCCGATTTCGACAAGCAGGGCAAGGCGGTCAACGTTTACGAGATTCGCGTCTCGATCGAGCCTTGAACTGAATCGTTGCGACCGACATATCGGCGGTGCCAAGTAATTCCAGGAAAAGTGCGTAGCGGTTTTCCCGGGAGAAGCGCGTAGCGCTTCCCCTTGGAAATTGCGTAAAAACAAAGCGTTAGCGGTCGAGCAGCGCCTGCAGGGTTTCTATGCGGTCGGCCTCGTTGGCCGGCTTGTCCCAGCGCAACCGTGAAATCCTGGGGAAACGCATGGCCACACCCGATTTGTGCCGGGTCGAGCGGTTGAGCCCCTCGAAGGCGACTTCCAGCACCAGGCCATTGTCACGGTTGGCGCGCACCGAGCGCACCGGCCCGAAGCGCTCGACCGTGTTGTCGCGGACATATTTGTCGATCTGCTTCAGCTCTTCGTCCGTGAAGCCGAAATAGGCCTTGCCGACCGGCACCAGCTCCTCCTCGCCCGCGGTCCCGGACCAGACGCCGAACGTGTAGTCCGAGTAGAAGCTCGAACGCTTGCCGTGGCCGCGCTGGGCATACATCAGCACGGCGTCCACCGTGTGCGGATCGCGCTTCCATTTGAACCACGGACCCTTCGGCCGGCCGGCGACATAGGGCGAATCCCAGCGCTTCAGCATCACCCCTTCGATGATCGGATGCGGCGGCGCGCGGCGCAGGTCCTCGAGCGCCTGCCAGTCCGCGAAGTCGACGAAGGGGGAGAGATCGAATCGGCTGGGGTCGAGCGTCCCGATGAAGGCTTCGAGGCGGCCGCGCCGCTCGCGGAAGGACAGTGGGCGCAGATCCTCTTCACCGATCTGCAGCAGGTCGTAGCAGCGCATGAAGGCCGGGTATTGCTGCTGCATCTTCGGCGCCACCGTCTTGCGGTTCAGCCGCTGCTGCAAGTCCGAGAAGGTCCCCGTCGCCTTGCGTGGATCGCCGACAAGCAATTCGCCGTCGAGTGCGGCGGAAAAGTGCATGGCGTCGGCGAGGTCTGGAAAGGCGCCCGAGACATCGTCGCCGGTGCGCGAATAGAGCCGGCGGATGCCGCCTTCGGCCACCGCCTGGACACGGATCCCGTCCCATTTCCATTCCGCCGCATAGTCGGCGGGATCGAGCTTTTCGAGATCGCCGTCGCCGACCGGGTTCGACAGCATGACCGGGCGAAACAGCGCCAGCGCCGTGTTGCGTGGTTTTTCGGCCTTGCCTTCCAGCCAGGCGAACAGTGCCGTGTAGGGCTGCGACAGCCCATGCCAGAGCTCCTCGATCTCGGCGACGTCGACCTTGCCGAAATCGGCCAGCGCCTGTTTGGCCAACCGCGCCGAGACGCCGATGCGCAGGCCGCCGGTGACCAGCTTGATGATGGCGAAGCGCGCCGAGATGCCGGCGCTGTCGAGCAGCCCCGTCAGCACCTTCGGCCCGTCGGAGCGGCTTGCCGCCTGCAGCTTCGCCACCACCTCGCCAAGCGTCGGCTCGCGGTTGGCGATCCTGCCAGGCGGTTGCGGCCAGACCAGCGACACCGTCTCGGCGAGGTCGCCGACATAGTCGTAGGAATAGCCGAACAACACCGGGTCCATGCGTTCGGTGACCAGCGTGCGCAGCATGGCCGGCTTGACGGCGGCAATTTTGAGATCGCCGGTGATCGCGGCCAGCGCCAGACCACGGTCGGGATCCTCGACGCTGCGGAAATAGTCGGTCAAAAGCGTCAGCTTGCCGTTGCGCGACGGCGTCAGCACCAGGCGGTCGAGAAGTTCGGCAAAGCGGTTCATGGGGAGGGAAACCTCGCCAATCGGCAGTCGTCGCGTCCCGTCGCGCTCCCCTCTGTCCTGCCGGACATCTCCCCCACGAGGGGGGAGATTGGCAGCTGCGATGCCGGCTCATCTCCCCCAACATCAGCGATTGGCGAAAGCCGGCGTAACATCTGATCTCCCCACAAGTGGGGGAAATGGCCGGCAGGCCAGAGGGGGGCGCCGTAGGGCTCGTCAGGGACAATTGGCGAACTGTATTGCATTAATCGCCCTCGTCCTCATAGCCCACCAGATGCAGTGGCCTGGCCGCTATCCCTTCCAATTCGCACCAGCGCACCAGAGCTTCCTCGCGGCCGTGCGTGACCCAGATTTCCTCGGCGCCGGTCTCCTTGATGGTGGCGGTGAGTTCGTCCCAGTCGGCATGGTCCGAGATGATCAGCGGCAGCTCGACGCCGCCTTGCTTGGCGCGCTGGCGGATGCGCATCCAGCCCGACGCGAAGCATGAGATCGGGTCGGGAAAGCGCCGCGCCCAGCGGTCGGCGAAGGCCGATGGCGGGCCGACCACGATGGCGCCGGCGAAATCCTGCTTGCCGCCGCTCTCCACCGTCGCCGGCTCGAGTTCGCCGAGGTCGATGCCCTGGCTCTGGTAATATTCGCTGAGCCTGGCCAGCGCGCCATGGATGTAGAGCGGTTTGTCGTAACCGGCGTCGCGCAACAGCCGCATCACCCGTTGTGCCTTGCCGAGCGCGTAGGCTCCGACCAGATGCGAGCGTTCGGGAAACTGCGCGGCCGATTTCAGCAGCCGGGCGACCTCTTCCGTATCGGGCGGATGGCGAAACACCGGCAGACCGAAGGTCGCCTCGGTGATGAAGACGTCGCAGCGAATCGGCTCGAACGGTGCGCAGGTCGCATCCTTCTGCCGCTTGTAGTCGCCGGAGGCGACGATGCGCCTGCCCTGGTGCTCGACCGCTATCTGCGCCGACCCCAGCACATGGCCGGCCGGATGGAAGCTGACGCTGACGCCGTCGAGGGCAATCGTTTCGCCGAGCATGGCTGCCTGCGTCGTCCCGGCAAAATCCTCGCCGTAGCGCAGTGCCATGATGTCGAGCGTCTGCTGTGTCGCGAGCACCGAGCCGTGGCCGGAACGCGCATGGTCGGAATGGCCGTGCGTGATCAGCGCCCGGTTCACCGGCCGTATCGGGTCGATGAAGAAATCGCCCGGCGGGCAGTAGAGGCCCTCGGGCCGGGGATGAAGCAGGTCGCTGGCGCGCATGACCCTCAAGATAGGATATAATTCCGCCGCGGGAAGCCGGTTGCCCGAGACTGCTGACTCGCCGGGCAAAGCCTGCTCAATTCGGTTCAGCTTCGGCGTGCTTTGCTCTACACAGATGGGCGGCCGGCTACCCTGCCGGTGGAACCATCATCATGAAACCGCTTCAGACCTCGTCGGGCGACCCGAACGCCGATCGCCGTGCAGACTATGCCGAAATGCTCTTTGTCTCCGGCGATCACACTGCGGCGGCCGAGTTGCTGCTCGGCGCGCTGGAACTGGCGCCGCAATGGGCAATGGGCTGGTTTCGCCTCGGCGAGATGCAGGAGGCATCAGGCAGGCTCGACCTTGCGGCGCAGGCCTGGACGACGTCGCTGAAACTCGATCCGGCCGATCGCCAGGGCGCGGTGCTCAAACTGCAGCTGATCGGCAAAGGTCCGGCCTCCACCGCGCCGCCCAGCGCCTTTGTCGAGACGTTGTTCGACCACTATGCCGAGACATTCGAGGAGACGCTGGTCGGCAAGCTCGACTACCGGCTGCCCGAGGTGCTCGACGCTGCCATCCGCAAGGCAAGGCCGGGCCGCTTCCGCCTGGCGCTCGACCTGGGTTGCGGCACCGGACTGATGGGCGAGAGGCTGAGGCCGATCGTCGACCGGCTGGAGGGGGTCGATATCTCGGCAAGGATGCTGAGGAAGGCGCGGGCAAAAAATATCTATGACGCGCTGACAAAAGCGGATTTGCAGGATTTTTCCTATTCGGGCGGCAAGGCCGATCTGGTGACGTCAGCCGACGTGCTGATTTACATCGGTGGGCTCGA
The DNA here is from genome assembly GCF_004791315.1 of Mesorhizobium sp. M8A.F.Ca.ET.208.01.1.1. Taxonomy (NCBI): domain Bacteria; kingdom Pseudomonadati; phylum Pseudomonadota; class Alphaproteobacteria; order Hyphomicrobiales; family Phyllobacteriaceae; genus Mesorhizobium; species Mesorhizobium sp. M8A.F.Ca.ET.208.01.1.1. The sequence continues at coordinate 78,418 of NZ_SRUT01000007.1, forward strand.
AGGTTTGGTGGCAGCGGTCGCCGGCCTGCTCGCCGAGGGCGGCCTGTTTGCCTTTTCCGTCGAGAGCCTCGTGGATGGCGGCGACTTCGCGCTGCAGCCGTCGCGGCGCTACGCCCATTCGGATGGCTATGTCGGACGGACCCTCGAGGCCAACGGTCTCTCGATCGTCGCGCTGGAACCGACAACCATCCGCTGGGATCGCCGAGAGCCTGTCAAAGGCCTGGCCGTCGTGGCACGGAAAGCTCAGGCCGTGTGAGGCCAGCTCTTTGCACTGCTGCGAAAAAGTCCGATTTGCGTGCGCGACTGATATTTGCGATCTGGTCGCATCAGGGCGGGATACCAGGAGGAGCAGTTCGATGCGCTGGAACATGATGATCTTGGCGTCTTGCCTGGCAACCACCGGCTGCGTTGGCAATTCAGCGTCCGAGCGGCAGGATGCCAACATCGAATCCTCGCTGCAATATGACAGCGTGCCATGCGATCAGTTGCTGGCGCAGCGCAACGGATTGGCGCAGCAATACAATCTCCCGACGACCGCCAAGCCGACCTTCTCCAATCCCGCCATGGGCTTCGGTCCGTTCACGCCCGACATGCGCTCCAAGGCCCAGCGCGACAGCGACAAGGCGTCAGGCGAGATCGATGCCATGAACCGGTCCATCGACCGCCGCGACTGCGGCAAGCCGGACAAGCAGAAGAAGTTCGCTCTGCCTGGCTGATGATCCAACCGTCCATTAGCAAGGCTCCGTCCGGTGAACCTCTCGGACCTCGGCGATCGCATCTGTATCCTTGGGCCGTCCAACAGCGGCAAGTCGACTCTCGCCGACGCGATCTCGCGCAAGCGTGGCCTGACACCCATTCATCTCGATCTGCTCTTTCACCTGCCCCACACGGATTGGGTGCAGCGTCCGAGGGACGAGTTCATTGCCTTGCATGAGGCCGCGATCGCCGGCGAGCGGTGGGTGATGGACGGAAACTACTCGGTTTGCATGCCGCAACGCTTCCGGCGCGCGACGGGATTGATCCTGCTGGACATCTCCACCTCCGCAAGTCTGCTGCGCTATTTCAGGCGAACCCTGTTCGAGAGGGACAGGCGCGGTGGCTTGGCAGGCGGGCGCGACAGCATCAAATGGGACATGATCCACCACATCGCCGTGACCACGCCGAAAAATCGCCGGAGATACCGGACAATGTTCGAGCAGATCGATCTGCCGAAGCTGCAACTGTCGTCGGTCCGGGCAATCAAGGAATGCTTCCGGGAGTGGGACTTGCCCAGATGAGGGTAACGCCCTGCTAATATCCCGCCTTGCGGTCCACCAGATTGTCGAGCTTTTCGCCGCGCTCGAAAGCATCCATCTGGCGCAGCATGGTCGGTGCCAGGTGCACGGGATCGGAGGTCGCCGCGGCATGCGGCGTCACGAACACTTTCGGATGGGTCCACAGCGGGCTGGTCTTGGGCAGCGGTTCGACCTCGAACACGTCGAGGCTCGCTTCCTTCAGCGTGCCGTCGTCCAACGCCCGTATGATGTCGGCGTCCTTCTGCAGACGTCCACGCCCGGCATTGATCAGCACCGAGCCGCCAAGGCCGTTGCGCTTGCGCAACTCCTTCAGCACGCCGTAATTGATGATGCCTTGCGTGTCTGGAGTAAGCGGCAGAAGCACCACCAGAATGTCGGTGGCATTGAGGAATGGGATGAGGCCTGCTTCGCCGGAATAGGTCGCCACGCCCTTCATCGGCCGGTCGCTGCGCGACCAGCCATTGACCGCGAAGCCGAGTGACAGAAGCACCGAGGCCGCAGCCCGGCCGAGACTGCCGAGACCCATGATCCCGACGGAAATGTCCCCGGCCGGCCGCTGCAGCGGTTCGTGCCAGGTCTTCTTCAACTGCTGCGACCGGTAGAGCAGGCCCTGGCGGTGATGGTCGAGAACCCGCCAGACGACGTACTCGGTCATGTACTGCGTGAGGTTGTCGGCGACGACCTTGACGATCGGAACGTCGGGCAGGCCGGGGTCGGCGAAGATATGGTCGACGCCGGCGCCGATCGAGAAGATGGCGCGCAGATTGGGCAGCGACGACATCAAATTGGGCTTGTGCTTCCACACCACCGCATAGGTGATCGAAGGATCCTTGGCGCCGTCCGGCTCCAGCACCACCTCGCGCTCGGCCGACAAGAGGTCGCGCCAGCGTTGCGGATGAAAGCCGGTGACGGCTAGCAGGATACGGCCTTTTTCCATCGCGGTTCGTTCAATCCTTCCTTGTGCGGATCACTCGCTGACCGCGCCTGTCGGAGCCGTCTCGATCTTGAAGGCTGCCGAGATCAGCGCCCGAGTATAGTCGGTTTGCGGATTTCCAAAAATCTGTTCGGAAGGGCCGGCTTCGACGATCTGGCCGTTGCGCATGACGATGACGTCATTGGCCAGCGCCCGGATGACCTTGAGGTCATGGCTGATGAAGAGATAGGCGAGGTCGTGCTTGGCCTGCAAATTGCGCAGGAGATCGACGACCTGCGCCTGCACGCTCATGTCGAGCGCCGATGTCGGCTCGTCCAGCATGACGAAGCGCGGGTTGAGCACCATGGCGCGGGCGATGGCAACACGCTGGCGCTGGCCGCCGGAAAATTCGTGCGGATAGCGGTTGCGGGTCGCCGGGTCGAGGCCGACTTCGTTCAGCACGGCGGCGACCTTGTCGTCGCGCTCGTCGGGCGACAGTTTCGGCTCGTGGATCTTCAGGCCTTCCTCGATGATCTCGGCGATCGACATACGCGGGCTGAGCGAACCGAACGGATCCTGAAAGACGATCTGCAGTTCGCGTCTGAGCGGCCGCATGGCGTTGAAGGTGAGCTGGTTGATGTCGCGGCCGTTGAACTGAATGGTTCCGGTCGACGAGATCATGCGCGCCAGCGCCAGGCCGAGCGTCGTCTTGCCGGAACCCGACTCTCCGACCACACCGAGTGTCTGGCCGGCGCGCACCGTGACATCGATGCCGTCGACCGCTTTCACATGATCGACCGTGCGCCGGAAGAAGCCCTGCTTGATCGGGAACCACACCTTGATGTCCTTCCCGGTCATGACAGGCTTGGCGTCGGCATTGGCGGCCGGCGGCTTGCCTTTCGGCTCGGCGGCCAGAAGGTGGCGCGTATAGGGGTGCTGCGGGTTGGCGAAGATGTCCTTGGTTGGCCCGGTCTCGACGATCTTGCCCTTGGTCATCACGCAGACCCGGTCGGCGATCTTGCGCACGATGCCGAGGTCATGGGTGATGAACAGCATCGACATGCCCTTGCGGCTTTTGAGGCCCGCGAGCAGTTCGAGGATCTGTGCCTGCACCGTGACGTCGAGCGCCGTCGTCGGCTCGTCGGCGATCAGCAGTTCCGGCTCGTTGGCGAGAGCCATGGCGATCATGACGCGCTGGCGCTGGCCGCCCGAAAGCTGATGCGGATAGGCGTCGAGCCGCTTTTGCGGATCGCGAATGCCGACTTCGTTGAGCAGGGCCAGCGTGCGCGCCTTGGCCGGACGGTCGCCCATGCCCTGATGCAGCTTCAGGATTTCGACGATCTGATGCTCGATCGTGTGCAACGGATTGAGCGAGGTCATCGGCTCCTGAAAGATCATGGTGATCTTGTTGCCGCGCACCTGGCGCAATTGCTTCTCGCTCATGGCCAAGAGGTCGGTGCCCTGGAACAGGATCTTGCCCGACGGATGGCTGGCGCTGGGGTAGGGCAGCAGCTTCAGCACCGACAGCGCCGAGACCGATTTGCCGGAGCCGGATTCGCCGACCAGCGCCACCGTCTCGCCCCTGGCGATGTCGAACGAGATGTGGTCGACGGCAACGGACTGGCCGCCGCCCTGGCTGAAGGCGACGCTGAGGTCCTGCACGCTGAGCAAGGGCGCTCCGCTCATTTGAACGTCTTGCGCGGATCGAAGGCATCGCGCGTCGCCTCGCCGACAAAAACCAGCAGCGACAGCATCAGCGAGATGACGACGAAGCCCGATATGCCGAGCCAAGGCGCGTTGAGGTTGCGCTGCGCCTGCTTGAGCAATTCGCCGAGCGAGGCCGAACCCGGCGGCAGGCCGAAGCCGAGATAATCGAGCGAGGTCAGCGTCGAGATCGATCCGCTCAGCAAAAAGGGCAGGAAGGTCAATGTCGCCACCATGGCGTTGGGCAGCAGGTGCCGGAACATGATGGTGCGGTTGGGTACGCCGAGCGCGCGGGCGGCGTTGACATATTCGAAGTTGCGGGCGCGCAGGAACTCCGCCCGCACCACCCCGACCAGCGCCACCCAGGAGAACAACAGCATCAGGCCGAGCAGGATGAAGAAGCCCGGCGGCAGGATGGCGGCGACGATGAGCAGCAGATAGAGCACCGGAATGGCCGACCAGATCTCGATGAAGCGCTGGAACAGCAGATCCGTCCAGCCGCCGAAATAGCCTTGCAAGGCACCAGCCCCAACGCCGATGAGAGCCGAGCCGGCGGTCAGGATCAGGCCGAACAGCACCGAAATGCGGAAGCCGTAGATGACGCGCGCCAGCACGTCGCGTGCCTGGTCGTCGGTGCCGAGCCAGTTCCAGTTGCCGACATTGCAGGCTGGGTCATCGGCTCCTTGCGGATACTGGTTGCAGCGCGTCTCGGCGTCGTATTGCCAGGACGGCTTGGCGGGTGCCGCTTCCGGGATGGCGTTGTTGACGGTCTGGTAGGAATAGCGGATCGGCGGCCAGATCATCCAGCCATGGGCATTGATTTCGTCCTGGATCACCGGGTCGCGGTAATCCGTGACCGCATAGAAGCCGCCGAATTTTTCTTCGGGGTAAGCGACCATCACCGGAAACAGGATTTCGCCCTTGTAGGAAGCGATGATCGGCTTGTCGTTGGCGATGAATTCGGCAAACAGCGACAGCACGAACAGGATGAGGAAGATCCATAGCGACCAGTAGCCGCGCCGGTTGGCCTTGAAATTCTGCAGGCGGCGCTTGTTGAGCGGCGACAGGAACGGCCGTGGGAGCCGCTCCGGCAAGACACCGGCGGTAACGCTTGCCTCCGACATCAGACGTCTCTCCGCTCGAAATCGATGCGCGGATCGACCCAGGTGTACATCAGGTCGGACAGGAGCCCGATGAACAGGCCAAGAAGCGAGAAGATGTAGAGATTGGCGAAAACCACGGGATAGTCGCGCTCGACCACCGACCGGAAGCCGAGCAGGCCGAGCCCGTCGAGGGAGAAGATATTCTCGATCAGCAGCGAGCCGGTGAAGAAGGCCGAGATGAAGGCACCGGGGAAGCCGGCGATGACGATCAGCATGGCATTGCGGAAGACGTGGCCGTAAAGCACCTGCCGTTCCGACAGGCCCTTGGCGCGCGCCGTCACCACATACTGCTTGCGGATTTCCTCCAGGAACGAGTTCTTGGTCAAAAGCGTCGTCGTGGCGAAGGCCGACAGCACCAGCGCCGTCAGCGGCAAGGTCATGTGCCAGGCATAGTCGGCGATCTTGGCCGGCCACGACAACTGATCCCAATTGTCGGAGACAATGCCGCGCAACGGGAACCAGTCCCAGAACGAGCCGCCGGCAAACAGCACCATCAGAAGAATGCCGAACAGGAAGCCCGGAATGGCATAGCCGACAATGACGACGCCGCTGGTCCAGACGTCGAAGGGGGTGCCGTCCCTGACCGCCTTGCGGATGCCGAGCGGGATCGAGATCAGATAGGACAATAACGTGATCCAGAGCCCGATCGAAATCGAAACGGGCATCTTCTCCAGGATCAGGTCGAGCACCGAAATATCGCGGAAATAGCTGTTGCCGAAATCGAACCTGGAATAATTCCACAGCATCATGCCGAAGCGCTCGAGCGGCGGCTTGTCGAAGCCGAACTGCTTCTCCAGCTTCTTGATGAATTCCGGATCGAGACCCTGGGCGCCGCGATATTTCGAGCTGACGTCGCCGGCCGCGTCGAAATTGGAACCGCCCGCATCGCCGCCGCCACCGCCGAGGCGGTCGCTGCCGCCCTGGTTGGTCAGCTTGGCGATGACCTGCTCGACCGGGCCGCCAGGCGCGAACTGGATGACGGCGAAGGATATCGCCATGATGCCGAACAGCGTCGGGATCATCAAAAGGATGCGGCGCAGTATATAGGCGCCCATCAGATGGTATCCTCCTCAGGGAGAGCCACCGTGTCCGGCGGCACCCCCAAGGCAGTCGCTTCAGGCCAATTGTCGACGCCGGCGCCGCCCCTCATTGTCCTGCCGGACATTTCTCCCCGTATAGGGACGGGGAGAAATGGGCTGGCCATGATCTCGGCGCTCTTATCGCGACGCTTGTAGTTGGCGAAATCACTGATCAGAGCACCCCTCTCCCCGTCACTATACGGGGAGAGGATGCCGGCAGGCAGGTGAGGGGCAGCGCCAACGCCCGCAAGAAATTCAGCCTTTGCCAATTTTTGCCGCCTTGCCCTTATCGAACCACCACAGCGCCTCGACCGGAAAGCCGAAATCGGGCTTTTGCTCGACAAAGCCGAACATGTCCCAATAGGCGACGCGGTGATTCGCCAGATAGTATGTTGGAATCCAGTCTAGCCGCGCGCGCAAGACCCGGTCGAGCGCTCTCAGCGCCGCGACGAGTTCTGCGCGGCTTTGCGCCTTGCCGGCCGCCACGATCAGCGCATCGATGGCCTTGCTTTTCGTACCCGGATAATTGCGCTGCCCCGGTGTGTCAGCCATCCGGGAATCATAGAGCATTTCCAGCCCGTCATCAGTCGGTGTCGCTCCGATCGACCAATGGAGCATGTTGAGATCGAAGTCGAAATCGCTCTGCCGCTGTTCATATTGCGCTGAATCGACTTGCCTGATCGATGCGTCGATTCCGATCGCCTTCATATTCTCGGACCACGGAGTGTAGATGCGAACGATGCCGTCATCCTCCGCCAGCATTTCAACCCGCAGCCGCTCACCCTTGTCGTTGACGAGGAAACTGCCCGCGCGCTTCCAGCCGGCTTGCGCAAGCAACCGCGAAGCCTCGCCCAGCTGCTTGCGGTCATGGCCCGAACCGTCGGAGAGGGGCTGCGTTACGGCTTCACCAAAGACCTCTGGCGGCAACTCGGCTCGGAACGGCTCCAGCAGGGCCAATTCCTCAGGCGAGGGCAGGCCTTCGGCTTTGTAATCCGACCGTTCGAAATTCGATTGAGCGCGTTCGTAAGAGCCGTAAAACAACGCCCGCTTCATCCACTCGAAATCGAAGCATCTGGCGATCGCTCGTCGCACCCGTTCGTCGCGAAATTGCGGGCGACGCTGGTTAAGCGCGACGCCCTGCATGTCCGGCGTCTTTTCGCCGGGAAATTCCCGTTTGACGACCTTGCCGTCCTTCAACGCTGGAAAGTCGTATCCGGTCGCCCAGACACGCGCGGTGAATTCCTCGCGAAAATGCGTATCGCCCTTTTTGAAGGCCTCGAATGCCGCCTGCCGGTCGAGATAGAAGTCGATGCGGATACGGTCGAAATTGTACAGACCGCGGTTCACCGGGAGATCGCGGCCCCAATAGTCGGCCACGCGGTCATATTCGACAGTCTGTCCGGCCGCGACGCGTCCGATCCTGTAGGGCCCCGAGCCAAGCGGCGGTGTCATCGTTGAGGCATCGAAATTGTTGGCCGTATAAAAGGCCTTGGACACGATCGGCATTCCGACGACCGCTAGGATGTTTTGCGCGGACTGTTCGCCATTGAAGGTCAGGGCAAGGGTGACGGGATCGACCGCGACCGCCTCCGTCATATGCCGCAGCGCCTTGGAAAGGTTCGGGTGGCCTTGGTCCTTGTACAGCTTCAGCGCGGAGGCGACGTCTTCGGCGGTCAGCGGCGAGCCGTCATGGAAACGCGCTTGCGGCCGAAGCGCGAAGCGGAAGCCGTTGCGGTCTTGCGACAGCGTGACGGACTCGGCAAGCAGGCCGTAGACCGCATCCGGCTCATCGAGCGCGCTTGCCATCAGGGAATCGAAGCAGAGTTCGGCGCGCGGCGGCGCCTCTCCTTTCAACACCAGGAAATTCAGTGTGTTGAAAGTCAGGAAGCTCTGATTGAGGGTTGCGCTGGGCGGCGTGAAATTCATCTGGCCGCCCTTGGGAGCGTCCGGATTGACATAGTCGAAATGCGCAAAATCCGGTCTGTATTTGAGGTCGCCGAAGGCCGACAGGCCGTGCAGCTTGATCCCGGTGGCAATGTTTGCGAAAGCCTTGCCCGGCAACAAGGCGGCGGCAGTGGCAGCTGCGCCAAGAGCGAGAAAGTCGCGGCGGGGCAGGGCCGTCATCGATTGCCGCCCCATCAATTACCGCCTTTGTATTTGGCCGCCAGCGCCTTTTCTTTGTCGAGATCGACCCACCAGGAATCGATGTCGGCGCCGACATAGGCAGGCTGCTTGTCGGGGAACTTGAACTTGTTCCAATAGGCCAGCCAGACGGCGGAACGGTAATATTGCGGCACCACGTAGAAGTTCCACAGCAGGATGCGGTCGAGTGCGTGGGTGGCGGCGACGAGATCATCACGATCGGTGGCGAAGATGATGCGATCGACCAGCGCATCGACGATAGGATCCTTGATGCCCATCAGGTTGCGCGAACCGGGCGCGTCGGCGGCCTTGGAACTCCAGAAATCGCGCTGCTCGTTGCCAGGCGACTCCGACTGGCCGAACAGACCCGTCACGACATCGAAATCGAAATGGTTCACACGGTTGATGTACTGCGTCTGATCGATGATGCGTAGGGTAGCGTCGACGCCGATCTTGCGCAGGTTGGCAATGTAGGGGCTGGCGATCACCTGGTCTGTGTCGTTCCAGCCGAGGATCTCGAACTTGAACGGTGCGCCTGTCTTGGCGTTGACCATCTTGCCGCCCTTGATGACCCATCCGGCCTTGGCGAAGAGATCGACGGCCTGCTTCAGATACTTCCGTTCCGCTTGCGGCGAATCGTAGACAGGCAGCTTGAACTCCTGAGTGAAGAGGTCCGGCGGCAGCTTGTCGCGATATTTTTCCAGGATTTCCAGTTCCTTGCCCTGCGGCAATCCGCTGGACGCCAGTTCGGTACCCTGGAAATAGCTCGATGTACGGGTATTGAAGCCGAAGAACAGCGTGCGATTCATGCTCTCGAAATCGAATGGTATGGTCAGTGCTTCGCGGACCAGCCGGTCCTGGAACAGCGGCCGCCTCTGGTTGAGAACAAAGCCCTGCATCGGCTGTGGCGACTGGGTCTGGAAGTCCTTCTTGACGACGTCGCCTGCCTGGATGGCCGGGAAATTATAGGCCGTCGCCCATTTGCGAGAACTGTATTCGCGGTTGATGTCTTCCAGCCCACCTTTGGTGAAGGCAAGCCAGGCGGCATTGTCGTCGAGGATGTAGGTGTATCGGCGCGTGTCGAAATTCTCGCGGCCGATCTTTACCGGCAGCTTAGCCGCCCAATAGTCCGGCACGCGCTGCCAGACGATTTCCGAACCGGGTTTGAAGCTGGCGATCTTGTAGGCGGCCGAGCCGAGCGGGATTTCCAGCGTCGGCTTGGTGACATCGCGCTTCTTGCCGCTGGCATCGGTGCCCTCCCACCAGTGTTTCGGCAGCACGGCAAGGTCGCCCATGATCTTGGGCAGTTCCCGGTTGCCCTTCTGGTTGAAATGGAATTCGACCTCGCGATCGGAGATGGCGACCGCATCGGTGACGTTCTCGAAATAGCGGCTGTATTGCGGGCTGTTGGCCTTCAGCACCTGGAACGACCAAATCACATCGTCGACGGTGATCGGCTGGCCATCATGCCATTTGGCGCGCGGGTCGAGCCGGTAAGTCGCCGAGGAATAGTCAGCCGGGTATTTGTAGGCGTCGGCGATCAGGGGATGGCTGACGCTGCCCTCATCGGTCGCCTGTTCCATCAGCGTGTCGTAGAGCAGGCCGCCGCCGAAGCCCACAAGACCCGCGGCAGGCGATCCCTGGACGACATAGGGGTTGAAGCTGTCATAAGTGCCGAGCAGCACCGAATTCAGCGTGCCGCCCTTGGGCGCGTTCGGATTGACGTAGTCATAGTGCTGGAAATTGTCGCCGTATTTGGATTGGCCGATCAGCGATGAGGTTGTCCGCCACTCGTCGGCCCGGGTCGTCTGCAACCCTGCTACCAGCAGGGCCGCCGCCAGCAGCGACTTGAGAAGCGTTCGGCCAACCGTCATGCACTCTCCCTTTCGCGATGCGTGCCAGATCATCCAGAAGGGCGATCCTAGATGATTTGACGCTCGTGGAAACCGCAATGCGCCGGCTTTGTCGCCGCACCGCGCATTTTCCCAACAAAAAAGCCGGGCTGAACCCGGCTTTTTCAAGGACGTCGAGATGACAATCCGGTTATTTTGCCGGCGCTGCCGGAGCGGCCGGCGCCGCGGGCTTGGCCGGTGCGGCGCCGTCAGCGGGCTTGGCGGGCGCGGAGGCATCAGCAGCGGCGCCCGGTGCCGGCAGCGGCTTGGGATTGTCCGACAGTGTGCGCAGATAAGCGATGACGTTGGCGCGGTCCTCGTCCTTGGGCAGGCCGGCAAAGCCCATGGCCGTGCCCTTCACGAATTTCTTCGGCGAGGTGATGAAGTGGTTGATGTTGTCGTAGGTCCACTTCTCTGTGCCGCCCTTGGAGAATTCCTTCATGCCGGCCGAATAGGCGAAGCCTTCATGCTCGGCGACAGGGCGATCGACGAGATCCCACAGATCCGGGCCGACCTTGTTGGGGCCGCCCTTTTCGCCTGAATGGCAGGCCTGGCACTTCTTGAAGACGGCAGCACCGGCCTCGACATTGGCGGTCGCCAAGAGGTCGGCGATCGGCTTGGCTTCGGCGGCTGGAGCGGCAGCGCCGCCTTCGGCCGGTTCGGCGGCCTCGATGGCGAAGCCGGGCTTTTCCGGCGCCGGCGAGGCAAACAGCGCGTCCGACACAATGCCGACCGAGAAGACGACGAAAACGGTTCCGAGCAATCCGGCGAGCAGCTTGTTGACTTCGTTGGAATCCATACGCCCCTTGCTCCCTTTTCCGGCGGACCGAACCGTCCACTCCGTCCGTCGGTATCGAGACCTGCCCTCCAGGGCCGGTCAAATCGGGCGGAAACTAGGTCTTTTGCTCCAGCGTTGCAACACCTATAAGGGCGCTGCCAGTGAGACCTTTTGCCACTTTTCCTTGTCCTCTTTTCGAACGCCTCGCCAGACCGATGTCCACCTTGATCCTGATCCCGGCCCGCATGGCCTCGACCCGCCTGCCGGGCAAGCCGCTGGCCGACATTGCCGGCGCCCCGATGATCGTCCATGTCGCGCGCCGCGCGGCCGAAGCCGGGCTTGGCCGGGTGGTGGTGGCGACCGACACGCAAGGCGTGGCCGAAGCGGTGCGCGCGCATGGTTTCGAGGCGGTCATGACGCGCATCGACCATGAATCGGGTTCCGACCGCATCCACGAAGCTCTGTTGGCGCTCGATTCCCGAGGCGAGGTCGAAACGATCGTCAATGTGCAGGGCGACCTGCCGACCATCGATCCCGGCATCATCGCCGCGTCGCTCAGGCCGTTCGAGGACGCCGCGGTGGATATCGCCACGCTCGGCGTCGAGATCGTCCGCGAGGAGGAAAAGACCAATCCCAACGTCGTCAAGATCGTCGGGTCGCCGCTGTCGGCCACGCGGCTGAGGGCGCTCTATTTCACGCGCGCCACGGCACCTTGGGGCGAGGGGCCGCTCTATCACCATGTCGGTCTCTACGCCTATCGGCGCGCGGCGCTGGAACGCTTCGTCGCGCTGAAGCCGTCGCCGCTGGAGCGCCGCGAGCGGCTTGAGCAGTTGCGGGCACTGGAAGCCGGCATGCGCATCGACGCCGAGATCGTGCAGTCGCTGCCGCTCGGCGTCGACACGCCTGTAGACCTGGACCGCGCCAGGGAAATCCTTTCAAACTGAGATATCGGCATGCCTGAAAAGACCAACAGAATATCCTTCCAGGGCGAGCCCGGCGCCAATTCCGACACCGCCTGCCGCAACGTCTATCCCTCGATGGAGCCGTTGCCGTGCCCGACCTTCGAGGACGCCTTCAATGCCGTCGAGACCGGCAAGGCCGATCTCGCCATGATTCCGATCGAGAACACCATCGCCGGACGCGTCGCCGACATCCACCACCTCCTGCCGGAATCCAGGATGCACATCGTCGGCGAATATTTCCTGCCGATCCATTTCCAGCTGATGGTGCTGCCCGGCGTCAAGCGCGACGAGATCAAGACCGTACACACACATATCCACGCGCTCGGCCAATGCCGCAAATACATCCGCAAGAACGGCTGGAAGGGAGTAGTCGCCGGCGACACGGCGGGTGCAGCCAAAATGGTCTCCGAGGTCAAGGATCGCACTATGGCCGCGCTGTCGCCGGCGCTGGCCGCGACGCTCTACGGGCTCGACATCATCGAGGAGAACGTCGAGGACACCGACAGCAACGTCACCCGCTTCGTCGTCCTGACCAAGAGCAAGCAATGGGCCGAGCGCACGTCACCCGACGTCAAGATGATGACGACCTTCATCTTCCGCGTCCGCAACGTGCCGGCCGCGCTCTACAAGGCCATGGGCGGCTTCGCCACCAACGGCATCAACATGACCAAGCTCGAGAGCTACCAGCTCGGCGCCTTCACGGCGACGCTGTTCTACGCCGACATCGAGGGCCATCCCGACGATCCGCTGGTCAAGCTGGCGCTGGACGAGCTTCGCTTCTTCTCGCGCGAGGTGCGGATTCTCGGCGTCTATCCGGCCAGCGAGTCGCGCGAGCAGTGGAAGGTGGCGGATTGAGCTACCAGCCCAGCGGCACGTAGTCGATTTCCATGAAGGTCTCGACCTCCGGCACCCAGCGGTCGCGCACGAAGGCGACATGGTCGGGATGGTCGTTGTACCTGGTGTAGGCGGCCTGGTCGGCGAACTCCATCGAGAAGCCGAACTGATAGTCGTTCATGGGGCTGACCTGCCGCAATTGCTCGAAATGCGTGACGCCCCGGATCGCCGAGAGGATTTTCCTGGCGTCGACGAGAAACCGCTTTTCCTCCAGCGAGTGCGGCGGATGCTTCAGCGTGAAGACGACGGTGTGACGGATCATTTGTCTCTCCTGCAATGACTTCGATGACTATTCGCTGTCGACCCAGGCGCGGATGAGGTGATGCGCGATGGCGCCTTTCGGCGGGGTGACCAGCGTGTCGGGATGCGTGCGGTCCAGCATCAGGCGAACCTCGTCGCGCAAAAACCAGCGGCAATCCTCCAGTTCGTTGAGGTCGGCCTGGATGTCTTCGTTGAGCGGCTCGCCGAAGCATCCGATCATCAGCGAATAGGGGAACGGCCAGGGCTGGCTCGCGTGGTAGACGACGCGGCCGAGCCGGATCCCGGCCTCCTCCAGCGTCTCGCGGCGCACCGCCGCCTCGATCGTCTCGCCGGGCTCGATGAAGCCGGCAAGTGCCGAATACATGCCCGGCGCGAAGTGCCGGCCACGCCCGAGCAGGCATTTGTCCCGCGTCGCCGTCAGCATGATCGCCACCGGGTCGGTGCGCGGAAAATGCTCGGTGCCGCAATTCGGGCAATGGCGCTTGTAGCCGCCCGCCCGCATCTGCGATTGCGTGCCGCATTTGCTGCAGAAGCGGTGGCTGGCGTGCCAGGCGAGCAGGGCCGCCCCTTGTGCCATCGCGCCGGCGGCGGCCTCGTCGATCAGTCCTTGCATATAGACCGAGCGGTAATCGATCGCCTTGACGGTTTCGGGCAACTGTTCGGCATCGATGCCGGCCAGCACCGCCAGCACCGGCCCCTGTTCGGAAAACCCGAGCAGGACGCCCTGGTCGAAGGAAGGGCTGAAGGGATCGCTCTCGGCGATGCGGTACCAAGGGTCGAAACCGCCATCGGCGAGTTTCAGGTAGAGCCGGCCGCCATTCATCAAAAGCAGCCGTGTCGTCGGATCGGCCAGCGCCTTGTCGACCGAATCGTCGGCGCGGTTCTCGGATTGCCGGTCGATCGTGTTGCCGGCAAAGCCGACGAACTGGCTCGGCTCGCGCACGGGCGCGTCAAACAGGCGAAAGCTCATATGGACTCTGTGCTTTGGGATGGACATGCTTGGGATAGACACAGGGAAGGCTTATAGCGCTGCCCTTATCGTTTCGGCAAACCGGCGCAGGTCGGAGCGCTGATAGGGCTCGCGCAGGCCATACCCCCACACCGGGCCGGGCCAGCCGGGATCCCCCTCGGATCGTGCGACGATATGGATATGCAGTTGGCGCACGATGTTGCCGAGCGCGCCGGTGTTGATCTTGGTGCAGCCGCTCACCTTCTTCAGCGCCTGCGCCACCATATTGGTCTCGAAGGTCAGCATCGCCTGGTCGAGCGGCGTCATGTCGTGGATCTCCTCCGCGCCCGGCCGCTGCGGCACCAGGAGCAGCCACGGCCAGCGGCGGTCGTTCATCACCCGCAATTCGCACAGCCCAAGCCACATCAACTGCTCGCTGTCAGCCTCCAGCCGGGCATCCAGCGTGAATCCGGCCTTCAGGCCCGGCAGCATCGGCGTTTCCCTTGCTTTTCTTGGCTTCCTCAAACCCTGAACGCTAAAGCGGCTGCATCGGGGCTGCAAGCGAATCTCGCGGTTCGCGGTGCCGATTTGCCTGCGCACTTGCATTTCGTCGCGCAATTGCCGATATGGACAGCGGGAGGTTGGTGGTGGACGATCCACTCGCCAACCGGGTCAGGTCCGGAAGGAAGCAGCCCTAACGAGCCCGGAACGGGTCATTGTTCCAGCCTCCCACCTCATCGGCCCTCCTCGCGACATTGACGACGCATTGCAGCGCGGGCGAGACTATGCGCAGGAATCGGCGCTTTGGGCGCGGCCTTTTGGAGCTTAACGGCGAATGAGCGAAGCCGGAAATTCGGGGCCCGATAGTTTGGCGACAGGCAAGGCCGCGGCCTACCGTGTGCTGGCGCGCAAATACCGTCCGTCGAATTTCTCCGAGCTGGTCGGCCAGGAGCCGATGGTGCGCACCCTCACCAACGCCTTTGCCACCGGCCGCATCGCCCAGGCCTGGATGCTGACCGGCGTGCGCGGCGTCGGCAAGACCACCACCGCGCGTATCCTGGCGCGGGCCCTGAATTATAAAACCGCCACCGTTGACCAGCCCTCGGTCGACCTCGCCGTGCTTGGCGAGCATTGCCAGGCGATCATGGAAGGCCGCCATGTCGACGTCATCGAGATGGACGCCGCCTCGCACACCGGCATCGACGACATCAGGGACATCATCGAGCGCGTGCGCTATGCGCCCGTCTCAGCCCGCTACAAGGTCTACATCATCGACGAAGTGCACATGCTGTCCACGCAGGCCTTCAACGGCCTGCTGAAGACGCTGGAAGAACCGCCGCCGCACGTCAAATTCATTTTCGCCACCACCGAGATCCGCAAGGTTCCGATCACCGTCCTGTCGCGCTGCCAGCGTTTCGACCTGAGGCGCATCGATGCCGGTGCGCTGGTCGCGCATCTCTCCTCGATCGCCGGCAAGGAAGCCATTTCGGTCGACGACGACGCTCTTGCGATGATCGCGCGCGCGGCGGAAGGTTCCGCCCGCGATTCGCTCTCCATTCTCGACCAGGCGATCGCCCATGGCGCCGGCTCGGTCAGCGCAGAAGCGGTGCGCGCCATGCTGGGCCTGGCCGACCGCGCCCGCATCGTCGATCTGTTCGAACACGTGATGAAGGGCGATGTGGCAGCGGCACTCGGCGAATTCCGTGCGCAATACGACACCGGCGCCGATCCGGCCGCCGTGCTGACCGATCTTGCCGAGTTCAACCATCTGGTCACCCGGCTGCGTTTCGTGCCGACCGCGATGGACGATGCCTCGCTGTCGCAGGACGAGCGCCAGCGCGGCGCCGATTTCGCCAGGGCGCTGTCGGTGCGCGTGCTGTCGCGGACCTGGCAGATGCTGCTCAAGGGCATTCCCGAGGTACAGTCCTCCAACCGGCCGGTCAGTGCCGCCGAAATGGTGCTGATCCGGCTGGCGCACGCCGCCGATCTGCCGACATTGGACGAGGCGCTGAGATCGCTGGAGAGTGGCGCCTCGGCAACCGGCGCCGCGCCACGCCCGAACGGCGCGCCCGTTAACCCCGGCAATGGCGGTGCTGGCGGCAATGGCGCCAGCGCCGTGGCGCAGGCGCGCATGCCTGGCGGCTCGGGCGGCGCGCAGATCATGCGGCTGGTCGAGGCCACGCCCGCTCCGGCCGCCTTCGTCGCGCCCCCGCAGCCGGCGCCGGAGACGCAAGCCGTACCGCTGAAATCGCTGGCCGACATCGTTGCCCTTGCCGACGCGCAGCGCGACGTCGCCTTCAAGGTGCTGGTCAAGCGCTGCATCCGTCTGGTGCGCATCGAACCTGGCCGCATCGACGTCGGCCTGACCGACGATGCGCCCAAGATGCTGCTCAACGAACTGACGACGAAACTGCGCGCCTGGACCGGCCGCAGCTGGCTGGTGTCGCTTTCCAAGGAGGAGGGCGGCCAGACGCTGGCCGAAATGGAATCGACGAAGCGTGAAAACGCCTTCCTCGATGCCAGGAACGACCCGACCGTCGCCGCCTTCCTGACCCGCTTTCCCGGCGCCAAGATCATCGATGTGCGCATTCCCGACACGCCGGACGCCGAAGCGAGCGAGGCCGAAATGCCGGTCGAGCCGCCGGCCGATGACGACGAACCCTGATATCCAGCACTAATCCGCAAAGGATCGGACCATGAAAGATCTTCTCGGCCTGATGGGCAAGGCGAAGGAAATGCAGGCCAAGTTCCAGGCCATGCAGGATGAGATCGCCACGGTCGAAGCCGTCGGTCAGGCTGGCGGCGGCCTGGTCAGCATCATTTTGAGCGGAAAGTTCGACATCAAGTCGCTGAAGATCGACCCGTCCTTATTCAAGGAAGACGAGGTCGAAATCCTCGAGGATCTGATTCTTGCCGCGCACAATGACGCCAAGGCCAAGGTCGAGCAGATCATGCAGGAAAAGACCAAGGCGCTGACCGCAGGCCTGCCCATTCCGCCAGGAATGAAACTGCCTTTCTAGCGCTCGGTGCGCCATGATCGACGAGCCGTCCGAAAGACTGATCGAGCAGCGTATCCGCAACAGGATCTACGAGATTCTGGAAATTCTCGCCGATTGCGATGCGGGTGTCGATCTGGTCGGCATCAAGGGCTACTTCAATCTCTTCGAGGATTTCGTGCACCGCCCGTCGATCGAGGCCGGCACGTCGGCGCTTTCGAAGGACGAACGCGCGATCGTGCTGGAAATTGCCGAATTCCTGGAGGCGGCCTCCGAAACGAATCCTGATTTTACCAAGGCCGAGTTCATCGACAGCGCCTGGCCGGGCAAGATCGCGCCGGCGGCCAGGGAGGCGCGGGCGCTGTTTCTCAGGCGGGGCCTGTTTTCAGAGAAGATCGAAGAGGTCGAACCCGGTCGGCCGGCGGCAATCGCTGCTGGGCGATAAGCTCTCCCGGGAAAAGCACATGGCGTTTCCCCAGGGGAATTGCGGCGAAACGAAGAGAGAGCGGTCATCGTCTGTGTGAAACGACGGCTCGATCTATCTGGAAAGCCTCAATTTGTGTCAATTCGGCAACAGTCCGCCGTTAATAACGTTTTGGCCATCATTTTGCCCGAAAGTGTCTCATTCTTGCCGCAGCCTGGGGGCGGGCATTGAAGTGAGAGGGTTACCTGTTGATCGCCACGCGATGGAAGACGCCGCTGTTGCTCGGCGTCGTCACGTCTCCCCTTTTCTTGGCCGCTTGCAGCCAGACCACCTCGCACGGCATGTCGGTTGCCAGCCTGACCGACGCCATCACGCCGAGTTTCCTAAGTTCGCGCGCCTACAGTCACACGCCGAAGGACAGGGAATGCCTCGAACGGGCGATGTTCTTCGAATCCAACCGGTCGAGCCGCGATGGCATGATCGCCGTCGGCACGGTGGTGATGAACCGGCTGCGCTCGGGCAACCACGGCAGCACCATCTGCCAAGTGGTGGGTGAACCCGGGCAGTTCGCGCCGGGCGTCATGACCAGGCCGATGAATTCGCGCGCAATGCCCGATGTCGAGGAGGCCGCCGACGCCGTGCTCAAGGGCGAGCGCAAGGCCAAGCTCAAGAACACGATGTATTTCCATACCGCCGGTCTGCGCTTCCCCTACAAGAACATGCACTACACCATGGTTGCCGGCGGCAATGCCTTCTACGAAAAGCGCGGCCGCAACTGGCAGCCGCTGCCGGATGAACCGACGGTTGCCATTGCCTCGGCCGAGCAGCCAGCCGCCTTGCCAGGCGTGCCTGCGGTGCGCGTCGCTTCCGCCGAGCCCGTACCTGCGGCCAAGACATCCGCTCGCATCGCTCCAGTCCAGCAGGTCTACATGACCGCCGCGGCGGAGCCGGCACGCCCCGGGAAGACGGCAACCGCCCGCACCGCTGCGGCCCAGGAGACCTATGTCACTGCGTCCGCGGCGCCGACGGCAAAGTCCGCACGCGTCTCGGCGAAGCCGACACTGGTCGCCATGCAGGAGCCGATGGAGGAGCCGGATGTCGCCCGTTTCGGCGGAACCTTGACCGGCGGAACCTCGAACAAGAGGGTGATCTCCTCGGTTGAGGGCGAGCCACAGGAAGCGGCGATGGGCTTCCAGCCGACGCCTGAAAACACCGACGCGATCGGCGCGATGATCGTCAGCCAGGGCCGCCCGCTCGAAACCAACTGATGCGTGTCGCAAACCCGCAATGGCAGGATGGCGGGACATTCGCGGACGCCGGATGTTTCAAAGCGCTCTGAAAAATCCTAGATCAGGGCGATGTCCAAGCGAATCGCCGGTCCCGAGATCGAACGCCTGATCCAACTCCTGGCCAAGGTGCCGGGGCTTGGCCCCCGGTCGGCCAGGCGCGCGGCACTGCACCTGATCAAGAAGAAGGAACAGTTGCTGTCGCCGCTCGCTGCCGCCATGGGCGAGGCCGCCGACAAGGTGCGCATCTGCTCCACCTGTGGCAATGTCGACACCTCGGATCCTTGCATGATCTGTACCGATCCACGCCGCGATGCCGCCACCTTGATCGTCGTCGAGGACGTCTCGGATCTCTGGGCACTGGAGCGGGCGGCGGCGATGAATGTGCGTTACCACGTGCTTGGCGGCACGCTGTCGCCACTCGACGGCATCGGCCCCGATCAGCTCAACATACGCTCGCTGATCGACCGCATAGCCGGCGGCGAGGTCAAGGAACTGATCCTCGCCGTCAACGCGACGGTCGAGGGCCAGACCACCGCGCACTACCTCACCGATCAGCTCTCCGGCTTCGAGGTCAAGATAACGCGGCTGGCGCACGGCGTACCGGTCGGCGGTGAACTCGACTATCTCGACGAAGGCACGCTGGCCGCGGCACTGCGCTCGCGAACGGCGTTTTGACACGATTGCGGAGAGGATGCGCACGATGATTGCCACGCATCTTTCGAAGCTGGTGGTGCACGCTACAGAACGCGGCTTTCGCAAGTTCAGCTTTGCATTCTTTCTTGCAGCGCTCTTTGCCCTCATCGCTGCCCCCGCGTTCGCCTCCAAGATCGACGGCCAGTTCAGGACCTGGCTCCAGACCGATCTCTGGCCCGACGCCAAGGCGAAAGGCATTTCCAAAAATACGTTCGACGCCGCGTTCAACGGCATCAAGCCCAATCTCAATCTCCCCGACCTTGTCATGCCAGGCGAGAAACCGAAGACGCCGCAGAAGCAGCACCAGGCCGAGTTTGGTTCGCCCGGCGCCTATTTTGCCGAGAAGACGGTTCGTGCGGTGACGTCGGGCGGACGCACCCGCGAGGCCGCCAATGCCCGCACGCTTGCCGCGATCGAAAAGCGCTATGGCGTGCCGGGCGAAATCCTTCTGGCGATCTGGGGCCGCGAGACCGGCTTCGGCGCGGCGAAGATGCCCTACGACGCCTTCGAAGTGCTGGGCACCAAGGCGTTCATGTCGACGAAAAAGGATTTCTTCCGCACGGAACTGCTGGCGGCGCTGGAAATCGTCCAGCGCGGGCTGGCCCCGGTTGGCGCGATGAAATCGTCCTGGGCCGGGGCGCTCGGCCAGCCGCAATTCATGCCGACCTCTTTCCTCAAGCATGCCGTCGATTTCGACGGCGACGGCCGCGTCGACATCTGGAATTCGACGCCCGACGTGCTGGCCTCGATCGCCAATTATCTTGTCCATTATGGCTGGGTGAGGGGACGCGGCTGGGGTTTCGAGGTGATCGTACCTGAGAGCGTCTCCTGTTCGCTGGAGGGCCCGGACCAGGGCAAAAAGATCTCGCAATGGGCCGCCATGGGCATTGAGCGCGTCGGCGGTAAAGCCTTCCCGGCGAGCGAGCTGAAGGCGGAAGGTTTCCTGCTGATGCCGGCCGGGCGCAGCGGCCCGGCCTTCATCGCGACCCCCAATTTCTACGTGCTGAAGCAATACAACACCAGCGACCTCTACGCGCTGTTCATCGGCCATGGCGCCGACCGCATCGCCCATGGCGATCAGAATTTTTCCGGTAGCTGGGGTCCGGTCGGCGATCTCCACCGCTCCGACATCGCCACCCTGCAGCGGGCCCTGGAAGCCAAAGGCTATGATGTTGGCAGCGCCGACGGTCTGCCCGGCTTCAAGACCCGCCGCTCGATCGGCAGATGGCAGGAAAAGAATGGTCAGGCCGCCACCTGTTTTCCCGATGCCGGCCTGGTCGCCGCGCTGAAATAGCATCGAATTTTAGCAGATTTTTCCCGATCCCCGGCATCATTTGGCCGGCGCATGCGTCGACACGCCGCTGTGTATTCTGATCCACTGAGGCCGTCTCGCAAATCCTCGTTGCCGGGCTGGGAGTCGCCGGATAAGGTGTTGACCAACTGGACAAAAACCACGACGGTAGCGAGTCAAGGGCTTTCATTGGAGCCCTGAAAGAACACCGCAACCCTGAGCCGGGAACTCAGGTCAACAAACAACAAAACAGGGAACAATCATCATGATGATGGAAAAGCTTGCTCTACGATCCCGCATCTTGCTGGCGGGCGCCGCCATGTCGGCGCTGCTTCTGGCCGGAGCGCCGGCTGGCGCGGTCACCCCCGCCGACACGCTTGTCGAAGGTTTTGCCATCGACGACATCATCTCGATGGATCCGGGCGAGGCGTTCGAGCTGTCGACCGCCGAGGTCACCGGCAACACCTATGATCTTCTTGTCCGCCTCGACCTCAGCGACACCTCCAAGGTCAAGCCCGATCTCGCCGCAAGCTGGACCGTCTCCGACGATGGCCTGACCTATACGTTCAAGCTCAAGCCGGGCCTGAAATTCGCCTCAGGCAACCCGATCACCGCCGCCGACGTCGCATGGTCGTTCGAGCGCGCCGTCAAGCTGGACAAGAGCCCCGCCTTCATCATCGGCCAGTTCGGCATTAGTGGCGACAACGTCACCGAAAAGGCCAAGGCGGTCGACGACACCACCTTCCAGTTCACCGTCGACAAGGCCTATGCGCCAAGTTTCGTGTTGAACTGCCTGTCGGCCACCGTTGCCTCCGTTGTCGACGCCAAGCTGGTCAAGGAACATGTCGCGGCGGTCACGCCGAGCGCCGACTACAAATGGGACAACGACTTCGGCAACGCCTGGCTGAAGACAGGCTATGCCGGCTCGGGCGCCTTCAAGCTGCGCGAATGGCGTGCCAACGAGGCCGTCGTCCTGGAACGCAACGACAATTACTACGGCGAAAAGGCCAAGCTCGCCCGCGTCATCTACCGCAACATGAAGGAAAGCTCGGCGCAACGCCTGGCGCTCGAAGCCGGCGATATCGACGTTGCCCGCAACCTCGAACCGAACGACCTCGACGCCATCGCCAAGAACGCCGACCTCACCTCGACCAGCGCGCCCAAGGGCACCGTCTACTACATCAGCCTCAACCAGAAGAACCCGAACCTCGCCAAACCCGAGGTGCGTCAGGCCTTCAAATATCTGGTCGACTATGATGCGCTGGGTTCGACCATCCTCAAGGGCATCGGCGAGATCCACCAGACCTTCCTGCCCAAGGGCGTGCTGGGCGAACTCGACGAAAACCCCTTCAAGCTCGACGTCGCCAAGGCCAAGGAATTGCTGGCCAAGGCTGGCTTGGCGGACGGCTTCAGCGTCACCATGGACGTGCGCACCGGCCAGCCGACCACCGGCATGGCGGAATCCATCCAGCAGACGCTCGGACAGGCCGGCATCAAGCTGGAGATCATCCCTGGCGACGGCAAGCAGACGCTGACCAAATACCGCGCCCGCAACCACGACATCTATATCGGCAATTGGGGCCAGGATTATTTCGATCCGAACTCCAACGCGCAAACCTTTGCCTCGAACCCGGACAATTCGGATGCCGGCAAGTCCCACACGCTCGCCTGGCGCAACAGCTGGGACATTCCGGATCTGACCAAGCAAACGGAAGCAGCCCTGCTCGAGAAGGACTCGGGCAAGCGCGCCGATATGTACAAGGATCTCGAGAAGAAGATTCTCGACACCAGCCCGTTCGTCATCATCCACCAGCAGCTGGAAGTTGCCGGTCTGCGCAAGAACCTCAAGGGCTTCGCGCTCGGTCCGAGCTTCGACACCAACTTCGTCGGGCCGGTCTCCAAGGAATAGTGTTCGCGGACACGCCGCATGAGCACGATTGAAAACGAAAGCGGGCGCGGCAGCGCCCGCGCCGTCGCCCTTGCGTCATCGCTTGGCCGCTTCCTGGTCATTGCGGTGACGACCTATCTCGGTCTTCTCGCGGTCACTTTCTTCATTGGCCGCGTCATCCCGATCGACCCGGTGCTGGCCGTGCTCGGCGACCGGGCACCCGCCAATGTCGTGGAGCGAACGCGCCGCGAGATGGGCCTCGACCTGCCGTTGATCGAGCAGTTCTACATCTATGTGAAACATGCGCTGAGCGGCGATTTCGGCATCTCCGTGCTGACCACCAATCCCGTCATGACCGACATCCGCCGCGCTCTTCCCGCAACGACGGAACTGGCGACATTGGGGACACTGATCGGCGCGCTGTTCGGTGTGCCGCTGGGAGTGCTGGCCGCGGTCAAACGCGGCAGCCTCGTCGATCAGATTGTGCGCATCATCGGCCTGATCGGCTATTCCGTGCCCATCTTCTGGCTGGGCCTGCTGGCCCTGGTGCTGTTCTACGCCAAGCTGCAATGGGTGGCCTTCCCGGCACGGCTCGACGTGGTCTACGAATACACTTTCACGCCGGTCACCGGCTTCTACCTGCTCGACTCCGCGATGCAGGGACAGTGGGATGTCTTTTACGACGCCTTCCGGCACATCATCCTGCCGGCCTCGCTGCTCGGCTATTTCTCGCTCGCCTATATCAGCCGCATGACGCGCTCGTTCATGCTCAATGAACTCGCCCAGGAATACGTCGTCGCCGCGCGCGCCAAGGGCCTGTCGGAAACCCGCATCATCTGGGGCCACGCGCTGCGCAATGCCGCCGTGCCGATGGTGACCGTGATCGCGTTGTCCTATGCCGGGCTGCTCGAGGGCTCGGTGCTGACCGAGACCGTCTTCTCCTGGCCGGGCATCGGCCTCTACATCACCAACTCGCTGCAGAACGCAGACATGAACGCCGTGCTCGGCGGCACCATCGTCATCGGCTCGGTGTTCATCGGCATCAATCTCCTGTCCGATCTTCTCTACCGCGTGCTCGACCCGAGGACGAAGACCGGATGAGCAGAGGTATCGCGCTTTCGGGCTTGGCTGCGGCAAATCACCCCCACTCCGGCCCTTCGGGCCACCTCTCCCCCTGTCCGGGGGAGAGGAAAAGGCAGCCGCACGCCTGGCGCCTTTCCTCTCCCCCGTCGACCGGGGGAGAGGTGGTCTGCGAAGCAGACCGTAGTGGGGGTCGACGGCTTCAAGAGGCATCGTCATGACCGTCTCCGACGCCCGCCCCTTCTCCCGTCGCGAATGGTTGCTATCGGAGCGGCCGGCCTCTCGCATGCAGGCAAGGCTCGGTCGCGCCTATGTCGCCTGGCGGCGCTTTTCCGCCAATCGTTTGGCCTTTGTCGGCCTGCTCATCATCATCGCCCTGCTGCTCGTCGCCGCCCTTGCCGGTGTGCTGGCGCCGTATTCGCCGACCTTCGGCGACCTGAAGAACGCGCGTCTGCTGGCGCCGAGTGCCCAGCACTGGTTCGGCACCGACGATCTCGGCCGCGACATCTATTCGCGCATCCTCTACGGTTCGCGTTGGACGCTTTATGTCGTCGTCCTGGTCGCCATCATCGCCGCACCCATCGGGCTCCTGGTCGGCACCGTCGCCGGCTATGCCGGCGGCTGGACCGACGCGATCCTGATGCGCGTCACCGATATCTTCCTTGCCTTCCCCAAGCTGGTGCTGGCGCTGGCCTTCGTCGCCGCCCTTGGCCCCGGCATCGAGAATGCCGTGCTGGCGATCGCCATCACCTCCTGGCCGCCCTATGCCCGCATCGCGCGTGCCGAGACGCTCACCGTGCGCAACTCGGACTACATCAAGGCGGTGCAATTGATGGGCGCCTCTCCCTTCCGCATCGTGCTGCGCCACATCATGCCGCTGTGCATCTCCTCGCTGATCATCCGCGTGACGCTCGACATGGCCGGCATCATCCTGACGGCCGCGGGCCTCGGCTTCCTCGGCCTTGGCGCGCAGCCGCCGCTGCCGGAATGGGGCACCATGATCGCTTCGGGCCGCCGCTTCATCCTCGACCAATGGTGGGTGGCCGGTGCGCCGGGCTTCGCCATCCTGATCGTCAGCCTCGGCTTCAACCTGCTCGGCGACGGCCTGCGTGACGCGCTCGATCCTCGGAGTGGTGACCAATGAACGGCCGAACTGGGACACTGCTTGAGGTGGATGATCTGCGGGTCACCTTTCCAACCCGCACGGGCATGATCGAGGCGGTGCGCGGCGTTTCCTTTTCGCTTGGCCGCGAACGGCTCGGCATCGTCGGCGAGTCCGGCTCGGGCAAGTCGCAAACGGGCCGCGCCATCATGGGCCTGACGCCGCCGCAGGCCCGGATATCGGCCAACAAATTGACCTTCGACGGCATCGACCTGCTCGGCATCTCGCCACGCCAACGCCGCGCGTTGCGGGGCAACCGCATCGCCATGATCCTGCAGGATCCGAAATATTCGCTCGACCCCGTGATGAGCATCGGCCGCCAGATCGTCGAGACGCTGCGCACGCACGAAAAGGTCGGCAAGGCCGAGGCGCGCGAGCGCGCGCTGGCCATGCTCGAGGCGGTGCAGATCCGCGATCCCGCACGGGTCTTCGACCTGCACCCGCACGAAGTGTCCGGCGGCATGGGCCAGCGCGCCATGATCGCCATGATGCTGATCGCCGGGCCGGAAATGATGATCGCCGACGAGCCGACCTCGGCGCTCGACGTCACCGTGCAGCTCGATGTGCTCGGCATCCTCGACCGGCTGGTCGCGGAGCGGGGCATGGGACTGGTCTTCATCTCGCATGATCTGCGCCTGGTTTCCTCCTTCTGCGACCGCGTCATCGTCATGTATGCCGGCAAGGTGGTCGAACAGCTCAAGGCCTCGGAACTCAGCCAGGCCCAGCATCCCTACACGCGCGGCCTGCTCAACTGCATGCCCAAGATCGGCGCTGACCGTCACCCGCTGCCTGTGCTCGACCGCAAGCCGGAGTGGGCGGCATGACATCAGCGATTGCCGTGGACACGCTGGAGGTGATCTTCGACCGCTTTCGCGCGCTGAAGGGCGTCAGCCTTGATGTACAGCCGGGTGAATCCTTCGGCCTGGTCGGTGAATCCGGTTCCGGGAAATCGACATTGCTGCGAGCCATCGCCGGTCTCGCGCCGGTCGCCTCGGGCAGCATCGCCGTCAACGGCAAGACGCTCGGCGCGCGCCGCGATAAGGCCTTTTACCGCGAAGTGCAGATGGTCTTCCAAGATCCGTATGGGTCGCTGCACCCGCGCCAGACGGTCGACCGCCTGCTGCAGGAGCCGCTCGCCATCCACGGCTTTGCCGACGGCGAAAAGCGCATCGAGCGCGCGCTCGACGAGGTCGGCCTCGGCAACGGTTTTCGCTTCCGTTACGCGCACCAGCTCTCGGGCGGCCAGCGCCAGCGTGTCGCGATCGCCCGCGCGCTGATCCTCGAGCCCTCGATCCTGCTGCTAGACGAGCCGACCTCGGCGCTCGACGCCTCCGTGCAGGCGGAAGTGCTCAACCTGCTGGAGGAAGTCCGGCGGCGGCGCAAGCTGACCTTCCTGATGGTCAGCCACGACCTCGCCATCATCACCCATATGTGCGAGCGGCTGATGGTGATGCAGGGCGGCGAGGCAGTGGAAAATCTGGTGGCGAACGATCTGGTCGAGCGCCGTGTGACCAAGGATTATACGCGCAACCTGCTGCGAGCCAGCGACGGGTTTGTAAGAACCGCCTGAATTCGCTCTTCCTGTGCACAGACCAACCGGGCAATTCCATGGGGGAATGGAAGTTTGCAGATCCACCCAATGTCGCGGTGCTATCGGACAAGAGTATATTCAAATCTGACGATTGGATCGCATACGTCGTGCATGAAGCTGACGACGACGACATCTACAACGAAGAAGGTGGCAGCTGGCAGTTTCACAGCAGCGACACTCGAGATCGGAACGAACGTGAGATAATGCTCGTCGGCCTGCAGGAGGTGGTTCGGCGGGATGAAAGCATCTTGGCGTTGGCCGATTTGCCGAAAGGTTGGCATGCTTGGCGCAGCTCCAAATCGTCACCTTGGCAGCGCGCCAAATCACTCCCCGTGCCGTCCAACGATAACGAGTGATACTGCAGGATCTTAAGTCGAACCTTGCGCCAGTTCGCCGTTCTCCGGAACGGATGGGTTGTCCCCTTGCTTCGGCTCCTTGATCCGGAACCACGTCACATAAAGCGCCGGCAGGAACAGCAGCGTGATCGCCGTGCCGGCGATGATGCCGCCCATCATGGCATAGGCCATCGGTCCCCAGAACACCTCGCGCGCGATCGGGATCAGCGCCAGGCTGGCGGCGGCGGCGGTCAGCGCGATCGGCCGCATGCGGTGCTCGGTGGCCTCGATCACGGCGGCCCAGCGTTCCTTGCCTTCGGCGACAAGATCCTCGATCTGCACGATCAGGATGACCGAGTTGCGGATCAGGATGCCGATCAGCGCCAGCACGCCGAGGATGGCGACGAAGCCGAGCGGCGCGCCGCTCGGCACCAGTGCCGCCACCACGCCGATCAGCCCGAGCGGCGCCACCGCCACCACCAGGAACAGGCGCTGGAAGCTCTGCAACTGCACCATCAGGATGGTCGCCATCACGAACAGCATCAGCGGCACGACGGCGGCGATCGGCCCCTGGCTCTTGGCGCTTTCCTCGACGGAGCCGGCGGTCTCGACCGAATAGCCGGGCGGCAGCTTGGTGATGAAGGCGTCGACCGACGGTCTCAGCTCGTTGACGACGGTCGCCGGCAGCACGTCGCCAACCAGGCCGGCGCGCACGGTGATGGTCGGGATGCGGTCACGCCGCCACACCGTCGGCTGCTCCAGATCGTAGCGGAAATTGGCAACCGCCGCGAGCGGGATAGCCTCGCCATTGCCCGTCGGCAGCTGGATGTTCTGCAGCGTCTCGATCGAGCCGCGCTCGGCCCCGCGCGAACGGGCCACGACATTGATCAGGTAGGTCGCGTCACGCACCTGGGTGATCGTCGATCCGCCCACCGTGCTGTTCAGCGTGCTGGCGATGTCGGAGGAGGTGATGCCGAGCTGGCGCGCCTTGTCCTGCAGCACATCGACCCTCAGCACGCGCTGTGGTTCGTTCCAGTCGAAGGTGGGTGCGGCAAGTTTCGGATTGGCCGAGATGATGCCGGCAAACTGTTGCGCCAGTTCCCGCACCGTCTGGATGTCAGGGCCGCCGACGCGATATTGCACCGGACGCCCGACCGGTGGCCCAAGCTCGAGCGGCTTGACGAAGGCGTCGGTGCCGACAAACTCCGCGCGCAGCAGCTTCTCGAGCGCCGGCTTCACCCGGTTGCGCGCCTCGATGCTCTTGGTGACGATCACGGTCTGGCCGAAATAGGGATTGGCGGGCTGCACGTCATAGGCCAGCACGAAGCGCACCGCGCCCTGGCCGATATAGGAGGAGAAGTGGTCGATGTCGGGATTGCCGACCAGCGCCCGCTGTTCGAAGCGCTCCATCTGGTCGCGCGTCTCGGTGATCGAGGAGTTCTGCGGCAGGTTCCAGTCGACGATCAGCTCCGGCCGGTCGGAAGGCGGGAAGAACTGTTGCTGGACGAGCCCGAAGCCGGCGATCGAGCCAGCGAACAGGAGCACGGTCACGATGATCGTCAGCCAGTGATGGCGAACCGAGCCAACAAGCACGCGCCGGAACAGCGACGTGAAGCGGCCCGGCTGGTCGTGATGCTTCTCCTTCATCGTCGCCGGCAGGATGGTGACGCCAAGCAGCGGCGCGAACAGCACCGCCACGATCCATGACACCAAGAGCGACACCGCGATGACGACGAACAGCGTGAAGGTGTATTCGCCTGCCGCGCTCGAGTTGAGGCCGATCGGGATGAAGCCCGCGACCGTCACAAGCGTGCCGGTCAGCATCGGAAAAGCGGTCGAGGTGTAGACATAGGTCGCCGCCTTGCGCAGGGTGTCGCCAACCTCCAGCCGGGCCACCATCATTTCGACCGCGATCATCGCGTCGTCGACCAGCAGCCCGAGCGCAATGATCAGCGCGCCGAGCGAAATGCGCTGCAGCGATATGCCCAGATACTCCATGACGGTGAAGGTGATGGCCAGCACCAGCGGGATCGACAGCGCGACGACGAAGCCGGCCCGCATGCCGAGGCTGATGAAAGAGACGGCAAGCACGATCGCCACCGCCTCGAACAGCGCGCGCGTGAAGCCCGAGACCGCTTCCTCGACGATGACAGGCTGGTCGGCGACCAGATGCACGCCGACGCCGATCGGCAGGTCGGCCAGCACCTTGTTCATCTCCTCATGCAGCGCTTCGCCGAACTTGAGCAGATTGGCGTTGGGCTTCATGCCGATGGCAAGCCCGATCGCATCCTGGCCGTTGAAGCGGAACAGGGCTGTCGGGGGGTCGGCATAACCGCGCGTGATCGTCGCCACGTCGCTCAGCCGGAAGAACCGGTCGTTGACGCGCAGATTGATGGCGCGCAGGCTCTCCTCGGAGGCGAACTGGCCGCCGACGCGCACGCTGATGCGCTCCGGCCCGGACTGGATGACGCCGGACGGCGTGATCGCGTTCTGCGCTTGCAGGCTGGCCACGATTTGCTGCTGGTTGAGGCCAAGCGCGGCGATCTGGCGGGTCGAGAATTCGAGATAGATCGCCTCGTCCTGCGCACCGACCAGATCGACCTTGCCGGCATTGGGCACGGTCAGGATCTTGGTTCGCACATCCTCCACATAGTCGCGCAATTGGCGTGGCGTCAGCCCGTCGGCGGTGAAGGCATAGATGTTGCCGTAGACGTCACCGAAGCGGTCGTTGAAGAACGGTCCCTGCACGCCTTGCGGAAACTGCGCCTTGATGTCGTTGACCATGTTGCGCACCTGAAGCCAGTTCGGCGCGACGTCGCGCGCCTTGGTGGTGTCCTTCAGGTTGACGAAGATGACAGTCTGGCCGGCTGTCGTCACCGACTTGGTGTAGTCGAGGCTGTCGAGTTCCTCGAGCTTTTTCTCGATGCGATCGGTCACCTGCTGCACGGTCTCCTTGACCGAAGCGCCCGGCCAGTTGGCCTGGATGATCATCGTCTTGATGGTGAAGTTGGGATCTTCCTCGCGGCCGAGATTGAGGTAGGAGAAGATGCCGGCCACCACGAAGACCAGCATGAAATACCAGACCAGCGAGCGGTGGTTGAGCGCCCAGTCGGAGAGGTTGAAGCCCTTCATGAGGCCCCTCCCTCGAGCACTTTCACTTTCTGGCCGTCGACGAGGCTGTGAACGCCGGCGGTGACGACGCGCATGCCGGCGTCCAGTCCATCCGCCACGGTAAAGGTGCCGCCATTCTTCGACGCGACCTTGATGTCGTGCGCGCTCACGCTCGACGTCTTTGGATCGACGATCCACACTTTTTCGGAGCCGTTCTTTTCTAGCAGCGCCGAAATGGGCAGTTCGATCGTCGGCACGACCTTGGTCATCCGGGTCGCCGTCACCGTCGAGCCGAGCCTGAAGGCTTGCGGCGGATCGGTGAGCGTCAGCTTGACGCGCCGTGTGCGGGTCGAGCCCTCGGATTGGGGGGCGATCTCGCGCAGCTTGGCCTCGGTCTGGATCGTCGGCAGCGACTGCAGGATGACCTGGAACGGCGTGCCGGCCGAAAGATCGCCGGTCAACCGGTCGGGAATGTCGACCACTGCCTCGCGCAGGTCCGAACGCGCCACGGTGACGATGGTCTGCCCGGGCGAAACCGTCTGGCCAACTTCGGCGCCGACGGCGGTGACGACGCCGTCGAAATCAGAAAACAGCCTGGCATAACCGAGCTGCTCCTGCGATTTCGCCAGCGAAGCCTTGGCCCGCTCGACACTGGCTTCCGCGGCTTTGCGTGCCTGCTGCGCTGCGTCGAAGACCGACTGCGGCGTATTGGCAGAGGTCAGCAACTGGCGCTGGCGTTCCTCGCTGGCGGCGGCATTGGCGAATTGCGCCTCGGCATTGGAGAGTTCGGCCTTGGCAGCCTGGACTGCCAGCTCCAGCGCGGTTGGGTCGAGTGCGGCGATCGTCGTGCCCTTGCTGACGGTGTCGCCGACCTTGACGTCGCGCGAGACGACGCGGCCGAGCAGGCGGAAGGCAAGATCGGCGCTGACCTGTGGCTCGACCGAGCCGGCGAAACCGAAAGTCTGCGTGGTGCGCGGCTCGACCACGACCGACAGCACCGGTCGGACGATTTGCGGCGGTTTTTCGTCCGATTTCGAACAGGCGGAAAGCGCGGCAAGGCCAAGCAGGACGGGTAGCAGCCGCTTCATTGCCCTGCTCCCGATATCTCGACCGTCTGGCCGGGGCTGAGCAATTGCCCGCCTGATGTAACGACGCTCTGGCCTTCGTTCAGGCCCTCGGCGATGACGACGGTACCCGAATCGAACGCCAGTACCTCGACCGGCGCCGCCGTCACCGCCTTGGTCGCGGGATCGACGATCCAGACCGCCGGCTTACCAGCGCTCGATGTCAAGGCCTGCCAGGGCAACAGGATCGCCTTCGCCGGCTTGGCGCCGACCGAGCCGATGACGGCCGCCCCCAGCGGCATCCCGGCCGGCGTGTCGGGAATGGCGACCTTGACCCTGATCGAGCCCGAAGCCGGGTCGACTGCCGGCGAGATTTCGCGCACCTTGCCCGTCGCGCGGACCTGCGGGTCGGACAACAGCGTGATCGTTACCGCCGGTGAAGCCGGCGTTTTGGCGACCAGCGTCTCCTGCACGTTGAACACCGCGTCGCGGTCGCCGTCCTCGGCGACGGTGAAGACGGTCTGCGCCGCCTGCACCACCTGGCCGGTTTCGACCTGGCGTGCGGTAATAACGCCTGCCGCACCGGCCTTGAGTTCGGTGAAGGACAGATTCTGCTGGGCATTGGCGAATGCGCTCCGCGCGGCGTCGACGCTGCCTTGCGCGACTTTCAGCGCCTGGTCGGCCGCGTCATAATCGCGCCTGGTGGTGAAGCCCTGGGCAAGCAGCGTCTTTTGCCGCTCGAACGTGGCCGCGGCCTGTGTCAATTGTGCCTGCGCGGCATCGAGATCGGCCTGCGCGGAGCGCAAATCGGACTCCTGCTCCTGCGGATCGATACGCGCAAGCACCGTCCCCTGATCGATATGCTGGCCGACATCGACAAGCCGCTCCGCGACGCGTCCGCCAACCCGGAACGAAAGATTGTTCAACGTACGCGCCGCGATCACCCCGGTCAGCGAGGTTCTCGGCGCATAATCGGCCATCGCCACCGTTTCGGTGCGCACCATGACCGGCAGCTTCTTTTCCGCCGCCTCCTGCTTCTGGCAACCGGCGAGCAGCGCCAGGGCCGTGCAGGCGAGAATCGAAGCGGCTGGACAAGACAAAAGGTTGGGAGTTTTAGCGGATGGCGGCGAGACGGACGATGTCGCGTTGCTGCTCATGGCTCCCCTCGGCCGCGCGCCGGTCGCTGATCGCGATCCCCTCGCGGATATCAGAAGATAATCGATCCCGGAAAAAAGGAAACCGGCCTCGTACGCCTATCGCCGGACTGGTTAAGGCAGGCCCAATCGACCCTGTGATGGTGCCGACTTGAGGAAAATCTGAAATAAGGTCAGAAGGGAATTCAACGGCATCAAACAGAACGGGCCCCATCTCGATGAGGGATGACCCGGTGAGGGATATCATGAAGAACTCCGCCATTTCCGAACGCAAGAACCAGTCGATTTCGCGCGGCGTCGGCATGACCACGCAGATCTATGCCGACCGGGCCGAGAACTCGGAGATCTGGGATGTCGAGGGCCGCCGCTATATCGACTTCTCCTCGGGCATCGCCGTCGTCAATACCGGCCATCGCCATCCCAGGGTGATCGAGGCGGTCAAGGCGCAGCTCGACCGTTTCACCCACACCTGCCACCAGGTCGTGCCTTATGAGAGCTATGTGCGGCTGGCCGAACGGTTGAACGCCATGCTGCCCGGCAAGTTCGAGAAGAAGACCATCTTCGTCACCACCGGCGCCGAGGCGGTGGAGAACGCCATCAAGATCGCTCGCAACGCCACCGGCCGCCAGGCCGTCATCGCCTTCGGCGGCGGCTTCCATGGCCGCACCTTCATGGGCATGGCGCTGACCGGCAAGGTCGTGCCCTACAAGGTTGGCTTCGGAGCCATGCCGGGCGACGTCTACCACGTGCCGTTCCCCGTGCAACTGCATGGTGTCTCGGTCGCCGATTCGCTTGCCGCGCTCGACAAGCTGTTCAAGGCGGATGTCGATCCGGCCCGCGTCGCCGCGATCATCATCGAGCCGGTTCAGGGCGAGGGCGGCTTCTACGACGCGCCGCGTGAACTGCTGACGGCGCTGCGCAAGCTCTGCGACCAGCACGGCATGCTGTTGATCGCCGACGAAGTGCAGACCGGCTTTGCCCGCACCGGCAAGATGTTCGCCATGGACCATCACGAGGTGGCCGCCGACATCACCACCATGGCCAAGAGCCTGGCTGGCGGCTTCCCGCTGTCGGCCGTCACCGGCCGCGCCGAGATCATGGACGCGCCCAGCCCCGGTGGACTGGGCGGCACCTATGGCGGCAGCCCGATCGGCGTCGCCGCCGCGCACGCCGTGCTCGATGTGATCGAGGACGAAAAGCTCTGCGATCGCGCCAACACGCTGGGTGCGCGGTTGAAGCAGCGTCTGCAGTCGATCCGTGACGACGTGCCCGAGATTGTCGACATCAGGGGTTTGGGCTTCATGAACGCGGTGGAGTTCAACGACGTCAAGAAGGGCCTGCCGTCGGCCGAGATCGCCAACGCGATCCGCCTGAAAGCGCTCGACAAGGGCCTGATCCTGCTGACCTGCGGCGTCTACGGCAACGTCATCCGCTTCCTGGCGCCGATCACCATCCAGGACGAGGTCATGAACGAAGCGCTCGACATTCTGGAAAGCTCGATCCGCGAGGTCTGCGCCGCCTGAACGGCGCTTACCTTCTCCCTGTCACTACACGGGGAGAAGGTGCCGGCAGGCGGATGAGGGGCGGCGCGGACGTCTGAATTGACTCCTGTCGCCAATACCGCCTCGTCTCGGCCAGCAGATTGTGCCTATTTGACCTGCGCTCGTTTTCGCAGTGCTTCGAAATCGCCATCATCAACCGAGGGACCCGGTTCGGATGACGCGCCCTCAAGGAGCAGATGCAGAAGCCGTTGACGGTCTTGATCGCGGCGGATCAACTCACCGAAATATTCGCTCGTCACGGGCTGGCTCCATGTTCTGGAATGTCGCCAGTGCCGCCTTCAGCCCGTCCGGGCCTGCGGCCACCATCTGCGGCGTTGGCGAAAAACCGGCACTGAGCATCTTGCGGCCAAGCATGTGGTCGCCGGGGCGGTTGACGGATTCGATGCCGAGCAGCCGGTCACCGGCATAGTGGTAGATCGAGAATTTGTTGTCGCGCAGGTCGCCGAGCACGACATGGCTGTCGCCGCCGGCGGTCAGGCCTACCATTTGCAGCTTCATGTCGCCAATGTCGGACCAGAACCATGGCACCGCTGAATAGGCGTCGGTGTGACCGGTAATTGTCCGGGCGGCGAGCCGCGCCTGGTCGGTGGCGTTCTGCACCGATTCCAGCCTGACATCGCCGCCGGTGAACCAGTGCCGATACGAGGCGGCGTCGCCGATGGCCAGAATCTCCGGCACCGAACTGCGCATCTGATGATCGACGCGGATGCCGTTGGCGACAGCAAGGCCCGCGGCTTGCGCCAGTTCGACATTCGGCACGGCGCCGATGCCGACCACGACCATGCGCGCCGGCAGCCTTTCGCCAGACGAGGTGATCGCGGCCGTGACCTTGCCGTCTTCGCCTTCGAGCCTTGAGATCGAGGTTCCGGTCAGGATGCGCACGCCGGTCGCTTCCAGCCTTTGCCGGACATGGCTCGCCACCACCGGCGCCACGGCGCGGCCGAGCAGCCGGTCGACTGCTTCAACAACCGTCACGGTGCGACCGGCCGCCCGCAGCGTCGCGGCGATTTCCAGCCCGATAAAGCCGCCGCCGAGGATGACGATATCTTCGCTCTCAGCGCTCAGCTCCCGGATCAGCCGCGCGTCGGCCAGCGAGCGTAGCGACACCACGCCCGATAGATCGGAGCCTGGCAGCGGCAGGGCGCGCGGGCGCGATCCGGTCGCCAGGATCAGATTGTCGAAGGCAAGTGCGCCGCCGCCGGCAATGTCGAGACCGTGGCGGCCGGCATCGATGCGCTCGATCCGGATCCCAGGCCGGTAGTCGATGGCGCTGCCGGTGTAGAAGGCCTCGCCCCGAAGCGGTTGAGGCTTGGCTTCGGCATCCTTGATGAAGGTCTTCGAGAGCGGCGGCTTGTGGTAGGGCAGTTCGTTCTCGTCGCCGACCAGGATCACCGGGCCATCATAGCCATCCTCGCGCAGACTGGCGGCCGCCTGCACGCCCGCATGACCCGCACCGACAATTACCACGCCGTTCTTCATCGCATTCCGATCCCGATCGATCCTAGGACGTCTCGCCAAGGGGCAATTGTCTGACGCCGCCGCAAGAGAGGGTTTGCGGGTCGCACCCGGGACGGCGACTGTCAATCGTACAGTTCGGCCGCAAAGCCGATGCAGCGGGCGCGTAAAGTTGACCATCGTAGTTTAGAATAATTCTAAACTATTGTTTCAATTGGCTTTTCCAGTAATTTTCATTGACTTCCATCGCACTCGAAGCTTTAAGGAAGCCGCGCATTGGCGCATCCCTTTGATGTCTGGGCCTTGAACCCGTTCGATTGGAGGCATTTTGGTGTCTTTTTTCCCTGAGCCGCGCGATCGCGCGGCATGTCTTGCGCCCAACGGCATGAATGTGGCCTGGCGCGGGTTGGCGCGTGCGCCGCTTAGAAAATTTCCGAGGAACTGGAGAGCGATAATGACAGCACGATATGGCGGCAGGCTGGCGGCGATCGGCGCCACGGCGCTGCTGACGGCAGCGGTGTTCGTGCTGCCTGCCAAGGCGGAAACCGATGCCAAGGCGGTCATCAAGACCTATGCCGACATCGGGCTTGCCAAATATGAGGATTCGCTGACCACGGCGCAGGCGCTCGACAAGGCGGTCGACGCGCTGCTTGCCAACCCGTCGGCGGAAACGCTCAATGCCGCCCGCGACGCCTGGAAGGCATCGCGCGTGCCCTACCAGCAGACCGAGGTCTACCGCTTCGGCAACAAGATCGTCGATGACTGGGAAGGTGAGGTGAATTCCTGGCCGCTGGACGAAGGCCTGATCGACTATGTCGCCAAGAGCTACGGCACCGAGTCGGACGCGAATTCGCTCTATACGGCCAATGTGATCGCCAACAAGGAGATCGAGATCAACGGCAAGCAGGTCGATGCCTCGAAGCTTTCGCCGGAATTCCTCTCCGGCACGCTGCAGCAGGCCGGCGGCGTCGAGGCCAACGTCGCCACTGGCTATCACGCCATCGAATTCCTGCTCTGGGGCCAGGACCTGCACGGCACCGGTCCGGGCGCCGGCGAGCGTCCCTATACGGATTACGACCTGAAGAACTGCACCGGAGGCAATTGCGACCGTCGCGCAGAGTACCTGAAGTCGGCGACCGGCCTTCTGGTCTCGGACCTCCAGAAGATGGTCAACGACTGGAAGGAAGACGGTGCGGCGCGCAAGAACCTGGTCGATGGCGAGCCGAACACCGCCATCTCGGTGATCTTCACCGGCATGGGTTCGCTCTCCTACGGCGAACTGGCCGGCGAGCGCATGAAGCTCGGCCTGCTGCTGCACGATCCGGAAGAGGAGCATGACTGCTTCTCCGACAACACCTACAACTCTCATCTCTATGATGCCGTCGGCATCCGCGCCGCCTATCTCGCCAGCTACACGCGCCTGGACGGCACCTTCGTTTCGGGTCCGTCGGTGCACGACATGGTGAAAGCGGCCGATCCGGCAATCGACAAGGAGCTGTCCGACAAGCTCGATGTCACCGTCGCCAAGATGGAAGCGATCAAGGCGCGAGCCGAGGCCGGCGAGGCCTACGACCAGCAGATCGCCGAGGGCAATACCGCGGGCAATGCCACCGTTCAGGCGGCAATCGACACATTGATCGACCAGACCAAGTCGATCGAACGCGCCGTTGGCGTGCTGAAGCTCAATGCCATCGCCTTCGAAGGCTCCGACAGCCTCGACGCACCCGACAAGGTGTTCAAGTAAGCCTGCCACCCCCAGCCAAACGGCGCCGCACGGGCGCCGTCAGCCAGAGCGACGAAATGCTGATCTGCCATTGCAACATCATCACCGAGAAGGAGATCGAGCAGACGATCATCGGCCTGCTGGATCAGGATCCCTGGCAGCTCATCGTGCCGGCAAAGGTCTATCACGCCATGCACAAACGTGGCCGCTGTTGCGGCTGCTTCCCAAATGTGGTCGAAACGATCATTCGGGTCACCGAGAACTACCACGCCCGCTCGCAGGCGAGCGGCGTGGACATCGTTTCACATCTGGATCGCGTCAGGGGCCTGCGCGTCCAATACGGGAGCAGAGCCAATGAAAGGCGAACCACAGATCATCGAGCGGCTTAACGAGGCTCTTTTTCTGGAGCTCGGCGCCGTCAACCAGTATTGGGTGCATTTCCGTCTGCTCGAGGATTGGGGATACGCCAAGCTGGCCAAGAAGGAGCGGGCGGAATCGATCGAGGAGATGCACCACGCCGACAAGCTGGTCGCCCGCATCATCTTCCTTGAAGGCCACCCCAACCTGCAGTCCCTGGCGCCGCTGCGCATCGGCCAGAACGTCAAGGAAGTACTCGAATCCGACCTTGCCGGTGAGTATGACGCGCGCACTGCTTACAAGCGCTCGCGCGAAATCTGCGAGGAAGCGGGCGACTACGTGACGATGAAACTGTTCGAGGAACTGCTGACCGATGAGGAAAGCCATATCGACTTCCTCGAGACGCAGCTCGACCTGCTGGCCTCGATCGGCGAGGAAAAATACGGCCAGCTCAACGCCGCATCGGCGGACGAGGCGGACTAAGGATATGCGGGAATGCGGCGCCTCTTAGACTTCCCGCGCCGCTTGCGGCGGGCAAAAGCCACGCTGCCCCTCCGGAAAACACCAGCCATATCGGCTGGTCGGCGCGGCATCATTGTCATGCTGGCGCTGACATCCTCCGCCATCGCCGGCGACCTTCAACCCGCCGGCCTCGCCACTTCGCGCACCGACCTCAATGCCAAGGATCAGGCGCGCGTCACCGCCGTCAGCAGGCCGACCACGGATTTCTCCAAACCCGAGCCCTTCGAACTGATGCAAGGTGGCGCCGGCACCTCGCTGAAGGACGTCAGCCGTGATTCCTTCTCGCAATCGTCAGTCAACCTCACCTTCGAGGAAGAAGGCACCTTCAAGCTCGGCAACGCGCTTTTCCGCAAGAATTGGGTGTCGTCGCCATCCTCGACGCAGGCCTCGGACGGACTCGGGCCCCTGTTCAACGAACGGGCCTGCCAGAACTGCCATCTGAAGGATGGCCGTGGCGGGCCGCCACAAGGCGATGCCGGCACCACCTCGATGTTCCTGCGGCTGGCGCGCGACGCAAGCAGCGCGGAAGAGAAGGCGGCGCTTGCCGACCACAGGCTGCTCAATCTCCCGGACCCGGTCTATGGCACGCAGTTGCAGGAACTAGCCGTCCCTGGCCTCAAGGGCGAGGGCAGCATGCGTGTCGACTATCAGGAACGTAAGGTGGAGCTGACGGACGGCACCGTCATTTCCCTGCGCAAACCCACCTACGCGGTAGACGATCTTGGCTATGGGCCGCTCGATCCGCGCACCACGCTGTCGCCGCGCCTGACGCCGCCGATGATCGGCCTTGGCCTGATCGAACAGATCGCGCCGGCGGACATTCTGGCCCATGCCGACCCGGACGACAG
This sequence comes from Mesorhizobium sp. M8A.F.Ca.ET.208.01.1.1, assembly GCF_004791315.1. Taxonomy (NCBI): domain Bacteria; kingdom Pseudomonadati; phylum Pseudomonadota; class Alphaproteobacteria; order Hyphomicrobiales; family Phyllobacteriaceae; genus Mesorhizobium; species Mesorhizobium sp. M8A.F.Ca.ET.208.01.1.1. Next base: position 116,995 of record NZ_SRUT01000007.1, read on the forward strand.
GGACGGCGATGGCATCTCCGGCAAGCCGAACATAGTGCGTGATGGCCTGAGCGGTGAACTGACGCTTGGCCGCTTCGGCTGGAAGGCGCAGGCCGCGTCGATCCGCCGGCAGGCCGCGGACGCCTTTGCCGGCGACATCGGCATCTCGACACCCGAGGAGCCGAAACACTGGGGGGATTGCACCGCCGCGCAGGAGAAATGCCTCGCCATGCCCAACGGCGTGCAGGCGCGCCTCGGCCCGGCCGAGGCGCCGGCGCCGGTGATGGATCTCGTCACCTTCTATTCGCGGAACCTGGCGGTGCCGGCGCGGCGCGATCTCGCCTCGCCCGATGTGCTCGCCGGCAAGAAGGTCTTTTACGAAATCGGCTGCGTTGCCTGCCACACGCCGAAATTCGTCACCCGTCGCGATGCGCCCGACAGGGCGCAGGCGTTCCAGCTGATCTGGCCTTATTCCGATTTCCTGCTGCACGACATGGGGCCGGACCTTGCCGACGGCCAGACCGTGGGCGAGGCGACAGGCAATGAGTGGCGCACCCCGCCGCTATGGGGGATCGGCCTCACCGAAACGGTCAACGGCAATTCCTTCTATCTGCACGACGGCCGTGCGCGGTCTTTGGTCGAGGCTATCCTGTGGCATGGTGGCGAGGCGCAAAAGGCGCGCGACCGCTTTGCCGCCGCAAACGCCACCGAGCGCGATGCGCTGGTCAAATTCCTGGAGTCACTGTGATGCTGAAGCGTTTCGCGCTGGTTCTCGTTCTTCCGCTGGTTCTACTGGCCGCATTGCCCGCATCGGCCGCGGTCAAAGCCTCGGACGTCGTCCAGCGCGCGATCGACGGTTTTGTCCGCCCGGCCTATGCCGATCTGCACCAGCATACGGAAGCCCTCGCCAAGGCGATGCACAAGCTCTGCGAGGCGCCCTCGCAAGGGGAGCTTGATGCGGCGCGCGCGGCGTTCTCGGCTACCGTCTATGCCTGGTCATCGGCCGAGATCATCGGTTTCGGGCCGATCAAGGAGAACAACAGGGCGGAGCGCATGCTGTTCTGGCCGGACCGCAAGAGCATCGGTCTGAAACAGGTGCAGGCGGCGCTGTCGGGCAAGGATCCCACCGCCACCGATCCTGCGCAGCTTGCCGACAAGAGCGTTGCCATGCAGGGGCTCGGCGCGCTGGAATTCGTGCTTTACGGCGACGGCGCCGATGCCTTGACGGGCAAGGACGAACCCTATCGCTGCGCTTATGGCGCGTCCGTTGCAGGCAACATCGAAACCATCGCCGCCGATGTCAGCGCGGCCTGGAGCAAGCCGGACGGCTTCGCGGCACTCTGGGCCAATCCGGGGCCGCGGAATGCGCTCTATCGCGATGGCAACGAAACGGTCACCGAACTGGTCGGCGTCTTCATCAACGAGCTGGAAATGGTCCGGGATGTCCGCCTCAAAGGCTTTCTGGGCGCTACGCCCGACGCCGACAAGCCAAAACAGGCGATCTACTGGCGTTCGCAAAACACCGCCAATGCGCTGGCTGGAAATCTGGCCGGCATCGATGCGCTGTTTCAGGTGTCGAAGCTTGGCGACGCGCTGCCGCCGGATGCGCGTTGGATGGCGGAATCGATCCACATCCAGCTGGTCAACGGCGTTGCGGCTGCCAAGGCCGTCCAAGGCCCGATCGACAGGGCGCTCGCCGATCCGGCGCTGCGCGAAAAACTCGAGCATCTCGTCCTGATCACCTCCAGCCTGTCGACCCTGATCGGCACCAGGCTGACCGCCGAATTCGGCCTGACCGCCGGCTTCTCGTCGCTGGATGGGGACTGAGCATGAAGAGATTGCTCATCGATCGCCGCGATTTCCTCAGGGCCGCCGGCATCGGCTTTGCCGCCGCGGTGACGCCCTCAGCCTGGGCAACCACGCTTGCTGCGGATGCCGTCTTTGCCACCGCCTTCGTCAAGCGCGATGGCAGTTTTGGCGCCGCCGTCCTGTCCGAGGCCGGCAAGGTGCTGCATGCGATCGACCTGCCCGATCGCGGCCACGACGTCACCTTCGATCCCGCATCGAGGCGTTCGGTGGTTTTCGCCCGCCAGCCCGGCACCTTCGCCGTCGTGTTCGATCACACCGGGCGCGACGCTCCGCTGACCATCGCCAGCATCGCCGGCCGGCATTTCTTCGGCCATGGCGTGTTCTCGCCCGACGGCGCGTTGCTCTACGCCACCGAGAACGATTTCGACAACGCGGCCGGCGTGGTCGGCGTCTATGACGCGCGGGCGAAATTCAATCGCATCGGCGAATTCCCCACCTACGGCATGGGTCCGCACGAACTTCTGCTCTTGGGCGACGGCAGGACGATCGCGGTCGCCAATGGCGGCATCGAGACCCATCCCGACTATGGCCGCGCCGAGCTCAACATCGCCACCATGAAACCGTCCTATGTGCTGGTCGACCGCGTCACCGGGGATCTGATCGAAAAACATGAATTGCCGGCTGCTTTGCACCAGCTGTCGATCCGCCACATGGATGCAGACCGGTCCGGCACCGTCTGGTTCGGTTGCCAGTACCGGGGGCCGGGCACCGATCGTCCGTTGCTGGTCGGCCGCGCCGCGCGTGGCAAGGATCTGGCTTTGCTCGACATGCCGCAGACTTTGCTATCCGGCTTCCGCAACTATATCGGCTCGGTCGCCGCCAATCCTGTTGCCGGTACCGTTGCCGTATCCTCGCCGGAGGGCAATTCGCTGGTCGTCATCGATGCGGGCAGCGGCGGGGTCGTCTCCTCCAATACGCTGGTCGAGGTCTGCGGCGTGGCCCCTGACGGGGCCGGGTTCATGGCCACAACGGGCGCCGGCGAGATCATCGAGGACAGTGGTGCCACGCGGTCGGAACCGGACTATGTCTGGGACAATCACATGCTGCGCATAGAGCAGGCGGCATAAGCTCTTCTGCCAGCCCAAACCGAAGCCGCTTAACAAATTGTGCACTATACCCTTGCGGTTGCGCGCTGTGGCGGGCACAGGGAATTGTTTCTAGGAACCGGTCGTTTCATGAAGGTACTCGCCATCGACTGTGCCGCCAGCCTCTGCGCCGCCTGCGTCTACGACGCGGCGGGCGGGCAGGAACTCGGCCGTTCGGTTCTTGATCTGGGCAAAGGCCATGCCGAGCACCTGATGGCCGTCATTGCAGGGGCGTTGAGGGCCGGCGCGACCGACTACGCCGGCCTTGGCGCCATCGCCGTCTCGGTCGGCCCCGGTTCCTTCACCGGCCTGCGTGTCGGCGTGTCGACCGCGCGCGGCCTGGCGCTGGCGCTCAAGGTGCCGGCAATCGGGGTAACGACGCTCGAGGCGCTGGCCGCCGAGGCGGCAACCGCATTTCCAGGTCGTGCCGTGGTGGCGGCGCTCGATGCCGGACGGGAGGAAATCCATGCCGCTCTCTACGATGAAATGTCAGTTTTGACTTACGGTCCGGCCGTGGCCACGCTTGCGAATGCGGCGGCCATGGCATCGGAACGTTCCGCGGTGCTTGCCGGCACGGCCGCGGCGCCGATCGCTGAAGCGGCCGGCCGCGCGTTCGACATCGGGCCTCGGACGGCCACCGCCGACATTCTCACCTACGCCCGGCTGGCTGCCGCGAAGGGGCAGGGCGAAAGGCCGAAACCGCTTTATCTGCGCGGTGCCGATGCCAAGCCACAGGCCGGGTTTATACTTTCGAGGCAAAGACCATGATCCCGAAAAGTGGAAGCCGGTTTTCGCGGACAAACGGCCCCGTTTGTCCAGAGGTCATGGTCAGACGAGAAAACGAGAGTTAATGCGCATACCTTTTCTTCAATCGCGTCGCCGGGACTACGCGCTCGAGCCGCTCAGGATCACCGACAGCCCCGCTATATCGGTGCTGCACCGCGAGGATTTTGTCCGCCCATGGACCGACGGTGAGTTCGCCGCCTTGCTCGAACAGGACACCGTGTTCGGTTATGCCGCCCGCGAAACCGGGCAGGGCGCCAAGCCGCCTGTTGGCTTCGTCCTCGCCCGGCTGGCCGCTGGCGAAGGCGAAATCCTGACCGTCGCGGTGGCGCGGTCGCATCGCCGCCAGGGATTGGGCTGGCAGTTGATGGACGCCGTGCTGCGCGAACTGCATTCGCAACGCGCCGAGGCCCTGTTCCTCGAGGTCGACGAGACCAACGCCGCCGCGATCGCCCTCTATCGTCGGCTGGGTTTTCGGGAAGTCGGCAAGCGCCCGGATTACTACAAGTCGCCCGATCGCCGGCCGACAGGCGCGCTTGTCATGCGCCGCGATCTTCGCTAGCGAGGGATCGGGTAGGGCCAGGACAGATGATCGGAAAAATCAGGATTTTCCTGGCGCTGGGCCTCGTCGTCGCCGGGTCGCTGGTTTTCGTGCCGCTGCAGATCCTGTCGATGAAAACCGGCTGGTGGCCGGAAACCGTCATCCTCAAGATCTGGCATAGGCTGATCATCCGGGCGCTCGGCATGCGTATTCATGTCAAGGGGACGCTCTCCGACAAACGCCCCTTGCTGGTTGCCTCCAACCACATCTCCTGGACCGACATCATGGTGCTGGGCTCTTTTGCCGATGTGAAATTCATCGCCCGGGCCGACATGGAAGGCTGGCCGCTGATCGGCATGCTGTCGAAGCTGCAGCGCACCGTCTTCATCGAGCGTGAGCGCAAGCGCTCCTCGGGCGATCAGGCCAGCGAGATCGCCAGCCGCATGGCCAAGGGCGACGCCATGGTGCTGTTCGCGGAGGGGTCGACCGGTGACGGCAATATCGTCCTGCCTTTCAAGAGCACGCTGTTCGGCGCGGCCTCGATGGCGATCTCGGAAGGTGCCGCGCAGGAAGTGTTCATCCAGCCGGTGGCGATCGTCTACACGCGCCTGCACGGCGTGCCGCTTGGCCGCCGCCACCGCCCGATCGCGGCCTGGATCGGCGACGAGGACCTGATGCCGCATCTCAAGGTGCTGATGGCCGAGGGCGCGCTCGACGTCGAGGTGCATTTCGGCGAACCGATCGCCTTTGCCAAGGGCTCCAACCGCAAGGAAACGGCCAAATTGATGGAAGGCCGGGTGCGCGAGATGATGCAGGCGGCGCTCGCCGATCCGCTCCCGAGCCGTTAGCCGCCGGCAGGCGCCAGCCTGCGCATGCCGAGAATCGTCTGTTTTTTGTCACGGAAAGGCGTTAGAAGCCGCCGGATGGACTTGAACACGATTGAAAGCGACGACATCGGCACTGTGGCCGGACAGCCGGCGGTGCGCGCCACGGCAGAGAAGAAGGTCTTCATCAAGACCTATGGCTGCCAGATGAACGTCTATGATTCACAGCGCATGACCGACGCGCTGGCCGCCGACGGCTATACCCCGACCGATGCCATCGGCGAAGCCGATCTGGTGCTGCTCAACACCTGCCATATCAGGGAAAAAGCCGCCGAAAAGGTCTATTCCGAACTCGGCCGCATCCGCGACATGAAGGCCGAACGCGCCGGTGCCGGCCGCGAGATGCTGATCGGCGTCGCCGGCTGCGTGGCGCAGGCCGAGGGCGCCGAGATCATCCGCCGGTCGCCGGCCGTCGACCTGGTCATCGGTCCGCAGACCTATCACCGTCTGCCCGATGTGCTGGCGCGGGTGCGCGGCGGCGAGAAGATCGTCGAGACCGAATACGCCATTGAGGACAAGTTCGAACATCTGCCGCAGCCGAAGCGCGCCGAGTTGATCAAGCGCGGCGTCACCGCCTTCCTCACCGTCCAGGAAGGCTGCGACAAGTTCTGCACCTTCTGCGTCGTGCCCTATACGAGAGGCTCGGAAGTGTCGCGGCCGGTGGCGCAGATCGTCGCGGAGGCCGAGCGCCTGGCCGAGGCCGGGGTGCGCGAGGTGACGCTGCTCGGCCAGAACGTCAACGCCTGGCATGGCGAGGGCGATAATGGCGCGGAATGGGGTCTCGGCCGCCTGCTGTTCCGGCTGGCCGAAGTCCCCGGCCTGGCGCGGTTGCGCTACACCACCAGCCATCCGCGCGACATGGACAACGAATTGATCGCGGCGCACCGCGACCTGCCGTCGCTGATGCCCTATCTGCATCTGCCGGTGCAATCGGGCTCAAACCGCATTCTGAAGGCGATGAACCGCAGGCATACTGCCAAGGATTATCTGGCGCTGCTCGACCGCATCCGCGCCGCGCGCCCCGATATCGCGCTGTCGGGCGACTTCATCGTCGGTTTCCCCGGCGAGACGGAGGCCGATTTCGAGGCGACCATGGAACTGGTGCGCCAGGTGGGCTACGCCTCGGCCTTCTCGTTCAAATATTCGCCGCGTCCCGGCACGCCGGGGGCCGACATGCCTGACCACGTGCCGGAAACGGTCAAGGACGAGCGCTTGCAGCGCCTGCAGGCATTGCTGCTGAAACAACAGCAGGATTTCGGCTCGAGCCTGGTCGGCAGCACCATCGATACGCTGATCGAGAAGCCCGGCCGTCAGGCCGGCCAGAAGGTCGGCCGCTCGCCTTGGCTGCAGCCGGTTATTGTTGATGAAAAGGCCGGCGAAATCGGTGACATTATCAAGGTGCGAATCACGAAGACGGGCTACAACAGCCTGTTCGCCGAATTGGCCTGATGGTCTCGGCAGATGAGGAGAGACGGTTGAGCGCAGCGGAGCTGAAGAATCTGCCCCCGGTACCGGCATCCGGGGCTTCTGACATGGCGCACATCGTTCTGACTTTCGACAACAACAAGCTTGCCAGCGCCCTTTACGGCCAGTTCGACGAAAACCTCGCCCGGCTCGAGCAGAAGCTCGGCGTCGATATCCGTTCGCGCGGCAACCAGCTGACCATCAAAGGATCGGCGTCCGCCGCCGAACAGGCGCGCCGTGCCTTGGACAATCTCTACGGCATCCTGCAGAAAGGCGTCGATATCGGCCAGTCCGATGTTGACGGTGCCGTTCGCATGGCTATCGCCGCCGACGACCAGCTCACACTGCCGACACTGGAGCGCAAGGGCAAGGTTTCCGCCGCCCAGATCGCCACCCGCAAGAAGACGATCTATGCCCGTTCGCTCAACCAGGACGCCTATATGCGGGCGCTGGAGCGTTCGGAGCTGGTGTTCGGCATCGGTCCGGCCGGCACCGGCAAGACCTACCTGGCGGTGGCGCATGCGGCGATGCTGCTCGAGCGTGGCATGGTCGAGCGCATCATCCTGTCGCGGCCGGCAGTCGAAGCCGGCGAACGACTGGGCTTCCTGCCGGGCGATATGAAGGAGAAGGTCGATCCGTATCTGCGTCCGCTCTACGACGCGCTCTACGACATGATGCCGGCCGACAAGGTCGAGCGCGCCATTGCGGCCGAAGTGATCGAGATCGCGCCGCTAGCCTTCATGCGCGGCCGCACGCTGGCGCATGCCGCGGTGATCCTCGACGAGGCGCAGAACACCACGCCGATGCAGATGAAGATGTTTCTCACCCGTCTCGGCGAGAATTCGCGCATGATCGTCACCGGCGATCCGACCCAGATCGATCTTCCTCCGAGCACCAAATCGGGCCTGGTCGAGGCTTTGCGTGTCCTTGACGGTGTTGCAGGCGCGGTAACCGTGCGCTTCAACGATGTCGACGTCGTTCGCCATCCGCTGGTGGCTGAAATCGTCAGGGCCTATGACCGGGACGCCAAGCTGGCGCGCGGCCTTGGCGCCGAGAATTGATGTGACGATGCGGCCTCATGCCTGAGGACAACACATCCGGCGGCGGGAGCCTTCCGGTTCCCGTCGAGATCGATATATCGATTGAAGCGGGCGGCTGGCCCGATGAAGCAAGCCTGACGCGGCTGGTCGATCGCGCGGTTGATGCCGCCTTTGCCGAGATCGGTGTGACGGGCCATTCCGAACTCAGCATTGTTTTTTCCGACGATGCCCATATCCGTACCTTGAATGCGGACTGGCGCGGCAAGGACAAGCCCACCAACGTCTTGTCTTTCCCGGCTTTTCCGCATGTGAATGGTGGCCCACTGCCGCCGATGCTCGGCGACATCGTGCTTGCCGCCGAAACCGTGGCGCGCGAAGCGGCACTGGAAGACAAGCCGCTGGAGAACCATATCTGCCATCTCGTCATCCATGGCCTGCTGCACCTCATGGGCCATGATCACGAGACCGACGCCGAGGCCGAGGAGATGGAAGCCATCGAGCGCGACGCGCTTGCAAGGCTTGCCATTCCCGATCCCTACGCGTAACTAAAAAAGACCAATTGACCGGACGACGATGAACGACAAACCAGAGACTGCCGCCCGCCCCGACGCCGGCAGTGCGACCAAGGCTTCCGATACGTCGGAAGAGGGATCAAGTCCGAGTACCATCACTGGCAGCGCCGCCATCGAGCCGTCGCCTGCCGGTCCCTCCCTGTTCAACCGCGTGCTGGGCCTGTTCCGGCAACGCAATGGCACCAGCCTGCGCGAGGAGATCGCCGGCGCGCTCGCCGAGACGACGAGCGATGTCGAATCCTTCTCGCCTGGCGAGCGCGCCATGCTCAACAACATCCTGCGCCTGCGCGAAGTGCGCGTCGAGGACGTCATGGTTCCGCGCGCCGATATCGAGGCGGTCGAGATCGCCACGACGCTTGGTGACTTGCTTGGCATGTTCGAACAATCCGGCCATTCCCGCATGCCGGTCTATTCCGAGACGCTCGACGACCCGCGCGGCATGGTCCATATCCGAGACGTGCTGGCCCATATCACCAAGCTGGCGCGCGTCAGGAAAGGCCGCACGAGCCGCAAAACGCCCGTCGCCACGGTTCTTGATCTTGCCCAGGTCGACCTCGCGCGCACCATCGGCGAGCTCAATCTGATCCGCCAGGTCCTGTTCGTGCCGCCGTCGATGCTTGCTTCCGACTTGATGGGCCGCATGCAGACGACGCGCACGCAAATGGCCCTGGTCATCGATGAATATGGTGGCACGGACGGCCTCGTCTCGCTCGAGGACATCGTCGAGATGGTGGTCGGCGACATCGAGGACGAGCACGACGACGATGAGCCGATGATCACCCAGACCGGCGACGGCGTGTTCATCGTCGACGGCAAGGCCGAGATCGACGAGGTCGCCAAGATGATCGGCGAGGATTTCGCCGCGGGTGAACATGGCGAATATGTCGACACCATTGGCGGCATGATCTTCAACACGCTCGGCCGCGTGCCGGCGCGTGGCGAGGTGGTGCAGGCCATCCCTGGCTTCGAGTTCCATGTGCTCGATGCCGATCCGCGCCGCGTCAAGCGCGTGCGCATCGTGCAGAGCCAGAAGGGCGAGCGCCGCCGGCGCGCCACGGCGCGCACCGAACAGGCCTGAAAAGCTGCCGCGCAATGACAATCGAGGATCCGTTCAAGCATCCGGTCCTCGGTCTGGCGTGTTCTACCGCGACCCGCGTGCGGCGCTGGATTGGCTCGAAGAGGCCTTCGGCTTCGAGCCCAGCATGGTGGTCCGCGATACCGGCGGGAAACTGATCCATGCCGAGATGCGGTTCGGGGATGGTTGTATCATCGTCGATTCTGAATGGGCCGATCATCTCGCGAGCCCCGCATCGGTCGGTGGCAAGAACACGCAGTCGGTCTATATCAGGCTGAAAGACGGCCTCGATGCGCATTGCGAGCAGGCCCGCGCGGCCGGTGCCGCCATAATCCAGGAACCGGCGGACCAGTTCTACGGCGAACGCCAGTATCGGGCGCGCGATCCCGAAGGCCATATCTGGACGTTCACGCAGCCAATCCGTTCTGTTTCCCGTGAAGAGGCCGAGCGCCTGGGTGGCTTGCGCATCGAGGGTTGGCACCGGTAGAGCCATGGTCGGTCATGCGGCCGGCGTTTGGAGTGCAGGCCGCGGCCTGATAAATCTTGGCTCCTGATTCGCGCGACTCGGAAGTATTCATGGTGCGCCTTGCCGGCCGGATAATTCTGCTCTGGGGCTGGCGCCGCGCGCTGGTGGCCTTTCTCGCCGGAGCGCTGGCGGTGCTGGGCCAGGCGCCTTACGATTTCTTCGCCGCCTGTTTCATTTCGTTTCCGGTGCTGGTCTGGCTGCTCGACGGCGCGACCGGCGAAGCCTCCGGCAGCCTGGTCCGGCGCCTGCGGCCGGCTTTCGCCGTCGGCTGGTGGTTTGGCTTCGGTTATTTCCTCGCCGGCCTCTGGTGGATCGGCTCGGCGCTGCTGGTCGAGGCCGACGATTTTGCCTGGGCGCTTCCCTTCGCCGTGGTCGGCATTCCTTTCGCGCTCGCATTTTTCTATGGCTTCGCAACGATGGTCGCCCGGCTCCTGTGGAGCAGCGATATCGGCCGTATCGCTGCCCTTGCCTTCGGTTTTGCGCTGGCGGAGTGGCTGCGCGGCTTCCTGTTCACCGGATTTCCCTGGAATGCCATCGGCTACGCGGCGATGCCGGTCCCCCTTTTGATGCAAAGCGTCTCGGTGACCGGCATGATCGGCATGAACGCGCTCGCGGTTTTCCTTTTCGCACTGCCGGCGCTGCTGGCGGCGCGCCGGCATCTTCGGCTGGGCGCCGCCCTGTTTGTCCTGCTCGTCGCCGCCCATGCCGGCTTTGGCTATGTCAGGATCGCGGCCCCCGAAAAGCCGGCGGCGCGCAGTCTCGATGTCCGTATCGTCCAGCCGGCCGTCGACCTGTCGGAAAAGTGGGATGCCTCGGTGCGTGACCGCATCTTCGCCACCTTGCTGGGCCTGTCTTCCAAGGCGCCGGATCCAGGTCACGAAAGACCGCAACTGATTCTCTGGCCGGAAACCTCGGTGCCGTTCCTTTTCACCGAGCGCCCCGATGCCTTGACGGCGCTGGGCGACATGCTGGGCGACGGCCAGATGCTGATCGCTGGCGTCGTGCGCGAAGAGGGCGGCTCGGCGGCAAGCCCCGACAGCCGCTACTACAACTCCGTCGTGGCGATCAACGACAAGGGCGAGATCGCCGATGCCGTGGACAAGGTTCATCTGGTGCCGTTCGGCGAGTACCTGCCTTTTGCCGACCTGCTCGGCCGTTTCGGCATCGAACAGCTCGTCGCTGGGCCGATGACGTTCACGGCTGGCAACGAGCGTCATCCCATCACGCTGCCGGGTGGCATTCGTGCCCTGCCATTTATCTGTTATGAGGTGATCTTTCCCGATCTGGTGGCAGTTGACGCAACGTCAGCGCAGCTTATTGTGAACGTTACCAATGATGCATGGTTCGGCGACACGCCGGGACCGTATCAGCATTTCAGGCAGGCCCAGATTCGCGCGGTGGAGAACGGATTGCCCCTGTTGCGTGCTGCCAACAACGGCATCTCGGCCTTTGTCGACCCCCGTGGCCGCGTCGTCGATGCGCTGGCCATCGACGCGCGCGGGGCCATCGATGTGAAGGTTCCTGTTTCCGAACAGACGGTGATTTCGTCCCGTCAGCGGCGCATTAACGGAACGCTGATCATGTTGCTGTTTGCGCTGGGAGGGGTGCTGTTGAACGTAAGGCAAAGGCTACGGGTGAATTGACAGTTGGCACATTAGAAACTCATACTGTACCGCCTGAAAATTTCTCGAAGCCGGTGGATCGTTCTGTTGGGGCAGTCGCCTCCGGTTTTCTTTGGGCAGGAAAAAAATCACAAAGCCGAAAAAATTCGGCGAGGAAAAAATGACAGAAGAAAACAAGAAGAAACCGAATCCCATCGACATCCACGTTGGAAGCCGGGTCCGGCTTCGCCGCAATATGCTCGGAATGAGCCAGGAAAAGCTGGGCGAGAATCTCGGCATCACGTTTCAACAAATCCAGAAATATGAAAAGGGCACCAATCGCGTCGGCGCCAGCCGTCTGCAGGCGATAGCCTCCATACTCGGTGTGCCCGTCGCCTTCTTTTTCGAGGATGCGCCGGGCCAGGAGCTGACGGCCAACCGTGGTTTTGCCGAGGATAGCTCGATGGCTTTCGCCGTCGAATTCTGCGGCAGTCCCGAAGGGCTTCAGCTCAACCGGGCCTTTGTCAAGATCGCCGACGTCAAGGTGCGCCGCAGGATCATAGACCTGGTGAAATCGCTCGCCGAGGACGATCTCGACTGATCCGCGATGCGCTTCGCACCGGCGGCGTGCGCCGCCGGTGGCACAAGATATCGTCTCCGACATTCAGGCCAGACCGGCGGCAACGCTTGACGAGCAGCGCTTTGCCCCGCTAACACGTGGCGCGCCAAAATCGGCAGCCTTCCGATCGTTTTTCAAGAGGGGACACCCGTGACGCGGCAGAACTACTTCTTTACCTCGGAATCCGTTGCCGAGGGCCATCCCGACAAAGTCTGTGACCGGATCTCCGACGAAATCGTCGATCTGGTCTATCGTGAAGCCAAGAAGACCGGCATGGACCCGTGGAAAGTCCGTGTGGCCTGCGAGACGCTGGCGACCACCAACCGCGTCGTCATCGCCGGCGAGGTGCGCGTCCCCGAGACGCTCTTGAAGAAGGACAAGGCCGGCAACATCCTCAAGGATGCCGCGGGCCACCCGATCGTCAATCCGGCGAAGTTCAAATCCGTCGCCCGCAAGGCGATCCGCGAGATCGGCTACGAGCAGGCCGGCTTCCACTGGAAGACGGCCAAGATCGAGGTCCTGCTGCATGGCCAGTCGCCCGACATCGGCCAGGGCGTGGACAACGCGGCCGACCGTCAGGGCGAGGAAGGTGCCGGCGACCAGGGCATCATGTTCGGCTATGCCTGCCGCGAGACGCCTGACCTGATGCCGGCGCCGATCTACTACAGCCACAAGATCCTCGAACTCCTGGCCGCCGCCCGTCACGAGAACAATGGCGAGGCCGGCAAGCTTGGCCCCGATGCCAAGAGCCAGGTCACCGTTCGCTATGTCGACGGCAAGGCCGCGGAGGCGACGCAGATCGTGCTGTCGACCCAGCATCTCGATTCGAGCTGGGATTCCAAGAAGGTCCGCAAGGTCGTGGAACCCTATATCCGCGAGGCATTGGGCGACCTCAAGATCGCTGACGACTGCATGTGGTACATCAACCCGACCGGCAAGTTCGTCATCGGCGGTCCGGACGGCGATGCCGGCCTGACGGGCCGCAAGATCATCGTCGACACCTATGGCGGCGCGGCCCCGCATGGCGGCGGCGCCTTCTCCGGCAAGGACACCACCAAGGTCGACCGGTCGGCCGCCTATGCGGCGCGCTACCTGGCCAAGAACGTCGTGGCGGCGAAGCTTGCCGACCGCTGCACCATCCAGCTGTCCTACGCCATCGGCGTCGCGCAGCCGCTGTCGGTCTATGTCGACCTGCACGGCACCGGCAAGGTCGACGAGGCCAAACTCGAGGATGCCCTGCGCACCGTGATGGACCTGTCGCCTTCCGGCATTCGCCGTCATCTCGATCTCAACAAGCCGATCTACGCCAAGACGTCGTCTTACGGCCATTTTGGCCGCAAGGCTGGCCGTGACGGGTCTTTCTCCTGGGAAAAGACCGATCTGGCCAAGGCGCTCAAGGATGCTGTCGCGGCCTGAGGGCGGCGGCAGGACTTGCGCCAATCGATGCGTGACGGGGACAGGCCAAGCCGCACGACCGAAGCCTTCTTCGGCCGTCGGCGCGGCAAACCCGTTCGCCCGCAGCAAGCGGCCGCGCTGGAAAGCGGGCTTGGCGCCTATCGGCTCGATCTGACGGCTGAAGCCCCGTCGGATCCGCGGACCCTGTTCAAAACCGAGGTTTCGGCGGTTCGGCTCGAGATCGGCTTTGGCGGCGGTGAACATCTTCTGCATCGCGCGACCGAGGCGCCGACGATCGGCTTCATCGGCGTGGAGCCCTTCGTCAACGGCATGGCCAAGATGATGATGGCGGTGCGGGCAGCGCCGCTGGCCAATCTCAGGGTCTACGACGACGACGCCACCCAGTTGCTTGACTGGCTGCCGCCGTCCTCGCTCGACGGTATCGACCTTCTCTATCCCGACCCCTGGCCTAAGAAGAAGCACTGGAAGCGGCGTTTCGTCAGCCCGGTCAATCTCGACCGTTTCGCGCGCGTCCTGAAGCCGGGCTCAAAATTCCGCTTCGCGTCCGACATCGACACTTATGTGAACTGGACCTTGCTGCATTGCCGGGCGCATGGCGCTTTTGCGTGGCAGGCGGATGAGGCAGCCGACTGGCATCGTCCCTATGAGGGTTGGCCGGGTACACGCTATGAGGCCAAGGCCACTCGCGAGGGGCGCCGGCCGGCCTATCTTACCTTCATCAGGACGTAGGCGCTCCCGACCGTCGACGGCTCCGGCAACTTACCGGGAGCCGAATCGAATGCTCATCGCAGTCAGAAACGGCCGATCCTGTTGAATATGGCCGGGTCCATGCCGAGATTGCGCAGGTCGTCGGCTCGTGGCTTACGCCCGGCTTCCACGGCGCGCGATGCGGCAACGGCGCTGCCGAATGTGGTGAAGAGATCGCCCAAGGCGGAGAATATCCTGCGGTTGCTCATGATCTTGTCCTTCCGCGCGCCAGCGCGCGCCAATTCAATTCATTTGATGGCTAACAAATAAGAGCGCGACGCGGGCTCTCACAGGGGGATTGCCGCATGGCGGCCATGCGCCTGGAACAACCCTGAACCCACAGGCTTTTGTCCGGCCGGGACTGCGGACTTGAAACACCAGCCCGGATCGTTTATATCAGCCTCAAATTCTTGGTCGGTATGACGAAGAGTGGGTCCACCCGGTCCCGCTCTTTTTTATTACCTGCCGATAGGTTCGAAACGAACGACAGGCAATTGATGACTGCAACGGCAAGCGAAGGTGACGACCGCATCATCCGCGAAAGCGGCATCGATGCGCGCATTGCGCTGATCGTCCAGCCGGTGCTGCGCGGCATCGGCTTTCGCCTCGTGCGCGTGCATCTGTCCGGCCAGAACGGACTGACGCTGCAGATCATGGCCGAGCGTGAGGACGGCACCATGACCGTCGAGGATTGCGAAGAGGTCAGCCGCGCGGTGTCGCCGGCGCTCGACGTCGATGATCCGATCGAAAAGGCCTATCATCTCGAAGTTTCTTCGCCCGGAATCGATCGGCCCTTGGTGCGCAAATCGGATTTCGTGACCTGGACCGGTCATCTGGTGAAGATGGAGACTTCGGTCGTCGTCGCCGATCGCAAGCGTTTCAAGGGCAAGATCGCCGAGGCCGGTGAGAACGATGTGCTGATCGAGCGCGACAAGGCGGCCTATGGTGAGGAGCCGACGGTGCGCGTGCCCTACGATGCCATTGCCGATGTCCGGCTGATCCTGACCGACGACCTCATTCGCGAAGCGTTGTCGAAGGACAACAGGGCGCGCAAGGAAGCCAAGAGACGCCGCGGTGAACCGGACGACGATGTGTCCGAGGGTGCGGAACCGGACGCCACGGAAGAACACGAACAGGAAATTTGATTGAGCTGCCGGGCGCAAAGGTCCGGCGAACAGGCTCGGGAGAAAGAACATGGTTGTAAGCGCCAACAGACTTGAACTGCTGCAGATTGCCGATGCGGTCGCGCGTGAAAAGTCGATCGACAAGTCGATCGTCATCGCCGCCATGGCCGATGCGATCCAGAAGGCGGCGCGTTCGCGTTATGGTCAGGAGACCAACATCCGCGCCGACATCAACCCGAACACCGGCGAGATGAAGCTGCAGCGGCTGATGGAAGTGGTCGAGAAGGTCGACGATTACGCCACCCAGATCGCCATTTCCTCCGCCCGCGAGCGCAATCCCGACGCCCAGCTCGGCGATTTCATCGCCGAACAGCTGCCGCCGATGGATTTCGGCCGCATCGCCGCCCAGTCCGCCAAGCAGGTTATCGTGCAGAAGGTGCGCGAGGCCGAGCGTGACCGCCAGTACGACGAGTACAAGGACCGTATCGGCGAGATCGTCAACGGCACCGTCAAGCGCGTCGAATATGGCAACGTCATCGTTGATCTCGGCCGTGGCGAAGCGATCATTCGTCGCGACGAGCTGATTCCGCGTGAAAACTACAAATATGGCGATCGCGTCCGCGCCTATGTCTACGACGTGCGCCGCGAGCAGCGTGGCCCGCAGATCTTCCTGTCGCGCACCCATCCGCAGTTCATGGCCAAGCTCTTCACCATGGAAGTGCCTGAGATCTATGACGGCATCATCGAGATCAAGTCGGTCGCCCGCGACCCGGGCTCGCGCGCCAAGATCGCCGTCATCTCGCGTGATAGCTCGATCGATCCGGTCGGCGCCTGCGTTGGTATGCGCGGCAGCCGCGTCCAGGCCGTCGTCGGCGAATTGCAGGGCGAGAAGATCGACATCATTCCGTGGTCGCCTTCGGCCGCCTCCTTCATCGTCAATGCGCTGCAGCCGGCGGAAGTCGCCAAGGTCGTGCTCGACGAGGATGCGGAGCGCATCGAAGTGGTGGTTCCCGACGATCAGCTGTCGCTGGCCATCGGCCGCCGCGGCCAGAACGTGCGCCTTGCCTCGCAGCTCACTGGCTGGGATATCGACATCCTGACCGAGGCCGAGGAATCCGAGCGCCGTCAGAAGGAATTCGTCGAGCGCTCGGCGCTGTTCATGGAAGCGCTCGATGTCGACGAGATGGTCGGTCAGGTGCTGGCCTCCGAAGGTTTCACCAGCGTCGAGGAAGTCGCCTATGTCGATGCCGGCGAAATCGCCTCCATCGACGGCTTCGATGAGGATACCGCCTCTGAAATCCAGACCCGCGCCCGCGAATATCTGGAGAAGATCGAAGCCGAGCACGACGAGAAGCGCAAGGCGCTGGGCGTTTCGGATGATCTGCGCGAAATTCCAGGCGTCACCACCGCCATGATGGTGACGCTCGGCGAGGACGGCGTGAAGACGATCGAGGATTTCGCCGGCTATGCCGCCGACGACCTCACGGGCTGGAAGGAACGCAAGGACGGCGAGACCAAGGTCTATCCCGGCGTGCTGGCCAACCACGGCGTTTCGCGCGCCGATGCCGAGCAGATGGTTCTGGCCGCTCGCCTCAAGGCCGGCTGGATCACCGAGGACGAGCTTGCGGCCGAAGAAGAAACGGCTGACGAAGCCGTTGGTGCGTGAGGTGAAACCGCATCGCACACAACCCGCCCTTGGACGAGATGAACGATCGCACCTGCATCGTCACCCGAAAACAGGCCGAACCGGATGAACTGATCCGGTTCGTCGTCGGTCCGGATTCGGCCGTCGTTCCCGATCTCAAGCGAAATCTGCCCGGCCGTGGTTGCTGGGTGAGTGCCGACCGCCTACATATCGAGAAGGCGGCGGCCAAGAACCTTTTTGCCCGCGCCTTCAAGGCACAGGTGGTCGTACCGCCCGATCTCGGCGGCATGGTCGACGGGTTGCTCTCCAGATCCGCTCTAGGCATGCTGGGCCTTGCCCGCAAGGCAGGCGCGATTTCGCTGGGTGCCACCAAGGTGGAGAGCGCGGTGCGCGGCGGGCTGGCGCTTTTCGTGCTCCACGCGACCGAGGCATCCGACGACGGCGTACGCAAGATCAGCCAGGCGCGGCGGGCGACCGTCCATATTGGCGGCCCTTCCATCCTTGCCTACAAACTTTTCTCCGAGGCCGAGTTGAGCTTGGCATTGGGGGGTACAAATGTGATACATGCTGCCGTCCTCGCGGGAGACGCGGGTAAGGCGGTCCAGAAGCGCATGGTTGCGCTCGACCGATATCGGGGCGGAACCCCGGACGATCTTGCAATGCTTGCGGCCGTTGCTGACGAAGATGATGCTGCAGAGGATATGGAATGAACGATACGAAATCGGGCGACGACAAGACGTTGAGTGTTACACCGAAGAAGACCTTGACGCTGAAGCGCCCCGGCATGGAACAAGGCACTGTGCGCCAGAACTTCTCGCACGGCCGTACCAAGTCGGTCGTGGTCGAGACCAAGAAGCGCAAGTTCTCGCTGCCCGGCGATAAGCCGGAGCCGGTTGCCGCTCCGGCTGCGCCCGTCTTCACGCCGAAGCCGGCGGTCGTGGCGGCACCTGTCGTGCAGGAAGCGCCCAAGGCGCCGCCCCCGCCGCGGCCTCCGGTCGAGCGCAGCGGCATGGTGCTGAACGAATTGTCGCGCAGCGAAATGGACGCGCGCCGCAGGGCGCTCGAGGGCTCGAAGGTCCGCGAGGTCGAAGACCGTCAGCGCGCGGCCGAAGAGGCCAAGCGCCGCGCCGAGGACGAAGAGCGCCGCAAGCGCGAACGCGAGGACTCCGCGCGCCGCCAGGCCGAGGAAGAGGCACGGCTGCAGACCGAGGCCGAATCGCGCCGTCGCGCCGAGGAAGAGGCTCGCCGCCGCGCACCGCAAGCCGCTGAGTTGGCGACCGCCGACGAGGAGGAAGAGGTCAAGCCGAAGCGGGCGATCGCTGGTGCGCCGGTGCGCCGCCTGGTCACGCCCGAAGTGGCGCGCCCGGCCAAGCCGACCAAGAGCGAGGAAGACCGCCGCCGTGGCAAGCTGACACTGAATTCCGCGTTGTCCGACGAGGATGCGCGGGCCCGTTCGCTGTCGTCGATGCGTCGCCGCCAGGAAAAATTCAAGCGCGCGATGCACAATGAGCCGCGCGAAAAGGTCATGCGCGAAGTGATCCTGCCCGAGACCATCACCATCCAGGAACTGGCGCAGCGCATGTCCGAGCGTGCTGTCGACCTGGTCAAGTACTTCATGAAGCAGGGCCAGATCCTGAAGCCGGGCGACGTCATCGACGCCGACACGGCCGAGCTGGTGGCCACCGAATTCGGCCACACGGTTCGCCGCGTCGCCGAGTCCGACATCGAGGAAGGCCTGTTCAACATCGCCGACCGCCCGGAAGACCTCGTGTCGCGTCCGCCGGTCGTCACCATCATGGGCCACGTCGACCACGGCAAGACGTCGCTGCTCGATGCCATCCGCAACGCCAATGTCGTTTCCGGCGAGGCCGGCGGCATCACCCAGCATATCGGCGCCTATCAGGTCGAGAAGAACGGTCAGAAGATCACCTTCATCGACACGCCCGGCCACGCCGCCTTCACGGCCATGCGCGCCCGTGGCGCCCAGGCGACCGACATCGCCATCCTGGTGGTTGCGGCCGACGACAGCGTCATGCCGCAGACGATCGAATCGATCAGCCATGCCAAGGCGGCCGGCGTTCCGATCATCGTGGCGATCAACAAGATCGACAAGCATGACGCCGATCCGCAGAAAGTGCGCTCGGAACTCTTGCGCCACGAGGTCTTCGTCGAATCGATGGGCGGTGAGGTGCTGGACGTCGAAGTGTCGGCGACCAAGGGCACCAATCTCGACAAGTTGCTCGAAGCGATCCTGCTGCAGGCCGAAATCCTCGACCTCAAGGCCAACCCCGACCGCACCGCCGAAGGCGTCGTCATCGAGGCGCAGCTCGACAAGGGCCGTGGTCCCGTCGCCACCGTGCTGGTGCAGACCGGCACGTTGATGCCGGGCGACATCCTCGTCGCCGGCAACGAATGGGGCCGTGTGCGCGCGCTCGTCAACGATCGCGGCGAGCAGATCAAGGAAGCGCCGCCGGCGATGCCGGTCGAGGTGCTCGGCCTTCAGGGAACCCCGCAGGCCGGCGACCGCTTCGCGGTGGTCAACAACGAGGCCCGCGCCCGCGAGATCACCGAATATCGCCAGCGTCTGGCACGCGAGAAGGCGGTGGCCAGGCATGCCGGCCAGCGTGGCTCGCTCGAACAGATGATGTCGCAGTTGCAGACGAGCGGGCTGAAGGAATTCCCGCTGGTGATCAAGGGCGACGTGCAGGGTTCGATCGAAGCGATCAATGCTGCCCTGGACAAGCTCGGCACCGACGAAGTGCGTGCGCGCATCGTTCATTCCGGCGCCGGCGCCATCACCGAAAGCGACGTCTCGCTGGCGGAAACGTCCGGCGCGGCGATCATCGGCTTCAACGTGCGCGCCAATGTGCAGGCGCGTGCCGCGGCCGCGGCCGCGGGCATCGAGATCCGCTACTACTCGATCATCTACAACCTGGTGGATGATGTGAAGGCGGCTCTGTCAGGCCTGCTGTCGCCGGAGCGTCGCGAGACCTTCATCGGCAATGCCGAGATCCTCGAGATCTTCGACATCACCAAGGTCGGCAAGATCGCCGGCTGCCGTGTCACCGAGGGCAAGGTCGAGCGTGGCGCGGGCGTGCGCCTGATCCGCGACAACGTGGTCATCCACGAAGGCACGCTGAAGACCCTGAAGCGCTTCAAGGACGAGGTTTCGGAAGTCCCGGGCGGCCAGGAATGCGGCATGGCCTTCCAGAACTACGAAGACATGCGGGTCGGCGACATCATCGAGTGCTTCCGCGTCGAGATGGTGACCCGCACACTCTGAGTTCGAGTGGCTTGTCGATATTGGGCGGTGGTCGAAAGACCGCCGCCTCAGTGCTATTGAGAATGACCGTTTGAGACATGCGGCACGGTCCTATCCCGCGCCTCACGCTTTCAGGATTGAGAAAAATGCCCCGTTCCACAACATCAAGCCCATCCCAGCGCATGCTGCGCGTCGGCGAGCAGGTGCGCCATGCACTCTCCGAAACCTTGCAGCGCGGCGAAATCATCGACCCGTTGATTGAAAATTCGGTCGTTTCGGTCTCGGAAGTGCGCATGTCGCCCGATCTCAAGATCGCCACCGCCTTTGTTTCTCCGCTCGGCGCCAAGGATGCCAACGCGGTGATCGAGGCGCTGAACAAGCATGCCAAGTTCGTGCGTGGCCGCGTCTCCGGCGCGCTCAGGCAGATGAAATACATGCCGGAATTCCGCTTCCGGCTCGATACCTCCTTCGACAATTTCGCCAGGATCAACGACCTGCTGAAATCGCCCGAAGTGGCGCGCGATCTGGATACCGACGACAACAAGGAAGAAGAATGATGGCGCGTCGCGGCAAGAAGAAGGGCCGGCCGGTCTCCGGTTGGGTGGTGCTGGACAAGCCGGTCGGCATGGGCTCGACCGAAGCCGTCTCCAAGATCAAATGGCTGTTCCAGGCCGAAAAGGCCGGCCATGCCGGCACGCTAGACCCTCTTGCCTCCGGCATGCTGCCGATCGCGCTCGGCGAAGCCACCAAGACCGTGCCCTACGTGCAGGACGGCGCCAAGACCTACCGCTTCACCGTTGCCTGGGGCGATGAGCGCTCCACCGACGATCTTGAAGGGCCGGTGACGAAGAGCTCCGACCTGCGTCCGGCGGAAGCCGAGGTGCGGGCGCTGCTGCCGAAATACACCGGCGTCATCATGCAGACGCCGCCGCAGTTTTCGGCGATCAAGATTGCGGGCGAGCGCGCCTACGACCTCGCCCGCGAAGGCGAGATGGTCGACATACCGCCCCGTGAGATCGAGATCGGCCGGCTCGATATTGTCGAGCACAAGCCGGACCAGACGATTTTCGAAGTCGCATGCGGTAAGGGCACCTATGTGCGTTCGCTGGCCCGCGACATGGGCCGCGACCTCGGCTGCTTCGGCCATATCAGCGAGCTGCGCCGGGTCGAGGTCGAGCCGTTCACGCCAGAGGACTTCGTCACCATTGCCGAACTCGAGGCCGCCCGCTTCGGCGCCAAGGGCGATGAGAATTCGGAAGCGGCCGACGACGCCGAACCGGCAGACGCAGTGGCCAAGCCGGTCGACTTCGGCGCCATCGACACGCTTCTGGTCGACACCTCGGCTGCTCTCGACTGCCTGCCGCAGATCGCCATCAGCGATGACGCGGCGACAAAGATCCGCCTCGGCAATCCTGTCATCATTCGTGGCCGTGACGCACCGGTGGAGGCCGAAGAGGCCTGCGCGACGTCACGCGGCAAGCTGGTCGCCATCGGCGCGATCGAGCAAGGCATGTTCAAGCCCAAGCGGGTCTTTGCCGGGTGATGCCACTCATCTAATGTCGGTGCGACATCGCGGCAGAGGGGCTCCATGGCAAAGGCTGACACGGTCAAGAAGCGCGCGCCGGTGAAGACGAGGCGGCCGCCTGTCGGCGCCTCGCCCGGTACGCTGATCGCCGATCCGGCGGCGCGGCGCTCCGAATTGCGGCTGACCTTGATCTCGCCGCAGAAATTCAAGACCATCGAGAATGCCAGCATCGACGATGTCAAGGCCAATTGCCGGAAATGGCCCGTCATCTGGCTCGACTGCACCGGCCTCGCCAACATCCAATTGATCGAGGAGATCGGCCGCATCTTCAGCCTGCATCCGCTGGCGCTGGAGGATGTTGTCAACACCGGCCAGCGGCCGAAAGTCGACTTCTTCGAGGATCACGCCTTCGTCGTCGTGCGCATGATCGACGATGTCACGTCGCATCGTTACGAGCAGATCGCTCTCTTCCTCGGCGAGAACTTCGTCGTCACCTTCCAGGAGCGCGAGGGCGATCCCTTCGATCCCGTGCGCAAGCGTATCGAGAGTTCGGCGCCCAACCGCTTGCGCACTCGCGGCGCCGATTATCTCGCCTATGCGCTGATCGACGCCATCGTCGACAGCTATTTCCCGCCGATCGAGGCTGCCGGCGACCTGGTCGACAGCATCGAGGACCAGATGCTGCATTCGACGCACAAGCACCAGATGCGGCAGCTGCACGAATTGCGGCGCGATGCCAATGTCCTGAAAGGCGTGCTGTGGCCGATGCGCGATGCGCTGGCGACGCTGATCCGCAACGACGTGTCCTATGTCAGGGCTGAAACCAAGGTCTTCCTCAACGACACGCTCGACCATTCGCTCAGGCTGATCGAGCTGGTCGAGACCCAGCGCGACATGCTGACCGGGCTGATCGAGATGCACCTGTCGCTGAGCCAGGCGCGCACCAACGACGTCATCTCTTACCTCACCATCGTCTCGGTCATCTTCATGCCGCTCACCTTCCTCGTCGGCGTCTGGGGCATGAACTTCAGTCCCGACGCCTCGCCATGGAACATGCCGGAGCTGCGATCCTACTATGGTTATCCGGCGGCACTCGTCTTCATGCTGCTCGTCGCGGTCGGGCTGATCGCCTTCTTCAGATGGAAGAAGTGGCTTTAGCCACGGCGAAAGGCTTCTTTCATGCCGCAAAAGCCGCGACAAAGCCGGCTTGTGAATTGGGCTGGTGTTTTTCGGGGAATTGCACTATATGCGCCGCAGCATAGCGCCTTGACGCTTTGCATGCACGGCCCCTGCTGGACGACATCCCGGCTGTGGGCGACCCGTTTCCTCAAACAGATAAGGAAAAACACGATGTCGATTACTGCCGAGCGCAAACAGGAATTGATGGGTGAATTCGCAACCGCCAAGGGCGATACCGGGTCTCCGGAAGTCCAGGTGGCCATCCTTTCCGAGCGCATCAAGAACCTGACCGACCATTTCAAGGACCACAAGAAGGATAACCATTCCCGCCGTGGTCTGCTCGCTCTCGTGTCCCAGCGCCGCAGCCTGCTTGATTATCTCAAGCGCAAGGATGACACGCGCTATCAGACACTGATCGAGAAGCTCGGTCTGCGCCGTTGACGAATTGACCGGCGGACTTTCTTCGGAAAGTCCGCCGGTCACGCATTCTGCCAGCCGTATCGGCTGGCCAGACCCGGTTTCGAGCATGCAGAGGGCCACTCGAAACCGCCCATGGACGGTCATGGGGCAGGATTGCAGGACGCTCGTGCGCGCTCGTCGCGCCTAAATCATCCGAGCTTCCCGTTGTCTTGCCCGTGGCTGCCCGAGAAAGGAAGCCAGGGAAAGGGCATCCGCGCACCGTGAAACGGCGCGCCCCTTTCCGCTTATTAAGGACAAGACATGTTCAATCACCACAAAGTGGAAATCGAATGGGGCGGCCGTCCGCTCATCCTGGAAACCGGCAAGATCGCGCGCCAGGCCGATGGCGCTGTGCTCGCCACTTATGGCGAGACCAAGGTGCTGGCCACCGTCGTTTCGATGAAGGAGCCGAAGCCCGGCCTCGATTTCTTTCCGCTGACCGTCAACTACCAGGAAAAGACCTATGCCGCCGGCAAGATCCCGGGCGGCTATTTCAAGCGTGAAGGCCGTCCGAGCGAAAAGGAAACGCTGGTTTCCCGCCTCATCGACCGCCCGATCCGCCCGCTCTTCGCCGACGGCTACAAGAACGACACGCAGATCGTCGTCACCGTCGTGCAGCACGATCTCGAAAATGATCCGGACATCCTGTCGATCGTCGCCACCTCGGCGGCCCTGACGCTCTCCGGCGTTCCGTTCATGGGCCCGGTCGGCGGCGCCCGCGTCGGTTACATCAACGGCGAATATGTGCTGAACCCGCATGTCGATGAGATGCAGGAATCCAAGCTCGACCTCGTTGTCGCCGGCACCGCCGACGCCGTGCTGATGGTCGAGTCGGAAGCCAAGGAACTTGGCGAAGAGCTGATGCTCGGCGCCGTCATGTTTGGCCACAAGGGTTTCCAGCCGGTCATCGACGCCATCATCAAGCTGGCCGAAGTTGCAGCCAAGGAACCGCGCGACTTCACCGCGCCGGATTATTCCGCGCTTGAGGCCGAGATGCTGAAGATCGTCGGCGACGAGCTCAGCAATGCCTACAAGAACGTCGACAAGCAGAAGCGTTACGCCGCGGTCGACGCCGTCAAGGCGAAGGTCAAGGCCGCGTTTGCCCCCGCTGAAGGCGAGGACGCAAAGTACACCTCCGAACAGATCGGCTCGGTGTTCAAGGAGCTCCAGGCCAAGGTCGTGCGCTGGAACATTCTCGACACCGGCTCGCGCATCGATGGCCGCGACCTCAAGACGGTTCGCAAGATCGTTTCCGAAGTCGGCGTCCTGCCGCGCACCCATGGTTCGGCGCTGTTCACCCGCGGCGAGACCCAGGCGCTGGTCGTCGCCACGCTCGGCACCGGCGAGGACGAGCAGTATGTCGATTCCCTGACCGGCATGTACAAGGAGAAGTTCCTCCTTCACTACAACTTCCCTCCCTATTCCGTCGGTGAGACCGGCCGCATGGGTTCGCCGGGCCGCCGCGAAATCGGCCACGGCAAGCTCGCCTGGCGCGCCATCCGTCCGATGCTGCCCTCCGCTGACCAGTTCCCCTACACGCTGCGCGTCGTCTCGGAGATCACCGAGTCCAACGGTTCGTCGTCGATGGCCACCGTCTGCGGTACCTCGCTGGCGCTGATGGATGCCGGCGTGCCGCTGGCCAAGCCGGTTGCCGGCATCGCCATGGGCCTGATCAAGGAAGGCGAGCGCTTCGCCGTGCTCTCCGATATCCTTGGCGACGAAGATCATCTCGGCGACATGGACTTCAAGGTCGCCGGCACCGAAGGCGGCATCACCTCGCTGCAGATGGACATCAAGATCGATGGCATCACCGAGGAGATCATGAAGATCGCCCTTGGCCAGGCCAAGGACGGCCGCCTGCACATCCTCGGCGAAATGGCCCATGCCCTGACCGGCGCCCGTCCCGAACTCGGCGAGTTCGCGCCGCGCATCGAGGTCATGCACATCCCGACCGACAAGATCCGCGACGTCATCGGTTCGGGCGGCAAGGTCATCCGCGAGATCGTCGAGAAGACCGGCGCCAAGATCAACATCGAGGACGACGGCACGGTCAAGATCGCTTCCTCGAACGCCAAGGAGATCGAGGCGGCCAAGAAGTGGATCCACACCATCGTCGCCGAGCCGGAAGTCGGCGAAATCTACGAAGGCACGGTCGTCAAGACCGCCGACTTCGGCGCCTTCGTCAACTTCTTCGGTCCGCGTGACGGCCTCGTCCACATCTCGCAGCTCGCCAACGACCGGGTCGCCAAGACCTCGGACGTCGTCAAGGAAGGCGACAAGGTCTGGGTCAAGCTGATGGGCTTCGACGAGCGCGGCAAGGTTCGCCTGTCGATGAAGGTCGTCGACCAGGCCACCGGCAAGGAAATCGCCCGCGACAAGAAGACCGAAGGCGAAGAAAACGCCGCCTGATCGGTCCGACGGAAAAACGAGGCGGGCGCGGCTTAGGTCGCGCCCGTTTTTGTTTATGGAGCACGGCTATGTCCGCTGAAGCGCTGAAGACGCTTTTTCACCCGTTCGAGGCCGAGGCTCTTTCCTTGCCGCGGCAGGGCCAGCGCGTTCTCTTCCTTGGCGCCGAACCCGGCCTGCGCCTGCCGCCGGCTTTCGAGGCTACGCTCAATCTCGTACAGGGCTTCCGGCCGTATTTCCGTGCGTTGCAGGCGGCCGGCTTCACGGTCACGCCGCAATCGGCCGGTGACGGTTTTGATGCCGCGTTGGTGCTCGCCGGCCGCCATCGCGGCCAGAACGAATTGCGCATCGCCGAGGCTATGGAGCGCGTGGCAGAGGGCGGATTGATCGTCATTGCCGGTGGCAAGGAGGATGGCATTGCCAGCCTGCGCAAGCGTGTTGGCGATCTTGCGCCGCTCGATGGCCACATGCCGAAATATCACGGCATTGCCTTCTGGCTGCGCCGCCCGGCTGACATGCAGGCCGCCGCCGTACTTCGCACCGCCAATCCCGCATTGCTGGTTGCGGACCGGTTCCACACCGAGCCCGGCATGTTCTCCTTCGATCGCGTCGATGCCGGTTCGAAACTGCTGGTCGACAACCTGCCAGGCGATCTGCGTGGCAGCGCGGCCGATTTCTGCTCCGGCTGGGGCTATGTGGCGGCGGAGATGGCCGCCCGCTCGCCGGGCTTGTCGCTCGATCTGTACGAGGCCGATTTCGACGCGCTGGAGGCGGCCAGGGGCAATCTCGGCAACATCTTGGCACAGGGCTTCTTCTGGACGGACCTGCTCGCCGAGCCTGTCGAGCGCCGCTACGACGTCATCGCCATGAACCCGCCCTTCCATCGCAGCCGTGCGGCGGAGCCTGAGATTGGTGCCGGCATGATCCGCGCGGCAGCCAAGGCCCTGAAGCCCGGCGGGCGCCTGTTCATGGTCGCCAACCGCCAGCTTCCTTACGAAGCCGTCCTGTCAGCGGCCTTCGCCAGCCACGCCGAGCTTGCCCGTGACGGCATGTTCAAGGTGTTTTCGGCGCGCCGGTAATGCAGCGGGCGGGTCATCAATGCAGGTTGGCGACGCGCCTCATGCCGTCTGCGACATGCCCGTCGCCAACGCTGATCTCGAGCGGTGCTGGCCGGCCGAAGAGGTAGCCCTGCACCACCTCACAGCCGGCGGCCCTGAGCAGCGTCGCCTGGCTTTCGGTCTCGACGCCTTCGGCGATGATGCTGACGCCGAGCGCCCGCGACAGCCCGACGATGGTCGACACGACGGCGCCGGAGCTGGCGTCGGTATCGATGCGGCTGATGAAGGAACGATCGATCTTCAGCTTGCCGAACGAGAAGTCGATCAGATAGCTGAGGTTGGAATAACCGGTGCCGAAATCATCGACGGCGACCGAGATGCCCATCTCGGCAAGCTCTTTCAGGATGGCGGCCGCGCGGTCGCGGTCCTGCATCATCGCCGTCTCGGTGACTTCCAGCTCCAGCCGTGACGGCTTGATGCCCGTGGTCCGCATCGTGTCGCGTACAAGGCCGACGAAGTCCTTGGTCATGAACTGGACCGGCGAGATGTTGACGGCGACGAAACAGTCGTCCGGCAGATGGCGGGCATCGCTGCAGGCCTTGCGCAGCACCCATTCGCCGATCGGGTTGATCATGCCGGTCTCCTCGGCGATCTGGATGAACTCCATCGGCGGGATCATGCCGCGTTCGGGATGCTGCCAGCGGATCAACGCCTCGTAGCCGACGATGCGGCCGGTCGGGAGGTCGAGCTGCGGCTGGTAGTGCAGGTCGAAATCACCGCGTTCAAAGGCGCTGTGCAGCTCGGATTCGACCCACTGGCGATGGTCGGCCACGCGTCCCATCTCGCTGTCGAAGACCGACCAGTTGCCAACTCCGCTCGCACGCGCATTCTGCAGCGCCAGGTTGGAGCGCCGCAGGATGAGGACCGGATCGACACCGTCCTTGGGCATCGCCACGATGCCGACCGACAGGCTCACCGATTGCTGGTGGCTGCTGAGTTCATACGGCTCCATCATTTCGTCGATGAGCCTCTCGACCATGCTTTCCAAGGTTCCCTGGATCAGATGGTCCGGGAGCAGCACCGCGAACTCGCCGGCCCCGATGCGTCCGATCGGCGCGCGCGCGGGCACGCAGCTGTGCAGCCGCTTGGTGAAGGCGCGGATCAGTTCGTCGCCCTGGGTGTAGCCGATCGCGTCGTTGATCTGTTTGAACCGGTCGATGTCGATGTCGATCAGGAACACCGGTTCCCCGGTACGGCTTGTCGCGCATGCCGCCTCGGCGATCTTGCCGACCATGGCCGGCCGCGCCAGCAGTCCGGTCAGCTTGTCGAAATGGGTTTCGTTGAAGACGAAATCCGCCGATTCATCGATGCCTGCGAAGAAGGACATTGCCGCCACCGATGCCGCAAGCGCGCAAAGCGCGGCCATGATCGCGACCATCATGTCAGCTGATATGCCGGCAAACCCCTCGCCGAGACCGTGCTTCAGGCCCCAGATGCCGAGGACGAAACTGCCAATGCCCGAACTTGCTATCGTGAGCAGTCGGAACACTGGCGTTCGCTTCGGGTTGCTGACGGCAGGCATGAAAAGGTCCCCAGGTCGGAGACCCTATAGCGGAAACCCTCTTAAAATGAGTTTCCGCGAATGCATTCAATTTTACTGGAGAGGATTATTTTCTTGACTGGGAAAAGGACCTGCTTGACGGGACCGCTCTTCAGTCTCCGCCGCCATCCGTCTGCTTCAATTCATCGAGCGTCGGCATCGAGACGATATGGTAGCCGGAATCGACATAGTGGATTTCGCCGGTGACACCGGAAGCGAGGTCGGACAGGAGATAGAGCGCGGAGCCGCCAACCTCGTCGATCGTCACGGTCCGGCGCAACGGCGAATTGCGCTGCTGGTAGGAGAACATGTGGCGGGCGTCCGAAATGCCGGCGCCGGCCAGTGTGCGCACCGGACCGGCCGAGATGCCGTTGATGCGGATGCCGCGCGGACCGTAGTCATTGGCGAGGTAGCGCACGCTGGCCTCGAGCCCGGCCTTGGCGACGCCCATGACATTATAGTTCGGCATGACGCGGACCGAGCCGGCATAGGTCAGCGTGATCATCGAGCCGCCGGCAGTCATCAGCGGCGCTGCATTGCGCGCCACCTCGGTGAAGGAATAGCAGGAGATCACCATGGTGCGGACGAAATTGTCCCGGCTGGTGTCGGCATAGAGGCCCTTCAACTCGTTCTTGTCGGAAAAGCCGATGGCATGGACGACGAAGTCCAACCCGCCCCATTCCTTGCCAAGCGTCTCGAACGTGGCGGCGACCGAAGCGCTGTCCTCGACGTCGCAGGGAACGACCAGCGAAGCGCCGAGCTTGTCGGCGAGCGGCTTGACCCGGCGGCCGAAAGCGTCGCCCTGGTAGGTGAAGGCGAGTTCCGCCCCATGTTCGGATAATTTCCGGGCTATGCCCCAGGCGATCGAATGATCGTTGGCGACACCCATGACAAGCCCGCGCTTGCCCTTCATCAATCCGTCCATGGCCGGCAATCCTTATGTAAAACTTGGCCCTATGCGGAATAGCGCTGGAAAACGAGCGTTGCGTTGGTGCCGCCGAAACCGAAGGAATTCGACAGAACGGTGTCGATCGCGGCGTTGTCGATGCGCTTGCGCACGATCGGCATGCCCTCGAATTCCGGATCGAGCGTCTCGATATGGGCGCTTTCTCCGATGAAGCCGCCTTGCATCATCAGGATCGAATAGATGGATTCCTGCACACCGGCCGCGCCCAGGGAATGGCCGGTCAGCGATTTCGTCGACGTGATGAACGGCATCTTCTCGCCGAACACTTCACGGATCGCGCCCATTTCCTTGGAATCACCGACCGGGGTCGAGGTGCCGTGGGTGTTGATGTAGTCGACCGGCGTGGAGACCGTCGCCAGCGCCTGGCGCATGCAGCGAACCGCGCCTTCGCCCGAGGGCGCCACCATGTCGTAGCCGTCCGACGTCGCGCCATAGCCGACGATCTCGGCGTAGATCTTGGCGCCGCGCGCCTTGGCGTGTTCCAGCTCTTCCAGCACCAGCACGCCGGCGCCGCCGGCGATGACGAAGCCGTCGCGATTGGCGTCATAGGCGCGCGATGCGGTGGAGGCCCTGTCGTTGAACTTCGACGACATGGCGCCCATGGCGTCGAACAGGTCCGACATCGTCCAGTCGAGATCCTCGTGGCCGCCGGCAAAGACCATGTCCTGCTTGCCCCACTGGATCAATTCGTAACCATTGCCGATGCAATGCGCCGAGGTCGAGCAGGCCGACGAGATCGAATAGTTGACGCCATGGATCTTGAACCAGGTGGCCAGCGTCGCCGACGCGGTCGACGACATCGCCTTCGGCACCGCGAAGGGACCGATGCGCTTGGGGCTGCCGTTCTTGAGCGTGGTCTCGGCGGCCTCGACGATGGTGCGGGTGGAAGGACCGCCCGAACCCATGACGATGCCGGTGCGCTCGTTGGTGATGTCGCTCTCGCCGAGGCCTGCATCCGCGATCGCCTGGTCCATGGCAACGTGATTCCAGGCCGCGCCCTGGCTCAGGAAACGCATCGCGCGGCGGTCGATCATGGCGGAAGGGTCGAGCGTCGGCGCGCCCCAGACCTGGCAGCGGAAGCCATGCTCCGCGAAGGAATCGGAAAAGCTGATGCCGGATCTGGCGTCATGCAGCGAGGTCTGCACCTCATTGGCATTGTTGCCGATCGACGACACGATGCCGAGGCCTGTGACTACGACACGTCTCATTCGCAACTCCTTCCAGGGATGCTGGCCAGTGTGCGGGCCAGGGCTGCGGTCAAGCGACCGCCGACTGCTTTGACAGACCGACCTTCAGGTCCGTCGCCGCGTATATGGGCTCACCATCCGCCTTCATCCAGCCATCAGCGATGCCGAGCACCAGCCGGCCGCGCATTACACGCTTGAAATCCACGCCATACTCGACCTTCTTGACCGATGGCGTGACCATGCCCTTGAACTTGACCTCTCCGGTCGACAGCGCCATTCCCTTGCCGGGTTCGCCGAGCCAGCCGAGATAGAAGCCTGTCAATTGCCACAGGGCGTCCAGGCCGAGGCAGCCAGGCATGATCGGATTGCCGATGAAATGGCAGGCAAAGAACCACAGGTCGGGCTTGATATCGAATTCGGCGCGGATGAAACCCTTGTCGAAGGCGCCGCCGGTCTCGCTGACTTCGGTGATACGGTCGAACATCAGCATCGGCGGGTAGGGCAGCTGGGCATTGCCCTCTCCGAACAGCTCGCCACGGGCGCAGGCCAGCAATTCTTCGTAGTCGTAGCTGGATTTCGAACCCGCCATCAATTTCTCCCCATATCGTCCGGGCGGTAGCGCGCCCTTGTCGTTGGTGTCCTAACACAATCTGTTTCAGGCCGGAAACCGGCGTTTGCGCTTAACCCGCCAGTCTGCCCGGGTCAATGCGCGCTATTGATCGCATTCGGGCGACAGAATATATGTCAACCGGGGTCCGGGTTCGGCATATATTCATTTTTTTGCCACTCTGGGCGTGTCTTGAAGCGGGACTGTGAGCTTGGAAGACCAGATGGACCGGGGCTGCCGGAAGGAAAATGTCGCTGTGGACAAGCGGGTACGTGAAGCCGGCCTGAGGCCGACGCGTCAGCGCATTGCGCTGGCCGACCTGCTTTTCGCCAAGGGCGACCGCCATTTGTCGGCTGAGGAACTGCACGAGGAGGCGCAGGCCGCCGGCGTGCCGGTGTCGCTGGCCACCGTCTACAACGCGCTTCACCAGTTTACCCAGGCGGGGCTGCTGCGTATCCTCGCCGTCGAAGGTTCCAAGACCTATTTCGACACCAATACCTCCGATCACCACCATTTCTATATCGAAGGCGAAAACAGGATTTTCGACATCGCCAACGGCCCGGTCACGGTCACCAACCTGCCGGACCCGCCCGAGGGCATGGAAATCGCCAATGTCGATATCGTGGTGAGGCTGCGTCCCAAGCGTCCGGAATGACCGGCGAAGCCGGAACAATCGGTGTGGATGAAACCCTTGGATTGGATAGTGCGGCTCGAATGGGCCGTCGTGGCGGTTGCCGCAATCGGCTTCTATGGCGCGACGGGCGTTTCCTGGTGGCTTTTCGCGTTGCTCATCCTGGCGCCGGACCTGTCGATGCTGGGTTATCTCGGTGGACCTCGCATCGGCGCCCTTGCCTACAACGCCTTGCACATTCTGATCGTACCGGTGCTTCTGCTGCTTGCCGGGCATCTCGCCGGCAGTGCGGTCGGCAGCGCCATCGCACTGATCTGGATCGCTCATATCGCAATCGACCGTGCACTGGGTTACGGCTTGAAGCTGTCAACGGGGTTTCAGGACACCCATCTTGGCCCTATCGGGCGCAAACGCGAGACGTTCAGTCCTTGACCCGCTCGCCCGGATAGGCGCCCCAGACGACCGACTGGGCAAGCCAGCCGGTGTGGCCGTCGAGCGTCATTTCGCACCATTGGCCGTCGCAGGACTTGATCGTGCCCATAACGCCCGGTTCGACGATCGCCACCACCCTGGCATCCTTGTCGGGACCTTTCAGAAGATTGACCTGGCCGCCCTTGCCGCGCTGCCAGGGCGCGATGATCGCCGTGCGCCGGCCCGACAGCAGCGACTGGTTGATCCATCCTTCCGAGCCATCGGCGTCGCGCACGCGCCGCCACGTATCGAACTCCTGGATGATCTCCATCGGCAGGCCAGCCTTCATATACATCCAGTCGACCGAATAGTTGGCGCCGGGGCCGACGCGCGAGTTGACGCGGCCGGATTTCAGGCTGACGAATCGCGGCAGCGGCAGCCCACTCGGTCCGAGCGTGATGGCGCTCTGGGCAGGGGCGGCCGCGCTCTGCGCGCCGGCAAGCGGAGAATAGAGGAGAGCGCCGAGAAATGCTGCGCTGAGGGCCAGGCGAAGCGACGCGAAACCAGACACTTTCGTTCCTTTCGGCGCCGGCCCGACGGCTGCGGCACCCCTTTTTCTTTGTCTTCGGCGGCACCGCTTGTTACATGGGTAAAATCGGCTACCGCGACCAGCTTTCAGTTTCGCCGGTCTTGGTTAAAGAGGTCTCAACGAGGGAAACAATGCCAGGCAAAAAGAAGCCTCTCGTGGTCATCACGCGAAAGCTGCCCGACCCGGTCGAGACCCGCATGCGCGAACTGTTCGACGCAAGGCTGAATGTCGAGGACCGGCCGATGACGCAGCCGGAACTGGTCGCCGCGGTCAAGGAAGCCGACGTGCTGGTGCCGACCGTGACCGACCACATCGATGCCGCATTGATCGCCCAGGCCGGCGACAACCTCAAGCTGATCGCCAATTTCGGCAACGGCGTCGACAAGATCGACGTGGCGGCGGCGGCCAAGAAAGGCATCACCGTCACCAACACGCCCAACGTGCTCACCGAAGATACCGCCGACATGACCATGGCATTGATGCTGGCTGTGCCGCGCCGGCTGGCGGAAGGCGCCAACGTGCTCACGGGCGACAAGAAATGGGCCGGCTGGTCGCCGACCTGGATGCTTGGCCGGCGCATCTGGGGCAAGCGGCTCGGCATTGTCGGCATGGGCCGCATCGGCACCGCCGTTGCCAGGCGGGCCAAGGCCTTCGGGCTGTCCATCCACTATCACAACCGGCACCGCGTGCTGCCTGCGGTCGAGGATGGGTTGGAGGCGACCTATTGGGAGAGTCTCGACCAGATGCTGGCCCGCATGGACATCATCTCGGTCAATTGTCCGTCGACGCCGGCAACCTTCCATCTTCTGTCGGCCCGGCGGCTGGCGTTGCTGCAGCCCACCGCCTATATCGTCAACACCGCCCGCGGCGACATCATCGACGAAGAAGCGCTGGTCAAGCTCATCCAGGACGGCAAGATCGCCGGCGCCGGCCTCGACGTCTACGAGCACGAGCCGGCCCTTAACGCCAAGCTCTTGAAACTCGCCGCCAGGAACAAGGTCGTGCTTCTGCCGCATATGGGCTCGGCCACGCTCGAGGGCCGCATCGACATGGGCGAGAAGGTCATCATCAATATCCGCGCCTTCGTCGACGGCCATCGTCCGCCGGACCGCGTGCTGCCGCTCAGGACCTGAAACTGTCCAGGCGCAGGCTCGCCGTTCAATGTAACGCGACGCTTACGAGATCGTTTTGCGCATGGTGATGGAGGTCGGCCTGTCATAGCCGTCATGCGCCGTCCGTCCGGTTTCGCGAAATCCGAGCCGGGCGAAGGCGGCAAGATTGGTGGTGAGCTCGATCCTCGTCTCGAGCTCGATGGCGGCCTTGCCGCGGCTGCGGGCCAGATCTTCGGCCGCTTGCATCAGCCGTCGGCCAATGCCGTGCCCCTGGCGGTCCGGGGCGACGGCGAGCTTGCCGACATAAAGACCGTCAGCTCTTTCAAGAGCAAAAACGCAGCCCACGATCCTGTCGCCGTCGAGTGCCAGGAAGCCGGTCTCCCGCAGCGCCTTGGTGCGCAGCGCATCGGCTGTGAGCAGGTGAGCCGACGACGGCGGGTCGATGATGCCGTCCATAAAGGCGAAGGCACCCATGATGAGGGCAAGCACATCACCCCAGCGGCCGAAATCGGCTGGGATCCGCGTGATCGAAACATGGGAATGTTCCAAGATCAGCGTCTCTTGTAGCGGATCGTCTCGAAGCGCGCGGCCAGCGCATCATAGAGCAGCAGCCGGCCGATCAGCGGCTCGCCTATGCCGGTGATCAGCTTGATCGCCTCCATCGCCTGCAGCGTGCCGACGACCCCGGTCAGCGCTCCGAGCACCCCCGCCTCGGCGCAGGACGGCACAAGCCCCGGCGGCGGGGCCTCGGGAAACAGATCCCGATAGCTCGGGTTTGGCTTGCCGTCACTGCCGTTTTCGAAAGGCTTCAGCACGGTCACCGAGCCATCGAAGCGTCCAACGGCTGCATGCACCAGCGGCTTCTCTTGGCTGGCGCAGGCATCGGCCACCACATAACGCGTCTCGAAATTGTCGGACCCATCGACGACGACATCGTACCTGGCGACGAGGGCGGGGGCGTTCTCGGCGGTCAGCCGGAATGTGTGCGTTTCGACTGATATGTTGGGATTGATACGAGCGATCGCCGCCTCGGCGCTTTGGGTCTTCAGCATGCCGATCGTATCGGTGCCATGGATGACCTGGCGCTGCAGGTTGGAGAGAGAAACGGCGTCGTCGTCGACCACGCCGAGCGTACCGACGCCGGCCGCTGCGAGATATTCAAGCACCGGCGCACCGAGCCCGCCGGCGCCGATCACCAGGACCCGCGCCTGCTTGAGCTTCTGCTGGCCCGCGCCGCCGACCTCGGGCAGCACGATGTGGCGGGCATAGCGTTCGATCTCGTCGGCGGTGAGCGCTGTGGTCATATCAGGACCATATAGTGGTCGAAAAAGCTTGTCAGGGGTCTTCGGTTGGCCCAACCGTACCATGGTCGACAGTCAGGAACTGCGCTCGTCCACGCAGGCTGGAAAACAGCGCCGCATCGGTTCCCGTCATGAAAGCCTGGCATTTCAGTTCCTCCAGGATCGAGAACAGTGCCGCGCGCCGTCCGCCGTCGAGATGCGCCGCGATCTCGTCGAGCAGCAGGATCGGCGTCAGCCCGGACATTTCCCCGGTCAGCCGGGCATGCGACAGCACGATGCCGACCAGCAGTGCCTTCTGTTCGCCGGTCGAGCAGAGTTCGGCCGGCGTCGCCTTGGGCCGGTGCCGGACCATGAGGTCTGAGCGGTGCGGGCCTTCGAGGGTGCGTCCGGCGGCGCGGTCACGGTCTCGGCCATCGGCAAGCGCCCGCCGGAACCGCTCCTCGACGTCGACCGCCGGGGCGCCGGCAATCTCGGCCTCCAGGTCACCCGAAAGGCCGATATCGGCCTGCGGAAACGGTCCGGTGTCGGGCAGCCTGCCGATCATGGCGGCCAGCAGCCGCACCATTTCGGCGCGCGCCGCGGCGATCGCCACGCCGGTCTCTGCCATCTGCGTCTCTATCGCCTCGAACCAGCCGGCATCCCGCGAGCCTTCCGTCAGCAAACGGTTACGGCCCCGCATCGCCTTCTCGTAATCGAGCGCACGCTGGCCATGTCCGGGATCGATCGCCAGCACCAGCCGGTCGAGAAAGCGCCGGCGATCCGCGGCAGGTCCGGTGAACAACGAATCCATCGCCGGCGTCAGCCACACGACCCGCAGCCACTCCAGCATGCCCTCGGCCCGCGCGGCGGCTCCGTTTATACGCACCCGCCTGCCGCTTTCCGCCGTGTCGCCCCCGGAGATGCCCGTGCCGATCTCGACCTCGCCGCCAGGCCCGTCGAGCCGGGCATGCAGGGCAAAGCCGCCATCGCCACCCTCACGTGCCACATCCCCGTAAGGTGCGCGGCGCAAGCCGCGCCCGGGCGTCAGAAAGGAGATCGCTTCGAGGAGATTGGTCTTGCCGGCACCATTGTCGCCCGAAAAGACCACGGCGCCCGGCGCAACATCTATCGCCAGGGTCGCGTAGTTACGAAAATTGGTAAGCGTAAGCTTACTTATATGGGTTTGTGCCGGCAACCGCTATCCGCCCGTGGAAGTCACCGCAACCAACGCCCGCCGCCGGCCGTATTCGCCAGGCGCCGCCGCGCCGGCTATACCCGCATCGGCATCAGCACGTAAAGCGCGGTCTCGTCGGCCATGTCGTGGATCAGCGTCGGTGAACCGGCGTCGGCCAGCATGAATTTGGCTTCCGTGCCGGTCAGCTGCGCGGCGACATCGAGCAGATATTTGGCATTGAAGCCGATCTCGATCGGGTCGGCCGAATAGTCTGCCGCCAGTTCTTCCGTTGCGCTGCCCGAATCCGGATTGTTGACGGCAAGCGTCACCTGGCCTTCGCTGATCGAGAGCTTCACCGCGCGGCCGCGTTCGGAGGAGATGGTCGAGACGCGGTCGACCGCGGCTGCGAAGCTCTGGCGGTCGAGGATCAGCTTCTTGTCGTTGCCGGTCGGGATGACCCGCTGATAGTCGGGGAAGGTGCCGTCGATCAGCTTCGAGGTCAGCACGACGCTGCCGATGGTGAAGCGGATCTTGGTGTCGGACAATTCGGTGGTCACGGCGACGTCCGGATCGTCGACCAGCTTTTGCAGTTCACTTACCGTCTTGCGCGGAATGATGATGCCCGGCATGCCCTCGGAGCCAGCCGGTGCGTCGATCTCGGCGCGCGCCAGGCGGTGGCCGTCGGTCGCCACCGAGCGCAGCTTCAGCTTGCCGCCGACTTCATGCGTGTGCAGGTAGATGCCGTTGAGATAGTAGCGCGTCTCCTCGGTGGAGATGGCGAACTGCGTCTTCTCGATCAGGCCCTTCAGCGCCACCGAGTCGAGGCGGAAGATGTGCGAGAAGGATCCGGCCGAAAGCTCGGGAAAGTCGGATTGCGGCAGGCACTGCAGGCGGAAGCTGGAGCGGCCCGACGTCACCGTCATGGCGTTGCCGTCCTCATCCGTCTTCAGCATCACCTCGGCGCCGTCGGAAAGCTTGCGCACGATGTCATAGAGCAGGTGCGCGGGGACCGTCGTCGCGCCGCCGCGCTCGACCTTGGCGGGCGTCGCTTCCGTCACCTCCAGGTCGAGGTCGGTGGCCTTCATTTCGAGGCTGGCGCCTTCGGCGCTGAGCAGCACGTTGGACAGGATCGGTATGGTGTTGCGCCGTTCGACCACGCGGTGCACGTGGTTGAGCGACTTCAGGAGATTTGACCGTTCCAGGATAACACGCATGACGAAACAGGCTCGCTTGAATGAATGAACGGGTCTCCGGCTACCGGCGCCCCGCGAAAGCTCTGAACAGGCTTCAGAATCTACGCAAACTGACAGGAAAAAACCAGTGAACGCAAGCCCGCGCCACCGGTTCGGGCCGGTTACGCGGGCTTTCTGGGGATAAAGCTGGCCAACCCCACGAGCGGGCGGTTTTCGGCCGCTCAGGCCTGGTCGTTGATCAGCCTTCTCAGCAATTCCAGTTCCTGCGCCAGCGTGTTGTCATTGCCGGAAAGATCCTCGATCTTGCGCACGGCGTGCAGCACCGTCGTGTGGTCGCGACCGCCGAAGCGCCGTCCGATTTCCGGCAGCGAGCGCGGCGTCATCACCTTCGACAGATACATCGCGACCTGCCGCGGCTTGACGATGGTGCGCGTGCGCCGGTTGGACAAAAGTTCCGTCTTCGAGACGTTGTAGTGGCGCGCCACGATGCGCTGGATGTCCTCGATGCGGACCCGCTTCGGTTCGCCCGTGCGGTAGATATGGCCGAGGATCTCGTCGATGCGGTCGATCGTGATCTGCGGTTCGAACGACTGGCGAAACAGGAGCTGGTTGAAGGCGCCTTCCAGTTCGCGTCCGCTGCCGGTCACGGTGCGGGCAACGTGGTTGAGGATCTCCTCGGAAATGTCGAGCGATGCATCGTCGATCCTGGCCGTGGCCAGGCGCAGTTTGAGCATGCCGAGCCGCATGGCGAAGTCGGGTGCCGACATTTCGAGCGCGACGCCGCCATTGAGGCGCGAACGGACCCGCGGTTCGAGCGATTCCAGCTCCGACGGTGGCCGGTCGGCGGCGACGACGACCTGCTTGGCGCTGTCGAGCAACATGTTGATCAGATGGCAGAATTCATGCTGGATCGACTTGCCCTGCAGGAACTGCATGTCGTCGATGATCAAGAGGTCGATGTCGCGCAACTGCTCCTTGAGCGTCAATGCGTTGTTGTCGCGGATCGCGGTGGCGAAGCGCCACATGAAATACTCGGCGGTGAGATAGACGACGCGGGACTTCGGGTTCTGCTTCAGCGATTCCGCGGCAATGGCCTGCAAGAGGTGCGTCTTGCCGAGCCCGACGGTAGCATGCAGGAAAAGCGGATTGAAGCGCACCGCACTCGACTGCGATTCCGCCACGGCCTTGGCGGCGGCGAAGGCCACGCGGTTCGACGGTCCTTCGATGAAGGAGCCGAACGTGTAACGCGGGTCAAGCGGCGATCCCAGTACGTTGTGGCGGAACTCGCTCTCGACCGGCACACCCGGACGCGGCATGGGAGACCGCTCCACCCTGCCTGGGCTGACCGTGCCGGCGGCCAGCGCCGTCTGCGTCTGCCGCGTCATCTTGCGCGCCGGCGCCAATTCCGGTTCAGGCTGGCTGCGTCCCTGGCGGGTCGCCGTGCGCACGACGATCTCGATCTTGAGAAGCTCGGGATCCTCCTGCTTCCACAGCTCGGAAATGAGATCGTGATAGTGGCCGTTGATCCACGAGCGCAGGAACGCGGTGGGCACGGAGATGCGGACAATGCCCTTGGAAGCTTCCGCGACCTTCATGCGGCCGAACCAGCTGGAATAGACTTCGGTTCCCAGGCGCGCCTTCAACTGGGCCTTGACCCGGTCGAATTTCTGTTCCGCGTCGCTGGAGACCGCCATCTCGTTTGCTCCGATCAAAGTTCCAGGAAATGGGAGGTCGCCCGTAAGCTCCCTTTCGATGCCGCTCTGCATGATCGAGTTCCTTGCCTTTCTGTACCTGTTTTTTCGCCGGGGATGCGCCTCCTGCATCCTTTTTCCAGCGACCGTGTCTTCGCTACGATGCCCGTTGCCGCCGCTGGCAATGAACGTCGCCCACTATCCAAGGGAACCGGTGCCGGCCCATGGAAGCCAGTCCGCGTTGGGTATGTCAGGGCAATACGAGACCGTCCGGCGAAAGAGCGCCGGCGCGCCGTCCTACCTGCCATGTCTAGTTACGCCAGTCCCCTACCGTATCGAAAAAGAGCAAACCATACCCGTCCACGGACTTGATCCGCGTCGCAAATCCCGCCAATTTTAGCTGGCCGCGTCAGGCTGGGTTAAGGGCAAGAGGCCCGTCCCTTTCGATAGATCGACATTACCGAAATCGCTGTGGATAGGGCAAGGCCACGTCTAACGGATTTTTAAGGAATCTGGTTACCTCGGGCGGGTTCGAGCGCCATGCCGCAGTGGCTTATTTTGACAAAGCCATTGTGATTCAAACCCTTTTCCGACGAATATGAAAAAGCCGGGCCGGCGCGAAATTTTCTGAAATAATTCTCTTGACAGCCAGTTGTCCTCCCGTCGCTTCGGCGCGTTGTGGACAAGCTGTGGATGACTGTCGCTAACCAATTGAAAAATATTGGGTATTTCTGTGAGGCGGGATTTTTCTAGGCGCCGCTTTTCAAGCGTGCCGATCATCAGCGGGCATGCATGTGCCGGCAAAGCATTTCGAACTCTGGAATCTGCATTTGCAGCTGTTTGCGGCTATTCTTTTTAAGTACTTGCCGGCAAACGAAAAAACCCGGCGCGATCGGCCGGGTTCGAAGAAGATCGTCCTGGGAAGGCGATGTCAGGCCGACAGCACCTTGAGGCGCTGGGCCAGGCGCGACACCTTGCGGGATGCCGTGTTCTTGTGGATCACGCCCTTGGTCGCGGCGCGCATCAATTCCGGCTCGGCAGCCTTGAAGGCGGCCTGTGCGGCGGCCTTGTCGCCGGAGGCGAGTGCCTCCTCGACCTGGCGGACGTAGGTGCGGACGCGCGAGCGGCGGTTCTTGTTGATCGCTGCGCGGCGGGCGATCTTGCGCGTTGCCTTTTTGGCCGAGGAT
The DNA here is from genome assembly GCF_004791315.1 of Mesorhizobium sp. M8A.F.Ca.ET.208.01.1.1. Lineage (NCBI taxonomy): Bacteria > Pseudomonadati > Pseudomonadota > Alphaproteobacteria > Hyphomicrobiales > Phyllobacteriaceae > Mesorhizobium > Mesorhizobium sp. M8A.F.Ca.ET.208.01.1.1. The sequence goes on from NZ_SRUT01000007.1 coordinate 157,483, forward strand.
GTGTTGGCCATGATGCCTCTCTTCTGATCTGGTCGGCGCACGCGGCGTGCCGCAGGGCGCAAAAAACAAACGGGCAGCCACGGGGCCGCCTCGGTTGGTGCGGCTTATAGTTCAGCTTTTCCGGCGCGTCAACGCCGCCTGGCGTTCTTTTTGGCCAAGGCCACGGGTTTTGGGCGCCGGCCCGCAACACCCTACCGGTTGGTGAAATTCGGCTTCCGTTTTTCGGCGAACGCCGCCATGCCTTCCTTCTGGTCTTCGAGCGCGAAAAGCGAATGGAATAGGCGGCGTTCGAAGCGCAATCCCTCGGCAAGCGTCGTCTCATAGGCCCGGTTGACCGCTTCCTTGGCCATCATCACCGACGGCAGCGAGAAATCGGCGATTTTGGCGGCCGCCTTGACGGCCTCTTCGACTAGCTCGCCGGCCGGAACGACCCGCGACACGAGGCCCGAACGTTCTGCCTCGGCGGCATCCATCATCCGTCCGGTCAGGCACATGTCCATCGCCTTCGATTTGCCGACGAACCGGGTCAGGCGTTGCGACCCGCCCATGCCGGGAATGACACCGAGCGTGATCTCGGGCTGGCCGAATTTGGCCGTGTCGGCGGCAATGATGAAATCGCACATCATGGCGAGTTCGCACCCGCCACCGAGCGCATAGCCGGCCACCGCCGCAATGATCGGCTTTCGCGCCCGCGTCAGTTCCTCCCAGCCGACGAAGAAATCCTCCACATAGGCATCGACGAACGCGATCTCCTGCATTTCCTTGATGTCGGCACCCGCCGCGAAGGCTTTGTCGGAGCCGGTGATGACCATTGCGCCAATGCCCGTGTCGCCGCCGAAATCCTTCGCCGCCGCCACCACCTCGGCCATGACCCGCGAATTGAGGGCGTTGAGCGCCTTTGGCCGGTTCAGCGTGATCAGCCCGACCTTGCCGCGCCTCTCGGTGATGATTGTCTCATAGGCCATTGGCTGCTTCTCCTTCCTCGACACCGGTCTAGCTCACGTCTGACACGCCCGGCAATAGAAGGTCGAGCGTCCGCTCTGCACGATGCGCTCGACATGGCCGCCGCAGCCGGGCTTCGGGCAAGGCTCACCTTCGCGGTCGTAGACGGCAAAGGAATGCTGGAAATAACCCAGCGATCCGTCGGTGTGCATATAGTCGCGCAGTGAAGATCCTCCCGCCGCGATGGCATCCGATATGACCGAGCGGATCGCCTCGGCGAGGCGATCGCTTTGTTCCCTGGCCTTCTTGCCTGGCCTGGCAATGGTGCCTGCCTCGCGCAGCGGTGACAGGCCGGCACGCCAGAGCGCCTCCGAGACATATATATTGCCTAAGCCGGCGATCAGCCTCTGGTCGAGAAGCGCCGTCTTGAGCGGCGATCTGCGGCCTTTCAGTAACGAGGCAAGCAGAACGCCGTCCAGCGCATTGCCGGTGGGTTCGACGCCCAGTCCGGCAAGCATCGGATGCGTCTCCGGCGGCTCTTCCGCAAACAGCATGAAACCGAAGCGGCGCGGATCGTTGAAGATGACACGTGACCGCCCGCCGGCCGCGGAAACGACATGGAACACGACATGATCGTGCGCCGCGCTCTTCGAGCGCTCATGGTGGAACACGCCCGGCGTCTCGTCGTCGTCGCCGGTCTCGATGCGAAAGGAGCCGGACATGCCGAGATGGCAGATCAGTACCGGACCGCCCTGCATATGCATGGTCAGATATTTGGCCCGCCGGCCGAGCGCCGTGATCGTCCTGCCTGTCAGCCGCTCCGAAAACCGTTCGGGGAAGGGGAAGCGCAGGTCGGGCCGTCTCATCTCGACCTTGGCCAGATGGGCGCCTTCCAGCACCGGCTGCAGCCCGCGCCGGACGGTCTCGACTTCAGGCAGTTCAGGCATGGCCGCCAATCATCGCATGGAAGGATGTGCCGTTACGGCCGCGCGCCAGCGCGAGGTGTTCGGCAACGGTCTCGCCGATATCGGCGAATGTCGCCCTCAGCCCAATGTCGCCGCCTTTGAGGCCGGGTCCAGTGCCGATGACCGGGATGCGTTCACGCGTATGGTCGGTGCCGCGCCAGGTCGGGTCGTTGCCGTGATCGGCGGTCAGGATGAGAAGGTCGCCCTGCTTCAGCTTGGCGAACGCCTCCGGAAGCCTCCGGTCGAAGGCCTCGAGGGCGGCCGCATAACCGGCGACATCGCGGCGATGGCCGAATTCTGTATCGAAATCGACGAAATTGGCGAAGACGAGGTCCCCGTCGGTGGCCTCGTCCATCGCGACCAGCGCCTTGTCGAACATGGCCATGTTGCCCGCGGCCTTGCGGACTTGCGAAATCCCGCGATGGGCGAAGATGTCGCCGATCTTGCCGACGGCGATGACGCGGCTGCCGCGCGCCGTCAGCCGGTCGAGCAATGTCGGCTCGGGCGGCGGCACGGCGTAGTCGCGGCGATTGTAGGTCCGCTCGAAGGTGGCTGATGTCTCGCCGACGAACGGACGCGCGATCACCCGTCCGATCCTCAGCGGGTCGACCAGCCGACGCACCACCTGACAGAATTCATAGAGCCGCTCGAGGCCGAAATGGGTCTCATGCGCGGCGATCTGCAGGACGGAATCGACCGACGTGTAGCAAATCGGCTTGCCGGTGCGGATGTGTTCCTCGCCGAACCGCTCGATGATCTCGGTACCTGGCGCATGGCAATTGCCGAGGATGCCGGGTACCTTGCCCTCGCGGATCATCGCCTCGGTCAGGTCGGCCGGGAAGGCGGGAACCGTGTCCGGGAAAAAACCCCAGTCGAAGCGCACCGGCAGGCCCGCGATCTCCCAATGGCCGGAAGGCGTGTCCTTGCCACTTGAAATCTCTTGCGCCGCGCCATGGAAGGCATTGGCGAGCAGGTTCGTTCCGAAATGCGTAAAACCCAGTCCTGTCGCCGTTTCGGCCGCCTTTCCAAGTCCCAGCGATGCCATATGGGGGACGAACAGTGGTCCTCGGCGAAGCCCTTCGCGATCCGCGCGCCCTTCCGCGCAAGCTTCGGCGATGTGCGCCAACGTGTTGGCGCCAGCGTCGCCATAGCTTTCGGCGTCGGCCGCGCCGCCGATGCCGAAGGAATCCAGGACAAAGAGGAAAGCACGCGCCATCGGGTCATTTGTTGCCAGTGTGGACGCCCAGACATAGGGTTCCACGGCGACGTTGGCAATTCGGAAACCAAACCGCAACCGCTTGGCGCGATACTCAAGTCCATGTCGCCCAAAAGTGCGCAGCGGTTTTGCGACAACGACATGGACAAGCTAAGGGATCCATGCGCGGTTTGGACAATGAGATACAGGCGCAAAGTTCAGGTGCCGCGACGAGTTGGGCATGTCCATGGACGGAACAAAGGGCAAGGCGGTCCTGTCATGAAGGCTGCGCTCAAGGCTTGGACTGCCCTCATGGCTGTGAACGGCGCATTCTGGTGTGGACCGGCCTGGGCGGACTGGCGCGATGATATCGGCACATTTCGCATCGGCGTCGTGGCCGAGCCCGGCGCCGGCAACGCCGTTCCGGGGCTTGCGGTGTTGACGCAAGCCTTTACCGATGCGCTCGGCATGAAGGTCGAATTCGTCGTCGCCCGCGATTATGCGGCATTGATCGAGGGACAGGCCAATGCACGGATCGAATACGCCATCTATTCGGCGACCGCCTATGCCACGGCGCTGCAACGCTGCGGATGCATCGAGCCGCTCGTGGCGCCGGTCGATTCCGACGGTGCGGCCGGCATCCGCTCGGTATTGCTGACCCGGGATGGCAGACTGCGCGGCCTGGCCGATATGGAGACCCACCGGATCGCCGTGCCGCCGCCGGACAGCGTCGGCGGTTCGCTTTTGCCCTTGGCGGGGTTAGCCGCCGAACACGTCGAGATCGCCGAGGATGCACCGTTTCTTGTCCCCGCCGCCTCGGCGTCGGCGGCCGAAACCATGCTTGTCGACGGCCAGGCCGACGCCATGTTCGGCTGGATGAAGGCGGCGGCCGACGGCCAGCCGCGACTGGCCGGGGGCACGCAGGCAAGGCTCGAGGCATCAGGCCTTTCGGCATCGGCCACCCAGGTGGTGTGGACGTCGGGTCTGCTGAGATACGGCCCGCATGCGGTACGCAGCGATCTCGATCCGGAAGCCAAGCGCCGGCTGACCGTGTTCCTCACCAATCTCAAATCGACGACGCCGGATGTCTACGACCTTCTGGAAGCGAGGCATGCCGGCGGCTTCATGCCCGTGGTTCCCAAGGACTATGCTGCGGCGGAGGCCATCGTGCGGATGGTGTCGGTCGATGGTGGGCGGCAATGAGCCCTCAGCAGTCGCTGCAAGGGATCGTGACGCTTCTGCGGGGGCGCAGATAATATGTTTCGCTCATCGTCATGCCTTTGGCGAGCGTCTCGATAAACCCAAGCTTCTGTTGGGTGTCTGTCGTCCAACCGACGATCGGCTTGTAGCCCAGGGTGCTGTCGACGCGGACGAGAAAGGTCCCGGCGACCCTGAGCGCTGTCGGAACCGTAGTGGTCGAGCCCGCCGCTGCACCGACGCTGTATGCACCACTGGTCACCTTGCGTGACCACACCACCAACACCTTTGGCGTGGGATCGGTGGTGACCTGTATGGCTGTGATGGTGATGTCCGGCACCGAGCGGTTGTAGGGTTGAAGGGTTACGCTGCCGATCTTCATGATGGCATCGAGGTCCGCCTTGACGATGGTCGGCTGTTGCGTGACGAGATCGGCGACCATGCTGCCGATGCGGCTGACCTTCTTGCTCGTCTCGATGGCCTGCGAGGCCTCCATGGTCATGAAATACATGATCAGCAGGACAGGCGCGATAAGCGCGAACTCGACCGCCGCGACGCCGCGGCGATTGGACCAGAATCGGGCTGATTTGCCCCAAAGCCCCGTAATTCCCAGATGTGCCCCCGCACGCATCATACTCATTGCCTTTTTTCTTGTTGTTGCTTCCGTGATAGCATCAATTGTCGAACGGCTCGTTCTGCCAGGTCACCGAAGCGAAATGCAGGGTTTTGTTACCTCCCATCGACTGCGCCATCAGGTTGGTCATGATGGGCCATTTGTAGAAGACCCGCAGCATGTTCCTTGACTCCGCCGCACCCGCCGTGACGGTAAAGGGCACATCCGCGCCGCTTTTCGTCAGCTGAATATTACCGCCCTGAATCCTGAAGCCGGCCAGGGCCGCGTCGGCGAATGTCGTGTATTGGCGAAGATCGACGCTCAACTGATTGGGACAATCCTGGGAAACAATGATTTCCAGCTTGTCGCAGATCATGTTCTTCAAATTGTCCCCGGCGATGTCCGCGGCCTTCAACTGGCCGGTGCGCAGCCGGCGCGCGACATCGTCGGTGATGTTGGCCATCACCTCCTGGCTGGCAAACGAGATGCAGCTCTCGAGGATGGCGAACACCAGGAGTGCGAACGGTATGGCAAGCAAGGCGAACTCCAGCGCCGTGCTGCCGCGTCGGTCGCGCACGAAGCGTTGGAAAGGCCCGGTACGCTCCACCTTGCGCTGATCTGTCGAGCCGAGTTCCATGCTCATGCGATGTTCCTGCCATCCCTGGACGGTGCTGACAGGTGTATTAACCCAAACCGATTGAGGTCCGGTTTGAATGATCGTTAAAGTCGGCGCACGCGTTTTAACCAGCAGGTAACCTGGGCGATGGCGCGCTCCCGTGCCGCCTATTTGCTGACGCTCATCTCGGCTTCGGACGATTTCTCCGCATCGCTCTTGTAGGAGCTTTCGCAATAGGGCGTGCATGACATGGTCTGGACATCCGCGCGGCGGTAAATGCGAACCGACGAGGCTGCCTGGCGAACCACGGTAACCTGTGTGTCGACGATCGGGCTGCCTTCCTGGTCGAGAACGACGAGGTTGGTGACACCGAAACCCTTGCCGGTGAGCACGATCGTCGAGGCATCCTGGACGGAAGCGTCGGCGATTGCCGGGTTGCCCACGACGATCGTGTCGGCGGGGCGCGACAGTTTCACGATCTTGGCCTGATTCATGGTGACTTCGATGTCGGCGCCAGCCCTGGCGGGTGTAATCAAGCTGGCGGCGGCAAGAAGCGCGGCAATCAGGATTGAGGATCTCGGCACGGCCATCAAGGCGCTCCACGCAAGCGGACTGTTCAACGGAACATGAACGAGATTGGTGAACCAACGGTTAAGTGGGCTTGCCGCCGGCGGATGGAGCGGTCGGCATGGCTGCCCGCCTGGCCGGATGGGCGCGGGGGGTCGCAAGCTTCCCCAAGCCCTTGCCTTTTGCGGCGTTGACCCGCGAAACGAAACATTAGCCAGCGCTTAGTATGGAGTTAACCACGCACTTGGTTCGAGCCGGGAAAGGAATCGGTAAGGCTGTTTATTAAGCCGATCGAAAGAGCTTCTCCCTAGATTGGCAGCATCCGATCAACCATCACAGAAGTTGACGGAAGTGCTGTAACACGTGGAGTAGGAGCTCTCGAATGTCTAACCTTTTTGCACGTTTCGTGAAGGACGAATCCGGCGCGACCGCTATCGAATATGGTCTGATCGCCGCCCTCATCGCGCTCGCCATCATCACCGGCGCCGGCGCACTCGGCAATGCCATCAACGCCAAGTTCACTTCGATCGGCAGCACGCTGAACAGCAGCGGCAGCTAATCTGCTTATTGCCGATCGATCGGATCGCATTCAGGACAGGGGCCGCCACAGGGTGGCCCCTGTTTTATTTTACTTGTTTCGGACCGCGGCGGAACAGTCGTCTTTTCACCACTGACCTCATCAATCGTTAATCGAACCAGCCTAGATTGAGTTTCTGTGGAATCCGCACAATAGGCACAATCGCCGATGCTTGAAGCCCTGATCTTCGTCGTCTTTCCGTTCTGCATGCTGTTTGCCGCGATCTCCGACATGCTGTCGATGACGATCGCCAATCGTGTGCCGGTACTGCTTGTCGTCGTCTTCGCCCTGGTGGCGCCGCTGACGGGCATGGACTGGGCGGCCTATGGCTGGCATTTCGCCGCCGGCGCCATCGTCCTGGCCGTTACGTTCGGCCTGTTCGCCTTGGGTGGCATGGGCGGTGGCGATGCCAAGCTGCTGGCCGCCACGGCCGTGTGGATGGGGCTCAACGTGCAGCTCGTCGAATATCTGGTCGCCTCGACAATCATCGGCGGCCTTCTGACGATCGCGATCCTGCTTTACCGGAAATCGCCGCTGGCGGTTTTCACCGGACGCAATCCATTCCTGCGGCATTTCGCGGAAGAGTCGGCCGGTGTTCCCTACGGGATCGCGCTCGGCCTTGGTGGCCTGCTGACCTACCCGGATTCGCCTTTGATGGTGTGGGCGCTGGCAAGGCTGGCGAGCTGAATTCATCAAATTTTTCGTCGGCTGACATGGCTTACACGCCGGCTTTGCGGAGCGGCGGCCCAGCCTTTCCGCGCATCGCGGCGCGATCCGTCCAATTTATGTAAACCTTAAATTAATCACGATCGTAAGCATTGCATTAACCTTGTTTTGACGATTGCCGCTGCAAAGTCCGACTTGGCTACGTGGTTTGCCAAGGGCGAGGGTTCGGACAGATGCCAGCATCCCGATTGATTATTCTGAGCGTGGCGGTGGCCGCGGCGGGCGGAGCTGGCTATGTGGCGAAAAACATGGTCGCTCCGCCGCCTCAGGTCGTCGTCGATTCTGGCCCCCAGGCGCCCGCGGTGTCCCTGCAGGACGTGCTTGTGCTCTCGGGCGATGTCGCAATGGGCAACGCGCTCGAGAACAATATCGCCTGGCAATCCTGGCCGGCTGACGGCATCAACGCGAATTTCATCACCAAGGCCATCGCTCCCGATGCTTTGGAGAAACTCAAGGGGTCGGTTGCCCGCGTGGCGATGTACGCGGGCGAGCCGGTGCGGCGCTCCAAGCTGATCGGCGAGGGACAAAGCTTCATGTCGTCCATCCTGCCTTCCGGGATGCGGGCGGTCGCAACGACAATATCGGCGGACACCTCGGCCGGCGGCTTCATCCTTCCAAACGATTTCGTCGACGTCATCATGACCCGCAGGGCCGATGCCAGCACCGGTGGCGCGGGCTTCAACACCGAGACCATCCTCAAGAATATCCGCGTCCTGGCGATCGACCAGACCATCCAGGAAGACGAGGAAGGCAAGAAGACCAGGGTGGGCCAGACCGCCACGTTGGAGCTGACCCCCAAACAGGCGGAGATCATCACCGTTGCCCAGCAGATGGCGGATCGCCTGACCCTGGCCCTGCGGGCGATCGCTGACACCCAGGAAAAGAATGTGGATGAGGCCGACTATCTCGTTTCCGGCAATGGCCGCCGGGGAACGGTGAGGCTGATCAAGTCGGGCGAAGTCTCCGAAGTAGGAGCAAGAAAATGAGGCTAAGCGCTAAACTGCCGGCAATCCTAGCCACGGCATTCGGCCTGCTGCTCGTCGGAGCGAATGTGCAGGGCGTCGAGGCGAAGAGCACGCAGGTGTCGGCCACGACAGCCACCCAGCGCGTCAAGCTTGGCCTCAACAAGTCGGTGGTCATAGACCTGCCGAGCGATGCCTATGACATTCTTGTCGCCAATCCCTCCGTTGCCGACGCGGTGACCCGCACCGCAAGGCGTATCTACCTCTTCGGCAAGGCGGTCGGCGAAACCAACATCTTCGTCTTTGGGCCGAACGGCGAACAGATCGCCAGCCTGGATCTGGCCATCGAGCGCGACGTCGCCGGCCTGGAGGATTATATTAAGCGCTTCCTTCCGACCTCGGCCGTCAAGGTTGAACTGCTGAATGACAACGTGGTTCTGACCGGCACCGTGGATACACCCTTGGATGCCAAGCGTGCCGAACAGCTGGCAAACATGTTTGTGTCCGGCGGTGAAGCGACGACGGGACAATATTCGCAGACCGCTGCCGGCGGCTCGGCCCAGAGCGGTGTCGACATCAACAACCCTGACCAGGAGCGCCGCGTCAGCCAAATCGTCAATCTGCTGCAGATCATCGGTGACGATCAGGTCACGCTGAAGGTGACGGTCGCCGAAGTCAGCCGTTCGGTGATGAAGCAGCTCGGTGTCAACATGGTCGGCAGCGGCGGCAGCAACGGCATCAGCTACGGCGCGCTCAGCGACAATTTCACCGGCCTCGGCAAGCAACTGTCGAATTCCGGCTTCACGATCGGCGCCTCGGGGTTGCAGGCCTATATCAACGCCATGGAACAGTCCGGGGTCATGAAGACGCTGGCCGAGCCGACCCTGACTGCTGTTTCTGGCGAGAAGGCGACGTTCCGGGTTGGCGGTGAATACAACATGGTGAGCGGCGTCACCGCGAACGTATCGACCGACAACCAGACCGGCCTGAAGAACTATACCATCGACAAGATCGAATATGGCATCGGCCTGGAGTTCCAGCCGGTGGTGCTGTCTCCCGGTCGCATCAGCCTGAAAGTCAGAACGTCGGTCTCCGAGCCGACCACCGAAGGGTCCGTTTCGCTGTCCTCGGGTGTGACGAGTCCCGGCACGAATATCCTGTCTCTGCGCAAGCGTCTTGCCGATACGACCGTGGAACTGCCCTCCGGCGGCTCCATGATGATCGCTGGCCTTGTTCGCGACGATGTCAGGCAGGCCATCAACGGCTTGCCCGGGCTGACGAAGATTCCAGTGCTCGGCGCGCTCTTCCGCAGCAGGGATTTCGTGCGCAACGAGACCGAGCTCGTCATCATCATCACGCCCTATCTGGTGAAGCCGGTGGCGCGCAATGAGCTGGCCAAGCCGGACGACAATTTCAACCCGCCGAGCGACGGCGCCGGCATGTTCCTTGGGCGCGTCAATCGCGTCTACGGCACCATGCAGACCGACAGGCCCAACGGCCGCTATCACGGCGTTGTCGGCTTCATCTACAAGTGAACGGGAAAGCGGACATGTCTCAGTCAGCACTTAAGGCAAGGACCATGGCGATGCGCTCCGGCCGTTCTCGGATAGGCCTGCGAGCGCTTCCGATCATGGCGGTGGCGGTGTCGGCTCTGCTGGCCGGTTGTGCCCAGCGCGACAGCGTTACCGTCGGCGCCATCCCCGACGACTATCGCACCAATCATCCGATCGTCATCGCCGAGAAAAACCAGAAGATCGATCTTCCTGTCGGCGCCGGTGACCGCGGCATGACCGGCTCGCAGCGCGACACGCTCCTGGGTTTCCTCGACGGCTATGACAAGAGTGCCGCTCCGACATTGACGATCCAGATTCCAAGCGGATCGGCCAACGAAGTCGCCGCAACGGCGGCCGGCCATGATTTCGCTCGGCTCGCGGTCGCTGCCGGGATCAAGCGCGACCGGATCGTCGTGGTCTCCTATCAAGCGGGATCGAGCGAGGCATCAGCCCCGGTTCGCGTCTCCTACATCGCGGTGAGGGCACAGACCGACAAATGCGGTCGTTGGCCCGCTGACCTGGTGGAGACGTCGGAGAACAAGCACTACGCCGATTTCGGCTGCTCCTATCAGAACAATCTTGCCGCCCAGGTGGCCAATCCGGGAGATCTTCTCGGGCCGCGCAAGTCCACCACTATTGATGCGGCCAATCGCAGCAAAGCCATCGGTGTCTACCAAGACAGGGGCATTTCGGATGAATTCCTCGGCAACTCGGAAGTGACTTACTAAGCCGCCCTCGGAAAGAAGCGACGTCAGGAACAGGCCACGGAAAGAGCATGACCATGAGCAACCTTGCCTATGACGCCACCGTGGAGGGCGGTGATACCTCGCTGCAGGACGTCGCCGCGATGCAGGCGTTGCGGCCGGTTCCGCGCATTTCGATCCAGGCATTCTGCGAGACGGAGGGCGTTGCCAATCCGGTCCAGCGCGCCGGCGAGGACCGCCGCATGACCAAGGCGCATCTCAAGGTCCATATGGGCGGCGTCCCCACGGCAATCGAGTTCTACCAGTCGGCGCCGACACCGAACCTGATCCTGCTGGAATCGCGCAGCGAACCCAAGCAATTGCTGGAGCAGCTCGCCCAGCTTTCGGAATATTGCGATCCATCCTCGAAAGTGGTGGTGATCGGCCATTACAATGATGTTGGTCTCTATCGCGAGCTCATCCGCTCCGGCATCTCCGAATATGTCATCGCGCCGGTGTCGATGGCCGACGTCGTCAGCGTCGTCTCGTCGATCTTCGTCGATCCGGAAGCTGAACCGCTCGGTCGCTCGGTCGCCTTCGTCGGCGCCAAGGGCGGCGTCGGCTCTTCCACGATCGCCCACAATGTTGCCTGGGCAATGTCCTCCCTGTTCAAATCAGAGGTCGTTGTGGCCGACCTCGATCTCGCCTTCGGCACCGCCAACATCAATTTCGATCAGGATCCGGCCCAGGGCATCGCCGAGGCAGTGTTCTCGCCCGAGCGCATCGACGAAGTCTATCTCGACCGGCTGCTGACCCAATGCGCCGAGCATCTGTCGCTGCTCGCGGCACCCTCGACGCTGGAACGCGTCTACGACTTCGATCCCGACGCCTTCGCGCAACTTGTCGATACCGCGCAGCGCAGCGTGCCGCTCCTTGTTCTCGACGTTCCCCATGTCTGGACGGGATGGGCCAAGAACACGCTGGTCAAGGCCGACGAAATCGTCATCACGGCGACGCCGGAGCTGGCCAATCTGCGCAACACAAAGAACCTGGTCGACATGCTCAAGCGGCTTCGCCCGAACGACCCGCCGCCGAAATTGATCATCAACCAGGCCGGCGTGCCCAAGCGGCCGGAGATCTCGCCATCCGATTTCGCCGAGCCGCTCGGCCTGACGCCGATGTCGGTCATCGGCTTTGATCCCTTGCTGTTCGGCAATGCCGCAAACAACGGGCGCATGCTGGGCGAGATGGACGCCAAGAACCCGGTTGTGGCCACGATCAACGAGATTGCTCATGTGCTGACCGGCCGCAGCGAAATCAGGGCGAAAAAGAAGGTTGGCCTGGGCAGTCTGCTCGGCAAGCTCTCGCGCAACAAGAAGTGACGCAATGGGGTCGGTAGTCGGTCATGTTCGGTAAAAGAGGCAACGACGACGGCAACCGGTTCAAGCCGGAATTTCGCCAGCCGGCGCCGGCACCGGCACCGGTCGCGCCGGCCGCCGCGGTTTCGGCGGACACAGCGGTTCTTGCCCGGCCCGCGGCCACGCCGCAGCCGAGCGCGCCTGTCGCGCCAACCGCCAGGCGCGCGGTCGAGGCGCCACCGATGGCGCCGGAACCGAGGAGAGGCCGCGAAAAGAGCGAAACCTATTACGATACCAAGAGCCAGGTTTTCTCGGCCCTGATCGATACGATCGACCTGTCGCAACTCGCCAAGCTCGATCCCGAAAGCGCCCGCGAGGAAATCCGCGACATCGTCAACGATATCATCGCGATCAAGAACTTCGCGATGTCGATCGCCGAGCAGGAAGAACTGCTCGAGGACATCTGCAACGACGTGCTTGGCTATGGGCCGCTTGAGCCGCTGCTCGCGCGCGACGACATCGCCGACATCATGGTCAACGGGTCCAAGAACGTCTACATCGAAGTCAACGGCAAGGTCGAACAGACCGGCATCCGCTTCCGCGACAACCAGCAGTTGCTCAACATCTGCCAGCGCATCGTCAGCCAGGTCGGCCGCCGCGTCGACGAATCCAGCCCGATCTGCGACGCCCGTCTTCCCGACGGATCGCGCGTCAACGTCATTGCACCGCCGCTGGCCATCGACGGCACCGCGCTCACCATCCGCAAATTCAAGAAAGACAAGCTGACGCTCGACCAGCTGGTCAAGTTCGGCGCCATCTCTCCGCAGGGAGCCGAAGTTCTCAAGATCATCGGCCGCGTCCGCTGCAACATCGTCATTTCGGGCGGCACCGGCTCCGGCAAGACGACATTGCTCAACTGCCTGACCAACTACATCGACCGTGATGAGCGCGTCATCACCTGCGAGGACTCGGCCGAACTGCAACTGCAGCAGCCGCATGTCGTGCGCCTGGAAACGCGTCCCCCCAACCTCGAGGGCGAGGGCGAGGTGACGATGCGCGACCTGGTCAAGAACTGCCTGCGCATGCGGCCCGAACGCATCATCGTCGGCGAAGTGCGCGGACCCGAGGTCTTCGACCTTCTGCAGGCGATGAACACCGGCCATGACGGCTCGATGGGGACGATCCACTCCAACAGCCCGCGCGAATGCCTGAACCGCATCGAATCCATGATCGCCATGGGCGGCTATTCGCTGCCGCAGAAAACCGTGCGCGAAATCGTCGTCGGCTCCATCGACGTGATCATCCAGGCGGCTCGCCTGCGCGATGGATCGCGCCGCATCACCCACATCACCGAAGTGATCGGGATGGAGGGCGACGTCATCATCACGCAGGATATCGTCCTCTACAACATCAAGGGCGAGGACGCCAACGGCAGGCTGCTGGGTGAACACGTCTCGACCGGCATCGGCCGCCCCCATTTCTGGGAGCGGGCTCGATACTATGGCGAGGAGCAGCGTCTCGCCACGGCGCTCGAGGCCATGGAGAAACGTGCTGACTGACGCATCCGCGGGCGTGAAGGTTCTGGTCGATGTTTGGAATTGACGGCACCGTATTGGCGTTTGTCGTGCTCGCCGGCTTCAGCGCCGGCGCGGTCGCCTATGCATTTCTGTTCAACCAGATCAGCAATGAGAAACAGGCCGGAAAGCGGCTGGAGACGATCAAGGCCGCCGAGACGGACCGCTCTGTCGTCAAGGCGACGCGCGACCGGGCGGCGGACGCGGCCAAGCGCCGCAAATCGGTGCAGGATTCGCTGAAGGATCTCGACGAGAAGCAGAAGACCAAGGACAGCGTCGTCAAGAAGCCGCCGCTGAAAGCCCAGCTGCGCCAGGCTGGGATGAAGGTGCCGATCGAGCGTTTCTATATCTATTCGGCCATATGCGGCCTCGCGCTGACAATCGTCGCGTTCATGGTCGGTGCGCCGATGATCGTCTTGCCCGGTATATTGCTCGCCGGAGCGCTCGGCTTGCCGCGTTGGTTCGTTTCTTTTCGTCGTACCCGCCGCGTCAAGGCGTTCCTCAACGAATTTCCAAACGCGCTCGATATCATCGTGCGAGCGGTCAAGTCCGGCCTGCCGCTGAACGACGCCATACGCCTGATCGCCAATGAATCCCCTGAGCCCGTGAAGGCCGAGTTTCGCCGAATAGTCGATTCGCAGCAGATGGGCCTGTCGATCCCCGACGCGACCTTGCGCATGCCCGAAACCATGCCATGCACCGAGGCGAGTTTCTTCGGCATCGTCATCCAGATCCAGTCGCAGGCCGGCGGAAATCTCTCCGAGGCGCTGGGCAACCTCTCGCGCGTGTTGCGCGACCGCAAGAAGATGAAGGCCAAGGTCGCGGCACTGTCGATGGAAGCGAAAGCATCCGCCGCCATCATCGGCGCCTTGCCTTTCATCGTCGCCTTTCTCGTCTATCTCTCCAGTCCCAACTATTTGATGCCGCTGTTCACGACCAGCGTCGGTCATCTGATACTCGGTTTCGCCGCCGTCTGGATGTCGATCGGCATCTTCGTGATGCGCAAGATGATGAACTTCGAAGTCTAGGGCCGGGGCATGACCGAACAAGTCATCAAATCACTGACGGATCCCAGCTTCCTGATTGCGCTGCTGGTCGCCATCGCCGTGTTCGCAACCGTCTTTACGCTGCTGCCGGCGATCGGCGGAAACCAGCTCAAGGCGCGCATGAAGTCGGTCGCGCTGGAGCGTGATGAGCTTCGCGCCAAGCAGCGCGCGCGGCTCGCGAACGAGGCCGATCGCCGCCGCAAGGGTCTGCGCGAGCAACAGTCGGTCGGCATGCGCAACATTGTTGACCGACTCGATCTGCGGCGTGCGTTGGCCGACGAGGCCACCTTGCAAAAGCTCAAGGTTGCCGGCTTTCGCGGGCAGAATCCGCTAACGCGTTTTCTGTTCTTCCGCCTGGTGCTTCCTTTTGTCGGCTTCGCGCTCGGTCTGTTCTATATCTTCGTTCTCGGCGGATTGCCCGACAAGCCATTGGTGATCCGGCTGTTCGTGTGCGTCCTGGTTGCCTATGGCGGCTTCTATGCTCCGGTCCTCTACGTCAACAACCGCGCGACCAAGCGCAAGCAGTCGATCCAGATGGCGTGGCCGGATGCGCTCGACCTGATGCTGATCTGCGTGGAGTCCGGCATGTCGGTGGAAGCCGCGCTGCGCAAGGTCGCCGACGAGATCGGCGCGCAGTCGGTGGCCCTGGCGGAAGAATTCATCCTGACCAACGCCGAACTCTCCTATCTGCAGGAACGCAAGCAGGCTTATGAGAACCTGGCCGGCCGCACGGGACTGGAATCGGTCAAGTCGGTGTCGCAGGCGCTCGTCCAGGCCGAGCGCTACGGCACGCCGGTGGCGCACGCGCTGCGCGTGCTTGCCAGCGAAAGCCGCGACATGCGCATGAACGCCGCCGAAAAAAAGGCCGCCGCCCTGCCGCCCAAGCTCACCGTGCCGATGATCTTGTTCTTCCTGCCGGTGCTGTTCGCCATCATCCTGGGGCCGGCGGGCATCCAGGTCAGCCAGCGCGGCATCTTCGGCGATCACTCCGGCGGGGCCGCGTCGACCAGCCAGTAGACCAACGCAGAACTCGTCTGCGCAAACAAAAAGCCGCGCTGCAGGGGGGCGCGGCTTTTCTACGATTTTCGGTAAGCTCGAGGTGATCAGTTGGTGGCGGTTTTCGGCAGTTTCGCCTTGTCCTGATCCTTGAGCTGGCTCCAGGCGTTCTGCTGGGCCAGCATCTGCCTGAGATAGGCAACATTGGCCTGTGCCTGTTCGGGCGAAAGTTCCTGCGAGGCGATCTTCTCGGCTTCGTCGAAACGGCCCTGCAGGCCGACAACGAGTGCCAGGTTCTGGCGTACCCGGCTGTCGGCGTTCGGTTGCTGGGCGGCCGACCGCATATAGGTCTCGGCGGTGCGCAGATCCCCTTCCAGCACATAGGACATGCCGAGATTGGAAAGGACCGAAGGCTCGTTGGGCTTGAGTTCGAGCGCCTTGCGGTAAAGCTGGCGCGCATCATCCTTCTGGTTGAGCTGGTCAAGTATGGCCGCTTCGGCGGAGACCAGCCTCCAGTCGGGATATTCCGGCGTCTGCGCGCGGCGCACCGCGTCGAGCGCCGCCTCGAACTGGCCGTTGGCGGCCAGCGCCTTGCCATAGGCGGCGAGTACGTCGCGGTCCTTCGGATAGGCGATCGCCAGCTTGCGCATCACCGCAAGCGACTGGTCGGCATCGCCATCCATCTGCAGCGCCGCCGCGAAGTTGGTCGCGATGCGCTTGTCGTTGGGGTTCCTGGCGTAGGATTGGCCGAGTGCGGCGGTGGCATTGTGCAGTTCTCCCGCCGACATCGTCTCCAGTGGCTTGCCGCTGGTGCGTCCGATCGAGCCGGTGGTGAGCTTGTCGGTCGCGCATCCCGCGACACCTGCCGCGAGCGCCAGCATGAATGCCGTGGTGATGAGCCGTTTTCCCCGGATGTCTATCGTGCGGTTGGTCGGCATCGGCACCCTGGGCCTCCATTCATGCGCGTGGCCATTGCGTGGCCATCTTCCCTCCAGCAGAAATATTCTGTTAACCCTAACGGAGGGTTAAGAAGCGCCGACTCGGGGCGAGTCGGCAGGAGAAACATCTGATGGCTGTGGAACTGGTCGAGAACAAGCTGAAGAACCCACTGCCGGTCCATCTGGTCGGCAGGGACGGCCTGGAGGCGGCCGGTCTGTCGCCGTCTATTGTCGCTTGGGCCAGGGCAAACGGCTTTTCTGGCGAGGCCGGCAGGACGCTGGCCGTGCCCGGCGAGAACGGAGCGCTCGGCGGCGCCATGTTCGGTCTTGGCGACGGCGAGGGCGCGCTCGGCCTGGGCGCGCTGGCGAAAACCCTGCCGGAAGGCGACTGGCACTTCGCCTCGGCGCCGGCCGAGCCGGAACTGGCGGCAATCGCGTTGGCGCTCGGCGGCTATGTCTTTACCCGCTACGGCAAGAAGCCAGGCAAGCAGCTGCGCTTCGAGCTGCCGGCCGGCGTCGATGCGCAGCGCGTTCGCCGCATCGCCGATGGCGTTTTCCTGACGCGCGATCTGGTCAACACACCGACCAACGATATGGGGCCGGATGATCTGGAGAGGGCAGTGCGGGCCTTGGCTGGGACCCACAAGGCCGAAGTCTCCGTCATCAAGGGTGACGACCTGCTCACACAGAACTTCCCGATGATCCACGCCGTCGGCCGCGCCTCGTCCGGCGCGCCGCGCTTGATCGACATGACATGGGGGCAGCAAGGGGCGCCGAAGGTGACCCTGGTCGGCAAGGGTGTCTGCTTCGACACTGGCGGCCTCGACATCAAGCCGTCCTCGGGCATGCTGTTGATGAAGAAGGACATGGGCGGCGCCGCCAATGTGCTGGGCCTGGCTTCGATGATCATGGCCGCCGGGCTCAAAGTAAGGCTGCGAGTGCTGATCCCCGCGGTCGAGAATTCGATTGCCGGCAACGCCTTTCGTCCGGGTGACGTGCTGACGAGCCGCAAGGGCATATCAGTCGAGATCGGCAACACGGACGCCGAGGGGAGGCTGGTGCTGGGCGATGCGCTGGCGCTGGCCGACGAGGAGGAACCGCGGCTCCTGGTCGACATGGCGACCCTGACCGGAGCCGCCCGCGTCGCGCTCGGCCCCGACCTGCCGCCTTTCTACACCGATGACGAGGCGCTTGCCTCGGAGCTGGCGGCGGCATCGCTGGCGGTCGAGGATCCGCTGTGGCGCATGCCGCTATGGCGGCCCTACGATGCGAAACTGTCGTCGAAGATCGCCGACATCAACAACGTCACCACGGACGGTTTCGCCGGTTCCATCACCGCGGCGCTGTTCCTCAAGCGCTTCGTCGAGAAGACCGCGAGCTGGGCGCATTTCGACATCTTCGCCTGGAACCCCGCCGATCGACCCTACGGCCCCGCCGGTGGCGAGGCGCAAGGCATCCGGGCGCTGGAGCGGATCATCTCGACGCGCTATGGCTGATGGCCGCAAGCACAGCCGGCAGATTGCTGAAACTGAAACGGAACCGAAACAATTTGCCGTCATGATGGCGCGATGTCGATTGCGATGCGCCCGAGCCAGGCCTTGCGACTGTGGCAGCAAGTGATGCTGTCACAGGTGCGCGAGGATGCGCCCGATCTCACCATGCGTCAGACGGCGATCCTGTTCACCATCTATCTCGATCCGCCGCCGCATACGGTGCGCGGTCTTGCCGCCCGCCTCAACGTCACCAAGCCGGTCATCACACGTGCGCTCGATACGATGGGCGCGCTGAAACTGGTGTCGCGCCATCGCGACGAGCTCGACAAGCGCAATGTCCTGATCAAGCGCACCGTTGAAGGCGCGCTCTTTGTCGAGCGCTTCGGCGATGGTATCATTGCCAAGGCCCACGAACTGCCGATCTGACTGTATTGCCCATTCAACAGGGTTGCCGATTTTGACCGCTCACGACGCACGCCTTCATGCTTTCCGCTCCGATCTCGCCGATGCCAGGTTGAAAGGAGAGGTCGCTGCCGACCGTTTCGTCACGGGTCGGCCAGCGCGGATTTCGGTGCCGGTGGCCGATATCCGCAAGGCGCCGAAGCTGGATTCAGGCGTCAACACGCAAGCTCTGTTCGGCGACGATATCCTGGTTTTCGAGGACAGAGAAGGCTGGGCCTGGATCCAGGCCGAGCGAGACGGCTATGTCGGCTATGTCGCCGACAGCATGCTGGGCCGGCGGGACCATGCGTCCACCCATATTGTCTCGGTGCCGCGTACGTTTCTTTATCCCGGTCCCGATCTGCGCTTTCCGATCGCCCTGCAACTGTCGATGGGATCGACCGTAATGGTGACGGGTGCCGCGGAAACACGCGGCACGCACTATGCCCTGCTGCCGTCGGGTGAAGCCATGATCGCTGGCCATCTGCGGCCGATCGGCGAAGTGGCCGACGACTATGTGTCCGTGGCCGAGACGTTTCTCGGCACGCCCTATCTGTGGGGCGGTGTTTCCGGCTTCGGCATCGATTGCTCCGGCCTGGTGCAACTGGCCATGCGCATGGCCGGCAGGGAGGTGCTGCGCGATTCCGACATGCAGGCCGCTTCGGTCGGCGAGCCGCTCGAGCCGGGCGCCGATTTTTCGGGGTTGCGACGTGGTGACCTGGTGTTCTGGAAAGGTCACGTCGCCATCATGACCGACGCCCAAACCATGATCCACGCCAACGGCCACACCATGCTGGTATCGCGCGAAGGGCTGAAGGAAGCGGTCGCCCGCATCGGCTATCTCTATGGCGGACCGACGGGGTTTCGGCGGCCGTAAGGCTTTTTTCGATCCCCTTTTGTTCCGATTCTGCTTGGCGATTGGGCGCCGCCGCGCTACCTCTGGCGGGTGACCGAGCTGCCGCGCCTCGCCGACCAGAATGCCGCCGTCGTCTTGCCCGAGCCATTCGTAAAATGGTTCGGCGAGAAGGGCTGGTCGCCGCGCGCGCATCAGATCGAACTGCTGGCGAAAGCCCAGGCCGGGCAATCGGTGCTGTTGATCGCGCCGACCGGCGCCGGCAAGACGCTGGCCGGCTTCCTGCCGTCGCTGACCGAACTGGCCGTCAGGCCGAGGCGAAAACCAGGCCAGGCGCGGCGCGGCATCCACACGCTGTACATCTCGCCGCTGAAGGCACTGGCCGTCGACATCGAGCGCAATCTCGGCAAGCCGGTCGAGGAGATCGGCCTGCCGGTCACCATCGAAACGCGCACCGGCGACACCCCCGCCCACAAGCGCCAGCGCCAGAAGCTTGCGCCGCCCGACATCCTGCTCACCACACCAGAGCAACTGGCCTTGCTGATCGCGGCAGGCGATGCGAGGCGCTTCTTCGAGGATTTGCGCTATGTCGTGCTCGACGAATTGCATTCGCTGGTGACGTCGAAGCGCGGCCATCTGCTGGCGCTTGGGCTGGCGCGGCTGCGCAGCTTCGTCCCTGGCCTGCAGACGATCGGGCTGTCGGCGACGGTGGCCGAGCCGGACGAATTGCGGCGCTGGCTGGTCAGCCAGAACCCACCCGGTGACATGGCGGAATTGATCACCGTGACGGGTGGGGCGAAGCCCGAAATCTCGATCCTCGATTCCGAGGAGCGCGTGCCGTGGGCGGGGCACTCGGCGCGCTACGCCACGCCGGAAATCTACCGCGAGATCAAGCGCCACAAGACGACCTTGCTGTTCGTCAACACGCGCAGCCAGGCGGAGCTGCTGTTCCAGGAGTTGTGGCGGGTCAACGAGGACACCTTGCCGATCGCCCTGCATCATGGCTCGCTCGACGTCGCCCAGCGCCGGCGTGTCGAAAAGGCAATGGGCGACAACGCATTGCGCGCCATCGTCGCCACCTCGACGCTCGATCTCGGCATCGACTGGGGCGATGTCGACCTGGTCGTGCATGTCGGCGCGCCAAAGGGGGCCAGCCGGCTGGCGCAGCGCATCGGCCGCGCCAACCACCGCATGGACGAGCCGTCGAAGGCGATCCTGATTCCCGCCAACCGTTTCGAGGTGCTGGAATGCCGGGCCGCGCTCGACGCCAATTATCTCGGCGCGCAGGATACGCCGCCGCTGGTCAATGGCGGGCTCGATGTGCTGGCGCAGCATGTGCTGGGCTGCGCCTGTGGCGCACCGTTCCGCGCCGATGACCTCTATGAGGAGGTGCGAACGGCGGCACCCTATGCCGGCCTCATTCGTCCGACCTTCGACCGTGTCATCGATTTCGTCGCCACCGGCGGCTACGCGTTGAAGAATTACGAGCGCTACGCCCGCATCCGCCTGAACAAGGATGGGATGTGGCGCGTATCCAATCCGCGCGTCGCCCAGCAATACAGGCTGAATGTCGGCACCATCATCGAGGTGCCGGCGCTCAATGTGCGCTACGTCAAGGCCGGCAGCAAAGGCGCGGCGTCGCACGGCGGCCGCGTGCTCGGCAAGATCGAGGAGGCGTTCCTCGAAACCTTGACGCATGGCGACACCTTCATGTTTGCCGGCAAGGTGCTGCGCTTCGAAGGTATCCGCGAGAATGAATGCTTCGTCTCGAATGCGCCCGGCAGCGACGCTAAGGTGCCCTATTATGGCGGCGGCAAGTTTCCGCTGTCGACGTACCTTGCCGAACAGGTCCGCATCATGCTCGACGATCCGCAGCGTTGGAAGAAGCTGCCGGAGCAGGTGGCCGACTGGCTGCGGTTTCAGTCGGACAAATCGATGCTCCCCAAGCGCGACGATTTGCTGATCGAGACTTTTCCGCGCGGCAACCGCCATTATCTGGTCGCCTATCCCTTCGAGGGCAGGCTGGCGCACCAGACGCTTGGCATGCTGCTCACCCGTCGCCTCGACAGGGCGGGCGCCAGGCCGCTTGGCTTCGTCGCCACCGACTATGCCTTGGCCATATGGTCGCTGGGCGACATGGGTGCGATGTTCAAAGCCAGGAAACCTTCACTCGGCGCGCTGTTCGACCAGGACATGCTGGGCGACGATCTCGAAGCCTGGCTGGCCGACAGCTGGCTTCTCAAGCGCACCTTCCGCAACTGCGCGCTGATCTCGGGCCTGATCGAAAAACGCCACCCCGGCCAGGAGAAGAGCGGCCGCCAGGTCACGGTGTCGACCGACCTGATCTACGATGTGCTGCGCAGCCATGAGCCGGACCACATCCTGCTTCAGGCGACGCGTGCCGATGCGGCGACCGGCCTGCTCGATGTCAGCAGACTTGCGGACATGCTCTCGCGCATCCAGGGTCGAATCATGCATAAGGCCCTCGAACAGATATCGCCGCTTGCCGTGCCGATCATGCTCGAGATCGGCAAGATGCCGGTCAATGGCGAGGCCGATGAAACGCTGCTGATGGATGCGGCGACGCTGGTCGAGGAGGCCATGGGGCCCGGGATGGTTGACGAATGACCTTTTCGCTGGCGCGCGCATCGCTGATCGCCGAGGCCGACCTTGTCGGCATCGCGGGCGCGCGCGCGGTCTGCGATCCGCGCGGCGTGCTCTATTTTCCCGAGCTCAAGCTGCTGACAGTATCGGACCTGCATCTGGAGAAGGGCTCGTCGCTGGCCAGGCGCGGCACACTGATCCCGCCCTACGATACCGGCGCGACCCTGCTGCGATTGCAGGCGGTGATATCGGACTACCAGCCGTCGATCGTCATCAGCCTGGGTGACAGTTTCCACGATGGCGGCGGCGCCAAGCGCATGCATTCGAGCTTTCGCGAACGGCTGGAGGCGCTGATGGCAGGCCGTGACTGGTTCTGGGTCGCCGGCAATCACGACCCGGAGGCGCCGGCGGACCTGCCCGGCGAGACCGTGCGGGAACTGGCCATAGGTTCCCTGCTGTTCCGGCACGAGCCGTCGAAGGTGCGGGTCGAGGGCGAGATTTCAGGCCACCTGCATCCCTGCGCGCGCATCGTGCAGCAAGGCCGTTCGGTGCGCAGGCGCTGCTTTGCCGGCGACGGCGGCCGCATGATCATGCCGGCTTTCGGTGCCTATACCGGCTCGCTCAACGTGCTCGACCGCGCCTATGCCGGCTTGTTCCGGCTGGAGTCGCTGATGGCTTACATGCTTGGCACTGACCGCATCTTCGCCATCTCCGGTTCGATGCTGCGGCCGGGTTGAGGGTCGCCGCCTGGTCTTGGTGAAGCTCAAGTCTTCTTAAGCGCAGCATGAATGCGGTCAAGTGCTTCTTCCGCGCCGCGGTATCCCTGCGCTGCCGAGCGTTTTAACCATTGGATGGCAAGGTCATCATTCTGCTCAACCCCAACACCTTTGAGATACATCAATGCCACGTTGAATTGCGCCTTGCTGTCATTCAGTTGCGCAGCCTTTTCGTACCAATAGAAGGCTAGCTTGGGGTTCTTATCTACAATCTCGCCGGTCAGGTAAGCCACGCCCAAATTAATTTGCGCGTCAACATTACCTTGCTCAGCTGCTTTGGTTAACCAAAGTACCGCATCGGAACCACTTTTGGGCACTCCCGTCCCAGAAAAATACGCGTATCCAAGATACTGCTGAGCTTCGGGCAAACCTCGGATCGCCGCCTTGCGCCATAGCTCCGCCGCTTTGGAATCATCCTGCTGAACGCCCTTGCCCCAGGAGTACAAAAGTCCAAGGTTCAACTCGGCCACTGCCATGTCTTGATCCGCCGCCTTGCCCCACCATTCGGCAGCTTTGGAATAATCCAGTGGAACACCCAGTCCTCTGGAATACAGAAATCCGACGTTAAATTGGGCAATGGCATCACCCTTTTGGGCGAGAGCCGTCCATTCTTTGTACGCTTCTGAATAATTATTCGCTTTAAAGGCGGCTTCGGCTTCGAGCGCGCCTGCTATTAAATTGCAGGGTGCAAGGATAAACATACATGCGGCGAACAAGCCGAGTGCGAGATAGGTCGGAGAGCGGAAGGCAGCGAGATTCATCGCCTTGAACTACGAATAGAGAACTGGAGCATTCTGGATTTAAAGGATAGTATCGACTCCGCTGTCAACAATAATGCCGAATTTTACTGTCGCTCAGAGAGCTGGCGGAAGTCATTTTCAGCTGTCCTATCGTCCATAATAAAGCATGACGGTGTGCTTCGCCTCGGCGAAGAACAGCCAGCGCTCGACCAGCATGCCGGCGAACTGGACGATCGCGGCGAGCGCCGACAACACCGCCGCAAACGGCCACGGCAAGGCGAGGGCGGCAATCAGCAGCAAGCTTGGCAAGCCGAACGCCAGCGCCTGCGCGATCCGGCGCAGCTTCGCGCTGTGCTTGCGTGCGATGCGGAAGCCCATTTCCTTGAGCAGGTAGTTTTCCTCGGTATGCGGCCATTCCAGGGATCGCACCGTGCCGCCGGAGAGCCCGGTCGCGGTGTTCGCGTTGGTCGCGATTTCAAGCTGGTCATTGTGGCGCCAGGTCGCCAGCTTCCAGCCCCAGCCGAGCAAGGTGAGCAGTACGGAAGCGGCGAGCGGGACAGTCGAGCCGACCGCAAAGCCTTGCAGCAGGGCATTCACCAGCACGCAGCCGCTCATCGCTGAGAAGATCAGATAGCCGGGCAAGGTGTAGGGGCTGTGCCATTGGGCAATCGGCTTGAGCGATGCATAGATCATGCCGGTCATGCAGACCGTGACAAAGGCGCCGAAGGTGGCCAGAACGCCCGCGGCCGCCACCCAGCCATCGAGGCGGCCAAGGAAGACCCAGCCCAGGCCGAAGAGGCCCGCCGGGATGAAGGTGATGACCGACGATACGCCTTCGCGCGACAGCCATGAACTGCGCCATTGCGAGAACGCCCGCCAGGCACGTTCAGGTCTGCCGAGATGGCGGGTCGATGACAGCAGGCCGGCCGCGATCAGGCCGAGCGC
Source organism: Mesorhizobium sp. M8A.F.Ca.ET.208.01.1.1 (assembly GCF_004791315.1). Lineage (NCBI taxonomy): Bacteria > Pseudomonadati > Pseudomonadota > Alphaproteobacteria > Hyphomicrobiales > Phyllobacteriaceae > Mesorhizobium > Mesorhizobium sp. M8A.F.Ca.ET.208.01.1.1. Next base: position 181,843 of record NZ_SRUT01000007.1, read on the forward strand.
CAGGCCAATGCCGACGAAGCCCGGCCAGAAATCGGGCGCGATGAGGCCGAGCGGGCCGAGCACGCCGAGCATTGCGAGCAACCCATAGCCGGCACCCGTAGCGGTGGTGAAGAAAACGACCGAAAAAGCTGGATGCATGGATGGTCAGCTCGAAAGCATGCGGTCGACCCAGCCAAGGAAACCACCCTCGGCCCGCACCGGCTCCAGCGCCTTGGCCGGCACCGATGCGGCGCGCTGCGTATGGGCGCGCGGCGGCAGGTATTTGTTGGTCGGGCGATAGCCAAGCTCGGGCATCAGGTCGACCCCGCCGCGATCCGCCACCAGTTGCGAGACGGCGGATTGGGGATCGCCGAGGTCACCGAAATGCCGGGCGCTGGTCGGGCAGGCGGCGACGCAGGCCGGCACGCGGTCTCCTTCGGCCAGATTGTCGTTGTAGATGCGGTCGACGCAGAGCGTGCATTTCTTCATCACGCCGACATCCGTGTCGAACTCGCGCGCGCCGAAAGGGCACGCCCAGCTGCACAATTTGCAACCGATGCACTTGTCCTCGTCGATCAGCACGATGCCGTCCGAGGCGCGTTTGTAGGAGGCGCCCGTCGGACAGACGGTGACGCAGGCCGGCGTCTCGCAATGCAGGCAGGAGCGCGGGAAGTTCACCGTGCGCCCGCCCATCTCGGTGATGTGCTCGTAGCTGTGCACGCGGTTGAACCAGACGCCGTCGACATGGCCGCCGTAAGGGTCGATGTCGGTCAGCGGCGCCATGTGACCGCCGGTGTTCCACTCCTTGCAGGCGGTGACGCAGGCCTGGCAGCCGACACAGGTGTCGAGGTCGACGACGAGGCCGAGCTTCTTGCCGCCCGGACTTGGAAGACAGGTCATTCGGCCGCCTCTCTTGCCCGGCGAAATTCGGCGCCGAAAGTGAGCTTGTCGGGCGAGGGTTCGAAATGTGGCGGCTGGCGAAATCTTTCGAATTGCGGCTCGGTGAAGCCGGCTTCCTCATCAGCGCATTTGACGATGCGCACGCGCAGATCGAACCACGCGGCCTGGCCGGTCACCGGATCGGAGTTGGAGTAGCGCTTGCCCTGCGCGTCAGCGGAAGTCTGGTCACCGATGATGTGGTTGAGCAGGAAGCCGCGATTGCTCTCGGCGGCATCGTCATTCAGTCCCCAGCTGCCGCGCCTTTTGCCGATCGCGTTCCAGGTCCAGACCGTGCTTTCGTTTACTCCGTCGACCAGCTTGATCTGCCCCTTCACCTTGCCATTGATGCTCTCGATCCACACCCAGTCGTCATCGACAAGGCCAAGGCCGGCCGCCGTCCGGTGATGTACGAACAGCCGGTTCTGGCTGGTGATCTGCCGCAACCACGCGTTTTGCGAACCCCAGGAATGGTACATGTGCATGGGCCGCTGCGTCAGCGCGTGCAGCGGGTATTTTTCCAGGTCCACGGCCGCTTCCTCGAAGGGCATGTACCAGAACGGCAGCGGATCCATGTAGGTCTCGATGCGCCGGCGTTCGCCTTCGGGCGGCACCACCCGGCCATGTCCGCGCGCGGCCAGCCGAAAACGCTGCATCGGTTCGGAATAGAGCTGGAAGACGATCGGCTCGGCCTTGGGGATGAAGCCCAGTTGCACCGCGAAATCGAGATAGGAGCGGTTGGCCATCTTGTAGTAGCGCTGATCGTCGGTGAAGTCGTGGTGCCAGAAACCGCCATTGTCGATGTAGCGCTGCAGCTGGTTGGGGTTGACGTCGCCCTTGCCGATCGAGGTTTCGTCCTTGCCGCGCCAGCCGGCGAGCGGGCCGATGCCGGGCGTGCGTTCGTGATTGACGATGTAGTCGGCGTAGTCGCGGTACTTCGCCGAGCCGTCTTCCTCGACGAAGCCGGGCAAGCCAAGCCGTGCGCCGAGTTCGATCAGCACCGACTGGAACGCCCTGACGTCGCGGTCGGGCTCGACGACGGGATGGCGGATGGCGTCGCCCGGCCCGTCGGCATGGCTGATCGGTCGGTCGAGCAGGCTGATGCAGTCATGACGCTCGAGATAGGTGGTGTCGGGCAGCACGAGGTCGGCGAACGGCACCGTCTCGGAATAATAGGCGTCGGAATAGATGATGAAGGGGATCCTGTAGTTGCCCGCTTCATCACGGTCGGTGAGCATGGCCATGGTCTCGACCGTGTTCATCGACGAATTCCACGCCATGTTCGACATGTACATCATCAGCGTGTCGATGGGGTACGGGTCGCCGGCCCAGGCGTTGCGGATGACGGTGTGCATCAGACCATGCGCCGCAAGTGGCGAATCCCAGGAATAGGCCTTGTCGATGCGCAGCGGCGTGCCTGCGTCATCGACCAGCAGATCGTCGGGTCCACAGACGAAACCGAGCGGCATGCCGTCGAGCGGCGTCATCGGCCTCACGTCCTTGCCGCAGGGCTTCGGACCCGGCGGGGCGGACCGGGGGTAGGGCGGCTTGAAGCGGAAGCCGCCAGGCACGTCCACGGTTCCGAGAAGCACCTGCAGCAGGTGAATGGCGCGACAGGTATGAAAGCCGTTGGAATGGGCGGAGATGCCGCGCATGGCATGCATCGAAACAGGTCGGCCCTTGATCGTCTCATGCCGGCGCCCGGCCCAATCGGTCCAGGCGACCGGCAGTTCGATCACCTCTTCGAAGGCGACATGTGCAAGTTCGGCGGCGATCCGGCGGATCGTATCGGCGGCAATGCCGCAACGCCCGGCGACCGCGTCGGGTGCGTAGCTCTCGTCGAGATAGCGGTCCGCAATGAGCTGGAACACCGGAACGCACCTGCGCCCGTCGACCGTGAAGCTGCCGGTCAGTGCCGGTTTTGCATCTGGCTCGGTCGCGTTGACGGAGGTCTTCGCCACTCGGTCCCAAGCGACAAGAGTGCCGTCGCTGTCGCGCAGAAAAAGCCCATCATCGACCGCGCCAGGCTCCTGGATAACCAGGACATGCGCGTTGGTGTAGCGGAGCAGATAATCGAGATCGACGCGGCCGGCCTTCAAGAGTTCGTGGATGAGCGCGAACACGAACAGGCCGTCAGTGCCGGGTCGGATGCCGATCCAGTCATCGGCGATCGCATTGTAACCGGTCCGGCAGGGATTGATCGACACCACCTTGGCGCCGCGCGCCTTGAGCTTGCCCAGTCCGATCTTGATCGGGTTGGAGTCATGGTCCTCGGCGACGCCGAACAGCATGAAGTATTTCGTGTTGTCCCAATCGGGCTCGCCGAACTCCCAGAACGAGCCGCCGATCGAGTAGAGGCCACCGGCTGCCATGTTGACCGAACAGAAGCCGCCATGGGCAGCGAAGTTCGGCGTCCCAAACTGGCTCGCCCACCAGCCTGTCAAGGATTGCGACTGGTCACGTCCGGTGAAGAAGGCGAGTTTTTTGGGGTCGGTCCGGCGGATATGCGACAGCCGCTCGGTGGCGATCGAGAAGGCTTCCTCCCACTCGATCTCGCGGAACTCACCCGAGCCGCGCGGGCCGGTGCGCAAGAGCGGCTTCTTCAGCCGCGCCGGGCTGTAGTGCTGCATGATGCCGGAGCTGCCCTTGCCGCAGATCACGCCGCGATTGACTGGATGGTCCTTGTTGCCGTTGATGTAGCGGATCTTGCCGTCCTTGATGTGCACGTCGATCCCGCAGCGGCAGGCGCACATGTAGCAGGTCGTCTTGGCGATGCTGTCGGAAACATCTGGGGAGGTGTCGACGCCGTCGCCTTCATCGGGCGCGCGCGTGTCGGCAAGCTGGCGTTGCGAGGGGGCTGAATTGGCGCCGCGCGGTCCTTGCATCATGATCCCGTGGTGCCCGCGCGGCCGGCGGATTTGGCGCGCGTCTTCGGCCCGGGTCCGCGCATATAATGCTCTTCCGGGTGATATCGATCACCGGCCAACCGCCGCCGGATGCCGCGGGTCCAATGCGCAATCAGGGATCTGAACCGCCCGATCATTTTGTTCTCTGCGATCTGCAGGCCAATTTTTTCTAACTTCGGCTGAAAAAGTAGAATGAACTTATCGATCCGTCTAATCAGTTGTTCTTGTAAATTCGATCGATATTGGTTCTTAATACAGGCATGACCCTGGACCAGTTGCGCATTTTCGTCGCCGTTGCCGAGCGTGGCCACATGACCAAGGCAGCAGAGCTTCTCGGCATTTCCCAGTCGGCCGCGTCGGCGGCCATTCGCGCGCTGGAAGAGCAGCACGGTGTCCATCTGTTCAACCGCGTCGGCCGCAACATAGAGCTGGCCCAGACCGGCCACCGGTTCCTGCCCGAGGCCAAGGCCGTGCTGGAGCGGGCTGCCGCCGCCCGCAACGTGCTGGAACATGTTTCGCAGACGGTCGCCGGCAGCCTCTCGATCGCCGCCAGCCTGACCATCGCCAGCTACTGGCTGCCGCGCCGGCTGGCCTCCTTCCACGAGGCCTATCCGGCCGTCAGGCTTAGCGTCACCATCGGCAACACGAGGCAGGTCGAGGCCAGCGTGCTCGATGGAACCGCCGATCTCGGCTTGGTCGAAGGGCGCACCGAATCCGACATATTGCGCCGCGCCAAGGTCGATACCGACCGGTTGATGCTGGTCGTTGCCAGCTCCCATCCGCGGATCGCCGAAATCGCGCCGGGCCGCCCCGACATCACGGGCCTGCGCTGGATCATCCGCGAGGGCGGCTCCGGCACGCGCGAGGTGCTGGAGGATCTGGCGCGTCGCGAGGGGATTTCACTTGCCGACCTGCAGATATTCCTGGTGCTGCCCAGCAACGAGGCGGTTCGCCAGGCCGTCGAAGCAGGCGCAGGCGCGACCATCATTTCGGAGCTGGTCGTCGGGCACGCGGTCGCCGAGGGGAGCCTGAGAGCCGTGCCGATCGAATTGCCGAAGCGCGACTTCGCCATGATCACCCATCGCGACCGCCAGGCAAGCCTGGCCCAGATGGCGCTGAAGGCGCATCTGGCTGCAGAGATGAACGGGTCAGGGTAGGATCAGCCGAACTTCCGCTGCGCATCGAGTGCCAGGCCAAGCCCGACCGATCCGAACATATCGCCGTCTATGACGGAAGCCTGCGGCACCAGCGACAGGATCTCTCGTCTTGCCAGCGGGATCGCGGTCGAGCCTCCGGTCAGGAACACGGCGGTGATGTCCGATGGCTTGACCTGAGCGTCGCGAATGGTCTGACCGACCGTTTCGGTGACCCGCTCGATATCCCTGGCAATCGTGGCCTCCAGCCCGTCGCGCGTGATCCCGGCGGCGAACGCCGCGTCCGGCAGCTTCACCTCCACCTCCGCCGATGACCTGTCGGTCAGTTCTATCTTGGCTCTTTCGACCAGCGCCGCCAGAGCGTGCCCGTAGCGGTGCTCGACGATGTGGATGAAGCGGTCGACCAGGTCGGCGCGCACGGCCTCGTAGCGGATCTGGCGCAGATGCGTCATGGCTTTGGCGGTATAGACCAGGTTGATGCGCTGCCATGTGGCGAGATCGATGAAGTAGCTGGCCGGCAGATTGCGCTTGCCATCCTTGGTCGCGGAGAGGTAGCCGAGCTGCGGCATGACATGGGCGATGCTCAGCAACCGGTCGAAATCGGTGCCGCCGATATGGATGCCGCGGCTGGCCAGGATGTCGTCCTTGCGGTCGGTCGATCGCGAGCGCTCCGGCGAGACCCGCACGATCGAGAAGTCGGACGTGCCGCCGCCCATGTCGATGATCAGAGCCAGTTCCTCGCGCGTCACCTTCTGCTCGTAGTCGAGCGCCGCGGCAATCGGCTCGAACTGGAAAGCGATGTGCTTGAAACCCTGGGCACGGGCAGCCTTCTCGAGCTCGCCTTGCGCCTTCGCGTCGGCTTGCGCATCGTCATCGACGAATTGCACCGGGCGGCCGAGCACCACGCTTTCCACCACGCTGCCGGTGTCCTCTTCCAGCCTCGTCTTCAGATGGCCGATGAACAGGCCGATAATGTCGATGAAGCCGATCTGGCGCGTCTTGATGCGGGTCTTCTCGTGGGCGAGCGAACTGCCGAGCACACTCTTCAACGAGCGCATCAGGCGGCCTTCGATGCTGTCGGTATAATCGCCGATCGCGCGCCGGCCGAAATAGGTGTGGCCGTCCTCGAAGTTGAAGAACACGGCACTTGGCAAGGTGGGCTGTTCGCCCTCCAGCGGGACCAGCCGCGCCTTGCCGTTCCGGATCACGCCCACCGTGGAATTGGACGTGCCGAAGTCGATGCCGCCGAATGCCTGGTGCATTGCAGCCTCCTGTCATGGTTTCGTGGCGGCAAGACAGCGGCGACGTATCGCGCTGTCATCCGGAAAGCCGGACCGCTCTTGCGAATGGTATGTGCGTGTTTGCCCTTGGGCTGGGAGGCGGCGGTTTATCGCATGGTGGGGAAAAGGGGAACCCCTCTTTTCCCCGAGCGTCAATCTTTGCGGAACACCAGCCGGCCGAGCCAGCCGGTCACCATGGCCAGCGATATGGCGAACACGCCATAGAGGAACGAATAGTCGTGGGCGACGCGGAAGATCGATTGTTCGAAGCCCGACTTGCGGATTTCGAGTTGCGCCGAACTCTCCTTGATGAACAGGCCGCTCTTGAACAGGAAGGCACGCGCCTTGTGCGTGCCGACCGGCACATTCGGCGCCAGCCTGACCGTGGCGCGAAACAGGTTCTGCGACAGGAATTGCACGCCACCGACATTCTCGCTGTAGAGGCCGGCGGCGGCCTTGCGCTCGCGCAGTGCCGCCGTGAATTCCTCGATCGTCGCCGGGCTGTCGCCGGCATCGGCGGGCTGCATATAGAGATTGGAGGCGCCGAGCGATAATTGCTTGTAGCTGTTGGGTTCGGTGATGTCCTGCAGCGGCCGCGTCGTGGCCACCGAATAGGACACCGGCACATTCTCGAAGGTCTCTGAATCCAGATTGATCCAGACGCCCAGCACCCGGTCCTTGCGGCGCACCACCACCGGTTTGGGCGGCCCTTCGAGCACGACGATGACGTCGTAGCGGCCCTGGCGTGCCACCAGTGGGTCGGGATTTTCCAGCGAACCGAAAATGGTCAGGTCGGCACCGGAAAAACCGGCGGTGATCGACACCGCATCGGTGGAGAGGCCGATCTGGATGCCTTCCGTCAATGGCGTCTGCGCCCTCGCCGGCGGGGCGGCGGTCAGGGACAGGAGAGCGACGGTTGCGAGCGCCTTCATGCCTTTCATCAGTTGAGGCCCAAGCCGGACAACGAATAAAGGTTGGGCGGCGTGACGAACAGATCGATGGCGAGCCGGATCGCCACCGCCAGCACCAGCAGCGCCAGCAGGGCTCTCAATTGCTCGCCGCGCAGCCGCTGGCCGGCCTTGGCGCCATACTGCGCCCCGGCCACGCCGCCGGCCATCAAAAGGAAGGCCAGCATCACATCGACGGTCTGGTTGGTGGTGGCGTGGACCAGCGTCGTGTAGGCGGACGTGAAGATGATCTGGAACAGCGAGGTGCCGATGACGACATTGGTCGGCACTTTCAAGAGATAGATCAGCGCCGGCACCATGATGAAGCCGCCGCCGACGCCCATGATCGACGACAGGAAGCCGATGCCGGCGCCAAGACCGAGCACCGGAATGACGCTGACGAACAATTTCGACGCGCGAAAGCGCATCTTCAGCGGCAAGCGGTGGATCCAGTTGTGCTGGCCGGATTTCTTCAGCACCGGTGCCGCGCCGCTGCGCGTGGCGCGCAACGCGTTGATGCTCTCGACCAGCATCAGCCCGCCGACGGTGCCGAGCAGCACGACGTAGAGCAGCGAGATGAACAGGTCGAGCTGGCCGAGCCTGCGCAGGAAGCCGAACACGTAGATGCCGGCGGTGGAACCGACGATGCCCCCGGCCAGCAACACGCCGCCGAGCTTGAAGTCGAGCGTGCCTCGCTTCATGTGCGAAAGAACGCCGGAGACGGAAGAAGCGATGACCTGGTTCGCGCCGGTGGCGACCGCGATCGCCGGCGGGATATTGTAGAAGATCAAGAGCGGCGTGATGAGAAAGCCGCCGCCCACCCCGAACATGCCCGACAGGAAGCCCACCGCGGCGCCCATGGCCAGCAGCACGAAGACGTTGACGGAAATTTCCGCGATCGGGAGATAGATGCCCACCCGTCAGTCTCGATCAGTTTGCCTGTCGGCGAATAAAGCCGTTGCGGGCAGTATCGCATCGAAAAGCCAATTTTGTCTTGCGCCGACGCGGCAGCGGGGTCAAACCCCGCCACCGCGCCGAAACAAAAAACAACTCAATCAGTTAACAGGCAAATGTATGGCAAGGGCGTCGTGGAAACGACGCTTCTGCCGTTATTTGCGCGCCAGCAATGCCTTGACCAGTTTCTCGTCGACCGCGCCGGTCGCCGGCAGCTTGTTGGCGGTCTGGAAAGCGATGATCGCGTTCTTGGTTTTCTCGCCCATCACGCCGTCGGCGCCACCGGCGTCATAGCCGTTCTTGTTGAGGATGAGCTGGATGTTCTTGACCGCCTTCTTCATGTCGATGCCGGCGGTCGTCTGCGGCGTGCCTTCCTGCCAGGATTCGGGAATGTCCACCGAATTGGCCGCCGCGTTGAGCGGCTTGGCCTTCCACAATTCTGTCGCGGCGCGCGCCCGCTCGAGCTGCTCGGGCCGCAGCGCATTGGCGATCTCGTCGCGCTTGGCCGCGGCATCCTTGTCGCCGGTCTTGGCGACAAGCGCGAACCATTTATAGGACTCTTCCAGGTTCTGCTTCATGCCGACGCCCTTGGCGGCCAGGATACCGAGATTGAACTGGCTGTCCTTGACGCCGAGGTCGGCGGCCTCCTGGAACCAGTGCGCGGCCGATTCATTGTCGGTCACGCCGTCGGCGGCCATGGCGAACAGCACCGCCAGGTTGTGCATGGCGCTGGCGTTGCCCTGCGCGGCGGCGAGCTGATACCAGGTCTTCGACTTCTTGATGTCGCGTGCGACGCCGATGCCCTTCTCGTAGAAATTGCCGATGCGGTATTCGGCCGGCGCGAAGCCGAGTTCCGCCGATTTCTCGTACCATTTGGCGGCCGCCGGCATGTCTTCCTTGACGCCGCGCGACTCGGCGTAGCGCGAGCCGACCTCGAACAGTGCCTTGGCGTCGCCAGCGGCGGCGGCGTCACGCAAGGCGGCCGGGCCGGCTTCGGCAGGGATGTCGAACTTGGTCGGGGCTGTCGCCGCCGGCTTGTCCATCGGCGAAACGGTGCCGGTCGTGTCGTTGGCCGTTGCCTCGGCGGCTGCCGTTGGCGCGGCTGATGCAGGTTGGGCATCGGCATCCGTCGCCTGCGTACCGCCGGTGACGGCGGCTGGTGCCGGATCCGTTAAGGTGGGAGCAGCGGTCACCGGAGCAACAGGCGCCGGCGCGGTTGAAGCCATCGCGTCGGGGGCGCCCGGGCCGGAAGCCATGGCCGGCGCGACCGGTGCCGGAGCGGGCCCGGCCGTAGGCGCTGGCATCGCGTCCGTATCAGACGGCATGGCCATGACGGTCTGCGCCGCCATGTCGTCCTTGCTTGCCGGCGCGGATTGTTCCGCCTGCCTGACGGTAGGGGCCGGCGCGCTGTCCGTCGCCGCCGGCTGGACTTCGGTCTTCGGCTGGCTGGCGGTATCGACAGATGCCGTCTTCACCGACTGCGAGGCGACGATGGGAGCCGCGTCGTTGCTTGCCACCTGAGCGGGATCCGAAAGAAACGCCTTGCCAAGCTGCAGGCCGGCAAGCGCCAGCATGATCGCTGCCGCCGCCATCAGGATCGGCTTGCGCCGCGCCTTGAGCAAGTCGCCTATCCTGAGCGCCTTGACCGGGCCTTTCATCGTCGACTGGCGCTTCAGGGCGTCGGCCTCGGCCGCGGCCGCCTGCGCCGCGCGCCGGGCAGCGGCGATGAAATCCGATTTCGCTGCGTCGCTGTCGCCGGGCTTTGCCGGTTGTCCCCGCTCGTCGCGCACGCGCTTCATGATGGCATTGAGGTCGGGCGCGCCGGAGCCGGGCTCCAGCGGGCGGTTGGCGACCTTCGGGTCGAGCGGCTCGTCGAGATCGACACTCGGGATATCGGCGCCCGGTGCCGGGCCGGCCAGCGGCGGAACATCCGCCGCCTTCTTGCCCTTGAAGGCGCGCGCCAGCCCGCCGAACATCGACTTGCGGCCAGCCGGCCGGTCTTTTCCGGTGGTGGCGTCGGAACCGAGTGCGGCCATCGCGGCTGCGGCGGCGGCTTCCGCGGGCGAGCGCGCCCCCGGCCGGGCAGAAAAGCCCGATTCGACCTGCAGTGCCGGCTCGCCTGACGAAGCAGGCTCGGCGCGCAATATGGCCGCGGCACGCGCGTCCAGATCGGCCATGTCGCCGGTCAGCGGCAGCGGCTCGTCCATGGTCATTGACGGCGCGTTCACCGCCATCTTGGACCGCCGTGCGCCACGCCAGCCGCCCGGTTCGGTCGGAGCCGCATCCAGCAGTTCGCTTACCGCTTCGGACGGGTCGCTGGTTTCCAGCGAACCCAGCCTGTCGACGATCTTGAGCAGTGTATCGTGAATGGCCTCGAAGGTGCGCGAATTGCGTTCGTCGGAACGCCGCGTCAATGTCTCCAGTGTCTTCAGATCCTGGGCGAGGCCGGACACCGCGGCCGTATTGGTGCTCGTTCCGGCCAGCGAGCGCACGGCGTTCTCGGCCGCCTCGCGTGCGGCGCCGAGGATGGAATCGCGGGTCCCGGCCAGCGCTTTCTCGATTTCGTTGAGGCGCGGGCTGATGTCCTCGAAGTCCGGCAGCGGCGTGCTGGGCCTGGAAAGATGCGCCGACAGGCCGGCGACCTGAGCCTCCAGGCTGCGGATCAGCGCCGGATCAATGCCGGCCACCTGGGCCGCCGAGGCGTCCAGCCGGCTTGAGATGTCTTCGAGCCGGCTTTCCAGCCCGCGGATCGCCGCCTCGCCGGCGGGATCGGGAGCGCGCGTTTCCATGCGCTTGGCCAGTGCGGTGAAGCGGGCATCGATGGCGTCCATGATGCCGGCGCTGTCGACCTGCGGCATGCTGCGCTGGTCCAGCCGGTCGGCAACCTCGTCCAGCCGGCGCTCGAGATCGCGAAACAGCATGTTGCCCTGTTCGATGGCGTCGCCCTGGCGACGCTCCATCATGCCCGACAGCACGTCGAAGCGCTGCTCCAGCCCGTGGAAGATGTAGTCAGCGTCGGGCATGGCCGGCGCCTGATCGATCTTGTCGGCGATCAGCGCGATCTGCTTGGCGAGCCGTTCCATCGCCTGCTCGGGCAGGTTGGCGCGGCCGGCGAGGTCATCGACCCGGCTCGACAGCGTGTTCAGCCGGTCGATCACGACATTGCCGGGACGGTCCTGCGCCACTTCCTCGATCTGCTGGGCGAGCGAGTCGATCCGCTTCTCGATGCGCTCGAAGGCTTCGTGGTCGATTGAATTCGCCTGTGCGGCGACTGTCGAGGCCACGATGGCGCGGGAAATCTCGTCCAGCCGCTCGTCGATCATGGCCAGCGTGCCGCCGCCGCGATTGTCCTGCTGGCTGGCGAAATGGTCGACCGCGCCGGCCAGCGTGCGGACCTTTTCCTCCAGCGAGCGCAGCGACAGCGATTCCGGCAGGTTGTTGACGGCGTTGCTGATCTGCTCCAGCCGGTCGGTCAAGGCCGCGAGGGCGGGATCGTCGGAGCGCTTGCGCTGGTCGGCGTCGACGCGGTCCTCGAAAGCCGTCCAGCGGCGGTCGAAATCGTCCCAGCGGCGGTCGACCTTCTGCACGCTCTCCTCGCGCGCCAGCGTGTCGAGCGCGGCCTTGACCTGCTCGAGCTCCAGCCGCAGCAGGTTGACGCTCCTGTCGTCACTCTTCTCCGACAGCGATTTGATGGCGCCGGAGAGCCGCTCGAATTCCACGCCGAGTTCGGCGCTGCCCTTGCCTGTCGCGCCGGGCTTGGCGTTCGCCTGGAAGGCGCGGTCGATGTCCTTGCGCAGCGCGTCGAATTCGCGCTGCAGGCCTGAAGTCACCTGGTGGCGCAGTTCCTCGCGCATGCCGCGCAGCTCGCCGGCGATCTTGCCGACCATGGCGACGCTGTCTTCCTGGCCGCGCACGCGGTCGATGTCGCGCGCGATCGCCTGATAATTCTGGTCGAAGGCGGGCGAAGGCGCCGGGTTCTGCGCGCGCGGTGCCGGCTGCGGATCCTCATACCAGCGCTGCTGGGCTGTCGGCTGTGCGGCGGGATAACGCGGATCGGTGGCTGGGTAACGCGGGTCTGCGCCATATTGGCGAGGAACGGGCCGTGCCGTCGCGTCCTCACGCGTCTGCCCCAGGCGCTGTTCCAGCGTCTCCAGCGAGCGGTTCAACTGCTCGAGCGTTGTCTGCGGCTTGCGCTGCCTGCCGGCATTGAGTGTATCGAGGTAGGACCGCTTGCTGTTCATCGGTGCGTCCGTCTTTCAGATTGGCCGGCTTGCGACCAGCTCCCCAAGTCCCTGCCGGAACGAGGCGACCGCGCTTCCATGCCACGGTGGAAGACAAGCTTCCCGGGTTTGACCCGCGCTCCGAAAAACCGTGAAAATTCGATACAGGATAACCACGGGTAGCCGACACGCGCACATTTCGCCCAACGTGGTAAACAACGCGTTAACCAAGCTTAAGAAGTTGCAAGGAAGTTGGCTGTCGCGACTTCCGGTGCGGCAAAAAGCACCGTTCTCAGAACGCCCTTGCGTCATGAGGCGGCTATCGGTATAGAATTGACGTAAACGTAAATGGCGCACAGCTGTGCTGTTTTGCGATTTGTTTGTTGAAACCACGGCCGGAAGCACGCCCCCGCTTCCAGTCAGGCGACGCATGGTCCAGGACCGCGACGCCACCAGACGGGGAAGCCAGTAACCATGAAGCTTATCTCGGCCGGCGAGACCGCGGCCAATACCAATAATGCATCCGTCGAAGCCGGCGAGGATCTCTCCCGCATCGGCGAAATGGCCAAAAAGTACGGCGTGACGCTGCGCACGCTGCGTTTCTACGAGGACAAGGGCCTGCTCAACCCGCAGCGCGACGGTTCGACCCGTCTCTATACGCGCCGCGACAAGGCCAGGCTGAAGCTGATCCTGCTCGGCCGCAAGGTCGGGTTCTCGCTGCGCGACGTCAAGCAGATGATGGACCTCTACGATCCGACCGGTTCCAACACCAAGCAGTTGCGCCTGGCGCTGGACAAGTCGGAGAAGCAGCTCGCTCGCCTGCAGAAGCAGCGGGCGCTGATCGACGACGCCATCAATGAGCTCAGCGGCTCGATGTCGGCGGTGCGTCAGATGTTGGCCGAGCGTTCGGCGCCGCAGGCGAGCGTCGCCAGCTAAGCCAGTCTGCTCACGCCGACCTGTCGGCCCTTCACCATCAAAGCCGCGTGGCCATGCCGCGCGGCTTTTCGCTATCTTTGGCCCGCTGCTTCATCCTGGCTTGCGCGATGCCGCAACGCTAGGCTCCGCGCGCCTGGCGGCGGAAATCTTGTCGCATCGAAAATATTGACGTTTACGCAAACGTCAATATTTGCTATTGCGGCTTCGACATTGGCCCGCTTGCCGCGCACGGCTTGATTTCGAGGCCTAATCCGCATGGTGGAGGAAAAGCATGCCGATCTACAGGGCCCCGGTCCAGGACACGCTGTTCGTGCTCAACGAAGTGCTGGGCTATCAGCGCTATTCGAACCTTCCCGGATTCGCCGACGCAACGCCCGACGTGCTGGAGGCAATTCTCGCCGAGGGCGCAAAGCTCGCCGAGAACGTCATGCATCCGCTCAACCGTGTCGGCGACATGGAAGGCTGCGTGCGCCATGACGACGGCTCGGTAACCACGCCCAAGGGCTTCAAGGAAGCGTTCGACCAGTATCGCGAAGGCGGCTGGATGGGTCTGGCGGCCCCCGTCGAGTTCGGCGGCCAGGGCCTGCCCTATGCCGTGCACACGGCGGTGGCCGAATACATGGTGTCGGCCAACATGTCGCTGATGATGTATCCCGGCCTGACCCAGGGCGCGATCGCCGCCATCATCACCCACGGCACCGACGAGCAGAAGGCGACCTGGCTGCCCAGGATGGTCGAGGGCACCTGGACCGGCACCATGAACCTGACCGAGCCGCATTGCGGCACCGATCTCGGCCTGCTGCGCACCAAGGCGGTGCCGAACGGCGATGGCACCTACAAGATTTCAGGCCAGAAGATTTTCATCTCGGCCGGTGAGCACGACATGTCGGACAACATCGTCCATCTGGTGCTGGCCCGCATCGAAGGCGCACCCGAAGGCGTCAAGGGCATCTCGCTGTTCATCGTGCCGAAGCTCAAGCTCGACGCCTCGGGCAATCCGGGGACAAGAAACACCGTTTCCTGCGGTTCCATCGAGGAGAAGATGGGCATCCATGGCAATTCGACCTGCGTCATGAATTATGACGAGGCCGAAGGCACGCTGCTGGGCGAGGCCAATGGCGGCTTGAAGGCGATGTTCACGATGATGAACGAGGCCCGTCTCGGCGTCGGCCTGCAGGGCCTTTCACTGTCGGAGATCGCCTACCAGAACGCCGTCGCCTACGCCAAGGACCGTTTGCAGGGCCGCTCGCTGTCAGGCCCGAAGGCGCCGGACAAGAAGGCCGACCCGATCATCGTTCATCCCGACATCCGCCGCTCGCTGATGACCATGAAGGCTTTCAACGAGGCCGGCCGCGCGCTGGCGCTGTGGACTGCCATCAAGTCCGACATCGCGCACCGCTCCGCCGACGACAAGGACCGCCAGGCGGCCGACGATTACACTGGCTTGATGACGCCGGTGGTCAAGGGCGTGCTGACCGACAAGGGCTTCGACCACGCTGTCATGGCGCAGCAGGTGTTCGGCGGCCACGGCTATATCGAAGAGCACGGCATGAGCCAGTTCGTGCGCGATGCCCGCATCGCCATGATCTATGAAGGCGCCAACGGCATCCAGGCGCTCGACCTCGTCGGCCGCAAGCTCGGCTTGAATGGCAGCCGCGCCATCCAGGCCTTCTTCAAGGAGGTCGGCGAATTCTGTGAGGAAAACCGCGTTGATGAGAAGATGGCGCCCTTCACTAAGGGTCTGAAGAAGGGACTCAACGATTTGCAGGCGGCGACGATGTGGCTGCTGCAGAACGGCATGGCCAAGCCCGACAATGCCGGTGCGGCCTCGACCGACTACATGCATCTCTTCGGCCTCGTGGCGCTGGGTTACATGTGGGCGCAGATGGCCAAGGCGGCGCAGCGCAAGACCGGCGCCAACGGCTTCCAGCAATTCTACGACAACAAGGTCGTGACGGCGCGCTTCTTCATGGAACGGATCATGCCGGAAACCTCGGCGCACCTCGCCCGTATTTCGAGCGGCGCCGATACGCTGATGGCCCTGCCGGCGGAAGCGTTCTAAACTCGGTCCCGCTAGCCTTCTGTCTGTCGATACGCGGAGGAAATCGTGGCGACAAATCCCGCCGAAGTGCTCTCCTTGCCGAAACCAGCCTGGGCGGCCGACGAGGTCGGCATGCTCTACGACATGGCTACACGCTTCATGTCGGAGGAGATCGCACCGCGCTACGACGAGTTCGAGAAGAACGAGATGGTCGACCGCGAAAGCTGGCTGAAGGCCGGTTCCGCCGGCCTGCTCTGCGCCTCGATGCCGGAGGAATATGGTGGCTCGGGCGGCACCTTCGCGCATGAGAGCGCCATCATCGAGGCGATCGGCCATGTCGGCGTCGACGGTTTCGGCATCGGCCTGCACAATTCGATCGTGGCACCCTACATCCTTCACTACGGTTCGGAGGAGCAGAAGAAGAAATGGCTGCCCAAGCTCGCCACCGGCGAACTGATCGGCGCCATTGCCATGACAGAGCCCGGCGCCGGCTCTGACCTGCAAGGTGTCAAGACCCGTGCCGAGAAGGACGGCAACCAGTACAAGATCAACGGTTCCAAGACCTTCATCACCAACGGCCAGCTGGCGAACTTCATCATCGTCGTCACCAAGACCGATCCGGAGAAGGGCGCCAAGGGTACCTCGCTGATGATCGTCGAGACCGATGAGGTCGAAGGTTTTCAGCGCGGCCGCAACCTCGACAAGATCGGGCTGAAGGCCAACGACACCTCGGAACTGTTCTTCAACGATGTGCGTGTGCCGACCGCCAACCTGCTCGGCCATGAGGAGGGACAGGGCTTCGTCCAGCTCATGCAGCAATTGCCGCAGGAGCGGCTGCAGATCGGCACCGGGGCGATCGCCATGATCGAGCGGGCGCTGGCGCTGACCATCGACTACGTCAAGGAGCGCAAGGCCTTCGGCAAGGCGATCATCGACTTCCAGAACACCCAGTTCAAATTGGCCGAGCTGAAGACCGAGGCCACCATCGGCCGCGTCTTCTACAATGACTGCGTCACCCGTCACATCAATGGCGGCCTCGATCCGGTCACGGCCTCGATGGCCAAGTACTGGCTCTCCGACCTGCAGGGCAAAGTCGTCGACGAATGCCTTCAATTGCACGGCGGCTATGGCTACATGAATGAATATCCGATCGCCCGCATGTTCCGCGACGCTCGCGTCCAGCGCATCTACGGCGGCACCAACGAGATCATGAAATTGTTGATCGGACGCTCGCTCTGAGCAGCTCTCTTCAGCGAACCCAAGGAGCATGAAAATGGCCGAAGCTTATGTCTATGACGCCGTGCGCACGCCGCGCGGCAAGGGCAAGAAGGACGGATCGCTGCACGAGGTGCCGGCGGTGCGGCTCGCCGCCAGGACGCTCGAGGCACTGCGCGACCGCAATGGGCTGGACACCGGCACGGTCGACGACATCATCTTCGGCTGCGTCGACCCGGTCGGCGAGGCGGGCTCCGTCATTCCGCGCGCCGCCGCCTTCGAGGCCGGCTACGACACCAAGGCACCCGGCATGCAGATCTCGCGCTTCTGCGCCTCCGGCTTGGACGCCATCAATTTCGGCGCCGCCAAGATCGCGCAAGGCGCCGATGAAATCGTCATCGCCGGCGGCGTCGAATCGATGTCGCGCGTCGGCATGGGCATGTCCGGCGGCGCCTGGTTCATGGATCCTTCGGTCGGCCTGCCCGGCTGGTTCGTGCCGCAAGGCATTTCAGCCGACCTGATCGCCACCAAATACGGCTTCTCGCGCGACGACGTCGACGCCTACGCGGTCGAGAGCCAGAAGCGAGCCGCGAAATCCTGGGCCGATGGCCGCTTCAAGAACTCGGTCATCCCGATCAAGGACCAGAACGGTCTCACCATTCTCGACCATGACGAGCACATGCGGCCGTCGACCGACATGCAGTCGCTCGCCTCGCTCAACCCTTCCTTCGTCATGCCTGGCGAAATGGGCGGCTTCGATGCCGTGGCGGTGCAGAAGCACCCCGAGGTCGAGGAGGTCAACCATGTCCACCACGCCGGCAACTCGTCCGGCATCGTCGATGGCGCCGCCGCCGTGCTGCTCGGCTCGAAGAAGGCCGGCAAGGCCATGGGCCTGAAGCCGCGCGCGCGCATCCGCACCTTCGCCAACATCGGCTCCGAGCCGGTGCTGATGCTGACCGGCCCTGTCGACGTCACCGAGAAGCTGTTGAAGCGCGCCAAGATGAAGCTGTCGGATATCGACCTGTTCGAGCTCAACGAGGCCTTCGCTTCGGTGGTGCTGCGCTACATGCAGGCCTTCGAGATCCCGCACGACAAGATCAACGTCAATGGCGGCGCCATCGCCATGGGCCATCCGCTCGGCGCCACCGGCGCGATGATCTTCGGCACCGTGCTGGACGAACTCGAGCGGCGCGATCTCAACACCGCTCTGGTGACGCTGTGCATCGGCGCCGGCATGGGCACCGCAACCATCATCGAACGTGTCTGACGGGGAGAGAAGAGATGAGCTACACCAATTTCACCCTCGACATCGACGCCGACGGCATCGCGCTGATCACCTGGGACATGCCCGGCCGGTCGATGAACGTCTTCACCGAAGAGGCGATGCGCGAATTGAACGCCATCGTCGACCAGGTCGCCGGCGACGCGGCGATCAAGGGCGCGGTCATCACCTCCGGCAAGGATACGTTCTCCGGCGGCGCCGACATCACGCTGCTGCAGAAGATGCTGACCAGCTTCGCCGCCGAAAAGGAGAAGGATGCCGGAAAGGCGACCAAGGCGCTGTTCGACAATGCCGGCATGATGACCGGCCTGTTCCGCAAGCTGGAAACCTGTGGCAAGCCATGGGTCTCGGCGATCAACGGCACCTGCATGGGCGGCGCCTTCGAAATGTCGCTCGCCTGCCACGGCCGCGTCGCCGCCGACTCGGACAAGGTGAAGATGGCGCTGCCCGAGGTGAAGATCGGCATCTTCCCCGGCGCCGGCGGCACCCAGCGCGTGCCGAGGCTGACCGACCAGCAGCAGGCGCTGCAGATGCTGACCTCCGGCCAGAATCTCACGCCGCAAAAGGCGAAGTCGATGGGCCTGATCCATGAGGTCGCCGAACCGGCCAAGCTGGTCGAGACCGCAAAGGCGATGATCAGGAACGGCCTCAAGCCGGTGGCGCCGTGGGATGAGAAGGGTTTCAAGCTGCCCGGCGGGCCGGTTTATTCTGCCGCCGGCGCCAATCTGTGGCCGCCTGCCATCGCCATCCTGCGCCGCGAGACCCATGGCAATTACCCGGCCGCCGCGGCGATCCTCAAATGTGTCTATGAGGGCCTGCTGGTGCCCTTCGACACCGCGCTCAGGATCGAGCAGCGCTATTTCACCGAGATCATGCAGACGAAGGAAGCGGCGGCGATGATCCGTTCGCTGTTCGTGTCGCTGCAGGAGCTGAACAAGGGCGCGCGCCGCCCGACCGGCGTGCCGGACACCAAGTTCAGGAAGATCGGCATCCTCGGCGCCGGCTTCATGGGCGCGGGCATTGCCTATGTCACCGCCAAGGCCGGCATTCCGGTGGTTCTGCTCGATCGGGATATGGACTCGGCGCAGAAGGGCAAGGCGCATTCCGACAGCCTGGTCTCGGACCAGGTCAAGAAGGGCCGCGCCAAGCCCGAGGAGAAGGACAAGCTCCTGTCGCTGATCACGCCGACGGCGGACTATGCGGACCTCGCCGGCTGCGATCTTGTCGTCGAAGCGGTGTTCGAGGATTCCGGTGTCAAGAAGAACGCCACCGAACAGGCCGAGGCCGTGCTGAAGTCGTCGGCGATCTTCGCCTCCAACACCTCGACCATTCCGATCACCGGCCTCGCCAAGAATTCGGCGCGGCCGAAGAATTTCATCGGCATCCACTTCTTCTCGCCGGTCGACAAGATGATGCTGGTCGAGATCATCCTCGGCAAGAAGACCGGCGACAAGGCGCTGGCCACGGCGATCGACTTCGTGCGCGCCATCAAGAAGACGCCGATCGTCGTCAACGACACGCGCGGCTTCTACGTCAACCGCTGCGTGCTGCGTTACATGTCGGAAGCCTACAAGATGCTGATCGAGGGCGTGCCCGCGCCGATGATCGAGAATGCGGCGAAGGCCGCCGGCATGCCGGTCGGTCCCTTGGCGCTGACCGACGAGACGGCCATTGACCTCGCCCAGAAGATCATGAAGCAGACCATCAGGGATCTCGGCGACAAGGCCGTCGACCCCAGGCAGATGGCGCTGATCAACACAATGGTCGACGACCACGGCCGTTTCGGCCGCAAGAACGGCAAGGGTTTTTACGACTATCCGGCCAAGCCCGCCAAGAAGAAGCTGTGGCCGGGGTTGAAGGACCTCTATCCGCAGCTCGCGCCCGAGAAGGTCGACTATGAGGAGCTGCAGCAGCGCCTGCTGGTCACCATCGCGCTCGAAGCGGCACGGGTGATGGAAGAGGGTATCGTCACCGACCCGCGCGAAGCCGATGTCGGCTCGATCCTGGCCTTCGGCTTCGCGCCCTATACCGGCGGCGCACTGTCCTATATCGACGGGATCGGCGCCAAGCTGTTCGTCAAGATCGCC
Organism: Mesorhizobium sp. M8A.F.Ca.ET.208.01.1.1; assembly: GCF_004791315.1. NCBI lineage: Bacteria > Pseudomonadati > Pseudomonadota > Alphaproteobacteria > Hyphomicrobiales > Phyllobacteriaceae > Mesorhizobium > Mesorhizobium sp. M8A.F.Ca.ET.208.01.1.1. The sequence goes on from NZ_SRUT01000007.1 coordinate 201,780, forward strand.
AAGGGGCTGCAGAAGAAGTACGGCGCCGAGTTCAAGGCGCCCAAGCTGCTCCTCGACATGGCCGAAAAAGGTGAGACCTTCTACGAACGCTTCGATCCCTATGCCAAGGGCGACGTGAAGCAGGCCGCCTGATATCGCGCCATGTATGTCTGGGCGCGCATGGCGCGCATGCTGGCCACGGCGCGTAGCCGTGGCCCCTATGTGATGGCTGGTGAAGGCCGGCTGGCCTTTCGCTGCCTGCCGACCGACATCGACTTCAACGTCCATCTCAACAATGCGCGCTACATGATGCTGGCCGATCTCGGCCGCATCGACCTGTTCGTCCGTGCCGGCTTGATCAGGCTGGCGCGGAAGAATGGCTGGGCGCCGATGATGGGCGGGCTGCAGGTGGTCTATGCCCGCGAGATCAGGCTGTGGCGCCGTTTCGAGGTGGTGTCCTCGATCGAGACCTGGGAAGGCACCCAGGTCATCGGCAAACACCGTTTCGTCCTGGACAATGGCGAGACGGCCGCTTTGATCCTGACGACGGCCGGCGTCTACGACCGCAAGGCGCGCCGCTTCCTCGACATTGACGAGGTTGTCGCCGCACTTGGCCGGGCGGTGAACCCGCGTCCGCCGACAGAGGCGGAACGGATTTTCATGACCTCGCACCAAGGGCTGCGCGGTCTCGCCAAATTGTCCGGCTGATCAACCCGTCGATCGACTTTCCCAAGCCAGGTGCGGATGATACATTAGTTTTCGCTAACATAATGTTGGCGGAGGAGTAGTCATCATGCGTATGATGCTGAGAGTGTCCATCCCGGCCGAGGAGGGCAACAAGGCGATCAAGGAAGGCAGCATGGGCAAGTTCATCGAGCATACCCTGTCCGACCTCAAGCCGGAGGCTGCCTATTTTACCGCTGACGGTGGTTGGCGGACGGCCTACCTTTTCCTCGAGGTAAAGGACAGTTCGGACATGCCCTATGTCGCCGAGCGGTTCTTCTTCGCCTTCAATGCCACCGTCGAGATGATCCCGGTAATGAACGTCGACGAGCTGAAGAAGGGTCTGCCGAGGGCGATGGCGGCATTGGCCGGATAGCTTATCCGCGGCTTTGGCCATGACCGTGCCGTTGTTGCGGCACACAGCTTTGTTCGTGATCCGCCGGCCACGCTGGTGGACAACGCAGCCGTTGCGCGTTAGACAGGAAGAGGCATTTTTTCCTGTTTCGAAGGAGAGCACGTCATGCTCTCGCACGACCGCGTCTGGGCTGCCATCGATGCTCTTGCCGAGCGCTATTCGCTTTCGGCGTCGGGTCTGGCAAGGCGCGCGGGACTGGATTCGACCGCCTTCAACAAATCGAAACGCCTGTCCTCGGACGGCCGGCCGCGCTGGCCTTCGACCGAATCGCTGGCCAAGATCATCGAGGCGACCGGCGCTTCGCTGGACGAATTCACGGGACTGATCGAAGGCCGGGGCGCATCGCCCGCCAGCCGGCGCGCCGTGCCGTTGCTCGGCTTTGCCCAGGCAGGCGCCGGCGGCTTCTTCGACGATGCCGGCTTTCCGGCGGGGCAGGGCTGGGAGCTCGTCGAATTGCCGGCGCAATCGACCGAAAGTTCCTATGCGCTGCAGGTGCAGGGCGATTCCATGCTGCCGCTCTACCGCAACGGCGACGTCCTCATCGTCGAGCCGGGCGCCGCCACGCGCAAGGGCGATCGCGTCGTCGTCAAGACGACATCAGGTGAGGTGATGGCCAAGGTGCTCGAGCGACAGACCGTCAAGTCGATCGCGCTGGTCTCGCTCAATCCGGAGCATCCGGATCGCGACATCCCAATGCGCGAGGTCGAATGGGTGGCGCGGATCGTCTGGGCAAGCCAATAGGTGCAACGGGTGCGACTTCCTCATCTTGTCCTGGCGGTTCTGATGGTTCCGGCGATGGCGGCACTGGTCGTTGCCGGCGGACGCACGCTGAAGGGCAGCGAAAGCACTGTTGCGTTGGACCAGATCGATCCCGGCGCCGATACGCTCCCCCAGGCTGACGCCGGGACGGTGCCGGAAGAACCTGCCACCTCCGCCATACCTGCATCGCAGCCGCCAAAGCCGGCGGTGCATTCGCGGGCGATCGATCCGGATGTCATCACGCCGCCAGAAATGCCCGCCGGGGAGCCCGAGCGGGTCGAGCCGCGCGCGCCGCTGAGCAAGCTGGCGCTCGCCGTGCCGCCCAAGCCGAAGATGCCCGACGACTGGCACGGCACAAAGCTGTTCCAGCCGGTCGCCCCGGCCGCCGGCCTGATCGAGGCGAAAGGCTATTCGGTCGCCATTTCCGGCATCGATGTCGTCGGGCAGGACGAGACCTGCACCACCGATGGCAAATCCTGGCCGTGCGGCGTCCGTGCCCGCACGGCATTCCGTTCCTTGCTGCGCGGCCGCGCGGTGGTTTGCCTGGTGCCGCCGGAAGGTGGTCGCGACCTGATTGCCGCGGAGTGCCGGATAGGCAAGCAGGATGTCGGTCAATGGCTGGTCGAAAACGGCTGGGCGCGCGCCGCCAAGGGCGGGCCCTATGTGGAAGCCGGTGACAAGGCACAAAGTGCGAAGAAAGGTATTTTCGGACCGGCGCCGAACCTAGCCGGCATCCCGGCGGCGCCGGCCGCCACCGCCCCGGCGCCTCAGGCGCCGGGTTCGATCCTGGAAGAGGATGGCGGCGTCCTCAAGCAAGCTGACCAGCCAACGCCTTCTGAATGAGCGAGCGGGTCTCGGTGACGCCGTAGAGCGCGGCGAAGGATCCGAAGCGTGGGCCGCGTTCCTGGCCAATCAGCACCTGATAGATCATCTGGAAGAAGGCGCCTGAAACGCCGGGGCCGCCTTCTGGGCTCTGCTTGGAATGATCCTGGTAGCGTTCGATCTTGCGCGCCACGTTGAGCGAGGCGTTCTGGATCGCCTCGCCGCCGGCGTCCGTCGGCAAGTCGGCAAGCGCCTTTTCGAGAGCCACCAGCGCTTCGCGTTCGACCTCGTCGGCCGGGCGAAAGGTCTTCGTCGGCTTCACGAAATCGTCGAAATAGCGGATCGCATAGCCCGTCAGCCGGTCGAGCTCGGGATGGGAGGCGGGGGTCACGCCCTGAACATGGCGCGAGATGAAGCCCCACAGCACATCCTTGTTTTGCGCATTGGAGGCGCTGACCAGGTTGAGCAGCAGCGAGAACGGCACCGGCATGTCGATGGCGGGCGGATTGCCGTCATGCATATGCCAGACCGGGTTGCCCAGCCGCTCCTTCCACTCTTGGCGGGGATAGGCCGCGAGGAAAGTGTAGTATTCGTCGACCGCCCGCGGGATGACGTCGAAATAGAGCTTCTTCGCCTGCCTGGGCCGCTGGTACATATAGAGCCCCAGGCTCTCGGTCGGCGCATAGGTTAGCCATTCGTCGATGGTCAGGCCGTTGCCCTTCGACTTGGAGATCTTCTGGCCGTTCTCGTCGAGGAACAACTCGTAGACGAAATGCTCCGGCGCCCGCCCGCCCAGTATGTTGCAGATGCGGTCATAGACCACCGCATTGGTCTGGTGGTCCTTGCCGAACATCTCGAAATCGACGCCGAGGGCCGCCCAGCGCATGCCGAAATCCGGCTTCCACTGCAGCTTCACTCTGCCGCCGGTGACCGGCAGCGTGGTTTCGGTGCCTTCATCGTCGAAGGTGATGGTGCCGGCCTTGGCGTCGACATGCTTCATGGGAACGTAAAGCACGCGCCCGCTCTTCGGCGAAATCGGCAGGAAGGGGCTGTATGTCGCCTGCCGCTCCGGCCCGAGCGTCGCCAACATCACCGCCATGATCTGGTCGTAGCGTTCGGCGGCGCGCAACAGCATCGCATCGAAGCGGCCTGACTTGTAATATTGCGTCGCGCTGGCGAATTCGTAGTCGAAGCCGAACGTGTCGAGGAAGCGGCAGAGCATCGCATTGTTGTGGTCGGCGAAGCTCGCAAAGTCGCCGCCGAAGGGGTTGGGCACCGATGACAGCGGCTTGTGCAGATACGGCTCGAGCGCCGCTCGATCCGGCACGCTGTCGGGTATCTTGCGCATGCCGTCCATGTCGTCCGAAAAACACAGCAGCTTGGTCGCGACCTTGTCCTGCGTCAGCACGCGGAACGCATGGCGCACCATGGAGGTGCGCGCCACTTCGCCGAACGTGCCGATATGCGGCAGGCCCGACGGTCCATAGCCGGTTTCGAACAGGATCGTTTCGGGAAAGTCGGCGCCCTTGTAGCGTTCGATGATTTTTTTGGCTTCCTCGAACGGCCACGCCTTGCTCTCGGCCGCCGCCGCCAGCAGTTCGGGATTGAGATCGATGATGTTTGATCCCGCCATGGTCCTGTTTTCCAAAATTATTCGCCGCTCGGGCTGCAAGTGTCGATTTTCAACCGGTCTCTAGGCGCGCATGGCCGGAGCGTCAACGCGTGGGGCGCTTTTTCCTTGCGGCCTCAGGCTCCCCTTCCTACCTTCGAAGCCCGTCCAAGGAGTAAAGAATGCCGTCGCCCACCCCGCACGAAGCGCTGATCTACCTGATGGTCATCACATCGGCCTCCGACCGTGACATGACCGATGTCGAACTGGCCAGGATCGGCGAGGTCGTCCGCTCGTGGCCGGTGTTCGAGGATTTCAAGCAGGACCGGCTGGTTGCCGTGGCTCAGGCTTGTCAGAAGCTGTTGCATGAAAAGGATGGCCTGGAGGGTGTCCTCACCCAGGTTGCCGAGGCGCTGCCGGAGCGATTGCGCGACACCGCCTATGCGGCGGCCTTCGAAGTGGCTGCCATCGATCTCGAAATGCGCATGGAGGAAGTGCGGGTGCTGCAGTTGATCCGCCGCCAGCTCGATCTCGACACGTTGACCGTGGCGGCCATCGGCCGTGCGGCCAAGGCGCGGCTTCGCACGCTCACCTGAAGGCGAGCATTACGCCGGATCAGAAAAAAGCTGACCGGGCCGGATCAGAAAAAAGCTGACCGGGCCGGATCAGAAAAAGCTGACCGGGAAATAGCGCAGGTAGAATTCGGCGAAGGTGCCTTTCATCGAAATCTCCTGCAGCGCGTAGTCGAGGGCCGCGGCCAGTGCCGGATTGTCCGCTCGCGTGGCGATCGCCATGCCGGTGCCCAGATATTCGGGCGCCAGATAGGGGCCGCCGGCAAAGCGGCAGCAGCCGGCCGCGTCGGAGCCTCCGAGCCAGAAGGCGAAGCGCATGCCATCACCGAAGGCCGCATCGATCTTGCCGGCCTTCAGATCGCCATAGAGGGCTTCCGGCTTGTCGAAGGGAACCACCTGGACCGTGCTGAAATAGTCGCGCAGCATGCGTTCATGCGCCGAGCCTGATATCACCCCGACGCGCTTGCCGTGCGATTTATCGAAGATCGGTTCCGCCAGCGCCTTGTTCTTCGGCATGATGAAGCGCGCCGGGAACTGCAGGTAGGCGCGCGAGAAGGCGTATGTCTGGCGCGACTGCGGCGTTGCGGCAATGCCGGCGATGATCGCTTCGCCTTCGCCTTTCCCGATCGCGCCTTGAAGCTCCGCCCAGGGCAGCGCCTGGATCTGGCACTTGTCGACGATGCCGAGCTCCGCGCAGATGGCGCGCGCCAGGTCGATATGGAAACCCGACAGCTTTCCCGCGCCGTCGAGGAAATTGAAGGGCGGAAAATCCGTGGTCGTCAGGAACCGCAGCCGCGGCAGTGCCGAAAGGTCCGGCTTGGGCAGCCGCTCCTTGGCGTCCCACAGCACCGGTACCTGGGGCTCCGCGCGCGCCCCGGGAATCCAAGCCAGTGCCGCAATGAGCGCCACTGCCAGGACCTGGAACCGCCATTGGAACGCCACGATAGAACTCCCCGCACCGTGCTCGTGCCGGTTTTGGTACGAAAATGGTACAGGCACAATGCTTTTTGATTTCAACGCTTCGATTTCAGGATATGATTCGCTGAGTTTGCAAACAAGCGGTGGCTGCCCTGGTGGGGGTACCAGGGTCGAGAACCACAACCGGAAGCGGGCGCTTTGCAATCCGTGGTCAGTGGCAAAGTGCCGGCAAGGCGCGGACCATGGGCTTTAATGCATGAGGCAACATGGGGTTGATGTTGCGATGAGTCAGTTCGATCGGACGCTGGAATACATAGACCAACTGCAGCACGCCGCGACGGCGGCCGCGGTCTGCGAGAAACTGTTGGGCGTAACATCGGAGTTCGGCCTGACCGCGCTGATGGCCGGAACCGTTCCGAAGCCGGGCACGCCGACGGGTCAGCAAAAGCAGCATGTGCTGCTTTGCGATTGGCCGGTCGAATGGCTGGAGCGCTATGTGGCGCGCAACTATGTCGATCACGATCCCGTCGTCAGTCACATGAAGCAGTTGCAGGCGCCGTTCCAGTGGCGGGAAGCCGCCCAGGGCCTTCGCATCGACAAGAACAGTGGCGAAGTGATGGGCGACGCCGGTGCCTTCAAGCTGCGTGACGGGCTCGCCTTCCCTCTGATCACGCTTGACGGTGAGATCGTCATGGTGTCCCTGGGGGGCGAGGCCGTGGAACTGTCGGCGGCCGAGTTCGGCCTTGTCTCGCTGGTCTCGACCTATGCGGTCGGCCGCGCCATGCAACTCCACACCATGGCCGGCAAGATAATCGACCATATCGAATTGACGCCGCGCGAACGCGAGTGCCTGCAATGGGCCGCCGTCGGCAAGTCCGAATGGGAGATTTCGCAAATCCTCGGCATCTCCGAGCACACGTCGGAGAAACATCTTCTTAACGCCAAAAGCAAACTCGGTGCCGTCAACCGGGTGCAGGCAGTCGCCGAGGCGATAAGGCGCGGCTACATTAGCTAGGTCGGCCGTGCCGGCCTAGCACTTTTCGCCTACGTGATCACGCAATTTTCGCATCGAAGCACGGCCGTATCTTCCCCTGAAACACAGGAGACTACGGAATGCTTTTTTGTCTTTCGACCAAGGAATTGATGGAACGCCCCGATCTCTGGGAGGCCGTCCATCGGCTGCGCTATCAGATATTCGTCGAGGAAATGGGATGGGAGGACCTACGGCGCCCCGACGGATTTGAGGTCGACCAGTTCGATCATGACGAGGCGGTGCATCAGATCGTCATCAGGGGCAATGAAGTCGCGGGCTATCAGAGGATGTTGCCGACCACGCGGCCGCATCTGCTGACCGAGGTGTTGACCGATCTCTCCGAGGGAACGCCGCCGGCGGGTCCCAACATCTGGGAGTTGACCCGCTATGCGGTGGCTCCGGGTTTTCGCGATGGCCGGCGCGGCGTCTCGACCGTCGGCACGGAGTTGATAGCCGGTTTCGTCGAGTGGGGTCTGAAGCGCGGCGTCGACAAGGTGATCATCGAGTTCGAGCCGATGTGGGTGCTGCGCGCGTTGCAACTGCACTTCCTGGCGACGCCGCTCGGCTATCAGCGCACCTATGGCACCCAGCAGGTCGTGGCGACGCTGCTCACCTTCAACGAGCACACGCTGGACGTGGTGCGGTCGCGCCGCAATCATCATGCGCCCGTTCTGGCCAGGGGATATCCCGACATGTTCGGCCAAAGGAGGGCATCATGAACGCGCACCCGCAGCCTGAACTGCGCAACCACGCTCTGATCGTCACCGTATCGTCGAATGACGGCCGGCCGGTGCTCGATAGAAGGGCCTATGAGAGCCTTGCCACGACGTTCCACGAAGCCGCCGAGAACGACGAGGTGCGGGTCGTCGTGCTGCGCGGCCTGGCGGGCTGTTTCTGCCTTGGCGGCGACTTTTCCGAATTCCTGGATGCCACCAAGCATCAGAAGCTGATCGCCGCCGTCACCGACATGTTCCGCATGCTGGCGACGTTTCCGAAGCCCATCCTGGCCTGTGTCGACGGCGACGCCGTCGGCGTCGGTTGCACCATCCTGTTCCATTGCGACATGGTGATCGCGTCGGAAAAAAGCACGTTCCGGGTGCCGTTCGTCGATTTCGGCCTGGTGCCGGACGCGGCGACCAGCATCCTGGCGCCGCAGAAGCTCGGCTATGCCGGAGCTTTCCGCTTCTTCTGCCTCGGCGACACGCTCCGTGCCGAAGACGCCAGGGCGCTCGGCCTCGTCGCAGAGATCGTCCCGGAAGGCAGCGTCGAGGAGGCGACGCTCGGCCGGGCAAGACAATTGGCCAAAAAGCCGGTTGCGGCGTTGCTGCAGACGCGCGGCTTGCTCAAGGGCAACACCACGGCACTTTGCGAGCGCATCGATGAGGAGATATCGCTGTTCCAGCAGGCGCTGCAGGACGACGCCACGCTGCGACGGTTGCAGCGGATCGCGCGCCTGGCGGCCTAGAGCCGCTCGGCTGAGGAAAGAGGACATCCATCAACTGCGCCGCGCTGGCTTTGGCCGCGCGGCGCCAAAGCGTCAGTCCTGCTTGCCGAGGAATGACGGCCCTTCGCCGATGATCTTCTTGTCTTCCTTGCCGACGACATCGAGATCGCGCCCCTCGTAGGGCAGCGACAGGAGGATGCGACGCATCACCGCCAGCCGCGCGCGGCGCTTGTCGTTGGCCCGCACGATGATCCATGGCGCGAACTCCTTGTGGGTGTGCTCGAACATGCTGTCGCGCGCCTTGGTGTAATCGTCCCACTTGGTGATGCCGGCAATGTCTATCGGCGAGAACTTCCAGCTCTTCAGGGGGCTGTAGCGGCGATCGTGAAAGCGCTCGAGCTGCGTCTCCTGGCCGATGTTCAGCCAGAATTTGAAGAAATGGATGCCGTCATTGACGATCATTCGTTCGAAATGCGGCGTCTCGTCGAGAAACTTCTCATGCTGTTCGGGGGTGCAAAAACCCATCACTGGCTCGACGCCGGCGCGGTTGTACCAGGAGCGGTCGAAAGTGACGAATTCGCCCGATGTCGGGAAATGGTCGGCATAGCGCTGGTAGTACCATTGCCCCAGCTCCGTCGGGGTTGGTTTGGTCAGCGCGACGTTGCGCGCCGTGCGCGGGTTGAGGTACTGGCGCACCACGAAGATCGTACCGCCCTTGCCGGCAGCGTCACGCCCCTCGAACAGCGCCATCACCCGCTTGCCGGTCGCCTGCAGCCAGGCTTGCGCCTTGACCAGCTCGATCTGCAATTTCTCGAGCGTCTCGTCATACTCTTCGCTTTTCATCTTCTTGTCGTAGGGATACCCGCCCGCGGTCAGCTTGTTCTCCTCGACCCAGTCCGGAAGCTCGGGATTCTCGATATCGAACTCCCGTTTCTTGCCGCCGATCTTGATGTTCAGCGGACCAGAAGTTGGCGTGACGGAATTTTCCTTGGCGTTTTTCATGCAGGCGAACCCTTTTAAGTGTCTGGACTCATGCTATTGGGAGCCACTACAGGCCGCATGTCCATTTGGACGCGCAAACGACGCTGTAGCACTTTTGATTTGCGGTCCAGCGGAAGTTTCCGTCGCCGTGTGACCGGTGGAGGTTGGGCGCGCGAATGACTGACCTGGGCGCGGAACAGAAAGGCACGGGGCAAGCCATGGCCGCCCGGCTGTGGAACAGCCGCTGGCTGCTTGCGGCCGGGGTCGTGGCGGTTCTGATCGCCTATGGCTTCGCGGGTATTTCCGCCTACGTGCTGGTACCGGCTCTGCTGCTGTTGCTGGCGGCGGCAATATTGCCGGCGGCCGGTGTGCGCCATTCCGCCGAGAGCGCCGGGGCAATCGAGGCGATGGGCTTGCAGCGCCTGTCGGGGGAATATCTCGCGGCCGCGGTCGCCGATCCGCTCATCATCTTCGACCAGGCCGCCACCATCGTCCACGCCAACGCCGCCGCCTTTGCCGCCTTTGGCGGCATCGCGCCCGGCATATCGCTGCCGCTGAAATTCCGGGCGCCGGAAATGCAGGCGCTGCTGGACAGTGTGCTGTCGGAAACCGTCGCCTCGGATGTTGTCGATTACACCGAGAAACTGCCTGTCGAACGGGCCTACCGGGTCAGCGCGTCATCGGTCGGGCATGGCACTGACCTCTATGTGCTGGTCTTCAAGGACCAGAGCGAGGCGCGACGCATAGACCGCATGCGCGCCGACTTCATCGCCAACGCCAGTCACGAGTTGCGCACCCCGCTGGCCTCGATCGCGGGCTTCATCGAAACGCTGCGCGGACCGGCCCGCAACGATCCGGCGGCACGCGAGCAGTTCCTCCAGATCATGCAGAACCAGACCGGCCGGATGGCGCGCCTGATCGACGATCTGCTGTCGCTGTCGCGGCTGGAGATGAAGCCATATCTGAAGCCGGGAACCGAAGTCGATCTGCGCCAGACCGTCGACAGCGTCATCGATTCGCTCGGACCGCTCGCCCGGGAAAACAATGTCGCCATCGAGCGCGATTTCGCCAAGGGGCCGCTCGATGTGCCGGGCGATCGCGACGAGCTGTTCCAGGTCTTCGAGAACCTTTTGGAAAACGCCTGCAAATACGGCCAGTCGGGCGGCCGCGTCGTGGTGTCGATCGCGCGCGGCGATGACGGCTCCGAGCCAGGCATCGACGTGACGATCAGGGATTTCGGCCCCGGCATCCCCGAGGAACATATCCCGCGCATCACCGAGCGGTTCTATCGTATCGATGTCGAGACCAGCCGGACCCAGAAAGGCACGGGACTTGGCCTGTCGATCGTCAAGCACATTCTGACGCGTCACAACGCAAGGCTGACGATCCGGTCCGAGGTCGGCAAGGGCGCCGCGTTCTCAGTCCATTTGCCGGCGCACTGATACTGCCCTAGTTTTCCACGGGACCGTTTCTTTTTTCTGTCATCCGGTTAGCGTATCAGCGGGGATTCGAGGAAACGACTCAAAATCAAGACACCCCGTGGGAAGGCATTTCGTCCATGCAGTCCGTTCACACAATGAGCGCCTTTGACGAGGAACTGAAATATCTCTCCAAGCGCATCGCCGCCATGGGCGGCCATGCCGAGCGCATGGTCGAGCAGGCGGTCGCCGCCTTGGTCAATGCCGATCCGGGATTGGCCCAGAAGGTCATTCGCGATGACCTCGTGCTGGATGAGGGGCAGCGTGAGATCGACGACAAGGCGATCATCATCATCGCCAAGCGCCAGCCGATGGCGACGGACCTGCGCGAGATCGTCGGCGCCATCCGCATTTCGGCCGACCTCGAGCGGGTCGGCGACCTCGGTAAGAACGTCGCCAAGCGGGTGGTCGCCGTCATCGACGGCCGTCAGCCGACCAGCCTTTTCCGCGGCCTGGAGGCTCTGGCCAACCTGGCGCTGACCCAGCTGAAGGAAGTTCTCGACGTCTATGCGTCGCGTTCGGTCGACAAGATCGGCTTCGTGCGCGACCGAGACGACCAGATCGATGCCATGTACACGTCGCTGTTTCGCGAATTGCTGACCTACATGATGGAAGATCCGCGCAACATCACGCCCTGTACGCATCTGCTGTTCTGCGCCAAGAACATCGAGCGTATCGGCGATCATGCCACCAACATCGCCGAGACCATCTACTACATCGTCACCGGCGACCAGATGCCGCCCGATCGGCCGAAAAGCGACAAGACGGACAAGATCGGCCTCCCCGCGGCGCTGCCGGTGAAGTGAACGCACGTCCTCTCGAACGCTTGATCATATTGCGCTAAACTACCCCGAGATAAGCTTGGTTCCCTGGGGAAGGCAACGCTTTCGGAGGCCGCGATGGAATATGTCCGGGAGTTCAAGCCCTCGCCGCCGACATCGGGCATCATTGCCTGCGGTGTCTATACCGCCGGGCGCCGCATCGCCGATATTCCAATCGAGGAAGCCGGCGATTGGGCCAAGAAATCGGGACACGTCGTCTGGATCGGGCTGCTTGAACCCGACCGTGAACTTCTGCTGCGCGTCCAGGCACAGTTTCATCTGCATGAGCTGGCGATCGAGGATGCCGAGCATCCGCACCAGCGGCCAAAGATCGAGCAATATGGCGATGCGCTGTTCATCGTCGCCCGCACGGCGCAGCTGATCGACGGGCGCGTCACCTTCGGCGAGACTCATCTGTTTGTCGGCTCAGGCTACATCGTCAGCGTCAGGCACGGCCCGTCGACATCCTATGCCGCCGTGCGCCAGCACTGGGAAAGCTGCCCGCACTCGCTGGCCAAGGGCGAGGATTTCGTCCTTTACGCCATTCTCGACTTCATCGTCGACAACTACATGCCCGTGCTCGAGCAGATCGAGGACGAGGTCGAGGCGATCGAGGACAAGGTCCTGCTGAAGCCGATGACCGGCCCCGATATCGAACGGCTTTACATGCTGCGCCGCGACCTCTTGCGCCTGCGCAATGCGGCATTGCCCCTGGTGGAAGTCTGCCGCCGGCTGACCAGCGCCGAGCTGCCGCAGATCCATTCGGCCATGCACCCGCTGTTCCGCGACGTGACGGATCACATCCGCACCGTCCAGGAGAAAATCGACAGTCTGCGCGAGGTGCTGGCCTTCGCCTTCGAGGCCAGTCTCCTGGTCGGCCAGAGCCAGGAAACGGCGATCTCCAAGAAACTCGCCTCGTGGGCGGCCATCCTGGCGGTGCCAACCGCATTCGCCGGTATCTACGGCATGAACTTTACCGACATGCCCGAGCTGAAGATGGAATATGGCTACCCGATGGTGCTGGCCACCATCGCGCTGATCTGCTGCTTCCTGTATTGGCGGTTCAGGAAGAACGGCTGGCTGTGAAAGAGCAAATAGCGAATAGGGGAAAGACTGCATTGCCCCCTCGCGGAAGCTCAATCAGTGGCTATTCCCTATCGGTTCCTGCGCCGCTCCGCCGCTGGCTGGAACGCCACGCGGGCATGGTACTTGCAGTAGGGACCGGTCTCGGCGGCTTCGTTGCCGCAGAAATTGAAGTCCTCCGAAAGCGGATCACCGTTCGGCCATTTGCAGGTGCGCTCGGTCAGTTCGACGAGCTGCAGATGCCGTGAGATCGGTACCACGACGTTCTCGACCGGGCGAATGTAGTGTCTTGCTACAGGTTCGGCGTCGAATTGCGTCTGAAGGGCCGTCGCGCCGATCGAAGTCGTGACATGACGTGCCGTGGTCGCGGCGCGTGCCACCGACTTCTGGACGGTCGATCCTTGCGATGCCTTCTTCTGGCGTGCCGGCGTCGCCGTCGCACGGCCGCGGCCCGACAGTTTCAGCCGGTGCACCTTACCGATGACCGCGTTGCGGCTGACCCCTCCAAGCTGAGCGGCAATCTGGCTTGCGCTCAGACCCTCCGACCACAGTTTTCTCAAGAGTTCTACCCGCTCGTCAGTCCAGTTCATGACCGCGCTCCTCATAAGCGTGCGGCAATCAGAATCCTTTCCCGACCCAGCACCACTGCTGGGGCAGACACCACATATATCTGGTGATTAGGTCCGCCGCACGAAATCTAGTTATTTCTCGACTACAACTACTCTATGCGCTGACTCGGTGACAAGAGTCCCAAGTGCAACACGAATCGGTTTTTTCGGTTTTCCCCAACTTGCCCGGTCGCTCATGAGCCGGCGTCGCGTCAGGGGGCTTGCCGCGCGCCACTACGCGACGTTTTCGTTGACTTCATGACCGAAAAACACGATAAGCCACAGAAGGCCGCCGCTTTGGCGGCTTTTTTGATTTTCCGGTACCGGAGACGCATATAATGAGCGGTTCGGCGCTTTACGAGACCTTTGCTCGCGCACCCCTGGCCTTCGACCATGGGGAAGGCACCTGGCTGGTTACCGACAAGGGCGAGCGATATCTCGATTTCGCCGGCGGCATAGCTGTCAATTCGCTTGGCCACGGCCATCCTCATCTGGTCGCGGCCCTTACCGAACAGGCGGCGAAGCTCTGGCACGTCTCCAATCTCTATGAGATCCCGGGGCAGAGCCGGCTTGGCGAACGATTGGCTGATGCCACCTTCGCCGACAAGGTGTTCTTCACCAATTCCGGCGCCGAGGCGCTGGAATGCGCGATCAAGACGGCGCGGCGCTACCACTTCGTCAAGGGACATCCCGAGCGCTTCCGCATCATCACCTTCGAAGGCGCCTTCCATGGCCGCACGCTGGCGACCATCGCGGCCGGCGGCCAGTACAAATATCTCGAGGGCTTCGGACCCAAGGTCGAAGGCTTCGATCAGGTCGGCTTCGACGACATCGACGCCGCTGAAAAAGCGATCACGCCCGAGACCGCCGCGATCCTGATCGAGCCGGTGCAGGGCGAGGGCGGCATCCGCCCGGTACCGACACAGTCGTTGAAGCGTCTGCGGCAGCTCTGCGAGCAGCACGGCCTGTTGTTGATCTACGATGAGGTTCAGTGCGGCATTGGCCGTACCGGCAAGCTGTTCGCGCATGAGTGGTCGGGTGTGACGCCCGACATCATGGCAATCGCCAAGGGCATTGGCGGCGGCTTCCCGATGGGCGCCTGCCTTGCCACCGATGAAGCGGCCGTCGGCATGACCGCCGGCGTGCACGGCACCACGTTCGGCGGCAATCCGCTGGCAATGGCGGTCGGCAACGCCGTCCTCGACGTCGTGCTGGAAGATGGATTTCTCGAGGATGTCCAGCGCAAGGCGCTGCTGATGAAGCAGGGGCTTGCGTCGGTAGCCGACGAATTCCCCGAGGTGATGGAGGATATCAGGGGCACCGGGCTGATGCTCGGCCTCAAATGCGCGATGCCCAACGGCAAGGTGAACATGGCGCTGCGCGACCAGCATTTGCTGGCGGTTCCGGCCGGCGACAACGTCATTCGCCTGCTGCCGCCGCTGACCGTCACCGATGCCGAGATTCACGAAGCGCTCGGCCGCATCCGCGCCGGCGCCAAGGGCCTGTCGGAGGCCATTGCCTCCGCCGCCGCGAAGTAATCCGGAACCATTCCTGATGTCAGTTCGCCATTTCACCGATCTTTCCACCGTTTCCGAAGGCGATTTGCGCTTCATGCTGGATGATGCGGTGACGCGAAAGGCGCGTCTCAGGGCCGGCGAGCGGACCAAGCCGCTCGAAGGCAAGGTGCTGGCCATGATCTTCGACAAACCGTCGACGCGCACGCGCGTTTCTTTCGACGTCGGCATGCGCCAGCTTGGCGGCGAGACCATCATGTTGACCGGCACCGAGATGCAGCTCGGCCGCTCCGAGACCATCGCCGACACCGCCAAGGTGCTGTCGCGCTATGTCGACGCCATCATGATCCGCACCACCTCGCACGAGCGGCTGCTAGAGTTGACCGAGAATGCCACCGTTCCGGTGATCAACGGGCTGACCGACGACACCCACCCCTGCCAGCTGATGGCCGACATCATGACTTTCGAGGAGCATCGCGGTCCGGTGGCCGGCAAGACCATTGCCTGGACCGGCGACGGCAACAACGTGCTACACTCGCTGCTCGAGGCCTCGGCACGGTTCCGCTTCAATCTCAACGTCGCCGTACCCGAAGGCAGCGAACCGGCGCAGAAGCATGTCGACTGGTCCAAGGCGCATGGCGGCAAGCTGCATTTCACCCGCTCGCCCGAAGAAGCCGTCGACCAGGCCGACTGCATCGTCACCGACTGCTGGGTGTCGATGGGCCAGGAACACCGTGCCCGCGGCCACAATGTCTTCTCGCCCTATCAGGTCAACGCGGCGCTGATGGCCAAGGCAAAGCCCGACGCCCTGTTCATGCATTGCCTGCCGGCCCATCGCGGCGAGGAGGTAACCGACGAGGTCATCGACGGACCGCATTCGGTGGTCTTCGACGAGGCTGAGAACCGGCTCCACGCCCAGAAGGCCGTGCTTGCCTGGTGTCTCGGTGCTTGATGTGTCTTGTTGCTTGATATGTCTTGGCGCCTGAAATGCCCAGGCGCTTGATCTGCGGGGGCGCGATGCCTATCTGCGCCGCATCACGCAAATCAAGCGCGTTTGGACGCATGTGCCCACCAGGGCCGCATGGCCGCGCCCTGGAGCTTTGTCATGTTGGAAAGCCATCAAGTGACTGAACATCACCCCAAACTCGGCGAGTTCGGCTACGCCGGCGACGATCACGTCGTTCCCTTCGAAGTCGGTCCGCTCGACGTGCGTGGCCGCACGGTGCAGCTCGGGCCGATGCTCGACGCCATCCTTGGCCGCCACGACTATCCCGAGCCGGTCGCCCGCCTGCTGGCGGAAGCCTGTGTGCTGACGGTGCTGCTCGGCACCTCGCTCAAGTTCGAAGGCAAGTTCATCCTGCAGACCCGTACCGACGGGCCTGTCGACATGCTGGTCGCGGACTTTTCCACGCCCTCGGCGCTGCGCGCCTATGCGCGTTTCGACGCGGATCGGCTCGAAGCGCTGGTCGCGGCCGGCGAGACCTCGCAGCAAACGCTGCTTGGCAGCGGCGTGCTGGCGCTGACCATCGATCAGGGCGCCCATACGCAGCGCTATCAGGGCATCGTCCAGCTCGACGGCGAAACGCTGGAAGACGCGGCGCGCACCTATTTCCGCCAGTCGGAACAGATCCCGACGGATATCAGGCTCTCGGTCGCCAAGCTGCTGACGCCCGGTATCGGCGGTGCGCGCGAGCAGTGGCGCGCCGGCGGCATACTGGCGCAGTTCCTGCCGCAATCGCCCGAGCGCATGCGCGTCCCGGACCTGCCGGGCGGCGATGGCGATCCGCGCGCGGAAGTCCACGATCCGGCCGATAATTCCTGGCAGGAACTCCTCGCCTTGCTGGGCACCATCGAGCCGACCGAGCTGATCGACCCGACCATCGGCGCCGAGCGGCTGCTCTATCGCTTGTTCCACGAGCATGGCGTGCGCGTCTTCGGCGGCGTCCCCGTCACCGACCAGTGCTCGTGCTCCAGGGACAAGATCCGCGATATCCTCGAGGGCTTCTCCGCGCAGGAGATCAAGGACAGCACCGAGGATGGCGGCATCCACGTCGCCTGCGAGTTCTGCTCGACCCAGTACGACTTCGATCCGGCCGAGTTTGCGGCTCAGTAAAGCTAGTCCCTTCTCCCCGTCACTATACGGGGAGAAGGTGCCGGCAGGCGGATGAGGGGCAGCGCCAGCGTTAGTACAGGAGCTCCTTGGCTCTGTCTGAAGAAAATTCTCGCAAGCTCGGCGCTGCCCTCATTGTCCTGCCGGACGGTCGTCACTCGAAAAGCCAAGCAATTGGCTTTTCGTCCGCTTCGCGGCCATTCCTCAACTCCCCCGTATAGTGACGGGAGAAAAGACGCTAATTCACCGTGCGCCTTGTCCCCGGCAGATCGAGCGAGAAGGCGGGGATGGCGATGTCGAAGGTCTCGCCGCGCTTGTTGCGCATCGTGTAGCGTCCGACCATGATCCCGGACGGTGTCGAGAGCGGGCAGCCGGACGTGTATTGATAGCTGTCGCCGGGATTGAGTTCCGGCTGGTCGCCGACAACGCCCGGCCCGCGCACTTCCTCGACCCGGCCGGCGCCATCGGTGATGTGCCAATAGCGCGACAACAACTGCACGAACTCGTCCGACTGGTTGTCGATCGTTATCTGATAGCCCCAGACATAGCGGTTCTCCGAGGGATCCGAACGGTCCTCGAGATAGAACGGCCTGACCTGCACTTCGATGTTGCGCGTCACGGCGCGGTACATGAGCGGCTCCAAAACAACCCGATGACTTTCAGCGCTCCCGGTGAGCAGGTCAACGTGCGCGTCTTGTCGCGGCTGACCTTGAACCGCAGGTGCCGGCAAAGAATGTCATTTAAGTGACACACGACAATGGTGGTGTGCACGAACCGGGCGACTCGGCGCTCTGTCGAACTGTTGAAAACGGCCACGATGCCGGCCGCCTTTCCGGAGTGACCAGATCTCGATGGAACTCACCTTCATAGCCGCCTCGCTTTCGACCGCACTCATCCTTTCAAACGCCGCCAGCATTTCGCTCGCCGCTTCACAGCTGAAACGGCGCAACACGATCGCCCCGCCAGCCGGCAAGCCGCAACCGGTCTCGATCGTCGTCCCGTCGCGGGGCGTCGAGCCGTTCACGCATGAGACGCTGGAACGCGCCTTCGCCCTCGACTGGCCACGCTACGAACTGATCTTCTGCGTCGCCCATACCGACGATCCGGTGGTCAAACTGATAAACAGGGCGATTGCCCGGTTTCCCAAGGTGCCGGCCCGGCTGCTGATCGGTGACGACCGCGTCAGCGCCAATCCAAAGCTCAACAATTGCGTCAAGGGTTGGGAAGCGGCACGCCACAACTGGGTCATCCTTGCAGATTCCAACGTCCTGATGCCGAGGGACTATGTCGAGCACATGATGGCGGCATGGCGGCCCGACACCGGCCTTGTCTGCTCGACGCCGATCGGCTCGCGGCCCGAGGGTTTCTGGGCCGATGTCGAATGCGCCTTCCTCAACACATTGCAGGCCCGCTGGCAGTATGCCGGCGAGGCGCTCGGCCTCGGCTTTGCCCAGGGCAAGAGCATGCTGTGGAACAAGCCGATGCTGGATGCCAATGGCGGCATTCGGGCGCTGGCCGCCGAGATCGCCGAGGACGCTGCCGCCACCAAGCTGGTGAACGGCCTCGGCTTGCGCGTCAATCTCGTTGCCGCGCCCTTCGAGCAGCCGCTCGGCCAGCGCACGCTTGGCGAGATCTGGTCGCGCCAGGCCCGCTGGGCGCGCCTGCGCCGCGTCACCTTCCCGCTGTTCTTCGCGCCCGAAATCCTGACCGGCGCGGCGGTGCCTCTCGCGCTTGCCCTGGTTGCTGCGGCGAGCGCCGGCATCAGCCTCTGGGCAACCGCGATTGCCGTGTTGGCGGCCTTCTACCTTCCGGAGTGCGCACTGGCCTTGTCCAAGGGCTGGTACCTGTCGCCGCGCATGGTCGCGGCCATGATTGCGCGGGACGTGATGCTCCCAACCCTCTGGGCGCGCGGCTGGCTCGGCGGCGCCGTCGACTGGCGCGGCAACGCAATGACCATCCGCACCAAGGCGGCCGAACTGGAGGAGACGCCGTCGCGCGCCTGATCGCCGCGACCGACGCTCCCAAACAGCCTATTTGGCGGCCTTCAGCGCCTGCGCGATGTCTTCCAGCAGGTCGTCGGCGTCCTCCAGGCCGACCGACAGCCTGAGCGTCCCTGGCCCGATGCCGAGTTCGGCGCGGGCCTCGTCGCTCAGGTTCTTGTGCGTCGTCGTCGCCGGATGGGTGATCAGGCTCTTGGCATCGCCGAGATTGTTCGAGATCAGCACGATGTCGAGGGCGTTCTGCAGCGCGAAGGCCGCCGGCTTGCCGCCCTTGACGTCGAGGCAGATCAGCGTCGAGCCGCCCGACATCTGCTTCTTGACGATGGCGGCCTGCGGATGGTCGGCGCGGCCGGGATAGATGACGCGGGCGATCTGCGGCTGCTCGGCCAGGAAGTCGGCGATCCTGCCGGCGCTTTCCGTCTGCTGGCGCACGCGCAGCGGCAGCGTCTCGAGCCCCTTCAGCAAGGTCCAGGCATTGAACGGCGACAGGCTGGGGCCGGTGTGGCGGAAATAGTCGTGCAGATTTTCGTCGATCCACTTCTTGTCCGACAGGATGACGCCGCCGAGGCAACGGCCCTGGCCGTCAATATGCTTGGTGGCCGAGTAGACGACGATGTGCGCACCAAGCTGCAACGGCTTCTGCTGCAGCGGCGTGGCGAAGACGTTGTCGACGACAAGCCGCGCGCCGATCGAATTGGCAAGCGAGGCGACGGCTGATATGTCGACGACTTCCAGCGTCGGATTGGTCGGGCTTTCCAGGAAGAACAGCTTGGTGTTCGGCCTGACCGCCTTTTCCCAATTGGCGATATCGGTGCCGTCGACCAAGGTCGCCTCGATGCCATAGCGCGGCGCCAGCGTCTCGACCACCCAGCGACAGGAGCCGAACAGCGCGCGCGCCGCAATGATATGATCGCCGGCCTTGACGCTGCACAGAAGGGCCGCGGTCACCGCCGCCATGCCCGACGCCGTGGCGCGCGCGTCCTCGGCGCCTTCGAGAGCGCACATGCGCTTTTCGAACATGTCGACGGTCGGGTTGGCGTAACGCGAATAGATGAAGCCAGGCTCTTCGCCCTTGAAGCGGGCTTCCGCCGCCTGGGCGGTTTTATAGACATAGCCCTGGGTCAGGTACATCGCCTCGGCGGTTTCGCCGAATTGGGAACGCAGGGTTCCGCCATGCACGAGTGCCGTCTGAGGTTTCCAGTTGCGCTTCTTGGTGCTCATCGCTTTGTTCCAGACACAAAAAAACCGGCCGCGAAAGTCGCAACCGGTCCATACGGCCTTGCGGCCCGACGGTCCTTTAGCGACTTGTTTAACGTGGCTGCAAGCCGACCGGCCAAATCACCACGGGATAACGACCCTTTAGACCCGCGCCACGCTTGCGTCAATTGCCGGCTTCATTAAGAGGTTTGTACCAAGGCAGGTTCCGCAAAAGTGCCCAGTGGTTTTGCGGCAAGAACCTGCACCAAAAGAGACCAGTCTTGGGCGGAGCCAGACTTTGCGGCAGACAGGCATTCTTCCCGATCAGGACATTTCGGCGCTGTTCAGGTCCGGCGCGCTGAAGTCGCCGCGCGCGCTCGATGCCGACCAGATCCAGCCGGCGAGCCTTGATCTCAGATTGGGCGAAAGGGCCTGGCGGGTGCGCGCCTCGTTCCTGCCCGGTCCCAATCACAAGGTCTCGGAAAAGCTCGACCGGCTGCAACTCCACGAGATTAATCTGACCGAAGGCGCGGTTCTCGAAACCGGCTGCGTCTATATCGTGCCGCTGCTCGAAAGTCTGGCCCTGCCGGCTGGCATTTCGGCTTCGGCCAATCCGAAGAGCTCGACCGGGCGGCTCGACATCTTCACCCGCGTCATGACCGATCGCGGCCACGAGTTCGACAAGATCGCCGCCGGCTATCACGGCCCGCTCTATCTCGAGGTCAGTCCGCGCACTTTTCCGATCGTCGTGCGCACCGGTTCGCGCCTGTCGCAGATCCGCTTCCGTACAGGCAACGCACTGCTATCGGAAGCCGAACTGCATGAATTGCACAACGCCGAAATGCTGGTCGCCACCGATCCGCCGAACATTTCCGGCGGCGGCATCGCGCTGTCGATCGATCTCAATGGCGACAAGGATGGGCTGGTCGGCTATCGCGGCAAGCACCACACCGGCCTCGTCGATGTCGACAAGCGTGCCGCACAGGACGTCGTCGATTTCTGGGAGCCGATCCACAAGAGCGGCGCCGGCGAACTGGTGCTCGATCCCGACGAGTTCTACATCCTCGTCAGCCAGGAGGCGGTGCATGTGCCGCCGCTCTACGCCGCCGAGATGACGCCCTTCGATCCGCTGGTCGGCGAGTTCCGTGTCCACTATGCCGGCTTTTTCGATCCGGGGTTCGGCCATTCGGCGTCCGGCGGCACCGGCAGCCGGGCGGTGCTCGAAGTGCGCAGCCACGAAGTCCCGTTCATCCTCGACCATGGCCAGATCGTCGGCCGGCTGGTCTACGAGCACATGCTGAAGCGGCCGCGGGCGCTTTACGGCACCGACCTGGGCTCGAACTACCAGGCGCAAGGCCTCAAGCTCTCAAAGCATTTCCGCGCGGTGCGCTAAGGTCGAAGCTGCCGATCTCCCCACGAGAGGGGGATGACGCCCCCGTGGCTTTTACAGCGCCTTCACCGCCACCTTCACCGGCTTTTCGATTTCCAGCGGGTTGCGCAGCGGCAGGCCGAAATCCCCTGCCTCGATCTCGAACACGTCGCCTGCTTCCGTGTTGATGCCGTCGGCGAAGGATAGCGTCGCGGTGCCGAACATATGCACATGCACGTCGCCCGGCTGGCGGAAGGCCGAATATTTGAAGTGGTGGTGTTCGAGATTGGCGATGGTGTGCGACATGTTCGTTTCGCCCGACAGGAACGGCTTCTCCCACAATGTCTTGCCGTCTCGCAGGATGCGCGACGTGCCGCGGATGTCCGAAGGCAGGTCTCCGATCAGGATTTCCGGCCCGAACGAGGCATTGCGCAGCTTGGAGTGGGCGAGGAAGAGATAGTTCACGCGCTCGGTCACATGGTCCGAGAATTCGTTCGACAGCGTGAAGCCGACGCGGAACGGCGCGCCATCGTCGCCGATGACATAGATCCCGGCGACCTCGGGTTCTTCGCCGGCATCCTTGGCAAAGGCCGGCGACATCAGCGCCGCGCCAGGCGCGACCGCCATGGTGCCGTTGCCCTTGTAGAACCATTCCGGCTGTACGCCGACCTGGCCTTTGGCGGGTTTGCCGCCTTCCAGCCCCATGCGGAACATCTTCATCGAATCGGTGAGCTGCTCCTCGCCGTCGGTGCTGAGCTTCTTGTGCATGGAATCGCGCGTCGCGGCCGACCCGAGATGCGTCAGCCCCGTGCCGGTCAAATGCAGATGCGCCGGGTCGGGGTGATTGATCGGCGACAGGAGCCGTCCTCTCTTGTAGGCGGCGTCGAGATCGACCGTCTCGCCAAGTCCCTTGCGTTCGATCAGAGCGGCCAGGCCGACACCGGTGCGGGCGGCCTCCATCGCCAGCGAATAGACGCTGCGCGCGCCGTTGATGATCCGGGTCTTCCCGCCGCTGCGGGCAACGACACGGATCGTCTCGGCGTCGTCGAGAATCTGCGAGATCAGCATGATCAGTCCTCTCTCATTTTTCCGTGTCCGGCTGCCATCGGCAAAATCCTGACCGGCGCGGCGCGGAAACGCGCCACGGTTGAAACGCTTCGTCCGGATTGCGTTCGCGAGCCTGGTCCTTCCCCGGACTTCTTGGTGCCGACGGGCTGCCGGCAGCTTCGCGATCTAGAACCCGTATGCCTCCTAGTCCTTGCCTCCAGCCCTTAAGCCTTGTTCTTGTTGTAGACGTCGAAGATGACGGCTCCGAGCAACACCAGTCCCTTGACTACCTGCTGCCAGTCGACGTTGACGCCCATGATCGACATGCCGTTGTTCATCACGCCCATGATGAAGCCGCCGACCACCGCGCCGATCACCTGGCCGACGCCGCCCATCGCCGAGGCGCCGCCGATGAAGACGGCCGCGATCACGTCGAGCTCGCTGCCGAGGCCCGCGGCCGGCACGGCCTGGCCGAGACGCGCGGCGATGATCAGGCCGCCGAGCGCCGACAGCACGCCCATATTGATGAACACCAGAAGCGTCAGCCGCTCGGTGTTGATGCCGGATAATTGTGCTGCCTTGGGGTTGCCGCCCATCGCGTAGATGCGGCGGCCGATGGTCATGCGCTTGGTAACGAAGACGAACAGCGAGATCAGCACGCCCATGACGAGCAGCACCACCGGCAGGCCCCTGTAGCTGGCGAATTCATAGACCAGGAACAGCGCCAGCGCGCTGGCAACCAGCGTCTTGATGACGAACAGGGGGAAGGGCTCGGCCTCATAGCCGTGGCGCTCGCGCTTGCGCCGTGTCCTCACCCCGAAATAGGCATAGGCCAGCACGGCGATCAGCCCCAGCACGACCGTCGTCATGTGCAGCGTCAGGCCGCTGCCCAAAATGGTCTTGCCGGCCGCGTTCACCGTCGGCGCAACCAGCGTCAGCGGGCCGATCACATCAGGGATGAAGCCGGAGCTGAGTGCCTTGAAGCCGTCCGGAAGCGGACCCACCGAGGAGCCGCCGCCCAGCAGCGCCTGGCAGATGCCGCGGAAGATCAGCATGCCCGCCAGCGTCACGATGAAGCTCGGTATCCGGTGGTAGGCGATCCAATAGCCTTGCGCCGCGCCGATCAGGCCGCCCACGATCAGGCAGACGATCGAGACCACCAGCGGATTGCTGAGCGGTCCGAGCTGCCAGATGACCATCATGTTCGCCGCCAGCGCGCCGATGAAACCGGCGACCGACCCGACGCTGAGGTCGATGTAGCCCGAAACGATGACCAGCAGCATGCCCAGCGCCATCACGATGATGAACGAGTTCTGCTGCACCAGGTTGCTGAGGTTGACCGGCTTGAACAGCGTTCCCGACGTGGTGAACTGGAAGAACAGCATGATGACGATCAGCGCGATAATCAGACCATATTCGCGCAGGTTCGTCGTCAGCGCCGAGACGGCGATGCGTGGACGCTGTTCTTCGGCGATGTTGCCTTGCGGGGCGGGGGCGCTGTCGGTGCTCATGCTGCTTTTCCTTCTCCACGAACGATGGCCCGCATTATTTTTTCCTGGCTCGCGTCCGCCGCGGGCATTTCGCCCACGATGCGCCCTTCGTTCATGACATAGATTCGGTCGGTGATGCCGAGCAATTCCGGCATTTCCGACGAGATGACCAGGATCGCCTTACCTTCAGCGGCGAGGCGCGCGATGATCGTGTAGATTTCGTACTTGGCGCCGACATCGATGCCGCGCGTCGGCTCGTCGAGGATCAGAACTTCCGGGTCGGCGAACAGCCATTTCGACAACACCACCTTCTGCTGGTTGCCGCCCGAAAGATTGCCGGTCATCTGATAGACGCTCGATGCACGGATGTTGGTCTTCTTTCGATAGTCGTTGGCAACGGCGAGCTCGCGCATGTCGTCGATCACACTGTGGCGCGAGACGCCGCCCAGATTGGCCAGCGTTATGTTGTGCTTGATATGATCGATGAGGTTGAGACCGTAGGTCTTGCGGTCCTCGGTCACATAGGCGATCCCGTGTTGGACCGCCTTGCTCACCGAGGAGACGTCGACCGCCTTGCCCTTGAGCAGCACTTCGCCGGTGATGCGGCGCCCATAGGAGCGGCCGAACAGGCTCATGGCGAATTCGGTGCGGCCGGCGCCCATCAGCCCGGCAATGCCGACCACCTCGCCCTTGCGCACGTTGAGGTCGATGCCCTTGATCACCTGCCGCTCGGCATGGATCGGGTGATAGACCGACCAGTTCTTCACTTCGAACACGACCTCGCCGATGTCAGGCTCGCGCGGCGGATAGCGGTCGTCGAGCGAGCGGCCGACCATGGAGGTGATGATGCGGTCCTCCGAAATATCCTTCTTGGCCAGCGTCTCGATGGTACGCCCGTCGCGGATCACGGTAACCTTGTCGGCGACCCGGTTCACCTCGTTGAGCTTGTGCGAGATCAGGATCGAGGTCATGCCTTGCCGCTTGAATTCGAGCAGCAGGTCGAGCAGCGCCTGGCTGTCCTTTTCGCTGAGCGATGCGGTCGGCTCGTCGAGGATCAGCAGCTTGACTTCCTTGCTCAGCGCCTTGGCGATCTCGACCAACTGCTGCTTGCCGACGCCGATATTGGTGATCAGGGTCTTTGGGTCCTCCTTGAGGCCCACCTTCTTCAACAGGGCGCTGGTGCGCGCCTCGTTGGCGTTCCAGTCGATGACGCCGTATCTGGCGTGCTCGTTGCCGAGGAAGATGTTTTCGGCGATCGACAGCATCGGCACCAGCGCAAGCTCCTGGTGGATGATGACGATGCCCTTGTGTTCGCTGTCATGGATGCCCTTGAATTGGCATTCCTGGCCCTGAAAAATGATCTGGCCGTCATAGGTGCCGGAGGGATAGACGCCCGACAGCACCTTCATCAGCGTCGACTTGCCGGCGCCGTTCTCGCCGACAACGGCGTGGATCTCACCTTCCTCCACGCTGAGGTTGACGTTCGACAGCGCCTTCACGCCGGGGAACGTCTTGGTGATGTCGCGCATCTCCAAAATCGTCGAGGTCATCAGGGCAAGCTCCTCCTAGACTTTCTTGTTTTTACGCAATTCCTGACGGAAAACCGCCGCGCACTTTTCCTGGAATTGCTCTAGGCCGGCAGAAACAATACCGGGGTCGCTTGTGAACGAAAAGGGGCCCTGCGTTGCGCAGGACCCCTGATTTTATAACCGGGATTACTTCAGGTCTTCGGCCTTGATGTAGCCGGAATCGACGACCATCGCCTGGTAGTTCGACTTGTCGACCTCATGCGGCGTCAGCAGGATCGAGGGAACCACCTTGACGTCGTTGTTGTAGGTCTTTTCATCGAGGCCTTCCGGCTTGCCGCCCGAGAGCACCTTGTCGACCAGCTGCACAGTGGCCTTGGCCAGTTCGCGGGTGTCCTTGAACACGGTCGAGTACTGCTCGCCCGAGATGATCAGCTTGACCGAGGCGGTCTCGGCATCCTGACCGGTCACGATCGGCCAGGGCTGTGCGTCCGTGCCGTAGCCGACGGCGCGCAGCGAGGCGGTGATGCCGCGCGACAGGCCGTCATAGGGCGACAGGACGCCGTCGACGCGGCTGCCGTCCGAGTAGTTGGCCGACAGGAGGTTGTCCATGCGAGCCTGGGCGGTGGCGGCGAGCCAGCGCAGCGTGCCGACCTTGTCCATGCCGGTCTGGCCGGACTTGATCTTGATCGAGCCGTCGTCAATCAACGGCTGCAGGACGGAGATAGCACCGTTGTAGAAGAAGAAGGCGTTGTTGTCGTCGGGCGAGCCGCCGAACAGTTCGACGTTCCACGGCTTGGTGTTCGGGAAGCGCTCCTTGAGGCCCTTGACCAGCGAATTCGCCTGGATCACGCCGACGCCGAAATTGTCGAAAGTGGTGTAGTAGTCGACATTGGCGGTCTTCTTGATCAGGCGGTCATAGGCGACCACGACGACGCCTGCGTCGTTCGCCTTCTGCAGCGCATCCGACAGGGTGGTGCCGTCGATCGAGGCGATGATCAGCGCCTTCGGGCCCTTGGTGATTTCGTTTTCCAGCTGGCTGAGCTGGTTGGGGATGTCGTCCTGCGCATACTGCAGGTCGACAGTGTAGCCGAGCGCCTCGAGCTGGGATTTGACGGCGTCGCCGTCATTGATCCAGCGCTGCGAGGTCTTGGTCGGCATCAGCACGCCGACAAGACCCTTGTCGGCCGCGTGCGCCTGATAGCTCATGGCAGCGATGCCAAGGGCCGCGACGGCGGCCAGCGTCTTGATGATTTTCACGTTACTCTCCCTGGTTGATGGACGCGACACCTCGGGGCTTCGCGGGCCGCGCAGCCAGACAGGAGCGCAAAGGCGCCGCTGTCGGCTTTATCGATCTCCGGTATCCTCCCAATCGGCTCCGCGACACAGTTTCAATCGATACGATTTTGTTCGTTACCGACCCTTGCATCTCGGAGCGCGCGAAGGGTGGGTCCCTTTGCCATAACTGTCAAATGCGATCTTTGGTGGTTGCTATACCGAAACCGGTATGATCTAGCATGCGGAAAGAAACCGGCGGAAAGGCTGGAAGATCATGGCGGCATTGCGCGATCCCGATGCTATTCCAGTAAGTTACGAGAAGCTCCCGGGAGATGGGGAGACACTCCTGCGCAGTGGCTTGAGCTTGCGCCACATGCGCATGATCGCCGCCCTCGACGATCACGGACGGGTGAGCGCGGCGGCCCAGGTCATGAACATCTCCCAGCCGGCCGCCTCGCGCATGATCGCCGAGATGGAGGCGGTGCTTGACGTAAAGCTGTGCGAACGGCTGCCGCGCGGCGTGACCCTTACCCCCTACGGCCAGGCGCTCGCCAGGCGGGCCCGGTCGATCCTGCTCGAGATGCGCGAAGCCGACCGCGAGATTGCCGAGCTCAAGGCCGGCAAGGGCGGCTCGGTGTTCCTCGGTGCCGTGACCGCGCCGGCGATCGAATTGGCCGTACCGGCGATTCGCGAGATCCGCCGCATCTACCCGCGCATCGAGATCACCATGCAGGTCGAGACGTCGAACGTGCTCGCCCGCGAGCTGATCGCCTCGCGCCACGACTTCATCATCGCCCGCATTCCCGACGACCTCAATCCGCGGCTGTTCGAATCCCGTGTGATCGGCGTCGAGAAAGCCTGCCTGATCGTGCGCCGCGGCCACCCGCTCGCCGGGGGCAATGTGGTCAGGCTGGAAGACACCGCCGCCTATGACTGGGTCTTCCAATCGGGCGGTTCGCCCTTGCGCCAGGCGATGGAAAGCAATTTCCTGAACCGCAACATCGCGCTGCCGGACCGGATCTTGAACACCAGCTCGCTGCTGCTCACGCTGGTCATGGTTGCACAATCCGATGCCATCGCACCGGTCTCGGTGCAGGTGGCGAAGTTCATCCAGAATCCGGACGGGCTTGCCGGCGCCATCGATGTCGTCCAGACCGAGTTCGACATCGAGGTCAGGCCCTACAGCCTGATCACGGTCCGGAATCGCGTGCTCTCGCCGGCGGCCAAGATGCTGCATGATTTCATCCTGCGCGAAGTAGGGTGACGGAACGAGAACCGACACCGCGCGTTCAGAAGCGATCGGCATGCGCGCTGGAGCCTGTTTCGGGCGAGGGAACGAGGTGTCGATGGTCAACAACTCGAGAGGTTTTTATGGAACGTCGGAAGTTTCTTACTGGAATGCTTGGCGTTGCGGGGGCAGTGGCATTTGCAAGCGTGGCCGGACCCGGCCGCGCGGTTGCCGGTATTCCCCAGGGCACCGGAATTCTTGATGAGCTGGACAAGCCAGATCCGGCTGTCTTCGAAGGGGACGACGAAGTCGCGCTGGAGCAGGTCTCCCATCGCAGCGGCCACCATGGCCACGATTACCACGATGACTACTGGCGTCGCCGCCATGGACGCCGCCGCGGCTGGAGACGGGTTTGCCGCAGCTACTGGCGCCACGGCCGCCGCCGCGTCCGCTGCTGGCGCGAGCGCGTCTGGCTGTAATCGCTTCTGCGGTTGACGCAAAGGCCGACCACCACAACGTGGCCGGCCTTTGCGCGTACGGCGTTGATCGACCAGTGTAACGTGTATGGCCTGCATTTTGCCTTGGCGTGAGGTCGAATCTACGGAACCATATGAGCCTTTGTTCGTTGAGGCGCTGTTTAAGCGGAGCTTTGACATGTCGAGGGGCGATCAGGAAGAACGGCTTTCTGCAATCGAGGTCGGACAGGCCGCGGGCAATCCGCACGCATGAAAGGCGTGGCGATACTTACCGAAGCCCGTAGCGGTTCCGAATGGCTTGGCAGTCTCACAAACAGCACGGGATTGTTCGGCAACTCCGCCGAGTGGCTCGACACGACCAATCTCGGGTGCAAGCCGAAATCCTTCGATGACCTGCTGTCCGCCGTGATCGATCGCGGCGGGACCGCGAACGGCACGTTCGCCGTCAAGCTGTTTCCACGGCACCTTCACTGGTCGCAGGCCAAATATGGAGCCGACTTCCTGGCGGAATGCGGCCGGCGCCATGCCATGGGTTTGGTCCTGCTGGAGCGGCGGGACCGTCTTCGCCAGGCGATTTCCTATTGCCGGGCGAAGGCGTCAGGCCATTGGAGAAGCACGATGGACGGCGCGGACCTGGTTCCGCAATACGACTTCGCCGGCATCTGCCAGGCCTATTTTCTGATCGAGCAGAGCTATGCCTTCTGGGAGGCATATCTGCGGCTGGCCGATCTGCATTACGATCACTTTTTCTATGAGGATCTGTTGGACGATCCTCGTCCGTACGTCGCGTCGGTGGCTCGGCAATTGTCGATGGAAATGCCGGACGGAGAGTTCGAGACGAATTTGCGCCTGCAGCGGGACGACCTCACCGAAGATTGGGCCGAGCGGTTCCGCAACGACGTCAAATCGGAAGACCTACTGGCGCATCTGCCCAGGAAGGTGGCACCGCGGAATATCAGCAACCTCGCCCGGTTCCTCCTCAAGAAGCAGATGCGAACCGGCCAGGCCTGAATGCCTCTTTAGTCTCGCCAAGGGCAATTCCAGGAAAAGTGCATAGCGGTTTTCCCGGGAGAAGCGCGTAGCGCTTCCCCTTGGGAATTGCGTGAAAACAAAGAGTTAGAGCGGGTCAGCGATTCCGTGAAATGCTGAATCGGCTCGGGTGGACAGGTTCCTGCGTGGGCCGGATCAGCAACCGACTTTTCGGTTTCAGGCTGGAGCGGGTAGCGGGAATCGAACCCGCGCGTTCAGCTTGGGAAGCTGACAGGCTACCATTACATCATACCCGCGCTGCAGCCTCGTTATCATGACGGCATGGCTTCGGGCAATCGCAAAGCGGTGTCACGACGCGGGCTTCGCCAACTCACCTGGTGACGGTCGGCGCCTGCTCCCTGACCTTTGCGACTTCGCCGCCGGCGGCGAAGCTCGGCCAGTATTTCGAGATAGCCAGCGTCGCGCCGGCGGAAGAGAAATGGCCATAGTCGAAATAGAGAAACTGCTTGCTGGTGGCATCCGCATAGGAACAGCCGGTGGCGTCGCACAGATAGGTAAGCGGATCGATGAAGGTCGCGCCTTTGGCGAAGGGCTGCACCTGCTTGTTGATGTCGGGATCCATGGCCATCGGCCAGGATGTGTTCACGGCGCCCTCGTGTTTTGCAAAGAAAGCGATCTTCTGGACGTCGGCGATGAACTCCGGAGACTGGCCGATGACATAGACCTTGACACCCATGTCGCGCAGCCGGTCGATCGTCGTTTGCAATCCGTCGAAGCCCCTTGCCTGGTAATCCGTCCATCGTCCGCTCAGGATCACCGCCTGGATATTGGCATCGCGGATGATCGACAGCGCCCGTTCGTTGAAGCGGGTGCAGGCCGGCCGGGCATAGGAAAAATAGGACAGGTTGGGTGGGCAGCCGGCATAGGTATATTGGATGACGTTGGCCTCGATTTTCTGCGCGTTGGCCTCCAGGCCCGAAACATAGTGAGCCGCGAAGGAATCGCCCCACAACAGCACATTGGTGGGAAAGCCGTGCGTGCGCGTGCAGTCGGCAAGGTTCCAATCCTCGATCCGATTCCCGCCTTCGTTGAAGCAGACGCCGTTGCGCCAGTCACCCACCAGGATGCGTTGCGTCGAGAAATCAGGGAACCGCTGCGGAAAGCCGTTGCCGAGCACGCCGGCCAGACCGCCGACGCACAGCAGGACAATCGCCGTCGCCGAAAAGGCGAAGATCGGCAGCGGGGCGGTAAAGGGTCGCTTCCGCCGGAAAGGCTGCTCGACATATTTCCACGAGAAGGTCGCCAGGGCGAAGCTCGCCACCGTCATCGCGACGATCGTCGGCACCGAGATGGCTTTCAGCGAGAGATAGTGGACGAAGGAATTGATCGGCCAGTGAACAAGGTAGAGCGAATAGGAGATGAGGCCGACCCAGACCATCGGAGAGAATTGAAGCACGCGCGTGGCGACAGGCACGGGCCGGTCGGGGTGATTCTGGCCCGCATAGATGAGCAGGGCGGTTCCGATGCAGGGAAACAGGGCGTTGTAGCCAGGAAACGGATCGCTCTCCGAAATCGTCAGGAAGCCGAATGCAAGCAGGGCAAAGCCGGCCAGGCCGACCAGTTCAGTTGCCGGCCGGCTGGCTAGTGGCGGCGGCCTTTTCAGCATCAGCATGGCGCCCAGCGCCAGTTCCCAGATCCGTGTCGGCAGGAGGTAGAAGCCAGCGGTCGGCGCCAGCGTGGTCGCCATGACCGCCAGGGCAAAACTGCCGATGGCGATCGGCAGAAGGATCGTCAGCCAGCGCTTCGAGGCATACCGGTAGATCAGATACACAAGGATCGGCGCGAAGATGTAATACTGCTCCTCGACCGAAAGCGACCATGTGTGCAGCAGCGGCCGCAATTCGGCGTCGATCGAAAAATAGTTCGTCGTCTTCCAGAAATAGATGTTCGACCAGAAGGTCGAGGCCGCGATCACGCTGAGGCTGAATTCGTGCAGGTCCGACGGCAGCAGGATGAACCAGGCCGCAATGCTTGCAAGCAGGATGACGAAGGTCAGCGCCGGCAGGATGCGCCGTGCGCGACGCCAGTAGAAGCGTCCGATCGAGAATTGGCCGCGCTCGAGATCATCGAGCAGGCTGCCGCTGATCAGATAGCCCGATATGACGAAGAAGATGTCGACGCCGGTGAAGCCACCGGGAATGGCGGACACGCCGAAATGGAAGAGCACGACGGGCAGCACCGCAACGGCCCGCAGGCCATCGATATCACGCCTGTAATTCATTCGACCGGTCCGTATGCCGTGGCCGGCGATGGTCGTGCGGCGGAGCCTGAAATGCTCCTCATACGGCAATCCCCGGTCGTGCGAAAAATCGTGGCTCGTGGGTCCCACGGAATGTGCTCTGCAGCACAACTTTGCTGCACTGCAACATACATGTCAAGACGAATGCCAGGCTTCGAACGCTGGCGACGCCGATTTGCCGGAACGGGATGAATCAGGCGCCGGGCAGGTAGATCACGGCGTAGTCGTCGGCATAGGCCCGCTTCCAGCCCAGTTCATCGAAGAAGGGGATGCGGGTGTCATCGGCTGTAAGCAGTGCCCAGCCGATGGCGTATTTCTTCAACTGGGCCTCGAGCAGCGGTTTGCCGCCGGTTTGACCCGTCGCCTCATCCGTTTTCGTGAACCCGTCCTGGAACAGTTGGTCCGTCCTGCCGTCGATATAGGTCTTGATGCCGTGGAAAATCAGCGTGCCGCCGAAATTGTAGGAGTTCATCACGTTGCCGGACAGGTGGTGAGCGCTGGCGAACGCAAGGGCGCCGCTGGCCGATGTCTTCGGGCTCGCTGCGACTTGGTAGGCGTTGTTGAGCGCAAGGACCGCGCCGACCAGCAACACGGCCGTCGCGCCGCAGAGCAGATGGAACCGGCGGGCGAAGAACTTTTCCAGTACGTCACGCTTTTCGCTCAGCCAGGCGCCGGCTGACAAAGAGGGGTACTGGCGCGCGACTTCGACCGCCACCACCACAGGAACAAGCAGGAAGAACAGATAGACGAAGCGCTGGTGCGACAGGTAGACATGCAAGGTGAAGACGACGAACAACGCCTTGGCCCAGCCGATCCGCAGCCGTGACGTTATAAGCCCGAAAAGCGCCACTAGTATAGCGGCTTCCTGCAGATCCTGTTCCTGGACATTGAACGGCCGCCACTCCAGGATCAGCGGTACTGCTTCATTGCCATGGGCGACGGTGAACGTGGCCAGAATGGCTTGCACACCATAGGGATGGATCAGGCTGACCAGCGGACAGAGCAGGCCAAACGCAACCCACTTCGTCAAAAGAGCGGGTTTCGACAGGCCGGTGCGCGCCACGAGATCGAGACCGGCGAAGGCGGCGATGACGAAGCTCAAGGTGAAGGTAGCGTGCAGGTTGGCCCAGAGCACAACCAGCGCGAGGAGCCACCACGGCGGGGCCTTCTCCTCCGCCGATGCACGAAACAACACCGCCGTCCACGTGACGATGATCGGCAAGGTGAAGACGTGGGGACGCGCCGTATAGACAGGTGCGATCAGGATGGCCAGGATGAACGTCAGCGCTACCGCCAGTACCGGCTTCAGCCACGCGCTGAGGAACCATGCCGTCACGGAGACTGTCAGCCCTATCGCGGCGATGATCAGCGTGGCGACACCAGTCCATCCGCCGCTACGGTAGGCAAGGCTCAGAAAGACCTGCCCCAGCCATTCCTTTGCGATCCACGGATGCCCGGCAAAAGTGTAGGAATAGGGATCGACCGTTGGAAATGCCCGGTTTGCCAGGAAATCCAGCCCGACTTTCACGTGCCACCAGCTGTCGGGGTCCTTGAGGGTCGCGCCCGCGAATGGGGCCAATCCAGCAGCTGCAATGGAGGCGGCAAACAGGCAGAATATCAGCCTGATGCGCTGTGCATCCTCGAGCCGCGACGTGGTCGGAACGATTGCCTCAGCCTGGTTCATGTCGCGCTCCGGGCCATTTTGCCTCTATTCTTGTCAACCGATCGGGGCATCCGCGCCGCCGGCGGAGAACGAAACGGGCTTAGCCGGAATGAAAAACGGCGGCGAACAGCCGGTTTCCCGCCAGATGGACAAACGGTTTTCGATGAGAGCTCCAGCCCGGCTGGAATGACCGCATATCCCAGCGTCGTGCTCAACAGGCCGACGGCGTCGGATAACAGCATCCCCGGACAGTCAAACGAGCGGCTTGACCACATGCGCAAAATATTGGGCTCCAACAGGTATCTTGGTCAGGAAACGCTCGAACGGCCGCAGCCTTGCAAGCGGTCTGGGAAAGAAAATCCGATAGACGATCCGAGTGCCGGAAAGACCCGCCGCGGCCATTCGCCTGCGCATCTCCGGCGAGCTTATCAGGACCGCGTTCTCGTCGAAGGCGCAATTCCTTACCGCGTGGGTGGTCAAGGGATTCCACGGATTGTGCTCGAAGACAAAGAAACTGCCGCCATTGGCCAGCACCCTGCCGATCTCGGCGAACAATCCGATCTGAAGGTTTTCGGGGATGTGATGGAAAACGCAAGCCGCGAAGGCAAGGTCGAAGCTATGGTCGGCGAAGGGGATTGTCTGGCCGTCGAAATGCGTGAACGAGGCCTGGCCGGGGAAGCGCTTGCTGGCGACGTCCAGCGATTTCCGCGAAGGATCGAGCAGGACGATCTCGCTGTCGGGAAACGCTGCGCGCATATGGCCGAGCGAATTGCCGACGCCGGCACCGAAGTCGAGGATGCGCCTGGGTTTCACACCGGCCCGTCTCAGTGTCGCCGCGACGTCGTCGATCTTGTATTTCGCGAAGAAGTCCGGCGTCTCGCCACTAAGCCTTATGCTCGCGGCGTGCTGCTCTTGGTACTCGCGCGCAAACTGGTCGAATTCGGCCTCAAGCACGGGCGGCTCTCTTCGCCATCTCCTGCAGACGATGCGCGGGCAGACCCTGGGCTGGCTCGCTGCGCGAAACGATCCCGTTGACGAAATAGAGCGGCCGCCGCTTCGTTTCCATGTACATGCGGCCGAGATACTCGCCGAAGATGCCCAGCACCAGAAGCTGTACGCTTCCTAGTATAAGCATGATCGCGGCAAGGCTCGTCCAGCCGGGCAGCACATTGCCGCGAGACCATTCGAACAGCGTATAGCTGAGCACGACCAGGCCGAGCAGGCCGAACATCATCCCCAGCAGCGAGGCAAAGCGCAAAGGCACGATCGAAAAGCTGGTCATTGCGTCGATCGCCAGAAGAACCATTTTCTTCAGCGGATAGTGGGTGGTGCCGGCAAAGCGCCGGTGCCGTTCATAAGGGAAGGCGACCTGCTTCAGCCCGATCCAGCTCACCATGCCGCGAATGAACCTGTAGCGTTCGGGCATTGCAATCAGATGGTCGAGCGCACGGCGGCTCATCAACCTGAAATCTCCGGAGTCCGGTGCGATCTCGACATCGACCATCCTGCCGAGCAGACGGTAGAACATCGAGGCGGAGGCCAGCTTGAACCAGCTCTCGCCGTCCCGTTTCACCCTTTGGCCGTAGACGACGTCGAAGCCTTCATCCATCTTCGCCATCATCGCCCCCAGCAGTTCGGGCGGATCCTGGAGATCGGCGTCGAGAATGAGAATGCGCTGGCCGCGGCAGAATTCAAGCCCGGCGCTCAAGGCGATCTGGTGGCCGTAGTTGCGTGCAAGATCGATGGCGACCACATGGTCGTCCTGTTCGGCCAGCTCGAAAATGGCCTCGCGGGTGCCGTCGGTCGCCCCGTCGATGACGAGCACGATCTCGTAGGAGAGGCTTTGCTCGAGGCATACCGCGCCGACGCGTCGATGAAGCTCGGCCACGCCGGCGCGTTCATTGTAGCAAGGCACGACGACCGACAACATGGGTGCGCGGTGCGCGCCGATTTTTCCCGTTCCCGCCAAAGCCTGGCTCCCACTGTGGAGATGACAATAGCAGCAATTGGTTAGAAAACAGATAAGTCAGGAGCCGGCGTGGCCACTGGCTGGCTGGCCGATATGCGTTCGGCGCCGTCAACGGCGGGTCACGAACGAACCGGCAGTTCCATGCGGATGCGGGCACCGCGCCATGAGCCCGCCAGGATACGGATGGTTCCCTGATGCAGCAGCGCGATCTGCCGGGCGAGATTCAGTCCCAGCCCGGCCCCGCGCGATTGCGGCTGCAGGCGATAGAAGGGCTCGAAGACATTCTCGCGCTCCTCCACGGGAATGCCCGGGCCTTCGTCGCGCACCTCGATGCCACCCGTCCTGTCGATCGCAATCGTGATGGTGCCGCCGCCGCCGCCATGCTCGATGGCGTTGCGCACGAGGTTGGCGAGCGCCCGCTCGATCTGCAGCACGTTGACTTCGACGCGTGTCTTTTCGGGCGAAGGCTCGAAGGCAAGGTCGTAGCCGGCCTCGATGGCGAGCGGCGCGAAGTCGGCTGCCACCCGGCTGACAAGGTCGTCGAGATCGACGATCTCACGCTGGTCGGATGGGCGGTCGAGCAATTGATGATCGAGCAGTTGCTGTGCCAGATGCGACAGGCGCTCGATATCATGCAGCAGCCGCGTGCTTTGCGGCTCCTGCCGCAGCAACTCGGCGCGTGTGCGCAGGATGGCGATCGGCGTGCGCAATTCGTGCGCCGCGTCGGTGAGGAAACGGTTGTGCCGGTCGTACCCCTGCGCGAGGCGCGCCAGAGCCTCGTTGAAGGCATGCACCAGCGGCGCGATTTCCTGCGGCACGTGCTTGACCGGCAGCTGCATCGCACGGGTGCCGATATCGATGCGCGCCGCCTGCCGGACGGTTTCGACAAGGCCGGCAAAGGAGCGGCGGACCACGGCCGGCGTCGTCACCAGTGTGGTGGCGCCCATGACGAGGACGATGGGCAACAGCAGGATCGCGATGACGAGCGCCAGCGCCGGCAGCGCGCGTTCCCAGTTCCTGCTGCCGTCCGGATACCGGGCGACCTCCACAGTGGCCGAAATGTTGATCTCGAGCCCGTCGGTCTCCTGGCGCGACGACTGCGTCGCGGCGATGATCCGTACCGCGCCGGCTTTGGTCGAAGCGTTTTCGATATAGGCTTCCGGCCGCATGTCCTTGTCGGAGAATCCGATCGTGGCGTGGTCTGCCTCGCCGAGCAGGCCGCCGAAGTCCTTGGTGTAGACATCCGGAATCGTGCCGGAACGGACGCTCTGCCCGCTATCGTCGCGAACGATGTACCAGACATTTGGGAAACTCTGGCGAAACGCGGTAAGCTCTTGCGTTTCACGAACGACCAGCCGGCCGTCCTTGTCGCGATCGACGGCATCCTTGACGGCCGCGACGGCAGCCTCGTTGTCGATGAGCAGGCTTGGATTGGCGATCCAAAGGGCTGCCGCGCACAGCACGATGAAGAGGAGCAGCGTCGCCGCCTGCAGCAGGATCAGCCGGCGGACCAGGACCCATTGCAACGAGCGTGCGCGCACTTTCTTCACGAGGCTGCCCGCAGGAGATAGCCGAGATTGCGGATCGCTCGTATCTCGATGCCGGCGGCGACATCGTCGAGCTTGCGGCGCAGCCGCGACACATGTGCGTCGAGCGCATTCGAGCCGATCTCGTCGTCCAGGGCGTAGACGGCCTCCTCGAGAGCGCTGCGCATGATGGTCCGGCCCGGCCGGCGGATCAGCGTTTCAAGCACCAGCCTTTCACGCCGGGGCAAATCGAGCGCGTGATCCTCGACCAGCGCCTCGCGATGGCGGAAATCATAGGTGAGGCGGCCGACCATCGTCTGGTTGGCGCGCGAGGTGAACGAGCGCCGGTGCAAGGCGTGGAGCCGCGCGACGAGTTCCACCGTGGCGAAAGGCTTGACCATGTAATCGTCGGCGCCGGCATCGAGCCCGGCAACCCGGTCCTCCAGCCCGCTCATCGCCGTCAGCGCGATCACCGGCACATCCAGATGCAAGGCGCGCAGGCGCGGGATCAGGCTGAGGCCGTCGCCGTCCGGCAGCCTGCGGTCCAGCACCACGGCGTCGTGATGGCCCAGACGAGCCACCGCCTCGGCGTCGGCCAAGGTCGCGGCATGGTCGACGATGATGTCCAGGCGCTCCAGAGCGGCCTTCAGCACGGAGGCCATTTCCGGTTCGTCCTCGATCAGCAGGACGCGCATTGGCGTTCTCCTTCGCGCGCGGCCGCGGGATTTGCGGCACGGCGGTTCATTCGCATTCCAGCTTCGGCCGGCGGAAATTGGTGATGAACCAGCGGCCGCCGGAAGCGCGGGCGTAAAATGTGTAGAAGCATTCCTGACGCTCGATATAGCCGGGCGTTTCGGTCTCTTCATAGACGGTTCCGTGTTTTGTGTGGCGAACCTCGCCGCTGGATGTCCCGGAAACCGCTGACGTCGAGACCTGGCGCCACTGATAGGCGCGTTCTCCCTGGCCGAGGTCTACGATCGCCGTTGGCGGCCCGTAATCCAGAACGACCGATTCGACCGGTTGTCCGACATAGTTCTTCATGATGTCGGAGGCGCAGCCCGCCAATGCGAGCGCGATCGCAATGAACAATAGCTTGGACGTCCGTCGGCCCGGGCGATGCGTGGACATTGCTGATTCCCATGGTGAAAATTCACGCAGGCGACCTAGATTGCGAAGATTACATCGACATTGCGACAAGCATGGAATGCTTCGTCTCCTCGGGCGGGATGTCTGCGTCCAGGCATCAAGAACAAGAAGATCGCGCGATGCCGCGGCCATCGCGCGATCGAGGTCGGCCGCCTGCTGTTTCTAGAACCGGTAGTTGATGCCGGCTTTCAGCTCATGGCTGCCGATCGTCTCCTTGGACCTGCCAAGGGCCGATGTCGTTTCCACGTCGGGGGTGCGGACATAGTCGTACTCGACCTTGGCCGAGAGGCCGCCGGCGAAGCCCTGCTCGATGCCGGCGCCGACGAGGTAACCGACCTTCCATCCGTCGCTGCTGCTCACGCCGTCGCCCTTGTCGAACCTGGTCATGGCCACGCCGCCGGTTCCGAACAGCAGCGTCTGGTCGAAGCTCACGCCGGCCTTCGCCTTGGCCGCGCCACGCCATTTTTCCTTGATCTTGCCGCCCTGGACATTGTGCTCGGCGCCACCAAGATAGGAACCTTCGATCTCGGCGCCGAGAACCGCCGGGCCCATCTGCTGGTTGTAGCCTGCCTGGACGCCGCCGCTGAAGCCGTTTCGGCCGGCGAACGGGTTCGGCATTCCCGTGAATGCCGTGCCGCCATGGACGCCGACATAGGCGCCGCTCCATTGGAAGGCAGGAGGATCATTGTAGGCAGGCGAGAGGTCGGCGGCCGTCGCCGGCCCGAGGAGGCAGACGGCAAGGGCACCCGCCGTCAGGACGATCTTTGCTTGAGGGGACACTGCATTACTCCAACACAAACGCGCATCCGCACCCGATGCGCTGGTTAACTGCTGAGGACCCTGACCATGGGGCGCTCAGCTCCGATTGGTGTCTTTCTGGATGGCCGCGCGGTTCTGGGACCGGCTTTCGCCGGCTGTGTGGTAGGGGGTAGACCGCGCGGTCCGTCACCTGAAAGACACCTGGTGTCTCGCAAGTGAAAATTGCACGCACATTGTGCAAAACTGGAAAATGACGATTTTGTGCTTTATTTTCAATAAATTAAAATGAAATTGTTTACCCATATTTAAGAATTTTGGATCTCGGGCAGCCGGGAAACTCGATCACTTGTTTGACATGAACAGGTTTCCCAGTTGCCCGCCTCACGCGCGGAAGCGTACAAAATCCGACGGCAATCGGCCTTGAGGGCGGGGCTTCGGTTCGCTGATGCCAGGGCAATTCGGGGGAATTTGCTTTTGCGAATCATTTATTTCCATTCGGACACGCATCCATACGACAAGGCGATCTACCCAGGCGTGGGCCCGGCCTTCGCCAGGCCGTTGTCATGGGAGGCCCGGCCGATCAGCCAGATCGGCCGGGGCGATTGCGAGGTTGCCGTCGTCGACAATCGCCTGGAGCCCGGAGACGTCGAGGTGCTGAAAGAACACCTGGCGGTCCCCGCAAGCGACAGGCCCGCGCTCTTTTTCCGGATCAGCGATTCGGACATGCCGGAGACAACCAACCCCTATGTCAGGTTCATCTTCGATTGCGCCGACCATCCCGGCGTTCACTATGCCACGACCTATGATCCCGAGGGGCCATTCCTGGCATTCGTAGGGACGCTGAAAGTCTCTCGCGTGGTCCATTTGCCCTATCCCTACGATAGCTCGCGGGAGGTCGAGATTCCCTTGGCCAGCCGTCGCCGCAGGGTCTTCCTGTCGGGCAGCAATTCCAGGACATTATACCCGGTGCGCTATGCCTTGCGTCGCCGGCGTGCGCGCTTTCCTTGGCTGCGACTGTTCATCTTCGACCTGAAGCACCCGGGATATCCCGAACATGGCAAGCCGCCCCGTCATGATTTCACGCATGCGCGCTACATCGGTCTTGCGGCGCAATTCACCCACTTCTTCCTTTGCGGGACGCGCTACAATGTCGAGCTGATGAAATATGTCGAATGCGCCTATGCCGGCTGCGTGCCGGTCGGGGTGCCGGCAGGCTCGCTGGATGCGGTGGCCAGGCGGTATTTTCGCCCATATGGCGGTCATGGGCTCGATCTCCTGAAGGACCTCTGCCAGCCCCTGCGGGAGCTCGAGGAACGGGCGGCTGGATACAGGGCGGCCATGCGTGCACTTCGGTCGCCCGCCAGGATCATCCGCGATTTCACGGCAGAGGTCAGAGGCATCGAGGGCAAGTGATCGACATGGACAGGCTACGTCCGGAGGCAGCGCTGGATGGCGCCATCGAACCTGTCGTCAATGCCGTCTGGATCGGAGCATCCCTGGACGACCTGCATGCCGCGTGCCTGCGTTCCTTCGTGCTGGCGGGCCACCGGGTGCATCTTCATTGTTACGACACCCCACGCAATGTTCCGCCCGGCGTCGAAACCGTCGACGCGTCGAAACTGATGCCAAGAGACCGGATCGTCTACTACAGGTCGAACGGAAGTCCGTCCCTCTTTTCAAATCTCTACCGCTTGAAGATCCTGGAAGCAGGGCTCGGCCTGTACGTCGATTGCGACGTGTTTTGTCTCAAGCCCATCCCGAAACAGGACCATATCCTTGGGTACCAGTCGAGTGACCAACTTAACGGCGCCGTGCTGAAATTGCCGGCCGGCAGCCAGACACTGCTTGAGATGCTGAAATTCGCGGAAGATCCATATTACATCGTGCCCTGGCTCAACCGCTCCAGGCTGATGCGCTACAGGTTGCGCAAATTCATCGGCCTGCCGATCCACATTTCCAACTATAGCTGGGGCAGGCTAGGCCCCGAGGCGCTCACCTATTTCGCCAGCAGAACCGGTGACATCGGTCACGCGGTGCCCATCGACGTCTTCTATCCGCTTAGTCACCATCAGGTCGCAATGCTGCTCGATCCGGACCTTTCGCTTTCGGATATCGGCACGCCGCGTACGCTGTGCATTCATCTGTTCGACCATACGCTCCGCCAGTGGATGATCGGCCGCACCGTTCCACAGGGCTCGCCTCTGGGGCAGATGCTTGAGCGCTGCGGGCTTTACACGGCAGCCGGGCGCTAGCAACGGTCCTGGCTCGTGCCGGCTTGCTGGATGGCCGCCAAGCACGTATCTCTTGGCCGTGCCCATGAGTCCGGGCA
Organism: Mesorhizobium sp. M8A.F.Ca.ET.208.01.1.1; assembly: GCF_004791315.1. Lineage (NCBI taxonomy): Bacteria > Pseudomonadati > Pseudomonadota > Alphaproteobacteria > Hyphomicrobiales > Phyllobacteriaceae > Mesorhizobium > Mesorhizobium sp. M8A.F.Ca.ET.208.01.1.1. Next base: position 242,941 of record NZ_SRUT01000007.1, read on the forward strand.
TCTCAATCGGGAGACGGCCTTGTCCGCACTGACGCGCTTTCTCGGCGACTCGCCGCTCAGGGTTGTCCTGAAGCTGCTGGTGGTATCCTTTCTCGTCGGCCTGGTCATGAACGCCTTCGGCTGGTCGCCGATGGACGTGTTCTACGGTATCCAGAAGTTCTTCATCGACCTTTGGAATCTCGGCTTCCACGCCATCGACCGCTTCCTCGGCTACATCCTGCTCGGCGCCGCGATCGTCGTGCCGGCCTTCATCCTGCTCAGGATCGCCAACTATCGGAAATGACCTTCAGGCGTAGTCCGAGGCGACCTCGAACAGGATGGCGTGGCGCGCGGCAAGTGCCGGCACATCGGTGGAATAGCCGCCGCCGATGACACCGCAGACAGGAATGCCGAGCGCCCGAAAATGACCGATGACCATCTCGTCGCGGGCGCGCAGGCCGTTGTCGGAAAGCGCCAGCCTGCCGAGCCGGTCCTCGGCATGGACGTCGACGCCGGCATTGTAGAAGACGATGTCCCAACGCGCTCTGGCCGACAGCTCCGGCAGGATCGCGGCCAGCCTTTCGACATAGGCGGCGTCGCCCGTGCCGTCGGGCAGCGCGACGTCGAGGTCCGAGGCGATCTTGCGTGTGGGGTAGTTGCGCTCGCCATGCATGGAGAAGGTGAACGCGCGTAGCTCATCGCCTAGAATATCCGCCGTTCCGTCGCCCTGATGCACGTCGAGATCGACCACCAGGATGTTGTGTGCGGCGCCCTCTTCCAGCAGAACCAGCGAGGCGACGGCGACGTCGTTGAAGGTGCAGAAGCCGGCGCCTTGCGCGCGCCGCGCATGATGGCTGCCGCCGGCGGTGTTGCAGGCGATGCCGTGGCGCAAGGCAAGCCGCGCCGCCGCCACCGTACCGCCGGCGGCAAGCTGGGCACGCAGCGAGACGCGCGGGCCGACCGGAAAACCGATCTCACTCTCGATTTTTTCAGGCACGGCGCAATGGATGACCTGGTCGACATAGTCCGCCGCGTGGGCAAGCCCCAGCCATGACGCAGGCGCGGCTTCGGCTGTGTTGAGCGCCCCGGGGCTGGCCAGGCCGCGTGCCCGCAAGGCCTCCATCAGCAGTGGATATTTGCTCATCGGAAAGCGATGGTTGGTGGCGAAGCCGGCGTCGTAGTCGGGGTGGTGGACGATCTGCAGGGGCATCAACTGGGTCGGACGGTTTCACGCCAGAGCGGGATTTCGGTGGGCCGTCGCGGAAGGACGATTGCGCGGTGGCCGGAAAATGGGGCACATCGGTTCCCCGATCAAGCCGCAATCAGCAAGGCAGCAATCCTTTGGACAACGGTGCCATCCCAGCCGACGCCGGAGCCTTTTCGGTCACCAACCGCTCGGTGCTTGCCATCGCCGTGCCGATGACGCTGGCCTATCTGACGACGCCGCTGCTCGGCCTGGTCGATACGGCTGTCGTCGGCCAGTTCGGTGATGCCGCCCTGCTTGGCGGCCTGGCGGCCGGCGCGCTGGCTTTCGACGTCGTCTTCACCACGTTCAACTTTCTGCGTTCGGGCACCACAGGCCTCGTCGCCCAGGCCTTCGGGCGTGGGGACGCCCTTGAGGAACAGGCGGTGTTCTGGCGCGCCGTGCTGATCGCGGTCGTTGCCGGCGTCGTGCTGGCAGCGCTTTCGCCGCTCATCGCCGTTGGCGCCCAGTGGTTCATGGACGCCGGCCCACGCGTCAGCGAGGCGATGGGCGTCTATGTCAGGATCAGGCTGCTCGCCGCCCCATTCTCGCTGATCAACTACGCCGTCCTCGGATACGTGCTGGGGCGCGGCGAGGGCGGGCTCGGGCTTGTCCTGCAACTGGTGCTCAACGGCATCAACATCGCGCTCTGCTTCCTGCTTGGCCTTGAACTTGGCTGGGGCGTTTCCGGCGTCGCCTGGGCAACCGTCACTGGCGAATTCCTCGCCATGCTGCTTGGTCTTGCGATCGTGGTGCGCCGGTTCCGATCCAGCCCGCCCTTGCCTCGCCACCGCCTGTTCGACATCGGCGCCTTCCTGCGCATGCTGTCGCTCAACCGCGACATCATGATCCGCTCGTTCTCGCTGCTTGCCGCCTTCGCGCTGTTCACCCGCCAGGGCGCTGAGTTCGGCACGGTGACGCTCGCCGCCAATGCGGTGCTGATGAATTTCTTTCTCGTCGCCGGCTATTTCCTCGACGGTTTTGCTACCGCCGCCGAACAGCTCGCCGGCCGCGCCATCGGCGCGCGGGCGGCACTACCCTTCCGGCAGGCGGTGCGTCTGACCCTGTTCTGGGGCTTCGGCTTGGCCGGTGGCGCGACATTGGTGCTGTTGCTGGCGGGTGCCAATCTGGTCGCTGTCGTGACGACATCCCAGGAGGTCCGCGCGGTGGCCGATGTGTATCTGCCGTGGGCGGCGTTCACCGCGCTGAGTGGCGTGCTTGCCTTCCAGATGGACGGGGTCTTCATCGGCGCGACATGGTCGCGCGACATGCGCAACATGATGCTGTTGTCATTCCTAGTCTTTGCCGCCGCGCTGATCACGCTGGCGCCCTCCTTCGGCAATGCCGGTCTGTGGGCAGCACTGCACGTCTTCCTGCTAGTGCGGGGATTGAGCCTGCTGACAATTCTGCGGCTGCGGATGCAAACCGCGTTCAGCTGAGCGGCTTCGACGCCCATCGATGGAGATGACTGTCGCGCAACTCGCGGATCGACCTGAGTTTCTCTGACTCGGCAAAACGCGCCATACCGGCGACGATCCGGCCCGGCAGCGCCGGTCCCGCATAGATCATGCCGGTGTAGAGCTGGACGAGATCGGCGCCGGCACGGATCTTTTCCAGTGCGGTTTCGGCGGAGTTGACGCCGCCGACGCCGATGATGGCCATGTCCGGCCCGACGAGCTTGCGCATTTTTGCCAGCACGATGGTCGAGCGCTCGAACAGCGGCTTTCCCGAAAGCCCGCCGGTCTCCCGCGAGGCATTGCCGCTGCGCAGCGCCGGCCGGGAAATCGTGGTGTTGGAAACGATGATGCCGTCGATCCTTTTCTCCATGACTTCGGCGGCGATATCCTCCAGTTCGGCCTCGACCAGATCCGGCGCGATCTTGAGGAAGACCGGCGGCCGCGCGATTGCTGTGGCACGCGCGGCCATGACGCGGGACAAAAGCTCGCCAAGCTGTTCTCGCGCCTGCATGGTGCGCAGCCCGGGCGTGTTGGGCGAGGAAATGTTGACGGTGAGATAGCTGGCATGGGCAGCGAAGCGGGCAACCCCGCGCTCATAGTCGCCGACGCGGTCGGTGCTGTCCTTGTTGGCACCGATGTTGACGCCGACGATGCCACCGCGCCCCTTGCGCGCGGCAAGGCGTTTTTCGGCCGCCGCGTGGCCCTCATTGTTGAAGCCCAGCCGATTGATGACGGCTTCATCCGATGTCAGCCGAAAGATGCGCGGCTTCGGATTGCCGGCCTGCGGCAGCGGGGTGACTGTGCCGGCCTCGGCGAAGCCGAAGCCCAGCCCAAGCAGCGCGTCGGGCACCTCGGCGTTCTTGTCGTAGCCGGCCGCCATGCCAAGCGGATTGGGGAAATCGAGACCGCAAAGGCTGGTCTTCAGCCTTGTGTCGCGTACCGTCCGCGCGCCGACCGGCAGGCCGCAGCGCAATGCCGCGATCGATAGGCCGTGCGCGGTTTCCGGATCGAAGGTGAACAGCAGCTTCTGGCCGATCCGGTCGAGCACGCTCATTGCCCCTCCAGGGCCGGGAACTGGTGGCTACCGTCGGCACCGAGCGGCAGTGGCTTGACCCACAGCACCGCCTTCGGGTCGAGCACGCCGTAGAGATGCGGAAACAGCGCGCCGCCGCGCGAGACCTCGTATTTCAGCGCATCACCCAGGCTGGCACCGTCGACGGCGACCAGCAGAAGGTCGGTCTGGCCAGAAAAATGCTTTGCTGCGGTTTCCGCGGCCTGCTCTGCCGTCGAGAAATGGATGAAGCCGTCGGCGATGTCGATTGGCGCTCCGGTGAAGCGGCCATTGGCTTCGGCCTCGCGCCAAGGCGCTTGCGGAGTTATCTTGTAGATAATCTGTGACATGGTTGCGCTATAATCCGAACCAGTCGTGCGGGGAAGGCCAGGCCAAGGGTCTTCCCCATTTCCGGCGCAAAGATGCGATATTTCAGGCTTTGGCCATGGAGGACGACATGCGTCTGCAGCACATCTTGATCCCCGCCGCGCTCGTTTCACTGGTCGCGGCTTCAGCTTATTCGGAAGAAACCGACCGCTACCGGCTGGAAAAGTCGGCCACCGGCTATATCCGCATGGATACGCAGACCGGCGCGATGTCGATCTGCGAAGAGCGTTCGGGCCAGCTCGTCTGCAAGATGGCGGCCGATGAACGCGCCGCTTACCAGGACGAGGTCGACCGCTTGCAGACCTCGATGAAGGCAATGGACGAGCGCGTCACCAGGCTCGAGAACTCGCTCTCGGCCCGCCTCGAATCGAAACTGCCGAGCGAGGAGGATTTCAACAAGACGATGAGCTACATGGAGCGCTTCCTGAAGGGCTTCATGGGCATCGTCAAGGATATGGACAAGGACAGCGGCGGCGGCGCCCAGCTCAACTCGCAGAAGACTTGAGCGCCAGAGACAAGGAAAACGCGGCGCGTTGGCTTTGCCGCTTGAAAACAGCGCGCTGCCCCTCATAATCATCCGACTGATCCCGCAAAAAGCAGTAAATCGGGGATTCGGGGAGGGACATTTGCCGTCAGGCTATTCTTTCGTCATCGCCGACGATCATCCGCTGTTTCGCGGCGCCCTGCGCGAGGCGCTTGCCGGCATCGGCAATGTCACCGCCATTCACGAGGCCGGTGATTTCGAGAGTGCCAAGGCGCTGGTCGTGGCCAATGAAGATGTCGATCTGGTGCTGCTCGACCTGTCGATGCCTGGCGCCAGCGGCCTCTCCGGCCTGATCTCGTTGCGCGGCATCCATCCGGCGGTGCCGCTGGTCGTGGTGTCGGCGCATGACGATCCGGCGACCATCCGGCGCGCGCTCGATCTCGGCGCTTCCGGTTTCATCTCGAAGTCGGCCAGCATGGAGGAAATCCGCGGCGCGGTGCAGTCGGTGCTTGCGGGCGATATCGCGGCACCCGTCGGCGTCGATCTCGGCGTCGAACGCGATCCCGAAATATCGGACCTGATCAAACGGCTGCAGGCGCTGACGCCGCAGCAGACCCGCGTGCTGGGCATGCTGGCCGAGGGCCTGCTCAACAAGCAGATCGCCTATGAGCTCGGCGTCTCCGAGGCCACGATCAAGGCGCATGTCTCGGCCATATTGCAGAAGCTCGGCGTCGACAGCCGCACCCAGGCGGTGATCCTGCTGTCCAAGATCGGCAGCGACCCCCTGCAGCCGGCGGGCTGAGCGCCGGCGTCCTCGGCTCAATCGGAACACTCAACTTCGGCTCGCCGCACCGGCCGGACGCTGAAGACCATGAAACTGACGGCGGCCATGATCCAGACGCCGATGCCGCCATAGAGCATCACCCAGCCAAAGCCATTTCGCAGCGCGTCGCGCATGACCGGATCGGGTAGACCAGGGATGGGATTTCCGGCTGCGATCCCTTCGGCGGCGAGACGCAGCTGGGCGGCATCGAGGTCGGGCAGCACTCGGCTGAGATGTGCCAGCACGCCGCTTGCAAGGATGAAGCCCATCACCGCTATGTTCAGCGCCAGCGAAACCATGCGGGCGCTCATGTCGATGCCCGACGCCATGCCGGCGCGGTCGCTCGAAACCGAACCCGTCGTCGTGTTGGTGACGGGCGTGTTGGTGATCCCGAGGCCGGTTCCGGCGATCAGGCAGCCAGACAGCATCGTCAGCCAGCTGGCCTCGGCGGCCGCGCTGCCGAACTTCATCGCGATGAACCCCACGCCGATGACGGCGAGCCCCGCCGGGATGACAACGCCAGGCTGGTAGCGCAGCGAAAGCCGCTCCGCCAAGGGCGGCATCATGAGCGTCGGCAGTGTGTAAGCGAGCAAGGCAAGGCCGGTGGAAAGGCTGTCATAGCCGAGCCCGGCATGGAACCAGATCGGTAGGTAGATCATGAAAGGCCAGTAGGAGAGGTTCATCGCCGCCGAGCCGACGATGGCGCCGGAAAACGGCCGGATCCGGAAGACCGAGAAATCAAACATCGGCCGCTTGCTGATCCTTTCGGCGATGAGGAAGGCGATGAAGCTCGCGATCGAGACACCGAGGATCACCAGTGCCGTCGGACTGGCGAAACCGAGATCCGGTCCTTGCGTGATGTAGAAGACGAGGCAAAAGACCGATGGCGACAGCGTCACGATGCCCGCCAGGTCGAGCTTGCCCGCCTGTGGATCTTTCGATTCATGGACGCCGGTCAATGCCAGCACAAACGCCATGACTGTTGCCGGCACATGGATGAGGAACACCCATTCCCAGCTCGAGATCGCGACGATGCCGCCACCGACGATGGGCCCGAAGCCAAGACCGACACCGAAGATGACGCCCCACCATCCCCAGGCCACCGCGCGCTCGCGGCCTTCCCTGAATTCGTGCGACAGAACGGCGAGCTGACAAATCAGCATCGCGCCGCCGCTCAGGCCCTGCAGAAACCGGGCGACGATCAAGGTGGATACGTCGTCCGCCAGGCCGCAGATCAGCGACGTCAGGCCGAAGGCGGCGATGGAGACCAGGAAGACGCGCTTGCGCCCGTAACGGTCGGCGATGGTGCCGACCGCCATCAGCACGGTGGTGACCGCGATCGTGTAGGCGTTCATCACCCACTGCAATTGCCTGAAGTCCGCGTGCAACACTTCTTCCAGCGTCGGCAGGATGGCGGGGACGCTTGAAATCTCCAGCCCGAACATCAGGCATGCCAGGCAAGCGGCAAACAGGACGACGATGCCTCGGCGGGTGAGGACAGCCATGGTCAAACCTTTCGAATTCCCGGGCGCGGCGATCTGCTGACGCCTGCCATGCACTGCACAGTTAGGGCAGGCTTGATCATTTGAAAATTGCATGGTTGGCTATTTCAGTGACAACAAAGCGAGATAGCTGACATGACGCTGGACGTAGAAGCGGTGAAGGCGTTCGTCACCGTTGCGGATCTCCGTAGCTTCACGCGTGCCGCCGAAGCGCTCGGCAGCACGCAAGGCGCGGTCAGCGTCAGGCTGAAGCGGCTTGAGGACCGGCTTGGCCAGAGACTGATCGAGCGGACGCCCCGGCTGGTCCGACTTTCCACGCGAGGCGAAATATTCCTGGAGCCGGCGCGCGATTTCCTTGCCGCGCACGACCGCGCCGTCGCGAGCCTGACCGCTGTCCGCCGCCGCTTCAGGCTCGGCATCGCCACCCATGTCGGCGGCGCCGAGGTTCCGACCCTGCTGGCGCGGCTCAACGCGCATGATCCTGCCCTCACCATCGAGGTTCGGCTCGATGATTCACACGATCTGCTCGACGCGTTCGACCGCGGCGAGCTCGATGCGGCGATCATCCGCCGTGAGGACGACCGTCGCGATGGCGAGGTGCTAGCGCCGGAGCATTTCGGCTGGTACGCCGCTCCGGGTTTCGTCCACCGGGCCGGCGAGCCGCTGCACCTGGCCGCATCCTCGCCATCCTGCGGCATCCGCAACATCGCGACCGGCGCGCTCGACGCGGTCGGAATTCCTTGGACGGAAGTGTTCCTTGGCTGCGGCTCCTTTGCGGTGGCCGAGGCCGTCACCGCCGGCCTCGCCACATCGGTCTTTTCCTGCCGGCTGGCGCCGCCCGGAACGATCGAGGTCAGCCGGAAATTCGGGCTGCCGCCACTGCCGGCATCCGAGATCGTGCTGCTTTCGACGCTTTCGGACATCAAGTCGCGCGAGGCACTGCGCACGCTGGCCATGGCCTTTCGCGAGCATCGCCCGCCGGCAACGGCCACCGCCACGCGGCCCCGGTTCCGCAACTCGCAAGGGGCCGACAATCTGTCCGACGCGTAAGTCCCGTGCCCGTTTCAGCGATGATGGCCGGATTGCGCGTCGTCTGACGTTAACGCCTACGGCTGCTCGATGAGCAGCATGCTGATCGGGTCGTCGTCCTTGCCGGGGTGTTCAGCCGAGCCGCACCGACAGCTCCGGCGTCACTCCGCCGCCCGCACCATCGGCCTGAACCTGGCCATCATCGACCGCAGCACCGCCGGCTTCAGCGGTTTGTTGATCATCGGGATGTCGAGGCTCGCCGCGGCTGCCCGCACCTCGTTGGAGCGGTCGGCCGTGACCAGCACGGCCGGCAGGTCGTCACCGTGCGTCGCCCTCAGCTTGATGATAACGTCGAGTCCGGTTTCACGGTCGAGATGGTAGTCGGCAAGCACGATGTCCGGACGTTGGACCGCGACCTTCTCCAGATCCCCCGAGCCGGTCGCCGTGGCGACGTTGCAGCCCCAGCCTTCCAGCAGCAGCCGCATGCCTTCGAGGATACGGATGTCATTGTCGATGCACAGCACATGCAGCCCCGACAGCGAAGCCGCCGCGCGGGCCGGCGCCCGGGTCTCGACCTCGCGTCGCGACTCCTGCGCGGCTGTCACCGGCAGGATGACGGAAAAGCGCGTGCCCTTGCCCGGGTTGGAGAAGATGCGAATCTCGAGCCGCAATACCCTGGCGATGCGGTCGACGATGGAGAGGCCGAGGCCAAGACCTTCGGCTTCGCGGGCGCCTTCGTCCAGGCGGGTGAACTCATGAAAGACGGTGTTCAGCTTGTCGCCGGCAATGCCGATGCCGGTGTCGATGACCTGGATCTCCGCCAATTCGCCACGCCGCCGCACACCGACCAGGATGTGGCCCTGGCGGGTGTATTTGATGGCGTTGGAGACAAGATTCTGGATCAGGCGGCGCAACAGGTTACGGTCCGTCGTTACCGTCAGCGACGACGGCATGATCGTCAGGCCAAGCTTTTTCTCCGCGGCCAGTGGACGAAAATCATTGCCGATCTGGCGCAGCAGGCCATCAAGGCTGAAGGCGGTGTCGTCCGGCTTCATCGCGCCGGCATCGAGGCGCGAAATGTCGAGCACGGCACCCAGAATGGTCTCGACCGATTCCAGCGAGGATTCGATGTTGATGGCCGCCTTGCCGGCCGGACCCTTGCCGGCCTTCTCGATCAGCGAGGAACAATAGAGCCGGGCGGCATTCAAGGGCTGCAGGATGTCGTGACCGGCGGCGGCAAGGAAGCGCGTCTTGCCGAGATTGGCCTCCTCGGCGAGCATCTGTGCCTGCGCCAGTTCCTCGTTGACCCGGGTCAATTCCTCGTTGACCCTGGTCAGCTCGATGGTGCGGGTCTTGACGCGCTGTTCCAGCGATTCATTGGCGCGCTTCAGCGCGAGGTCCTGCTCGACGCGTCCGGAGATGTCGGCATAGGTGGCAACGATGCCGCCATCGGGCATCGGGTTGGAGCGCAGCTCGAGGATACGGCCGCTGGTCTTCAGCTCCATCTGCCAGGGGCTGACGAAGCTGGTCAGCCGGTTGAGCATCGCCACGCGCTGGTCGGCGGGGATGTCGCCGCGCTCGGCGAGATGGCGAAGGATCTGGTCGAGCGAAACGCCGACCTGGCCCATCTCGTCGGGCAGGTCGAACAGCGCCCGGTATTGCCTGTTCCAGCAGATCAGCCGGAAATCGCGGTCGAAGACGGTGATGCCTTGCTCCATCTGGTCGAGCGCGATCTGCAGCAGGTCGCGATTGTGCTGCAGCGCTTCCGTGGCGTCGTCGAGCAGGCGGAAGGCGTCGCGGGATTCGCGGTCGTGGCGGCGAAACAGCAGCGACAGGATCAGCCGCGCCGAGGAGGAGCCGACGGCGCTGGCCAAAAGCTGCTCGGAAAAGCGGATGACGTCCATGCTCGCCTGCTCGTTGCCGTGCAGCGAGGTGCCGTTGCTCTTCTCGAAGGATTGAAAGGAGCGTTCCGTGCGTTCGACGCCGAGATAGCGTGCGATGGTATCCTTGAGGTCGTTGACGGTGATGGCCGTGCGGAAGCGGCGCAGGCTTGGCATCGGGCCGGCTTCGCGCGGCACGAAGATCGATGCCTGGATGCGCTCCAGCGGCACCGACGCGCGCGACAGCGAGCCGAAGACGAAGAACAGCGCGTTGATTGACAGGCTCCACAGCACGCCATGGTTCAGCGGTTCGGCGACGGTGCCGAACAGCGCCTGTGGCCGCAGCGCCTCGAAGCCGAACAGTCCATGCACGATGATGCCGGTATCGGGTGGGACGAGCGACGGCACCAGCAGCGTGTAGCCCCAGACCAGGATGCCGGCGACCATGCCGAGCGCCGCGCCGCGGCCGTTGGCGCCGCGCCAGATCAGCCCGCCGACCAGCGCCGGCGCGAATTGCGCGATCGCCGCGAAGGACATCAGGCCGATCGAGGACAGCCGGGCGCTGTTGGTGCTCTCGCGATAGTAGAGAAAGGCGATGAACAAAAGGATGAAGATCGCTCCACGCCGTACATTGAGGATAAGCGTCGACCAGTCCTCGTTTTCGGAAGTGGTCGTCCGCAGCAGCCGGCGCACGAACAGCGGGATGATCAGGTCGTTGGAGATCATGATCGACAGCGCCACGCTCTCGACGATGACCATGGCGGTTGCCGCCGACAGGCCGCCGATGAAAGCGGCCATGGCCAGGAAATCGTGGCCGCTGAACAGCGGCAGTGACAGCACGTAAAGGTCGCTGCTCGTCCTTGTCCCGACCAGCGTCAGGCCGGCAAAGGCGATCGGCAGCACGAACAGGTTGATCGCCACGAGGTAGAGCGGGAACACCCATGTCGCGGTGCGCAGTTCCGCCTCGCTGCGGTTCTCGACGATGGTGACGTAGAACTGCCGCGGCAAGAGGATGATGGCGAAGCCGCTCAGGCAGGTCAGCACCAGCCAGGTGGCGAGCGACGTCGAATAGCCCATTGCCTGCCGTACCTGGCCATTCTGCGCCAGCCGGTCGAACATGTCGCCGGGGCCGCCGAAGATCAGGAAGGTGACCATCAGGCCGATGGCCAGGAAAGCGGCGAGCTTGACCACCGTCTCGACCGCCACCGCCAGCACCAGCCCGTCCTGGTGTTCGGTGGCGTCGGCATGGCGTGTGCCGAACAGGACCGCAAACAGCGCAAGCAGCATGGCGACGACCAGCGAGATGTCGCTGACGAAGGGATCGAAGGAAGGCGGCGAGCCCGTATAATGCTCGACCATCAGGCTGACCGATCCCGAGATCGCCTTCAGTTGCAGGGCTATATAGGGCACGGCGCCGATGGTGGCGATCAGCGTGGCGATGGCGGCCACGGTGAAGCTCTTGCCGTAGCGCGCGCCGAGGAAGTCGGCGACCGAGGTGATCTTCTCGGTCTTGGCCAGCCGCACGATGCGGTTGAGCAATGGAAAGCCGAACACGAACACCAGCACCGGGCCGGTATAGATGCCGAGGAATTCGAGGCCGCGTTCCGAGGAAAGGCCGACCGAGCCGAAGAAGGTCCAGGACGTGCAGTAAATGGCAAGGCTGAGCGCATAGATGAAGGGCCGCGCGCGGCCGGGTCCAGACATCATCGAGCGGCGGTCGCCCAGGCTGGCGATGGCGAACAGCAGCGTCACATAGGCGATCGCAATGATGACGATGAACAAGCCTTGCACGCCGGCAAGATCCTCCCTGTGCCGATTTTAACCTGGCCGGTCAGACGCAATCACAGCTTGGGCGCCAAGTCCATCACGGCTTTCGGCGCATGCGGGCCATGATTTCCGCGGCTGCCCAGGGTAAAGAGAAAGCGGTTGCTTTCTTCTTTTAGCCGATGGTGCAACCCAAGGTTTTTGTTATGGTGTCGCCGGGTCGGTGCCGCAGGGATGGGACGGCTGTGCGGCCCGCCATGACAAGGAGGGTCGAATGCTGAAAGAATTCCAGGAATTCATTTCCAAGGGTAACGTGATGGACTTGGCCGTCGGCGTCATCATCGGCGCTGCCTTTTCCAAGATCGTCGATTCCCTGGTCAACGACATCATCATGCCGATTGTCGGCGCGATTTTTGGCGGTTTGGACTTCAACAACTACTTCTTTGGGCTTTCCTCGGCCGTCAACGCCACCTCGCTGGCGGACGCCAAGAAGCAAGGGGCTGTTTTCGCCTATGGCAGCTTCATCACCGTGGTGCTGAATTTCATCATCCTCGCCTTCATCATCTTCCTCATGGTCAAGGCCGTGAACAACATGCGCAGGCGCCTGGAAAAAGAAAAGCCGGCGCCGGCGGCCGCGCCGCCCCCCGCCGATGTACAGCTTCTGACCGAAATCCGCGATTTGCTGGCCAGGCGATAGACGGATACGGTTCTTCTGGACCAAAACCCCGGTCGTTCGCGGCCGGGGTTTTCTGTTTTCGTATCTGGTAAGCAGCCCTTACGAACGCCCGAGACAACGGACCTGCCCAATGACCCTGATCCAGACCCTGCGCCCCGAGGCCCTGGCCGCGCCTGAAAGCGGTATCGTCGCCGTCGTCAACTACGGCAGATTGCGCGAAGGCCTGATCCCGCTCTGGGCCGGCGAGGGCGACCTGCCGACGCCGTCATTCATCACCGATGCCGCGTCGAAGGCGCTGGCCGGCGGCGAGACGTTCTACACCTGGCAGAGGGGCATTCCCGATCTGAGGCAGGCGCTGGGGCGTTACTACGCCAGGCACTTCGGCAAGACCTTCCCCGAGGAGCAATTCATCGTCACCGGCTCCGGCATGCATGCCATCCAGCTGGCGCTCGACGCGCTTGCGGGCGCCGGCGATGAAGTGATCTATCTGTCGCCCGCCTGGCCGAATTTCGACGCCGCCGCCGCGATCGCGGGGGCCGTGCCGGTGCCGGTCACGCTCGACCATTCCGGAAATGGCTGGTCATGCGACGTCGAGAAGATCGCGGCGGCGGTCACACCGCGCACGAAGGCGCTGTTCATCAACACGCCGTCCAATCCGACCGGCTGGACCGCCGACCATGAGACCTTGCGAGCGATCCTCGATCTCGCTCGCGCCAAGGGCCTGTGGATCATCGCCGACGAGATCTATTCGCTGTTTCACTATGGCCACGGCCGCGCGCCGTCGTTCCTCGACATCGCGGAGGCGGAAGACCGCATCCTGTTCGTCAACAGTTTCTCCAAGAACTGGGCGATGACCGGCTGGCGGGTCGGCTGGGTCAAGACGCATCCAAGCCTGCAGCAGGTGTTCGAGAACCTGATCCAGTATTCCAACTCGGGCGTCGCCCAGTTCATGCAGCGCGGCGCGGTCGCGGCGCTCGACGAGGGCGATGCCTTCGTCGCCGAACAGGTGGAGCGGGCGAGAAAGGCCCGCGACCTGGTCTGCGGCATTCTCGGCGAAACCGGCAAGGCGCGGTTCACCGTGCCGCAGGGCGCCTTCTACCTGTTCTTCACGGTCGACGGGATCACCGATTCACGCAGCGCTGCCTTCGACATCGTCGACAAGGCCAATGTCGGCCTGGCACCCGGCACCGCCTTCGGCCCGGGTGGCGAAGCGTTTTTGAGGCTGTGCTTCCACCGGAGGCTGGACCAGCTCGAGGAAGCGGCCCACAGGCTGGCGGGCTGGATGAAGACGGTTTGAGGCTGCTTGCCTTTATCGGTTAGCGTCGCCCCTCATCCGCCTGCCGGCACCTTCTCCCCGTATAGTGACGAGGAGAAGAAGGCTGGCCGCAACGCCGGCGCCTGTTCTGCAACGCTTGCGATTGGCGAAACTCTCCGCGACAGCCTCTTTCTCCCCGTCACTATACGGGGAGAAATGTCCGGCAGGATGAGGGGCAGCGCTGCGGTTCTAATGACGGCGAGAGGGTGACAAAGCTCGCCTTCACCCGCCCGACTTGGGCACCAGCAGCGGAATGATCCGGTCGCTTTTCGCGACGGCCGGCCGTCCCGCCGAACCGTAGGGGATGCCGAGCGCGTCCCAGGTTTCGACCAGCGCGTCCTGAAGTTCGGCGATCAGCGCATCGGAATGGAATGGCGTCGGCGTGATGCGCAGCCGCTCGGTGCCGCGCGGCACGGTCGGGTAGTTGATCGGCTGGATATAGATGCCGTGCACGCCAAGCAGCCGGTCGCTGGCCATCTTGCACAGCTCCGGATCGCCGACCAGAACCGGCACGATGTGGGTCGGCGATTCCATCACCGGCAGGCCGGCGGCGGACAGGATCTGCTTGGTCCGGGTCGCCTGCTGCTGCTGGGCGTCGCGCTCGGCCTGTGAGCGCTTGA
>NZ_SRUT01000079.1:0-393 GCF_004791315.1 Mesorhizobium sp. M8A.F.Ca.ET.208.01.1.1
CCTGCAAATTTTAATGGTTCATCAACCATTTTCTCACCAACATTAATGGCATCGTTTTGGTAACCTGCTAGTAATGTTCCCCCTTTAACAGACGATCCAACAGCGTATTGTGACGTGAACGTTCCGATATCATAATCAGTTAAATCACCATTTTTATCAATTTGTTTCCCAGCCATTGCTAAAATATCACCATTATTAGGATTTTGGACAACCACTAAAGCATTGTCCATATCTTTAGCACCTTCACTACGTAATTTGCTTATTTGTTTTTCCAAATACTCTTCTGTTTTCTTTTGTAAATCAATATCAATACTTAAAACAAGATCGTCTCCACGTGATCCTTCATGAATTACTTGTGAATCAATGACTTCTCCTGATTTATCTGTTGTGTAT
>NZ_SRUT01000080.1:0-392 GCF_004791315.1 Mesorhizobium sp. M8A.F.Ca.ET.208.01.1.1
GAAGGTCGTGCCGTCGGGCGTCGGGCCTGTCGCGCTCGACCTGCCGCAGCCGGTCGATGTCGACGGTGGCGCGGTCACCATCAGCATCGAAAGGCCGCCGGCGCTGGGACGACTGATCCTGGACGGCAAGCCGGTCGCGACGGGCGAGCCGATCGAGGGCAAGGATCTGCCGCGGCTTCAGATGGACGTGCCGAAGAGCGCCGACGCCGAGGACCAGGTCGATATGCTGGCCTATGCCACGCATGACGAATGGGGCGGCGGATCGCAGGGCATCCTGGTGTTCAGGGTGAAGAGCGGCGACGGTGCCGTGGGCAAGCAGCTCGTGGCCTCGCTGGAGTCCGAGCAGAAGCAGGAGACGGTGGAGCGCGGCATCCACATCACCGGCGCCGCCG
>NZ_SRUT01000081.1:0-392 GCF_004791315.1 Mesorhizobium sp. M8A.F.Ca.ET.208.01.1.1
GTCAGTCCGCTGGGCGCGGTCCCCATCGCCAGGCTGATCGCAGACGTCGCGCTTGGGCCGTCTGCGCCGAAGGACGGCGTCCAGGTGCCGTGAACGTCGGTATTGTTGACGTTCGGCATGATTGCGTCCTGGATGTTGCTGATCGTCGGCGTGTCGTCATTCACATTGATTGCCAGCGACCCGGTGGCAGTGTCGCCGTCGCCATCGGTGGTGACATAGTTGACCGTGAAGGAGACGTTGTTCTCGTTCAGCCCCGCGGGATGGTCGATCGCGTGCAACTGCGTGACGGTGTAGTTGCCCGAGCTTGTATCGGCGAGTTGGATCAACAACACTGCGGTGGCGCCCTGGCTGATGGTCAGAGTCTGCCCGCCGTTGCTCACGGCTGCAGTGAA
>NZ_SRUT01000082.1:0-391 GCF_004791315.1 Mesorhizobium sp. M8A.F.Ca.ET.208.01.1.1
GCATCAAGAGGTCAACGGCCTCTTCGTACCTTCCCAGTTGAAACAAGGCCAAAGCCTGGAAGTGCAGAAGCACATCCGGGAAGTATGGATTCAAGCTCTTCCCCCGGGCGAAACTTTCCAGGGCCTCTTCGGATCTGCCCGAATAGTGCAGCGCCTCGCCGAGAATGACGTACCCTTCGGCGAAGTTCGGATTGAGGACTATCGCGCGCTCGGCCTCGCTGATGGCCTCATCGTGCCGTCGTGTGTACAGCTTGACGATACCCAGCGCCCAGTGCGCCCAGGGATCGCTGCCATCCAGCGCTACCGCCTGTGTTGCGGCCTGTTCCGCTTGCGCCATCGATTCCGGCGGCGACGCACTCCACCGGTTCAAGTAATCGAGTGCGTGCGTGAG
>NZ_SRUT01000083.1:0-389 GCF_004791315.1 Mesorhizobium sp. M8A.F.Ca.ET.208.01.1.1
CTTAGATGCATTATTAAGCGCTGCTCTTAAACCTTTATTACTTGCGACACCACCAGCTACAATTAAATGTTTCACATCATAAGCCTCACAAGCTGACACTGCTTTTCCAACTAATACTTCTACAACACTATTTTGAAAACTCGTTGCAACATCTTCAGGCTTTATTTCAGACCCTTTTTGTCGTAAATTATGCAATTTATTTATCACTGCACTTTTCAACCCGCTAAAACTAAAATCGTAACTATTTGCCTCTAACCAAACTCTTGGGAAGTTATAACAATCTTGACCATTTGCTGCTAATTGATCAACTTGTGGCCCACCTGGATAACCTAAGCCAATCGTTCTTGCGACTTTATCATAAGCTTCACCAACAGCATCATCTCTTGTTT
>NZ_SRUT01000084.1:0-389 GCF_004791315.1 Mesorhizobium sp. M8A.F.Ca.ET.208.01.1.1
AATAACTAAGGTCTCATCATCTTCATCAAATATTAATGGATTATCGTTCGCCGCATTCATTTCAAATTCAAGCTTTTCTTTTACATAATTAAAAACTTGGAAGCTTGCGCCATGTATTTGTGGAATACAGCGTAATGTATAAGCATCTTGTACACGAATTTCTCCCTGTGTCGTTGTTAATTTAGAACCTTCAAGCCAGTCTAACATGCGCGAAGCAACATCTATCTGTTCTCGAAAATTTCGGACGCGATGCACTTTTTCATGATATGCATCAGTAATACCATTTAATGCTTGATGCGTAAGTGCAGCAATCCACTCCGCTTGGTAACCAATATCTTCCGCTTCTATATAATTAATTACACCTTGTGCAGTCATAGCTTGCGTACCAT
>NZ_SRUT01000085.1:0-388 GCF_004791315.1 Mesorhizobium sp. M8A.F.Ca.ET.208.01.1.1
TAGGTGCAGAGCACCATCAGTTCGAGGCCCACATAGATCGACAGGAGGTCGGTCGCCGAGGCCATGATCATCATTCCCGAAAGCGCCAGGAGCAGCAGTACATAGTATTCACTGCGCCCGATCCCTTCGATCTCGGCATATTTTTGCGAAAGAAGGAATGTCAGGACTGTAGCTATGTAGAACACGATCTTGAAGAAGACCGCGAAGCGGTCGGCGATGAACATGCCCGAGTAGGCCGGCCGCACCTCGCCCGCGAGCATCAATGTCCCCAAGGCGGCAATCAGCACGACTGCGACTGAGGCCCAGACGAGGAAATGTTCCTGCCCCTTGCGCACAAACTGCCCCAGGATCAGCAGGATGCAGGCCCCGGTAACCACGACCATCTCGG
>NZ_SRUT01000086.1:0-387 GCF_004791315.1 Mesorhizobium sp. M8A.F.Ca.ET.208.01.1.1
GATCGCCTCATCCTTGGCGAGGTAGACGCAAAAGGTCTTGTCGTCCGTCACGAAGGATTCCACCCACTGGATGTCCGGGCCGAGCTCGGCGAGAACGGCATTCGAGGCCTTGGAGGCGTCGCGAAGCTGCTCGCGCTCGAAGGTGCCAACCTTGGGAATTTCCCGTTCGATGATGTATTTGTGCATTTCACAATCTCCTTGATCTGGGGTTCAAATGCCCTCTGGACGCCCGACCAGGTCGGGTGCCGGTGACATCCCTGGGGCCGCTGAGCTAAACTGCAGCTTGGCTCGCCAGGCAGATGGAGAATTACGGAAGAGGCGGCCAACAGTCCTTACGTCGCTCTTATCTTGTTCTGATCCTTCGCCTATTGCCGATACAGGGATTGC
>NZ_SRUT01000087.1:0-387 GCF_004791315.1 Mesorhizobium sp. M8A.F.Ca.ET.208.01.1.1
TCTAGATCAACGAACCATGGATCTCCGCGGTCCGGCTTGAGTCGTCGGACCCTGCTCCAGACGGCGGCAGCCGCGATGGCCGTCCCGGCGATTGCTCGGGCAACCACCGCCTTCGCACAGGACAAGCTCGCCGGAAGTGGTGAGGTCGTCGTGTTTTCTTTTGGCGGTTCGTTCACGGAAGGTTTTCGCAAACGGGTCTTAGAGCCTTTCAGCGAGGTGACCGGCATCAAGGTGGTCGACGTGACGGCCGATTTCTCCGAGCCGCAGGTCAAGGCAATGAACGAAGCTGGGCGGGTCAATTGGGACACAGCGTTCGTTCAGGGGCAGGCATATCCCCCTATGAGTCAGGCCGGCATGTTTGAGCCGATCGACTACACTCTGTGGGAC
>NZ_SRUT01000088.1:0-387 GCF_004791315.1 Mesorhizobium sp. M8A.F.Ca.ET.208.01.1.1
ATGAAATTAAAAAAAGTGAACAAAATTATAAACACGATAATTTAACAACAACAGAATGTCCTACATGTGGCAAATTTATGATTAAAGTTAAAACTAGAAATGGTCAAATGCTCGTTTGTCAGGATCCTAAATGTAAAACTAAAAAGAATATTCAAAGAAAAACCAATGCACGTTGTCCAAATTGTCACAAAAAAATGATGTTGTTTGGAAAAGGCAAAGAAGCGGTTTATCGTTGTGTGTGTGGCCATACTGAAACACAAGCACAAATGGATAAACGTCATAAAAATAAAAAATCAGATAAAGTGAACAAAAAAGATTTGAAAAAATATATGAATAACGATGATGGATTAGAGAATAATCCATTCCAAGATGCACTAGATCGGAAGA
>NZ_SRUT01000008.1:0-228817 GCF_004791315.1 Mesorhizobium sp. M8A.F.Ca.ET.208.01.1.1
GCTCATGCTCGAGTTCGACCAGCGGGTTGGACGTGCCGGAAATGTTGCGGGTGCCGCCGGCGCCAGAGCCCATCTTGCCGGCCGCGCTCTGGAACGCGGCGATGACGTCGGCGTGCTGGCCCATGCCAAGATAGTCGTTGGAGCACCAGACGGTGATTTCCTCGGCGCGGCCGTTGGAACGCCAGATGGCGCGCGGAAACTTGCCCGCGATGCGCTCTAGATCGGCGAAGACGCGGTAGCGACGCTCGGCATGGAGCTGGTCGATCGCGTCCTCGAAGAACCGCTGGTAATTCATGTAGGCTTCCCAATTTTGCGCGGGATCATAATCATTGGTGTTTTGGTCGTCCACCGGGCCGATTTGGTCAAAATGCCACGCCCCGGACCTGTTCCTAACGATGGCGGATCGTGGCCTATTCCCAATCCGTGGCACGCTCTTTGGTTCACTTTTGTTTCCGCACGATGCCACATCAAGTGAACGCTGGTTACCTTAGGTTTTAATGGGCAGACGGCGGACTTTCCAGTAAGGCGGTTGTTGAGACAGTTTCCGATAAATCTGGGTAAGCGAGGATTTGGATGGCGGTTTTGGTGACAGGTGGCGCCGGCTATATCGGCAGCCATATGGTCTGGGAATTGCTGGATGCGGGCGAAAGCGTGGTCGTTCTCGACCGCCTTTCCACCGGCTTCGAATGGGCCGTGGCGCCGGAGGCAAAGCTGGTCGTCGGCGATGTCGCCGACAAGGAATTGGTCGGCTCGGTCATCAGGGAGAACAAGGTCGACGCGATCATCCATTTCGCCGGCTCCATCGTGGTGCCGGAATCGGTCGCCGACCCGCTCGCCTACTATGAGAACAACACCTCGAAGACCCGCACGCTGATTGAAACTGCAGTGCGCGAAGGCGTGCCGAACTTCATCTTTTCCTCGACAGCTGCCGTCTATGGCGGCGCCGGCCTGGAACCGGTGCGCGAGGATGCCCGCCTGGCGCCCGAATCGCCTTATGGCCTGTCCAAGCTGATGAGCGAGTGGATGCTGCGCGACGCGGGCCTTGCGCACGACATTCGCTACACGGCGCTGCGCTATTTCAACGTCGCCGGCGCCGACCCGAAGGGCCGCACCGGCCAGTCCACCCCGGGCGCCACCCATCTGATCAAGGTCGCCTGCGAGACCGCGCTCGGCAAGCGTCCCTTCATGCAGGTCTTCGGCACCGATTATCCGACGCCCGACGGCACCTGCATGCGCGACTATATCCATGTCAGCGATCTGGCCGCCGCGCATCGCCTTGCCTTGCAGCGGCTGCGCGCCGGCGGCGCCAGCCTCGTCGCCAATTGCGGCTACAGCCATGGCTATTCGGTGCTCGAAGTGATCGACAGCGTGCGGCGCGCCTACGGGCATGATTTCGAGGTCAGGATGGGCGACCGGCGTCCCGGCGATGCCGCGGCGGTGGTCGCCAATTCCGATCTCGCGCGGTCCGAACTCGGCTGGACCCCGCAGCGCGACGATCTCGACCAGATCGTCAACGACGCGCTGGCCTGGGAGCGCATCCTGACCAGCAAGAATTCCGCACGGGGCTGAGCTCGCTTTCTCCAAGGGCTCGCAAGGCGCGTGGCGACGCGCTATGGAAGCATTCGCGACACGGCGTGGAGGCGCCGTGCCGGGAAGAGCTTTGGGGGATGGCATGAAGATAACGGTGCTTGGAGCCGGCGTCGTCGGTACGGCGGCCGCCTATTACCTGGCCGCCGACGGCCATGAGGTCACCGTGATCGAGCGCCATCCGGCGCCGGCGCGGGGCACCAGCCAGTCGAATGCCGGGCTGGTGTCTCCGGGCGATGCCACCGCCTGGGCCTCGCCGGCGGCACTTAAGACCTTCCTGCGCGGGCTCTACAATCATGATCTCGGCATCAAGGTGCGGTTGCGCTTCGATCCCTATTTCCTCGCCTGGAGTCTGCGCTTCCTGCGCCAGTGCACGGTGGCCCGCCTGCGCGCCAACAGCCGGGTCAAGCTGCGGCTCGCGCTCTATTCGCGCGACTGCATCAACGCCATCTCCAGTGACACCGGCATCCATTATGACGAGCGCAAGAAGGGCATCCTGTATTTCTTCCGCTCGCAGCACAGCCTCGACACTGGCACCGACAATTATCGCTATCTGGCCGAGCATGGCCTGCCGATCGAGATCGTCGGCCGCGATCGGCTGGTCGAACTGGAACCGGGCCTTGCAGGCGTCAAGGAAAAGATCGCCGGCGGCGTCTATTCGCCGATCGACCAGACGGGCGATTCTCGGCAGTTCGTGGAAAATCTGGCCGCCTATGCCGCCGAAAAGCTCGGCGTGAGGTTTCGCTACGGCACCACGGTCGAGGGCTTCGACATCGAGGGCGACCGGGTGCGCGCCGTGATGACCTCGGCCGGACCGGTCACCGGTGACGCCGTCGTCCTATCGATGGGTCCGGAAAGTGGGCTGCTCGGCCGTCGCTACGGCATCGACCTGCCGGTCTATCCCGTGAAAGGTTATACGGCGACGATTCCCCTGGATGACGAGAGCAAGGGCCCGACCATGGGCGGCGCCGACGAGGACCAGCTGATGGCTTATTCGCGGCTTGGCAATCGATTGCGGTTGGCTTCGACCGCAGAATTCACCGGCTTCGACCGCACCCACAAGCCCAGCGACTTTGCCACCATGTTCAGGACCGGCAAGGACCTGTTCCCCGGCGCCTTCGACGAGAAGAAGGCGGAGCTGTGGGCCGGTTTGCGGCCAATGATGCCGAACTCGGTGCCGGTCATCGGCCAGGCGAAATACCGCAACCTTTATCTCGACACAGGCCACGGCCATGTCGGCTGGACCATGGCCTGCGGTTCGGGAAAATTCCTCGCCGACCTCGTTGCCGGCCGCAAGCCGGAGATCGATCCGCAGGGACTGGTCTACAGGGGATAAAATGTCGGGCCCGCAAGTCGCCATCGACCTTGGCCGCACTGAGTGCAACGCGCGCACCATCGTCGAGCGCTGCGCGCTGTCTCATATCAAGGTGTTCGGCGTCACCAAGGGTATGTGCGGCATGCCGCAAGTGGCGCGCGCCATGCCGCGGCGGTGTCGCCGAATCGACGCGGTCAATTTCGTCATGTCGGCCTTCGGCAAGCGGATCCTCTGATCAGCCAACTGCCTCGACCGCCGCCTGCCACGCGCGCGCATACTCCGCCCAGGCCGGATCGGCCGGCGGCTCTTGTGTTTGGCCCTTACCATGCGCGGCTCCCTGATCCGATGCCAGCAGGGCGGCCCCGATGCTGGTGCCCGTCGCGGCTTCCGATGCGATGACCGCACGGCCAGTGCTCGCGGCAAGCATCCGCCTGAACAATTGGTTGCGCGCAAAGGGTCCCTCGACCGTCGTCGGGCCACCGCCGCCGATCAGGTCGAGGCAAGTGGCGGTCATCAGCGCCAGGTAGAAGGAAATGGCGGCAAAGCGCTGGCCGGGAGGGATGGCCTCGCCCTTGCGCCATGCGGCCGCATGGTGCGGAAACGGCCCTGAGCCCTGCTGGGTCGAAGGCAAAAGTAGGGTCTTGCGCGCCAGCACGGCGGCGACGTCGTTGTCGCTCCAGTCCTGCGCCGCGCCTTCGGTCAGCAGCGAGAATTCCCGGCCGCCCATGAAACGCGCCGAGGGCACGGGATCGCCGAGCGCGTTGACGTTGACCAGCGTATCCCTTGCCGGGTCGAGCGCCACTGTCCTGCCGGCGACCGCCATCGATACCACCCAGGTGCCGGTCGAGACCACCGAGAAGGGCGGGGCGTCGGACAGGAGATGCGGCAACAGGGAGGCGTTGGAATCGTGCAGGCCGCAAAAGACAGGCGTTTGAGGATCGAGCCCGGTGCGCTGCGCAAGCACGGGCAGGATCGGGCCAAGGCGGTCCCTGGCCGGCCGCACGGGCGCCATCAGGTCGCGCCAGCCCAGGCGGTCGACCAGCGCTGAAAAATCCGCTGTCCAGGGGTTCCACAGATCGGTGTGGCAGCCGAGCGACGTGACCTCGTTGGCGGCGACGCCGGTCAGACGCAGCGCCCAGTATTGCGGGTACATCAGCATCGCGGCGGCCCTGGCGAACTCCGTCGGGAAACTTTGTTGCTGCCAGAAGAATTGCGCACCGAGATTGAGGCCGAGCGGCAGGCGCGGCGTGCCGGTCTCGGCGAAAGGCGGGCGGATCGCGTCATAGTCCGCCGCGAGTTCATCGGGGCCGTCGAATTCATAGTCGAGAACCGGCAGCACGAGTTCGCCGGGAGCATCGACCAGCACGCCGGTCGCGCCATGGGTGGTGATTGAAATGGCGTCGATGCGCTGTTCGCGGTTGAGGTCGGCAAGGCTGTCGAGGGTGAACGCCCACAGCGCTTCGACATCGTGGTGCGGGTAGGGCGCTTGCCGCAACGGCGCGTTCGCCACGCGGCGCAGCGCCACCTCGCTCAATGTGGCGAGATCGACCAGCGCCACCTTGGCGTTGGTCTTGCCGATATCGATGACGGCGACGTGGCGGATCGCGCTCATTCCATATGGAACATTATTTCCAGCGCAACGGCCACTGGTTCGTTGTCCGGTTTCGTCTCCATGGTGTCGGCCATATGGGCCCACCAGCGCTGCATCACAGGATGCTTCGGCAGATCGGCCATGCCGTGACCATCGCGCCGCCACAGCACGCCGAACAGGATGTTCGTCTCGTCGTCGAGATGGATCGAGTAGTCGGAGATGCCGGCCTGCTTCAGCAACGCGACAAGCGACGGCCAGATTTCATCGTGGCGCTTTTTGTACTCGGCCTTCATGCCGGGTTTGAGCATCATCTTGAATGCGCATTTCTCGGACATCAGGCTAGGCGTCCCCCGCGCAGCCGTCGCCAGACGATCGGCAGGGCGATAACGATGATCAGCAGCAGGCCAATGAAGATCGACATGACGATGCCGGGCACGTTGAGCAGGCCGAGGCCGAAGGTCACCAGCCCCATGATGAAGGCGGCGAGCACGACGCCCAGAATGCTGCCGGCGCCGCCAAGGATGCTGACGCCGCCAAGCACCACCATGGTGATCACCTCGAGTTCATAGCCCTGTGCGATCGACGGTCGCGTCGAGCCGAGCCGCGAGGTGATCAGCACCGAAGCGATGCCCGACATCAGCCCGGTCAGGCAGAACAGGATGAATTTTATGCGGCCGACGCGCACGCCTGAAAACTGTGCCGCGACCGGGTTGTTGCCGATGGCGAAGACACGGCGGCCGAAACTCGTCCGGTGCAACAGGAACCAGTAGACGACGGCAGCGATGAGGAAGAGCACCAGTTCGAACGACACCACCCACCAGACGTAGCCCTGGCCGAAGAAGGCGAAGCTTTCGGGATAGCCCTTGTAGGCCTGGTCGCCGAGGATGATGAAGGCAATGCCGCGAAACAGGCTCATCGTGCCGATGGTGACGACGATGGAAGGCAGACCGAGCCGCGTCACCAGCAGCCCGTTGAAGGCGCCACAGCCGAGGCCGACGACGATGCCGATCAAAACAAGCACTGGCGTGCCGGCGCCGGCCTGCACCGCCATGCCCATCATGGTCGAGGCGAGCGCGATGATGGCGGCCACCGACAGGTCGATCTCGCCAGAGATGATGAGCAATGCCATGGCAAAGGCGATCAGGCCCTTCTCGGTAAAGTTGAAGGTCAGATCGGACAGCGAATAGGGGTCGAGGAAATAGGGCGAGGCGAAACTGTTGATGGCGAATATGGCGATGGCCACCACGACCAGCAGCGCTTCCCAGGAAAAGATCGCCGAAGAGAGCGGCTTGTCGAGCCGGTCGGGAATGTGGCGCGGGGCGGGGGTATCGGTCATGCGGCATGCTCCAGACGCTGGCGCTGCCCGTCGCAAAGAGCGTCCCTTCTCCCCGTCACTATACGGGGAGAAGGTGCCCGAAGGGCGGATGAGGGGCGGCGCCAATGTTCGGAGGTGCTCAACGTATGCGGCGAGTTCCGGCCGAGGCAAATCGGACCGTTGCTATTCGCAACGATCCTGTTTGCACCGTAAGCGCCGCCCCTCATCCGCCTGCCGGCACCTTCTCCCCGTATAGTGACGGGGAGAAGGGAGCACTTCAACGTCCCGCTCATGCCTCCGCCTTCCTCAGAATAATCCGCCCCTTTTGGCGTTCGCCGCGGGCGTTGAGCACCACGGCCAGGATGATGGCGCTGCCCGAAATCGCCATCTGCCAGAAGGGCGAGATGTTGATGACCGGCAGCGCATTGGAGATGATGCCGAGGAACAATGCGCCGAGCACCGCACCCCCGACCGAGCCGATGCCGCCCGCGATCGAGATGCCGCCGATGACGCAGGCGGCGATGATGTTGAGCTCATAGCCGTTGGCGACCTCGACCGACGCGATGACATACCGCGAAATCCAGAGATAGCCGGCGAGGCCACCGATCATGCCGGAGATGCAGAAGACGATGAATTTCGTGCGCCCGACATCGATGCCGGTATAGACCGATGCCGTCGGATTGACGCCGATGGCATAGATCGAGCGGCCGAGCGCGGTACGCGTCATCAAGACGAAGAACAGCGCGATGACCAGGATGGCGATCCAGGACAGCACCGGAATGCCAAGCAAGGCCGCGCGCTGAAAGCCGATGAAATCCGGGCTCATCTTGTCGGCGTTGACCCAGGCGCCGCCCGAAATGACGAAAGTGGCGCCGCGATAGATGGTCAGCGTGCCCAATGTCACCACGATCGAGGGGATGTTCAGCCGCCAAACCAAGAGGCCGTTGATGGCGCCGAGCACCAGCCCGACGGCAAGCGCGATCACGACCAGCAGCGGGATCGGGATCGCCGGATGGGCCGCGTTCAGCATCGCTACCACCATGCCGGTGAAGCACAGGTTGGAGGCCATCGACAGGTCGATCGACCGTGTCAGGATAACGACCATCTGGCCGAGCGCCAGGATCATCAGGATCGAGGTGTCGTTGAACACCTGGCGCAGGTTGCCGGGGTCGGCAAAGCCCGGAAAGCGCATCGAGATCAGTCCGATCAGCACGGCGATGGCCGCCAGCAGCCAGATTTCGCGGTATTTCAGGAAAGCCTTCATGCCGCGATTCCCGCTGCCGTCCGGACCAGCGTCTCGGCGTCCAGTCCCTTATTGTCGTAGACCGCCGCGACCAGGCCCTCGCGCATGACCACGACGCGATCGGACATGCCGAGAATCTCCGGCAGTTCCGACGACACCATGATCACCGAGAGGCCCTGTGCGACGAGCTCGGCCATGAAGCCGTGCACGGCGGCCTTGGAGCCGATGTCGATGCCCTTGGTCGGCTCGTCGAGGATGATGACCTTGGGCGTCGTCGCCAGCCATTTGGCGATGACCACCTTCTGCTGGTTACCGCCCGAGAGGGTACCGACATCCTGGCTGAGCGAAGAGGCGCGCAGGTCCAGCCGCTCGGTGTAGGAGCGGGCAAGCGAAAACTCTTCCGCGAGCCGCAGCATACCGGATTTGGAGGTGCGGGCGAGCGATGGGAGCGAAACATTCTGGAAGATCGGCAGGCCGATCACCACGCCTTGCTTGCCGCGCTCCTCCGGCACGTAGACGATGCCGGCCCCGATCGAATCCGCGGCCGATTTCGGCGCGATTGCCTTGCCTTCCAGCGTGATCGTGCCGCCGGATATGCGGGTGATGCCGGATATCGCCTGCATCACCTCGCTGCGCCCGGCGCCGACAAGGCCATAGAAACCGAGGATTTCGCCCTTGTGCAGCTCGAAGCCGATATTGTTGAACTCAGTTGGATGCGAGAGGCCGGAAACGGAAAGCACCGGCGCGCCGATTTCAGCCTTGCGCTGCGGAAAGATGTGGTCGACCGAACGGCCCACCATCATGCGTACGATCTGGCTCTGGCCGGCATCCTTGATCAGCCCTTCGCCGACCATCTCGCCGTCGCGGAAGACCGTGTAGCGGTCGGCGATGCGGTAGATCTCGTCGAACTTGTGGCTGATGAACAGGATCGCCTTGCCCTGCTCCTTGAGGAACGCGATGAGCAGGAACAGCTCCTCGATCTCCTTCATCGAAAGGGCGGCCGTCGGCTCGTCCATGATGACGATCCCAGAGTCGATCGACATGGCGCGCGCGACGGCGACGAGATGCTTGTTGGCGATGCCGAGATCCCTGAGCCGCGCATCGGCGTCGATATGGCCGGCATGCATGGTGTCGAGCACTTCGCGCGCATTCTTGCGCATCATGCGCCAGTCGATGGTGCCAAAGCGCGTGCGCGGCGCATGGCCGAGAAAAATGTTTTCGGCGACACTGAGATCGTCGAACAGCACGGTTTCTTGATGGATGGCGGTGACGCCAATTCCGAAGGCGGCGTGCGCGCTTGGCAGCGTGACGGCCTGTCCGTCAATGCTGATGGTGCCTGCATCGGGCTGGTAGATGCCGGTCATGATCTTGACCAGCGTCGACTTGCCGGCGCCGTTCTCGCCGATCAGCGCGGTCACCTGACCCGGATAGAGCGACAGGCTGACATTGTGCAGGGCCCGCACGCCGGGAAAGCTTTTTGAAATGCCGGACAGCGTCAGGCGTGGAGCCGAGGCCGGAGGCCGCTCCTTTGTCTCGTTGTGTCGGGCCGTCGTGTCCATATCCGTATCAAGCCCTGAAACTAGGTCCGTTTGAAGTCGCGGCGGGATGTGACTCCCGCCGCGTCAGCTTGAAAAACTCAGTGATCAATAGATCTTGGAGAACTTCTCGATGTTGGACTTGTCGAACTGGAAGGGCGGAGCCATGGCGGCCGAGTTGGTGTCGTCGAGCGTGACCTTGCCGACACGGCCGATCGACAGCGTCGCACCCGGCTTGGCTTCTTCCTTCTTCACCGCCAGGTCATGGGCGAGGTAGACGGCGGAATAGCCGAGGTCGATCGGGTTCCACAGCGCAACCGCCTGGCTGGCGCCGTTGTCGATGAACTTCTTGAACTCCGACGGCAGCGCCAGGCCGGTGACGTTGACCTTGCCGATCAGGTTCTCGTCTGTGACGACCTGGGCGGCGGCAACGACGCCTACTGTGGTCGGCGCGATGATCGCCTTGAGGTTCGGGTAGGACTTCAAGAGGCCCTTGGCCTCGTCGGTGCTCTTGGCCGAGTCGTCATCGCCATAGACGGTGGCGACCAGCTTGATCTTGGGGAACTTCTCCGGCAGCACCTTCTTGGCCGCTTCGATCCAGGAGTTCTGGTTGGTCGCGGTCGAGGAGGCCGACAGGATGGCGACGTCGCCGCCTTCCGGCAGATAGTCGGCGGCGAGCTTGATGATGGTCTCGCCTATCAGGCCGGTGTCGGACGGGTTGAGGTGAAGCTGGCGGCCTTCCTTGGCGACGCCCGAATCCCAGGAGATGACGGTGATGCCGCGCTCCATGGCCTTCTTCAGCACCGGCACCAGGGCGTCGGCGTCATTGGCGGAAATCGCGATGGCGTTGACCTTCTGCGCGATCAGCGAATTGACAACTTCGATCTGCGCCTCGGCGGTCGCCTTGGTCGGGCCGGTGTAGATGATGTCGACGTCGCCGAGTTCCTTGGCGGCCTCTTCGGCGCCCTTGTTGGCGGCATCGAAGAAGCCGTTGCCGAGCGACTTGACCACCAGCGCGATCTTGACGTTTTCCGCGTAGGCGGCATTCACGAACATGGCGGCCGAGAAGGCCGCCGTCACCATCAATTTCTTCAAGATGCTCATCTGATATCCTCCCTTGAGCGTTGCATTCCATCGCCGCTGCGGGCGTGAGTTGGTCTCAGGCCTGCAGTGAAGATTCTTCCTTTGTCGACTTGCGGGCGACGATCAGCGTCACCCCCGCGGTTTCCAGCATCTTGGCTTCGCGGTCCTCGATGCCGTCGTCGGTGATGACGGTGGCGATGCGCGAAAGACCGCACAGGATCAGGCTGGAGCGTTTGCGGAATTTCGAGGAATCGACCAGCACCACCAGTTCGTCGGCCTGGTCGATCAGCTTCTGCTCCGCCTGGATCAGCAGCGGATCGCCTTCCATCAGGCCGAGAGGCCCCAACCCTTGAGCACCCATGAACATGCGGCGCGCGTAGAAATTGCGCGTCACGTCATTGTCGAAGGGCGACAGGATGATGTTCTGCTCGCGGTAGATCGTGCCGCCCGACAGCATCACCGTGTTCTTGGAGTGCTTGAGCAAGTGCTCGGCGATCGGGAACGAATTGGTGAAGATCGGCATGCGGCGGCCGGTCAGGAAATGCACCATCTGGAAGGTGGTGGTGCCGCCATTGATGATGATCGGCTCGCCGTCCTTGCACAGTTCCACGGCCTCGCGGGCGATGGCCCGCTTCTGCGCGGCGTTGAGCGTTTCGTTGACCGAGAAGGGCCGGCCGGCCAGCCCGATGAACTGCGGCGGCGATATCGCCTCGGCGCCGCCGCGCACACGGCGCAGGCGTTTCTGCACATGGAGAGCCGCGATATCGCGCCGGATCGTCGCCTCGGACGACTCCGTCAGGTCGACCATTTCCTGCACCGTCACCACAGGTTTTTCCTGGACGGCGGACAGAATGATCCTGTGGCGCTCTTTTTCGTGCATGGTTCCTCCCTGCCTGGCCATCTAGGCACCCAAAACGAGCAGTGTCAATCATTTCCGATCATATAATTTCATTGTGCAGTGCAATATGATCGATCTTGATCGTTTGTGATTGACAAGTTTGTGTCTTGCGTAGACATTCCCGACAAAATGGACCGCGTTTTTTTGCGTCCCCAGGGAGGATTACCTATGCTCGACAAGCGCTCCGGCTCGCGCCTCGCCAATCTGTGGGATGATGCGAAGGCCAAGGGGATGAGCGATCCCGAGCTTCTGGTCTATCGCTCGAACACGCTCGGCTCCGACAAGCGCGTCACCAACTATGGCGGCGGCAACACCTCTTCGAAGATATGGCAGAAGGATCCGCTCACCGGCCAGGATGTGGAAGTGCTGTGGGTCAAGGGATCGGGCGGCGACAGCGCTTCGATCAAGCTTGATGGCTTCGCCACCCTCTACATGGACAAGCTGCAGGCGCTGAAGGGGCTTTATCGCGGCGTCGAGCACGAGGACGAGATGGTGGGTTATCTTCCCCACTGCACCTTCAACCTCAATCCGCGCGCGGCCTCTATCGACACGCCGCTGCACGCCTACGTACCGAAGCCCTTTGTCGACCACATGCATCCCGATGCCATCATCGCGATTGCCGCAGCGAAGGATTCCAGGGCGCTGACCAAGGAAATCTTCGGCGACGCCATCGGCTGGCTGCCATGGAAGCGTCCCGGCTTCGAACTTGGCCTGTGGCTGGAAAAATTCTGTGTCGAGAACCCTGAAGCCAAGGGCGTCATCCTCGAAAGCCACGGCCTGTTCACCTGGGGCGATACGCCCAAGGCGTGCTACGAGACGACGATATCGGTAATCAACCAGGCGATCGAATGGTTCGAGCGCCGCTCCGAGGGTGTGGCGATCTTCGGCGGCGAAGTGGTCAAGTCGCTCGACGCTTCGGCTCGTCGCGACATCGCTGCGAAACTGATGCCGAAAATCCGTGGCCTGATCTCGGAAAAGAGCCACAAGATTGGCCATTTCGACGATTCGGCCGCCGTGCTCGAATTCGTCAACTCGAAGAATTTGCGCCCGCTGGCTGCACTCGGCACCTCATGCCCGGATCATTTCCTGCGCACCAAGATCCGCCCGCTGGTGATCGAATTCGATCCGGCAAAGCCTGATGTCGATGCCGTCATCGCGCGCCTCGCCGACGACATTGCCGAATATCGCGTCGGCTACCAGGCTTATTACGACAGTTGCAAGCATCCGGATTCACCCGCCATTCGCGATCCCAACGCCGTGGTCTACCTGATGCCCGGCGTAGGCATGTTCACCTTCGCCGGCGACAAGGCGACGGCGCGCATCTCGGGCGAGTTCTACGTCAACGCCATCAACGTCATGCGCGGCGCCTCCACCGTCTCTTCCTATGTCGGCCTGCCCGCGCAGGAGGCTTTCGACATCGAGTACTGGCTGCTGGAGGACCTGAAGCTGCAGCGCATGCCGAAGCCGAAGTCGCTCGCCGGCCAGATCGCGCTGGTCACCGGCGGCGCCGGCGGCATCGGCCGCGCGACGGCCAACCGGCTGCTGCGCGAAGGCGCCTGCGTGGTGCTGGCAGATATCGACGAGGCGGCGCTCGCGGGCGCCAATGAGGAACTGGCCAAGACCTATGGCAAGGATTTCGTCCGCCCGGTGCTGATCAACGTCACTTCGGAAGACCAGGTCGTCGCCGGCTTTGCCGAGACGGCGGTCGAGTTCGGCGGCATCGACATCCTGGTGTCCAACGCAGGGCTAGCCTCCTCGGCGCCGATCGAGGAGACGACGCTGGCGCTGTGGAACAAGAACATGGACATATTGTCGACCGGCTATTTCCTGGTCTCGCGGGAAGCATTCCGGCTGTTCCGGGTACAGAAGATCGGCGGCAATATCGTCTTCGTCGCTTCCAAGAACGGCCTTGCCGCATCGCCCAACGCCTCTGCCTATTGCACCGCCAAGGCCGCCGAGATCCATCTCGCCCGCTGCCTGGCGCTGGAAGGCGCGGAAGCCCAGATCAGGGTCAATGTCGTCAACCCGGACGCCGTGCTGCGCGGCTCGAAGATCTGGACAGGCGAGTGGAAGGAACAGCGCGCCGCCGCCTACAAGATGTCGACCGACGATCTGGAAGAGCACTACCGCTCGCGTTCGATGCTGAAGCGCTCCGTCTTCCCGGAAGACATCGCCGAGGCGATCTATTTCCTGGCCTCCGACATGTCGGCCAAATCGACGGGTAACATCATCAACGTCGACGCCGGCAACGCGCAGAGCTTTACGCGCTGAGCTTCCTTCTCCCCGTTCTACGGGGAGAAGGTGCCCGAAGGGCGGATGAGGGGCGGCGCCAGCCGTGCGAGTACTGGGAGGAACAGCAGTGTCCGAATTGATCATCTCGGCCGACGTCGTCGAAAAAAATAATGCCGCGCGCAAGGCCGACCTCGAGCGTGACTACGCCTCGCTCCGCGAGCGCCTCGACCGCCGCGGCATCGCCATCGATGCCATCAGGGACAAGGTCGAGAAATTCGCGGTCGCGATCCCCTCCTGGGGTGTCGGCACTGGCGGCACCCGCTTTGCCCGCTTTCCCGGTGCCGGCGAGCCGCGCGACATCTTCGACAAGATCGAGGACTGCGCCGTCATCAGCCAACTGACGCAGGCGACCCCGACCGTCTCACTGCACATTCCGTGGGACAAGGCCGATCCGAACCGGCTGAAGCAGGCGGCCTCCCGCTTCGGTCTCGGTTTCGATGCCATGAATTCCAACACCTTCTCGGACGCGAAGGACCAGAAATTCTCCTACAAATTTGGCTCGCTGTCGCATGCCGATGCCGGCGCTCGCCGGCAAGCCGTCGAGCACAATCTCGAATGCATCGAGATCGGCGAGACGCTTGGGTCCAAGGCGCTGACGGTGTGGATCGGCGACGGCTCCAACTTCCCCGGCCAGGTCAATTTCGCCAAGGCCTTCGAGCGCTATCTCGATGCCATGCGGGAGGTCTATGCCGGCCTGCCGGCCGACTGGAAGCTGTTCACCGAACACAAGATGTACGAGCCGGCCTTCTATTCCACGGTCGTCCAGGACTGGGGCACCAACTACATCATCGCCAAGGAGTTGGGCGACAAGGCGTTCTGCCTCGTCGACCTCGGCCATCATGCGCCCAACGTCAACATCGAGATGATCGTGTCGCGGCTGATCCAGTTCAAGAAACTCGGTGGCTTCCACTTCAACGATTCGAAATATGGCGACGATGACCTCGATGCCGGTTCGATCGACCCCTACCGGCTTTTTCTCGTCTTCAACGAACTGGTCGATGCCGAACTATCCGGCGCCGATGGATTCGACCCGGCCCATATGCTCGACCAGAGCCACAACGTCACTGACCCCATCGAAAGCCTGATGCTGTCGGCGGTCGAGGTCCAGCGCGCCTATGCGCAGGCGCTGCTGGTCGACCGCAAGGCGCTCGAAGGCTTCCAGGAGGCCAACGACGCGCTGATGGCGACGCAGACGCTGAAGGCTGCTTATCGCACCGATGTCGAGCCGGTCCTGGCCATGGCGCGGCTGAAGACCGGTGGCGCCATCGATCCGGTCGCCGCCTATCGGGCGGCGGGCTACCGCGCCAAGGTCGCGGCCGAACGGCCTGCAGTCGCAGGTGGTTCCGGCGGTATCGTCTGAGGTCGAGCCACTCCCCCTCATCCGGCCGCTTCGCGGCCAACTTCTCCCCGAGGGGAGAAGAGGTCAGCGCCGGTGCAAGCTCCTCTCCCCTTGGGGAGAGGTCGGATTGCCCGAATTGCCCTTGCAATTCGACTTGGCAATCCGGGTGAGGGGGTCTCTCACGCGCTTATTCAATTGTTATTGGACTAACGCCCCCCGAAGGTCTTTCCTAGGCGTCCCGCTTAGGAGTCCCGCCATGCACCTCACCCGCCGGACGCTCATTGCCGTCAGCCTTTCGATCACCTTCGCCTTCATACCATCCGCCGCCGTCTTCGCCGCCTCGCCGGCACCCGCCAAGGGCGAGAACGGCATGGTCGTCACCGCCCAGCATCTGGCTTCCGAAGTCGGCGTGGAGGTTCTGAAAAAGGGTGGCAATGCCGTCGATGCGGCTGTCGCCGTCGGCTATGCCTTGGCCGTCGTCTATCCCAATGCCGGCAATATCGGCGGCGGCGGCTTCATGACCATCCGCTTCAAGGACGGCAAATCGACCTTCCTCGATTTCCGCGAGCGGGCGCCGCTTGCCGCGACCAAGACCATGTATCTCGACAAGGACGGCAAGCCGGTGAAGGGCGCCAGCCTCGACGGCTATCTCGCGGTCGGCGTGCCGGGTTCCGTGGCCGGTTTCGAGATGGCGCGCGAGAAATACGGCACCTTGTCCAGGCAGGACCTGATGGCGCCGGCGATCGCCTATGCCAAGGACGGGTTCATCCTCAATCAGGGCGATGCGGCTTCATTCGCCGGCAGCGCCGACAGGCTGGCGAAGGACCCGGCGGCCGCCGCCATCTTCCTCAAACCCGAGGGCAAGCCCTATGGCATCGGCGAGAAGCTGGTTCAGCCCGACCTTGCCGCCTCGCTCTCGGCCATTTCCGAGAGAGGTCCCGATGCCTTCTACAAAGGCGCCATCGCCGACGCCATCGTCAAGGCGAGCGGTGCCAAGGGCGGTATCCTGGCCAAGGGTGATTTCGAGCAATATGCGGTGCGCGAGCTGAAGCCCGTCACCTGCTCCTATCGCGGCTATGAGATCATCTCTTCGCCGCCGCCGAGCTCGGGCGGCGTCATCATCTGCGAAATCCTCAACGTGCTGGAGGGCTATCCGCTGTCCTATCTCGGCGCCGGTTCGGCCGAAACGGTGCATGTCATGGTCGAGGCGATGCGCCACGCCTATGTCGACCGCAACTCGGCGCTCGGCGACCCGGATTTCGTCGACAATCCGGTCTCGAAGCTGCTCGACAAGACCTATGCCAAGGACATCCGCGACAAGATCGATCCGTTCCGGGCCGGCGTGTCGCAGGATTTGATGCCGAAGGGCTTCGGCGAATCGAAGGAGACCACGCATTATTCGATCATCGACAAGGACGGCAACGCGGTCGCCGTCACCTACACGCTGAACGGCTCCTTCGGCGCCGGCGTCGTCGCCGACGGCACCGGCATCCTGCTCAACAACGAGATGGACGACTTCACCCAGAAACCCGGCGTGCCCAATCTCTATGGCCTGGTCCAGGGCGAGGCCAACGCTATCCAGCCGAAGAAGACGCCGCTCTCCTCGATGAGCCCGACCGTGGTGGCCAAGGACGGCAAGCCGTTCATGGTCATCGGCAGCCCGGGCGGCTCGCGCATCATCACCATCACGCTGGAGGCGATCGTCAATGTGATCGACCACGGCATGAACATCCAGGAGGCGATCGACGCGCCGCGCATCCATCACCAATGGCTGCCCGACACGGTCTATGTCGAGCCGTTCGGGCTTTCGCCCGATACCGAAAGGCTGCTCGCCGGTATGGGCTATCACCTCGATCTCGCTCACCAGAGCTGGGGCCAGGCGGCGGGCATTCTCGTCGGCGGCAAGAGCCTGGCGGAAATCGAGAAGGGCGGCGGCGCGCGCTACAATGGCGCCATCGACAGCCGCGCGGCGTCGGGCGAAGCGCTTGGATATTGACAGGCCGCAAGCCTGTTCCTTGCCGGACGAGGCCGGATTCCACCCTTCGGGAGCGGCCTCCGCGTCATGGCCCGGCAGGAGCCGTCAGGTCACCAGCGTGATGGTCGATGCAATCAGCATCAAGGCGGCAATGCCGACGAACAGCGCATAGATGCGTGGCCGGTCGAGCAAAAGCGCATTTCCCGATATCCAGGCCGACGTGGCGCCGCCCAGAGCGAAGAGGAAGCCGTTGCGATGGCCGAAAGTCATCGACGCGGCCATCAGCCCGCCGATAATCAGGGCGCCGAACACGATGATCACGGCGACCGCGTATTTCTCGAAGTCGTTGTTGCCGATCCCTGGTCCGATCGCGTTCAAATTCGGCAGGTCGTCCGGATCGAAGGGGTTCGCCGACCCGTATTCGTCTTGACCCATGGATTCTCGCATCACTTGATCTCCGCTGACCGGCAACAAACCATCAACGCCTGCCGAGCGCAACCCGATCGCGCTGTGGCGGATGCGCCCGGCACCGCTCTGGGCCCCTCTCGGGGATGGTTTTGCGGAGCTGTTGCCCGATCGCGTCACCTACCTTCTCGGGTTTGTCGCCTCCGATCCTGCCGGTGACGGTCAACCGCTCGGTACAGGCGGCTTTCGCGCTGCGGCAACCGAATACCGCCCTGGCTGAACACCTGTCTCGGTAAGAACCACCTCGCGCCATCATTGCTGTAAAGGAGGGGCGCTCAGTCGACGATAGGGGATGCCATCGAATCTTGCCGTCACAAAATCGGCGACGGACATCTTGCGCTTGCGTCCGTCGCTGCAGGCGTAAACCGGCCAACCGGCATCGCTGCATTCGCTGGCTGCGCAAATACGCGCCAGGCAGTTACCGATAGTCAACCGGAAGCCGCCCTTGCCGGCGAAGCCTTGCAACAAGCTGCCGTCCGCCGAGCGCCATGTCCGCGCCCGGAATTCCGCCCGCAAAAGCAATGGTTCGAGAGGGATCGCAAGGCTGGTTTCGCCGGCGCGCCCTGCGAACTGCAGACGGAAGCGCGCCATTGCAGTCGCGTACGCGGTCACAAGATCCGATTCGCGAAAATAGGCGATCGGCAGGTTGGAGCGATCAAACAGATGAGACATGCGTTCGCTTGCCTCTACCGGCATCAGCAAGGCAACAAAGACAAGAAAGGCGACGCAAGCTCGCGACATTTTACAGCAGCCATATTGGTCTCGGCCTGCCGGTTTGGCCCCGGTTGCCCCCCAGCAACATCCCGCCAATCGTCGTCCTGCGCAAGCCGCTTGCCGAGGCAGTCCATGAGGCGGCCGAGTGTGCAATTCGCAAAGGCCGCCGCGTTAAAGCGATTGGAAGCGAAGACGGTGACCCGCATCGACGAATTTGCGCGGGCGATGGCGATGTACAGTCGGCGTTCGCGGCAAAGAAGAACAGCTACCGCAGCCAGGGTTCCTTAGCCGAGGCGAGCCGGTGGCAGTTCGAACAGATTGGCGCCGTTCTCCTGGCCCCGCTCGACATAGCCGATGATGCCGAACCATCTGGCGACGTCAGGCCCCTGCAGCCAGCTGCGCGAATGGATCGGAAGGTTGCCGGCCAGCGCCTGGATATGCCTGATATGCCGCTTGCAGAAGCGCACCGTCGAGGCGCGGAAGAAATCCTCCTGCGCGGCAAACAGCGTATCGGCGGCATCGCTGTTTTCGTGCCAGGCAATGATCGCCACGGCCTTGTCGCCCTCAACGAGCGCATGCGCCCGGCCTTCCTTCAAATTCATCATCAGATTGTCGTAGGCGATCTTGCTGTCCTTGCCGGCCGCCACGTACTCGTCCGACATCCGCTTGGACAGGCTATGGAAGACATCCTCGAGATCCCCGAGCGTAGCCGCGCGTGCTCTCATCTCACCTCCTGCAGCCCCGGCAGGGAGTTTGCCCTAGGGATGGTGGGGCGCCAAGCAAATTGAATCCCCCAGGAGCCCGGTGAGAGCAAAGTCGTTCCGTCCATCGATATCCGTGAGTACCCCCCGCCACGCCGAGAAGTGAGCCTGGCCCGATCAATTCCGAGATCCGAGGTTAGAAAACGCTCGGATCAGCAGATTCGCCGCGGCTTTCGCGTGGTGCCGGCGAGTTTCCCGAGCTCACGCCCACAAGTGGCGTCAACTTGGCGGGATGCGTTGGCCCGGCTGCTTCGGCGGCCGGGCCTGTTGTTCCGCGGACCGTGCTGTCACCTATTATGGGACTGCTGGAAGCCGGCCACGTCGTACTGAGATACGCTCTTGGGATTCTTCGAGTTTTGCGGCTGGGTGCCGGCGTAATGTGTTCCGGCATTTCCATCCGGGTTGAAAGCTGAGCCCGGGGCAGAGCTGGCGTGGCCGGGGGTCGCACTTCCTGTTTGAGCAGTTCCGATTTCTTGGCTGGGCTGACCTGTCGTGCCCGTCACCGTGTGAACATTGGTGGCCAAAGCCATGCTGGTGGAACCTATGAACAAGCCTGCCACCATCGGAATGAGGAGATGTCTCATGATCGTTCTCCCAAAAGCATTTGATTTTGGGCGCTCGGGGTCTTGAGAGCGCCCGGCGAACTAAAGTTAGAACGCTCTTCGGACCATCATTCATCCCGACTGTCGCAAACTGTGATCTGTTTGTTTCACCGTGACACGCTTTTGGCGGCTTCGGTCTCCAGGTCCTTTAAGGCATCAGGGAACAAGAGCCTGTGGATCCCAGTTAACTGGATATGCCAGCCAAGATCAAAGAACCACAGCCGAAGCCCGGCCCGCAGCCACCCGTCGATCGGCCAGACAAAGCTCCGTCGGAGCTTGAGCATGTCGATCCGCCACCGCGAGACGTGCGGGAGGCGCCGGCACCAAATCCCAATGGCGACAAGAAAGCCTAAGCGCCGACCCGCGAACGCGCCTGCAACAGGCGCATGCCACACGAGAACGATCAGGTGGTCGCTCTATATAAGAACGTGATTTTCTTTTAAAAAGATGGTGCCCAGAGGCGGATTCGAACCACCGACACGCGGATTTTCAGTCAACGGCTAAGCAGCCAAAATCAAATACTTACAGCGAAAGTTGCGTCAAACCGCACGTCGGAAATCAATCACTTAGCGTCGATTTGTCAAACTTGCCGGTCGGCGGAACGACAGGCCTCTGCCATCAGTCGAACGCCGCGATAGACATTGCTGCCGCATGGTATCGCGCCAACCTGACCAGCATTGAACACCCCATCATTCCTACCCTGCGCCGCCGGTTCGGTCTGACGCCGTTGCAGGCGGTCGCCGTGATCCGCGAGGCAAAGGTCGCGCTTTGATGGCGAAAGTGCAGTCAACGTCGTGGAGCTGGCGCCACGCGATTATTTCGTCTGGCCTTGAGCCAACGACGCGCCATGTGCTGCTGACGATATCCTGCTTCATGAACGATTTGGGCGGCGGCTGCTATCCGACAACCAAGCAGCTCGAACAGGCGACCGGCCTTTCTGAGCGGTCGGTCTGCACACACATAGCGAAGGCCGAAAGCGCCGGCTGGCTGACCGTCACCAAGCACGGCCTCGCCGGTCGGAAATGGAAAAATCACGAGTATGAGGCGAGGTGGCCAGACGCCGAAGGCACTGAAGCACGTTCAGTGCCTCAGCCGAACGAGGCACTGAAGGACGTTCAGTGCCTTACGCCACGAGGCACTGAACGTCGTTCCAACGAGGCACTGAAGGACGTTCAGTCTAACAGTCCATACACCACTCCAATTGAGAGAGAGCGCGCGCGAGACGGATTTGATCAGGCGCTCAAGCGTTGGCCTGTCGTCGACAGTCCCAAGACCGCGCTGAAGGTGTGGAACAGCCTGTCGCTTTCAGACCGCATCGAGGGCGCCAACGAGATCGAGAGGTTCGTGGCTGTCAACCGATCGGCTGGCCGCAAGCTGATCTGCAGCTTTGCCAAGTATCTCGGCGAGCGAATGTGGAAAGCTCTACCCGAGCGGACACAGCCAAGGGCACCAGTGCCCGACAAGCCGGCAGGACCATCGCCCTTCGAGCGGAAGAATCCGAAGTGGAACCACAAGCCCGGAGTGACGCCATGACGGCCAAGCTGACCGACATGGAGATCGCCAGGGCGTTCGAACGCATCGTCATCGACGTGCGGGAAATCCTGCGCCTCGAGCGATGGCTTGCCGCCCAGTGCGGCGAGCAAGCGACCGGAGAGGACATAGCCGACACGATCCTCAACGTGATGGAGGACGTGAAAGCGGTGACTGATGAAGCGCTCGCGAGGGCGACGCCGTGACTTTTGGCGGGTCCTCCCCAGGCCAAAAACGTATGCGGGGCGGCGTAGCGCGATCCTCCTCCAGTCTGACGTGTTTAGGCGAGCCTAAACATTGCTGCCCTAAACAACACGGCAAGGTTGTCGAGGTCCGGATCGGCGTGACGCGCGGGCCAAAGCCGCAGCCTTGGCGCCACCCATGAACACGCTCGCCACCGCGACCGTCGGCCTGGTCCTCGCCGATCTCGACGAGGCCGAACGCATGGCACTCGCCGGGGTCGACGCCGGATCCTTGCTGGCCTTCGCGAAGGCCCTGTCACCGATGCACAAGCAGCGCGCGGCGCTCGTGGTCCGCGACGGCGCCATCCTGCAGCTCGCCGCTCTGGGTCTTTCTGCCGCCGACATCGAGCGAGAGATGGACCGCTACGCCGGCAACGGATGGCGCCGCGACCGGATCCTCGATGTCTGCCCGCCACGATATGCCGGTCGGCCGCAAGCCTGGCTATGGATGGCGATGAACGCGCATCCGCATCCGCTTTCCCGGCGTCGCATCGCGGAAGTGCTTGAAAAGGTTGAAACCGTGTGGCGGCCAGCCCCCCCTTCGGATCGCCAGCGCTCACGCGCATAGTTCAAATCACAGGCCCAACAACGGAGAAAATTTCATGTCCAAAGACCTGCTCGCCGCCGCCTCGCGCGGAATGAGGGCCGATGCTCACGCCTCCTCGCATGGGTCGATCGTCGCCGACACCGTGCCGATCGCCCGGACACCTGGGAACACCATCGCCGACATGGCGCCGGAGCCGTCGCTTAATGCCGCAATCGGAATGCGCCAGATCGGAACCCCGGCAGATGTCGCCGACCTGCTGCCGCCGCCCGCCAGGGCGAAACTCGTCGCCCTGCGTGAGCAGCTCGATGACCTGCGCCAGGCCGTCTGGGCGCAAGCCGAAGCATGGGAGGAGGCGCGCAAAAACAAAAGTGACGCAAAGTTGCGCGTCCTGATTCTGACCGATCACAATGTCGCGCAGCGGTACGGCAAGGGTCACCGCAGTTACGCCCTCGATCATCCTTCTGTTGTCCAGGCTGAGGCCACGTTTGCCAGCGCAAGCGAACGCTTCGCGCGCATCACTGAAAAACGGGATTCCCGCGCTTTCCGATCGCACGAACTGGCCAGGCTGATCGATGCCGTCGAGGGTTACATCGCCCGCGCGGTGCATTCTCACTCGAGGCTCGAGCTGTTCACCGGCGGCGGCAAGTTCGAACGGAAGCCGGCGGCCAGCATAGACGCAAGCCGCAAGGCGATCGCCACTTTGCGGGCCGACAGGCAGGAGGTGCGGACTGCGCCGCTGCCTTCTTCCAAGGTCAAAGAGCGAATCCGGGCCGAGGTCGAGGAGCTGGCAGAGAAGGGCCGCCCGAACGTGTTCAACGCGATCGAGTACGGCGAGGCAATCGGCTGGCCGGCCCTGACAATGCCCGTCTCGACCGCCGGATTGCTCGTGACGTCAGACGACGCCGCCGCGCGGCGTCTCATCGGTGCTGCCAATGCCGCCGGCCCGGATGCGCTGTCGCTGCTTGCCTGGCTTCATCGCGACGCCCTGCTGGCCGCGCTCGACAAGGAGGTCGACAGCCTCGCCGACGACAGCGTAGCGCTCGATGACGACACCAGGGCCAAGAAGCTGGCACAGATCGCCGCCGCGCTGCTCGACGAGGAGCGCACCGAAGTCATGATGGTCGAGAAGACCAGAGGCGATGTTGCCTTCAGGCCCGATACCGATCCGCGCGCGCTGCTCGGCATTGTCGGGCCGGATCCGGAATAAAGATTTCGGGCGAAACATGGGCGCCCGGCTCAAACACACCAGCAAGACGGAGTTTGAAATGACGGTCCCCGCAACTTTTCCGCCGCATTGGCGCGCCGCGATCGAGAGCGGCGAGGCCCGATTTGCCGACCGCGCCGATATTTTCGCGTTCTTCAAAGCGGTCGACGACCCCGCCACTTGGTCCGCATTCACCGCCGAGGAGCGGCAGAGCACGTTTTCCATCAATGGCCAATATGAGGATGATCGCATGGTCTATCTACACAACGCCGCCGCACTCAAGGCCGGCCGCCGCCTCATCGGCAATTCGATCGCAAGGACCGCGCCGACACTCGCCGAGTTGCGTCCCGAGATCGAGGCCATCAACGCCGAAATCGAGGAAGGACGCCGCCGCAGACATGAAGGCCCCAAGGCCTCGTCATCGTGGGCAGGCGTGATCGAGCACATCAACGCCGCGTTCGACCGCGCGACGGGCAATGCACGCCGCAACGGAGAGGCTGGCGGCGGCTGATCTTTCCGAATTTGCGAGGGATTCTGATGGTCAAGCGGCAGATCAAAAAACGGAAGGCGGGATGCGGCCTCGCGAAACCTTTCTTCATCCGCACAATCCCGCCATTGTCGTGCATCGGGGCACTCAGCCCTGATCCCCTCCAACCGCGCCGAGGCATCTCCTGTCGATCGGCCGGTGGAGGGCAACTTCCTTTGCTCGCCTTTGCCCTGGCCTGCGGCGTCGTCATCGCGGTGACGTTGCTGTGATGCCGCACCTCATCCAGCACCACGCTTTTTCCTAGAAACGATATGGAAAGGCTAAGAATCGAGGTCTGAAAAGATGGCGACGACAATCAAACAACGGATCGAACTCGACGGCGGCAAGGAGCTCAAGCGCGAGCTCGAGGAATTCGGCGCCGCCGGCCGCAAGGCGTTCAAGGACCTGCAGGCTGCAGCCGCCGCGACCAAGGGGCTGTCGCCGGGGTTCTTCAATTCGTTGAAGCAGGCCGAGGTCCAGATCAAATCGCTCGGCGGGTCCTTCGTCGACACCGGAAAGCAGATCCAAGCCGTCGGCAAGACGATGGCGACGGCACTGACGCTGCCGATCGTTGGCGCTGGCGTCGGCATCCTCAAGCAGGCCGGCGATTTCCAGAAGGCGATGAACAGCTTCGCCGTCAACGCCGGCGTGGCTGGACAGGCTCTTGGCGATGCTGAGAAGAAGGCACAGGAACTCGGACAGGCATCGGTCTTCTCGTCGACTGAAGCTGCGCAGGGCATGACTGAGTTGGCGAAGGTTGGCCTCGACTACAAAACCATCATGGAAGGTGCCGCCAAGGCGACAGTCGACCTCGCCGCCGCCAACGACACCAGCCTTGCTCCGGCCGCAGGCGTCATCGGCGACGTCATCAACCAGTTTAAGCTGAGCGCCGCGCAGCTCCCAGGCATTGTCGATTCCATCACCGGCGCGACGATCGAGTCCAAATTGAGCTTTGATGACTACGCCGCCGCCATCGGCCAGGCCGGCGGCGCGGCCGGAGCGCTGGGCGTCAGTTTCCAGGATTTCAACGCGGTGCTGGCGGCGACGGCTTCGTCGTTCTCTTCCGGTTCGGATGCCGGCACATCGTTCAAGACCTTCCTGACCCGGCTTGTGCCTCAGTCCAAGCAGGCTGCGGCTGCCATGGAGAAGCTAGGGCTGAAGTTCTTCGATGCGAATGGCAAAGCCCTGACCATGTCGCAGACCGCCCAGGTGTTGCAGGACAAGCTCGGCAAGCTGTCACAGGAAAATCTGACCGATAACGTACAGACGATATTTGGCACCGACGCCATGCGCACCGCCATCGCGCTGATGAAGCTGGGCGGCAAGGGCATCGATGAGATGCTGGCCAAGTTGAAGAACACCGATTCGGCCGAGATTGCCGCGACGCGCGTGAAAGGCTTGGTCGGTGAACTCGACCAGTTCAATAGCGCGGTAGAGAACCTTTCGATCGCTATCGGCAAGTCTGGCTTCCTTGATTTCGTGACCAACGTTGTCATTAAGCTGACCGACTGGACGCAGGCGCTGGCGACGCTGAGCCCTGACGTCTTGCAGTTCGGCACCGTCATCACCGGCGTCGGGGCGTCGATCGGCCCACTGCTGTTCGGTCTCGGGCTGATGACGCGTGCATTCGGCGTGACCCTTCAGGGCGTCGCCTCACTGGTTGCGGGCTTTCGGCTGCTCAGTGGCGCGCTGCTCTTTCTCGGCGCGAACCCCATCATCGCCGCGCTTGCGCTGGTTGGCGCCACGATCGCCATCTGGGCGACGCGGACCGGCGAGGCCACCATTGCGCTTCGCGTCCATGAAGACCTTATCGGCAAGGTAGGCAGCGCCTATGAACAGGCCGGCCGCAAGGTCGCCGAAATGTCGCAACAGGTCAAAGACGCCGCGCTTATCCAGGCGCGCCTATCGCAGGACGCCGCCAACAAGGGGTTGAGCAGCGCAATCGACGATGCGATCAATTCGATCGAGCAGTTCGACGGGCTC
This sequence comes from Mesorhizobium sp. M8A.F.Ca.ET.208.01.1.1, assembly GCF_004791315.1. Lineage (NCBI taxonomy): Bacteria > Pseudomonadati > Pseudomonadota > Alphaproteobacteria > Hyphomicrobiales > Phyllobacteriaceae > Mesorhizobium > Mesorhizobium sp. M8A.F.Ca.ET.208.01.1.1. The sequence goes on from NZ_SRUT01000008.1 coordinate 24,748, forward strand.
TTGCCGCACGCCGCCGATCAGCTTTTCGAAGTCTTCAAGCAGTTCCAGGGGACGAAGGATGTCGAGGCCTTTCGCGCGGAAGTCGCGAAGATCGGCGCGGCAAATCCGGAACTTGGCAAGCTCGCACAGCAATTCCTCGATATCAGCGAGAACGCGCACAAGCTGACGCAGGACAGCCAGGAGAGCGCGAATTTCATCGGGCTTCTGACCGGCAAGCTCACCGACTCCGAGTTCGCGGCCAAACAGGCTGCACTTGGAATTGCCGGCTACAGCGCCGACAGCAAAGCGGCCGCCGCGGGCGTCAAGGAATTCGGCGCCGCGACCGACGAAGCGAAGACCAAGGTCGAAGGCCTGTCGCATACGATCACCGTGTTTCGCGGCGGCGGTGCCGGCGGCCAGCTTTCGAAAGAAGTCTTCAACGTGGTGAACGGTGTCGCCACCAGCGCCGAGCAGTCGAAAAAGGCGCTCGACGACGTCGGCGCCAGCGCCAAAACGGCCGGCGACAAGGTCAAGGCCGTCGCCGACGATATAGCCAGTCACATCCGAACCGTTCCCGATTCGCTGACCACCAACTCCGTCACGCCGGCCGTCGATGGTATCGTCGCCGACATCCAGCGCATCAAGCCTGCGGCCGATGAAGCGGCGCTTGGCCTCAATACAGCATTCAATCCGGCCGACGACACTGGCGGCGGTCTCAATTCGGCGGTTGCGACAGCTGTCGATGGCGTCATTTCGGAAGTGCAGAAACTACCCGGCGCTGCGTCAGAGGCCGTCGGTGGCCTCAACAGTGCGCTTGCCGAGATCGACACCAGCGGCGCGCAGCAGGCCGCCGCGGCGGTTGCCGACCCATTCAAGGCGCTGCCGTCGATCTTCTCCGGCATCTTCTCCGGCCTTGGCGCACTCATCCAGGGAGGCTTCGGCAACCTGACCTCGGTCATCCGCAGCCTTGCCGGCCAGATCCGCTCGGAGATCAGCTCGATCATCGCGGCCCTGCAGCAGGCCGTCGCCGAGGCCCAAAGGCTGCGGTCGCAGGCGTCGTCGAGTTCATCGTCGTCCGGCGGCGGTTCGCGCGGCGGCTTTGCCACCGGCGGCTACATCGCCAGCGGTCCCGGTACGCCGACCAGCGACAGCATCCCGATCATGGCTTCCGTCAGGGAATTCATCATGCAGGCCAAGGCCACTGCCTATTATGGCCCTGGCTTCATGCACGCGCTTAACCAGATGAAGATCCCGCGCGATTTCTTCAGGGCGATCCGGGGCTTCCGTTTCGGCGGTGCCGTCGACGGTTTCAACAGGTCGATGTCTGTGCAGCGGTTCGCCGGCGGTGGGCTTGTTTCACCCTTACTGGCGTCATCCGGTGCCAGCGGCAACCACCGCACGCCTATCATCCTGCAGCTGCCGGGCGGGGAGCAGATCGATGATCTGACGATCGGGGATATCGCGCTCAACCGACTGCAGCGGTTCTTGCAACGCGAGGCGACTGCGAGCAACGGCCGGAGGCCCCGCTGATGACCTTTCCCCATCCCGAGCTCGGCGCGTTCGAAGGCGAAAACGGCAAGTGGTGCAACCACTACACCCAGCAGTTCTTGAACAGGGTGACGATGCCCGAGATGGCAGCGCAAGGATGCGATGCGCACAAGGTCTTCGCGCATCTCACGGGCGCGCTCGTCTGCGCCATCGGCGACGCCGGCGGCCGGCACGAGCACCAAATTTCAGACCAGATGATCGACCTGTTCCGCGATGCGCTGCGACGTGCCGAACGCGGCGAGTTCAACCTTTCGTTCCCATCAAGCCGGCCGCCGCCGCGTCTGACGCCGTTGACCGGTGGCAGGAAAGACGACCCAGAGCCGGCTTAAAGATCATGACCACGATGTCGAAGGCCGCCTTTGCACGACATATCAACGTCACGCGTGGTCGCGTCAGCCAATACCTTGCGGAAGGCACGATCGGGCGTGACGCGCTCCAAGGCGAGGGCCGCAACGCCAAGGTCATCGTCGCCAAGGCGATCGAGCAGATCCGGCAGCGCCGCGACATCGGCCAGGCGCTCGGCAATGGCCTCTCGACGCGGCTGGACCTGGTCGAGCAGGAAGAGGCGGCGGACGATGTCGGCCGGCCGCCGAAGCCGACGACGGTCGACGACGAGATCAAGCAGGAACGCCTGCAGTCGGAACGCCGTCGCAACCGCGTCGCCGCGCTGGAAGAGGAGGCGCAGCTCGGCCGCCTGGTCGACGCGGCAACGGTTCGGGCCGAGATGACGAAGCTGGCGCAGGCCGTCGACGACGAGAACGCAGGCATGCTTGCCGACTTCGCCACGTCGATCGCCGCGCAGTTCGGTTTGCCGCAGCGCGACGTGCTGCACCTCCTGCGCCGGATCCGCGCCGACAAGAAAGCCGCCGCGGCCGACCGCGCCCGGCGCCGCGCAGAGAGTCTGCCGGAACGCGTCTCGACGATCGTCGAATCGAAAGGAGAAGCCTGATGTTGCTACCAGATATGCTTTCAGGAGGTTCGGTTCGCGGCCGGGCCGTAGTGGTTGGCGGGAATGCTGGCGTCACCGATGGCGGCTTCGTCGACGAGCCTGTCGCCAGTACCACGGCATCGGGCAACACCACGCTCAAGGGCAAGACCAGGACAGGCGCATTCGGCAAGGTGGTCTATCCCCTGGCCAACATCGCCGCCGGCCGGCAATACACGTTTCGTTATGTCACGCATTTCTCGCAGCTGGCCCAGCAGGGCAAGCTCGCCATGGTCGGCCTCGGGCTGAAGACCAACAACGACTTCCACATCGTCGGCCTGCGCGGCGACGGCTCGACCGGGCTGCACAAATACCAGGTCAACGGCACGCCGCCGAACGGCTGGAACGCGCAGACCGGCCACACCACATCGGATGGCGGTGCATCGGCCAACGGCACGCAGGCCGGGCCGAACTACATCAGGCTCGTCGTCTCGGCCGACGGCGCGACATACAAGTTCCAGACCAGCCCGGACGGCGTTACCTATACCGACGAATACACCGGCCAGACGCCGACGCCCTTCTCCAACGTCTCCGGCGTCACCACCTTCGGCCTGGCGCTGTGGTTCAACAATGCCGATGCCGGGCCGTTCTCGATCGACATCGACCAGTTTGCCGATGCGGCGGCGCCAAGCGGAATAGCCAAAACATGGCTTGGATTCACCGGGCAATCAGGTACGGCGAGCAGCTTCACCTTCAATTCGGTAGACATCGGAGCAGCGGACTCAAACCGTGTGCTGGCAATATGCTGTTGTGGGGGCGATTTTGCCAGTGGCGCGGCCAGCGTCACTGGAGTGACAGTAAACGGAATAGCGCAGACTTCCCTCTTTTCGATCGGAAGCCGAGGCGCAACCGGAATCGCGTTGGTTGAAGTGCCTGCCGGGACGAGCGCCACGATCATTGTAACCTTTGGCGGCAGTCAGGCGCGGTGCGACATCGGCGTGTATAGACTGGTCGGCTATTCCGCTACCCTCTTCGGCACCGCCGATGCGGTTGCTGCGAATAGTAGCGCGACGCTCTCGATGTCAATTAACGTTGTGGCAAACGGAGCCCTCATTGGATTTGTAAACCAGGCAAACAGTCCCACGATAGATTGGACCGGCATCACTGAGGATGACCAAGTGCTATCTGGGTTCTATCATTCTGTTGCTTCACAAGATGGTTTAGCGGCCGAAACCGGGCGAACGATAACAGAGGCTGCGGGAGGCTCTCGTCTCGCGCACCCACACGTCATTTCGTTGCAACCACGATGATGAAGGGGATTCACAGCGGAATCAGCCCGCGCTATGGTGGCGCCCATGGAAACCGCCCTGGACGAACTTGTGCGCCTCCTGAAAGCCCCGCAGCCCAGCCTGCGAGACCGCTACGGCCTTTTCGTCCTGAAGTTCGCCGGCAACCTCGCCACCGGCGTGGCTATCGGCCTCGGCATCGGTGTCGGCCTGGCGCTCGCCGGCTGAAAACTATTCCAGACGGGAAGACTTTTCCGCAACTCCTGTTTCAGTGCCGGTCACGGAAGCAAGTTTCCGGTCTGGAATTTTGCTCGAAACATTCCATGCGAGAATGTTTTTCCCCCGGGAGGGGAATTGATTATTGGGGCGAATAAGCGGAACGTGTCCGTGGGCGTAGAATCCCGGACCGTGATATCTCCGAAATGACCCTTGGCGGGGTCGCGCTTCCCTTGGCGGGGAAGCTCGGATGAAAAATGTTCCGCATTGGAACATTTATTGGACGTGCTTGGCGGCACGGCTCCAGACCCGACCTATATGGCCGGGGGGCGCCGTTCTGTCCAGAGGGGAAACCCTTAAAAGCGTCGCGCCAGTCTCACGGCTGGTTTCTACCCCCCGGCTTTCGGTCCGCTACCGATGTGGAAAACCGTTCCGAACGGGAACGCTTTCCGCCGGCCGTAGAAAGCCGGTCCCAACCGTGAGAGAGACTCCATGTCGAATATCAAGGCAGCGGCGGCCGAAGGCCAGCCCAAGCACAGTTTCGTGACATTGATCTCGGAGTGGCTGAAGGCTCCGCCTCATCTTCAGCAGCGCGTCCTCGACCAGGCGCGGCGATTTGCCGAGGAAAACCAGCTCAAAGTTGAGAAAGTAGAAACCACGTCGGCCAGCGCCGGAGGATGTCCCCAAAAAGCAGGGCGGCATGGTCTCGTCGCTGGAACGCGATGCCATATGATCTCATCGGCGGAAGGAGGCAAACTCATGGAGAGCGTTATGAATCAGCACGTCAACCGCCGTTCCATCATCGGTGCCTCGGCAGGTCTTGCGGCGATCGCTATGCCTACTGCCGTCGCGGTCGCGGCCGATGGCGGGCCTTCAAATATGCAGACCCGCCAAGCTGGCGGCGTGGCTGTCGAGCTGCAGGCATTGCAGAAAGCGTTCAACGTCGAACTTCGTACGTTCAACAAGCACCGGAAGGTTTTCAACGCTGCCGAGCAGCGGTTTTTTGCGATGTGTCCGGCTCAACCGAAACGGAAATCGTTGGGAGATCTCGACCGCGTTGCCAAGGACGAGGCTTGGGACGCTGCCTATGAGGTGGCGCGACACAAGAGCGGTTTTGCTGCTGTCGACAAAGCGTACGGGGATCAGTTCAGGCGAACTGATCGGGCGGCCGGCAGAATCCTGCGCTTCAAAGCAGTGTCGTTGGAAGACATCCAGATCAAGCTCGACGTGCATCGCAAGTGGGTATTCGATGAAGGCGACAAGATCATGCAGGTCTTGGGCCGCGATATCCGCCGGGTCACCAAGGCGCAGCGCTCAAATGTTTCACGGGGAACTGCTGCTGTAACAGCCTGATTTAACGGTGGCTAAGCTCGCCACCTTTGGCAATGTCACACGGTGGTGCGGTCCGCCTCGGGCGACAGTCGGGTCTGCAAATTTGCTGACCCGGCTTCCACGGCGGAATTTTTGGTAAAAACTGCCATTGACGACTCGCGATAATGTCGGATATTTTGGCAGAGTTTACCAAAAGGGGTGATTTGATGCGCTCTCGCGAACTCCAGCAATTCCTCGCGTCCATCACAGGCCGGCCGTTAAGCGAAATTGATCAGCGCTGTCGTCCCCTCAGGGAAGCGCTGAAAATATCATCCGGCCCACGCGGGCAATCCGCGCCGCACATGACCATTGCCGAGGGCATGTTTCATATTCTCACGCTCGTTTCCCGCCGGCCTGCTGATGCGTTCGTGGTCGCCGACCTTCTGTTTTCGAAATGCTTGCTAGTCAGACACCCAGAGCACCCCGGATTGTCGGAAGCATTTCTCGGCAGGTCCAGGTCGCTTGCTACTTTTATGGTCGTTGCGATGAACAAGGGCTTTGAAACGGCTGGATTTGCGATCAAGAGGTTCGAGCTTCAGGAGGACGGCACCGCCGCCTGGATGACTTTCGACCGGCGATGCCTTTGCGACGTGCGTTTCTTTTTTACCAGCTCTGAACAACTCCAGAATCTGCCCGACGATGAAGCCGAACGCGTCTTTCGCTCGGTTGATTCGTTGGCTTCCGGAAATCGTTTTGTTATCGGCGCCGACCACCTCAAAGCCATTGGCAAGCGAATTTTGATGGACAGTCCAATGACGCCTGAAGGCGACCATCAGCTTGGAGATCTGGTCGTGGCCACATCCGACGACAAAAAATACGATGGCGGCTTAGCGTAAATGTCCAGCGCAACCCTCAATATCAAGGTTTCGCCGCGGCGCATGCTCGACGCGCGCGAGGCGGCCGACTATTGCGGGATCGTGCCGAAGCGCTTTCCGGCAGAATGCAACGTCACGCCGGTTTCGATGCCGAACGGGCAGCGGCGTTACGATATGCGCGATCTCGACACTTGGCTCGATAGCCTGAAATCCGGCGATGCGTCGAGCGATGACGACCTGGTCGGAAAGCTCGGCTGATGGCGATCGTCCGCGTCAAGGGCTTCAAGATCTGGCGCGACCGCAAACCGCCGTTCAAATGGCGCTGCCAGCATCGCAAGACCGGCGCCATGGTCGACGTGGCCAAGTTTCCGCTCGGCGGCATCACCTTCTTTGCCGAATGTGCACGCATCGTCGCCCTGGTCGACAAGGCCGATAGCCCGAAGCCGGGCACGCTCGGGCAGCTCATCGCGCGCTATCGTGGCAGCCCGTACTTCACCGATCTTGCTGCGCGCACCCGCGACGATTATCAGAAATGCTTCGATTACCTTCAGCCGATCGCCGACACGATGCTCGACCGCTTCACGCCGCCGCTCGTCGTGAGGATCCGCGACAAGGCGGCGGTCCAGCACGGCCGGCGATTCGGCAACTATGTCCGGACCGTCATGGCGCTCTTGTTCGCCTGGGGCGTCGAGCGCGGCTATCTCAAGATCAATCCAGCGGCCAAGATCAAGGGCATTCGCCGGCCGCGCGGCGTGCCGGAAGCAAACCGGCCGTGGGCCGATGCCGAGCGCGATGCCGTCGAGGCCGCGCTGCCGGCGCACATGGCCCTGGCGGTGTCGCTGATGATGTATTGCGGGCTGGACCCGCAGGACGCGCTGAAAATCCCTCCCACGGCAATTTCAGGCGGCATGATCGATGCCCGTCGCGGCAAGACCGGCGAGCCGGTGTGGTATCCGCTGCCGGCGCCCGTCCTGGCGGTGCTTGCGGCGGCACCGAAGCATGACGCCATCACGCTCTGCGCCAACAGCTTCGGCCGGCCCTGGACTGTCTCCGGCTTCCGCGCCTCGTGGCGGCCGATTCGGAAGGGACTGGAAAAGGCCGGCACCATTCAGCCAGGCCTGACGCTCAAGGGCCTTCGTCATACCGTCGCAACCATTCTCGCAGAGATGGGCTACGACGAACGCACCATAGCCGACATGCTCGGACAGAAGACGATCGAGATGGCGCGGCACTATTCTAAGCGCGCCAACAAGGCCCGGAAAATGACTGCGGTGGTCTCGAGTTTCGACGCCGAAGTGAACAGGCGGCGAACGAAAACTGTCAAACCCGCCTGAGAAAAACGTCAAACTCAGAAGGCCAACGCGATGAGACGCGCCGAAAAGCTGAACGGAAACAATCGGGTAGAATGGTGCCCAGAGGCGGATTCGAACCACCGACACGCGGATTTTCAGTCCGCTGCTCTACCAACTGAGCTATCTGGGCCTGCTCCGGCTAACGAAAAGTCGTGTTCCGGATTTCATGAAGGCACCGTGGGCGCCCCTTGAAAGCGCGTGGGTTATAGCACGGGAATTCGGCCTGTCCAGCGCCCAGGTGTGGATTTCCCGCAGGAAAAGAAATGCCGCCCGATGGGCCGGTTTGCATGCCGTGCGCCCGCCTATCTGGCGCCTGCCAGGCCTTTGCGGAAGTCGGATGGGGTCATGCCGGCCAGCTTGCGGAAGGATTTGTTGAAGGCGCTGAGCGAGCCGAAGCCGGAGTCCATGGCGACGCGCAGCACGTTGGCGTCCTGGTGCATCAACAGTGCCTGCGCATAGCTCAGCCGCAACAGGTTGACATATTCGTTGAGCGTCATGCCGGTCGATTTCTTGAACAGGCTCATGGCGTATTTGGGGTGGATGTCGGCGGCCGCCGCTATGTTCACGCAATCGATGTCGTAGAGGAAATTCTCGGCGATGAAATCGCACATGCGCCCGACATTGCGCGACGATTGCTGGTCGAAGGGGTTGCCCGCTTCCTGTCCGGCGGTGTTTACCGGCACCAGCCGGTAGGGCTCGAACCTTACCCGTTCCAGCCGCAGCAGAAGTTCGTTGACGGCATGCTCGGCCTTGGCCGGATCGCCCGAGCGGGCATAGCGGTTCCAGCGGGCGAAATTGTCGTTGTCGGATTGATCGGTGGCGCTGGTCACCAGCGTCGCACCCGTCATCAGCCGGTGGCGTATGTCCGCGGGCAGGTGCAGCCGAAAGAAATGCACCAGCGGCAGATGCGCGCCGGCATAGACGGCGTCGTCGCTCAAATCGTCCATCTGGTGCGGCAGGCCACCCCAGAACAGGCACATCTCGCCGGCCGAAAGCGATATTTCGTGCTCGTTCATGCGGTAGTGGACGGAGCCGCGGACGATGAAATTCACCTCGACCTGGGCATGCCAATGCGGCTTCAGCATCACCAGGGGGCTGGTGTGGAACATCTGCAGCAGCAACGGCAGGCCTTCCACGCTGCTGGCACCAGGCTGGTAAAACGGCCGTTCGGGCATCTTACTTTCCGCCAATTTCGTATTCCCTTTGTCGGGGACAGGCCCTTGCCGGTGCCTAGTCTAGCCAGGCTCGCAGAGAGAGCAAATGAAATGGGAGGATTTCAATGCGCATCACACTGTCCTGCGCCGTGCTCGCGCTTGCCTTGGGCTCAGCCCCGGCCTTCGCGCAATCCGGCGAAATCACGATCTGGAGCTGGAATGTCGCCGCCTCGTCGCTGAAGGCAACGGTTGCCGGTTTCAACAAGCTGCATCCCGACATCAAGGTCACCGTCCAGGATCTCGGCAACCAGCCGACCTATGACAAGTCGATCGCCGGATGCGCGGCCGGCGGCGTTGGCCTGCCCGACGTCGTCACCATCGAGAACGGCGAGGCCGAGAATTACTGGAGCCAGTTCCCCGACTGTTTCGTCGACCTGCACACGCTGGGCTACACAGCCGAGGACCAGAAGAAATTCCCCGATTTCAAGCGCACCGAACTCGAAGTCGGCGACAAGGCCTATGCCATGCCGTGGGATTCCGGTCCGGTCGCCGCCTTCTATCGTCGCGACTTCTACGAGAAGGCCGGCGTCGATCCGGCATCGATCAAGACCTGGGACGATTTCATCGCCGCCGGCAAGAAGATCCAGGCCGCCAATCCGGGCGTCTCGATGACCAATGCCGATTTCAACGGCGACAGTGAATTCTTCCGCATGATCGCCAACGAACAGGGCTGCGCCTATTTCGCCGAGGACGGCCAGTCGATCACGGTCAACCAGCCCAAATGCGTCGACGCCATGACCAAGCTCAAGGAGATGAAGGACGCCGGCATCGTCTCGTCTGCCGACTGGGGCACCAAGATCACCAACAACACCGCCGGAACCGTCGCCACCCAGGTCTATGGCGGCTGGTACGAGGGCACCATCCGCACCGAATCGGCGGGCGAAAACGGCAAATGGGGCGTCTATCTGATGCCGAGCCTGACCGCGGACGGCCCGCGCGCCGCCAATCTCGGTGGCTCCTCGCTCGCCATCACCTCGGCGTCGAAGAACAAGGAAGCTGCCTACGAGTATTTGAAATACACCCTCGGCACCAATGAAGGCCAGATCACCATGCTGAAGGAGTTCGGCCTCGTCCCCTCGCTGGTCTCGGCGCTGAACGACCCCTATGTCGGCCAGGGCCTGCCCTACTGGGGTGGCCAGGCGGTGTGGAAGGATATTCTCGGCACCTTGCCCAAGGTTGTTCCGAGCCGCGGCACCCAGTTCCAGAGCGATGCGGAGATCATCGTGCGCGCGGTACAGACCAAATATCTCGCCGGCGGCTATCCCGACGCCAAGGCGGCACTCGACGATGCCGCCAGCCAGATCGCCTCGGCGACCGGGCTGCCGGTCAAGTCCTGAGGTGCTGACAGCTTTCAAGTCCTGAGGTGCTGACAGCTTCCTTCTCCCCGTCACTATACGGGGAGAAGGTGCCGGCAGGCGGATGAGGGGCGGCGCCTACTTCGGCAATTGCTGCCTCACAAACCGGAAAAACAGAAAGGAGGAGGAGAAAAGATGCGCAACCGCAATGCGACGGCCTATCGCTTTCTCACGCCCTATCTCCTGATCTTCGCCATCTTCTGGGTGTGGCCGATCATCTCCTCTTTCCTGATCTCGTTCCAGGCGACGCGCACCGTGCCCTGGCGCTTCGCGCCCGGCTTCAACTGGGGCCGGCTGATCGGCGACCCCGCCTTCTTCAACGCGCTGAAGAATACGCTGCTCATCCTGGTCATCCAGGTTCCGGTGATGATCGCGCTGGCCATGGTGATGGCGGTGCTTCTGAATTCGCCGCTGCTCAAGGCGCGCGGCCTCTACCGCTTCGCCTTCTTCGCCCCGGTGGTGGTCGGCGAGGTCGCCTATTCCGCTGTGTTCCGGCTGATGTTCAGCCTCGATTTCGGCATCGTCAACAAGCTCCTGAACAGCATCGGCCTGCCCAAGGTCGACTGGTTCTCCAACGTCACGCCGGCCATGGCGCTGATCATGATCGCGGTCACCTGGCGCTGGGCCGGCTACAACGCCATCATCCTGCTGGCCGGCATGCAATCCATTCCCGAGGATGTCTATGAGGCGGCGACGCTCGACCGGGTGAGCAAGCTCAAGCAATTCTTCCACATCACCCTGCCGCTGTTGAAGCCGGTCATCGTCTTCTGCGCCGTGCTGTCGATCATCGGCACCATGCAATTGTTCACCGAGCCGTTCCTGATCACCGAGCGCGGCGGGCCGGGCGGCGGCACCGAGACGCTCGGCCTGCTGCTTTACCGCCAGGGCTTCCGCTCGCTCAATTTCGGCTATGCCTCGGCCGTCGCCTACACCATGGCGGGGCTGGCGATCGCCATCACGCTGGTGCAGCTGTGGCTGACGAGGGAACCGAAATGAGCTCGCTCTCATCGGCAAGACTGAAACGAAGCATCGCGCTGCACCTCTTCCTGACGCCGCTGGCGCTGATCTGGCTGTTTCCGCTGTGGATGATGGTGGTGTTCTCGACCATGCCCGACAATGGCATCTTCAGCCCCGGCATCGAACTGTTGCCGCACGGCAATTTCATCGACAATTTCAACAATCTGCAGCATGACACCGACTTCGTCGGCGCCATCATCATCTCCGTTTGCGTGGCGGTGACCTATACCGTCCTGTCGGTGCTTTTGACCTCGATGGCCGGCTGGGCGCTGGCCCGCTACCAGTTCTTCGGCAAAAGCGTGGTCGTCGCCATCATCCTGGGCACCATCACGCTGCCCTATGCGGTGGTGCTGATCCCGCAATTCATCATGGTGGCGCGCGACTTCAAGCTCGCCAACACGTGGGTGGCGCTGATCGTGCCGCCGCTGTTCAATTCGCTTGGCGTGCTGTTCATGCGCCAGAGTTTTTCCATGATGCCCGATGACCTGTTCGATGCCGCCCGCGTCGAGGGCGTCAAGGAGTGGCGCATCTTCGTCTTCATCGCTTTGCCGTTGGCGCGGCCGATGCTGGCCGCGCTCTGCATCATCCTGTTCCTCGCCTCCTGGAACAATTATCTGTGGCCGCTGCTCATCAACAGCCAGCCGGGTTCGATGACAGCACCCGTGGCGCTCGGCACGCTGATCGGCCTGACCAAAGTCTCGTGGGGCGGCATCATGGCGGGCGCGGTGATGCTGACCGTGCCGATGCTCGTCGTCTTCGTGCTCCTGCAGCGTCATTTCATCGCCGGCATTGCCGCCGGCGCGGTCAAATAGGGAGCAGAATGGCAACCGTCACGCTCACAAACGTCGCCAAGCGCTTCGGCGCCTTCGAGGTCGTCCACGGCGCCAACATCGACATCGCCGATGGCGAGTTCGTCGTCTTCGTCGGCCCGTCAGGCTGCGGCAAGTCCACGCTGCTCAGGATGATCGCCGGGCTCGAGGACATCAGCGGCGGCGAGATCGCCATCGGCGGCAAGGTGGTCAACGATGTCGAGCCGGCCGATCGCGGCATCGCCATGGTCTTCCAGTCCTACGCGCTCTATCCGCATATGAGCGTCGAACAGAACCTCTCCTTCGGGCTGCGCATGACCGGCAACCCCAAGGCCGACACCGAGCGGCGGGTGAAGCGCGCGGCCGAGATCCTGCGCATCAGCGAATTGATGGACCGCCGCCCAAAGAAACTCTCCGGCGGCCAGCGCCAGCGCGTCGCCATCGGCCGCGCCATCGTGCGCGAGCCGCAAGTGTTCCTGTTCGACGAGCCGCTCTCCAATCTCGACGCCGAACTGCGCGTCCAGATGCGGGTCGAGATCTCAAGGCTGCACAAGGAACTCGGCGCCACCATGGTCTATGTCACCCACGACCAGACCGAAGCGATGACGCTCGCCGACCGGATCGTCGTGCTGCGCGGCGGGCATGTCGAGCAGATCGGCCGGCCGCTCGATCTCTATGACAATCCTGACAATATTTTCGTGGCCGGCTTTGTCGGTTCGCCGAAGATGAACTTCATCAAGGCCCACATTGTCGGGCGTGATGCAAAAGGCGTCGTGGTCGAGCTGGCGGGCGAGGAGAAAACCCGCATCACGCAGCCCCTGAAGGTTGCCGCGCCTGAACCTGGGAGCAAGGTCATCGTCGGCGTGCGGCCCGAACATTTTGGCAGCGCCGGTGAAGGCGATGCCGACCTCACCGCCGCCATCGACGTGGTCGAGCACCTCGGCGGCACGAGCTTCCTTTACGCCAGGACGACCCATGGCGAGGACGTGGTGATCCAGCGCGACGCGGCAAGGGTCCCCGAGACATCGGAGGTCACCGTTTCCATCCGCAAATCCTACCTGTTCGATGAAAAGGGGCTGCGGCTGCGCTGACTGGCCGCCCCTTTCCAAGCCCGCAAGGAGAATGACATGACTGAATCAACGCCCATTCGCTGGGGCATCCTCGGGCCGGGGGGCATTGCCAAGGCCTTTGCCGGCGGCGTCGCCGGGTCGCGCACAGGGACACTGGTCGCCATCGGCGCCCGCAACCCCGGCAAGCCGGGCCTGGCCGAGAGCTTCCCTGGCGCCCGCATCCTCGAAGGCTATGAAGCGCTGCTTGCCGATCCGGAAATCGACGCCATCTACATCGCGGTACCGCATCCCGGACACGCGCAATGGGCGATCAGGGCCGCGGAAGCCGGAAAGCACGTGCTGTGCGAAAAGCCGCTCGCGCTGACCGCCTTCGAGGCCGACGCCATGATGCATGCGGCGCGTAAAGCCGGCACCTTCCTCGGCGAGGCCTTCATGTACCGGCTGCACCCGCAGACGCTGCAACTGGTGGACCTGGTCAAGTCGGGCGCCATCGGCGAGATCCGGATGATCAAGTCGAGCTTCGGCTTTGCCATGCCTGATTTCATGCCGGGGCATCGGCTCTATGCCAACGATCTTGCCGGCGGCGGCATCCTCGATGTCGGCGGCTATCCCGTCTCGATGGTGCGCCTCATTGCCGGCGCCGCCGCGGGAGAGCCATTCGCCGAACCCGACAAGGTCGCCGGCACCGCCCATCTTGGTCAATCCGGCGTCGACGAATGGGCCTCCGCTGTCCTGCATTTTCCAGGCGGTATCGTCGCGGAAGTTTCCTGCAGCATCTCGCTCAACCAGGACAATGTGCTGCGTATCTTCGGCACAAAGGGGCGTATTGAGGTTCCCGACTTCTGGTTCGCCGGCGGCGACCGCGATGTCGGCCTCGGCCGGATCGACGTGATCGGCGCCGACGGTACGCGCGAGACCATCAGCGTCAACGAGAAGCGCCACGTCTATTCCTTCGAGGTCGATGCCGCCGGCGAGGCGATCCGCGCCGGGCGGCAGGAATTCGCCTGGCCGGGCATGGGCTGGGCCGACAGCCTCGGCACCTTGCGCGTGCTCGACAGATGGCGTGCGGCCGTGGGACTGGAATATGAGATCGAGAAGGCCTCGCTGCGCACCAACACCATCTCAGGCCGGCCCTTGCGTTCGGGCGGCACGGCGATCGGCAAGCGCACCATTCCGGGCGTGGCGAAGCCGGCTTCGGTGGTGGCGCTCGGCTTTGAGGATTTCCGCAGCTTCTCCTCCGGGTCGATCCTGCTCGACGCCTTCTTCGAGGCCGGCGGCAATCTGTTCGACACCGGCTATGTCTATGGCGGCGGCTACACCGAGACGTTGCTCGGCCAATGGCTGAGAAGCCGTGGCGTGCGCGAGCAATCGGTCGTTATCGCCAAGGGCGCGCATTCGCCGCTCTGCTATCCCGACGTGATCGGCAAGCAGCTAGCCCAGTCGCTCGACCGTCTGCAGACCGACCATGTCGATATCTATTTCATGCATCGCGACAATCCGGACGTGCCGGTCGGCGAGTTCGTCGACGCGATGGATCGCGAGGTCAAGGCCGGCCGCATCCGGGGACCGTTCGGCGGCTCGAACTGGACGATGCAGCGCATGGACGAGGCGATTGCCTATGCCGAGCGCACCGGCAAGCAGAAGCCCGGCGCGCTTTCCAACAATTTCTCGCTGGCCGAAATGCTGGAGCCGATCTGGGCCGGCTGCATCACCTCCTCTACCGATGACTGGAAGGCCTGGCTGACATCCAGGCAGATGCCGAACTTCGCCTGGTCGAGCCAGGGGCGCGGCTTCTTCACCGACCGCGCCGGGCGCGACAGGCTGGAGAGCGAGGAACTGGTACGGGTCTGGTACTCCGAGCGAAATTTCGGTCGTCGCGACCGCGCGATCGAACTCGCCGCCCGGCTGCGCAAGAGCCCAATCCACATTGCGCTGGCCTATGTGCTCAATCAGCCTTTCCCGTCGGTTCCGTTGATCGGGCCGCGCACGCTGGGCGAACTGGACGACAGCCTGCGGGCGCTGGACATCGCGCTTTCGCCCGCCCAACGCGAGTGGCTGGACGGCGGCAGCCTGCACGCGGCCTGATGGAACAAGGCTCGAAGCGGCGTCAGATCTCGTCGTCCGACAGCCTGGCGCCGCGCCTGGCCGGGGTTTGCAGGCTGGCATACATGCCGGTGGTGCGGAACTGGCTGGGCGTCGTCCCGTAGAGCCGGCGGAAGACCTTCGAAAAATAGTTCGCATCCTCGAAACCGCACAGGATGGCCACTTCCTTCACGGGCAGGAAGTCCGCTTTCGTCAAAAGCTTCGCCGCCCGTTGCAGCCGCTGCTGCAGCACGAACTCGGCGGGTGGCAGGCCTTCGCTCTCGGCGAAGCAGCGCGAGAAATGAGCCCGGCTGAGCCCGCTGATCTGGACGAGGTCCGCCACCGGCAGGGCTTTGTCGAGATTGGCATTGATGTGATCGATGACCGGCTGCATGGCGCTCTGTTTTTCGGCAAAGGCGTGCGAGCCGAACACATCGTCATAGAGCGCCATCGCCGCCTCGTAGGCGATGGCCGAAGCAGCACCTGGGGAAGCGGCCCCCTTGATGAGGCGAAGGCTGCAATCGGCAAGATGGTCGATCGTCGCCGGCTGCAGCCGAAAGACCGGTCCCGACACGTCGAGGATCGATTTGTGGACGCGCAACGCCTCCTCGCCGTTCATCGAGATCCAGAAATATTCCCAGCGCTCGTCCTTGGCCAGCCAGTAGCGGTGGTTGTGCGGCACCAGCACCAGCAGCGTGTCGTTCGTCTGCAGGCGGTAGTCGCGGTTCTCGTAGCGCAGCCGGCCGGTGCCGCTGATCGTGTGCTGCAGCACGGTGAACGGTGTCTGGCCGCGCTTGCGCCCATCCCAGTCATAGGTCACGTCCTCGCGTAACTCATAGCCTGTGCTCGTCGGCATGGCATGCAGGCGCTGGCGGCCGCGCGGCAGCGAGACCGTCCGCATCGATTGTCCGTTGGCGATCAAATCACGCAGCACAAAATTACCCCTGAAAGCATAATCCTTCTCTGGCCGTGACCGCGAATAAGCGCATAATCCCGCCTCGAAGAACGCGAACAACCCGCGATCGAGGAGCGGGCGGGAGGAAAGAAAGCCGGATTCCGGCTTGAATGGCATGCACACCAAGGCGTGTGGCCATTTTCCTCCCTTGCTGCTCCTTGCCTAGCATTCGATTGGATCGAGGTGAAGGTGATGAGTTTCAAAATCGCTATTATCGGCGCCGGCAGCGTCGGTTTCACCAAGAAGCTGTTCACCGACATTCTGTGCGTGCCGGAATTCAAGGACATTGAATTCGCCCTGACCGACGTCAGCGAGCACAATCTGGGGATGATCAAGGCGATCCTCGACAGGATCGTCGAGGCGAACGGATTGCCGACCAGGGTGACCGCGACAACAGACCGCCGCAAGGCAATCGAGGGCGCGCGCTATATCATCAGCTGCGTGCGGGTCGGCGGCCTCGAAGCTTATGCCGATGACATCCGCATTCCCCTGAAATACGGCATCGACCAGTGCGTCGGCGACACGATCTGCGCCGGCGGCATCCTCTACGGCCAGCGCAACATTCCGGTGATCCTGGATTTCTGCCGGGATATTCGCGAGGTTGCCGAGACGAACGCGAAATTCCTCAACTACGCCAACCCGATGGCGATGAACACCTGGGCGGCGATCGAATACGGCAAGGTCGACACGGTTGGGCTCTGCCACGGCGTCCAGCACGGCGCCGAACAGATCGCCGAGGTGCTGGGCGCGAAATCGCCTGGGGAACTCGACTATGTCTGTTCCGGCATCAACCACCAGACCTGGTTCATCGAGCTCAGGCTAAACGGGCGTGAAATCGGCAAGGACGAACTGGTCGCCGCCTTCGAGGCGCACCCGGTCTATTCCCGGCAGGAAAAGCTGCGCATCGATGTGCTGAAGCGCTTCGGCGTCTATTCCACCGAAAGCAACGGACATCTCTCCGAATATCTGCCCTGGTACCGCAAGCGTCCCGACGAGATCACCCGCTGGATCGACATGTCGGACTGGATCCACGGCGAGACCGGCGGCTACCTCCGTTATTCCACGGAAACCCGCAACTGGTTCGAGACCGAATATCCGCAGTTCCTCGAAGCGGCGTCGAAGCCGATCGATCCGCAAAAGCGCTCCAACGAGCATGCCAGCCACATATTGGAGGCGCTGGAGACCAACCGCGTCTATCGTGGCCACTTCAACGTCAAGAACGACGGCGTGATCACCAATCTGCCACGCGACGCCATCATCGAGTCGCCCGGCTTCGTCGACCGCTTCGGCATCAACATGGCCGCCGGCATCACGCTGCCGGAAGCCTGTGCCGCCACTTGCATGGCCTCGATCAACGTCCAGCGCATGTCGGTCCATGCCGCCATATCTGGCGACATCGATCTTCTGAAGCTTGCCGTGCTGCACGATCCGCTGGTCGGCGCCGTGTCGACGCCCGAGGAGGTTTGGCAGATGGTCGACGAAATGGTCGTCGCCCAGGCGCAATGGCTGCCGCAATATGCCCATGCGGTTCCGGCGGCCAAGGAGCGACTGTCGAAATCCGCGGTCAAGACCCGCGAATGGGCGGGTGCCGCGCGACGAAGCGTGCGCTCGATCGAGGAATTGCGCGCCGAAAAGGCCGCGCTGAAACAGGCCGGCTGAAAACCGGGCGCGCCAGTGGATCCAGGGAGGCAGGTCCACCGCAGTCAGGCGTGCCGGAGCAATTCCAGGAGAAGGGTGAATCTCCGTCCGGAATTGCGTCGAGGCCTAACAGGACGAGCAGCAGCAGACGTCTGAACACGAGGGAGGAGACCATGAGGAACCTACGCAGCATTGGCATTGCCGCTGGACTGGCGCTGAGCGTCTCCGTTCCGGCGCTCAGCGCTTTCGCTTCCGAACCGACCGTGCCGCCGGTCCCGGCGACGTTTCCGGCCGAGGGCAAGATCAAATACGTGGCGCGCGACTCCGTCCTGGAGTTCAAGGCGCTGCCCGAGTATCACGAGCCCGGCTGGGTCACGGAAAAATACGTCAAGATCGGCAAGCTGCCGCCGGTGAAAGACCGGCTGCCGAAAGAGCCGCTGGTCTTCAAGACCGCCAACATGCCGGACGGTATCGGCGTCTACGGCGATACGATGCGCCATGTCATCGGCGGCCGGCCGGAAGGCTGGAACTACGGCGCCGGCCAGACCCAGGGCTGGGGCGGCATCGACATCGGCCTTTCCGAGTGCCTGACGCGCACCGCGCCGCTGTTCCAGGTCGAGGCGAAGGACACCGAGCCGCTGCCCAACCTCGCCAAAAGCTGGGACTGGTCGGCCGATGGTCACAAGCTGACCATGCATCTCGTCGAAGGCGCCAAATGGTCCGACGGCGTGCCATTCAACGCCGACGACGTCATGTTCTACTGGGACGACGAGGTCATGGATCCCAACGTCTCGCCGCTCAATGGCGCCACCCAGGAAACCTTCGGCGTCGGCACGACGCTCAAGAAGATCGACGACTACACCGTCGAGTGGACCTTCAAGGACGCCTTCCCGAAGCAGCACCTCTACGCAATGGCCTATGGCACGTTCTGCCCCGGTCCCGCGCACATCTTGAAGCCGCAGCACCCGAAATATTCGAAGAACACCTACGACCAGTTCAAGAACGCCTTCCCGCCGGAATATATGAACATGCCTGTCATGGGCGCCTGGGTGCCGGTCGAATATCGGGCCGACGACATCATCGTCATGCGGCGCAATCCCTACTATTGGAAGGTGGACGAGAAGGGCAACCAGCTGCCCTATCTCAACGAGCTGCATTATAAACTGTCGACCTGGGCCGACCGCGACGTTCAGGCGGTCGCCGGCGCAGGCGATTTCTCCAATCTCGAGCAGCCGGAAAATTTCGTTGCCTCCCTGAAGCGCGCGGCCGAGCCGAATGCGCCGGCGCGTCTGGCCTTCGGCCCACGGCTGATCGGCTACAATCTGCGCCTGAACTTTTCCGCCAATGGCTGGGGCAACCCCGATGAGCGCGGCCAAGCGATCCGCGAACTGAACCGCAACGAGGATTTCCGCAAGGCCGTCACCATGGCGCTTGACCGCAAGGCGCTGGGCGATTCCCTCGTCAAGGGGCCGTTCACCGCGATCTATCCAGGCGGCCTCTCCTCCGGCACCAGCTTCTACGACCGCAAATCCACCGTCTACTATCCTTTCGACCTCGAGGGCGCCAAGGCCGAACTCGCCAAGGCCGGTCTGAAGGACACAGACGGCGACGGCTTCGTCAACTTTCCAGCCGGCACCGCCGGCGGCAAGAACGTCGAAATCGTGATGCTGGTCAACAACGACTACACGACCGACAAGAGCCTCGCCGAAGGCGTGGTGGCGCAGATGGAGAAGCTTGGCCTCCGGATCGTGCTCAACGGGCTTAACGGCACGCAGCGCGATGCCACCCAATATTCAGGCCGCTTCGACTGGCTGATCCGGCGCAATGAGCAGGAGCTGACCTCCGTGGTGCAGAACACCGTGCAGCTCGCTCCAGTCGGCCCCAAGACCAGCTGGGATCATCGCGCGCCGGAAAGCGGCGAGGTCGATCTGATGCCTTTCGAGAAGGACCTCGTCGACATCGTCAACAAATTCGTCTCGTCGGCGGATAACAACCAGCGCGCCAGTCTGATGCGGGACTTCCAGAAGATCTCGACCGAGCACGTCTACAATATCGGCCTGACGGAATATCCCGGCGCCTTGATCGTCAACAAGCGCTTCTCGAACATTCCGCAGGGCACGCCGATCTTCATGTTCAACTGGGCCGAGGATTCGATCATCCGCGAACGGGTCTTCGTCGCGGCCGACAAGCAGGCGAAATATGAATTGTTCCCGGAAGAGCTTCCCGGCAAGCCTGGAGACAAGGGTCCGATGTAAGATTAAAGGCCCGATGTAAGTTTACCTCCCTGACTGAGAGAAACTCGGCCGCGCCGCTGGCGCGGCCGGGACAAACCAACCCTCCGAGCGCCCCTCCAGGGGAGCGTCCGGCGAGATGAGGAAGCGGACCGTCGATGTTGCGATTCCTGCTCACGCGCATAGCGTCGGCAATACCGGTTCTCGCTATTCTGAGCCTCGTCACCTTTGCCATCATCCAGGCGCCGCCTGGCGACTACGCCGATTACATTCGCTCGCAGCTGATCAACCAGGGCGGGGCCCCCTTCGCCGAGGCCGACGCTCAAGCCCAGGCCTATCGCGTCGAACACGGCCTCGATAAGCCGCTGCCCGTCCAGTATCTCAACTGGATCGGCGGCATCGTCACCCGCGGCGATTTCGGCTACAGCCTCTATTACAACAAGCCGGTGGCCGAGGTCGTCGGCGAGCGCCTGCCGCGCACGCTGCTGCTGGCGCTGGTCTGCCATCTGCTCGCCTCGGTGCTGGGCATCACCTTCGGCATATGGGCGGCGACCCGGCAATACACCTGGATCGACTCGACGCTTTCGGCCATCTCTTTCCTCGGTATGACGGTGCCGCGCTTCCTGATGGCGCTGATCATCGTCTATCTCCTCGTCTTCCAGTTCAACGTCTCGGAGATCGGCTCATTCTTCTCGCCGCAATATGGCGGCGCGCCATGGTCGTGGGCCAAGTTCGTCGACCTGGTCAAGCATGTCTGGCCGGTGGTGGCGATCGCCACCTTCGGCGGCCTCGCCTACAATATGCGCGTCATGCGCGGCAATCTGCTCGACACGCTCAACGCGCAATATGTCGAGACAGCCAAGGCCAAGGGCCTGACCGGCAGCGCCGTCGTCATGCGCCACGCCGTGCCCAACGCACTGCACCCGCTGGTCATGTATCAGGGCGTGGTGCTGCCCTATATGCTGACCGGCGAGATCGAGACGGCGATCATCTTCGCGCTGCCGACCGTCGGTCCGGCGATCGTCGGCTCGATGGCGGTCGGCGATGTCTATGTCACCGCCACCTTCATGATGGTGCTGTCGGCGACGCTGATCGTCGGCAACATCATCGCCGACATGCTGCTGGTCCTGCTTGATCCGCGCGTGCGCCAGTTCGGGGAGGGCTAGATGCTGGCGCGCGACCCTTCACCACCACCCTTGCCGGCCGAGCGAGCCACAGTGGCACCCGCGCGCGGCAATGAGAGCTACATGGCGCTTGTCTGGCGCCGGCTGAAGCGCTCCTGGACCGGTATGGCCGGACTTTGGCTGGTCGTGCTGCTCCTGGTCATGGCCGTTTTCGCCGAATTCCTGGCGCCGATGGATCCGAAGGCGACCGATGTCGGCTTCGCCCCGCCGCAGCTGCCTTCCTTCCACGACAAGGACGGCAATTTCGTCGCGCGGCCGAGGGTCTATGCGCTGGCCGATTCGGCCGATCTCGATCCGGTCACCTTTCAGCCCATCGTCGGTCCCGACTACGACCACCCAAGGCTGCTTGGCTTCTTCGTAGAGGGCGCGCCTTACAGGCTCTTCGGGCTGATCCCGGCGAACCGGCATTTCTTTGCCTCGACGGACGGCCAGCCGGTGCATTTCCTCGGCACCGATAAATTCGGCCGCGATGTGCTGTCGCGCGCCATCCACGGCTCGCGCGTTTCGCTGATGATCGCGCTGACGGTCGTCTTCATCATCACCGTCATCGGCACCACAGTCGGCATGGTGTCAGGCTATTTCGGTGGCCGGTTCGATGTCTGGATGCAGCGCTTCGTCGAGCTGGTGCTGGCCTTCCCGCAACTGCCGCTCTATCTCGCGTTGACGACGCTGATCCCCGTTACCGCGCCGACCAATGTGTTCCTCGCCTTCGTCATCATCGTCATGTCGGCGCTGGGCTGGGCACAGATGTCGCGTGAGGTGCGCGGCAAGACACTGGCGCTGGCGCGCATCGAATATGTGCGCGCCGCCATGGCGGTCGGGGCCACCGACCAGCGCATCATCCTGCAGCACATCTTCCCCAATGTGATGAGCCATGTGATCGTCGCCGTGACGCTGGCGATCCCGACGGTGGTGCTGCTGGAATCCTTCCTCGGTTTCCTCGGCTTCGCCGTCAAGCCGCCGCTGATCTCCTGGGGCCTGATGCTGCAGGACACCGCGACCTATTCGGTCATCGGCACCTATCCCTGGATCCTGTCACCGGTCGGTTTCGTGCTCGTCACCGTGTTCGCCTTCAACGCGCTGGGCGACGGCCTGCGCGACGCCGTCGATCCGTATTGAGGGGACCGGGATGACCATCGTACTCGCCGAGCCCTTCGCACCAGCCTTCCGCCTCGACCATGATGGGCGCCAGGGAGAGCCCGTCATCGACGCCCGCAACATCGAGGTCGCCTTCAAGGTCGAACACGGCGTGGTCGAAGCGGTCAAGGACATCTCGTTCCAGCTCTATCGCGGCGAGACGATCGCGATCGTCGGCGAATCCGGTTCCGGCAAGTCGGTGACGGCGCGCACCGTCATGGGCCTGCTGTCGCGGCGGGCCACCGTGTCGCCGAAATCGAGCATCTGTTACGACGGACAGGACATCCTGAAATTCCCCGAGAGCGCCCGGCGCAAGCTGCGCGGCAACCGCATCTCGATGATCTTCCAGGAGCCGATGAGCTCGCTCAACCCGATCTATACGGTCGGCAGCCAGATCGTCGAGGCGATCAGGGTGCATCGCAAGGTGAGCCGCAAGCAAGCCTGGGCGCGGGCGCTCGAACTTTTGCGGCATGTGCAGATCCCCGAACCCGAAGCGCGGCTCAAGCAATATCCCCACCAGCTCTCGGGCGGGCAGCGCCAGCGCGTGATGATCGCCATGGCGCTCGCCAACAATCCCGACGTGCTGATCGCCGACGAGCCGACGACCGCGCTCGACGTCACGGTGCAGGCCCAAATCCTCAACCTGATCCGCAATCTGCAGAAAGAGCTGCGGATGGCGGTGATCCTGATCACCCATGATCTCACCGTGGTGCGCAAGTTTTCCGACTATGTCTATGTGATGCAGCATGGCGAAATGTGCGAGCACAACGTCACCGAACGGCTGTTCGCCGATCCGCGGCATCCCTACACCCAGCGGCTGCTTGCCTCCGAGCCAAGGGGACGCCCGCAACCGTTGCCGGAGGGCTCAGGCACCATCCTCGAGGCGGATGGCGTGCGCGTCTGCTTCATGCTGCGCCATGGCACGTTTCTCAAACCGGACTGGCGTGAACTGGTCGCGGTCGACGATCTCGATCTCAAGCTTTGCCGCCACGAGACGCTGGGACTGGTCGGCGAATCCGGTTCCGGCAAGACCACCTTCGGCCAGGCGTTGCTGCGGCTGACCGACGCCAAACGCGGCGAGATCCGTTTCGACGGCCAGCCGATCCATGGCCTGTCGCGGACGCAGATGCGGCCGCTGCGCTCGCGCATGCAGATCGTCTTCCAGGACCCGTTCTCCTCGCTCAACCCGCGCATGACGATCGGCCAGATCATCGAGGAAGGGCTGATCGTCAACAGCATCGGCGCGACGCGGCGCGAGCGGGTCGAGCGGGTGCGCGAGGCGCTGGTCAGCGCCGGCATGCCGGGCGATATCCTGTCGCGGTTTCCGCATGAATTCTCCGGTGGCCAGCGCCAGCGTATCGCGATTGCGCGGGCCATCGCGCTCGAACCCGAATTCATCCTGCTCGACGAGCCGACATCGGCGCTCGACCTGTCCGTCCAGGCGCAGATCATCGATCTCTTGCGCAAGTTGCAGGACGAGCGCGGCTTGAGCTACCTGTTCATCTCGCACGACCTGAAGGTGGTGCGCGCGCTGTGCCACCGCGTCATCGTCATGCAGCACGGCAAGATCGTCGAGCAGGGACCCGTCGACGAGGTCCTCACCAATCCCAAGACCGCCTACACCGAACGGCTCGTCAGGGCCGCTTTCGACGTGGCCTGAACACATGCCGGAGGTTAACGTGGCAAGACATCCCAGGATCACTTTCATCGGCGCCGGTTCGACGGTGTTCATGAAGAACATCGTCGGCGACGTGCTGCAGCGGCCGGCGCTTTCGGGCGCCACGATCGCGCTGATGGACATCAACCCGCAGCGGCTGGAAGAAAGCGCGGTCGTCGTCAACAAGCTGATCGCCACGCTTGGCGTCAAGGCGAAGGCCGAGACCTGCACGGACCAGCGCAAGGCGCTGGCGGGCGCCGATTTCGTCGTCGTCGCCTTCCAGATCGGCGGCTATGAGCCCTGCACCGTCACCGATTTCGAGGTGCCGAAGACGTACGGCCTGCGCCAGACCATCGCTGATACGCTCGGCGTTGGCGGCATCATGCGCGGCCTCAGGACCGTGCCGCATCTGTGGAAGATCTGCGAGGACATGCTCGCCGTCTGCCCGCGGGCGATCATGCTGCAATATGTCAACCCGATGGCGATCAACACCTGGGCGATATCGGAGAAATATCCCGAGATCCGGCAGGTCGGATTGTGCCACTCGGTGCAAGGCACGGCGATGGAGCTGGCGCACGACCTCGACCTTCCCTACAACGAGATTCGTTACCGCTCGGCCGGTATCAACCACATGGCCTTCTATCTGAAGTTCGAGCATCGCCAGCCGGACGGATCCTACCGCGATCTTTATCCCGACCTGGTGCGCGCCTATCGCGAGGGCCGCGCGCCGAAGCCCGGCTGGAACCCGCGCTGCCCCAACAAGGTACGCTACGAGATGCTGACCCGGCTCGGCTATTTCGTCACCGAAAGCTCGGAGCATTTCGCCGAATACACGCCCTATTTCATCAAGGACGGCCGCCCCGATCTGATCGAGAAATACGGCATTCCGCTCGATGAATATCCCAAGCGCTGCGTCGAGCAGATCGAGCGCTGGAAGGACCAGGCGCAGGCCTACCGCTCGGCCCAGCGCATCGAGGTCGAGGAGTCCAGGGAGTATGCCTCCTCGATCATGAATTCAGTCTGGACCGGCGAGCCGTCGGTGATCTACGGCAATGTCCGCAACAATGGCTGCATCACCTCGCTGCCCCGCGATTGCGCCGCCGAAGTGCCGTGCCTGGTCGACGCGTCCGGCATTCAGCCGACCTATATAGGCGACCTGCCGCCACAACTGACGGCGCTGATCCGTACCAACATCAATGTCCAGGAACTGACGGTGCGGGCGCTGATGACGGAAAACCGCGAACACATCTACCACGCGGCGATGATGGATCCGCACACGGCGGCCGAACTCGACCTCGACCAGATCTGGTCGCTGGTCGATGATCTCTTGGCCGCCCACGGCGACTGGCTGCCGGCCTGGGCGCGGACAAGCCGCAAGACCCACGCGGCCTGAGCAGGGCAACTCCGGGAAGACCTCACCGGCGGCGCTTGTACAGACGTTCCCTGCGCATGTGATCAACCGCCACTGCGCAGATAAGGATCGCGCCGATGATGATGCTGTTGTATTGGGGCGGCACGCTGGCAACGATGAGGGCGTTATCGATCGCCGATAGCAAGAGGGCCCCGACCGCAACGCCGGTGATTGTGCCCAAGCCTCCGAGCAAGCTTATACCCCCTATGAGCACGGCCGTGACGACCGAGAGTGTGACCGAGGGTCCGCCGGCGGCAACTTGGCCACTTCCAACGCGCGCAGCGTAGATGACACCGGCAAGGCCGGCGGTGGCGCCGGCGGTGACGTAGAGGATCGTATCGAGCCTGTTGACCTTGAGGCCGTTGGCGATCGCGGCCTTGCGATTGCCACCCAGCGCGCGTGTCTCGACACCGAACGGCGTCTGCTCGAGCAGGAACCAGAAAAGCAGTCCCAGCGCGATGGCATAGAGAACGATGTAGGGGACGCCGAGCACGGCTCCCTGACCCAGGGCCTGAAACGTTTCGGGCAGCGGGACAATGTCTTCTCCGCCAGTGAATTGGACACATAGCCCGCCGACGATGAAGAATGTGCCGAGCGTCGCTATGATCGGAGGCACGTGCAGCCGCTCGATGATCACGCTGTTGACGTATCCGACGGCGGCACCAGCCGCCACGCCCGCCAGGACGGCGAGCGGCCAGGGCGCTCCCCACACCAACAACCACGCGCAGATGATGCCGCCAAGCGTAAAGACGGCGCCCACGGAGAAATCGAGCCCGCCTCCGATCATGAGCAGTGAAGCGCCGCAGCCCATGACGAAATAGATCACCGCCGCGCGGGCGATGTCGGTGAGATTTGCCGGGTTGAGGAATGCGGGGTTGCGAAGCGTGGCAACGATCCCAACCGCCAGGATGACCGCCAGCAATGTCGTTTCCTGACGCAACATCAATTCCGAAAGGACCCCTTGAGAGGCTGTCGAAGATTGGTGTTCTGCCTGTTCGCTGGCCACGGTCTGGTTCCCTCGTTCAGGCAAAAGTTGGATCGGAACTGGCAGTGTCGCCCTGGATCGCACCTGTAATCAGTCCGATGATTTCATCACGGCTGGTATCCTTGGTGCGTCGCGTCGCGACCGAGCGCCCCAGCCGCATGACAGTGATGCTGTCGCTGTTGCGGAACACGAAATCCATGTCGTGGCTGATGCAGATGACGGCTTTCCCCTGCTGCCGGAGTTCGCCGAGGATTTCTCCCACATGGGCCGTCTCCCGGACTCCCAGTGCCGCAGTCGGCTCGTCGAGAAGCATGATCGGAAGATCCATCCGAACCGCACGGGCTATGGCGACGATTTGACGTTCGCCACCAGAAAGGAGCCCGATCTGCGTGCGGACCGAGCCGACCCTTATCTTCAGGTCGTCCAGCACCTTGGCGGCTTCCGTCTCCATGCGGCGACGGTCCAGCCGGAAGCGCCCCCTGCGCGGAATGGCTCCCAAAGCCATGTTCGTGGCGATGTCCAGGCATTCGACAAGGGCGAGGTCCTGATGAACAACCGAGATGCCGAGGTGATGGGCCGCCGACGCGTCCCGTATCTCAACCGACTTTCCGCCCAGTCGCAGTTGCCCCTGATCCGGACGGAAAATCCCGCACATGATCTTGAGCGTGGTCGACTTGCCCGCGCCATTGTCGCCGACAATGGCATGGATTTCGGCCACCCCGGCGGTGATATCGACATTCGACAACGCCTTGACGTTGCCGAACGACTTGCCCACCCCGCGCATCTCCAGCGCGGGTGCCGGAATGTCCGGCTGGGCGATTGCCATCACTGCCATCCCTTGGCGAGATACGCCTTGTAGTCGCTCGCGTCGAACATGCGCACGCCAACATCGATCTGCGGCTGAACCGCCTCGCCGCGAGCGATGGCCGCGACGGAATCGACCATTTTGGAACCCGCCGTGCAGAGATCCTGCAGCATCAACTTGTAGACGGTGCCGTCGGCAAGTCCTTGCTCGCCCCCACCTGCCGTCCCGTTGGCGACGAATACGACCTTGCCGGTCAGGCCTTTTGACTTGATGGCAGCGGTCCCGCCCTGCGTGGCGGTTCCCATATGCGAGGCGATGACGTTGACCTCGGGATGCGCCGTCAAAAGGGCATTGGCCTGGTCAAGCGCCTTGCTGGCATCGTCGTTGGTGTAGACCACAGCGGACACGGTGACGTTCTGGGTCTTCGCGGCCGCCGCGGTGAACCCGTCGACGAAGGCTTTGGCCGCGCCGCTTGGTCCCTGCGCCATCAGCCCGACATGCTGCGGCCCCTCGCGCTTTGCTATCGCTTCGACAAAGATTTCGCCGACCCGTGTGAAGTTCGCACCGATGTTCACGTTCGAACCGGATTCCGTTCCGGAAGCACCATAGAACGTGCCGACCATGATGCCGGCCTTCCCCGCCTGCTGGAGCACGGGAACAAATCCCGCCGTCGCCGGAAAAGTCAGTATCGCTCCCGCCTTGTTGGCGATGCCCTGCTGAATTTGCTGGATCATGACGGTGGCATCGAGATTGCCGGTGGTCGGACCGGATTCGGTCGTGGGAATGTTCAGCTCCTTCGCCCGATTGGCGACGCAGTCGCCGATCAGCCGCCACGCCGGATATTTGGGCAGCGGGTTGACGAAAAGGATCGAGGAAAGGTCCGCCGCTCCAGCAGCCGCTGGTCCGAAGGCGGTGAAGGCACTCAATGTGCATGCCAGCGCTATGCGCGACAACCGCAGACTATTGGTTCGCATGAAATCCTCCCATTGACGCTTGCAGTCACGGCTCGCCAGCGTTCGAGGACGTTATGCAACAAACAATGACGGGTGTCAATAATAAGTCATAATGACTTACTAATTGTTCGCCTATTCGAACAGGGCCATGTCGATGGCTTGCGCCATGGCCCTGTAGCCTGCGTCGCTCGGGTGGATGTGATCGCCGCAATCATAGGCTGGGAGAAGCTTGGTTGGCCGGCCGGGATCGCGAACGGCGGCATCAAAGTCGACAAAGCCGTAAACGCCCTCGGCCTTTCGGATCCATGCATTGACGGCGCCGCGAACCTTCTCTTTCTCGGGCGTGTAGAAATCGCCGACCGGCGATTCCGATGTTGTTCCTTCGAATGGGGTCAGGGTCCCCAGTATGACGCGAATGCCGGCAGTCTCGGCGCGCACGGCAAGCTGCCGGATCGCCGATATGATTTGTTTTGCCGTTACGGCCTCATCGGCGCCCGCAAGCGCGGTGTTGGGCCAGCCTATGTCGTTGACGCCCTCCAGAATGATGAGATGCGACACCCTGGGCAGGCTGAGCACATCGCGGTCGAACCGCTCCAAAGCCTTCGTGCCGCGGCGATTGCTCAGAAGCCGGTTGCCGCCGATACCAAGATTGAGCACGGCCAGGTCCTGCGTCGCGGTGCCGGCGCTGAGCCGCTCGCTCAGAATGTCCGGCCACCGCCTGTCGCCGTCTATCTGCGAGCCGTAGCCGTCGGTGATGGAGTCGCCGAAGCAGGCAATCGCGCGCGATCCTTCCTTTGCGTCGACATAGATGGCTGAAGCGAAGTAGCGGCTGGTGGTGGTTTGCTGAAGCGGCAGGAGTTCGGAGGCGGCGAAATTCCCCGGTATGGATATGAATGCCGTCTGCTGCGCCTCGTAATGATGGGTTTCCACCGGAAGATGGCCGCTCACATAGAAACTCAAGGCAAGCCGGGACAGCGCGGGCGTTGCCAGTTCCACGGGATCGCTGAACAGTGGAGCGCCCGGCGCAATCGAGGCGGTCGCCTCGCCGCCAAAGGTGAGGGGGCGGCTTGTCAGGGGCTGGATGGCTCCGTCCTCGCCCGCAAGTGCGACGTGCGCCGCGTTGATGACGATCGGTGCGCTGCCGAACTCGTTCGACACCCGTATCCTTAACCGCCGGCCTCCGACGCTGATGCGGGCAATCTCGCGAACCGTCTGGTTGTAGAACCCTGGGATCACCATGTCGGCGGCCCAGACATTCATAGGGCTGGCAGTCCATGTTGCGATCCAGTCGCCGCGTATCATCTTCGCTTTCCTCGTCTTTGGTCCATGTCAGCTACTTTCAGGTCGCAGACCAAGTCAATAGGTAATTTCGATTGACTTATTTACCCTCCTCCTGCAAATCCTTGCCAAGGGTCGTATCTGCGTCCGCCAACACCAAGGTCGGCGGGCGCGTCCTTATTGGGGTATCACTGTGACCGGACGTATAGGTGGCGCAAGCTCTGCCCGAACGAGCCCGAACGGTATTTATTCAGGTTACAGGGGCGCGAACCAGGTCGGCCTCCGCGCGTCGAATGAACGTCTTGCCCTGTCGCTGATCAGGATACACGGTCAACTGTCCAAAGCTCAGATCGCCGAGATCACCGGGCTCACCAAGCAGACCGCGTCCGTCATCGTCCGCTCCCTCGAGGCGGAAGGACTGTTGGTGGCGGGAAGGCCCATCAAAGGCAAGGTCGGACAGCCATCGGTCCCGATGTCGATCAATCCCGAGGGAGCGCTGTTTCTAGGCCTGCGGCTGGGGCTGCGCCATGCGGACATCGCACTGGTCGATTTTGTCGGCGGGGTCCTGGAGCAGCGAAGGCTGTCGTACGGCGCGGGCGAAATGGGTGAAATAGCACGCATCGCATATACAGCGATTGCCGAGATGCGCTCGCGCCTGACCTCAGCCCAGCACGCGAGGCTGGAGGACATCGGCATAGCGGTAGCTTCGGATATTCTTGCGGCGGTTGCCAACGGCAAGGGCACGGACGGTCCGGAGAGCGCGTGGGCCGAGTTTGAGGACCTGGCCCTGCAGATGGGCAAGGAAACACATCTATCGATCTATCTCGACCGGGATGCGGTGGCGGCATGCAGCGCGGAACTGGCCTATGGGCTGGCCGGAGGCGCGCCCGACTTCCTCTATATCTTCATAGGGCATTCGCTTGACGGAGGCATTGTCCAACATGGTCGGCTCGGCTTCTCGCGCCGCGATGCAAGGCCTGGGATCGGACGTATCCTGGTGCCATCTGCGACCGGCGGCGTGGCACCGCTCGGCACATCGGTTTCGGTTGACGATGTCGGCCTGGCGCCAGGGTCTCGCGCCCCTGACCCGCAACTCAGGAAATGGATTGAGGCAACCTCGTCCAGCATATCGCTGGCGGTCCATTCGGCGTCGGCGCTTGCCACATTCAGGGGCATCGTTCTGGACGGCCTCATGCCGCAATGGGTGAGAGCCGAGCTGGTGAGGGAGATCAGGGAAAAGCTCACGGCCATCGGCGCCAGCGATCTTGCGTCTCTCTTCGTCAGGGAGGGCACGTCGGACCGGCAGGCAGCCGGCCTTGGGGCGGCCTGCATTCCCCTCCTCGACAGATTCTTTTTGCAGTCGGACTCCAATGGCCCTGCGGGCTCGCCAGAAGCCTGATCGAAAGTCTGGCCCGCGCTGATGGCCTGGCCTTATTTTGGCTCGTCGGCGTCGGGTTCTTCCTCGTCGTCGCGGGCCGAGATGACATAGGCACCCTTCAGCCAGCGGTTGAGGTCGATGTCCTTGCAACGCTTCGAGCAGAACGGATAGGTCTCGCGCGCCGACGGCTTGCCGCATTCGGGGCACGGGCGCTTGGGCCGCAGCGGCGTGACTTTGTCGTCCAGGCTCATGGTCGCGCGGAGGACCAGTTTTGATGGGTCTTGAAACCTTCGCCCGACAGCAGCGCCGCCGTCTCATAGAGCGGCAGGCCGACGATGTTGGTGTAGGAGCCGACGAGCTTGACGACGAAGGAGCCGGCGAGGCCCTGCACGGCATAGCCGCCGGCCTTGCCGCGCCATTCGCCCGAGGCGACATAGGCGTCGATCTCCTCGCGCGGCAGCCGCTTGAAACGCACCCGCGTCTCGACCAGCCGCTGGCGCAATTTGCCGCCCGGCGTGATCAGGCAGATGCCTGAATAGACCCGGTGAGAACGACCGGACAAGAGCCCGAGGCAGTTGGCGGCATCGTCCAGCGTTTCGGCCTTGGGCAGGATGCGCCGCCCGACGGCAACAACCGTGTCGGCGGCCAGCACGAAGCTCGGCGCATAGTCGGTCTCGGTCTTCAGCGACGCGAACGCCTTCTCGGCCTTTTCCTTCGACAAGCGCTTGGCCAGCGAGCGCGGATGCTCGGCACGCAGCGGCGTTTCGTCGATATCGGCTGGCAGGATACGGTCAGGCTCGATGCCGGCCTGCTGCAAGAGTTCGATGCGGCGCGGCGAACCCGAGGCAAGCACCAGCTTCTGCAAAATGCTCATCGCGCTCGGGTCTTGATCTTACTTGAAACGGTAGGTGATGCGGCCCTTGGTCAGGTCGTAGGGTGTCATTTCGACCAGAACCTTGTCGCCGGTCAGCACGCGGATGCGGTTCTTGCGCATGCGGCCGGCCGTATGGGCGATGATCTCGTGTTCGTTTTCGAGCTTCACCCTGAACATCGCGTTGGGCAACAATTCCGTGACGATACCCGGAAACTCGAGGACTTCTTCCTTCGGCATTCGATACCTTTGCTTGGATGGCAGTTTCGGCGCTAGAGCATGATGCCGAGAAGTGTGAAGCGGTTTTCGGATCATGCTCTACTTCCGACTCTGGCCGGAATTTCGGCGGAACGTATATGATAATCGTTCGCTTGTGAACACGCTTAATCCGTCGCGTTTTTTGCTCCTGGAAGCAAAAAACGTCGGCCTATGCGCAACTTCAGCCGCTCGCGGACGTCGCGATAGCTAGCCATGATGTGTTCGCGCGTGCCGCCGGCGTCGGTGGGGTCCGGCGTCGGCCAGTATTCCACCTCGACGGCAAGCGAGCGGGTGAGTTCGAGCGCGGCATGGTGCGCCTCCGGCGCCAGTGTGACGATCAGGTCGAAATAGTCATCCTCCAGATCCTCCAGCGTCCGTGGATGACGTTCGCCAAGCGTCAGGCCGTCCTCGGCAAGCACGGCATCGACGAACGGGTCTCGCTCGCCGGCGCGCACACCGGCCGAGGCGACGAAAATGGTGGGGGGCAGCATCCGGCGCGCCAGCTGCTCGGCCATCGGCGAGCGCACGGCATTCATGCCGCACAGGAACAGGACCGAGCGGGGCAGGGCGCCGGGGGCCAGGGTCAGCCCCGCCAGTGCAGCACGCAGACCAGCGTGAACAGCCGTCGCGCCGTGTCGAAGTCGATGTCGATCTTGCCGGAGAGCCGATCCATCAGCGTCTGCGAGCCCTCATTGTGCAGGCCACGGCGGCCCATGTCGATCGCCTCGATATGGCTCGGCGTCGAGGAGCGGATGGCGTCGTAATAGCTCTCGCAGATCATGTAGTAGTCCTTGACGATGCGCCTGAGCGGCGTCAGCGACAGGATGTGGGTGACGACGGCGGCGCCGTCCTCGCGCGCCACGGCAAAGACCAGGCGGGACTCGGCCAGCGACAGCTTCAGCCGGTAAGGACCCGTGCCGCTGTCGTTGACGGGCTGAAAACGGTTCTCCTCGATCAGGTCGAAGATCGCCACCGCCCGCTCATGCTCGACATCGGGCGTCGAACGGCCGATCGATTCATCGAGTTCGACATCGATCAGTTTTGCGCGGGTTTGACCGGAGCCCGTCATGCCGGCCTACATGTTCAGCCGGATAGTGACGGAGCGGCCATGCGCGTCGAGCCCCTCCGCCCGCGCGAGTGCGATCGCCGCCGGTGCCAGCATGCGCAACTGTTCCGGCCCGAGTTTCAGGACCGAGGTGCGCTTGACGAAGTCGAGGACCGACAGGCCCGACGAGAAGCGCGCCGAGCGCGCCGTCGGCAGCACATGGTTGGAGCCGCCGACATAGTCGCCGATGGCTTCCGGCGTGTGGCGGCCGAGGAAGACGGCACCGGCATTGCGCATCTTCGCGAGGAAGCCTTCGGCATCGTCGATGGCCAGTTCGACATGCTCGGCCGCGATGCGGTCGACCAGCGGCAGCGACGCTTCGATCGTCGGAACCAGGATGACGGCGCCGAAATCGCGCCAGCTCTGCGCCGCCGTATCGCCGCGCGAGAGGCTTTGCAACTGACGCTCGACCGCCCGTTCGACCGCCTCGCCGAACGCCGGATCGTCGGTGATCAGGATCGACTGCGCCGACACATCATGTTCGGCCTGGGCAAGCAGGTCCGCCGCGATCCACTCCGGATCATTGCCGCCGTCGGCCACGACAAGCACTTCCGACGGCCCCGCGATCATGTCGATGCCGACGGTGCCAAACACCCGCCGCTTGGCCGCGGCGACATAGGCATTGCCGGGGCCGACGATCTTGGCCACCGGCTTGATCGTCTGCGTGCCATAGGCAAGTGCGGCGATCGCCTGCGCGCCGCCGACGCGGTAGATTTCGGAGACGCCTGATATATCCGCCGCCACCAGCACCAGCGGGTTGACGACACCGTGCGGTGCCGGCACGACCATGACGATGCGCTCGACGCCTGCTACCTTGGCCGGCACGGCGTTCATCAGCACCGAACTCGGATAGCTTGCCGTGCCGCCCGGCACATAGAGTCCGACCGCCTCGATCGCGGTCCAGCGCGAGCCGAGCTCGACGCCGGCGGCATCCGTGTAGCGTTCGTCCTGCGGCTTTTGCCGCTGGTGATGGGACCGGATGCGGTCACGTGCGAATTTCAGCGCCTCGACCGTGGCCGGATCGGCCTCGGCATAGGCGCCGGCGATGTCTTCCGCCGAGACGGCAATGCCTAGCGCGGCGAGGTCGCCTCCGCCGAATTTCTGCGTGTAGTCGATCAGTGCCGTGTCGCCCTCGGCGCGCACGCGCGCGATGATGTCGCGCACTACGGCGTCGACATCGGCCGATACCTCGCGCTTGGTCATGAGGAAGGCGGCGAAACGCTGCTCGAAATCGGCGTCGGACTGGCGAAGCGTGATGGCCATTGTATGCTCAAGCCCTGTGGATGGGGCGCGACGTGGCTTCCCACGCACCGCCGATATCGGCAAGGCGGGCCTCGATGCATTCGACGTCGAGCATGATGGTACCGCCACCCGAGAAGATCAGTTCGACGATGCCGGCCGGCTTGCTGATCTCGATGAAGCTGATCGCCAGCAGGGAGAGGATTTCGGCCGGCTTGTCGCGGGCAATGCCGTTGGTCTTGGCGCCCAGCACCCGGTCGAAATGCAGCACCGCCTGCCGCCGCTCATTGTGCTGGCGAAACAGGCCGGATTTGGCCTCCCACACGAAACGGTTCATGGTCAGCACGAACCGTTTGGCCTTGGGCAAGAATTCGAGGTCCGAGACCTTCATCACGGCGTCCTGGAGATGGGCCGAGACGATGCCCAGATCCTGATCGTCGAGCGCAATGAGTTTTAAGGCCATGCGGATTTCACACCCAGAGGTTGGCAATCAGCCTTTCTGTTAGGCGGTCTTTCCGATCGGTGCAACCGCGACAGGAATACCGCCAGAGGCATTTGCCGCAGGTTTTGCGCACCCCTCATCGTCCCTGCCGGGCACTTCTTCCCGTATGGTGACGGGAGAAGGAACGCTTTGCAGATGATTTCGCCAAGCGACCGCGGATCGTCAGGCAGAAATCCGCTCGATCACCGCGCCGCAATTGGAAAGCTTTTCCTCCAGCCGCTCGAAGCCGCGATCGAGATGGTAGACGCGGTTGACCGTGGTCTCGCCTTCGGCGGCCAGACCGGCGATGACCAGCGAGACCGAAGCGCGAAGATCGGTCGCCATGACCGGCGCGCCCTTCAGCTTCGCCACGCCGTCGACGATCGCCGTCTGGCCCGAAAGCGTGATGTGGGCGCCGAGCCGCGCCAGTTCCTGGACGTGCATGAAGCGGTTTTCGAAGATCGTCTCGGTGATGCGCGACTTGCCCTTGGCCATGGTCATCAGGCCCATGAACTGTGCCTGCAGATCGGTCGGGAAGGCCGGGAAGGGCGCCGTCGTCACGTCGACCGGCGAAATCCCGGCGCCATTGCGCTTCACGCGGATGCCGGAATTGGTCTGCGTGATCTCCGCGCCCGTCTGCGAAATCACGTCGAGCGCGGTCTGCAGCAGCTCCGGCCGTGCGCCTTCCAGCACGACGTCGCCGCCGGTCATCGCCACGGCCATGGCATAGGTGCCGGTCTCGATGCGGTCGGGGATGACGCGCACGCGCGCCCCCGACAGCGCTTCGACGCCGTCGATGGTGATGGTCGGCGTGCCGGCGCCGGAAATCCTGGCGCCCATGGCGTTGAGGCATTCGGCGAGATTGACGATCTCGGGCTCGCAGGCGGCGTTTTCCAGCACCGTCTCGCCCTTGGCGAGCGATGCCGCCATCATCAGCACGTGGGTGGCGCCGACCGAGACCTTGGGGAAGACGTAACGGTTGCCGACGAGGCGGCCATTGCGGGTCTTGGCGATGACATAGCCGGTGTCGACATCGATATCGGCGCCCAGCGCCTGCAGGCCTTCGAGGAACAGGTCGACCGGGCGCGTGCCGATGGCGCAGCCGCCGGGCAGCGACACCTTGGCCTCGCCCATCCGGGCCAGCAGCGGCCCGATCACCCAGAACGAGGCGCGCATCTTGGACACCAGCTCGTAAGGAGCTGTCGTGTCGACGATGTTGCGGGCGGAAAAGTTGATGGTGCGCGAATAGCCCTCATTCTGCTTCTCGCGGCGGCCATTGACCGAATAGTCGACGCCATGATTGCCGAGGATGCGGATCAGTTGCTCGACATCGGCCAGATGCGGCACGTTTTCGAGTGTCAGCGTGTCGTCGGTCAGAAGCGAGGCGATCATCAGCGGCAGGGCGGCGTTTTTCGCGCCCGAGATCGGAATGCTTCCGGCAAGCTTGTTGCCGCCGACGATTCTGATGCGATCCATTGGAGAATGTCCCTCTCGGCCAGAAAAGGCCGGTTCAATCGTTTGAGTGTCGGCCCGTCTAGACCATTGGCCGGTATGGTTCAAGAAATAGGATTTCGCCCACCCCGGTCCAAGAGTGGCCGATTTGAGTTAATCTTTCTGCATTTCCTTTGCCGCGCCAAGCCCGTCGGGCCGCTGGTCGGCCTCCCCGGCGCGCCGCTTGTCGGCGTCGCCACTCCGGCGCGAGCGCGACTGCACCTTGCGCTTCTGCAGATTGGCGCGCAACTGCTCGGCGAGCCGGTCCTTGCGGGTCGTTCCGCTGCTTTTCGGTGGATTTGTCGTGTCGTTCATCGTCCTGCCCCGGCTGGCAGCCAGCCAACCCCCATTCAGGGTAGCCAACATTGTGGCACCGCCATGTCATAGAAAGCTATCCGGCAAAGGCTTTCACAGAAGCGTTGTTCTTGGCCTTGCGCTTGCCGGTTCGATATGGCAGAAGCCCCGCCATCAGCGGCTGCGGTAGCTCAGTGGTAGAGCACTCCCTTGGTAAGGGAGAGGTCGAGAGTTCAATCCTCTCTCGCAGCACCAGCCTATCCCGTTGATTGGGAACACCTATAAGCTTGACATTGTCAGCACCGCGAAGGCGATCAAAACCAGCGTCGCCACGAGCTTTAAATCAGGCTCGATCCTTCTTGAACTCGAATAGCTCGATAACGTTGCCAGAGGGATCTTCGAGCAAGATGGCGCGGCCGGCACCGCCGTCGCTGATCTTGCCGCGGAATCTTGCGTCAGTGCGGCGCAACCGCTCGATGAGGACATCGATCTCGGTCGTAATGATCATAAATCGGTTCCACCCGCCCGGCTTTGGATCGCCGCCCGCCTGACCACCGCTCCCCGCACCTGGAGCGCTGAGATACAGCGTCAAGTCGTCGCGCAACAGCGCGGCGAACTTGCCCGGATTGTGCGTGTCGATCTTGAAATCGAGATTGTCTCGATAGAACGCGACCGCCTTGTCGACGTTCGAAACGATGTACCGGACGGATGCCATTCAACTTCTCCTCTCTTCCAGCTACAACGGCCAACTTGCATGAAAGGTTTCCTGTCGGTCGGCCTGCCTGTGTTGGCGCGTTCAGCCGGAAGACAACGTGGCTTTCCCCAAAGGCGGGGGGCGGCAACCTCCAGTCGAAAAGCCGCATGACACGATTCGTTAACCAAGATGCTGTTCTTCGACATGACGTGTTGTGGAATGGCTGGCCTGTCCGCCTGGTCAAGTCTGGCCTGTCCGCCTGGTCAGCAGCGTCGGGAAGGGTGCTGGAAAGAAGGCTCCGCCTCCGGCGAGGACGTCAAATCGCCCGAAACAGGAACGATGTGCAAGGCATGAACGTGATTGAAAGCCAACAGAACGCGCCCGGCGGTTTCCGCTTCTGGACCCGGTTGCAGGCTTTCATGGCCGCTTTCTTTTGCATGTGCATCACCGATGCGTTCGCCGAAACGCGCGCCCTGCGAATTCAGCATCTCCATACGGGCGAGAAGGCCGAGATCGTCTTCAAGCGCGACGGGCGTTACGATCAGGCGGGCCTGAAGAAGATCAACTTCATGCTGCGCGACTGGCGCCGCAACGAGCCGACCAGGATGGATCCGCGTCTGCTCGACCTGGTCTGGCAGGCTTATCGCGCCAGCGGCTCGACCAGCTATATCCATGTGGTCAGCGCCTATCGCTCGCCGGCGACCAACGCCATGCTGCGCGGCCGTTCGAAAGGGGTGGCCCGCGAAAGCCAGCACATGGTTGGCCGCGCCATGGATTTCTTCCTGCCGGATGTGCCGCTGAAGAAGCTGCGCGACATCGGCCTGAAGATGCAGGGCGGCGGCGTCGGCTATTATCCGACTTCCGGTTCGCCCTTCATCCACATGGACGTCGGCAATGTGCGGCATTGGCCGGGCATCAGCCGCCAGGAACTGGCCAGGGTCTTCCCCAACGGCAATACGCTCCATGTGCCGAGCGACGGCAAGCCGCTGCCCGGCTACGATCAAGCGTTTGCCGCCTACAAATCGCGCAAGGCCGCCGGCACGCCCAACATCGAACTGGCAAGCGCCGACGGCGGCCAACGCAGGCCGGCGCGTGGCCTGCTGGCGTCGCTGTTAGGTGGGCGCGGCACGGACGATGCCGACGATGCCGCGGAAGTGGCGCCTGCGCCACGCAAGCCGGCGAAGCCGGTTGAGCCCAAGACGGCCGGTGACCCCAAGACGGCCGATGAACCGAAGATGGCCGGACAGGGCATCGCTATCGTGGCGCCGGAGGCAGCCCAGCGGGCGGACATTCAGATGGTTTCCCCGGAAGAAACGCCCGCGAAGACGCCCGAAGCGATCGTCATGGCGATGGCGCCCGGCACGGTGCCGGTACCCGCTTTCGCACCGCGCACCGGGCTCGCTGCCAGCATTCCAACCCCGCAAACCGTGCCGCTCGGCGTAGCCAGCGCATCTCCGGCGCGGGCTGAACCGGCGGCCGGCGCCGAAACTGCCTCGGGCAAGGCTGGCGCCGCTCTCGCGATTGCCGGTCCGAACATGGTGGCGCTCAACATCCCTGTCCCGACATGGCGGCCCGAAGGCCGGACGGGGCCTGCGCGACAGCCGGAGGCGGCCAAACCCGCCGATGCAATCGGCGCCTTGCTCGCCACGCATCACGCCGATGACAATCTCGATCCGCTGGCTGGCCAGCCGATTGCGGTCCCGGCGTCGAAACCCGAAGATCGTGCCAGGACAAGCCCCAAGGCCGACCGTGTCCAGCCACGTCTCGACCCCAAGGGCACCGCCGTCATTGTACCCGCGGCATTGACCGGCCGTCCGCGTGAAAGCGGTCGCGGCAGCGCAGGAGCCGGCTCGATGGCGGCGCCCGTCATTGCCGCCAATTTCATCCGCACGGCGCCGGAGCAGGTTTATCTCGATGGATTCCAGCCACGAGGAAAGACGTCCGATCACCGCCGCTTCACCGGCTCCGCGGTGAAATTCCTGCCCATCGCCAGCTTCAGATAGGTCGACTCTGCAAGCCTGTAAGATATTATCCAAATTTGACAATCAGGCATGAAATTGTAAGATAATCGTCTTTCCCCGGCGAGAGGCGATGACCATGTCGATCCGCGAAGAACTGGCCAACGCCACCTTGGCGTTCACGTCGGCGGAAGAAAAGATCGTTCAGGTCCTGCTTGCCGATTATCCGATGTCGGGGTTGGGAACAGCGACCCGGCTGGCGCGTCGCGCCGGCGTCAGCGACCCGAGCGTGACGCGGCTGATGACCAAGCTCGGCTATGTCGGCTTTGCCGATTTCCAGGCCCGGTTGCTCACGGAAGTGGAATCCCGGCTGCATTCGCCGCTGCTGATGATGGAGGCCAAGCGTCCGGGCGGCTCCAGCGAAGGCACGGCACTGGCCTATTTCCATTCGGTTTCCGACAGTCTGGAGCGTACGCGCACGGCGGTGCCCCTGCAGGCCTATACGCGCGCCGTCAACCTGCTGCTCGAGACCAAGGGCCAGGTCGTGCTGCTGGGCGGCCGTTTCAGCCGCCATATCGCCTCCATGCTTGCCGGTTACCTTCTGCAGTTCCGCTCCGGCGTGCGCGACATCGGTTCGTTGAGCCCCGCCGATTTCGACCTGTTGATCGACCTTGGCAAGCGCGACCTTCTCGTCGTGTTCGACTACCGGCGCTACCAGTCGGACGTGGTGAGTTTTGCACAGCAGGCGAAAGAACGCGGCGTCTCCGTCCTGCTGTTCACCGATGTGTGGCTGTCGCCGATCGCTGACGTAGCCGACCTGACCATGGTCGCGGCGATCGACGCCAACTCGCCCTTCGACACGCTGGCGACCGCCGTCGCGCAGATGGAAACCGTTTTTGCCCATGCGTTGGAAGGCCATGGCGCCGGGGTACGCAAGCGCATCGAGGACATCGAGAAGATCCGCAGCGCCAATGCCGTTACCCTCGATGCCTGCCTGTCGCCCTTCGACACCGAAACCACCAAACCAAGAACCCCGAGGAAATAGCGTCGAAGCGCCCGGCGCGGCGATGCGAGGAAGGAACAATCATGGCCGATATCCAGACCATCATCGATGCCGCGCAGGCTGAAATCGAGGCCGACCGCGACTGGCTGATCGGTCTGGTCCGCGACATGGTCCG
This sequence comes from Mesorhizobium sp. M8A.F.Ca.ET.208.01.1.1, assembly GCF_004791315.1. Lineage (NCBI taxonomy): Bacteria > Pseudomonadati > Pseudomonadota > Alphaproteobacteria > Hyphomicrobiales > Phyllobacteriaceae > Mesorhizobium > Mesorhizobium sp. M8A.F.Ca.ET.208.01.1.1. The sequence goes on from NZ_SRUT01000008.1 coordinate 64,968, forward strand.
CATCCCTTCGGTCAATCCCAAATTCGAAGCCAATCGGGCGATCAATCGCGAGGCGGACGTCCAGGCGCTCTTGGAGCCGATCTTGAAGCACGATGGCTTCAAGACCGAACAATGGGACGCCTTGCCCGGCCGGCCAAATCTGGTCGGCGAATGGGCTGGAAGCGAAGACCGCAGCCTGATCCTGTGCGGGCACATCGATGTCGTGCCGGTCGGCGAGATGAAGGACTGGTCGGTCGATCCGTTCGGCGGTGAGATCACTGACGGCCGGCTCTATGGCCGGGGCGCGGTCGACATGAAGGGCGGCGTCGCGGCTTGCGTCGCCGCCGCGCACGCGATCCGCAAGGCAGGCATCACGCTGCAGGGGCGGCTGGCGATCCACTCCGTCGTCGACGAGGAGGCCGGCGGCTTCGGCGCCATGGATGCGGTGAAGAAGGGCAAGCTCGCCAAGGCGGTGCTGGTCGCCGAGCCGACCTGGGGCGATGTCCTGCCGGTCGAGGGCGGGCTTGAGTGGGCGCGGGTGACGATCCGTGGCCGCAACGCGCATTCGGCGCTGCGCTACAACGAAATCTATCCGCAGAGGCACGACAAGGGCCGGCTGAAGCCGGGCGTCAACGCGATCGAGATCGCGGCGCGGTTCATCGCCGCCGTCCGCCAATATGAGTTGGACCGGACACGGGCGAAATCTCATCCGCTGCTGCCGGTCGGCATGAACACGATCAACATCGGTGTCATGCATGGCGGAACGGGCCTTGGCGAACATGGCCTGCCGACGGTGATGACCAATCCGGCCATCATTCCCGATGTCGCGGTGCTCGACCTCGACATGAAATTCCTGCCGGACGAAAACTCGTCGGAATACCGCCGCGACTTCGAGGAGTTCGTCCATCATTTCGCCGAGGCCGACGCCTGGCTGCGCGACAACCCGCCGACCATCCAATGGGAGCTCGGCGGGCTGCATTTCCCGCCCATGAACACCCCGGTCGACCATCCGCTGGTGACGTCGCTGATGAAACGCAAGGCCGCTATCGGCAAGACGCCGAAGGCAAGCGGCTTTGTCGCCGTGTGCGATGCCGCGCATTATGCCGGCGCCGGCGTCGACGGCGTCATCTTCGGCCCGTCGGGCGACGGCTTCCATGGCGCCAACGAATATGTCGAGGTGGAATCGGTTGTCGAGACCGCCAAGGTTATCGCCGCTTCGGTGATCGACTGGTGCGGCGTGCGCTGAGCGGAGCTAACTTTTCGGGCGGTCAGGCCGGGCGCTTGACCCGCCCGGCGACCGCACCCCATGCCGACCTGATCATGCCGGCCAGTCCGCTGGGATAGGCCAGCATGACGCCGATGATCAGCACCGCCGTGATGATCGGGCGCCATGCCCCGAAATCGGCCATCCACTCGGCGAAGATCGTCAGCACGAAGGAGGCGACGACGGCACCATAGATGGTGCTGGTGCCGCCCAGCAGCACCATCGACAGGATGATGGTCGCCAGGCTCATGCCGAACACGTCGATCGAGGCATTGCGTTGGTAGGCGGCGTAGAAGGCGCCGGCAATGCCGGTGAAGAAGGCGCTTGCCGCCAGCGTCAGCATGCGCTGGCGAACGATCGAGACGCCTCGGCTGATGGCATATTCCTCATTGTCGCGCAACGCCACGATGCTGGCGCCGGCGCGCGAGCGCACGAACACGCGCAGAAACAGCGTGCTCGCCACCAGCAGCGCCAGCGCGATGTAGAAATAGGCGAATTTGGCGTCGCGGACCATGTTGTGGTCGAACCAGTAGAGGCCGGGGATACGCACGATCCCTTGCGTGCCACCGGTGATGTCGGACTGGCTGAGGATCACCTGCATGACCAATTGCGCGAAGCCGAAGGTGACCAGGATGATATAGATGCCCTTCAGGCGCAGGATCGGGATTGTCACCACGATCGCGGCAAGCGTGGCGATGATGCCGCTGGCAAGAAGCGCGATCCACGGGTCGAACCCGGCCAGCTTGGTGAGCAGGCTGTAGGCGTAGACGCCAATGCCGAACAGCGCCAGATGGCCGAAATTGAAGACGCCGCCATAGCCGAGGCTGAGGTCCCAGTTCGACGCCACGATGGCGTAGATGAAGGCCATGATCAGGATGTGGCGGGCATAGGTGTCGCCGAAGACCAGCGGCAACAGTGCCAGCAGTGCGAAGCCTAGTACGAAGCCGACGGCTTCGTGCTTCCACGGCGTGCGGCCGGGTGCGATCGGGGTTGCCGCAGCTGTACGGATCTGGGTGATCGGCGAAGTCGTGTCGGTCATGCGAGGCCTCGCGAGCGGCTGGCGAAAATGCCTTCGGGGCGCACCATCAGGGTCAGGATCAGCACGCCGAACAGCATCGCCGGCGTCCAGTAGAGGCCGAAATAATAGCTGCAGGCGGCCTCGAAGAAGCCGATCAGATAGGCGGCGAAGATCGGTCCCGATATGCTCGATATGCCGCCGAACACGACGACGATCAGCGCCTTGAGCAGCGGGTCCGAGCCCATCACCGGCGACATGAAACGATAACCGCCCATGAAGATGCCGGCGAGCCCCGCCAGCGATGCGGCGATGGCGAAGGCGAGCCCATAGAGCGCGGTGACGTTCAGCCCGACCAGATGGCTGGCATCCTCGTTCTGCGCCACCGCACGCAACGCCAATCCGAGCCGCGTGCGGTTGAGGAACATCCACAGTGCCGCCAGGATCAGCGGCGTGATGACGATGATGGCGATCTGGTGGAGCGAAACGCCGACGCCGCCGATGGTGGCGTTGCCGTCGATCAGCGCCGGGATCTGCTTGGAGCGCGGCCCCCAGATGGTGAGCGCTCCGTTCTCGATCAGCGATCCGGCGGCAAGCGTGGTGATGACGACGACCAGCACGATGTTGGGCCGGCCGATCAGCGGCCGCACGACGCTCGCCTGCAGGATCCAGCCGACACCGGCCATGACGACGACAGCGATTGGAAAGGCCACTGCCGCCGGCAGCCCGAACTCGACCAGCTGCCAGGCGATATAGGCGCCCAGCATCATGAACACGCCATGGCTGAAGTTGAACACGCCGATCGTCGTCCAGACCAAAGCCAGCCCGACCGCCATCATGGCGTAGAGCGAGCCCTGGAACAGGCCGCCGAACAGGATTTCCGCCAATGCGCTCATTCGACGTTCCTAGTGTCCGAAATACATCGACATGATCTCGCCGTGGTCGAGGCTTTCGCCCGGCTTGATCTTGGTCGCCACCGCGCCATGGTTGACGAGGTAGAGTTGCTGCGTCAGCTCCAGCAGGAATTCGATGTCCTGCTCGACGACGATGAGCGGCACGCCGCCGCGCGAAATGTCCATGACGGAGGCGCAGAGCTCGTCCTTGATCTTGGGCGCCAGCCCAAGCGTCGGCTCGTCGAGGATCAGCAGGCGTGGATGGCTCATCAGCGCCGTGCCGATCGACACCATCTGGCGCTCGCCGCCGGACAGCGTGCGCACGCGCTGGCGCCAGCGTTCCGCCAGTTTCGGGAACAGCCTGATCACCTTCTCGCGGTTCTCCGCTCATGTGGGCGGGCACGCGGCGAATAGGCGCCCAGCTTCATGCAGTCGGCGATGGAGAGGTCGGGAAACAGCCGGTTGCCTTGCGGCACGTGGATCAGGCCGGTGCCGACGATGGCGCGGGCGCTGAGGCCTGATATGTCTTGCCCGTCGAACAGGATGCGGCCGCTCTTCGGCCGCAGGAGACCGGAGATGGCGCGCAGCAGCGTCGTCTTGCCATGGCCGTTCGGGCCGAACAGGCCGACATTGCCGAAGCGGCCGGCCTCCATCGAAATGTCGTGCAGCACGGTGACGCGGCCATAGCCGGCGGTGACGCCTTCGACGGTGAGGATGGGATTCACGCCACCGCCCTCCGGGTTCCGAGATAGGCTTCGATGACGCGCTGGTCCGCAATCACGCTCTCCGGTTCACCGGCGGCGAGCACGCGACCATTGTTGAGCACCAGAAGGTGCCGCGACAGGCTCATCAGGAAGGTCAGCACGTGCTCGATCAGGAGAATGGTGATGCCGCGCTCGGCGGTGCGGCGGATCAGCCCGATCGACGTCTCGATCTCGGGCTTGGTCAGGCTCGACGCCGGCTCGTCGAGCAGAAGCATGCGGGGCTTCATGGCGATGGCGGTGGCAAGCATCAGGCATTTGCGTTCGAAGACGGAAAGCTCGCCGGCCAGCCGCCCGAAGGACGCAGGCCCCAGCCCAACGAATTCCAATGCCTCGGCCGCCGCGTCTCGGGCGGCGGCCGCCGCTTTCTCCTGCCGGCCGTAGCTGGCGCCGATCAACGCGTTCTCGAATACGGTCAGCCCGTCGAAGCTGGTCTCGCGCTGAAAGGTGCGGGCAAGGCCAAGGCGCGCGATGGCATGTCCAGGCTTGCCATTGATCGCGGTCCCGTCAAAACGGATGTGGCCCCTGTCCGGCCCGAACGGGATGCCGGTGATGATGTTGAACAGCGTGCTCTTGCCGCTGCCGTTCGGACCGGCGATGCCAAAAATTTCGCCGGCCTCGACCTTGAACGACACGCCGTCGACGGCCTTCAGCGAACCGAAGGCCTTCGACACGTCGTCCAGTTCAAGCAGAGCCATGCCTCACTGCATCCAGGGCTGCGGCTTGAAGGCGCCGGTGGCGTATTTTTCCGGCGAGATCAGCGTGCGTTGGCCGTCCCAGATCTGGAAGAAGGTGATCGGGATATAGTCGTCGCCCTGCGTCGCGAGATGCGTGGCGGGATCAAATTTCAGCCGGCCTTCAGCGACTTGCTTGTCGGTCTCCGACAGCGCCTTCATGATCGCCGCATGGTCGGATGCGCCGCCGACCTTCTTGACCGCGTCGAAATAGACATTGGTCATTTCATAGAGGCCGACACCATAGGTGCCGCTTTCGACGCCGTATTTGGCCTTGAATTTGGCCGCTACCTCGTCGGCGCGCGGGTTCTTCGGCGTCGTCAGGGCACCGCCCAGAAGATTGTAGATGACACCGTTCGACTTCTTGCCCGTGAGTTCGACGAACTCCGGAACGCTCGGCGCATATTGCAGGAAGACCAGGCTCTTGGTCGGCTGCTCGAGGAACTGGTTCAGGAAGGACGCCGAATTGCCCGGCAGATAGTCGGTGTTGATGACGACGTCGGGAACGTTCTCGCGCACCTTGGCCAGGATCGGGCGCCAGTCGGTCACTTCGCCGAACGGCACGATCTCGTCGACCGTGATGGTCCAGCCCTTCTCCTTGAAGGTCTTCTTCATGCCTTCGGAGATGGTCTTCGAATAGGCATTGTCGGAGGAGATGATGGCGACCTTCTTGGTCGGCAAGGTGATCTTGCCGTCGGCCGCGAGCTTCTCGACGAACAGGGTGACGTCGGTATTGTAGGCGTCGAAGGATGGCGTCAGGGACCAGCAGCACATGTATTTGTCGGGGCTCGGCGCGATGATGTCCCTGGTCTGCTGAGAGTTGGCCGCCAGCATGTAGGGCATCTCCGCCTCCGCCATGTTGTCGATCTCGAAATTCGTCAGGCTGGCGTAGCCGGTGAGCATGAATTGCACGCCGGGATCGCCAAGCAGGCGTTCGACCGCGCTGGTGACGTTGCCGGCGGACTGATCCTTGACGTCGCCGACCACCAGTTCGAACGTGTTGCCGGCAACGCCGCCGGCGGCATTCGCCTCATCGATCGCCATCTGCACGCCGCGTTGGAATTCCTGGCCGTCCGCCGCGGCAGGGCCGGTGATCGGCGCCAGCAGGCCGATCTTGACGACATCGGCGAAGGCCGGTGCGCTCGCCGTGGCAAACGCTGCGATTAGCGCTGTGCTCATCAGCATATGGCGGATTCTGTTGCCTGCGGATTTGGATTTCATCGTGCCGTTCCCTGTTTTCCTCCCGTTCATCGGGAGTTGGATAATTGACAATCTACGCATAATTGTTCTTATTTGAAAAGGATTTTTCAACGGCATGAGACCGGGAAAATGTTATGGCAGGGCTAGGGGAGGTGGCGGCGCTTTGTTGTGCAACTGCCTCGAAACAGGGCAATTTCAGACGGAGCCAAAGATGACGATCTCGCAGAACACCCTTGAAACCAGCCACGGCAGGATCGCCGTTCGCGAGACCGACGGCAAAGGCACCGCCGTGCTGCTGATCCACGGCAATTCGTCTTCCGGCGCGGTCTTCCGCAACCAGCTCGAGAGCCCGCTCGGCGAACGCTACCACCTCATCGCTCCCGATCTGCCTGGGCACGGCGCGTCCGGCGATGCCATCGATCCGGACCGCTCCTACAGCATGGAGGGCTACGCCGACGCGATGACCGAAGTGCTCGGCCTGCTCGGTGTCGGCAAGGCCATCGTCTTCGGCTGGTCGCTCGGCGGCCATATCGGGCTGGAGATGATCGACCGGTATCCTGGCCTGCTCGGCCTGATGATAACGGGCACCCCGCCGGTGTCGCCCGAGGAAGTCGGCAACGGCTTCAAGCCGAGCCCGCATATGCACCTTGCCGGACAGGAGGTCTTCACCGCCGCCGACGTCGAGGCTTACGCGCGCAGCACCTGCGGCGAACCGTTCGAGCCGTTCCTCATCGACACGGTCGCGCGCACCGACGGGCGGGCGCGACGCCTGATGTTCGAGAAATTCGCCGCCGGCACCGGCCGCAACCAGCGCGAGATCGTCGCCGGCAAGACACCGCCGATCGCCGTTCTGAACGGCATCGACGAGCCTTTCGTCAACACCGATTTCGTCGCGGCGGTCAAGTTTTCCAACCTGTGGGAAGGCAAGGCGCATTTGCTCGACAAATCGGGCCATGCGCCGTTCTGGGATTCGCCCGACCGCTTCAACCCTGTCTTCGCCCGTTTCCTGGCGAGCGTCGATCAGGCATAAGTCGTCGGGATCCTGGGGAGGCAATGACTCGGCCCTGGTGTCAGAGGGCACGAAACCGACTTCGGTTTCGAAGTGATGGCGCAAGCAATGCCAATGTGCAATGTGTCGACGTTTGCGCCGGTGGCTCGCCTGTGATCCAAGGCGCACTGGATGCGGGGCACCCTGCAGTTGGAGCGCTGAATGACCCTAATCACACGCCGCAGGCTTTTGAAAACCGCCGCCATCGCTGGCGCGAGCGGTGTCGGGCTTGCCGCGGTCGGCAGGATTGGCGGCTGGGCCGCGGCCACGCCCGAGCCGGTGGTGCTGCGGACGGCAAAAATCCAGGCGAAGCTTATGGATGTCGGCCCGACCAGGGATGTGCTGACCTATGGCAACGCCGAAATGCCGCCGGTGCTGAGGATGAAGAAGGGCGAGCCCTTCGCCGCGCGTCTGATAAACGCCATCGACGATCCGACGACCATCCACTGGCACGGCATTCGCCTGCCGAACAAGATGGATGGCGTGCCCTTCCTGGTGCAGCCTTACGTCTACACCGGCGATCATTTCGACTACGCCTTTACCCCGCCCGATGCCGGCACCTTCTGGTATCACCCGCATTGCAATACGCTGGAGCAGATGGGGCGCGGCCTGACTGGCGTGATCGTGGTCGAAAACCCGAACGATCCGAAATTCGACGCCGAATTTGTCCTCAATCTGCGCGATTGGCGCCTTGGCGACGACGGCCAGTTCATCGACCAGTTCCGGCCGCGCGATGCGGCGAGAACCGGCACCTACGGCACGGTGCGCACCGCCAACTGGCTCGACCAGCCGCAATATGACGCGCCGGCCGGCGGGTTGGTGCGGCTGCGCGTTGCAATCACCGATGTCACCCGAATCTACGCCTTTCGCGTCGACGGCGCCGACGCTGATGTCATCGCGCTGGACGGCAACCCGGTGCCGCGGCGTTTTGCACCCGATGCCCTGCTGATCGGACCCGGTCAGCGTCTGGAACTCGCTGTCCGCATGCCCGACGACGAGGGCGCGCTCGTGACCTTGCGGGACGTCAGGGGCACCAAGCCGAAAGCCCTGGCAACGCTGCGCGCGGTTGGAACCTCCCTCAAACGTGACAGCCGCGATCTCGCACCGCTGGGGGTCAATCCGGTGGCCGAGGTCGATCTCACCGCTGCCCGGCATATTTCGCTGACGCTCAGCGCCACGGCGGAGAACGTCCCGAGCGACGGCATATGCGGCTCGCTCGGCTACAGCTTCTGGGCGATCAACAAAGTGCCGTGGCCGGGCGATACATCCGATCCAACCGCGCCTTTGGCCGAATTGAAGCTCGGCGGGAGCTACGTCATCGACATGGAGAACCTTACGCCGCAATCGCATCCGATGCATCTGCACGGTATGAGCTTCAAGGTGCTGTCGTCGTCGACGCGCCCGGTTCAGCCGCTGATTTCCGACACCTACCTCATCCAGCCCAATGAGAAGGTGAGCCTTGGCTTCGTCGCCGACAATCCCGGGGACTGGCTGCTGCATTGCCACATCATCGAGCACCAGAAATCAGGCATGACCAGCTACCTCAGAGTGGTCTGAGGCTATATCGACAAGGCCGCGCCGTCCGCGACCTACTTGCGCAGTTGCGCCTCGATCTCGTCGAGCACCTTGTCCTTGCCGATGCCGGTGAGGAAGGCGAGGCCCTTGATGACCGGCTTGGTCACCGAAGCCGATATCGGCGTGGTGGCGACGATGAAGTCGACGCTGTCGGCCAGCCCCGGGACTTCGGTCGCCTTGGCCTGCTGCGCGTTGAAGGTAAGCCCGCGCTTCTTCATCGCCTCGGTCACGGCGACGTTGACCGCCGTCGAGGTGGCGATGCCGGTGCCGCAGGCAAAGAGAATGGTTTTCTGTTTGGACATTTGCTGCTCCTCCTTGGTTATCAGCCGAGCACGGCACGCACGTCGTCGAGGTTGCTGGCCGACCTCAAGCCGTCCAATGCCTGCGGGTTCTGGATGGTCTCCATGACGGATTGCAGCGCTTCAATCTGCTTATCCCTGTCATTGATGGCAAGCAGGAAGACGAAGCCGACCGGCAAGTTCTCGTCGGGATCTTCCATGTTGGCGAAGGTCACCGGTTTTCTCAGCGTGCCCATTGCGATGCCGGGCTTCAGCACATGCTCGGGATCGGTGTGCGGCACCGCGACATTGTCGGCGCGCTCCAGCGGCAGCCCTGTCGGGATGGTCATTTCGCGGCGCACGACCGCGTCGGCATAGGAGCTTTTGACATAGCCAAGCGCCTCGAGCCGCCCGGCGAGGATGCGGATGATCTCCTCATTGGTCGAGGCATCGGATCCGAGCACGATCGCCTCGGGATCCAGAAGCTGCATGAGGCCGTCGGACATGTCTTGCTCCGTCGATGAATCGTGCGCCCGGGGAGGGCGCACGATCGTTTCAGATTGAAGCCGCCAAGGCTCAGGCGGTGTGTTCGGCCGGCTCGTCCTCGGCGCCTGCCGCCCGCTCCCAGCCGAGCGTATTGCGCCGGTAGAGCACGAACAGCGCTGCGATGGTCACCGCGATGATGATGATGCCGATAAGGCCAAGCCCCTGGATCGCCTCGATGATCACGTAGGGCACCCACAGGAAGCCGTCGACCACCGAGGTGATCTGCAGCGCATCCGCCGGCAGCTTGAAGCCCGATGCGACGGCCGCACTGGTGAACAGCGGCGCCAGCGCGTTGGCGACATAGAAGCCGATCGCCAGGGTCACCGTGCCGATCACCACCATGCGGAACACATTGCCTTTGACCAGCGGCGCGGTCATGGCGACGATGAACGGGATGACCGCCAGGTCGGCGAACAGGATGACGCGGTTGCCCGGCAGGATCACCGACAGGATGATCGCGATCGGCACCAGGATCAGCGACGACGAGATCGCCGCGGGATGGCCGATCAGGATCGCCGAATCGAGGCCGACCAGAAGCTCGCGGTCGCCGGTGCGCTTGCGCACGAATTCCTGCGCCGCGTCGGAAACCGGAAGCAGGCCTTCCATCAGGATCTTCACCATGCGCGGCAGAAGCAGCATCACCGCGGCCAGCGTCATGCCGGTGCCCAGCACCTTGGCCAGGACCACACTGAGATCGCCCGCATTGTAGAAGGCGATGGCGCCGAGCACGAGGCCGATGATGAGGCCGAGCACGACCGGTTCGCCGAACACGCCGAAGCGGCGCTCGATGGTTTCGGTGTTGATGTTGATGCGGTTGATGCCGGGAATACGGTCCATGATCCAGTTCAGGATGATGGCGATCGGCAGGATCTGCGCCGAGGCGAGATGCGGCACCGAAATGCCGGGAACGCCGTAGAACTGCTGCACCGCGCGCGCCGACCAGTCGGCGAAAAGCAGCGAAAGCGCCGCGACGAGCGCCGCGATCGCAATGCCGTAGGCCAGATTGTCGGTGGCGGCCACGACAAGCGAGCCGACGAAGGCAAAGTGCCAGAAATTCCAGACGTCGACATTGAGCGTGCGCGTCATGCGCGTCAGCAACAGCACGATGTTGACCAGGATGCCGACCGGGATGACCCAAAGCCCGACCGATGAGCCGAAGGCGATCGCAGCCGCCGAGGGCCAGCCGACATCGATAATGTCGCGATGGATGCCGGTGTTGGTGACGATGGCCTTGGCCACGTCGCCGATCGACGTGAACATCAGGCCAAGCACGAGGTTGATACCGATGAAGGCGACGCCGATGGTGACGGCGGCGCGAAAGGCCTTGCTGACCTTGGCGCCCAAAACCACGGCGATGATGAAAATGACGATCGGCAGCAGGATTGTCGCGCCGAGCGTGTCGATGGCCCCCTTGAGGCCAGCGAGTAGAGTATCCATTCTTCCTCCCCTGGAGCCACGGGCTCTGCCCGAGGATGCTCCGTTGTCTCGTCCACGCCTTTGCCGCCTTGGCGCAAAGGCCTCCCCAAATCTAACGAGAGGCGAAATGCTCGTCCGAGCGGTGTTTCGGAGTGAACATTTGCCTTTGTTAGCAAACGAATGTTTTATTGTGGCTGTTCACGACAATGTCAATTGGCAACCCTTTGGGCCAATAATTCGCGGCGAATGCGCCGTTTCCCGGCGATTCCATTGGAAATCGCCGGCCGCGAGCGGTTTTATTGGCACAGCGGACCCGTCCCTGCTAATCCGGCCTCGAATCAAGAAGCTGTGGACATCCCTGCATGACCAATGTCGCCTTGACGGGACTTGCCAGCGATCTCGCCAGACGCGCCGCCGAGGGCCGCCCCGTGCGCATCGGCGTCATCGGCTCCGGCGAAATGGGCACGGACCTGGTCACGCAAGGCATGCTGATGCCGGCATTGCGGTCTGCGCCGTCTCGACCCGGCGCCCGCACACCGCGCGCGATGCCATCCGCATCGCCTATGGCGACGAGGCGGCCCGACGACTATCGCGACGAAGCGATCCGCCGCAACATGAACCCGCGCATGCTGGTCGAGTTCGTCGACGGCTCCAAGACCATGGTCGAGATGTGCGCCATCGCCAACGCCACCGGGCTGGTGCGATGGCGGTTGAAGCCGACACCGCATCGAAAGTCACTGCTGCGATCGAGGCGGGAAAAATAGCCATCACCTCGAACGAGATGCTGGTCACCAATCCACTGATCGACGTCGCCATCGACGCGACCGGCAAGCCGGGCGTGCCCGACGTGCCCGGCATGCATGGTCCCAAGGCCGACCGCGACGACCTCGTCAAGGTGCTGATCCCGCGCGAGGACGGTGGCCTCCTGCTGAAGAAGGGCGTCGTCGACTACACCATCGGCAAGGGTGTGGCGCCCGGCGTCTTCGTCATCGTCGAGGCGACGCATCCGCGCATCATCGAACGCATGGACGACCTGCATATCGGCCACGGCCCTTATTACAGCCTGTTCCGGCCTTACCATTTGACGTCGCTCGAAGTGCCGCTCACCGCCGCCCGCATCGTGCTGTTCGGCAAACCGGACATGGTGCCGCTGCCGCGGCCGGTTGCCGAGGTCTGCGCCGTTGCCAAGCGCGATCTCGCCGTCGGCGAGACCTTCGATGCGATCGGCGAAACTTGCTATCGCTCCTGGACGATGACCGTTCGCGAAGCCCGCGCTCAGCGCGCCGTCCCGGTCGGCCTGCTCGAGGGCGGCAAGGTGCTGAAACCAGTCAGGAAAGGTGATCTGCTGACGGCCGACAATGCCGCGCCCGACCAGACGACCAGGCTGTTTGCGCTGCGCCGTCTGCAGGACGAAATGCTGTACGGAAGCTAGCCTCGCATTGCCGGGAAAGCGGTAACCGCAACTTCGTCATCCTGGGGCGAAGCAAGGAGCGTAGCGACGCGGCGCAGACCCCAGGATCCATGCCGTGAATTAGAGGCGTTGCAGCGGTGGCAGAATTTTGCTCCGCTGCGCCCTTCCATTGAGCTCCCGGCATGGATCCTAGGGTCTCCGCGACGGAGCTTCGCTCCTGCTTCGCCCTAGGATGACGACGTTAGGAACTACCGCTCAGGCTTCTATTCTGTCAAAATCATAGCGTCGAGGACCCAGATGAAACTCTACATCAGAAATCCGCGCGCACGCGAATTGGCGAGACGGCTTGCAGACTTGCGCAATACGTCGATGGCCAAGGCGGTCTTCAAAGCGCTTGAATCCGAACTGCAGCGAAAGCAACTCTCGCTCGCCAAAAGGCTTGCCATCATAGCTCACGATCTTAGAGCCAAGGCAGGAGCGGGTGGCCGAACTATGGATAAGGACGAGATCAGCGACATGTGGGGATATTCCTGACACACCCCGAGCTGTCCCCACTTATTTCCCCAGTTCGATCGACCTTAGCCGCGCCGCTTCCACCGCGTCGGTGAGCAACTTGGTCAGCCGGTCCTCGCCCATCAGCACGCCAAGCGCGGCCGCCGTCGTGCCGTTGGGGCTGGTCGCCTGCTGGCGCAGCACACCCGGGTCCTCACTGCTTTCCGCTGCAAGCGACGCGGCGCCGTAGACGGTCTGCATGGCAAGCAGCCTGGCGGTCGCCGCCGGCAAGCCGGCCTTCTCGGCGGCCACGGTCAGCGCTTCTATGAAATGGAAGATGTAGGCCGGACCCGATCCGGACACGGCGGTCACCGCATCCATCAGGCTCTCGTCATCGATGGTAGCCACTTCGCCGCTGGCCGAAAGCAGGTCGGCGACGAAACGCCTGGCGTCGTCGGAAACCAGGGGATTGGAAAACACCACCATCATGCCCTTGCCGATGGCAGCCGGCGTGTTGGGCATGCAGCGCACGATCGGCGCGCGGTTGCCGAGGATTTGCTCGAAGGTGGCCGACGGCGTTCCGGCGGCAATGCTGACGAAAGTGGTGCGGCCGTCGCCGAAGCGCTTGTAGGCGGCGGTGACGTCACGGATCACCTGCGGCTTCACCGCGATGATGACGAGTTCAGGCACGGCATTCGTCGGAATGGCTTCGGCTTCCGCCGCGGTGCCGCAGCCGAGTGCGGCGGCCCGATTGCGCAGGTCCGCGTTGGGCTCGACCACGAAAACCGCTGAGGGTGCGAGCTTGCCGGACTTCAGCCAGCCCGAGAGCATGGCGTAACCCATATTGCCGCAGCCGGCGAGAACAAGCCTGATCGTCATCGAGAGCCCTCCGAGGAAAGGCCATGACATAGACGCTCGCGGATCGGTGGGGAAGCCCTCTCAGGACCGCTGGACGGGCGTGCGCACCGCGATCGGCCGCAGCGACACTTGCCTGAGACCCAGCACGCCGAGCACGAAGAACAGCCAGACCGGATCGCCGCGATGAAAGAAGAAGCTCTCGAGGAAGGCGTTGAGCGCGGTGAACAGCACCACCATCATGAAGAAGTCGCCGAGAAAGATGTTTTCCTTGCGCTGCGGAATGCGCATGTAGTCGCGCAGCGGTGCGATGAGGAAAGTGTAGACCGCCACGCAAAGGGCAGGGATGCCCATCAGCACGGCAATGTCGAGATAGCCGTCATGGCCGTGCACGATGGTCCTGATGTCCCAGGGGCGATCGAAGGGCTGGTCCTGGTTGAACAGCAGCGGCGTGCCCCAGAAGCTCTCATAGCCGTAGCCGGTCCACGGCTTCTTCGCCAGCATCGAGCCGGCGAACTCCCACAATGTGGTGCGGCCGGTGTAGGTCATGTCGGGAAAATAGATCGCCGCCAGATGTTTGATCGGCGGCAGGAAGACGATGCCCAGCGTGCCGACCGCCGTGGCGATTATCGCCAGCGCAAACAGGATCGGCGTGCCGAGCCGCATGCCTATCAGGCTCGGAAACATCACGATCAGGATCGAGAACGGCACCAGCCCGGCGGTGGTCTTGGAGCCGGTGTGCAGCATGAAGATCATCGCCGCGCAGAAGATGCCAGCGCCCCACCAGCGCTGACCGCGCCGATAGAGATAAAGGCCGGCGAAACTGAAGCAGGCCATGATCGGTCCGGCGATGTTCTTGTGGGTGAACACGCCGCGCCACAGGCCGGCATGTTCGGGCTCTTGCGAGTCGGCCGTGTGCATCGCCTCGTGTGGAAAGACGATGAGGCCGAGATAGGATAGGCCCATCACCGCGACGGCGGTGAAGATGATGACCCTGGAGAAAGACTCGGCGTCACGGGGCAGCGCCAGGATCGTTGCCATCGTCAGGATGCCGATCATGGTGAAGGACGCCGCGCGCATCGCCGAGGGCGGATCGGTTGCCAGCACCACCGACAGGAAGAAGAAGCCCAGCATCAGAATCCAGGATGGGCTGAGCAGCGAGCGCACGACGCGCGGGTCGGCGAAGGCCATCAAGGCAAAGACCGAAACCGCGCCGAGTGAGCCGAAGCCGAGCTGATTGACGATGTCGCCGCCTTCGCCGGTGAGTTCGGCGCCGGCCGGCTGGAACGGGCGGAAGGACACCATGATGACGGTGAACAGCAGCGCCGCGATCGCGGTCGCCACGCCCTCGCGCGTGAACGCGGCGCCGAGCGGCGCGCGCTCAGTTTTTCTCAGGCTGGCGGTATTGCTCATTGGCATATCCGAATTCGGCCAGCACGCGGCCGAGCGCCACATGGACGGGGTAGATGGCGATCGCCGGCGATCCGGTGCGCGCCAGCCGCATCATGCCGCGAAGCGGCGAGACGGCAAGGAGCGCCAGGCTCTTGGCGAACACTTTGGCACCTGCGAAGGGCGTGCCGGCGCGCTTCTTCTTTTCCACCAGCGTCGAGATGACACCGTTGCGCAGGCTGCGGGCACGGATCCAGTCGGTCTGGACGCGCCGGGCCGGAACGGTCTCCCGCACCTTGGCCTCGGCGCACCAGCCCAGCACGAAGCCCCTTTGCGCCGACCGGCTGAGAAAGTCGGAGTCGCCGCCGCCCATGAAATTGAATCTGAGATCGAGGAAAGGCGGCCCCATCGCTGTCAGCACGTTACGCCCGATCAGAAGATTGCCGGACGAATAGAGTGCGGGCACCCGTCCCGTCTCCCGGTAGGGAGGCGCGAAGACAGGATGCTCGGCCCATGTCGCGTGGGCAGGATCGGCAAAGACGGGCACCTGCGGCCCGCCAACGATATCGGCCCCGAGCGTTTCGGCCGCGCGGCACATCCGCTCCAGCCATTGCGGATCGGCAATCTCGTCATCGTCGATGACCAGCAGATGCCTGAAGTTCGGGAAATGCAGGATCGCCGTCTGCCAGCCGGCATTATAGGCGCTGCAATTGCCGCGTTCATGCGCGATGATGACCATGCCCGGTATCTCGCCGCACTCGAACAGCGGCAGCGCGGCCTTGGCACCGTCACGCGCCTCGGCCTCGTTCTCCATAACGATGACCGCAAAGCGCCTGCCGGTTTGCTGCTGGCGCAGCGACGCCAGCGTCTCCAGCAGCTGTTCGGGCCGCTTGAAAGTCGGCAAGGTGACGATCGCTTCGACGGCCTCCGCGTCGAGCCGGGGAGACCGTCCCGCGATCGATACCGAACCGTCCGATGGCAAAGGGATCATCCGTATCCAGCCGCGTCTTGAGTCGCGTTCTGGTAGCACCACGATGATAAGGTTTCGTTAATCACCTTGCACGGAGAGGCCCGCCAGGCATGGGCTTTGGGGCGTTGACCGTGCTCGTTTAATCAAGGGTTCACCGCGCTTTGCTACCGGCTACACCACAGGATAGTGAGATGCATCTGCTGTTCGCCACATCGATCGTGCCCGACGGTGCTCTCGCCTCGGGCTACGAGATCGCCAACGCCGCGATCATCGCCGCCTTGCGGCGCGCCGGCGCGCGCGTGACGGTCATCGGCTTCACCTGGCCCGGGAAAGCCGCGATAGATCCCGAAAACACGGTGGTGCTTGGTGCGATCGACGTGCGCACCGAAAGTGCTTCGCCGCTGCAAAAACTCTCCTGGGTCGGCAAGGCAATATTTTCGGGCCTCACCTTCGCGTCGGTCAAGTTGCGTGCGGTGTCCGACCACGACGTTCAGGCCGCGATCGAACGCGCCGGTCCATTCGATGGTTATGTGCTGAATTCCGTGCAGTTCGCCGGTGCTTTCGAAAAGCTCTTCGAAGGCCGGCCTTCGATCTTCGTCGCCCACAATGTCGAGCATCTCTCGGCCCGCGAGAATGCCGCTGCCGCCGGCGGCATTTTCCAGCGTCTGCTGTTCCGGCGCGAGGCAAGGCTGCTCAAGCTCGTCGAAGAGCGTCTCTGCCGCCGCGCGCGCTTCGTCTTCACGCTGGCCGAGGAGGATCGCGTGGCGCTCGGTGTCGCCTCGGATGACCGTTCGGCGGTGCTGCCGCTGGTAACCGGCGACACGGCGCCGGTCCGGAAAGGCCGGCGCCCGATCGAGTACGACGCGGCCCTGATCGGCACCTGGACCTGGCAGCCAAACCGCATCGGCCTCGACTGGTTCCTGGGCAAGGTGGTGCCGCACCTGCGGCCTGGTTTCCGCATCCGCATCGCGGGCCACATGCCTTCCGGCGTCACCTCGACGCATCCGGGCGTCCAATTCGTCGGCCGCGTTCCGGATGCCCGGGCTTTCGTCTGTGGCGCGGCCGTCATCCCGCTGATCAGCACCGCGGGCAGCGGCGTACAGTTGAAGACCATCGAGACCTTCGAGCTTGGCCTGCCCTCGGTCGCCACCAGCCGTTCGCTGCGCGGCATCGACCACCGCCCGGCCAATTGCGTGGTCACCGACGATCCGGCCGGCTTCGCCCAGGCCCTGGAGGCTGCCGCGGCCGATATCGACGATGTCGATGGCACCACCTTCCATCGCCGGCAGGTCAAGGCGCTCGACGCCGCGGTTCGTGTCGGTCTCGAAAAAATCGGCGCCGTCCGGCGGGAGGTGCTTGCATGAACATGCACGCCACCCGCGCCGCGTTCGGGCTCGACAGTCTGAAAATGATCCTCGGCATCCCGGTGCTCGCCATCCGCTGGAACGATGCGATCGCCCTGCTCAATCGCCTGCTTGCCGAGAAGCGCTTCACCAAGGTCAGCTTCCTCAATGCTCACAATGCCAACATCGCCTATACCGACCCGGTCTTCGCCGAGGCGCTCGACGATTTCCTCATCCTGCCGGATGGCATCGGCGTCGATCTCGCCGCGAAGCTTCTCTACGGCGCGGCATTTCCCGACAATCTCAACGGCACCGATTTCGTGCCCGCATTCCTGCAGGCTTCCAAGCGGCCGCTGACCGTGGGGCTGCTCGGTGCGACGCGTGTCAACGCCGAGGCGGCGTCGCTGAAGCTGGCGGCGCTTGCCGTGCAGCACAGCTTCGTGGTCGTTCACGATGGCTATTTCTCCGCCGCGCAGGAGCCGGAGATCATCGGTCGGATCGCAAAATTGCGACCTGACATGCTGCTCGTCGCGATGGGCGTGCCGCGCCAGGAGCTGTGGATTGAACGCCACATCGACGAACGTCATTGCACGCTGCCCGTCGCGGTCGGCGCGCTGCTCGATTTCCTGAGCGGCTCGGTGCCGCGCGCCCCGCTATGGATGCGCCGCCTGAGGCTGGAATGGCTGTTCCGGCTGGCGGTCGAGCCCGGCCGGCTCTGGCGCCGCTACGTGGTCGGCAACCCCCTGTTCCTCTGGCGGGTCGTCAAGCAGAAATGGTCGCGCGGCGCCGAGGCCGCCGCAGATGCTCCCGGAGAGTTTCGTTGAACAAGCGCTTCGTCCCAGACCCGCTGGTCGGCCCGGGCCTGTTGCCGAAGACGCCGACGGCGGCGCTGGTGACGGCAAGCTACGCCCCGGATTTCGAGCGCTGCCGCCTGCTGTGCGAAACGCTTGACCGCCATGTCTCGGGTGCCGCGCACCACTATATTCTGGTCGAACATCGCGACCTCGCGCTTTTCCGTCAGTTGGCGACCAGCCGCCGCTCGATCGTCGATGAGCGGGATCTCCTGCCGCGCTGGCTGCGCGCCTTCGACGATCCGTTCAGCCTGTTTCGCCGGCGTGTCTGGCTCAGCATGAAGACCCAGCCGCTGCGCGGCTGGCACGTGCAGCAACTGCGCCGTATCGCCATATCGGCGCACGCCAGGGAAGACGTGCTGATCTTCTGCGATTCCGACGTCGCTTTCCTGAAGGCGTTCGATTGCGGTGTCTTCTGGCGCGATGGCAGCGCGCGCCTGTTCCGCCGCGATGGCGTGCTCGCCGATGACGGCCATGACGAGCATCGCGTGTGGTCGCGCAATGCCGGCGCCGCACTCGGCATCGACCGGTCCCAGGCGTCGGTCCATGATTATATCTCGACGTTGATCGCTTGGCGCCGTGACACGGTGCTGGCCATGTGCGGCCGGATCGAAAAGGTCCATGGTCGCGACTGGGTCGAGGTCATCGGCTCGGCGCGCAAATTCTCCGAATGCATGATCTACGGCCGCTATGTCGATGATCTGCTGGACGGAGCCGGCCATTTCCACGGTTCGGAGGAATTCTGCCGTGTCCACTGGACGGGCGAGGCGTTGTCGGACGATGAGTTTCGCCGCTTCGTCGCCAGCATGGCGCCGGAGCAGGTAGCGATCGGCATGCAGTCCTTTATCGGCACGGATATCGGCCGCATCCGCCGCCTGATCGGGCTTGATCGCTGACTTGTCCTAGATTGCCTTCGCCGGTCGGCGCAGCGCCGAATAGGTCAGCAGCATCGACGCGAGATAGAGCAGCAGGAAGACGATGTTGAGCGACAGCACCAGATCAGATGTCTCGGTAATGGTGGTCAGCACATAGGTCAGCAGCAGCGCCTTGAGGGCGGCGAGCAGGCCCAGATTGAGCGCCCGCACCAGCGTCTGGCCGCGCGCGAACAGAAGCTCGGCCTGGTATTCGACCAGATTGCGCAGTCCCGGCACGCAGATCGCCAGCGCCACCAGGGGCGCGGCCTCGGAGACATTCCTGCCGAGCGCGTTGGGGAAGAAATGCAGCACGATGCCGAGCGCCGCCAGCGCCAGCGTCGAGACCGCGAACACACCGCCCTCGATGCCGCTCTTGACCGCCAGCCGTGAGAGGAGTTCGGGCGCGCGCATCATGCGCTGCACGAGCATCATCGAGAAGGTGCGGATGGGAATGGCCGTCAGGTCGACCAGGCGCATGATGATGGCATAGATGCCGGCCAGATGCGGTCCGCCGATCGCCAGCACCAGCAGCTTGTCGAACTCCATCTGCAGGTAGAACAGCACCTCCGCGCCGGCCACATAGATGGAATCGGCGAGCCGCCGCAGATAGAGCTCGACGCGCAGCCGCAGCCTCTGGCGCGGATAAAACCACCCAAACGCGAGCAGCAGCGAGGCGGCGTTGGCGCCGATGTAGAACCACGACCACACCCAGATGCCGTGCTGTGCCGAGACCATGAATAACACCGCACCAAGCGCCCGCAGTGCCGTGGCCAGGATCGCCAGTATGGCGGCGCGGCCGAATTTGCCCAGCCCGTTGTTGACGATCAGCGCCACTTCCACCGGTCGCCACAGCAGCGCCTCGGCGAAGACGATCGCCGTGAACACCGACAGCGGCACGGTGCCGGCGAAGAAGGTCAGGTAGACGCCGAACGAGGCGGCGGCCAAAAGCGGCAGCGAGGCGGCGCCGAGCACCAGGAAGCCGGCGGTGAAGGTGCCGATCAGATTGGGCCGGATGGTAGCGGTGCGATAGAGCGCCGAAATGAACCCGAAGGCGAGGATTCGCGACAGCATGACGCCGGCCGCCGAGGCAGTGGCGAACATGCCGAATTCGGCGATCGAGAGCGTATTGGCGAGTGCGATGAAATAAGCGAGTGAAAACACCAGTCGCCCGCCGGCACCGCTGATCGCCGAGAAATAGTCGCGCACCAGCCCGCGTCGTTCGGCCATGAAGGTGCCGATCCGCGCGAAGGTCCGCCTTTGCGGTATGTCGCTCGCCTCAGTCATAGGTCAAGGAAATGCATAGGCCGGAAAGTTTAACGTGCCGTTCTGAAGCTTTCGGTTGTGTTAAAAGTTCTTGCAATCATGACGTGAATTCCTGCCACCGTCTTCCGGAAATTAACCTTTTGTTTCCTATGCCTGTTTAGCGTGGCTTAACGAATGGCCGACCGCCGCTCCCAAGCGGCCAAGAGTAAAGCTCCACGATAATGGTCGACAGCGAAAACCGTGAGGACTGGAAGCGCGAGCGCTCCTTGCTGGCGCTTGGCGAGGCCGTGCGTGGCGAGGACGACGCTTCGCTGGTGTCGATAGGAGATCGCGCGAATCCTTCATGGCGCGAGGATGCCGCCACGCGCCATCGCCTGGCCCGTTCCCGGCGCGAGACCAAGGCGAGCCCGCCGCCGCTTGCCGTCGGTGACGCCGCGCCGTTCTCTCTTGACGGGGAGCAGCCGTTTGAAGCCGACGACGCCTGGCGTTCCCGGGCGGAGACCGGCGCCGGCGATCTGCCACCCGACATGCCGCGCGTACGGCCGGCGCCGGAAGAACCTTCAGGGACGGCTCGCACTCGTGATGCAATCGGATCCCGCGCCACGGACGGAGCCGATACGTCCTCCGACGGCGGTGCGGACGGTCAGCAATGGAAGCCACTGATCGATCCGATGCTGGTCGTTCGCGGCGTCGCCAGGTCGAAGCTGCTGATCGTTGCGACCACGATACTGGGCGCCGGCCTCGGCATTGCCATCGCTCTGTCGATGCCGAAGAAATACGAAGCCACGACCGAACTGATCATCGAGCCGGGCGACCTGAAGCTCTCCGACCGCGATCTCACGCAACCGGTAGGCCAGCCCGATGCCGCGTTGGCCGTCGTCGAAACCCGGATCAAGATGCTCACCTCGGGCACCGTTCTCGATCAGGTCGTCAAGAATCTCAATCTCGTCAACGATCCGGAGTTCAACGGCCAGGGTGCCGGCGGCCTTGGCGTGATGTCGCTTATCCGCTCGGTTGTGTCACGCCACGATGGGCCCGGCGGTGTCGACGAGGTTCGCCGCCAGGCGCTGGCCGTTGGCAATCTGGCCAAGAGCCTGTCGGTCGAACGCACTGGCAAGACTTTTGTCATCTCCGTCAGCGCTGTAACCCAGAACGGCGAGAAGTCGGCGCTCATCGCCAATACGACGAGGACCGTTTTTCAGCAGGAGGCCGCCAAATACCAGTCCGACATGGCCGGACGCGCGACGAACGAATTGACGTCCAAGCTCGACGATCTGCGCAAGGGGGTCGAGGCGGCCGAGCGCAAGGTCGAGGATTTCAGGGCCACGCATGGTCTCGTCGACGCGCAAGGCCATCTGATCAGCGACGATCAGATGCTGAAGCTCAACGAGCAGCTCTCCGTCGCCCGCGCCCGCACGCTGGAACTCAATGCCCGGGCGGCGTCGGCGCGTTCGCTGGACGTCAATTCCGTTCTGACCGGCACTTTGCCGGAAGAAATCAACTCCAACACCATGAGCGATCTGCGCTCGCAATATGCGACGCTGAAGCAGGAGGCCGATCGCGCCGCGGTTCGGCTGGGGCCGCGCCATCCCGAGCTCCAGGCTCTCGACGCCCAGGTTGCCGGCGCGCGCGAGCGCATTGCCAATGAACTGCGCCGCATCGCCTCTTCGCTGCAGGTCGATCTGAAGCGCGCGGTCCAGCTCGAACAGGACCTCGCGTCTCGGCTGGCTCAGGCCAAGGTCCAAAGCGGCGACGTCAACAGCGACTTGGTTGCCCTGCGGGAATTGGAGCGTGAGGCCACCGCCAAGCGTTCCGTCTACGAGCAATATCTTCTGCGCGCCAAGGAGACCGGTGAACAGACGGGCATCAACACGACCAACATCAACGTGATCACCTCCGCACAAGCCCCACTTGAGCCAAATGGACCCTCGCGGGCCTTGGTGGCATTGGCCGGGCTGCTGCTTGGCTTTGCCGCGGGTGTCGGTTTGGGCGCCTTGCGCGGGACCTATGACAGCCTGCGCGAGACGGCAAGCTCGCGCTCACGCCGCGAGCGCAAGCCGAACGAGCGCAAGCTGGACGAACGCAAGCTGGATGAACAGAGGGCACCTCTTGAGGCGCAGGCATTCCGGGCGGAGCCTCCGCCCGCTCCGCCAATGCCGACAGCGCCTGTACCGCCGCCTCCCGCGGCACCGCAGCCCGCCACGAGGACCGAAGCCGCTCCCGCCGAAGGCTCCGGGAGGATCGGCGCACTCATGTCGAGACTGCGCAAGGCCATGTCCCGCAAACCCTCGGCCGAAGCTGACGACAACATCTCCAGCGAGTTCGCCCTACCCGCCTTTGCCGACAACGGACGGCCGGCCAACGCTTCGACATTCCCTGGCTATCCGGAGCCCGGTTTCGGGCCTCGGCAGGCGGCCGGCCTGGATTATTCGCAGTCACCTTTCCAGCCAGGCGCCGAGGCCGGGTATGGGCGGCAAATGGCGTCGCCCTCGCGCTCGCCCCTGATGTCGCAACAGGCAATTTATCCGGCTCCGCCCTTGCCGTCCTCTCCCTATGCGCAGCCGATGGGCTATCCCCTGGCGCAGCCCCGGTCACAAGCGGGTTATCCCTATACGCAACCCACCGCGGGACCCTATGCGGCGCAAATGTCGTACCCGCCGCCCGCTCCCGCGCAACCACCGGCCCATCCAGCCGCCCCGCATGCGAGGCCGATCCCGGTCGAGGAAAGTGGCGAACAATCATCGGTGGAAGAGATTCGCGCCAGCCTGCGCGAATTCCGCGAGGCGGTCCGCGAACTCACGGAAAACCGCACCCGGCGCCGCTACTTCTGAGCCACCGGATAGGTTGTGGAGGCCGAACAAAACCGTGCCGGTTTCACGTAAACGGCATGGAACGGCGCTTTGACGGGATTGCGAACTTGAATTTTCGTGACAATGCCGCGCTGCAGATTGCCTGCGCCGTTGCCTTGTGTTTTCCGAAGGCAGCGTTGAGCGGAACGATATTGAGGGTGGTCCATGGCCGAAGTGATTGACGGAAAGAGCGTTGCCGAAGACGTGGTGCGATCGGTCAAGGCGCTGACCGCCGAGTTGGTCGCCAAGGGCAAGGCCAAGCCGGGTCTCGCCGTGGTCATCGTCGGCGAGGATCCGGCCAGCCAGGTCTATGTCGCTTCCAAATCCCGCACCGCCAAGGAATGCGGCTTTCATTCGCTCCAGCACACGCTGCCGGCCGAGACGTCCGAGGCGGCACTGCTCGAGCTCATCGCCGAACTCAACGCCGACCCGGCCATCAACGGCATCCTGGTCCAGCTGCCGCTTCCCGCCCATGTCGATGCCGGCAAGATCATCCAGGCCATTGCGCCGCAAAAGGATGTCGACGGGTTCCATTTCATCAATGTCGGCAAGCTCGGCACCGGCGAACTGGACACCGCCTTCGTTCCCTGCACGCCCGCCGGCTCGATGCTCCTGATCGAGCGCGTGCGCGGCAAGGACCTGTCCGGCCTCACCGCCGTCGTCGTCGGCCGCTCCAACATCGTCGGCAAGCCGATGGCCAATCTGCTGCTTGCCGCCAACTGCACCGTCACCATCGCTCACAGCCGCACCAAGGACCTGCCGGCGCTTGCCCGCACGGCCGACATCCTTGTCGCTGCGGTCGGCCGGCCGGAAATGATCAGGGGTGATTGGGTCAAGCCCGGCGCCACCGTCATCGATGTCGGCATCAACCGCATTCCCGCCCCCGAGAAAGGCGAGGGCAAGTCGCGTCTCGTCGGCGATGTCGCCTATGCCGAAGCGGCCAAGGCGGCGGGCGCGATTACCCCGGTCCCCGGCGGTGTCGGTCCGATGACCATTGCCATGCTGATGGCCAATACGTTAGCTTCGGCCTACCTTGCGGCCGGATTGAAGCGGCCTTCCTTCTGAGCCCGGGTTGACCCTGAAAGCCGCAGCTTTGCCGAATCCCACTATTTCCCCGGAACGGCCGGTCACGAGCGATCCCGTTCAAGGTGGCCGGCAGTTCGCCTTCCTGCTGGTCGACAAGTTTTCCATGTTCTCGCTGGCGGCCGCGATCGACACGTTCCGGTCGGCGAACCGCCTGCTTGGACGCGATTTCTACGGCTGGACGACGGTCTCCGCCGATGGCGATCCGGTGATGGCCTCCAACGGTCTGCCGCTCAAGATCGACTACGCCGTCGCCGACCTGCCGCCGGTTGATATTCTTTTCGTTTCGGTCGGCCTGACGACGGAATTTCCGGGCAAGAGCAAGGTTCTGGCGGCCTTGCGCAGCTGGGGCCGGCGCGGCAACGCGCTTGGCGCCTTGTCGGTCGGGTCCTACCTGCTGGCCGAGGCCGGCCAGCTCGAAGGCTATCGCTGCACCATCCATTGGGAAAACCGCGCCGGCTTTGTCGAGCGCTTTCCCGATATCAACTGCACGGGCAATGTCTTCGAGATCGACCGCAAGCGCTACACCTGCGCCGGCGGCACCACCTCTATCGACCTGATGCTGGAGATCGTGCGTGGCGATTTCGGCTCCAACCTCGCCAATGGCGTCGCCAACCAGTTCCAGCACGAGCGCATCCGCTCCGCCGGAGACCGCCAGCGCGTCGGGCCGGAGCGTGACCTGACGGGCAAGTCGGAGAAGCTCAGGCGCATCGTCGAACTGATGGCCGACCATCTCGACGAACCGCTGTCGGCGGTACAGCTCGCCAAGTCGGCGGGCCTTTCGGTGCGCCAGGTGGAACGGCTGTTCCTGCGCCATCTCAACGTCACGCCCGGGCGCTACTATATGCGGCTGCGGCTGGAGCGGGCGCGTGAATTGCTGCGTCAGACCAACATGCCGATCCTCGACGTGGCGATCGCGACCGGCTTCACCTCGCATTCCTATTTTGCCCAGAGCTATCGGCTGCAATTTGGCCGCCCGCCCTCGGAAGAGCGCCGCACGACATACTGAGTGATTTGCTTGGTCGGGCATGCCGGCGCCATGCCTGCGGGCTTGTGTCCCGACGCCCCGTCAAATAGCTTTCACGTGCCGACGAGGGGGCTAACTCAGGAGATTTCGATGGCGGGACTTGCACGGAGCGTCGCTGCGGCGATCCTCCTTTTGTCGATGACGACATTCGGCTTTGCCGCCAACAAGGTCATCATCATCCTCGACGCGTCGGGATCGATGTGGGCGCAGATCGATGGCAAGCCCAAGCTGGAAATCGCCCGTGAATCACTGAGGACCGTGCTTCAATCGGTTCCCGCAGACGACGAGATCGGCTTTATGGCCTATGGCCATCGCGAGAAGGGCAGCTGCGACGACATCCAGCTCATCGTGCCGCCTCAGGCTGGCTCGGCAAGCGCCATCTCGGCAGCCGCCGACAGTATGAAATTCCTCGGCAAGACGCCGCTGACGGCAGCCGTCAAGCAGGCGGCCGAAGCGCTGAAATACACCGAGGACAAGGCGACGGTCGTCCTCATCACCGATGGGCTCGAAACCTGCGGCGGCGACCCCTGTGCGCTTGGCAAGGAACTCGAAGCCTCCGGCGTCGATTTCACCGCCGACGTCGTCGGCTTCGGCCTGACCGCCGATGAAGGCAAGCAGATTGCCTGCCTCGCCGACAACACCGGCGGCAAATACATCCAGGCTTCCGACGAGAAGGCGCTGCAGGAAGCGCTGGTCGAGACCGTCGCGGCGCCGGCACCGGCGCCCGAGCCGGCACCGGCCCCCGCTCCGGCACCAGCGCCGGAGCCGGCCAAGCCCGATTTCAATTTCATGCCGACCGTGGTGTTGGCCGAGGGCGGCGATCCCGTCACCGACGGCAATGCCTGGGAAGTTTACAAGGCCAAATCGGACGGTACGCGCGGCGACAACATCACCACCGAATACGGCGAGTACAAAGCCAATCTGGAACCCGGCGACTACGTCATCGTCGCGCGCGACGGCGAGGCCAAGGCGGAGCAGAAGATCAAGATCGAGGCGGGCCAGGTCTACAAGCCGCTGTTCACCTTGAATGCCGGCACGCTCATCCTGCATCCGCGTCCCAGCCAAGGTGCCGATGTGGCCAGTGGGGCGGCTGTCGTGATCGCCTATCCGGGGGCCGACAACCCCCCGACCTATTATGGAGACACGAAAGCAGTGTTGCCGGCCGGCGACCAGAAAGTGACCGCCACGATCGGACAGGGCGCGGTCACCGAAACGATTCCGCTCGCTGCCGGCCGGGTGATAGACAAGGACATTATCGTCGGCGTCGGCCATGTCGTTGCCAACGCCTATTATGCGGCCGGTGGCGACAAGGCCGATGGTTCAGGCGTCGGCTTCAAGGTGCTCAAGGCCAAGAAGAAGATCGATGGCACCCGCGACGAGGTCACGTATGCCTATGGCCCCGACAGCAAGTTCGATTTGCCGCCCGACGACTATGTGTTGATCGCGACGGTCGACCTCGCCGTCGTGGAACAGCCTTTCAGCGTCAAGGTCGGCGAGTTCCAGGATCTCAAGGTCGCCATGAATGCCGGCGTGCTGGCAATCACGGCTCCCGGCACCTCCAAGATCGAGATTTTCGAGACGAAGAAGGACATCAATGGCAATCGCAAGTCGATCGGCTACGCCTATGACGAGAAGTATCAGGCGGCGATAGCGGCGGGCGATTACGCGGTGGTCTCGGAGAAGCCGGACAACAGCAAGAAGGAAGGCACCGTGACCGTGAAGGCTGGAGAGCGGGTTGAACTGACGGTGCAATAAGGATTGCGATTTCGACCGGCAAAAAGGGCGGCCGCGAGCCGCCCTTTTTCATGCCGCACAGATTGCCTCAGGCGGTTCCGAAGGCGCTGGCGCCGTGGTCGGCGCGGCCCACCAATTGGCGGAAACCAGCGAAAAGCTCGCGGCCGAAACCGAATTCATTGCCGATCAGGTCGGCCTCGGCCGTGCGGCGCAGCGCGAATTCGGTCCCTGGCACCAGCACTTCCAGCGTGCCGGCATCGGCGTCGAGGCGGATGATGTCGCCGTCATGGATCCGCGCGATCGGCCCGTCCTCGACCGCTTCCGGCGTCACATGGATCGCCGCCGGCACCTTGCCGGAAGCGCCCGACATGCGCCCGTCGGTGACCAGCGCGACACGCTGGCCGCGATCCTGCAGGATGCCGAGCACGGTGGTCAGCTTGTGCAGTTCCGGCATGCCGTTGGCCTTCGGTCCCTGGAAGCGGATGACGGCGATGAAATCACCGGTGAGCGTGCCGGCCTTGAAGGCGTCGTTCAGCCCCTGCTGGCTGTCGAACACCTTGGCCGGCGCCTCGATGAGACGTCGCTCCGGCTTGACGGCCGAAGTCTTGATGACTGCGTGGCCGAGATTGCCCGACAGCACTTTCAAGCCGCCGGTCGGCTGGAACGCCTTGTTGAACGGCGCCAGCACCTTCTCGTCGCCGCTGGCACGCGGTGACGCCTCGCGCACCACGCTGCCGTCGGCGCCGAGCTTTGCCTCGACCGCATATGGCCGCAGGCCTTCGCCCCACACCGTCTGCACATCCTCGTGCAGAACGCCTTCGTCGAGCAGCTCGCGGATCAGGAAGCCGAGCCCGCCCGCGGCATGGAAATGGTTCACGTCGGCCAGCCCGTTCGGATAGACCCGTGCCAGCAGCGGCACTGCCTCCGAAAGATCGGAAATATCCTGCCAGGTCAGCGCGATGCCGGCGGCCGCCGCCATGGCGATCAGGTGGATGGTGTGGTTGGTGGACCCGCCGGTGGCGTGCAGGCCGACGACGCCGTTGACGAACGAGCGTTCGTCGATCATCCGCCCGACAGGCGTATAGGCATTGCCAAGCGCGGTGATCGCCAGCGCCCGCTTCGTCGCCTCGCGGGTCAAGGCATCGCGCAACGGCGTGCCTGGATTGACGAAGGACGCACCCGGCGTGTGCAGGCCCATGATCTCCATCAGCATCTGGTTGGAATTGGCCGTGCCGTAGAAGGTGCAGGTGCCCGGCCCATGGTACGATTTGGACTCGGCTTCCAGCAGTTCGGCCCGTCCTGCCTTGCCCTCGGCATAGAGCTGGCGGACCTTGGCCTTCTCATCGTTGGGCAGGCCTGTCGTCATCGGGCCGGCCGGAATGAAAACCGCCGGCAGATGGCCGAAGGTGAGCGCGGCGATCACCAGTCCCGGCACGATCTTGTCACACACGCCGAGATAGACGGCGGCGTCGAACATGTTGTGCGACAAGCCGATCGCGGCCGCCATGGCGATCACGTCGCGCGAGAACAGCGACAGCTCCATGCCCGGCTGGCCTTGTGTCACGCCATCGCACATCGCCGGCACGCCGCCGGCGACCTGGGCGATGCCACCGGCTTCGCGCGCGGCCTCCTTGATCAGGGCGGGGAAGCTCTCGAAGGGCTGATGCGCCGACAGCATGTCGTTGTAGGAGGTGATGATGCCGAGATTGGGCACCTTGTCGGTGCCCAGCGCCAGCTTTTCCGAGGGGCTGCACACCGCAAAGCCGTGGGCGAGGTTGCCGCAGGACAGCACCGACCGGTTGGCGGTCTGGTTCGACGCTTCGGCGATTCGGCTGAGGTAGCGTTCGCGGCTCGGTTTGGAGCGCTGGCGAATCCGCTCGGTGATGGCTTCGATGTCGCGTCTTGCGGTCATGGCATCAGGTCCTTTCAGGCGAGGTCCCGGAAACATCCTCCCGCCGTTGCCGGGACCACTTGTAAACTTGAAGTCAGGGCGCCCAGAAAACCTCCACGGGCCTGGGCGATGCGTCGAGCACGGCGCGGATCGGCTTGCGCGGTCCGGGCGCGACAGCGTTGTCGAAGGCGATGCGCTTCTCCTCGCCCTCTATGTGCAAGGCGAGGAAACCCGCATCGATGATGCGGGCGAGCGTCAGGGTCAGCCGCGGCTCACCAGCGCTTTTGGCATGGACCGGCAGGATCATCCTGTCGGACGCCGGGTCGAGCAGCTTCGGCAGATCGTCGGCGTCGGGAAAGAACGAGGCGGTGTGGCCGTCCGGTCCCATGCCGAGCACCACGACATCGAGCGGCCAGGGCAGGGATCGCAATGCCGCATCATCGGAAGCCGCGGCATCCTCGATGCCGGCCGCCTCGTGGTAGAGCGGAACGAAACGGGCCGCCCTGGCCGCGTTCTGCAGCAGGTTTGCGGCAACCAGTCCGGCATTGGATCGCGGCGAGGAGGCCGGCACGAAGCGTTCGTCGACCAGCGTCACGATCACCTTGTCCCAGGCGATCGGCGCCGTGGAGAGCGCGGCAAAGAACTTTGCCGGCGTCGTGCCGCCGGAGACAGCGAGCACCGCCGTGCCGCGCCCGGCGATCGCCTTGGTGAGGCGATCGGCCACCTTCGCAGCCAGCGCCGAGGCCAGTTGCGGACGGTCGGGAAAGGCATTCCAGTTGTAGCTGGCGCTGTTCAATTGCTCTCGTGCCATGTCCGCCCGTCACGTTCGATCAGCGCTATCGAGGCCGACGGCCCCCATGTGCCTGCCGTATAGCCCTGTGCTTCCTGCTTGGCGCCTTCCCAGGCATTCTGGATCGGGTCGATCCACTTCCAGGCGGCTTCCACCTCGTCGCGACGCATGAACAGCGTCTGGTTGCCGCGGATGACATCCATGATCAGTCGTTCATAGGCGTCGGGCGCGCGGCCGTCGAAAGACTGCGCGAAGCTCATGTCGAGCGAGATCTGGCGCAGCCGCATGCCGCCCGGGCCAGGATCCTTGATCATGATGAACTGCTTGACGCCTTCGTCCGGCTGCAGCCGGATGACCAACTGGTTGGCGAAGATCGGTCCTGCGCCGCTGTCGCCGAAGATCGAATGCGGGATCGGCTTGAACTCGATGACGATTTCCGAAACCCGGGTCGCCAGCCGCTTTCCGGTCCTGAGATAGAAGGGAACGCCGGCCCAGCGCCAGGTCCCGATCTCGGCCTTGATGGCGACGAAGGTCTCGGTGTTGCTGTCCTTGCCGAGTTCCTCGACATAACCTTTCACCGGTCCGCCGGCCGACGCACCGGCACGATACTGACCACGCACGGTGTGCTTGGGCGCCTCGTTGCCGTTGATGCGCTTCAGCGCCCGCAACACCTTCAGCTTCTCGTCGCGCACGGCGTCGGCGTCCATCGACGACGGCGCCTCCATGGCGACGAGGCAAAGCAGCTGCAGCATGTGGTTCTGCACCATGTCGCGCAGCGCACCGGCCTTGTCGTAATAGGTGACGCGATCTTCCAGGCCGACGGTCTCGGCGACGGTGATCTGCACGTGGTCGATATGGGCGGAATTCCACAGCGGCTCGTAGAGCGCATTGGCAAAGCGCAGCGCCATCAGGTTCTGCACCGTCTCCTTGCCGAGATAGTGGTCGATGCGGAAGATCTGGCTTTCGTGGAAGTCGTCGCCGACGAGATCGTTGAGCGCCTGCGCCGAGGTCAGGTCGCGGCCGATCGGCTTCTCCAGCACGATGCGTGAGTTCGGCGTGATCAGATTGTGCTCTTTGAGCTTGTGCGAGATATCGCCGAACAGCGCCGGCGCCACGGCCAGGTAGAAGGCGCGGATGTGGTCGCTTTCGCCGATCGCCTTTTTCAGCTTGTCGAAGCCGGCGCCGCTCGTCGCATCGGCCGGGACGTAGGAAAGCCGTGCCAGGAAGGTCTTCAACTCCTTGGCATCGATATCGGCCGGCTTGACGTGGTCCGAAATGGCCTGCTTGGCGAAGGCCCGGAACTCCTCGTCGCTCATCTTCGAGCGCGACGTGCCGATGATGCGCGTCGGCTCCGAGAATTGATGGTCGCGCTGGCGGTAGTAGAGCGATGGCAGCAGCTTGCGCTCCGACAGGTCGCCGGTACCACCGAAGATGATGAAGTCGAAAGGGTCGACGGGGATGATCTGGCTGGTCATGGTCTGTCCGCTTTGACGCCGGTCGCGAGTACGTGGCTGATATATTCTAATCGATTTAAATTTTCCAGTGCCATGGTGTCACATCGAGGACCAATCGCTGGATATTGATTGGATCCACCTGTGCGCTTGACACTGGCGCCGCCGCGAGGCTTGTCGTGAACGAAGACTCCGGAAGCTTTCGCAGTTGCAGCATAGAACGTGAATGTGACGAAAGCTAAGGGAGAAATCGGCGCTGTATCCTGTCGCGGAACCGGCCGGGCTGTCAGCCCTTTCGTGCAAGCCGCGCGATGAACCCAAGGAGCGGTAGACGCATGCGTCTGGAAAACAAGGTCGCCATTATAACCGGTGCGGCATCGGGCTTCGGCGAAGGCATGGCCAAGCGCTTTGCGCAAGAGGGCGCCAGGGTCGTCGTTGCCGATCTCAACGCCAAGGGCGCGGAACGCGTCGCCGGCGAGATCGGCGACGCGGCGATCTGGACGCAGACCGATGTTTCGTTGCGCTCCGAGTTTGACGAGATGATCTATGCGGCCAAAAGCGCCTTCGGCCGCATCGACATCATGGTCAACAATGCCGGGTTCACCCACCGCAATGGCGACATGCTCAAGGTCGACGAGGAGACGTTCGATCTGATCACATCAGTCAACATGAAGGCGATCTATCACGCCGCCCTTGCCGTCGTGCCGATCATGGAGCGGCAGGGCGGCGGCGTCATCCTGACCACGGCGTCCACCGCGGGCCTGCGGCCACGGCCCGGCCTCACATGGTACAATGCCTCGAAGGGCTGGGCGATCACCGCCACAAAATCGATGGCAGTGGAACTCGCGCCCAAAAACATCCGCGTCAACTGCCTCTGCCCGGTCGCCGGAGAAACCGGCATGCTGGAGAAATTCATGGGCGCCGATACGCCCGAAATCCGCGAGACATTCCGCGCCTCGATCCCGCTCGGCCGGCTCTCGACCCCACTCGATATCGCCAATGCGGCGCTATGGCTGGCCTCGGACGAGGCCGCCTTCATCACCGGCGTGGCGCTGGAGGTCGATGGCGGGCGCTGCATCTGAATGCGGCGATCGTCGGATATTACGCGTCGGGCTTGACGTAGCTCTTGTACACCCAGCCGTGCTTGCCGTTGTAGACGATCTCGCACCACTGCTTGCAGCCCATCAGTTGCACTGAAGTCCGGGCAGGCACCGTGCCCATGGAGGCTGCGCCCTTCTTCGGAGCACTGCGCATGGTGACAGTCCTGAGAATACGGCCGCTGCCCGCCGCAGCCACCTTGCGCGGCTTCGCCTTGGCTGCGTCATCTTCGCCTTGTGCATTTGCAGGTTTTTGTTCCGGTACTTGCGGCTGCGTCTGCGGAATGCCGGCGGTCTGCGCGCCATCGGGATTGCTGCTTGTCGCAGGCGGGCTCGGCGCTGCGACCTTGGCAAGCTCGTCGGTGGCATCGGTATCGGTAGACGATTGGGCGAATGCCGCTGTTTTGTCAGGCAACGGCTCGGGCTGCTTGGCTATCTGGCTGGGGGCAGCCGCTTGATCGGGATCAGCTGCCGCGGCGGCAGCCTTTGGCTGTGCCCCGGTCCAGCGGGGATCATTGGCCGCAAGCGCTTGTATGTTGCCCGCCGCCGCTGCCATGATCGGTGACACCTGGCTGGACTTGCGCTCCGCCTGCGGTGTCACGGCAGCTGCGGTGACCGTAGTCCCCGAAGGGGAAACTTTCGTCGTCTTCACTGGAATGGCCGGAATGCTCTGCTCGGGGCTGGCGGCCGCTTGCCTCTCGCTGGTCGGCAATGCCAGCCAGAGTGCAACCGCGGCAACGCCAAGCAGTGCGGCGGTACCGACCGCGGCAATGACCAGGTGCGAGTTCGAACGGACACCCTGCCAGAATGACGGGCGCATGTCATAGCCGAACTGCATGGCAAAGCGCCGACGTTCCGGAGCACCGAAACTGAAGGGCTCTCTCACTCTTGCCACCTCCATAAGCGGGCCGGTGTTCTTTCGATCAAATCTCGCAAATCGTGCGTTCGATCAGCATCGGTCCCAAAACGCGGGCAGGCCCGCAACAATCCCCGAACAATCGCCCAGATGCGGACCTTTCGTCCGCGATTGTGGCATCAGTACGCCATTACCGAGGATTCTGCGCCTTCGCCGGCAATTCCGCAATGTGTCGCCCGGGCAACAAATGTTACATGGATATTACAATATTACATGAGATCGTGATCGCATCAGATGACGGCGATCCGATCCCTGCCTGAAGCACGTCGCCTCGAACCGGACTTATAACAACGCACTTTAGATCTGTTTTGATGCTCGTCGTTCGTCCTGGGCGAGGGCACTTTTGCGCGACGCATTAAATCCTGTCGCGCAGCGCGAACCAGTTGAGCGCCAGGAAAAGCAGCGGCGCTCGGAACCGGCGGCCGCCAGGAAAGGGCGGAATTTTCAAGTCCTCGATCAGCTTCAGCCGGTCGCGGTTACCTGTGACGGTTTCGGCATAGAGTTTGCCGAAGAAGTTGGACAGCATCACGCCGTGACCCGAATAGCCGCCGGCCGAGATCACATTAGGCATCACTTCGCGCACGAACGGCTTTCTCGGCACCGTGATGCCGACATAACCGCCCCAGCCATGGGTGATCTCGACATCGCTCAGCGCCGGATAGAGCTCTGCGATCTGACGGCGAATATGGATGTGGATATCCTTTGGATCGTTGACGCCATAGACCTCGCGTCCGCCGAACAGCAGCCGGCCATCCCGGGATTTGCGGAAATAGCGCACGACGAAACGGGAATCGTCGACCGATTCGCCCCCTGGCAGCACTTTCGAATCCGACCCCAGCGGCACGGTCGCGCCGATGAAGGATCCTATCGGCATGATGTGCGCGGCACTCACCGGCTCGAGCGTTCCGCCATAGGCATTGACCGCGATCAGGCATTTCTCCGCCGAGATCGTCCCTCTCGGTGTGGAGACTCTGACCTTGCCGCCGGCGGAGATGATGCCGGTTGATGGCGTCCCTTCGAACAGGTGCGCGCCGGCTTGTGCCGCTACCCGCGCCGTGCCGATCACCAGTTTCATCGGATGGATATGGCCGGTGCCGGTGTCGCGCGTGCCGCCGAAATAGGCGCTCGAACCCAGCCGCTCCGCGGTCTCCTTCGCATCCATGAATGAGATGTGCGGGTAGGAGAAACGGCCGGCCATGATTTCGGCATGCGCCTTGTAGTCGTCGACATAGCGCGGCCTGTGCGCAACCGAAAGCTGACCCGGTATGTAGTCGATATCGATCTGGTTGATGGCGGCGAATTCGAGCAGGTGGGCTTTGGCCTCTTCGGCAAGATCGAACAGCGCCTTGGCGCGGGAAAGGCCATATTCGGCCTCGAGATCCTCCGCCCAGGCGCGTTGGCCGGTGCCGAGCTGGCCGCCATTGCGCCCGGAAGCGCCGTCGCCGAAGCGATGCGCCTCGATCAGCACCACGTCCGCTCCGGCCTTGGCCAAATGAATCGCTGCCGACAGGCCGGTAAAGCCGCCACCGATGATGACGACATCGCAGGTCCGGTCGCCATCGAGCACCGGATATTCAGGCCGTGGGCCGGCCGTGTCCTCATACCAGGAGCGGCCAGGAGAAATTGGGGATTGATAGTTCATGACTGGTCAGACGTTGAGCAACAAATACTCCCTCTCCCACGGACTGATCACTTCCATGAACGTTTCGAATTCCGCACGTTTGATCGCCGCATAGGTGGCGGCGAAGGACTTGCCCAGCAACGCGCAGAGTTCCTCGTCGCCTTCGAACAGGTCGACCGCTTCGAGCAGGCTGCGCGGCAGGTCGATCTCGTCGGCGTTGGCGGTCGTCAGCACCGGCGGCTCGGCCTTGATCTTCCTAGTGATGCCGATCAGCCCGCAGGCGAGCGAGGCTGCAAGTGCCAGGTAGGGATTGGCGTCGGAGGACGGAATACGGTTCTCGACGCGCCGCGCCGCGGGGTCCGAACGCGGCACGCGGAACGCCGTGGTGCGGTTGTCGTAGCCCCATTTGTTGTTTACGGGAGCCGATGCCGCCTGCGTCAGCCGCCGGTAGGAATTGACGTAGGGCGCGAACATCACCAACGCGTTCGGCACGTGCTTCTGCATGCCGCCGATGAAATGGAAAAAATCCTCGGTTTCGGAACCATCCTCGGCCGAAAAGATGTTCCTGCCCGTCTTCTTGTCGATGATCGATTGGTGGATATGCATGGCCGAGCCCGGTTGGCCCTGGATCGGCTTGGCCATGAAGGTCGCGTAGATCTCGTGCTTGAGAGCCGCCTCACGGATGGTGCGCTTGAACATGAACACCTGGTCGGCAAGTTCGACCGGGTCGCCATGGCGCAGATTGATCTCGAGCTGGCCGGCGCCCTCTTCGTGGATGAGCGTGTCGATCTCCAGCCCCTGGCTTTCGGAGAAATGGTAGATGTCGTCGATCAGTTCGTCGAACTCGTTGACGCCGGCGATCGAATAGCCGGCGCCGCCGCCGATCGCGCGCCCGGAGCGGCCGACGGGCGGGGTCAACGGATAGTCCGGGTCTGGATTCTTGCGCACGAGGTAGAACTCGATCTCGGGCGCGACGACCGGCTTCAACCCAAGTCTGTCGTAGGCGGCAATGACGCGCTTCAGCACATTGCGCGGCGTGAACTCGACCGAGCGACCATCCTGGTGGACGAGGTCGCAGATGACGGCCGCCGTGGGGTCTTCTTCCCATGGCACCACTGTCAGCGTCGACAGGTCCGGCATCAGCTTGAGGTCGCCGTCGTCTTCCGGATAGTGGAAGCCGTTGCCGTCCTCTGGATAGCCGCCGGAAATCGTCGTCATGAAGACGGCCGAGGGCAGCGCCAGTGAGGTGTTGGAGGTGAATTTCTTCGACGGCATCATCTTGCCGCGCGCCACGCCGGCCTGATCAGGCGTGATGCATTCGATATCCTCGATGCCGCGCCATTCCAGCCAATCGCTGACTTCCTTCCAGTTCTTCACACCACGCAGGTTTTTCACAAAGGCAGGCGTGCGCGCCCGTCCTCCGCGGCTCGACGGACGGACTTCCTTTTTTGCAGGCGGCATCATTCACCAGATTGGGTTGCGGATTTCGGAGTATAGCCGTGCCGCGTGATGGAAGGGAAGGGGAGCCGCCGCCGGCAATTGCCGGTGCAGGTTGAAAACCGCCTGCCGGTCGGCTTAGGTTTGGCGCCTTCCCGCAATCGAGAAGCCGGCGATGCGAACCAGCAGCGAACTGACCACGATCGGCTTTGATGCCGACGACACGCTTTGGCAGAACGAACAATTCTTCCGCACGACAGAAAAGCGCTTTGCCGCCATGCTGGCCGATCATGGCGAGGAAAAGCAGATATCGGCGCGGCTGTTGGAGGCCGAGAGGCGCAACCTTGCGATCTATGGTTTCGGGATCAAGGGATTTACGCTCTCGATGATCGAAACGGCGATCGAGGTCACCGACGGGCGCGTACCGGCTTCGGTCATAGCGGAGATTCTGGACGCCGGGCGCGAGATGCTGCGCCATCCGATCGAGCCGTTGCCGCATGCACGCGAGACGGTCGAGAAACTCGCCGGCACCTTCCGCCTCGTCCTGATCACCAAGGGCGATCTGTTTGATCAGGAGCGCAAGCTGGTCGGCTCCGGTCTGGGCGACCTGTTCGACGCCGTCGAGATCGTCAGCGACAAGACCGCCGCGACTTATGCGCGCCTTTTCAACCGCCATGGCGATGGTCCGGCAAGGAGCATGATGGTCGGCAATTCGCTGAAGTCGGACGTGGTGCCCGCCATCGAGGCCGGCGGCTGGGGTGTCCATGTGCCACACGAACTGACCTGGGTGCTCGAACACGTCGAGGCGCCAGTTGCCGAGCCGCGTTTCCGCCAGATATCGGATCTCGGCCAATTGCCGGAACTGATAGAAAGCATCGCGAAGCCGGGCTGATCGCGACTTCGATTATTTGCTTTTTGCATAATTCCGGAGGGAAAAACCGCTGCACGACTTTCCCGCAATTGCCTCAGCGGCTGATCAGACGATCGATCACCGGTTGCAGCCGTTCGGGCGTGATCGGCTTGGCCACCACCGCATCGATGATATTCGCCAGGCCAAGGCTCTCCGGCGTGCCGTTCTTGGTTGAAAGCAGGATCACGGGAGGAAGCGATTTGCCCGAGGCCCGGCGCAATTTTTCGATGCCGGGCATCAGGTTGTCGCAATCCTTGTTGTCGGGGCCGCCGTCGAGCACAATCGCGCCCGGCACTAGCGTCCGCAAGGTTTTCGCTGCGATATCAGGCGATTCCGAGATTGGTCTGAGTCCGGATCGCTCGACGATCTTCGATACCACGACCCGGTTGATCGGCGACTTCCCGACGACAAGCACCCGGGAGAGATCGTGAATCGTCTCGGTACTTGAATCCCGGGTCACCAGATTCACATGTTTTGCGGTCTCGCCGTCTCGTTTCACGGGGCACCCAAGTCGGCCAAGAAGTTCGCCCCTATTTCAATGCAGAGTTGAATCTGGGCGACAATTGGCGTGAGATCGGACCCTATGTCAAGTTGAAATAAAAGAACCGGATGGCACTCTCCACAACAGTGGATTCAAGCAACAGTACTGTACTGCTCTGTCCATGGCTTGGTTACGTAAAAATAAAATTCACCTGCGCATACATTGCGCAGGTGAAGGGTCGCCTGGACCATTTCCGATCAGCTGTGGCTCTGCTGCGTGACGATCACCGGGATCAGCAGATCGCCCCAATTGCCGTCGCCGCCATGGTGCCTTGCAGAGCGCACGAGCTCCACCGAGACGCCCGCCTCGACGGCCTTCATCACCGACTGGTTCAGCCTGTGCAGATCGTTGGCCAGCATGCGGATCGTCGCCTGCTGGTCGACGCTCATCGTGGTCGATTGCTCTTCCGCCCGTTCCTTGACACGGCTTATCGATGCCATTGGTCTTCTCCTATGTCCTTGCCCTCTCGGGCGTTCCTCTGTTGGTCGTCTTTTTGCGAACTCACTCCGCTGCCGGCTTGAACTGCGCGTGCTCGGTCGATTCATGCATGGCGGTGGTCGATGACCGGCCCCCGGTGATCGCCATCGACACGGCGTCGAAATAGCCGGTGCCGACCTCCCGCTGGTGCTTGGTCGCGGTATAGCCATTGGCTTCCGCGGCGAATTCCGCTTCCTGCAACTCGGAATAGGCCGCCATCTGCCGCGCCTTGTAGCCGCGGGCGAGTTCGAACATGCCGTAGTTGAGCTGGTGGAAGCCGGCCAGCGTGATGAACTGGAACTTGTAGCCCATGGCGCCCAGTTCCCGCTGGAACTTGGCGATCGTGGCGTCGTCGAGATTCTTCTTCCAGTTGAACGACGGCGAGCAATTATAGGCGAGCAGCTTGCCCGGATGGTGCCTGCGCACACCCTCGGCGAATTTCTTGGCCTGCGCCAGGTCGGGTTTCGAGGTCTCGCACCAGATCAGGTCGGCGTGGGGCGCGTAAGCAATGGCCCGTGCGATGCAAGGCTCGATGCCGTTCCTGACCTGGTAGAAGCCTTCCACCGTGCGGCCGGCATCATAGTCGACGAAGGGCTGGTCGCGCTCATCGATATCGGAGGTGAGCAGCTTTGCCGCCTCCGCGTCGGTGCGTGCCACGACCAGTGTGGGTGTGCCCATCACGTCGGCCGCGAGCCGCGCCGCGTTGAGGTTGCGGATGTGCGCCGCGGTCGGGATCAGCACCTTGCCGCCGAGATGGCCGCACTTCTTCTCCGACGCCAGCTGGTCCTCATAGTGGACGCCGGCGGCGCCCGCCTCGATGAATGCCTTCATGATCTCGAAGGCATTGAGCGGACCGCCGAAGCCGGCTTCGGCGTCGGCAACGATCGGCGCGAACCAGGTCTCGACAGAAAGCCCCTTGCCCTCGGCGGTCTCGATCTGGTCGGCGCGCTGCAGCGTGCGGTTGATGCGCTTGACCAGTTCGGGCGCCGCATTGGCCGGATAGAGCGACTGGTCGGGATACATCGCCGAGGCAGTGTTCGCGTCGGCGGCAACCTGCCAGCCCGATAGATAGATTGCCTTCAGCCCGGCACGCACCTGCTGCATCGCCTGGTTGCCGGACATGGCGCCCAATGCGTTGACGAAGTCGTCCTCGTGGATGAGTTTCCACAGCCGGTTGGCCCCCATTTCGGCAAGGCTCTGCCTGATCTGCACCGAACCGCGCAGCCGCTTCACGTCCTCCGGCGAATAAGGGCGTTCAATGCCGTCGAAGCGACCTTCAGGCGCCGAGGGAACGAGGTTGTAAAAATCAGTCATTGGTCACTCCGGAGGGTTCTGTATGATGTCTGCGCGCCAATTTGTTGGGGCGCTTCTATGTGACTGAATTTACATTTCGGCGCGAGATGAGCCAGAAAAATTAGGAAAACCGGTCGGATATAAGAGAAAATCTGTGTTGTGTTTGACAGGAAGGCACTGTAAATTTGTCAATCCTGTAAAGGAAAGCGGCTTTGGGATTGCGGCGGATGTCGTGTAAATCTTGTCAAGGATAGTCGATGGCTGATCAGAAGATTTTCGCCGGGCCGCGTATTCGCCGCATCCGCAGCGCCAAAGGCCTGACCCAGACGGCGATGGCCGAGGGGCTCGGCATCTCGCCGTCCTACCTCAATCTGATCGAGCGCAACCAGCGGCCGCTGACGGTGCAACTGATCCTGAAGCTGGCCTCCGTCTACAAGGTCGATCCGCATGAGCTGCAGGGCGAGGCGAGGGGCTCGGTCGCTGCCCTGAAGGAGGTGTTCTCCGATCCGTTGCTTGTCGGCGAACTGCCGGGAGACCAGGAACTGATCGAGCTTGCCGAGGCGGCGCCCAATGCCTCCGCCGCGGTGATAAAACTGTTCCGCGCCTATCGCGAGCAGGCCGAGCGGCTGTCCGACCTCAACGAGCTTCTGGCGCGCGAAGGGCGGGCGACCGCGCTCTCCGGCGCCCGCCTGCCGATCGACGAGGTGCACGAGATTTTCGAGCGGCGACCAAACCATTTTTCCTCGCTGGAGGAAGAGGCCGAGGCGTTCACCTCGGTGCTCGATCCCGGCGACGACCTGTCTGGCGCCTTGAAGGCATGGCTGAAGCGCGAATACGGCATCGTGGTCAAGGTTCTGCCGGTCGCCACCATGCCGAACTGGCGCCGTCGCTACGACCGCCATTCGCAGCGCCTGTTCCTTTCCGAGCGCCTGTCGCCTTTCGACCAGTTGCGTGAAGTCGCGATGGAGGCCTGCCTG
The DNA here is from genome assembly GCF_004791315.1 of Mesorhizobium sp. M8A.F.Ca.ET.208.01.1.1. Lineage (NCBI taxonomy): Bacteria > Pseudomonadati > Pseudomonadota > Alphaproteobacteria > Hyphomicrobiales > Phyllobacteriaceae > Mesorhizobium > Mesorhizobium sp. M8A.F.Ca.ET.208.01.1.1. The sequence goes on from NZ_SRUT01000008.1 coordinate 105,259, forward strand.
ATCCGCATGACGGTCGCGGTCGCCGGCGAGATTCAGGCGCTGAGACTGGCCACGGACGAGGCGCGCCGCCTTGCCCGCTTCGAACTCGGCCGCTATGCCGCCCATGCGCTGATGATGCCCTATCAGCCCTTTCACGCGGCGGCTATTCGCTCGCGTTACGACATCGACGTCCTGCGCTCGCGCTTTGGCGTTTCCTTCGAGCAGGCGGCAAACCGGCTGACCATGCTGCAGCGGCCAGGGGCTTCTGGCGTGCCCTTCTTCATGCTGGAGGTCGACAATGCCGGAAACCGCTTTCGCAAGGCCGGCAGCCAGGGCTTTCCGCAAAGCCGGTTTGGCGGCGGCTGTCCCAAGCTGCCCGTGCATGTCGCCTTCACCCAGCCCGGCCAGATCTTCGTCGAGGCGGTGGAAATGCCCGACGGCGCCGAGTTCCTATGCATGGCCCGCACCCTGGAGGGGCCGCAAGGAGCGTTCTCCGAACGCCCGCGCCGCACGGCACTGCTGCTCGGCTGCGACATCGGCTTTCGCGACGACATGGTCTATGGTGCGGCCCTGCCCGGCACGGCAGTCGGTGCAAAGGTAGGGGCGGGCATCGCGTCGACGCCAGTCGGCCCGGCCTGCCGGCTTTGCGAGCGTGTCGGCTGCCTGGCGCGCGCAGAGCCGCCGGTGACCAGACCGCTCGGCCTCGACGAGATGGTGACCGGCCTGAGCGCGTTCGATTTCCAGTAACGCTGCAGCAAAGGTGCCACAATCGTCGCCGGTCTCTGGATCACCCGCGGCCCAAGTCTTTGCGTTACGCGAACAGAGCAGTTTTTTGTCGCCCCTTGCGCATCGTCCCGTCCACAAAAGCTCGACAGTCGCGCCATGACAGACACAGCATCATCGCCCGGCCTTGCTACCTCGACAGTCTCGCCGCGCGAGGAACGCGTCGGCATGCTGCTGGTCTTCCTGTCGGCGCTGATGTGGAGTTTCGGCGGCACCATCGCCCGCTTCATCAGCGTTGGCGACAGCTGGACGGTTATCTTCTGGCGCTCCGTCTGGGCTGCCGCCTTCCTGCTCTGCTTCATGGCCTGGCGTGACGGCTGGCGCGGCATGGTGAAGTCGTTCCGGGACATGGGCCTGCCGGGCATTGCGGTGGGATTCTGCTTCGCCATTGCGTCGACCTCGTTCGTCGTGGCGCTTGCCTATACCACAGTCGCCAATATCCTCCTGATGCAGGCTGGCGTGCCGCTCCTGGCGGCCCTGTTTGCCTGGGCGCTGTTTCGCGAAAGAGTAACCGTCGCAACCTGGATGGCGATTGCCGCCGTCATCGCCGGCGTCGCCATCATGGTGTCTGAATCTCTGGACGGCTCCGTCTCGCCCATAGGCGACGGACTGGCGCTGCTGATCGCATTCATGTTCTCGACCGCCACCGTCATCACCCGGCGCTTCTCCAGCGTGCGCATGACGCCGGCGACCTGTCTCGGCACGATCCTGGCCGCGGGCTTCGCTGCCTCGCAGGCCTCGACCTTCACGGTATCGGCCGGCGACATGGGCTTTCTCTTCGTCTTTGGTGTGGTCAATCTCGGCCTTGGCCTTGCTTTCTTCGCCACCGGCGCGCGCCTGATCCCGGCGGCGATCGCGGCACTGCTCGGCACGTTCGAGCCGATCCTGGGGCCGATATGGGTCTGGCTCATCCATTCCGAGGTGCCGTCCGGGCGCACCATCATAGGCGGCGCGGTGGTGGTCACGGCGCTGCTTGTCCATATCGGGCTCGAATTCAAACGCCAGGCGCGGCCGCAGCGGGCTGGGGTCACCGGAGTGCCTTCGCCTAATTGATGCCGGCGCCGAAGCTTTGCCCATTGACAATGTCGCTGCCGCCCGGGCAGGCTGGGACTACGGCAACAACAAGACAGGCGTATCTTGCCAAGTCTCCCCGGCGGCTCGATCGAGACCGGACCACATTCTTGTATCTCTGTCCGCGCGGCGGCGAAAGCTTCTGACGGCACCGCAATTCCTTCCCGCCCCGAACAACCTGGTGGCCGCGGGCGGCGTGCCGGTTGGCGCTTGTCGGCCCCCGGAAAGCTCAATAGTCTGAAGCAAATGCCCGGCCGCGCGAGCATGTCGCGACGCGCCGGCAATGGAACACTCACCAAAGGAGAATAGCATGATCCGCAAAGCGCTCTGGCTTTCGGCAACCTCGGTATTTCTGGCGCTTTCGATGCCAGCCGGTCACGCCGCGGACCGCGTCGTCAACGTCTTCAACTGGTCGGACTATATCGACAGTTCGATCATCGATGATTTCACCAAGAAGACCGGCATCAAGGTCGTTTACGACACCTTCGATTCCAACGAAATCCTCGAAACCAAGCTGCTCGCCGGCGGCAGCGGCTACGACGTCGTCGTGCCGAGCGGCAGTTTCCTCGCCCGCCAAATCCAGGCCGGCGTGTTCCAGAAGCTCGACAAGTCTAAGCTGCCGAACCTCTCCAACATGTGGGATACGGTCACGGAGCGCACCGCCAAATACGACCCCGGCAACGAATACTCGGTCAATTACATGTGGGGCACGGTCGGCATCGGTTACAACACCAAGAAAGTGCAGGCAGCGCTCGGCACCGACAAGATCGACAGCTGGGATACCTTCTTCAATCCGGACAGCCTGGCCAAGTTGAAGGATTGCGGTGTCTATGTGCTGGATTCTCCGTCCGACATCATTCCAGCGGCGCTGAAGTATCTCGGTCTGGACCCCAACAGCACCTCGCCTGACGATATCGCCAAGGCCGAGGAAGCTCTTCTCAAGATCCGTCCCTACATCAGGAAGTTCCACTCGTCCGAATACATCAACGCGCTTGCCAATGGCGACATCTGCCTGGCGGTCGGCTGGTCGGGTGATGTGTTCCAGGCTCGCAACCGCGCGATCGAGGCCAAGCAAGGCGTGGAAATCGGCTATTCCGTGCCGAAGGAAGGCGCCCAGATGTGGTTCGATCAGATGGCGATCCCCGCCGATGCGCCGCATGTCGCCGAGGCGCTCGAATTCATCAACTACATGATGACGCCGGAAGTGATCGCCAAATCGTCGAACTATGTCCTTTATGCCAACGGCAACAAGGCATCGCAGCAATTCGTCGACAAGGCGCTGCTCGACGATCCTTCGGTTTATCCGGACGCCGCGACCTTGCAGAAGCTCTATACCATCCAGCCTTACGATCCCAAGACCCAACGCATCGTCACGCGCAGCTGGACCAAGATCGTCACCGGCCAGTAGGGAATCCGACGCGACCCCGGCAGCCAACTGCCGGGGTCGTTTTCTGTTTTTGGGGAATATAAAAACACGGAGTGGGATATGAAATCGCTTGGCAGCATCCGCAGGGACTTCGCGCCATGGAACGACCCGAACGCCAAGCCATATATCCAGTTTGACAACGTCACCAAGAAGTTCGGTGACTTCACCGCCGTCAACAATCTGTCGCTGACCATTTTCGAGCGCGAGTTCTTCGCCCTGCTTGGCGCCTCGGGTTGCGGAAAGTCGACGCTGCTCAGGATGCTTGCCGGCTTCGAGGAACCGACGGCCGGCCGCATCCTGCTCGATGGCCAGGATCTGCGCGGCATTCCGCCTTATCGCCGGCCGGTCAACATGATGTTCCAGTCCTATGCCCTGTTCCCGCATATGACGGTGGAGAAGAATATCGCCTTCGGCCTCAAGCAGGAAGGCATGGCCAAGCCCGATATCGAAAAGCGCGTCGCCGACATGCTGAAGCTGGTCAAGCTCGAGCGGTTCGCCAAGCGCAAGCCCCATCAGCTCTCCGGCGGCCAGCGCCAGCGCGTCGCGCTTGCTCGCTCGGTCGCCAAGCGACCTAAGGTGCTGCTGCTCGACGAGCCGCTCGGCGCGCTCGACAAGAAACTGCGCGAGGAAACCCAGTTCGAACTGATGGATCTGCAGCAGGAGCTTGGTCTCACCTTCGTCGTCGTCACCCATGACCAGGAAGAGGCGATGACGATGGCCGACCGCATCGCCATCATGGACAAGGGCGAGGTGATGCAGGTGGCGACGCCGCCGGAAGTCTACGAAGCCCCGACGTCGCGCTTCGTCGCCCATTTCGTCGGCAACGTGAACATGTTCGAGGGCAAGGTTGCCGAACAGTCGGCCAACACGACGCGCATCACAGGTCCAAGCGGGGCCCAGATCGTCGTCGAGAATGGTGGCGCGAATGCAAAGGCCGATGCCAATATCGTCTTCGCCATCAGGCCGGAGAAGATCAGGGTCTCGTCGAAGAAGCCGGCCGATGCCGTCAACGCGCTGGAGGGCGAGGTTTACGACATCGCCTATCTCGGCGACATGACGGTCTATCACGTCAGGCTGGACGACGGGCAGATCGTGCGGGCAAGCGCGCTGAACGCGGCCCGTGTGACCGAGGACCCGCTGACCTGGAACGACCGTGCCTGGGTGTCCTTCCGGCCCGACGCCGGCGTCGTGCTGGCGCGGTAGGGGGGCGGTCATGTCCAATGTCGCCGTCGCCGATGCCGCCGCGCCATCGACTGCCGCCGAGCCGTTCCTGATACGGCTGGGTGCCGGCTTCGTCAGCCGGCTCGTCATCATCGTTCCCTATCTCTGGCTGTTGTTCTTCTTTCTCGTCCCCTTCATCATCGTCTTCAAGATCTCGCTGTCGCAGACGGCTATCGCCATGCCGCCCTATACGCCGGTGCTCGATTTCAGCGACGGCGTTTCCGGCTTCTTCGCCGGCTTTCGCGACCTCAACTTCGACAACTATGCCTGGCTGACGCAGGACGCACTCTACTTCAGGGCCTACCTCACCAGCGTCGTCATCGCTGCCGTCTCGACGGTGTTGACCTTGCTGGTTGGCTATCCCATCGCCTATGGCATGGCGCGCGCTCCGGCCACGATCCGCCCGACATTGCTGATGCTGGTCATCCTGCCGTTCTGGACCTCGTTCCTGATCCGCGTCTATGCCTGGATCGGGATCCTGAAGCCCGAGGGCCTGCTCAACCAGCTGCTCCTGGCGCTGCGCATCATCGACCAGCCGCTGGTGATCCTCAACACCTATACGGCAATCTTCATCGGCATCGTTTATTCCTACCTGCCGTTCATGGTGCTACCGCTTTATTCGTCGCTGGAAAAAATGGACTATTCCTTGATCGAGGCAGCCAAGGACCTCGGCTGCCCGCCGACAGCTGCCTTCTGGAAGATCACCTTCCCGCTGTCGCTGCCGGGCGTCATTGCCGGCTGCCTGCTGGTGTTCATCCCGGCCGTCGGCGAGTTCGTCATCCCCGACCTGCTCGGCGGCTCACAGACGCTGATGATCGGCAAGACGCTGTGGAACGAGTTCTTCGCCAATCGTGACTGGCCGGTGTCGTCGGCCGTTGCCGTCATCCTGCTATTGCTGCTGATCGTACCGATCGTGTTGTTCCAGCATGCCCAGGCCCGCGCGCAGGAGCAGGACAAATGAACACCACCTGGAGCCGCTTCAACATCACCTCGATCACGCTTGGTTTTGCCTTTCTCTATTTGCCGATCGTGCTGCTCGTCGTCTTCTCCTTCAACGAGTCCAAGCTCGTCACCGTCTGGGGCGGCTTCTCGACCAAATGGTACGTGTCGCTGTTCCACAATCAGGGCCTTATGGACGCCGCATGGGTGACCATCCGCGTCGGTCTGATTTCAGCGACCGTGGCCACGGTTCTCGGCACCATGGGCGCCTTGGCGCTGACCCGCTACACACGCTTCCGGGGCAGGGTCCTGTTCTCGGGCATGATCTTCGCACCATTGGTCATGCCTGATGTCATTACCGGCCTGTCGCTGCTCCTGCTGTTTGTCGCCATCGGCATGGATCGCGGCATGACGACCGTGATCCTCGCGCATATCACCTTCACAATGTGCTTTGTCGCGGTCGTCGTGCAGTCGCGGCTTGTCAGCTTCGATCGTTCGCTGGAGGAAGCCGCCATGGATCTTGGCGCGCCGCCGGTGAAGACCTTCTTCCAGATCACGCTGCCGGTCATCCTGCCGGCGATCGTGTCCGGCTGGATGCTGGCCTTCACGCTGTCACTGGACGACCTGGTCATCGCCAGCTTTGCTTCGGGCCCTGGCGCCACCACGCTGCCGATGAAGATCTACAGCCAGGTCCGTCTCGGCGTGACGCCGGAGATCAATGCCGCCTGCACCATCCTGATCGCGATCGTCACGGTTGGCGTGATCATCGCTTCGGTCGCCAACAAGCGACGCGAGGTGCAGCGGCAGCTTGACGAGCGGGCCGCGCAACGCGGGTAGAGCAATTCCAGGAAAAGTGCCTAGCGGTTTTCCCGGGAGAAGCGCGTAGCGCTTCCCCTTGGGAATTGCATAGAAACAAGAAGTTAGAGCGGATCGGCGATTCTATCAAACGCTGAACCTCTCTAGGAGCGGCGCTTCAGGAGCAATGCCTTATTCGCCCGAAACCCCACGGCTGATGGGTGAAATGAACGGCGTGCTCCACGTTCCGCCGACGAAAAACGACGACTGGTTGGGGCCTTGCTGGCCAGTTTTTTGCGTTGCAGGCTGATCCGGCTGGATAACACCGCCCGACAGTGCCAGTCCGCGTCCTGCGTAGGATGCGATGCCGGAAAGCCAGATCTTGTATTTCGCCGAATTGGCCTCTGCCTTGTCGAGTCTCGCCACACCTCTCGAAATGGTTGCCTTCACTTCGGCGCCATCGATGGGCAGCGTCCCGTCCGAGACATCGTCGAGCGCGAAGAAGCCGCCTTGTTCGGTATGCTTGAGAAACGCCGGCAGGTTGAACTTGCTGAGCGCGCCAGGGCCGAAGGTCGCCGAGACCGAGCCGTCGGCGTTTTCGAAGATCGAATCCCAGGTCCTTCCCGGTCCCTTGAGGATGACCGAAACGGTGCCCGTGCCAACCGGCACCAGCCGGGTCATCCCGGCCGCGGTACCGAACGCGCCGCCATCGACGTCGGAGGCCAGTAGCCGGATCTCGACCTGGGTGCCTTCGGGTTTGCGGTCGAAGCGAAGGCTGGTCTGGACGTTGCCGCCAAAAGCCGAGGCGTCGGAGATATCGAAGACGGAAAGACCGTCCTTGACCTGGGCGGTGGCCGCGACATCGGCAAGCTGGATGCTTCCCGCCGTGGCATGGGCCGCCGACAACCTGAGATCGAGGTTGACCCGGTCGGCGAAACTCGTGTCGACCTGGCCCGGCTCGGCGCTGGTCGCCGGTCCCAGTGGCGTGAAGGCGGACAGGAACGACCTGAGGTCGAGCGTGTCGAAGGCAAGCGTGCCCGAAATCACCGGCTGCGTCTCGCCGAGCGACACGTCCAGCGCGCCCATGCCCGGGTTATTGTCCAGCGCCAGCGCCGTGTTCTCGAATTTGATGCGGCCGGCCGACGCAGTGACCTTGCTCGAAATGCTGACCGAGCCGATTGCCGCGCTCGGCGCGATGCCGGCCTGCGACCATTCCAGCACGCGGCGCAGCGATGGGGCCGCGAATTTCACCTGGCCGTCGAAATAGGCGTTTTCGGACATGCTGGCGGTGCCGTCGAAGGAGAAGGTGGCGGGCGCTGCCTTGAAGGACAGGGTGAGCGGCGCCGTGCCCCCGGCAAACAGCACCAGCGGTCTCGGCGAGGCGGCATCCACCGTCACGCTTTCGCCGCGCCAGATCCCGGTCGCGGACAGTGTCGCATTGCTGTTCATCGCCGCCCAGGTGGCCTGGCCGCTAAGACTGCTCAGGATCTCCACATCCTTGCCGTTGACGGACGCCACCATGCGGCCATCCCTGAACTCGACGGTGCCGAAAGTGTCGGCTGGCAGCTTGTCGAGATCGGGCTTGGCGGGGTCGGCATTGACCACGCCGCGAGCCGCGTCGATGGAGCGCGCGATGCGCCCGCCCGTCGGCGCCGTGGGCAGGAACAGGCCATCCGCCGTGCGCTGCACCCGGATTGTCGGCCGCACCAGCCGTGCCGTGGAAAACGCCACATCGCCCTGCAATGCCGCCATGGCCGAGAGGTCAACCTCGACCCTTTCGGCTTCGACGACCGGCGGGGCATCGCCGTCGGTCCACTTCGACAGTGTCACATCGGTCAGGATCGCGCGGAATTTCGGCCAGACCTCGATGCGCGGCGACCCTTCGATGGCAACTCGAAAGCCGCTCCAGGCGCTTAACTCCCACGCGATGCGGTCACGCACGATCCGCGTCGAGGCGATCAGCGGCAGGGCCGCGACCACCAGCGCGATGACGATGGCGGCAACGCCGATCGCCCACACTCCGCGGCGGATCAAGGATGATGGCATATAGCCCCGTATGCTTCCATTCCGATAAAAACCGATCGTCCGACGGGTGTAACCCTGTCGTCACTACGACTTAGGGCTGACGCATTTCAAGTCTTTATGGCCCAGCGATGGCATTTGCGCACACCTGGGCGCATCGGCCCAACAAAATCTTGCTCTGCTGCGCTGCGATATGCATAAGCGATGGCGACCGTGGGAGGATCGATCATGGCTGGCGAAGTACCGCTCTGGACCCCGACGCAAGACCAGATTGATGCCTCCCCCTTGACCGCCTTCATGAAGGCCGCGGCAACGACTACCGGCAGTCCGTTCTCGTCCTATACCGATCTTCATCGCTGGTCGGTCGAGAACCGGGAGGCGTTCTGGGATCTCGTCTGGGATTTCTGCGGACTTGAAGGCGACAAGGGCGAGCGACTGCTACTCGATGGCGGCAAGATGCCCGGCGCTTCGTTCTTCCCGGACGCGTCGCTGAATTTCGCCGAAAACCTTCTGAAGAAGACCGGTGCCGGCGAAGCAATCGTCTTTCGCGGCGAGGACAAGGTCGAGAGGCGGCTGTCGTGGAACGAATTGCATGGCCTGGTTTCGCGCCTGCAGCAGCTTTTCCTGTCGCTTAAGGTGAAGAAGGGTGACCGTATCGCGGCAATGATGCCCAACATGCCCGAAGCCGTCGCCGCCATGCTGGCTGCGGCCTCGATCGGGGCGGTGTGGTCATCCTGTTCTCCTGATTTCGGCGAGCAGGGTGTGCTCGACCGGTTCGGCCAGATCGAGCCTGTCGTCTTCATCGCGCCGGACGGCTATTGGTACAATGGCAAGGCGATCGAGGTCGCCGACAAGGTCAAGGCGGTCGCGGCCAGGCTCGGCAGCGTCCGCAAGGTTCTGCTCGTCGACTATCTCGGCACATCCGCGGATGTTGCCGATACCATCGACAAGGCCGTGGCGATGGAAGAGGCGCTGTCGCCCTTCGCCGTCAAACCAGTCACCTTCGAGCGGCTGCCGTTTTCGCATCCGCTCTACATCCTGTTTTCGTCCGGCACCACCGGCATTCCCAAATGCATCGTCCATTCGGCCGGCGGCACGCTGATCCAGCATGTCAAGGAACACCGGCTGCATGCCGGCCTCGGTGATGGCGACCGCTTCTTCTACTTCACCACCTGCGGCTGGATGATGTGGAACTGGCTGGTATCGGGTCTTGCCTCCGGCGCCACGCTGCTGCTCTACGACGGTTCCCCCTTCTATCCCGACGGTAATGTGCTGTTCGACCTCGCCGATGCCGAGAAGATGACCTTCTTCGGCACTTCGGCCAAGTTCATCGATTCGGTGCGCAAAGCCGGTCTCAAGCCGATCCGCAGCCATGATCTGTCGACGGTGCGCGCCATCTCCTCCACCGGATCGCCGCTTTCGCCCGAGGATTTCCGCTTCGTCTATGACGGCATCAAGAAGGATGTGCACCTGGCCTCGGTGTCCGGTGGCACCGATATCGTCTCTTGCTTCGTGCTCGGCGTGCCGATCGAGCCGGTCTGGACAGGAGAGATCCAGGGGCCGGGCCTCGGCCTCGCCGTCGACGTCTGGGATGATGACGGCAAGCCGGTCAGGCAGGCGAAGGGCGAACTGGTTTGCACCAAGGCTTTCCCGTCCATGCCGATCGGCTTCTGGAACGATCCCGACGGCAAGAAGTACCAGGCGGCCTATTTCGAGCGTTTCGACAATGTCTGGTGCCATGGCGATTTCGCCGAATGGACCGGTCATGGCGGCATGGTCATCCACGGCCGCTCGGACGCGACGCTCAATCCAGGTGGCGTGCGCATCGGCACGGCGGAAATCTACAACCAGGTCGAGCAGATGCCCGAAATCCTCGAGGCGCTGTGCATCGGCCAGGATTTCGACAATGACGTGCGCGTCGTGCTGTTCGTGCGGCTAGCCGCTGGTGTCCAGCTCGACGAGGATCTGGAAAAACGCATCCGCGCCAAGATCCGCGCCGGCGCCAGCCCCCGCCATGTTCCGGCCAGGATCGTCGCCGTGTCGGACATCCCCCGCACCAAGTCGGGCAAGATCACCGAGCTTGCGGTGCGCGATGTCGTGCACGGCCGCGCCATCAAGAACAAGGAAGCGCTCGCCAACCCGGAAGCGCTGGAGCTATTCAGGAACCTGCCGCAACTTGCGCAGTGACCGCAACCGGCATGGTTAACGAAATATGTCGCGCGAATTTACCTAGATTTCACGAGTGGTACACATTCGTAAATTTTTTGGCGACCCGGTAAGGACTTGTTAAGGGCCGGCGTCGATAGTCGCATGTAACTTGAGGGAGAAATCCCGTTCCTCAGCCCCCGAGGAGCTGAATTCAGCTCAAGCCCCCGTTGTGACAGCAATCCCATCTGTTAAGGCGTCCTTTGGGCGCCTTTTCTTTTACCGGAGCAGTCTCTTCCCAAGGCTTCGTCGGTGCACTCGGCTCGCAGAAGGGCGCAGGCTGATCACAGTTTTACAGCCATTTCCCGCCCCCAGAGACGGAGTTTGCGGCATGATTCCACAAAGCCGGCAACAGCTTTGGGCTCGGTCAGGTCAATCATGCCCTCATCGGCCTTCGGGTCGACGCCCGCTTTCTGCAGCAGCGGCACAGAAGCGGCCGTGAAGGCGATGAACTTGCAGTGGGCGAATGCGTCGGCGACGAAGTCGCGCGCCGCTGCCTCGCCGGTCAGCCGTTGCGCCCCCTCGTCCGACAGGACGAGGGCGACGGCGTCGAACAGGACGGAGGGACCGCCGTCGATCATATGCCGGGCCTCGATCCAGCTTCCATCGCCGGCCTCGACGCCGCCGACCTTGGGGGCGACCACTTCCATGGTGGCTCCCTCCTTCTCGACCGCCGATTGCAGCCGCTTCAGAAGCGCGGCATCCGCGCCCGCGCTGACAAGCACGCCGACCTTGCGGCCCGCGAAACTTTCCGGTCCGTTCTGGATGATGCTGAGCGCCGGCGACGGTGCGAGATCGTTCCTCGGCACGATTGCGGCGTCCGCCGGTCTGGGCAATTCCTTGATGCCCAGCCTGTCGGCAACGGTTACGGCAAGTCCTTCGTCGATATTCATGAGATGGGCGACCATTCGCTCGCGTATGACCGGTGTCTCGACCTTGCTCAGCTCGAAGGTCAGAGCCATCGCTATGTGCCGCTGCTCGGGCGGGGTCTGGCTGTTGAAGAACTGCCGCGCCTGGCTGTAATGGTCCGCGAAACTCTCGGCGCGCAGGCGTAGTTTTTGTCCGGCTTCGGCGTCGGCGAAGGAACGAAAGCCGCGCTGAGGCGATTCCCTCGGGCCTTCATCGAATGAATTTGGCTGGTAGTTCGTCCTGCCCACAGGATTGCGCATGGCCATATGCCCATCCTGCTGGAAGTGGTTGAACGGGCACTTCGGCGCGTTGATGGGGATGTGCGTGAAGTTCGGGCCGCCCAGGCGCTTCAACTGCGTGTCGAGATACGAGAAGTTCCGGCCCTGCAGCAAAGGATCGTTGGAAAAGTCGACCCCGGGCGGGACGTTCTGCGTCATGAACGCCACCTGCTCGGTTTCGGCGAAGAAATTGTCGGGCATGCGGTCGAGCACCAGGCGGCCGACCGGGATCGGCTCGAGCACCTCTTCCGGAATTAACTTGGTCGCATCCAGGACATCGAAATCGAAGCTGTCGGCGAAATCCTGGTCGAAGAGCTGAACCCTGAGTTCCCATTCCGGGAAATTGCCGGATTGGATGGCCTGCCAGAGGTCGCGGCGATGGAAGTCCGGGTCGGCACCGTTGATTTTCACCGCCTCGTTCCAGGCCACCGACTGCAGGCCGAATTTCGGCTTCCAGTGAAATTTGACGAATGTCGATTCGTCCTTGACGTTCAAAAACCGGAACGTGTGCACCCCAAACCCTTCCATGAAGCGGAAGGAACGCGGGATCGCGCGGTCCGACATGACCCACATGATCATATGCATGGACTCTGGCGTCAGCGAGATGAAATCCCAGAAATTGTCGTGTGCGGACTGGGCCTGTGGAAACGCCCGGTCGGGCTCTTCCTTGACGGCATGCACCATGTCCGGAAACTTGATCGCGTCCTGGATGAAGAAAACCGGTATATTGTTGCCGACAATGTCCCAGTTTCCTTCCTTCGTATAAAGCTTCACCGCGAAGCCGCGGACGTCGCGCGCCAGATCGAATGAGCCCTTCGAGCCGGCAACCGTCGAGAACCGGACGAAGGCTGGCGTCTTCTCGCCGGCGCGCTGGAAAATGTCGGCCCGGGTGTATTTGGCGAGCGAGTCATAGGTCTCGAAATAGCCATGCGCTCCGTAGCCGCGCGCGTGCACGACCCGCTCGGGTATGCGTTCATGGTCGAAGTGGAAAATCTTTTCGCGAAAGTGGAAATCCTCGAGGACCGTCGGTCCTCGCGGTCCGACCTTCAGCGAGTTCTGATCGTCCGAGACCGGTCCGCCCTGGGCCGTGGTCAATACCGCGCCGTCGCTTTCGGCGCGCTGGTGCAATTCACCGCCATCACCTCTCGTCAAGGTCTGATCGTGAATAGCGGCGGTGTTGCCGTTGCGGCGTGGTGCCTTGGCCATTTAGCGTGTTCCTTCGAGCTTCGATGCGGGCTTGCGCGCGGCAGACTTTCGCCCGCCGCCTTTGGCAGCGGGCGAGGGGATCAAGGGCGATTGGCGTAGCGCCCGCGATCGCTTTCGATCTCATCGGGTGTGAAGGCCTTGGCGTTGCTGTCGAAACCCGTCCAGCCGTCGGCCTCGTATGCGCTGCGGCGGTCTTCCAGATTGACCGAATTGGCTTGTCCGAGAATCCGCTCGGCTTGGCCAGCCAACTGATCATCGACCTTGGCTGTCACCAGCGTGCCGCCACGGCGCACACCTTCCGCATAAACATGGGCATCCCTTTCTGGGACTCCGGACTCCGTCAGTGCCCCGACGATTCCGCCGGCAGCTCCGCCGACGACAGCGCCTCCAACGGCGCCGACAGCAGTGGCGGCCAGCCAGCCGGCGGCCACCACCGGGCCGACGCCGGGAATGGCCATGATGCCGAGCCCGGCCAGCAAGCCACCCGCACCGCCGATGACGGCACCCACACCCGCGCCGCTGGCGGCATCCTCGGCGGCATTGGAGCGGTCGTCATCCCCGTCGTACCATTCGGTCGAATTGTTGGCGACGATGCTGATATCGGCGTGCGGCACGCCGCTTGCCTCCAGCTCGCCGACAGCATCGGAAGCGTCATCATAATTGTCGAAAAGTCCGGTCACGGTTTTCATGGTCAAGATCTCCAGATTTGCTGTTCAGTTGGTGCCGGCAACGACGTTGCCCTGGTAGTCGAGCGCGACGGCCGTCTTCTTGCCGTCCTTGGTCGCCTGTCCGCGCCAGATGCCCTGTTCGTCCTTGTTCAACGCGGACACATCCGAGAAGCCGGCATCCTGGATGCGGCTCTTGGCCTGATCTTCGGTGAAGCTGTTGGCGCCCGGCACCGGGGCGGACGGATTTGCCGTGTCGGTCGTGGTGACGGCAGGGGTCGTCGAACCCGTCGCGGAAGACTTGTCATCCATCGTGGAAGCGATCTTCTCGATCATGTCCTGATGCATCTTGAGCGTCGGCAAGGTCTGCTGCGCAAACGTCTTCAACTGCGCGTTGTCGCCGTCCTTGGCGTAGCCGTCGAACAGCTTCACCGCATCGGCATGGGCATCGCGCTGCATCTGCACGTAAGATTTGTCGACCGAATCCTTGGCGCTTTGCAGAGCGTCAATATCGCTCTTGTGCTTGGCGTCCGTTGCCGTCGGCACCTGCAGCTTCTGCTCGCCGGCGATCGTCTCGAGTTTGGCATTGGCCGCGCCATGATCAGCGATCATCTTCTGGGCGAAGTCCTTGACGCTTTGATCCTGCGCCTTGCCTTCGGCGATCTTGCTCGATTCCACCTCGAACATCCCGCCGGACGCCGCCTTGTCGATGAAGTCCTGCGCCTTGTCCGCAGCCAGGGCAGGCATGGCAAAGGTGATTGCCGTGGCCGCGCCGAGCGCGGCCAGTAACAGCCGATTTTTCATGAATAGATCCTTGTTAGGCACACATCGTGCTGTGTGCCTAACAAGCGCCTGCAGGCTTTGTTCCGGCGGCCGAACGATTTTCCCGACGGTCCCGGATTCGGCGGGCAGCCAATATCACCGCGCGGTAACTGCGAAGCTAGCGGCAGAACCGCTGCCGCGGAGGCTCACCTTACTCGGCGAGCACCCGGGTCGACGGGAAGGCGACTTCGACCAGCGTGCCTTCGCCGGGCGTCGAATTGATGGTGAACCGGGCGCGGTTGGCTTCCACCATCGCCTTGGTCAGCGGCAGGCCAAGGCCGGTGCCGTCGCCGCGCCCGCGCTTCAGGGCGTTGATCTGCTTGAACGGCTTCAGCGCCTGCTCGATCTCGGCCTGGCTCATGCCGATGCCGGTGTCGCGCACCCGCATGACGACGTCACCCGAGGTCTCATAGGCGGTCGAGACGATCACCTGGCCGCCGGCCTGGGTGTAGCGGACGGCGTTGGACAGGATGTTGAGCGCGATCTGGCGCACGCTGCGCAAATCCGCCACCACTTCCGGCAGCCGCGAGGCGAAGCTGGAGCGGATGATGACGCGTTCGCGGTTGGCCTGTGGCTGCATCATCGCCACGGTTTCGGCCAGCGTATCGTTGAGCGACACCGCCTCATAAGCCATTTCCTGCTGGCCGGCCTCGATCTTCGAGATGTCCAGGAGATCGTTGACCAGGTCGAGCACGTGGTTGCCCGAGCGGTTGATGTCGCGCAGGTAATCGCGGTAGCGGTCATTGGCGACCGGCCCGAACTTCTCGTCGACCATCAGCTCGGAAAAGCCGATAATGGCATTGAGCGGCGTGCGGATCTCGTGGCTGATGCGGGCGAGGAAATCGGTTTTCTGCGAGGAAGCGCGTTCGGCCACCGCACGCGCCTGGGTGAGATCCTCCTCGGCCCGCTTCCACTGTGTGATGTCGCGTACCACGGCGCAGAAGCCGCTGTCGTTGGGCAGCCGGCCGATGGTCATGAACAGGGGGATGAAGCGCCCCTGTGCTTCGCGGCCGATCACCTCGCGGCCGTCATTCAACACGCTCGCCACGCCAGGCTCCGACAGGCCGGTGAGATAGTCGCGCGCCGCGCGTTGGCTCTCGATGGCAAACAGCGAGGCGAAAGGCTTGCCGGTCACCTCGTCGCTGTCGAAACCGAACAGCGCCTCGCCCGGGCGGCTGATCGAACGGATGGTGCCGTCGCTGCCGATCAGCACGACCCCGTCGGTGGCGGTGTCGATGATGGTACGCATCTCGGCGATGCGTGCCTTGAGCTCGGAAATGTCGGGCTGCGTTGGCCCTTCGCCAATCGCGTGCGCCGCCGCGGGGGCATCATCCTCGCCGGAACGGCGAACGACCAGCATCAGCGCCTTGCCATCGCGCCAGGGCACGGAGCGCAGGATGGCGTCGATAGGAAATTCCTGTCCGTCGCGCGTCTTCAGCCGCAGAGCCCGGTCGCTGCCGTCGAAAGCGCCGTCATCGGCATAAGGATCGGCAAACAAAGCGCCGAGGCCACCCGCTTCCTCCAGGTCCTCCAGCGTCTCGTATCCGGTCAGGTCGAGGAATTCGTCGTTGGCATAGTGCAACTGGTCGCCCGAATGGATGATCAGCGGCACCGGCAGCTTGCCGAGCAGCGATGTATCCGGCGTCTTGTTTTCGCTACCGACGGAAAAGGCCGACGGCGTGAATCCTTCGGTTTTGAGTGGCGGCACTTGCAGGCGTGGCCGCTCGGCAAATGTCCCGGCCGCATCATCCGAGCCGCCGCTTCGGCCGGGGGCAGCAATCGGTTCCTCGCCGGATGCAGTCGCGTCCTCGTCGGTCCAATCCTCATTGTCTTCGGCGTCGCGTAAATCGTCCGCCGTCATGTCGTCGTCATCAGCCGGCGGTGACTTGGCGGATCCTGCCTGCGCTGGCGCCTCGCGATCCTCGGCCATCGCTTTCGTCGCGATTATCTCTTGTGCCTCGGGCGCTGTGGCCTCGTCGCTGCCGTCGGCGACATCAGCAGGCTTGTCCTCTTTATCGGCGTAGTCGAGCAGGGAGCCCGAGGCCGCCGGCGGCGAGGATTCGGAGCTCGGCGCCTGTTGTTCGACCTGGTCCGCTTGCGCACCGTCGAGCCGCGCAAGATCCCTTTGATCCTCGGCATCGCTCAGGGAGGGTTCGCCCGCGTCCGGTGCGTCTTGCGCATCAGGCGTTGGCATACCATGCGCCTGGCCGGTCGCCGATTCCCGGCTCGAATCGGCTGGTTTGGTATATGGGGTGGCGATGTCCGCCGGCGGCGTCGCATCGGTCGCGGGCTTGGTCGCGTGGTGCGGCTCCGACAAAGGGCCTGACCCGGCATCTGGGTCCGCCTGCCTTGCCGGCTCGGCCGGTTCAGCCTCCGGCGAACTTTCTTTCTTCAGCCGCTCGCCGATCTCGCGGAACGCGCTGCGTTCCAGCGTCGACAGCCCCTTGTCATTGGCCGGTTGCCGGTGTTCGGCCAGCCGGATGACCTTGTCGGCAAAGCGCCGCTCCGGTTTCGGTACGATGGTCAGCGCCGGCACTTCGCCCTTGAACGGATCCGATACCTTCGGCCCCTCGGCCTCGGGCTGTTCAGGCGCCGTCTCCACGGCCTCGGGTTTCGGCGCCGCCGGCATTGCGCCATTGGGCACCAGTGCCATGCCGATCGCTTCCGGATCGACGACCGCATCCCCGGTTCGCGCGACGCCGAAGCCGCGAAAACCTTCGAAGGCGCGGCTGCGGCCATAGACGGGCAATGCCGCCAGGTCGACGGGAATCTTCAGGTCGGTGCCGACGACCGGCCACAGCACCGAGCGGCCGGACCAGGTGTCGCGCCGCTCCAGCAGGCCGGCGATCTCGCCGGACGCATCAAGACCGAAGGCCGCCGCGACATCCCTGAAGCGTCGACCGATCACGTCGGCTGCCGGATGGCCGACGATATCGGCGAATTCCGGCGACAGCGCGCTGAACTTGCCCTCGGCGTCGGTACGCCAGACAAAACGCAACGGTGCCGCCGAGCGGTCTATCCTGCGGGTGGCCACGGTTGCGACCGGGGCCGTAGGCGAGATGGCCTGCTTCACGCTGTCCGCCGAAGTTTCGGGGCCAACCGCTTCGGTCCCGCCTTTCGGTTCCGGCACGGTTGACGCGTCGTCTTCCCCAGCATGGAAATACCAATGATCGTGCTGTGCCGGCGTGCCCGCCGCCGGCTGATCATTGTCGGCGGCGACCGGGGTCGGGCCTGTCGGTTCCTCGATCTCCCGCGTTGCCTGTTCCGGCCTATCGTCAGCCACGGGCCTGGAAGGGGCGGGCGCCTGTTCGGTCTCGGCAGCGGCAGCGGGCTGTTTGGTCGCGTCCGTCCGCGAAACATCGGCCGTCGGCTGATTGTTCTGCCGAGACCCGGATTCGACCGTGGCGGTTTCCGCCGCCTCCGTTGTGCGGTCAATCTCCTTGGCAGGGCGTTCCGTTGCCGCGGACGAGCCGTCCGCCGAAGCGCCAGATGCGCTGTCCTCGAGTTGATCCTCGTCGATCACCACCAGCAGATGCCGCTCCGGCGTCAGCCGGGCGAGGCCCGCCGGGTAGGAGGTTCTGCCGCCCGGAACGAGGCGCTTGACGATGCGCTCGCCCTCGGCCGCGACGTCGGCCACCAGGGCCGCCAGTGTCGCGGGCTGGATGCCGAGTGCCGAAAATCCCTGCGAGGCGGCCTCGACATTGCCCTTGGCATCGATAAAGGCAATGAAATGGCCGTCCTCGGTAAGGCCGCTGATCGCCCGGTTGGCGATCTCGGCGGCACTGCGCGAGCCGGTCTGCGCCGCCGGCACGGCCAGCATGATGGCATGCTCGCCATCGGGCAGCGTCAGGGCACTGGCAAGAAAGCCGACGGCGCGGCTGGTCATGCCGGTCGCCAGGCGCACCGTGATCGAGCGATCGCCGCCGATCTGCGGGAAACCGCTGGTCGCCATGATCTGACGGCGCGCGACCAGCGGCAGCCGCGCCGAGGCGCCGATGATCGCCTCGATATCGGGATAGCCGAACATGGCGGCGCCCGGCCCATTGGCCCAGATGACCTGCTCGAGGTCCACCGACAGGATCGCGATCGCGTCGCCGGCGGCAAACCGCTGGCGGACCGCGTCGAGCACGGCGACGTCGAGGAAGGAATATTCGGACGGCATGCGCTTGGCGGACCCTCACGGAGCGGCGATTTGCAGTTAACGCTTTGTTAATAAAAGCCGCAGCCACGAAGGTCCACAAGCCAGAACGTGCAAAGGCTGAATTCTGGCTGTTTGGTTAACGGCTAAAAACATTTTTTTGTGCACTGCAACAAGGATATTGCAATGCACAAAATTTGCCTTTATATTGCCATCATACATGAACGAGACGGCTTTCTGTCAAAGCCGCTGCCGCTGAAAAGGATGGAAAATGTCCAGGACCAAGACTGCCGAGACGATCGAAAACGTTGAATTCCCGAGCTTCGACGCTTCCAAGGCCACCGACCAGATGCGCGCTTTCGCCGAAAAGGGCGTTGAGCAGTCGAAAGAGGCCTACGCCAAGCTCAAGACCGGTGCCGAGGAGACCCAGAAGGCTCTGGAGTCGACCTACGAGACCGCCAAGACTGTTTCCAGCGACCTGTCGCTCAAGACCATTGCCGCGCTGCGCGCCAATGCCGAGGCCGGCTTCTCGCATCTCGAAGCCCTGATCGGCGCCAAGTCGCTGTCGGAAGTCGTCGAGTTGCAGACCGCCTTCCTGCGCAAGCGCGTCGAACTGACCGTCGAGCAGGCCAAGGACTTCCAGGCTGTCGCCTCCAAGGCGGCCGAGGATGTCTCGAAGCCGATCAAGACCGCTTTCGAGAAGGCGATCAAGGAAATCAAGGCCGCCTAATAATTGCGCATCGTCCGCGGATGCAACAAAAGGTCGCATTTTGTCGGACAAATAGATGTGAGATAGTGACGGTCGAGCGAATACCCGGCGGGTGGAACCTCCTCCCTCCACCTCCGGGGTGACCAGCCAGCACCTCCTCCCGCTGGCTCGTAACAGGAAAAGGCCGGCACCTCCTCCCGCCGGCCTTTTTCTTTGCCCGGCGAAAGCTGCACCGCTGTGGGGAAGTGGCCTTTGCTTTGCAAAAGCCTTGAATTAGAATCCATAAGCCCGTATGGACGCATCGCCGAACGACAGAGCGGATCGCGGAGAGTGAACCTTCCACCTCGATCCTGCTACCAACGTTAAGACGTGCCGTTGTAGCTCAGATGGTTAGAGCGCCGGATTGTGGATCCGGAGGTCGCTGGTTCGATCCCAGCCAACGGTACCATCGGCTTTGCCAAGCTATTGGATCTTCTGTTTAGGGCTCCCGAGCCTAATCCTGTGCGAGCCGCGTTTTATGCTGCCGGCGCGACAGATTGGCTCGGCACGATTTGGCAAAACTCGTACAGCGCAAAGACATCAAATTTAAATGACGGAACCTCGTTCTGGTGCGAGAATCCCGCGTTGGCTGATGCTTGCGAGGAAAGCCGTGCACGATACCCAGCACAAAAGCAAAGTCGGAACCCGGATCGAGGTCGTCGAAGGCTGCGGTGAATGGTTCGTCCGTGTGATCGGCGGCGGTGAGGAAACGACCTGCCAATTCGACCTCGAATCCTTTGCCCTGGCCTATGCCGAGGGCCAAAGGCTTCGCTTGAAGCTGGGTGGTATCAAGCGCCTTTGAACACCTGCCATGCCGATTAGGCAGGCGAGTCGGACGGAAGGCCATGTCGATAAATCCCGAACCGACAAACGTCGCGGCGTCGGTGGACGCCATTCTCGACGAGTTGCAGGACCGTCCCTTTTCGTCGATGCAAGCCGCCATAGCCATGCTGCGGGAGCGGACCGGCACAGAGCGATCGGATGCGGATCTGAAAGGCTTGATCACCAAGAAGGCTGCTGTGCGGGGCATTCAGTTTTTTGACGAGAACAGCAGCACCGCAAATTGAGCCAAGCCTGTTTATCTCGGTTCGTTGTTGATGCTCAGATAGGTGGGATCGAACTCGGCAAGCCTGGCAAGTTGGTCCCAGTCCAGAATGGTGACCACATGGTTCGTCCAGGTGATCACCTTGATCTTTTTCAAGCCCCCGATCACCCGGTTCATGTGCACGACCGACAACCCAAGCACGTCGGCCATTTCGGCCTGTGACAGCGGTAGATGGAAGCTCATGCCGTTGGTGCGTTTCACCGCCTGCAGGCGCACGAACAATTCGCACATGAGATGGGCCAGGTGCGAGGTCTTGGAACGGCGGCCCATCGCCACGATCCATTCGCGATGAATGGCGCCATCGACCAGCGTGTCCAGCCACAACAACCGGGTCAGGTGAGGGGCCTGTTCGGTAATGGCTTTCAGCTTGTTGTGATCCGCGAACATCACCCGGCAAGGCGACAGCGCGACGATGCCGTGATCTATGGTCTTGAGCAAAAAGGCGTGGAGATCGACAAAGTCGCCGGGCACCTGCAAGGACGTGAACTGCCGGCCGCCGTCCTCGAGCACCTTATAGCGTGCCGCCAAGCCATCCAGCAGCATGGTGCTATAGGTTGGCCGCGACCCCGCCTTGACCAGATCCTGCCCCTTTTCGAACTCCCGTCCGAAACAAACCGTTTCGGCCAACAAGGCCTTCTCTTCGTCCGACACTGTGTCGTGCTGGCCGAGTTGCAGATAGAGAGACTCTAACATGATGGCCTCGAAGGGATCGGGGTTGAAACGCCGATCGCCAACTGTCTCGGACGCAAGGATAGCGCTCGGACCCTAGGCCTTCGGAAGATGGCGGACACTATCATTTGACAGCCTGCGCCCATTCTGGCGCAAACGCCGGAGCCGACAGGGAACCTCCAGCGTCGCCAAGTATTTAGCACGCTAGAGATGTCCAAGGCTGCCCGAAAATGAAACGGTATCATTTCGATCTTTATAACGGCGATGGCCTCGTGCCGGACGACGATGGCCAGCCGTTCGAATCGCGAGAACAAGCGAGAGCAGAAGCCATTCGCATTTTGCAGGATGTCGCCCGTGACGAAATGCCGGATCGCGACCTGGTCAAGATCACCGTCAAGGTGCGCAATGAGACCGGTGCCCAGGTGCTCGAGGCGTCGCTTGTCCTGACCGCCTTGTGGAGCGCGTGACCCGGTCAGCGTAGGAGTCGCTCTGGAATTTGCACCACATTTTCCGATCCAGGCAGCTCGAAGGCCATGGCCAACCGACGCAAGGAGGCCATTTCCACGATCAGCTCTTCAATTGAACGGTCCGGCAAACCCGTCTTCACTTTCTGCCTTACCCTTGCTGTGAGTTCATGAACCCGGACAGGCGCGAAAAGAGCGCTGTCGTCCAGCAACCTGCTGATTTCGATCACCACATCGGCGTCAATGTCTTTCGGCAATTCCCGCATGGGCGTCACCTTTGGTCTCGAACCGGCCCGAAGCGATCAGGCATTGCGCACCAGAAGGCATGCCGGACGCGCGGATCGATCACCGGATTCATAAAACCACCCGCCCAGCGTGTCACGAAAAAACATTTGTACGAAAATAACCAAACGGCTGGCTCCCGCAATCCATGCATGAAGACCGGCACTAGGTCGCCGATTTGGCTATCGACCGCGCTTCGGTTTCGACGAAGCAATGGGCAGAAAAAGACTTCTTTTTGCGATCCGGTCCGGATGCTCTCTTGCGGACCTTAAAACACGCAAGGCTCGCTGGGAGGCGACGCCCAAACAAGAGCGGCTGCCGAAACACAGCCGGCATACGCCACTTGCATGAGGCCGATGCCGGCAACAGCCATAGGGGAACGACGACAATGAAGACATTCCGAAATTGCCTGATGGGCGCGGTCGGCGCAGGCCTGCTGGGCCTGGGGCTTGCGGCGCCAGCCAACGCAGGCGCCATTCGTCTTGGCATGACGAC
Source organism: Mesorhizobium sp. M8A.F.Ca.ET.208.01.1.1 (assembly GCF_004791315.1). Classification (NCBI taxonomy): domain Bacteria; kingdom Pseudomonadati; phylum Pseudomonadota; class Alphaproteobacteria; order Hyphomicrobiales; family Phyllobacteriaceae; genus Mesorhizobium; species Mesorhizobium sp. M8A.F.Ca.ET.208.01.1.1. The sequence goes on from NZ_SRUT01000008.1 coordinate 127,481, forward strand.
CTGGGTTGGATACGGGCCGCTGTTTCTTGCCCGCGACCTTGGTTACTTCAAGGAGGCCGGCGTCGATGTCGACCTGAAGATCATAGAAGAATCAGCACTTTACATGGCGGCGGTCGCCGGCGGCGATCTCGATGGCGCCGCCTCCACCGTCGACGAGCTGATGAAGTACCGCTCCGACGATCTCTGTTTCAAATACGTCCTGGCGCTGGACGACAGCCATGGCGGTGATGGCGTCGTGACGCAGCCCGACGTCAAGGCGCTCAAGGATCTGAAGGGCCAGCAAGTGGCCTTGAACGAGGGCTCCGTTTCCGAATTCTGGTTCAACGTGCTCCTGAAAAAGGAAGGCATGACCGAGGACGACGTCACCATCACCAACATGACCGCCGATGACGCGGCGACCGCCTTCATCGCCGGCCAGGTTCCCGCCGCGGTGACCTGGGAGCCTCACCTCACCGAAGTCCGCAAGGGCGGCAAGGGCAAGGTGCTGATCGATTCCACGACCACCCCCGGCCTGATCGTCGATGTGATCGCCCTCAAATGCGATCTGATCGAAAAGCATCCCGAAGACGTGAAGGCCCTCGTCAAGGGCTATTACAAGGCGGTCGAATACATCAAGACCAATCCGGAAAAGGCCTATGAGATCATGGCCAAGGGCATTGGCGGCTATCTCGAAAAGCCCGAGGATTTCGCCGCCGGCGCCAAGGGCGTGCGCTATTACGACCGCGATCGCAACCTGGAATTCTTCGGCACGCCGCAGAAGAGCGAGGCGTCCGACCTGGTGAACTTCGCGCAGGACATCTGGGGCAAGGCCGGCAAGCTCAAGATGACGATCGACGCGAAGACAATCCTCGACACCGATTTCATCAGGGAACAGTGAGCCTTCGGGAAGCCGGGTCGGTCCGTGTGGGCCGAACCCGGTTTCCGACAGGCCAGAACTTCGCGCTTCAGAAGATCAACGGAGACCATCCCATGGCACAGAGGCGGACGGCGTGGACGCGCCTGACGACCCCATTCGCCAACATTCCCGCCAGCACGGCGACAACGCTGGCCCTGGCGATGTGGGTGGTCGTGATCGGCGGCTGGGCTTTGCTGTCCTATGGCCGCGTCGTGCCGAACATGTTCCTGCCGACGCCCGGAACCGTGCTGCAGACGACCTATCGCATGTCTTTGGACGGCAGCCTTTTCTACCACACCTTGACCAGTGCCAAGGTGGTGATCCTGGGCTTCATCGTCTCCTCGCTGATCTCGGTGCCGCTGGGACTGTGGATGGGGACCTACCGGGTGGTGCAGGCGCCGCTCGAGCCCCTGGTCAACTTCATCCGATACTTGCCCGTGACCTCGTTCGTGCCCCTGTTCATCCTCTGGATCGGCATCGGCATCGAGCAGCGCATAGCAGTGATCTTCTTCGGCACCTTCTTCCAGCAGCTCGTGATGATTTCCGACTGCGCGCGCGGCGTATCCAGGGATCTGGTCAACGCCTCCTACACCCTCGGCACGAAGCGCAGCGAAGCCGTGTGGCACGTCATTTTCCCCGCAGCGCTTCCAGCGATCCTCGACACGCTTCGCGTCACCATGGGCTGGGCCTGGACCTATCTGGTGGTGGCCGAACTCGTTGCCGCGTCGAGCGGCCTTGGCTACATCAGCCTGAAGGCGATGCGAGGTTTTCAGGTCGATGTGATCTTCATGGCGATCGCCGCCATCGGCCTTCTCGGCCTCATAACCGACACGGCGTTCCGTCTTGTCCGGGCGAGGGTCGCGCCATGGGCACCCTGATTTTGAACGCAAGCTCGCAAACCGCAGTCGGATCAAGGATGGCAATGACCGAAACCATCAAGGCGAAAAATCTGGCCGGCACGGCCTCGACGACCGGCGATCCGCGCCCGACCGGCACGACGATGGCCATCGAAGACGTGACATTGCGTTACGGCGACGCCAACGGCGTGCTGGCGCTGGAAGATGTGTCGCTGGGGGTGGCAAGGAATGAATTCTGCGTCATCGTCGGCCCTTCGGGATGCGGCAAATCCAGCCTGCTCTACCTTGCGGCCGGCCTCAATGACGCGACTTCGGGCAGCATCAAGGTCGATGGCAGGGAAGTGATCGAGCCTGGCCCCGACAGAGGCATGGTGTTCCAGAGCTACACCTTGTTTCCCTGGCTCACGGTGCGCGCCAACATCGAATATGGGCCCAGGCGCAAGGGTCTGCCGGCGGGGCAGCGCAAGCAGATCGTCGACCAGTATCTCGACGAGGTCGGCCTCGCGCCCTTTGCCGACCACTACCCCGCTCAGCTTTCCGGCGGCATGAAGCAACGCGTGGCGATTGCGCGTGCCCTTGCCAACGACCCGGCAGTTCTGTTGATGGACGAGCCCTTCGGCGCCCTGGACAGCCAGACCCGCGGCACCATGCAGAAACTGCTTTTGCGTGTCTGGGAGCGGCAGCAAAAAACGGTCCTGTTCGTTACCCACGATATAGACGAGGCGCTCGTCCTGGGCGATCGCGTCCTGGTGATGACGGCCCGGCCCGGCAAGATCAAGGCCGAGATCAAGGTCGATATCCCCAGGCCGCGCTCGATGGACGTGATCCTCGAACCCGAGTTCATCGCGCTCAAGCGCCGCATCCTCGGCCTCTTGCACGACGAGATCGACGAGGATCACTGAACCAGTCTCTCGACATGGGGCCTCTGAAAAGGCTGCAGGCTTTCAGCGCGGATGCTGGGAATTGGCCGAAGCCTCTCTGCTTCGTCATCCACGGGCGGAGCGGGGGCGAAGCGGACGCGGAGACCCGAGGATCCATTCCGTGACCTTGGCCGAGCGACGCAGCGGAGCAGAATTCTGCACGGTAGCAACGCCTTAGCGTAACGGAATGGATTCTATGGTCTGCGCGCGTCGCTTCGCTCCTTGCTCCGCCATAGAATGACGACGTTTGGAGGGCTTAAGATAATTCTGGACGTTTGCGACGGTTCACCAGAACAGCGATGGCCTACTTGCCACCGCGATGTGCCGAGCCGAGGATCATTTCGGAAACCTTCTGTCCGATCATCATGCTTGGCGCGTTCGTGTTGCCGCCGATCAGCTTCGGCATGACCGACGCATCCGCGACCCGGAGCCCGTCCACGCCGCGCACTTTCAGCGTCGCCGGATCAACGACCGCCATCGCGTCCGTTCCCATCTTGCAGGTCCCGACAGGGTGGTAGACGGTCAGCGCTTCGGCGCGCAGATAGGCGAGGATCTCGTCATCGCTGCGAACGTCCTTGCCAGGAAGCATTTCCTTGCCACGCACCGGATCGAACTCGGATGCGGCGAGGATCTTGCGCGCGATCTTGATGCCTTCGACAAGCACCATGGCGTCCTCTTCATCCGCGAAGAAACGGTGGTCGATCAGAACGTCGCGCCGAGAACTGTCGCGTGACAACCTGATCTCGCCCGCGCTTTTGGGTCTGAGCACGCAGGTATGAATGGCATAGCCATGGCCATATTCGATGAGCCTGCCGCGGTGGCTGCGATAGCCCGGCACGAAGTGGAACTGAATGTCGGGCAGGCCGTTCGCATGCCTGGTTTTCGCAAAGCCGCCAGCCTCGACATAATTGGTGGTGAGCATGCCCTTGCGGCGCGCGAAATACTGGAACGGTGCTGCCGCGATGCGGGGCAGGTTGGCAAGCGACAGGCCGAGCGTCCTGGTGCTCCTGGAGCGCACGGTGATCATGCCGTCTATGTGGTCCTGCAGGTTCTTGCCGACGCCGGGCAGGTCGAGAACCGGCGTGATGCCGATCCGCCGCAACTCGTCCGCGGGGCCGATGCCGGACGCCATCAGGATCTTGGGCGAGTTGATGGCTCCGGCACAGAGCACGATCTCGTGGCTGGCCGAGAGCATTTTCTCCTGGCCGTCGTGCCGTACGCGCAGACCGGTGGCGCGGCCCTCGGCAATGACAAGGTCGATCACCTCGCATCCGCTGACCAGCGTCAGGTTCCTGCGATCGAGCACCGGGCGCATGAAAGCGGTGAAGCTGCTGAAGCGCTGGCCCCGATTCTGCGTGACGTTGTAGATGCCGAGGCCGAACTGGCTCTCGGCATTGAAGTCTTCGTTGGCGGGCAGGCCGGCATTTTCTCCGGCCTTGACGAACATGCGGGAAAGCACGTTTGGATCGCGCGGATTGTCGACCATAAGCTCGCCGTCCGTGCCGTGGTAGCGCGGATCCTGGGCGACCAGATTGCGCTCCAGTTTCCTGAACACGGGCAGCACGTCGCTGTAGGCCCAGCCGCGCAGCCGAGCCCGGCCCATTCGTCATAGTCCTCAGCGGCGCCGCGAATATAGACCATCGAGTTGATCGAACTCGATCCGCCCAGCGCCTTGCCCCGGTTGACTGGAATGCTGCGGTTGTTGAGATGGGGCTGTGGCACGCCGACGAAACAATAGTCGTAGTTCGGGTTGCCATAGAGCGACAGAATGCCTGCCGGCACGCTGACCCGCAGGCTGTTGTCGCTGCCGCCTGCCTCTATCAGGCACACTCTGACCGAGGGATCGGCACTAAGCCGATTGGCCACCACGCAGCCGGCCGAACCCGCGCCGACGACAATGTAATCATAGCTTTCAGTCTTCATAGCGGCCCCTCGAGAATGCCGGCTCGAGGCATTGCGGAACGGGGGAGCGCCTCCTGTTCCGTGCCGACCCGTGCCCGGCTTCGCCCGCCACCTCATGCGGCGCCGCGGACCCGATCGCTGAAACTGTAGATGCGTCTGTCGGCGCGAGAAATTCGGAAATGGTTACGCGTGACTTCGGAGATTCGTTATGGGCGCCCACCGCCACGTGCTGCTACTTGTGAGCGCCAATAGGGAGACCGGATGGCGCAAGCGGCTTGTCCGGAACACGGCGAAATGGATCACCTAGGCTGCGTCTGCCAGCCGCCGGAAATCGGCTTTCGTCCCGTGCGGCAGGAGCTGTCGGATGGTCAGGAGAGGACTGGGCATGTCGGTTGAGACGATAGACACGCTTGTCGTTGGCGGTGGCCAGGCGGGGGTGGCCATGAGCGAGCACCTGAGCAAGTGCGGGGTGCCTCATCTCGTTCTAGAACGCGGCCGCATTGCCGAGCGCTGGCGCTCGCAGCGGTGGGATTCCCTGGTTGCCAATGGCCCGGCCTGGCACGACCGCTTCCCGGGCATGGAGTTTCCGATTACGGGTCCCGATGGCTTTCCCTCCAAGGAGGAGGTTGCCGACTATTTTGTCGCTTACGCAAAGCAGATCGATGCGCCGATCCGTAGCGGCGTCGAGGTCAGGCTTGTGCAAAGAAATGTCGGCCGGCCCGGATTCCGCGTCGAGACGTCCGATGGCCTGATCGAGGCAAACAGCATCGTCGCCGCGACCGGACCTTTCCAGGTCCCCGTCATCCCGCCTCTCGTCCCCAAGGAGGCAGGCATCCTGCAAATCCATTCCAGCGCCTACCGCAATCCCGATCAGCTGCCAAAAGGCTCGGTGCTGGTGGTCGGCGCGGGATCCTCGGGCGTGCAGATCGCCGACGAACTCCAGCGCGCTGGCAAGCGCGTCTACCTCTCGGTCGGCCCGCACGATCGCCCGCCGCGGGCCTATCGCGGGCGCGACTTCTGCTGGTGGCTGGGCGTTCTCGGCAAATGGGACCTCGAAACCCCTGGACCCGGCACGGAACATGTGACGATCGCGGTGAGCGGCGCGCGCGGCGGCGAAACGATCGATTTCCGCCGACTGGCGAAGCAAGGGCTCACCCTGGTCGGCATGACAAGGACCTATCAGGACGGGCTGATGAGCTTCGCGCCTGATCTTGCGAAGAACATTGCCCGCGGTGATGCCAATCTGATGTCGCTGCTGGACGAGGCCGACGCCTATGTGGCGCGCAACGGTCTCGACCTTCCCGAAGAGCCCGCTGCCCGCCGGATCGAACCGGATCCCGAATGCATGACCAATCCGATCCGCGAACTGCACCTGGCCGAGGCGGGGATAGCGGCGATCATCTGGGCGACGGGTTTTGCCGCCGATTACAGTTGGCTGAGGGTCGATGCCTTTGACGAGAAGGGAAGGCCAAGGCACCACCGCGGCGTCTCGACCGAGCCCGGAATCTATTTCCTGGGCTTGCCCTGGCAATCGAGAAGGGGTTCCAGTTTTATCTGGGGCGTCTGGCACGACGCCAAGCACGTGGCCGACCGTATTTCGACGCAGCGCAAATATCTGGCCTATCACGCCGCCGCGAAACGCGAGCCCGTGGACGCCTGACCAAAGCCGACGACGCCGCGAGCCCGACCTGATGGAGACCAATATGGCGCATACGCGAATTCGCACCTTCAATACCAAGGATACCTATCCCGAGCAGAAGCTCGACAATGATCTGTGCCAGGCGGTCGTCACGCGAGGTGGCCGCACGATCTATCTGCGCGGCCAATGCCCGCAGGATCTCGACACCGCCAAGACCATCGGCAGCCACGATCCGGTCGAGCAGACCCACAAGGTCATGCAGAACATCAAGCAGCTCATCGAGGAATGCGGCGGCACGATGGAGCATCTGGTCAAGGTGGTGATCTATCTGACAGACGTGCGCCATCGCGAAGCCGTCTACCGGACGATGGGCGAATACATCAAAGGCGTGCATCCGGTTTCGACCGGCCTTGTCGTATCGGCCTTGGCGCGGCCGGAATGGCTGGTCGAGATCGACGGCACCGCCGTAATCCCGGATGATGCACAGCCATCATCCCGGACTAGGCCATGACCTTCTCGATAGTAGCGCGCTGCCGGCGCACGGGCATGTTCGGGGTGGCGGTATCCTCGTCGTCTCCCGCCGTCGCGGCACGCTGCGCCTACGCGCAGGCCGGCGTCGGGGCGGTTGCCAGCCAGAACGTCACGGATCCAACGCTCGGGCCACGGGCTCTGGAGCTGATGGCGCGGGGTGCCTCCGCCGCTGAAGCCGTCGCGATCCTGAAGCGCACGGCCGCTTTTAGCGAATACCGGCAGGTGCTGGCGGTCGACGCGGCCGGCGGTAGCGCAATCCATTCGGGACCGAAAGCACTCGGCATCTGGGCCGAGGCGCGCGGCGAGGACGTCGCCTGCGGCGGCAATCTGCTTGCCAGCGACAGGGTTCCGCAAGCCATGGTCGACACCTTTCTCGCCTCCGAAGGCGATCTCGGCGACCGGCTGATCGCCACCATGTGGGCCGCGCTCGATGTAGGCGGGGAGGCGGGACCTATCCGCTCCGCCGGCATGAAGCTGGTGCGCGATGTTTCATGGCCGGTCGCGGACCTGCGTTGCGACTGGACCGAGGACTGCCCGATCGAGCAGCTGGCGGCGCTGTGGGAGATCTACAAGCCCCAGCTCGACGCCTATGTCACGCGCGCTCTCAATCCGTCCGGTGCGCCGAGCTATGGCGTTCCGGGTGACGAATAGTCCGACATCTGGAGCCGGCATGAGCGAACTCAGTCATAAGGATTGGATCGGCAAGGCGTCGGCGATCCGCTTTCGCGACAGGGCGTTCATCGACGGCAAGGCGGTGCCCGCCCGCTCCGGCCGGACCTTCGCCAGCATCAATCCGGCCACGGGCGCAACGCTCGCCGAGGTTGCTTCCTGCGGCGAAGAGGACATCGACCTCGCAGTCGCTGTGGCGCGGCGCAGTGTTGAGGCTGGCGTCTGGTCGCGAGCGAGCCCTCAGCATCGCAAGCAGGTGCTGCTGCGGCTGGCGGAATTGCTGCGCGAGAACCTGCAGGAGCTGGCGCTGCTGGAATCGCTGGACATGGGCAAGCTGGTCAAGGACGCGGCGACAATCGACGTGCCGGGGTCGGCGGCGATCTTCCAGTGGTACGCCGAAGCGATAGACAAGGTCTATGACGAGGTGGCGCCGACGGGCCCGGGCGACCTCGCCTTGGTGCGGCGTGAGCCGCTTGGGGTCGTGGGCGCCGTCGTGCCGTGGAACTTTCCGCTCGACATGGCGACCTGGAAATGCGCGCCCGCGCTGGCCGCTGGCAATTCGGTGGTGTTGAAACCCGCCGAGCAATCGCCATTCTCGGCGCTCAGGCTGGCCGAGCTTGCCATGGAAGCGGGCCTGCCCGCCGGCGTTCTCAATGTGGTGCCTGGCCTCGGCGAGACGGCTGGCCAGGCGCTTGGCCGCCACATGGATGTGGATTGCCTTGCCTTCACGGGGTCGACCGCTGTCGGCAAAATGTTCCTGCAATATTCCGGCCAGTCGAACATGAAGCAGGTCTGGCCGGAGACCGGTGGCAAGAGCCCCAATCTGGTGTTCGCGGATTGCGGCGATCTGGATGCGGCCGCCGACATGGCCGCCTTCGGCATCTTCTTCAACCAGGGACAGGTATGCTCGGCCAATTCCCGGCTGCTTGTGGAACGCGGCATCAAGGATGCGCTGGTCGAGAAACTGGCAGAGCGCGCAACCGCGACCCAGCCCGGCGATCCGCTCGACCCAGCATCCAGGATGGGTGCGATGGTGGACGCGCGCCACGCCGCGACCGTCATGCGTTTCATCGATGGCGGCAGGAAGTCGGCACGGCTGGTGGCCGGTGGCGACCGGGTCGCCGTCGACGGGCGCGGCAGTTTTGTGCAGCCCACGATCTTCGACAACGTCTCGCCCGACGACCCGCTTGCCCGCGACGAGATCTTCGGTCCGGTTCTGTCGGTGATCGCCTTCGACACCGAAGACGAGGCGCTTCGCATCGCCAACGATAGTGTCTACGGCCTGGCTGCATCGCTGTGGACCGACAGCCTGTCGCGGGCGCATCGCCTCGCGGAAAGGCTGCGCGTGGGCACGGTTTCCGTGAATACCGTCGATGCGCTGAGCCCGATGACTCCCTTCGGCGGTTTCAAGCAGTCCGGTTTCGGGCGCGACCTGTCGCTGCACGCGCTGGACAAATACACCGCGCTGAAGACCACCTGGATCAAGTACTGAGGAGTGGGCGCGACTTGATCACCAGCCGCAAACCGGCAACATAGAACCATGCCGCTCCGCTTCACGCTCAGACAGCTCGAATATTTCGTCGCCGTTGGCGAAGCGGGTTCGATCGCCAAGGCGGCCGAGCAGGTGAACGTCTCGCCGCCGTCGATCTCGGCGTCGATCGCCCAGCTCGAAGCCGAGTTCGGTGTCCAGCTTTTCGTGCGCAAGCACTCGCATGCCCTGGCGCTCACCGCGGGCGGGCGCCTGTTCCTCAAGGAAGCCGCGCGCCTGCTCAACGACGCCGACGCGCTGCACGACATTGCCGGCGACATCGCCGAAAAGGTGCGCGGACCGCTGGCGATCGGCTGCCTGCTCACTTTCGCGCAGATCGTGCTGCCGGCGCTGCGCAAGAAATTCGAGGATGCCTATCCCGATGTGCGCGTCCGGCAATTCGAACGCAACCAGGGCCAATTGTTCGAGATGCTGCAGCGTGGCGAGATAGACGCCGCGCTGACCTATGATCTCGAGCTGTCGCAGGACATGACCTTCGAGCCGCTGATGCAGTTGCCGGCCTATGTGATGCTTCCGGCCGCGCATCGCCTGGCGGCGAAGGCAGGCATCACCCCTGAGGAACTGGTCGATGAGCCGATGGTGCTGCTCGATCTGCCCTACAGCCGCGAATACTTCCTGTCGGCTTTCCAGCCCAGGGGCCTGCGGCCCAAGATCGTCGAGCGCACCGGCGACATCGCCGTGATGCGCTCGATGGTTGCCAATGGCTTCGGCTACGGTATCGCCAATATGCGGCCGCTCAACACCATGTCGCCGGACGGAAAATTGCTGGTCTTCGTGCCTTTGTTGGGGGACCTCAGGCCGCTGACCATAGGCATTGCCTTGCCCAACGCCGAGCATCGCACGCTGACGGTGCAGGCCTTCATCGACCACTGCCGCCGCTTCGTCGTCGAGCAGGGCGTCTTCGGCACCGAACGCATCGTGAAGTGAGGGGCTGCCATTCGGGTCACGGCCAGCCGTCCGTGAGCCGTTCCAGCAATCTGTCCAGCATCCCGTCGCAACCCCGCAGCTGTTCGACGCTGACAAATTCATCCGGCTTGTGTCCCTGCGCCATCGAGCCCGGCCCGCAGACGACGGCAGGCGTGCCGAGATCGCGGCTGAACAAGCCGCCTTCCGTGCCGAACGCGACTTTCATCGTGTCGTTGGCACCAGTCAGCGATTTGACGAAAGCCACCGCCGCCGATGCGGCCGGCGTGTCGAGGCCCGGATAGGTATTGGTGATCTCGATTTCGATCGCGGCCTCGGCCGCGATCGAAGCCGCGTCCTCGGCGATGCGCGCCGCGGCAATGCGCAGCCTGTCGAGAATGCCGGCGGCATTGTCGGCGGCAACGTTGCGGATCTCGAAATCGACCTGGCACAGGTTGGGCACGATGTTGAGCGCGACGCCGGCATTGATCTTGCCGACATGCACCGTCGTGTAGGGAATGTCGTAGTCGCCGTCGCGGGCGCCGTCGCGGGCCAGCCGCTCCTGTTCGTCGCGCAAGGCGCGCACGAAATCGCAGCCGAGATGGATGGCATTGAGCGCCAGTGGGGCGAGCGCCGAATGGCCTTCGCGTCCCCTGCAGATGGCGCGAGCGGCAAGCTTGCCCTTGTGCCCGGTCGCCACCTGCATGTTGGTTGGCTCGCCGACGATGCACAGCAGCGGGCGTTGCGGCGCCGCGCTCAGCATTTCGATCAGGTCGCGCACGCCCAGGCAGCCGACTTCCTCGTCATAGGAGAGCGCCAAATGCAGCGGCGTCCGAAGCGCCATCTTGGAGGCCTTGACACAGGCCGCGAGCGCAGAGGCCACGAAACCCTTCATGTCCGTAGCGCCGCGTCCGTAAAGCTTGCCGTCGCGCTTGGTCATTTCGAACGGCGGCAGCGTCCAGTTCTGGCCGTCGACGGGAACGACGTCGGTGTGGCCCGACAGCATGACACCGGGCCGGTCGGCCGGGCCGATGGTGGCAAAGAGGTTGGCCTTGTGTCCGTCCGCGCTGCGGACGATCTGGCAGGCAACGCCGTTCGCTTCGAGCAAGTCGGTCACATAGCCGATCAGGTCGAGGTTCGAGTCGCGGCTCACCGTCGGGAATGCAATCAGCCTTTCGAGTATCCTGATACTGTCCATGTTCCAGTCTCGCTGTGAGGTCCTGGCTGTCTAGCACCATGCCGCCAATGCCCTGAAGTCGCATTTCACTCAGCCCCGGTTCAACACAGACTAATCCGCGCCGGCGCGCGCGATTAGGCGCGTCCTAATCGGCGCAGAAGAAATCCGTAGTTTTCCCGCGCCGGCTCCAACTTATGAGTAGTCTCGGCGGGACCGGCAGTGCCGGGCCGGCACGGAGGAAGCACCATGCGCGACCAACGCTACGACATCTTGTTCGAGCCGATGAAGATAGGTCCGGTAACGGCCAAGAACCGTTTCTATCAGGTTCCGCATTGTAATGGCGGCGGCTATCGAGATCCGTCGGCCGCGGCCGAGATGCGCCGCATCAAGTCGGAAGGCGGGTGGGGCGTCATCTTCACCGAGCAGACGGAGATGCACCACACTTCCGAGATCACGCCCTTCATCGAATTGCGGCTATGGGACGACGCCGACATTCCGGCCTTGGCCAAGATGGCGAGAGCCATGCACGAACACGGCGCGCTGGCCGGCATCCAGCTCGCCTATTCCGGGATCAACGGTCCCAACCTCTACACCAAGGAGGTGCCGCGAGGGCCGTCGGCCCTGCCGATCCGCACCTTCACCAACGATCCGGTGCAGGCACGCGCCATGGACAAGCAGGACATCCGCGACCTGCGTCGCTGGCACCGCAATGCCTTCAAACGCGCGAAGCAGGCGGGTTTCGACCTGGTGTGCCTCTATGGCGCGCACGGTTTCGGCATCATCCAGCATTTCCTGTCGACGGCCACCAACCAGCGCGGCGACGAATATGGCGGCTCGCTGGAAAACCGTTCGCGGCTGATGCGCGAGCTGATCGAGGAAGGGCGCGACGCGATCGGCGACACCTGCGGCCTGACGCTCAGGCTGTCGCTGGATGAGATGATCGGCGAGCTCGGCTTCGCCAATTCGGAAGTCCGCGACATGATCGAGATGCATGCCGAACTGCCCGATCTGTGGGATCTCGCGCACGGCGCCTGGGAGGATTGCTCCGGCCCGTCGCGCTTCAAGGACGAGGCGGCGCAGGAGAGCCTGGTGTCGGGCATCAAGAAGCTGACCTCGAAGCCGGTCGTCGGCGTTGGCCGCTTCACCTCGCCCGACGTGATGGTCAGGATGATCAGGTCGGGCACGCTCGACTTCATCGGCTGCGCCCGCCCGTCGATCGCCGATCCCTTCCTGCCGAGGAAGGTCGAGGAAGGCCGCATCGAGGACATTCGCGAATGCATCGGCTGCAACATCTGCATCACCGGCGACATGACCATGTCGATCTCGCGCTGCACGCAGAACCCGACCTTCATGGAGGAATGGCGCAAGGGCTGGCATCCGGAGCGCATGCAGGCCAAGGGCGACAGCGACAGCGTGCTGATCGTCGGCGCCGGGCCGGCCGGATTGGAAGCGGCGCGCGCACTCGGCCTGCGCGGTTACAAGGTGGCCATCGCGGAAGCCGGTACCGAGCTTGGTGGGCGCGTGGCGCGCGAAAGCAAACTTCCGGGCCTGTCGGCCTGGGGCAGGGTGCGCGACTATCGGCAGTATCAGCTCGGCCAGATGCCGAATGTCGACATCTATTTCGAAAGCCGGCTGACGGCGGACGACATCCTGTCCTTCGGCTTCCAGAACATCGCCATCGCCACCGGATCGACCTGGCGCCGCGATGGCGTCGCGCGTGCCCATATCGTGCCGATGCCGATCGACGCCGCGATGCCGGTCTACACGCCTGACGATCTGATGGACGGCAAGGTCCCTTCCGGCAACGTCGTGCTGTTCGACGACGATCACTACTACATGGGCGGCGTACTCGCCGAGCTGATGGCGCGTCAGGGAACGAAGGTGACCTTGGTGACGCCATCGGCCTATGTCTCGGACTGGACCCGCAACACGTTGGAGCAGGGCGCCATCCACCGCCGCCTGGCGGAGCTCGGGGTCGATATCGTGCTCAACAGGAGCGTCGTGAGTGTCGCTTCTGGCGGTGTCGTGACGGCTTGCGTCTACACCGGCGCCAAACAGGACCTGACAGCCGATGCAGCCGTCCTGGTCACCTCGCGCAATCAGGACGACGCCGTTTGGCGCGATCTCAAGGTCCGGGAAAACGAGTGGGCCGACAATGGCATCCGTTCGGTCAAGGTCATCGGCGACGCCGAAGCACCGGGGCCCATCGCATGGGCAACCTATGCCGGCCACCGCTTCGCCCGCGAGCTGGACGAACCCGACATCGGCGACGCATTGCCGTTTCGGCGGGAAGTCACGGCGCTGGCGGCGGGATAGATCGTAAGGCACGGATCGCAGGAGCGTCGCGCTGCTTGATCGCGCGGCAGATATCAGACCGCCCGTCCTTCCTTGTCGAAGAAATGCAGATGTCCGGATTCGGCCCGCAGGCCGACCTCGGCGCCGGTTTCGGGCGCCGGTCCTTGATTGTGGATGACGAGGCAGGTCTGGCCCCCATCCAGCTCGACATGCAGGAGCGTGACGGCGCCGGTATATTCCGCCAGCCTTACCTTGCCGCGCAACGTGCTGTTCGAGGACTGGCCCAGCGACAGGTGCTCGGGTCGAATACCGACCGACGTGGCCGTCGCAGGGACCGACGCGCCAAGCGCGATCGGCTGTCCGTCGGCAAGTGGCAGAATGTTCATCTTGGGGCTGCCGATGAACTGAGCGACGAAGATGGTCCGCGGGCTGTCGTAGAGGTCGCGGGGCGAGCCGACCTGTTCGATCCTGCCGTCGCGCAACACCACGATCTTGTCGGCAAGCGTCATGGCCTCGATCTGGTCGTGGGTCACATAGATCATCGTCGTCGACAGGCGTTGGTGCAACGCCGCGATCTCGGAGCGCATGTGGACACGCAGTTCGGCATCGAGGTTCGAGAGCGGCTCGTCGAAAAGGAAGACGTCCGGATTGCCGACGATGGCCCGGCCGATGGCCACGCGCTGACGCTGTCCGCCCGACAACTGACGAGGAAAGCGGTCGAGCAACGGTTCGAGCTTCAGCGTCGCGGCGGCTTCCGAAACACGGCGGGCGCGTTCGCTGGCCGGCACTTTGCGGACCTTGAGGCCGAAACCCATGTTGTCGCGGACCGTCAGGTGCGGATAAAGCGCGTAGGACTGGAACACCATGGCCACGCCGCGCCTGGCCGCCGGCACCTCGTTGACCAACTGGCCGCCAATGTGGAGTTCGCCGTCGCTGATGTGCTCAAGGCCGGAGATCAGCCGCAGCAGCGTCGACTTTCCGCATCCCGAGGGACCGACGAAGACCACGAACTCGCCATCCTCGATCTCGAGATCGACGCCGCGGATGACCTGGACAGTACCGAAATTCTTGCGGATGTCCTTGAGCAGAACCTTTGTCATGACGTCCCTTATCCCTTGACGCCGGAGAGGGCGAAGCTCTCGATGATCTGGCGCTGGGCGATCAGATAGATGATGAGGATGGGAACCACCGCCAGGCTCGTCGCCGCCAGTTGCAGGTTCCACAGCGGCAGGCCGTAGCTGTCGTTGAAATTGGACAGCGCCAGCGGCAGCGTGAACTTCTCCAGCGAACTGAGGAAGATCAGCGGTTCGAGGAACAGGTTCCACGAATGCAGGAAAGTGATGATCGCGACTGCGGCAAGCGCCGGCCGCGACATGGGCAGCGCGATCTTCAACCAGACGCCGAAGCGCGACAGCCCGTCCATCTTGCCGGCGTCCTCGAGTTCCTTGGGCAGCGCCAGGAAGAACTGGCGCATCAGGAACGTCGCCACCACGCCCTGCGGGCCGAAGACCGGCAGCAGGATGAGCGGCCAGTGCGTGTCGATCAGGCCCATGGCGCGGATCAGGAAGAAGTTCGGGATGATGGTGACCTCTTCCGGCACCATCAGCGCCATCACCAGGAACAGCATCAAAAGGCCCGCACCCGCAAAACGGATGCGCGCCAGCGCATAGCCCGCCAGCGAGGCGATGAACAGGGTCAACGCCGTCACCGTCGCGGCAATGTAGAGCGAGTTGAAATACTGCCGCGCGAAGGGCTGATAGGTGAACACTTCCACAAAATTCTCGAAGCGCCAGACGCGCGGGATCAAGGTCGGCGTGCCGAAGATTTCGGTGGTGCTCTTGAAGCCACCGGAAATCATCCACAGGAACGGGAACACGAAGGGTACCGCCAGCAGCAGCAGGGCCACGGTCCAGCAAATACGATAGAGGATTTCGGTCCGGCGCGCGGTCAATCCATATCCCTCCGCCGCAGCATCACCTGCACCAGGGTCAGCGCCATGACGATGACAAACATGATCAGCGCCAGTGCGGCCGCGTAGCCGACGTTGAAGAATTTGAAGCCCTGCTGGTAGATGTAGAACGCCAGTACCAGCGTGCCGTTTTCCGGGCCGCCGCCGGTCATCTGGTAGATGTGGTCGAACACCTTGAACGACCCGATCGTCGTCAGAACCATGATGACGAGCGTCGTTGGCGCAAGCAGCGGCCAGGTGATCATGCGGAAGACCTGCCAGCGCGAAGCGCCTTCCAGCGTCGCCGCTTCCTCGTAGTCGCGCGGTATCGACTGCAGCGCCGCGATGTAGAGGATCATGTTGAGCCCGACCGTCTTGATGACGCGGGTGACGATGACCGCCGCCATCGCCCAGTTGGGCTCGCGCAGCCAGTTCGGACCGTTTATGCCGATCCAGGCCAGCATCTGGTTCACGGCGCCGCCTTCACCTTGCAGCATGAATTTCCAGACGATCGCCCAGGCAATCGCCGACGTGACCACCGGCGCGAAGAATACCGTGCGAAAGAAGACGACGCCGAAGAACGGCCGCGACAGCGCCAGCGCAAGCGAGAGCGCCAATGCCATGTTCAGGGGCACGAGCCCCAGCGCGAAGATCACGGAATTGCGCACGACATGCCAGAAGTCGGGGTTCTCCAGCAGGACGTTGTGGAAATTGCGGAGCCCGACGAACGTCGCCTGTTGGCTGAGCAGGTTCCACTCGGTCGTCGAATAGTAGAAAATGGCGACCAGCGGGCCGAGGAAGAAGATCAGGAAGCCGATCAGCGTCGGGCTGACGAACAGCCACGCTTCCAGCATTTCCCTGGTCTTCAAGGTCAGCCACGGCGCGCCCGCAGCGCGCGCCGTATTGTCCCGGAATGCCTTGCCGGCCACGAAGCGGAGCCCCTGTCAGAGCAGCGGCTGGATGGCTGCGCAGACGCCCTTCAGCGCCTCTTCGACATTGGCGTCGGCCCGCCACAATGCGTCGACGCGCGGCGCCATCGCCGCGAAGATCTGCGGCACATGCTCATGCGAGGGATGGACGCGGCCGTTGACGATCGCGGCGGCCACGCTCTTCATCTGTTCCGGCGGGATCAGCTTGTTGGAATTGACAAAGGCGTCGCTCTCCAGAACGCTCTTGCGGGCCGGCGGGAAGAACTGCGCCATGACAGCCACATTGTCCTTGCTGGTCATCTCGGCGACCAACTGGGCGGCGAGCTCCGTGTTCTTGCCCGATGCAAAGACGGTCAGCGCGGCCTGGCCGATGACCGGAGCCTCGCCGGCCGGTCCCGAAGGCAGCGGAGCAATGCCCCATTTGAAACCCGCCTCGGGCATCTTCGAGGCCCGTGAGATCTGGTTCACGGTCATCGCCGAATTGCCGGAGAAATAGTCGCCCTGTTCCCCCGGCGGCACGATCGACTTGTCCTTGAACACCATGTCGTGGAGCTGCTTGACGGCGGCCACCGCTTCCGGCTTGTCCAGGCCGCACTGGCCGTTGGCCCACAGATCGCCGCCATAGGCGCGCACGGGTGGCAGCAAGGCGTGCGTCATGCGCGATGCATAGCCTTCGCCGTCCTTGAACTCGAAGCCCCATTTGCCGGGATTGGCGTCGGTGACCTGCTTGGCGACCTCCTGGAATTTCTGCATGTTCCACTCGCCTTTCGCGGCAAGCTGGTTGGGATCTTCGAGACCCGCTTTGTCGAACATGTCCTTGTTGTAGTAAATCAGGAAAGGCGAGGTCGAGAACGGCATGCCGTAGACCTTGCCGTCCTTTTGCCAGAGCGCCATCGCCGGCTCGGAGAAATCCTCGAAATTGTATCCCTCGGTCGCCTTCAGCGTCGGGCCGATGTCCATGAGCAGGCCGGCGTTCTCGAAGGCCGGTGCGGCATCTTCCATCATCCAGGCGATATCGGGGGCATTACCGCCGGCGACCTGGAAGGTGAGCTTCTGCGTATAGTCGGCGACCGGAACGGTCTCGAACTTCACCGTGACGCCCGGGTGCTTGGCGATGAAACCCGCGGCGATGCCGTTCAGCATCTTGAGATGGGCCTCGTTGCCGGTCCACACCGTCATCCGGAGTTCCTGGGCCATCGACTGTGCCGATAGGGCGCACAGCGCCACGGCCGATAGTGCGAGCTTGATTGCGGTCTTCATGATTTCCTCCCGAAACGCTGATGGTCACTCAACAACTGTGGGCGCGATATCAATGGCCCGGCCGGCGGCGTGTGGTCATGCTGTCGCTCCTGGCAAGGCACCGGGCGCGTCACCGATCGTCCAACCGCCATCGACGGGGATGTCGGCACCGGTGATGTAGCGGGCGGCGTCGCTGCACAGGAAAACGAAAGCGCCGACGACGTCGTCGGGCTGGCCGTGGCGTCCGGCGGGAATCTTCGCCGCAACCGCCTGGCGGAAAGCGGCGTCCCGGTACCGCTCGGCGGTGGCCTCCGTCTCGATCGCGCCGGGCGATACCACATTCATGGTGACGCCGTGCGGCGCGACGTCACGCGCCATGGCGCGCACCGCCGTCAGTTGCGCCGCCTTCAGCGACGCGTAGACGATCGTTTCGGCGCGCGGCCGCCTCGCCATCACGCTGCCGGTCGCCACCACGCGCCCCCATCCGCGCTTTGCCATGGCTGGAACCAGCCGCGTGGCCAAGGTGAACAGGGCCGTGAAGTTGGCCGCGACATGTGCCTGGATATGCGCTTCGTCGACTTCGTCCCAGGCACGGCGTCGCTCGATCGCGCCGTTCGAGACCAGGATGTCGATGGCGCCGTCCGCGACCTCGCACGCGAAGGCCGACATTGCCCTGCTGTCGGTGAAGTCGGCCTCGAGGACCGCGGTGCCGGGACCGATGGCCGCAGCCGTGTCGCGCACTCCGGCGGCGTCGCCGAAATGGTGCAGCGCGACCGTGGCCCCCTGCTGGGCAAGGGCGATCGCAACCGCGCGCCCGATGCCGGAGCTGGCGCCGGTGACCAGCGCTCGACGACCGGCAAGGGAAAAACGGTCCTGGCTCAAGGCGACGGCTCCCCGAGCTTGTCGGCGACCTCGAACGAAGCGATGTCGGCCGCGTCGAAGTGTTCGTGAATGCGCCGGTCCGCGAGGTCGGTGTCGCCCGCCGCGATCGCGTCATGGATTGCCTGGTGCCGTTCAACGGTGGCGCGCCAATCCGCCTCGGTGCGATTGGAGCGTCGTGAGAACAGCTCCGAAACCTCCCGTTGGACCGAACGCATCCCTTCCATCTGGATGCGGATCATGGAATTTCCAGTGGCTGTCGCGAGGCCGAGGTGGAACAGGATGTCGGCCTGTGTGAAATCACCCGGTTTGCCAATGCCGGCCCGCATGTCGAGCAAAGCCTGGCGCATCAGGTCCAGCCCCCGCGGATCGCGGCGCTCGGCGGCCAGCCGGGCGATGCCGACCTCGATGACCCGGCGCATCTCGTTGGCTTCCTGAAGCCGCGTCAGGCTTGAACGGACGGCATAGGCATAGATGCGGTCCATCGGCTCGCCACTGAGCGCCTTCGCGCGCGCGACCTTGCCTTGCTGCGTCGACACCAGGCCCACGCTGGTCAGCTGGCGCAGCGCCTCGCGTGCAATCGGCTTGGAGACGCCGAACTCCCGGGCGATCTCGCCTTCCGGCGGCAACGCCTCGCCAGGGGCGATGCGTCCGTCGAACAGCGCCGCTGCGATTGCATCGGAGACCCCATCCGCAAGGCGTGATGGGCTCGAGGGCTTCACGGCGAAAATCGATTTGCGTGCTGCTTCTGTGGCCATTCGGGATCCTCTTTTGGCTGCCTAGCACGATTGTCCCAAACATAGCAACTAAGTTTTCTGGTTGCTAAGTTTATAAGTGAGCGTTATGACGAGCCATCCGCAGGGACGAGGGAAGTCTGGTATCGATGCGCATGAGCGATCCAACCGTGGCCGGGCCGCTGAAGATTGCCGAGGTGATAGCCCATCCCCTCAGTCAGACGCTGCCCAGGCCTACGGTCACGTCATGGGGCGTCTACGAAAAGGTGTCGCTGGTTCTGGTCGAAGTGCGTACGACCGACGGCATTGTTGGGGTCGGCGAAACCCTGGCGCGATTTTCACCCAAGGCCTATGTCGAGTTGATCGAAAGTTCACTCAGGCCGCGCCTGCTCGGCCAGGACGCTCGCAACATCGGCGCCTTGTGGCAGTCGATGCGCCGCGCTTTGTCGGGCAAGGCAGGCGGTATGCTGATCGAGGCCATCGCCGGCGTCGATATCGCGCTATGGGATATACTGGGCAAGGCAACCGGACAGCCGATCGCCAAACTTCTTGGCGGCGTCGGACGTGATCGCATCGACGTCTACGCGGCGGCCGTCAACTGGGTTGACGACAAAGCCGCCGACGCTGAACTCGACCGCTACGTCGCCGAGGGTTTTACACGCGTCAAGGTCAAGATGGCGCGTCCTGTGCGCGACGCTTGCAAGCGCATCGAGCGCATCCGCAAGCGGGCCGGAGACGCGATCGGGCTCTGTGTCGATGCGAACTGGGCCTACAATCTGGACGAGGCCGTCGAGGTTGGCCGCGCGCTTTCGGCAAATGGCTATTTCTGGTTCGAGGAGCCGCTGCAGCCGGAGAACGAGCAGGGCTATGAGGAATTGCGTCGGCGCTGCGACGTACCGCTGGCCGCGGGCGAGAGCAATTTCACCCTCGACCAGGCGCAACGCCTGATCGCCAACCGCACACTGTCGGTGCTGCAGCCCGACGTGGCGCGCGCCGGCGGCATCTCCGAGACGCGCCGCATGGCCGAATATGCCGCCGCGCATGACGTCCGCTACGCTCCGCATATCGGCATGTCCGGCATCGTCTGCGAGACCGCGAGCGTCCACATGGCTGCCGCGATGCCGAACTTCGGCGTGATGGAATGCGAGTGTGATGCCAGCCCGTTCAAGACGCATCTGGCCGATCTCGCGCCCGGCTGCGTCAGGCAGAAGAACGGCACGCTCGATGTCCCGCAAAAACCCGGACTCGGCATCGAAATCGATTGGAAAGCCGTCAAGAAACTGAAAGCCGAATGAGGCCGAAGACCAGATGAAGAACCAGACTCCAGACCAGACCGGCGACCTGACCGAGGCGATGCGCCTGGCGCTGCTGCGCGCGGACCCCGCGCTCAGCCGTTTCGATCCGCTGCCGCGGATATTGTCGTTCGACAATTTCGCGCGCGGTCATTGCGGCTGGTCGCAGCTTGTCGGCAACTACGAGGACGATCTCGACACCATGCTGCCGGGCTACGCGCAGCACACTAGCGCGATGCTGTCGACGCTCGCCCATTGGGACGCCGGCTCGCATGGCGGGATGGATTCGTCCTATGCCCTCAAGATCGCGACACGACCGGTGGCGGGCGCCCGCAACGTCGCCATCAAACGCCACACATTCCGCAAACGCGGGCCGATCCGTTTCGAAATTTATTTTACCTTCAAGCCGGAGGCCAACACGCTGAAGCTGTCCGAAACCGACGTGCGCTCCGTCGGCCTCCTCTTCGATCTGCAGGGTGGGGACCAGGACGGCAACAACGATCGCGTCATGCCGCATCTGCGCTTCTTGAACGCGCTCGACGGCCAGCATCTGCAGAAATGGCAGTACAAGCGCGAGACCGAAAGGATCACCCCGATCGGCACCGACAACAAGACGATCAGCCACTACCATCTGTCGCCGGAAGGCTGGGTCGATCTTCCCGGCGGATCGCAGCGTCTCTGCTACAACGAAATCCCCACCAAGGTGAACTGGACGTATTTGTGCTTCGATTTCGATCTGGCAACGATGACGGCGCTCGGGCTCAGGTGCAACGATCGCAGCTTTGATCTCTCGGGCTTCGATTCGATCCGCCTCCCGGCGATGAAGAACCTGTGGTGCATGCTCAACTTCGGCCTTTTCGCCGAAACCGACGTCGCCAAACGGGCCTTCCTCTACGTCGATTCCATCTGCATTTCGGGAGATTTCTGATGCTGCCCGAGAACATCACCGCGGTCGTCTCCCGCAACGAGTGCTGGCGTGGCGAAGCCGCCAGCGAGCCCTACGAGGCGGGATGGGCGCGCGAGGCGATCTTCTTCGTGCGGGCACTCAAGCAACCCGTCGGCCCCATCGCCACGGCATGGGTCGAGGTCTCGCCGGACGGCATGCACTGGCTGCGCGAGGGCACCGAGTTTCCGATGCCAAAGGAGCGCGACGCCGTGGCGATGGCGCGGCTAGCCCATTTCGGCAACTGGCTGCGCGTCGCGGCAAGGTTCGACAGCGGCGCCGAATGCACCGTGCTGGTGACGCTGCACCTGAAGGCCTGAACCGGCTCGCGCCAACGTCACAGGCCTCGCCTACGGCTGGCCATCCCTCTTTCGATCTCATGGAGAAATCATGATCGACGTATACGCCACATTTGCCCCGGACAGCTTTGCCGGCAAGACCGTGCTGGTGACCGGTGCCGCGAGCGGCATGGGTTTCGAAACCGCCCGTGCATTCCTCTCCAAGGGGGCCGAGGTCGTGATGTGCGACCGTGATGCGGAAGGCCTTGCAAGGCGCCATGACGAGCTGGGCGGGATGGCCGGGACGCCGCACAAGGTGGTGGCCGACATGGGTGATCCCGACAGCATCGGGCGCATGTTCGACTATTGCGATGCCAGGCTGGCGCGGCTCGACAATGTCGTCACCTGTGCCGCGATCATCACCGCCAAGCGAATCCCCGACCAGGATTGGGCGCACTGGCAGCGCGTGCTGGGCGTCAACTTGCTGGGCACCTTCTTCACGGTCCAGGGCGCGGTGCAGCGCATGCAGGGCAGCGGCGGGGGAAACATCGTCTGCGTGGCATCGGACGCCGGCGTGCATGGCGGTGGCGGCCTTATCGCCGACACGGCCTATGCGGCCTCGAAGGCCGGCACGCTGTCGCTGGTGAAGTCGGTCGCGCGCGAACTGGCGGGAAAGGCGGTGCGCATCAACGCCCTCAATCCGGGGCCGACCGATTCGCCGATGCATTCCCACATCGATCCGGCCCTCAAGGACCGCATCGCGGCCAATCTGCCCATACGCCGGATGGGCCGGCCCGACGACATGGCCGCCGCGATCCTGTTCCTGTGCTCCGACGCCGCGAGCTTCGTCTATGGCGCGGCGCTCGACGTCGATGGCGGTTCGATGTTCCGCTGACCGGCGGGGCAGCCGCCCTGCGACGCTCGCTGACCCTCGCCGCCATAGAGCGTTCAGTCGGTCGGACGGTCCGCGGCCGAACGCCGTCCATCGATCCACAAGGCAAGCAAGGTGCAGGCCGCGCCCGAAAGCAGGTAGGCGCCCGCGGCGATGAGGCCGAAATTGCCGGCCAAAAGCAATGCCGCGAGTGGCGCGAAGCCGGCGCCGAACATCCAGGCGAGATCCGAGGTTATCGCCGAACCGGTATAGCGATGCTGTCGCGAAAAGCTCGATGCGACGACACCCGACGATTGCCCGAAGCTCAGCCCCAGCAGGATGAAGCCCAGCACCATGAACAGGGCCTCGCCAACGGTGCCGCCATCCAGCAGCTGCGGGGCAAAGCCGCTGAACGTCGCGATGGCGATCGCCGAACCGCCGAGCAGCGCGCGGCGTCCGACACGATCGGCGAGCGGGCCTGACGCGACGATGGCGGCGATGCCGAACAGCGCGCTCACCGCCTCGATCGCCAGGAAGCGCGCCGGCCCCTCATTTGTGAACAGGAACACCCAGGAGAGCGGAAACACCGTCACCATGTGGAACAGGGCGAAACTCGCCAGCGGCGCGAAGGCGCCGATAACGACATTGCGGCCCTCGGCCCTGATCGTGTCCCTTATGCGCGTCGGCTGGAGGTCGCCGCTCTCGTACAGTTTCGAGAATTCGGGCGTCACCACGATGCGCAGCCTGGCGAACAGGGCCACGACATTGATGGCGAACGCGACGAAGAATGGATAGCGCCAGCCCCAGGCAAGAAAGTCGTCGGCCGACAGGTTGGCGACGAAGAAGGCGAAGAGAGCGCTGGCCACGATGAGGCCGATCGGAGCCCCCAGTTGCGGGATCATGGCATAGAAGCCGCGCCGGCTCCGTGGCGCGTTCAGCGCCAGCAGCGAGGGCAGGCCGTCCCACGTCCCGCCGAGCGCCACGCCCTGCCCGATGCGTGCCAGCGCCAAAAGCCAGATCGCGACCGCGCCGATATCGCCATAGGCGGGAAGGAACGCGATGGCGACGGTCGAGGTGCCGAGCAGGAACAGCGCGATCGTCAGTTTCGCACCGCGACCGTAGGCGCGATCGACCGCCATGAACAGGACGGAGCCGAAGGGACGGGCGATGAAGGCCAGCGCGAAGATGGCGAAGGAGTAGAGCGTTCCGACGAGCGGATCATGCGTCGGAAACACCAGCTTGGGGAACACGATGACGGACGCGATCGCATAGACGAAGAAGTCGAAGAATTCCGACGTCCTGCCCACGATCACGCCGACCGCGATATCGCCCGCGCTGACCTGGCCATGATGCGAGCCGATCAACTCGCTGTTTGTTTCGGCAGTCGAAGTCTGAGCCATCTTGTCCGTCGCCACCGCGTGGATGAAATACCCGGGACGCATTTGTAGCAATCCCATTGTGCAATGCACACTGCGCCAGACCCGGCCCGGCTGGGCATTGGACAAATTGTCCAATGTCACCGTGCCGTCGCCGGCAGTAGCCCTCTGTCGATACCGCACTGCAACATCACAACGCGCTGCGGCGATCCATCGAGGGCAGTGTCTGATGAAACGATTTGGAGCCTTGCTTCTGCTTTCCCTGGCCGGGCTGTTGAGCGGCTGCGACATGGTCGTGCTCGCGCCGGCGGGCGATGTCGCGGCCCAGCAGCGCGACCTGCTGGTGGTCTCGACCCTGCTGATGCTGATCATCATCGTGCCGGTCATGGCGCTGACGGTCTTTTTCGCCTGGCGCTACCGGCAATCCAACGCCTCGGCGACCTATGCGCCGGACTGGGACCATTCGACGAAACTGGAACTGGTGATCTGGGCGGCACCGCTCCTCATCATCATATGCCTTGGTGCGCTGACCTGGCTCGGCACCCACCTGCTCGACCCATACCGCCGCATCGACCGGATCGAACCCGGCCAGCCCGTCACTCAGCTTCACAAGCCCCTCAGGGTCGAGGTCGTGGCGCTCGACTGGAAATGGCTCTTCATCTATCCCGATTACGGCATCGCCTCCGTCAATGAGCTGGCGGCGCCGGTCAACCAGCCGATCGATTTCCGCATCACCTCGTCGGCGGTGATGAATTCCTTCTACATCCCAGCCCTTGCCGGACAGATCTACGCGATGCCGGCAATGGAGACGAAGCTGCACGCCGTCATCAACCGGCCGGGCACCTATAGCGGTTTCTCCGCCAACTACAGCGGCGCCGGCTTTTCGGGCATGCGTTTCGCCTTCCACGGCCTGTCCGACCAGGCCTTCGACCAGTGGGTGGCACAGGCCAGGACCGCGTCGGCGGCGCTCAACCGCGACAGCTATCTCGAACTCGAAAAGCCGAGCGAGAACGAACCGGTCCGGCACTACGCCTCCGTCGATCCCGACCTCTATGGCGCCATCCTCAATCTGTGCGTCGAGCGCGGTAAGATGTGCATGAACGAGATGATGTCGATCGACGCCAAGGGTGGTCTCGGTCTTGCCGGTGTGCGCAACACCTTGCCGCTGCAATACGACAAGCTCGCGCGGCGTGGCGCGGTGTTCGGAAACGACCCCTCCTATGTCGCCAGCATCTGCACGGCGGAAGAGGCGGCTGCCGTCTCACGCGCGTCGCGCGATGCCTGGCCGAGCTATTGGCCGGCGAAGAACCTGGCGCCGCTTCGCGGTGCAGGGCTGCTCCGGCCGGGAACAGACAGCCGCAGCGCGGAGGCGGATACGCCGCCTCTCGGCCTGCTGCGTGAATTGTGAGTGACAGCCGATGCCCGAAACGCTGACCAAATTCATTTTCGGCCGCCTCACCTTGGAGTCGCTGCCGCTGCACGAACCCATCGTCGTCGCCACCTTCGTCGCTGTGGCGCTCGGCGGCATCGCGCTTCTCGGCGCGATCACCTATTTCAAGCTCTGGACCTATCTGTGGCGCGAATGGTTCACCAGCGTCGACCACAAGAAGATCGGCATCATGTACATGGTGCTGGGCCTCGTCATGCTTTTGCGCGGCTTCTCGGACGCCATCATGATGCGGCTCCAGCAGGCCATCGCTTTCAACGGCTCCGAGGGCTACCTGAACTCACATCACTACGACCAGATCTTCACCGCCCACGGCGTCATCATGATCTTCTTCGTGGCGATGCCCTTCGTTACCGGGCTGATGAACTTCGTCGTGCCGCTGCAGATCGGGGCGCGCGACGTTTCCTTCCCGTTCATCAACAATTTCTCGTTCTGGATGACGGTCGGCGGCGCCATCCTCGTCATGGCCTCGCTGTTCGTCGGCGAATTCGCCCTCACCGGCTGGCTTGCCTATCCGCCGCTCTCCGGCATCGGCTACAGTCCCGACGTCGGTGTGGATTATTACATCTGGGCGCTGCAGGTGGCGGGTGTCGGCACGACGCTGTCGGGCATCAACCTGATCTGCACGATCATCAAGATGCGCGCGCCCGGCATGACGATGATGCGCATGCCGGTCTTCACCTGGACGTCGCTCTGCACCAACGTGCTGATCGTCGCCTCCTTCCCGGTGCTGACGGCGGTGCTCTCGCTGCTGGCGCTCGATCGCTATGTCGGCACCAACTTCTTCACCAACGACTTCGGCGGCAACCCGATGATGTATGTGAACCTCATCTGGATATGGGGTCACCCGGAAGTCTACATCCTCATCCTGCCGCTGTTCGGCGTCTTTTCCGAGGTCACCTCGACCTTCTCCGGCAAGCGCCTGTTCGGCTACACCTCGATGGTCTACGCCACGGTGGTCATCACCATCCTGTCGTACCTGGTCTGGCTGCACCACTTCTTCACCATGGGCTCGGGCGCCAGCGTCAATTCCTTCTTCGGCATCACCACGATGATCATCTCGATCCCGACCGGAGCGAAGATCTTCAACTGGCTGTTCACAATGTACCGGGGCCGCATCCGCTTCGAGCTGCCGATGATGTGGACGCTGGCCTTCATGCTCACCTTCGTCGTCGGCGGCATGACCGGCGTGCTGCTTGCCGTGCCGCCGGCGGACTTCGTGCTGCACAACAGCCTGTTCCTGATCGCGCACTTCCACAATGTCATCATCGGCGGCGTTCTGTTCGGTCTGTTCGCCGGCATTGCCTACTGGTGGCCCAAGGCCTTCGGGTTCAAGCTCGATCCGTTCTGGGGCAAGGTCTCGTTCTGGTGCTGGGTGGTTGGCTTCTGGTTCGCCTTCATGCCGCTCTACATCCTCGGTCTGATGGGCGTGACGCGCCGCATGCGTGTGTTCGATGATCCCTCGCTGCAGATATGGTTCGTCATCGCCGCCTTCGGCGCGGTGCTGATCGCCTGCGGCATCGCCGCCTTCCTGATCCAGATCTTCGTCTCCATCCGCAGGCGCGAGGCGCTTGCCGATCCGACCGGCGATCCCTGGGACGGCCGCACGCTCGAATGGTCGACCTCTTCGCCGCCGCCCGTCTACAATTTCGCCTTCACGCCGGTCATTCGCGACAACGATGCCTGGTGGGACATGAAGCAGGCCGGCTACATCAGGCCGCTCGCCGGCTTCAAACCGATCCACATGCCCAGCAACACCGGGACCGGCATTATCCTGGCCGCCTTCAGCGTCGCGCTCGGCTTCGGCCTGATCTGGTACATCTGGTGGCTGGCGGCGCTGAGCTTCGTCTGCCTCATCGCCACCGCGATCGGCCACACCTTCAACTATATCAGAGACTTCCACATTCCGGCGGCCGAAGTCTCGCAGACGGAGGCGGCGAGGACGACGCTCCTCGCCGCTCAGGGTTAGGGTTTGAGCATGACATCGACGGCAATCACGGCCGGCACCGAACCGGTCTTCCACCTGGAAGAAGAGCATGCGCACGCCGAAGGCGGCTCCACCATGCTCGGCTTCTGGCTCTACCTGATGAGCGACTGCCTGATCTTCGCGATGCTGTTCGCCGCCTATGGCGTGCTTGGCGGCAACTATGCGGCCGGGCCCGCGCCCAAGGACCTGTTCGACCTCGATCTGGTGGCGGTCAACACCGCCATGCTGCTCTTCTCCTCGATCACCTATGGCTTCGCCATGCTGACCATGGACAAGGGGCGCGTCGCGGCGACACAAGCCTGGCTTGCCGTGACCATGCTGTTCGGCCTGGCCTTCCTGTCGATCGAACTCTACGAATTCGCGCACATGATCCATGAAGGCGCCACGCCGCAGCGCAGCGCTTTCCTGTCGTCCTTCTTCACGCTCGTCGGCACGCACGGCCTGCACGTGACCTTCGGTATCGTCTGGATGGCGACGCTGATGATCCAGGTCGCGAGACACGGTCTCATCGAGGCCAACCGCCGCCGGCTGATGTGCCTCAGCATGTTCTGGCACTTCCTCGACGTCGTCTGGATCGGCGTCTTTACCTTCGTCTACCTGATGGGGATGTTGCGATGAGCGCTCATGATCATGCCGAGGGTCACGGCCACGCGCATGGCGGCGCCGCGCACGGATCGTTCAGGAGTTATCTGATCGGCTTCGTCCTGTCGGTGATCCTGACCGCCATTCCATTCTGGCTGGTCATGAGCGGCGTCATCGATGACAAGCAGGCCACGGCCATGGTCATCATGGCCTTCGCGGTCGTGCAGATCGTGGTCCACATGGTCTTCTTCCTGCACATGAACACCGCCTCGGAAGGCGGATGGTCGATGCTGGCGCTGATCTTCACGCTGATCCTGGTTGTCATCGTGCTGACCGGTTCGCTCTGGGTAATGTATCATCTCAACGCCAACATGATGCCCGGGCTGCACGACATGCGCGAGATGCCATGAGCCCGGCGGGCTCTGGGAGGACCAGCATCGAGGCGATCGGACAAACAGGCATCGGCCCGCGTCCCGTACCGCAAGAGCGCGCCGGCAGGTCGACCGTGTCGCGCCTTGTCCTTGTGCTGCTCGGGCTCCTCGGCGTGCTGGTGTTTGCCGGGCTCGGCATATGGCAGCTGGAAAGGCGGGTCTGGAAGCTCGACCTGATCGCCCGTGTCGACCAACGCATTCATGCCCCGGTTGTCGATGCGCCTGGCCCGGAGAGGTGGAACGACATCACCGCGGCCGGCTACGAATACAGCCATGTGCGATTGGCGGGACGCTATCTGGGCGGCGCCAACTCGCTGGTGCAGGCGGTGACGGAGCTTGGCGGCGGCTATTGGGTGCTGACGCCGATGCGGACTGATCGTGGCTTCGTCGTGCTGGTCAACCGCGGCTTCATTCCCCTGGAGCGCAAGGCTGAGTTCGAACGGGAGAGAGGCGGCCCAACCGCGCCGGCCGTCATCGACGGCCTGTTGCGCATGAGCGAACCCGGCGGCGGCTTCCTGCGCAAGAACGACACCACGGGCAATCGCTGGTATTCGCGAGACGTCGCCGCCATAGCAACCGCGCACGGCTTGACGAGCAATGTCGCTCCCTATTTCGTCGATGCGGAAGCGTCACGCATGGAGGGCTGGCCGCGCGGCGGCCTGACCGTCGTGACTTTCCGCAACAGCCACCTGGTCTATGCTTTGACCTGGTTCGCGCTCGCTGCGATGCTCGCCATTGCCCTGGCCAGGCCGATGATCGGCCACGGCCGACGGCGAGGACCCGCGAGATGAGCGTCCCCACGCAAGCGCTTCATCATGACAAATCCCTGGTGGCGGCATCCCTAGCCGGCAAGAACGGGGCAGTATCGCACCCTGATGCAACGAACAGGAAGAACCTGTTCCTGCTCATCCAACTGCGTTGGCTGGCGGTGGCGGGTCAGGTGCTCACCATTCTGGCGACGGAATACTGGTTCGATATCCCGCTGCCGCTGGCGGAGATGGCCGGCGTGGTGCTTTTCCTGCTGGGCCTCAACATCTTCAGCCTGCTGGTCCTGCGCGGCACCAGGCCCATCAGCAACACCCAGCTCTTCGTTGCGCTCATCTTCGACATGGCGGCACTGACGACGCAGCTTTACCTGAGCGGCGGCGCGTCCAATCCGTTCGTATCGCTCTATCTCCTGCAGATCACGCTTGGCGCCGCACTGCTGACGCCACGGTTTACCTGGATCCTCGTGGCGGCTGCGTCGGCCTGCTTCGTCTTCCTCATCTTCCTCTTCCAGCCGATCGCGATCCCGCATCATGGCGGCAGCGATCTCCTGTCCCTGCATATCAGGGGCATGTTCATCTGCTTCGTGCTGGCGGCCGGACTGATCGTGATCTTCATGACGCGCATCAACCGCAATCTGCGCGAGCGCGACGCCTATCTCGCCGATCTGCGCCAGCGCTCGGCCGAGGAGGACCACATCGTGCGCATGGGCCTGCTGGCCTCCGGCGCCGCGCATGAACTCGGCACGCCGCTTGCCACGATATCCGTCATCCTGTCCGACTGGCGCCAGATGCGCACGCTAACGCGCAACCGCGAACTGGCGGCCGACATGGCCGAGATGCAGGCCCAGATCGAGCGCTGCAAGCGCATCGTGTCCGGGATCCTGATGTCTTCCGGCCAGGCGAGGGGCGAGGGAACGATACGCACGACCATTCGCGGTTTCCTCGACGATCTGGTCGAAGAATGGCGCATCAGTCGCCAGCCATTCAAGCTGGACTACAAGAACGATTTCGACCCGGACGAGCAGATCGTATCCGACACGGCGCTGAAGCAGGTCATCTTCAACGTGTTCGACAATGCCCAGGAAGCATCGCAGGATTGGGTCGGCGTCACCGCCGAGCGGCAGGGCGACAAGCTGGTGATTTCCGTGCGCGATCGCGGGCCGGGTTTCAACGAGGGTATTCTGGCAGCACTTGGCCAACCCTATATGTCGAGCAAGGGACGGCCGGGCGGCGGTCTTGGCCTGTTCCTCGTCATGAACGTGGTCCGGAAACTGGGAGGCGATTTTTCGGCGCGCAACATGGAACAGGGCGCCTGTGTTACTCTTTCGCTGCCGCTTGCGGCGCTGACCGATGGAGATGATCGTGAGGCCTGATCGATCCCTGTTTATCGTAGAGGACGACGCCACCTTCGCCAAAACGCTGAAGCGCTCCTTCGAAAAGCGCGATTACGACGTCGTCGTCTGCCACGACCGGGAAGCATTGCTTAGCGCCCTCGAAACAACTGTTCCGGCTTATGCTGTCGTCGACCTCAAGCTTGGAGCCGGCGGCTCCGGACTGGAGTGCGTCAAGCTGCTCAGCGCCCGCGATGCTTCGATCAGGATTGTCGTGCTGACGGGGTTTGCCAGCATCGCCACGGCTGTCGAGGCGATCAAGCTCGGCGCGAGCCATTACCTGGCGAAACCCGCCAACACCGATGACATCGAAGCCGCCTTCGGCCGGGCCGAGGGCGATGTTTCCGTACCGCTCTCCTCCCGGCCCACCTCGATCAAGAATCTGGAATGGGAGCGCATCCACGAAACGCTGGTCGAAACCGGCTTCAACATCTCCGAAACGGCGCGCCGGCTTGGCCTGCATCGCCGCACTCTGGCCCGCAAGCTCGAGAAGCGCGTGGTGAGATAGCAGAGCGCATTTGCGTTCGCGACCGGGCCGGGTGCGACCATTCAGTGCTTCCGTGTGCGCTCCGGGATACCTATTTGTCTGAGATTCGCGGGCACCGGAGCAGGCAAGGACGTGGCGCAACGATCGGGCAGTGCTGATCTTCCCCTTCACGGCGGACGTGTGCCGAAATGGCTGGGCGATCGCATGACGCGTCTCGGCGCCGTCATGTGCGAGGCGATCATCCATCACTATGGCCGCAATGAATTGCTGCGGCGGCTGGCGCATCCGTTCTGGTTCCAGTCCTTCGGCGCCGTCATGGGCATGGACTGGCACTCGTCCGGCATCACGACCAGCGTCGTCGGCGCCTTGAAACGCGGTCTCACGCCGCTGTCGGGCGAGCTTGGCATTCATGTCTGCGGCGGCCGTGGCGCACATTCGCGCAAAACCCCGCATGAACTAGCAGCCATCGGCGAGCGTATCGGCTTCGACGGCGCGCGCCTGGCAACCGCCAGCCGGCTGGTCGCCAAGGTGGACAGCGCCGCCGTCCAGGACGGTTTCGACCTCTATTTGCATGGCTTCATCGTCACCGACGACGGCGACTGGGTGGTGGTGCAGCAAGGCATGAACGGCGACAGCAAGGTGGCGCGCCGCTATCATTGGCTGTCCGAGGGTTTGAAGAGTTTCGTCGACCAGCCGCATGCCGCCATTGAAGGCGCCAACCAGGGCGAGATCGTCAACCTGACCGACCGGCGCGCCGAGGCCTCGCGCCAGGGACAGCTGGACCTGCTCCAGGATCTCGGGCCGGACCGCATCATTCGGGAGTTCGCCGCCTTGGAACCCGGTGCCGCGCCGGCTCCGGCGCAGCCATTGCTGCCGCATCTAGTCATGCCGGCTCACCATGATGTCCGCGAAAGCGATGTCGTGATGCATCGCCTTCACGGCAACATGGCCGCCGCCGCCGAGCGGGGTCCCGCCGATTTCGCCGAGCTTCTCCTGGTTCCCGGCGTCGGCGCCCGCACGGTGCGCGCATTAGCGCTGGTTGCCGAAGTGGTGCATGGCGCGCCGTGCCGGTTTTCGGACCCGGGCCGTTTTTCGCTGGCGCATGGCGGCAAGGACAGGCATCCGTTCCCTGTTCCGCTCAAGGTCTATGACGAGACGATCGGTGTGTTGAAGTCCGCCGTGCAAAAGGCCAGGCTTGGCCGCGAAGAGGAAATCGGCGCATTGAGGCGGCTCGACGATCAGTCGCGGCAGGTCGAGCGATACGTCACCGGTCCCAGCCTGAAGGAGATTGTCGCCGGCGAATTCGACCAGTCGCATCTGCTTGGCGGCCGCAGTGTCTTTGGTTGGGAACCGCCGCCGGATGAGGTGACCGCCGGGCAGAACAAAAAGGCGTGACGGGTCGCTGGCGGGGTATCACGCCACGCGACGGTAGCTGTGACGATCCTTGATGAATTTATTGAAGAAGCGGCCTTTCGAGGAAGCCCTCATGAACGCCGCATAGGTAGCCGGGGAGACTTCCTCATAGTCATAGCGGTTGCCGTGCGGCACGAACCAGACCGAGAGGGTCCTGGTCGCGGGATCATATTGCGTGCTTCGAATGACGTTCGACGGCATGGTGGCACCTGACGGCTCCTCCGATTAACCCGCCAGGCATGGTCCGGTTCCGTACCGCCCGAAGGTGCTACCTGTCGCGTGGATTGCCGAATTTCTCGTCGCGCTTCCTCGAATATCGACCGATGCGCGGCAGCTCGTCGGCAAAGTCGACCCAAGGCAGCCTCAGGTCCCAATAGGCATGGGCATGTGGCTGCAGCCCTTCGGGTCTGTCGAAGAACCCGATTGTCAGATACAACTCGTCCGGCAGGCCTTCGTCGCTATAGCCTATGGAGCTCCCACAGTCGGGACAGAAAGTACGGACAACGCCCGGCGTCCTGGAGAAAGCCTTTGGCGTTCCCTTCAAAAGGCGGAACTGACTCGGCCGATATCCGACCCAGATGGTGAGCGGACTGCCGATCGCCCGTCGGCAATCGTCATCGTGATCGTAGCATATCCAGAAAGGCTCACCGTCCATGGCGGCGGCAATCGCACCGCAAAAGCAGGCCCCGGTTTCAACGCGCGGCATCCGGCACTCCAAGGCTGGAACAAGTCCGGCGGCCTCCGACGGAACCGCCGTCTCCTAAACTTTCACGCCGCTCCGGTGTTCCGTTGCGCCGGTTTCGAGATGTGTCCGAGGCAAGCAAGCGCGGTTCCCGTCTTGCCCTGTGGTCCGGCCTTCACCATCTAGGCACGATGTCGCCGCTCAAACCGAAAACAGCCGGCCGTGTGGCCCAGTACGATCTCTTTGGTGCCGCTCAGGATGATTTGCCGGAGGGCTTCGCGTACCAGCCCGGACTGATCACGCCGCAAGAGGAAATCGAACTTGTCCGACAGCTTGAAGGACTGCCCTTCAAGGCCTTCGACTTCCACGGCCATCTGGCGAACCGGCGTGTCGTCGGTTTTGGCCTTCGCTACGATTATGACCGGCGCGAGGTCGTCGAGGCACCGCCGATCCCTGACTTTCTGCTGCCCCTGCGCGAAAAGGTCGCGGCCTTTGCGCGCCGGCCCACCGACGCCTTCGCCCAGGTCTTGATCAATGAATACCGGCCCGGCGCTGGTATCGGCTGGCACCGCGACAAGCCTCATTTCGAGGACGTCGCGGGCGTCTCGCTGCTGGCGCCCTGCGATTTCCGCCTTCGGCGCGAGAACGGGTCCGGATGGGAGCGCCGGACCGTCACCGTCGAGCCGAGATCGGCCTATCTCATGACGGGCTCTTCGCGAACAGAATGGGAGCACAGCATCCCGCCGCTTGCCGAGCACCGCTACTCGATTACCTTGCGGACATTGCGGTCTCGGAATTCCTGAGCTGCGCTGAGGTGTGCAGGGGAAGCTGCCCGCATCCATCTCGCCATAAGTGCTCAACCCGACCCGCGTGCGGCGGAGCGGGTTGAGCAATGTCGTGCTGTTAAATTTTCCTGGAATTGCTCCTAGGTCAGGATCAGCACGATCTTGTAGGTATCCGGATCGACGATGACGATCCGGCCGTCGGCGAGAACGAAATACTCGTAGGCTTCGTAGGCCGGAACGATCTTGACGATGCGAGCCGGCAAACGATGCAGCCTGATCTTGTGCCGCGGGACTTCGATGCCGACGGAGACGTCGAAATTGACGCTGGCGACCGGCTCGACCTTGGTTTCCCTGAACACCTGGGTGATCTGGGTCTTCTGTTCGACCGTCACATTGCTGATGGACGCGGTCGAAGTCTTGTCCTGCGTGGAGGCCTTACCCTGAGCCTGCTGATCGGTCTGGACCTTAGCCTTGCCCTGGGCCTGCTGGTCCGTAGTGGCGCCTGCCTTGCCCTGGGCCTGCTGATCGGTCTGGACCTTAGCCTTGCCCTGGGCCTGCTGGTCCGTAGTGGCGCCTGCCTTGCCCTGGGCCTGCTGATCGGTCTGGACCTTAGCCTTGCCCTGGGCCTGCTCGTCCGTCTTGGTGCCTGCCTTGCCCTGAGCCTGCTGATCGGTCTGGACCTTGGCCTTGCCCTGGGCTTGCTCGTCCGTCTTCATCTTGGCCTTGCCCTGAGCCTGCTGATCAGTCTGGGACTTGGTGCCCTGTGCCTGGTCCTTCATCTTCGAGCCGTTTTGGCAGTTGGTCGTGCCGGATGCGCAGTTCGTATCCGCTCCTGATTGGCTTTCGGGGGGCTGCCGTGTCTGAGCCATCGCCGTCCCGCAGCCGAGCCCGATCGCAAGCATGCTGGTCATGAGAACATGTTTCATAGGAAATCTCCTTCGGAGAGTTCGTCCCTTCAAGGGGGGAACTTCGACCAAAAAAGATTGTTCCGGACTGGATGCGTTAATGCCGCCACCCACGGCTGGATCCGAGCCCCTCGGGACCGATCACATGATGCCGAAAGTCCTGTAGGCTTCCACCGCGCTCATGCCTTCGCGGATCGCCCTGGCGACGAGCTTTTCGCCACGCACTTTTTCCAAGGCCAGCCGCACCACTTCTTCCTCGGCCTGTCGCGGGATGACGATAACGCCTTCCTTGTCGCCGAACAGCAGCGTCCCCGGCTCGATCCGCACGCCGCCGATTTCGAGCGCGCAGCGATAATCGATCACCTTGCCGCGCACGCCCTGGTCCTGTGCGTAGTAACCGGTGCAGAAGCAGGGAAATCCAAGCGCCTTGATGCCGTCCGTGTCGCGGGCGAAGCCGTCGACCAGGGCGCCGTGCGCGCCGAGGATTTTGGCGCGCGTCGACATCAGCTCGCCCCACAGGGCGTAACGGGGCGAGGCACCGCTCGCGACGTAGATCTCGCCGGGCTTCAGATCGTCCAGCGCCTCGAACATCAGCCCGAACGGCTTGGTCATCAGCGGATTGTGCGTTGGTCCATTGGACAGGAAGATGTCTGTCTCAAGCACCGGCATGGCCCGCCCGAGCAGCCGTGTCTTGTCGTCGACGGGCTTGAACACGGGCGGCAGGAACTGGTGCTGCAGCCCGATCGTGTCCATCACGTCGCCAACCACGGCGACGAAGAGTTCGGCCTCGAACAGGCGATACATTTCGGCGTCGTCACCATAGACGCGAATAGATCCGGCCATCAGGCTTGTCTCCGAGCGTCAGTGGATTGGCTGGTGCGGGAAGGCCCGAGCGCCGCGGCGTTCTGCACCAGCGCGCGCATATAACCCAGCGCAAAGGCCTTTCCGGCGTGCCAGGGCGCGTCGCAGGACATTTCCGGCGTATGGTCGGGGATCATCACGCCTTGATAGTTCTCATCGCGCAGGATGCGGACGATCTCGGCCATGTCGATGTCGCCATCATCGACGAAGGTCTCGTGATATCTGGGCACCTTGCCGCGCACGTTGCGGAAATGGATATAGCCGATACGGCCGCGTCGGGCGAAGCGCCTGACGTGGCCGTAAATATCCTCCGTGCCAGGCATCTCCTGAAGCGAGCCGAGACAGAGTTCCAGACCGTTGGACGGCGAGTCGACGATGTTCATCAGCCGGTCGTATTTTTCCGGCCGGTTGACCAGCCGCGCCGCCCCGCGCAATGCTTCGGCCGGCGGATCGTCGGGATGCGCCGCCAGCATGACGCCAGCCTCTTCGGCCACCGGGACGATCTCGCGCAGAAACACGTCCAGGCGCTGCCAAAGTTCCTCGCTGCTGACGCGCACGGGTTCCGCATCCGGCCTTCCCGCACGGTAACGCATGTTCCAGACGACGCCGTCTGGCAGCGGCAGATCGGCATCGATGGCGGAGAGATCGAGCCCGACCGACATCGCCTCGCCGCGCGCGAAAGGTCCACGCGACCAGCCCCAGACCCCGGCAATCGAGAAATTATAGCCGATGCAGGGAATGCCGGCGCGCCCGGCGTCGCGGATAAGGCGCTTCAGCCCCTCGATCTGCTTTGCCCTGTCGGGACCACCGAGCAGGATGTCGGACCAGAAGCGAGGCGAGAAATTCTCGATCGCGGCTATTTCCAGACCATTGTCGCGCACGGTCTTCACCAGGCCGGCGAAATCCTCGTAATTCCAGAGTTCGTCGGCGGAGCAGTCGCCCCAGCCTTCTTTCTCGCTGCCGGCGGACAGCGAAGGGTCGCGGCCGCGAAAATAGTTGGTGAGGTGGGCAACGATGTGGGTCGCGCCTGCCTGTCGGGCAAAGCGGAAATTATCCGGCGTGAGCGACTCCCGGTAAAGGCCAAGACCGATCTTCATGGTGCTACTTCACGCCAATGCCGGCGGTCAGCCCGCCATCTATTCTGTAATCGGCGCCGGTGCAGAATCCGGCCTTCGACGAGCACAGGAACGCGATAAGCTCCGCCACTTCCTCGGGCTCGCCGATGCGGCCGAGCGGATGGGCGGCGCCAAAGCGCCTGTAGGCCTCTTCGACGTCGGCATCGCTGCCATTGTTGCCGCGCGCGGCTTTCTCCAGGATCGGTGTTCGGATCGAACCCGGGCTGACCGAATTCACCCTTATGCCCGATGCGGCGTAATCGAGCGCCAGCGACCGCGTCAGCGTGTGGATGGCGCCCTTGGTCGTGGCGTAGGCGGCGACATTCTGCTGGCAGGCAAAGCCCTGCACCGAGGCGACGTTGACGATGGCACCGCCGCCGCGCTTGACCATTTCCGGGATGCCGAAATGCGCGGTCAGGTAGATCGAGCCGACATTGACCGTCATCGCCCGGTTCCAGGTTTCCCAGTCGGTCGTCGTTGCCGTTCCATAGGGATGCACCGCCGCCGAATTGACGATGACATCGATGCCGCCGAATTTCGCGACGCCGGCCGCGACCGCCTCGCGCACCTCGTCGGCAACGGAGACGTCTACGGTTTGCACCAAAGCGCTCGCCCCGGCCTTGGCGAGGCTTTCCTGCATGGCGGCGTTGGCTGCCCTGTCGATGCCGCAAGCGACGATCGAGGCACCACCTTGGGCCAGGCGCCTGGCGGTGGCCAGCGCGATGCCGGTCGTGCCGGTGATCAGCGCAACCTTGTTCTCGAAATCAAGCATGGGGCAAATCCTTGGGAAGTGTTCTGTCTGGCGACGGGGTCACCGGCGCGGTTCGGGCGTTTTCGAGATCGTCGGGAACGAAGCGCAGGCCGAAGTCGAGGTGCCGGCTCATCAGGTAGCTATAGGCGATGCGGTCGCGCGCACGCAGCGCCGCGATGATCTCGCCATGGGCGTGGCGTGTTTCGCTCAGCACCGGCCGGATGGATTTGCCGACGGTCATGATGTGGAGGATGACCGGCGACAGGAACTGGTAGGTCTGCACCAGCATGCGGTTGCCGGCGAGCTTCATCAGCGCCAGGTGGAAATCGAAATCGCGCTGCGCCGCCTCCTGCACATCCCTGGCGGTTTCGATCAGGCCATTGACCTCGTCCAGGGCGTCGAGTTCGGCGATGCCGGCATTGAGGATGATGTGATCGCCGACGCTCACCTCGATGATGCGGCGAAATCCCTGTATGTCGTGAAAGGACGTCTTCGATATGTCCATTTGCGCGGCAAAGAAATTCTGGATCGCGACGCTCTGCCTGTCGGCCAGCACCGCGCCGACACGCGGCTTGGGGTCGATCAGGCCATAGGTGCGGATGGTGCGCAGCGCCTCGCGAATCGTGTTGCGGCTGGCGCCGAACAATTCGCCGAGCTCCCGTTCCGTAGGCAGGACGTCGCCGACGGACAAGGCCCGATTGCGAATGAGGTCGAGGATCTGCCGCACCGTCTGGTCGACGGCCGAACTGCTGATTCCTGCTTCTTCAGACGCTTCCATCGGCTCGCGGCTCGCCTGTTCCAACAGCTAGTTCCTTGCGATTTGTTGGACCAGATTAGAGTTCTGTCGATCAAAAATCAACCTTGAGCGGCAATAAAGGTTCTGTTGACAGGATGGTGGTCCAACAATATGGTCGCCGCCAAACAGTGAGGAGACTTCATGGAACAGTGTTGGCGCTGGTACGGTCCCGATGATCCGGTGACGCTCGAGCATGTCAAACAGGCTGGCGCCACCGGCGTGGTTTCGGCGCTCCACCAGATTTATGACGGCAGGGCCTGGCCCGAGGCCGATGTGCTCGAGCGCAAGCGCATCATCGAGGCCGCTGGGCTGACCTGGTCGGTTGTCGAGAGCATCCCGGTCCACAATTCGTTCAAGATCGGCGCGCCGGAGCGCGAGCGCTATGCCGGCTATTATCGCGACAGCATCCGCGCGCTCGCCAAGGCCGGCATCGCGACGATCTGCTACAATTTCATGCCGGTGGTCGACTGGACCCGTACCGATCTGGCCTACCGGCTGCCGACGACGGGCTACGCCTTGCGTTTCGACGCCATCGACTTTGCCGCCTATGATCTCTTTGTCCTGCAGCGCAAGAATGGCGCGGCAAGCTACACGCCGGCGCGTATCGCCGAGGCCGAGCAACGCCTGAAGGCGCTGACGCCGGAGCAGATCGACCAGATCGAGCGCAACCTGATCGCCGGCCTGCCGGCAACGGAGCGCAGCTATAACAGGGACAGTTTCCGCGAGGCCCTGGCGGAATACGATGCGATCGGGCCGAAGGAACTGCGCGACAACCTCGCCTGGTTCCTGCGCGAGATCATTCCGGCGGCTGAAGAGGCGGGGGTGCGCATGTGCATCCACCCCGACGATCCGCCATTCTCGCTCTATGGCCTGCCGCGCGTCGTTTCCACGGCCGAGGATGCGCGTTTCATCCTCAACGCTGTCGACAGCCCCGCCAATGGCTTGACCTTCTGCACTGGTTCCTACGGCACGCGCGCCGACAACGACATCGTCGCCATGGTCAAGGAATTCGCCGACCGCATCCATTTCGTCCATCTGCGCAACATCACCATCGAGGACGACGGCTCGTTCTATGAGGCCGAGCATCTCGAGGGTGGCACCGACATGGCGCATGTCATCCTCGCTTTGATGCAGGAAGAGGCGCGCCGCCGCGCACAAGGCCGCGCCGACTGGCGAATCCCGATGCGGCCGGATCATGGCCACCTGCTCGCAGACGACATCGGCAAGAAAAAGATCAATCCCGGCTACTCGCTGATCGGTCGGCTGAAGGGCCTCGCCGAGCTGCGCGGCATCATGCGCGCCGTCGAGCGGTTCGGCCTGGCCTGAGGCCATCGGAAGGCGAACTGCCGTTTGCATATGTAAAAGTTACTTGTCTATGTGAAAATACCTGCTACTAGTCGGCGGGCCGGGCAGTCATGCCCGGCTCCAGGGAGGAATGCCTGAAATGACAAGGCTGCGCGGTCTTGCGTGGGATCATCGACGTTGCTGGGGTCCGCTGGACGCCAGCGTCGCGCCCTATTGCGCTGGCAATACCGGCCTCGAAATCGAATGGGACCGCCGCAGCCTGTATGAATTCGGCGAGGGCGCGCTCGGTCCGGTGCTCGGCACTTACGATCTGGTCGTGTTCGACCATCCCTTCATAGGCGACATCGCGCAGGATGAGCTGATGGTGCCGTTCGACGCGCATCTGTCGGCGGAGCAAATACGGTTCTTCGAACACGATTCAGTCGGCGGGTCCTGGCGCTCCTACGAAAGGAACGGACGTCAATGGGCACTGCCGATCGATGCCGCCTGCCAGGTCGCGTCCTATCGCCCTGACCTGCTGGAGCGCTACGGGCCGGTGCCGCGCACGCATGACGAGGTGCTGGAACTCGGCCGGCTTGCGCGCAAGGACGGCAAATGGCTCGGTCTGCCCTCGGTCCCGACGGATGCCATGTGCATGCTTCTGACGCTCGGCCATCCGCAGGAGGCCGGTGAGCAATTCATCGCCAGGCAAAGGGTCGAGCAGGCCATCGCGCAGTTGCGGGAGCTGGCGGCGCTTTCGCATCCGGACTCGTCGAAATGGAACCCGATCCGCTGCTATGACCACATGATCGCGCATGACGACGTGGTCTATGTGCCGTTCGCCTTCGGCTATGTGAATTACGCGGCGAAAACCGACGGGCCATATCTGCGCTTTGCCGACGTGCCGACGCCGGGCTCCGCCGGCGCCTTGCTCGGCGGCGCCGGCATCGGCGTCAGCGCCCAGTCGAAACACAAACAGGCGGCGATCGACTATGCGCTCTTCCTGTGTTCGCCCGACTACCAGCGCGGCGATTATGTGAAGGCGGGCGGACAGCCGGGATCGCTCGCCGCCTGGAAAGACGCCGAGGTCAACGCGCTTTCAGGCGGTTTCTTCAGCGCCACGCTTCGGACCATCACGTCGTCCTATCTGCGTCCGACGCATCCAGGCTTCATCGCCTTCTTCCGCGAATGCGCGCCGCATGCGGCGGCCGCCATCGCCGGCGAGGTATCGGCGGCCGACCTTACTGACCTCGTCAATCGCCTCTACCGCGAAACCAGGCAACCGGAAGGCAGCATTGCGTGATGGCCGCCAGCGTTGCCGATACACTCGACGACGGCGAAGCCGGCCGCAACGGCTATCGCGTGCCGGCGGTGGACAAGGCGCTCGACGTTCTGGAGTTCATGGCCTCGAGTGCCGAGACGCTGACCCAGACCGAGATCGCGGCCGGCTTGGGACGCTCCATCCACGAGATCTACCGCATTCTGCTTCTCCTGGAGAAGCGCGGCTACATCTTCCGCACCCAGTCGGACCGTTTCCGTCTGTCGCTGAAGCTGTTCGAACTGGCGCATATGCATCCGCCGGTAAACCGGCTGGTCGAATGCGCACTGCCGGCAATGCGCGAACTGACCGCCAATGCCGACCAAAGCTGCCACTTGGTGGTGCGCGAAGGACAAAACGCGCTGGTGGTGCTGCAGATCGATTCCCCGCTGCCGATGCGTTACTCGGTGGCGCTGGGGTCGCATTTCCCGATCCTCGAAACCAGTTCGGGCGCCGTGCTGCTTGCCCATTCGAACCGGGCCGAGCGCGACCGGATCGTCGAGCGCATCGTGGCCGCCGGCGAAGGCCAGGGCAGTCGGGCTGAAATCGAGGCGCGGCTGAACGAGGTCGCGAGGCTCGGCTACGAGATGCGCGCCTCGCTGGCGGTCGAAGGCTGCACCAACATCTCGATGCCGGTGCGCGACCACACCGGTGCCGTCATCGCCGCGCTCACCGTTCCGCTGCTGCCGCAAAAGGCGGCGCGGTTCGGCCGCGAAGCCGTTTTCGAACGCACCCAGGCCGCCGCCGAAAAGATATCGGCGGCACTCGGCTGGTCCGACTCCGCCTCTTCTTTACGTGCCGACCCGGAACGGCGGGACTACCCGTTCAGCGACTAACAAAAGCGATAAATCTGGGAGAAGAAAATGCTCTGGTCCAAGTCAATCCTGTTTGCGTCAGCCGCCATGCTGGCGCTCGGCGCCGCCACCGCGCATGCCGAGAACATGCCCAAGCGCATCGGCTACGTCACCAACTACGCCACCCACGAGTGGTATCAGAACGTCATCAAGGGCATGAAGGCTCACGGCAAGGAACTCGGCATCGAAGTCGAGGTGCAGGACGCCAATCTCGACATCGCCAAGCAGGTCGCCGCGGCCGAAGACTTCATCGCCAAGGGCGTCGACGTGCTGATCATCACCCCGGTCAACGAGGAAGGCGTGGTGCCGCTGTTGCGACAGGCCAAGGCAGCCAACGTCCCGGTGGTGCTGGAAGGCAACCCGGTCAAGGGCATGACCACGATGGTCGCCATCTGCGACTACGATACGGGCTACATGTCCGGGGTAGAAGCCGGCAAATACGCCAAGGAAAAGCTTGGCGGCACTGCCAAGGTGATGAATGTCGGCCTGCCGCTGCTGTCGGCCACGGTGCTGCGCTCGCACGGCTTCATGGACGGGCTGAAGACCGTCATTCCTGATGCGGTCATGGTCCACGACCTCGACGGCGGCGGCAACCCCGACCGTGCGCTCGAAGTCTCCTCGGCGGCGCTCGCCAAGAAT
Source organism: Mesorhizobium sp. M8A.F.Ca.ET.208.01.1.1 (assembly GCF_004791315.1). Classification (NCBI taxonomy): domain Bacteria; kingdom Pseudomonadati; phylum Pseudomonadota; class Alphaproteobacteria; order Hyphomicrobiales; family Phyllobacteriaceae; genus Mesorhizobium; species Mesorhizobium sp. M8A.F.Ca.ET.208.01.1.1. The sequence continues at coordinate 169,802 of NZ_SRUT01000008.1, forward strand.
GCCGACATCAACATCATCTACGGCATCAACGACTCGTCCTCGCTTGGCGGCCTGCAAGCCTGGAAGGCGGCAGGGAAGTCGCAAGACGGCCTGTTGACGGTCGGCACCGGCGGCGAGGGCCTCGCCTTCATCAACGCCATGCAGAACGAACCATCGTACCGCATCGAGGCCGCGATGTTCCCGGAAAAGGAAGGGTTCACCGCCATCGACGCGGCGGTCAAGCTCTTCAACAACGAGGAAGTGCCCGAGCACATCGTCAGCCCGACGGCGCCTATGAACGGCGACGACTGGAAGAAGTACTATGATTATGACGGCACCACCCGCACCATCAAATGGGATGCCGTCAACGCGCTCCAGCCGCCGGCAAAGTGCATGAAGACCTCCGCCGACCTGAAGCAATAAGCCTGATGACGCTGCCCTTCCCTGACGCGGGAAGGGCAGTGTCAGGCAAGTGGTCTGGAATGGACTGAAATGAGCGAGCTTACACACGCCTCCGCACCGAAGCGTTTCATCGGCGGCCAGCTGCTGGGCAGCAGCCAGCTCGTGCTGGGCGTCATCCTGGCTGTGCTGTGCATCGCCATCTCGATCGCGGCGCCGCAATTCCATTCGGAAGCCAACATCATCGCCATCCTGCGCCAATGCGCGCTGGTGCTGGTCGTTGCCTCGGGCATGACCATGCTCATCATCACCGCCGAGGTCGACCTGTCGGTCGGCGCCTCGCTCGCTTTCGTCGGCTGCATCGGCATGGCGGTGCTGAATTCCACCCACAGCCTGGCGCTCGGCATGCTGGCGGCGCTCGCCTTTGCCGGCGGGGTCGGACTGTTCAACGGCCTGGTCGTCACCAGGCTGAGAGTGAACTCGCTGATCGCCACCATCGGCACGATGATGATGCTGCAGGGCGGCGTCTATCTGTTCACGCGCGAGGCGGTGCAGAACCACAATCAGCTGGCAAGCTTCACCGACCTCGGCGCCGGCTATGTCGGGCCTGTGCCTGTGCCTGTCATCCTGGCCGCGCTGATCTTCGTGGTCGCCTATGTCACGCTGCGCTTCACCACGCTCGGCCGCTACCTCTACGCGGTGGGCGCCAATGAAAAGGCGGTGCGCCTGTCTGGCGTACGTTCCGAACGCCTCAAGCTGTTTGCCTTCGTCGTCACCGGCCTATGCGTCGGCGTTGCCGGCATGATCCTTTCGTCGCTGATGAATGCTGGCCAGCCGACCGCCGGCCGCGGTTTCGAACTGACCGTCATCGCCGCCGTCATCCTCGGCGGCACCAGCCTGCTCGGCGGGCGCGGCTCGCTGTTCGGCACCTTGCTCGGCGTGCTGGTGCTGAAGGTGATCGACAACGGCATCATCATCCTCGGCTGGAACCAGGATCTGCAGATGGTGGTGCCGGGCGTCGTCATCATCCTGGCCACCTATCTCGACATCATCCGGAACAGAGCCAATGTCCGTTGATTTTCTGCACCCCGGCGAGGGCGCGGCCATCGATACCGATGTGCCGGCACTGGAATTGCGCGGCATCGACAAGCGCTTCCCGGGTGTCGTGGCGCTCGACAATGTCGACTTCACCCTGAAGCCCGGCAAGATCCATGCCCTGATGGGCGAGAACGGCGCCGGCAAGTCGACGCTGATCAAGATCATGGCCGGCGTCTACGGCAAGGATGCCGGTACCATTCGCATGCGCGGACGCGAGGTCGATATCCAGTCGCCGCGCGACAGCCTGAAAGAGGGCATCAAGGTCGTCTTCCAGGAGATTGCGTTGATCTCCGAATTCACGGTTGCTGAGAACATCTTCCTCGAGGGCTACCCGACCGGCCGGGCGGGCTCGATCGACTGGAAGAAAATCCGCGCCGATTCAGCCGCCCTGTTCAACCGTATCGGTTTCAATGTCGATCCGGCTGCGCGCACGGGTTCGCTTCCGGTCAGCCAGCAGCAGATGGTCGAAATCGCCCGCGCGCTCGCTCATGAGGCCCGCGTCGTGGTGATGGACGAGCCGACGTCCTCGCTGACGCCGAACGAGGTCTCGCTGCTGTTCACCGTCATCCGACGGCTGGCCAGCCTCGGCATCGCGGTGGTCTATGTCAGCCACAAGCTCGACGAGGTGTTCGAGATCGCCGACACGGTGACGGTGCTGCGCGACGGGCGCCACATCTCGACCAAACCGATCGGCGAGCACAGCAACGACACGCTGATCCAGGACATGATCGGACGTCGCATCGACAATCTGTTTCCGCGCCAGCGCGGCGCGGCAGGCGGCAAGGTTGCCTTGTCGGTAGAGAAGCTCAGCACGCCGAGGAAGCTCGACGAGGTGTCTTTCGAAGCACGCGCCGGCGAGGTGCTCGGCTTCTTCGGCTTGATGGGCGCGGGCCGCACCGAACTCGCCAAGGCGATCGTCGGCTATGATCCGATCACCGCGGGCACGGTCAGCGTCGACGGTCAGCGCCTCACGCCACATGACACGCGCACCGGTGTCAGGCTCGGCATCGGCCTGCTCACCGAGGATCGCAAGAGCGAAGGGCTGATGGGCGAGCTGCCCGTCTACCAGAATGCCAGCCTCGCCTCGCTTGGCGCCTTCGCACGCATGGGCTTCATCGATACGGCGAAGGAACACCGGGCGGTGCAGGACTATGTCGACCGCTTCCGCATCAAGACCCCCAGCCTGTTCCAGCAGGTGAAGAACCTGTCGGGCGGCAATCAGCAGAAGGTGCTGATCTCGCGCTGGCTGATGCGCGGCCTGAAGGTGATCGTCGTCGACGAGCCGACGCGCGGCATCGATGTCGGCGGCAAGTCGGAGATCTTCGCGCTGATCGACCGGCTCGCCGGCGAAGGCCTGGCAGTCGTCATGATGACGTCGGAAATGCCGGAACTGCTCGGTCTCGCCGACCGGATCGCCGTGATGTGCGAGGGCCGTCTGACCGCGATCATGTCGCGCGATGAAGCCACGCAGGAAAAGATCCTCAATGCGGCGATCGGATAAGACCATGAGCCTTGCCAATATAGCTTCCGCAAAAGCTCAACCCTCCCTGCTGGCGCGGCTCTTTGCCCGGCAGGAACTGGCATTGTTCGTCTGCCTCATCCTGGTACTGGTCTTCTTTTCCGTCACGGTCGAGAATTTCTTCTCCGTGCGCAACATGACCAACGTGCTCGGCCAGGCTTCGCTCGCGCTCACCGCCGGCATCGGCTGCGCCATCGTCTTCATCTCCGGTGAGGTCGATATCTCGATCGGATCGCTGCTCGCGACCATCGCGTTGCCGCTGATCATCATCATGAACGACACCAACTCGCTGCTGCTCGGCGTCAGCGCAGCACTGCTGTTCGGCCTGATCATCGGTGTGGTGAACGGCTATCTCACCGCCTATGCCGGCATCAACTCGCTGATCGTGACCTTGGGCACGATGTTCATCATGCGCGGCGGCGTCTATCTCTACACCGGCCAGCGCGCGATCCCGGACAACGCCAGCCTCGACAGCTTCATCGCGCTTTCGGATGGCCGCCTGTTCAACATCATCCCGTATTCGGCGGTCATCGCGATCGTCCTGCTCGCCGCCTTCGGCTACATGATGCAGCACCGGCCGTTCGGGCGGCAGATCTATGCGGTCGGCGGCAATCAGGAAGTTGCGCGGCTTGCCGGCTATGATGTCCGGCGGGTGAAGTTCATCTGCTTCATCATCAGTTCGCTGCTGGCGACGGTTGCCGGAATTATCCTGGCCGCGCGCGTCGGCTCGGCGCAGCATACGGCCGGACTCAATTTCGAATTCCAGGTCGTCGCGGCAACGGTGCTCGGCGGGGTCAGCCTCGCCGGCGGCATCGGCAGCCTGACCGGCATGGCGCTTGGCGTGCTGATCCTTCAGTTTCTGTCCAATGGCCTGCGCGGGCTTGGCCTGCCGACCGAGTGGCAGCTGGTCATCACCGGCATGATCATCATCGCCGCGGTCGCCTTCGACGAGGCGAAGCGCCGGCGTGCGAGCGGAGGCTGATATGGCTCGTCTCGAAGCAAAAACCGCCGTCATCACTGGTGCGGCCGACGGCATAGGCCACGCGATTGCCGAGGCGATGGCGCGCGAAGGCGCGCATGTCTTCATCGGTGACATCGCCGACAAAGCAGGCGAGGATTTCGCCGCCGCGCTGCGCGCGGCCGGCCGCCGTGCCGATTATGTGCATTGCGATGTGTCGCAGGAGGCCGATATCTCGGGGCTCATCGACAGTGCCGTCAAGAAGACCGGGCACCTCGACATTCTGGTCAACAATGCCGCCATCGCCATTGGCGGCATGCCGGTGCACGAGATGACCGACGAACAATGGCACCGGCTGATGTCGGTCAACCTGACCAGCGTGTTTCGCGGCTGCAAACACGCGCTGCCGCACATGATCGCGCAGAAATCAGGTTCGATCATCAACATGGCCTCGGCCCAGGGCCATATCGGGCTGGATGGCTGGACCGCCTATGCCGGCGCCAAGGGCGCGGTGATGGCGATGACGCGCCAGATGGCGGTCGAGTTCGGCCCGATGAACATCCGCGTCAATTCGATCTCGCCGGGCACCATCAACACGCCGATGAACGACAAGCTGATCAAGGAGATTGGCGGCAACCTCGCCAAGGCCTGGGTCAAGATGCATCCGCTCGGCCGCATAGGCGAGCCGTCCGAGGTTGCCGAAGCCGCCGTCTATCTCGCCTCCGATGCAGCCGGCTTCACCACCGGCACCGACCTGCGCGTCGATGGCGGCCTGACCGCCGCCCCGCGCTACGTTCCCGAACTGCTTTGAAACACAAAGAGACATGACATGAACAAGGCCCTCGAAGGCGTCCGCATCCTCGACTTCAGCCATCTGCTGCAGGGGCCGTTCGCCACGCAACTGCTGGGCGACATGGGCGCCGATGTCATCAAGATCGAGCGCGCCGGCGCCGGCGACATGTTCCGTGGCATGACATTCTTCGCTAAATGGGTGGGCGGCTCGGAGAGCCCCAACTTCCTCGCCTGGAACCGCAACAAGCGCTCGATCGCGCTGAACCTGAAGAGCCGCAAGGTACATGCCATCATCATGGAGATGGCGAAGAGCGCCGACGTCGTCGTGCAGAATTTCCGTCCCGGCGTGCTGGCCAAGCTCGGCTACGGCTATGAGGACTTCAAGGCTGTCAATCCGCGCGTCATCTACTGCTCCGGGTCGGGCTATGGCGAGGAGGGACCCTATGTCGAGCGCCCCGGTCAGGACATGCTGATCCAGGGGTTGGCAGGGCTGATCGCCAACACCGGCCGCGGCGACCAGGCTCCGGTTCCCGCCGGCGCGGGCCTCGCCGACCAGATCGGCGCCATGAACATGGTCTATGGCATCCTGTCGGCGCTCTATTATCGCGAGAAGACCGGCAAGGGCCAGAAGATCGAGGTCAATCTGCTGGCCGGTCTTTTGGCGCATCTCAACCAGGAATATGTCGCCGTGCTCAATCTCGGCGAGGATTTCGTGCGGCCGAATTCCGGCATCGGCCATCCCGGCATGCAGGCGCCGTTCGGCATCTACGAGACCAGCGACGGCGGCTACATCTCGATCGCCATGAGCCCGTTCAAGACGCTGTACGAGGTGCTGCGGGCGCCACAGCTTGCCGTCTACGACGATCTTAAGACCCTGTTCGACAAGCGCGACGAGGTGTTCGAAAAGGTCAATGCCGAGACCAAAAAGTTTGGCACGCAGGATCTGTTGGCGCGGCTGCTGGCAGCCGACATCTGGTGCGCGGAGGTGAAGGACATCCGCCGCGCGGCCGAGGATCCGCAGGTCACGCATATGGGCATGATCACCAGCTACGATCATCCGCGCGGCGGCAAGGTGCGGGTGGTGGCACCGGCGGTGAAGATGAGCGAGACGCCGGCGACCATCGAGCGGCCCGCGCCGCTGGTCGGCCAGCATGGCCGCGAGATCCTGGCCGAGTTCGGTCTCTCGAAGGATGAGATCGCAGCGCTGGAAGCATCCGGCGACATGACCGTGGATGCGGCCTGACGATGCGCGCCTACCAGACACTCACGGTTGAAATATCAAGCCGCGTCGCGGTCGTCACTTTCCGCCGGGCCGACCAGCTCAACGCCATGAACCGGCTGATGCAAGGTGAGATCACCGAAGCCTTCGAGGCGCTGTCCGGCGACGAGGGCGTCGGTGCGATCGTGGTGACCGGCGAGGGGCGCGGCTTCATGGCCGGCGCCGACATCAAGGAATATGCCGCGCAGACCGGCCCGGAGTTCGACATTTTCCAGGCCGCCGGCACGCGCATGTACGCGGCGATCGAGAACAATGCAAAGCCGGTGATCGCGGCGGTCAACGGCTTTGCGCTGGGCGGCGGCATGGAACTGGTGCTGTGCTGCGACATCGTCATCGCCAACCAGTTCGCCAAGCTCGGCCTGCCGGAGATCAAGCTCGGGCTGATCCCCGGCGGCGGCGGCACGCAGCGCAGCGTCGCCAAGCTCGGCCGCAACCGCGCCAATTTTCTGCTGATGACCGGCGCCATCGTGCCGGCCTCCGAATTCGTCAATGCCGGCCTGGTCAACGAAATCGTCGACGTCGACAGTTTGATGCCGCGCGCGCTGGAACTGGCCGGTATGATCGCCGCCGAACCCGCCGCCGCGATCGAAGGGTTGAAGACGCTGACGGCGCACGCCGTGGCGGGCGATCTGGCCGCCGGTCTCGCCATGGAGCGCGACATATTAGGCGACCTCTACCGCGGCGAGATCGGCCAGCGGCGCGTCAGGGAGTTCGCCGAGAGGAGTATTGCGAAGGTGAAGAAGGCCGGGCCGTGAAGGGCGGCGACGACTATCGCGGACTAGGTTGGGCCTACGGCGCGCTGACCGTGCAGCGGCTCGGCGCCATGCTGGCGCCGGTTACTTTCATTCTGCAAGACGGCAGGCAGGTCTCGCCGATGCACATCGCGCCGTGGTCGAACGAACCCGGCACGGAGGCGCTGCCAGGCATCCTGCGCAAACTGCGCGGCGAATGGCCCTGCGTGCCCTTCGGTTATTCGGTGCCTGCCGAGGGATGGCCCGGGAACTGGGCGCGCGTGATGGGTTCGCCGGAACCGGAGGAGGAGGTCCATGGCCACGGCTCCAACCATGAGTGGACATGGCAGGCTAGCGGCAGTGGGTCATTGTCGATGTCGCTTGCCTATCCCCAGGCAAGTCCGGTCGAACGCGTCGAAAGGACGGTGCGGCCCGATCCGTCGGCGCCGGCCATCGACATCGAGTTCAGGATCGTCGTCCGCCGTGCCTGCCGCCTGCCGATCGGCCTGCATCCGGTTTTCCGGCTGCCGTTCGAGACAGGCGCCGCGACGCTGGAGCTCGGCCGCTTCTATGAAGGCCGCACTTACCCGCATGACGTCGAACCCGGCGCGGAACTGTTCGCCCGCGGCAAATCCTTCGCCGACTTGACCAGCGTGCCGGCGCGCGCCGGCGGGATGGCCGACGCCTCGCGATTACCGCTCACCGCCGATACCGAGGAATTGCTGCAGATCGAAGGGCTGGACGGCACCGCGGCGCTTGCCAACCACGCGGAGGGCTATCGCGTAAAACTCTCCTGGCAAAAGGCGCATTTCCCGAGCCTCCTGCTGTGGTACTCCAATCGCGGCCGCAAGGCCGCCCCTTGGAATGGGCGTCATGTCGCCATCGGCATCGAGCCGATCTGCTCGCCCTTCGGCCTCGGCCCGGCAACCGCCCTGGCCGACAATCCGATCGCGCAATCCGGCATTGCGACGGCGCTGGAATTCTCGCCCGAAAACCCGTTCGTGACCCGCTACCGCATCGAGGCATCCGCGCTGTGAGGAACAGTTCCGAGACGTCCCTGGTCAAGCCGAACCGGCCGCGCTTCACCAATATCGAGGGATTGGCCGCGATGGTCGGCCATGGCGACTCGCTTGGCGTCGGCGGCCACCATTTCGCCCGGCTGCCGATCGCCTTGCTGCGCGCTGTCGCGCGTTCCGGCGTCAAGGACTTGCACTACGTCTGCTGGGCTGGCGGCTTGCCGCTTGAACTGCTGCTCGAAGCAAATGCCGTTGCGAAAATCGATCTCTGTTTTTCCAGTCTCGACATATTTGGGTTGCCGCCGAGGTTCCGCGCGGCTGCCGAGGCCGGCGCAATCCCTGTTCGCGACTGGACGGCACTCGCCATGATCCAGGCGCTGCGGGCGGCGCAGCAGAACCTGCCGTCGATGCCGTTCCAACTGCCACTGGGATCGGACATGCTGGCGCGTGTGCCGGGCGCGAGCGCCAGGCCTGACCCGGTGACCGGAACAGATACGGGATCTATCCCGCCGCTGCGGCTCGATACGTTCGTCGTCCATGCCCAGCGCGCCGACGAAAGCGGCAATGTGCAGATTATCGGGCCGCGTGCCCTGGACTTCGCCATGGCCGGCGCTGCCCGCAAGGTGCTGGTCACGGTCGAGGAAATTGTCCCGGTCGGGGCGCTGCGGCAGGACGGCCGCCAGAACATCCTCACCCGCAATCAGGTCTCGGCTATAGCGCTCGCGCCGGGCGGCGCTTATCCGGCATCCTGCCTGCCATTCTACGTCACGGACTATCCGGCATTGTCGAAGGCGTTCGCGGCCAGGGACACAGCCCTGGCGGACAATCTGCGCATGCCTCCGGAAGGCGTGCCGGAGCCGCTCCGACAAGCTGCGAAAGTCAGCGCCGAGACTGTCCTCGCGATGCCTGGCCTCGTGCATGGCGACAGGAAAGCATCCGTCGACGAGATCATCGCCGCAAGAATCGCGGCCGAACTCGACAATGAAAGCTTCGCCAGTGCCGGCGCCGTCTCGCCGCTCGCCAATGTCGCCTACCGGCTGGCCAAGGCAACGCACGCGCCGGACATGATCATCGCGACGATGAGTTGCGGCCATCTCGACATCGCGCCGAGCCCGATGATCCTGTCGCTGATCGAAAGCCTTGATTGCGAGACGGCGGCGGCGCATGCAGGCGGCGACGATACTTATTCGACCTACTACCAGGCCGGTGCCGTGACGCATGAGATCGTCGGCGCAGCCCAGGTCGACCGGCGCGGCCGCGTCAACACCATCGCGCTGCGCAAGCCAAGCGGCGGACTGATCCGGCTGCCGGGGCAGGGCGGCATGGCCGATGTCGCCAACATGCATCGCGACTATTTGCTCTACGTTCCCCGCCATTCGGCCCAGTCGCTGGTCGAGGGGGTCGAGATCGCCAGTTCCGCACGCGGGCTGCTGACGCCGGCCGAGCGCGAGCCGATGGGCTATCGCACCGGCAAGGCGCTGGTCTTCACCGATCTCTGCGTCTTTCGGCTCGACCAGATATCCCGGGAATTGATCGTCATCGAGACAATGCCTGGTACCACGCAGCAGCAGATCCGCGACGCCACCGGATTTGCGGTGACCTTCGATGCAGATTACCGCGAGGTTCCGCTGCCTTCCAGCGATACGCTCGCCATCTTGCGCAATCGCATCGATCCGCTCGGCTTGCGTCGCCTGGAATTCGTCAGTGCCAAGGAGCGCGGCGCGCTGATCGCGGAAATCCTCGCCGCGGACCGCGTCATGGTCGAGCGCTGCATCGCTGCACAGCAGAGGTTGTTCACCGCAAGGAGCTAATCCATGCCAAAGCCGTTGCTCGACATGTCGGCCGCGCGCGTCTTCTTCGACGGCATCTTCACCAGCCCGCGCGTCGCGCATCCTGAGGGCGTGGCGGTCCACCGGGATGGCTCGATCTGGTGCGGCACCGAGACAGGTGACCTCCTGCGGCTGGCCGCCGACGGCGGTTCGGTCGAGCGCATGGGCGGCACGGATGGCTTTCTGCTCGGCATCGCCTTCGATAGCGCGGGCAACTGCTTTGCCTGCGATCTCAGGCATGCCGCGATCTTCCGCCGGGACGCCGCGACAGGTCGCATGGAGCGCTTCGCGTCGTCCGGCATCCGCGTGCCGAACTATCCGATCGTCGATGAGGCCAGGGGCTGGCTCTACGTGTCGGACAGCGTCGGCGAAGACAGTCGTTCGGGCATCTTCCGCTACGACCTCAAGACCGGCGAGGGTGGCCTGTGGTGCCGGGAGGCGATGTCCTTCGCCAACGGCATGGCCATGGCGCCTGATGGCAACGGCCTCTATGTCGTGGAGAGCGACGCGCCCTGCATCAGCCATGTGCCGATCCTCGCCGACGGCACGGCAGGGCCGCGAAAAGTCGTCGTCGAAGGCGTGCACAATGTTCCCGATGGGCTCGCCTTCGCGTCTGACGGCGCGCTGTTCATCTCGTGCTACGAGCCAAGCCGCATCTATCGCTGGCGGCCGGACCGAGGCCTCGAAGTGCTGATCGAGGACCCGGCGGCCACCACACTGGCGCATCCCACCAACATCGCCTTCAAGGGCAACAAACTCTACACGGCGAATCTCGGCCGCTGGCACATCACCGAGATCGATCTGACGGCGCTTCGAGAGCTGAAAAGCTGAACCACCATCCAATTTTCGCCACGGCATGTACTGGCGGCCGCGGCGCAGTTCTCGAAGTCTGGCCGCAGCGACGAGAAGCGGCCTCGACGGGTGGTCAACAATTTCATTGAGCTGGCATGCAAATTTTCGAGACCGGTCGTGTAGTCCTCGTTGACGCACGTCGTGGGTGGCTTGCGACTTTCGCGCCACCGGGACCAGCCATCGGCGTCGTGCCACGCTTATGAACAAGGATAATCCTTTGACGATCTTCCCTTTCACCGAGGCCAGTCCGATCCAGTTTCAAGCGCCGCTGCCGAAGACGTCGGATGTGGTCATTGTCGGCGGTGGCATCATCGGTGTGACCGCGGCCTTGTTCCTGGCCCGGCGCAACATACCAGTGACTTTGCTGGAGAAGGGACGCATCGCCGCGGAACAGTCCTCGCGCAATTGGGGCTGGATCCGCCAGCAGGGCCGTGACGCGGACGAACTCCCCATCGTCATCGAAGCGCAGCGTCTCTGGCGCCAACTGGCCGAGGAGTGCGGCGAGGACATAGGGTTGACACAGACCGGCGTGACCTATCTTGCGCGCACCGACAAGGAAATGGCTGATTTCGCCAAGTTCCTGAAGATCGCCGAGGCCCATGGCGTCGACACGCGCCTCCTCGACGGGGGCGAGACCGCCAAGCTGATCCCAGCCATGTCTCGCTCCTTCAAGGGTGCCATGACCACGCCGTCGGACATGCGAGCCGAGCCCTGGGTCGCGGTGCCGGCACTTGCCCGCCTGGCCGCTCGCCAGGGTGTTACCATCATCGAGAACTGTGCGGCGCGCATGCTCGATATCTCCGCGGGGCGCATCAGCGGTGTCTGGACCGAAAAAGGCCGCATCGCCACGTCGAACGTGCTTGTCGCCAGCGGTGCCTGGACGTCGCTGTTCCTGCGCGCGCATGGCGTCTCGATCCCGCAGCTCAGTGTCCGCACGACCGTCGCGGCGACCGCGCCGATGCCGGAAATCCATGCTGGCGCCGCCGCGGACGAACGCATCGCCTTCCGGCGTAGAAAGGACGGTGGATACACGCTGGCGGCGGGAGGCAGCCACCTGCTCTATGTCGGGCCGGATGCATTGCGTCACGCACCGAAATATCTGCCCGCCCTGAAGGCGAACCCTTTCGGTACGCGCTACCTGCCGGCGGCGCCTCGTGCATATCCCGACAGCTGGTCTACCCCGCGCAAATGGGATGCCGACAAGCAAAGCCCGTTCGAACGGATGCGCGTTCTCAATCCTGTGCCGGAGCCCAGGGCGCTTCACGCCATCGATCGTGGGTTCAAGGAGCTCTTCCCACAATTCGAGGCGGTGCCGCTCAGGGCAAGCTGGGCCGGCATGATCGATGCGATGCCGGATGTCGTGCCGGTGGTCGATCGCGCCGCAGCGGTTCCGGGTCTCGTCATCGCGACCGGGATGAGTGGCCATGGCTTCGGCATAGGGCCCGGCATGGGCCGCGTCCTGTCCGACTTGATCCAGGGCAACGAGGCTGGACACAACCTTCACAGGTTCCGTCTATCCCGGTTCAGCGACGGCAGCCGTATCCTGATGGGGCCATCGCTCTAGACGAGATGGCCCCGACGTTTCACGCGGCGTAGATAGCCGCGATCTTTCTATTAGTCGGGTTTCGACTGGCCCGGATTGAACTTGCGCCGGGCGTTTTCCAGATGCTCCCGCATCGCTTGGCCAGCGGCTTCGGGATCGTGCCGTTCGATAGCTTCGAACACGTTTTTGTGCCCGGCGAAGCTGATGCGGTTTTCGAGCTCGGTATTGGCCATGTGGATGCGCTGGTTGATCAGCCATTCCACCAGCGCCTCGTGCGCGGCGAGAAAAATCGGATTGCCGGGGATCGCGGTCAGCACGCGGTGAAAGGCGACGTCGGTGAGGGCGAAAGCGCGGGCGCGTGAAATGGCGCGTTCATTTTCGGCAAGCGCCGCCGCCAGCGCGTCGATCTGTGAACGTGTCGCCACCTCCGCGGCATGGCGCGCGATCGAGACTTCGAGAAACAGCCGCAACTGCTCGAAATGACCGATGCCGTCCGGCTGGTCCATCAAAAGATGCGCGGTGCCCGTCAGCTGCTCCAGCATGTTCTTCGGCGTCGGTCGCGTCACCTTGGGCCGCTCGCCGCTGTTGATGCGCACGAGGCCCATCTTTTCCAGCGCAAACAACGCCTCGCGCACCGAGGGGCGCCCGACATCGAACATCGACATCAACTCGCGCTCGGACGGCAGCGAAGCGCCGACCGGATAGACCTCGTCCCGGATCATCGCCTCCAGGCGGAGGCGGACTTCATCGGACAATTTTTTTCGAACCGGCATATTGTGCATGGTGTACCTTTTAAGCTATTAGACCAGTCACCGCAAGCGAGCACAGGGCAAGGAGTTGTGGATCGCTGGGGCTTGGCGCGACCGAAGGGTAGGAGGAGGTCGCTGCTTGCAATGAGCGACCGGACGCCAAACCGCGACCAAACGACCGCGAGAAAGCGCGCTCAGACGTCAGCCACGACCGGCCGAGACAATCCAAGGGAGGAGAATTCCATGAGACGATTTCTGATCAGCCTTTTGCCGGCGCTGGCGCTCATGCTTGCTGCGGGTGCCGTGAAGGCCGAAGGAGGCGGCACGTTCCGCTCCGCCATGCGTACCGGCTGCATCGAGATGGGCACGCTGCACACCACCTGCGGCCATCGGCTCGACGAGACCGTGCTGCAGGGCCTCGTCCACATCAAATGGACGGGCGACGGCGTGCAGCCGATGCTGGCCGAGAGCTGGAAGACGGCGGACGGCGGCAAGACCTATGTCTTCAACCTGCGCCATGGTGTCAAATGGCATGACGGCACGCCTTTCACCGCCAAGGACGTGGTGTTCAGCCTCAATCTCTACGCCAATCCGAAGGTTGGTTCGCCCTGGGCGCAGAAGCTTTCCGCCGTGGCCGGATACAAGGCCTTCCAGGATGGCTCGGCCACCTCGCTTGCCGGGGTGAAGGCGTTGGACGACGCGACCGTGCAGATCGAACTCGACAGCGCCAAGCCGCTCTGGGTCGAGCTGCAGCTCATCGCCATCAGCATCTTTCCCGAGCACATCCTGGGCAAGGTCGCGCCCGCCGACGTCAAGGGCAATGCGTTCTGGGTCAATCGGGTCGGCACCGGCCCGTTTATCTGGAAGAAGTATGAGAGCGACCAGTATGTCGAGGTCGACCGCAATCCCGACTATTTCCTCGGCGCGCCCAAGCTCGACCGCATCATCTACCAGATCTACAAGGACGTGCCGCCGATTATCGCCGCGCTCGAGACGCAGGAGGTCGACGCCATGTCCTATGAGGGCGGCGGCGTGCCGATCTCCGAACTGCCCCGCCTGCAGAAGCTCGACTATCTGACGGTGCTGCCGAAATTCTCCGCCGGCTTGCCGACCTATCTGCAGTTCAATCTGGAGAACAAGCGCTTCGCCGATGTGCGCGTGCGCCAGGCGATGCTCTATGCCATCGACCGCAAGGCGATCATCGACACCGTCAAGCAGGGCGCCGGCGAACTGTTGAACACGCTGTTCCCGCAGGATTGGGCGCGCGCCAAGGACCTCGAACCCTACGACTACAATCCCGACAAGGCCAAGCAGTTGCTTACCGACGCGGGCTGGGATGCGAGCCAGCCGGTCGATTTCATCTACTACTATTCCGACCAGATGAACGTCGACACCGTCACCGCCATCCAGAGTTATCTGGCCGCCGTCGGCGTCAACATCCAGCCGCGCCTGCTCGATCCGGCGGCGATCAACCAGGTCTATGCCGACGGCAGCTTCCAGATGGGCTTCTTCGCGCAAGGCATGGGGCTCGACCCCTCGCTCGGCTCGCCCCTGGTGGTCTGCGGCGCCAAGCCGCTCGCCATGGGCTACTGCAACCCCAAGGTCGATGAGCTGTTCAACAAGGGTCTGGAGTCAAACGACCGCGCCACACGCGCCGCGAGCTATCAGGAGGCCTCGCGCATCCTCAACCAGGACCTGCCCAAGGCCTGGCTTTGGAACGAGGTGCGGCCGCTCGCCTTCAACAACCGCATCGTCGGCCTCGCCCAGCACTTCAAGCAACAGCCGCTCGTGATCTTCAACCACCCCGTCTACAACGAAGTCGAGAAATGGGAGGTGGCGAAATAGCCGCGGATAGCCTTGCCGGTCGTGGGGCTCTGACCGAGCCTCCCGATCCGTTGTCTCAAAACCGCCTTCAGCCATAGGAGAGGCCGGTGCTCAGCTATCTCCTGCGCAAACTCTTGCTCAGCATCCCGGTGCTGTTCGGCGTCACCGTGATCGTCTTCGCCATCGCGCATGCCATGCCGGGTGACGCGGTGCTGGCGATGATCACGGCGGAGGCGCCGTCGAGCGAGGAACTGATTGCCATGCGGCGCGGCGAACTCGGCCTCGACCAGCCGGTCTACATCCAGTACCTCCACTGGATCGGCCAGATCCTGCACGGCAATCTCGGCCGCTCCTTCGTCAATGGCCGCAGTGTCGGCGACATCATCGTCGAGCGGTTGCCGATGACGCTGGAACTGATGGGCGTCGCACTGCTCGTCGCTTTCGTCATCGGCACCACGCTGGGCGTGATCTCGGCGCTCAGGCAATACAAGCTCACCGACTATTCGCTGACGCTTGCCGGCTTTGTCGGCGTCTCGATCCCGGACTTCTTCATGGGACTGCTGCTCGTCTACGTCTTTGCCCTGGAGCTGCGCTGGCTGCCGTCGTCGGGCATTTCCACGGCTGGTGAAAACTTCTCGCTCCTCGACAATCTCAGGCACCTCGTCCTGCCCGCAGCCGCACTTGCGTTGTTCCGTGCCGCGATCTTCATGCGCTATGCCCGCGCCGGCATGCTCGAAGTGCTGAACCAGAGCTATATGCGCACCGCCAAGGCCAAGGGCCTCAAGCCCCGCACCATCACGTTGCGCCACGGCCTGCGCAACGCGCTGATCCCGCTGGTTACCGTCTTCGGCCTGGCGCTGCCGACGCTGTTCGGCGGCTCGGTGGTGATCGAGACCATTTTCCAGTGGCCAGGCATCGGCCTGATGTTCATCGATTCCGTGGTGAACAGGGATAGTCCCGTGATCATGGGCTACGTGCTGATCACCGCCATCATCGTCATGCTGGCCAATCTCGGCACCGACCTCGCCTACAGCGTGCTCGACCCCAGGGTGAGCTATGACTGACGCCGCCCTCGACATGACGATCGCCGCCGGCGCATCGCGCGGCCTGTGGGGCGAGGCGGCGCGCCGCTTCCTCAACCACCGCCTGGCAACGCTCGGCCTGATCATGCTCGCCATTATCGTGCTCGCCTGCGTGCTGGCGCCGCTGATCGCCCATTACGGCCCCAACGAAATCGATCTCAGAGGTCACAACCAGCCGCCTGGCGGCATGCACTGGCTGGGCACGGACGGCACCGGCCGCGACATCTTCGCCCGCATCCTCTATGGCGGCCGCATATCGCTGACGGTCGGCTTCGTCGCCGTGGCGATCTCGGCGGCGATCGGCATCTTCATCGGCTGCGTCGCCGGCTATTTCGGCGGCAAGGTGGACCTCCTGCTGATGGGCCTGATCGACATGGTGCTGACCTTCCCGCGCCTGGTCATCATCATTGCCTTCGTCGCGGTCGTCGGGCCCAGCATCTTCAACACCATGGTGGTGATCGGACTGCTCAGCTGGCCTTCCATCGCCCGCCTGACGCGTGGTGAGATCCTGGCCTTGCGCAACCAGGAATTCATCCTGGCCGCGCGCTCGCTCGGCACCTCGCCCCCGGTCATCATCCTAGAACACATCCTGCCCAATATGCTCAGCCCAATCCTGGTGGCGATCACGCTCGACGTGGCGACCGTCATACTGCTCGAAGCTTCGCTCTCCTTCCTCGGCCTTGGCGCGCAGGCGCCGGCCGCCAGTTGGGGCAACATGCTGCGCGACGCCCGCACGCTGTCGATCCTGGAGAGCCAGCCCTGGATGTGGATCCCGCCCGGCGCGATGATCGCCATGGCCGTACTCAGCATCAACTTCGTCGGCGACGGCCTGCGCGATGCGCTCGACCCGCAGCACATCATGGGTGGCAAATGATCGGCGCCGACACGCTTGCCGTCGGCAGGGCCGCGAAGGGGATCGGGCAGCAGGCGGTGCTTTCGGTGCAGGGGCTGAGCGTCGAATTTGGCCCGAGCGGCAATTCCGTCTATGCCGTCAACGACGTCTCCTTCGACCTTGCCGAGGGCGAGTCGCTGGCGATCGTCGGCGAGAGCGGCTCCGGTAAATCGGTCACCGTGCAGACGCTGATGGGCCTGATCCGCAAGCCGCCCGGCCGCGTCACCGCGGGCCGGGCGCTGTTTCGTGGCCGCGATCTCCTGGCCATGCCCGATAGAGAGCTGCGCCAGATACGCGGCCGCGACATCGCCATGATCTTCCAGGATCCGATGTCGTCGCTGAATCCGGTGCTGACCATCGGCCTGCAACTGACCGAGGCGCTGCGCGAGCACCAGGGCCTGAACGACGCCGAGGCCGAACGCCAGGCTCTCGACATGCTGGCGCTGGTCGGCATCGCCAACGCGCCGCAGCGCATGCGCGCCTTTCCGCACCAGTTCTCGGGCGGCCAGTTGCAGCGCATCGGCATCGCCATGGCGCTGGTGTGCAAACCGTCGATCCTGATCGCCGACGAGCCGACGACCGCGCTCGACGTCACCATCCAGGCGCAGATCGTCGAGTTGGTCGTGCGCCTGCAGAAGCAGCTCGGCATGGCAATCATCTGGATCAGCCACGACCTCAGCCTCGTCGCCGGCTTCGTCGATCGCGTCGCGGTGATGTATGCCGGCTCGATCGTCGAAAGCGCGCCGGTCGGCGATTTGTTTTCGGCAACCAAGCATCCCTATACGATCGGCCTGTTGAACTCGATCCCGTCGCTGACGGCGGCCAACACCAGGCTGGTGCCGATCAAGGGCGCGCCGCCCAATGTCACGCTGGCGCCGACCTTCTGCGCCTTCGCGCCGCGCTGCGACCATGCCGAGGCGCGCTGCCGCCAGGCAAGGCCGCCGCTGGAAGCTGCCGGTGCCGATCAGACCGTCGCCTGCTGGCGCTGGCGGGAGGTGGAACGGGGGCCGCGCACGGGCGCCGGCGCCGCTGACAAGCCGGCCGTGACGGCACCGAAGCAGGAAGCGCTGCTCACCGTCACCGATCTCAAGGTGCATTTTCCGATCCGGCGCGGCGTGCTCAGGCGGCAGGTCGGCGCGGTGCATGCCGTCGACGGCGTCAGCTTCGAGGTGATGCGCGGCGAGACGCTGGCGCTGGTCGGCGAAAGCGGCTGCGGCAAATCGACGACCGGCCGCGCCGTGCTGGGCCTTGAGCGCCCCAGCGCCGGCAGCATTGTCTTCGAGGGCAGGAATTATGCGGGCGCGACAGGCGAGGAGCTGAAGCAGCGCCGCCGCGACATGCAGATGGTTTTCCAGAACCCGTTCGGTTCGCTCAACCCGCGCATGACCGTCGGCCGCATTATCGGCGAAGGGTTGCGTGCGCAGAAGATCGGCACCCGCGCCTCGCGCGATGCCCGTGTCAGCGAATTGCTGGCGCTGGTGGGTCTCCGGGAAGCGCTGCGCAACCGCTATCCGTTCGAACTCTCCGGCGGCCAGCGCCAGCGCGTCGGCATTGCCCGCGCGCTTGCCGCCAATCCGAAATTCATCATCGCCGACGAGCCGATCTCGGCACTCGACGTCTCGATCCAGGCGCAGATCGTCAATTTGCTCGACGACCTCAAGCCGCGCCTCGGCCTGACCTATCTGTTCGTCGGGCACGATCTGTCGATGATCCGCTATCTCAGCGACCGCGTCGCGGTGATGTATCTCGGCCGCATCGTCGAGATCGGCACCACGAAAGCGGTGTTCGGCGCACCACTGCATCCCTATACGCGCGCGCTGTTGTCGGCGATCCCGGAGCCCGATCCCAAGGCGGGGGGCACACGCCGCCGCATCGTGCTCGGCGGTGGCGTGCCGGATCCGTCGAAGCCGCCGCCCGGCTGCCATTTCCATCCGCGCTGCCCCCTGGCGACCGAGATCTGCACCAAGGTCGATCCGGCACGGCGCGATTTCGGCTCCGCCGGCACCGGCCAGCATCTCGTCGCCTGCCACCACGCTGGCGAAGCCACATCATGACAAATCTGGAAAACCGAGGATCCCAATGACCAAGCAATTGGCGGGTATGTATGCCGCCCTGATGACCGGACTGAGCGATGCCGGCGAGTTCGATCCGCAACGGCAGCGCAACATCAACGATTATGTGCTGCGCCAGGGTCTGGCAGGCCTCTATGTCGGTGGCAGCAGCGGCGAATCCGGCCTGCTGACGGTGGACGAATTGTTGGCGCAGCAAGAGGTGGTCTTCGCCGGCGCGGTCTCAAGTGGCGTCAAGCTGATCGCCCATGTCGGCATGCCGAACCTGCGTGATTCCATCTGTCTGGCGCGGCAGGCGCGCAAGCTCGGCTATCACGCGCTGTCGGCGTTGCCGCCGCATTCCTACCCGTTCTCCGACGAAGAAGTCTTCGGCTACTACCAGGCGCTGGCGGCGGCGACCGACCTGCCGCTTATCGTCTATGAAATCCCCTTGCGCACCGGCCGGCCGCTGCCGCTTCCCCTGCTGGTCCGGCTGCTCGATCTCAGCAATGTCGTCGGCATCAAGTTCACCTCCACCGACCTGTTCAAATATTCCCTGCTGCGCAAGCGGCAGCCGCAGAAGCTGTTCTACTACGGCTTCGATGAGATCTATGCCGCCGCCGGCATGCTCGGCACCGAGGGTGGTATCGGAACTACCTACAATCTGCTCGGCAGGCTCTACGTGGCGATTGATCAGGCCGTTCGCGGCGGCGATCTGCGCCAGGCGAAGGCGCTGCAGATGGTGTCGCAGGATTTCGTCGAGGCACTGCTGGAAACCGGTGTGCTGCCGGGCATGAAGGCGGCGTTCCGCGTCATCGGCGTCGATTGCGGTCCGACCCGTGCCCCGATGACACTGGCTGTCGCCGACGCCGAGGACCGCATGCGTGCCGTTCTCGCTCGCCCGGCGATCAAGGAGTGGCTGGCGTGAGCCGCGAGATTCTTCACGAAGTTGTCTCCGTCTCGCGGGCGGGCAGCGCCGCCGCCAGCCGGTCCGCCCATTCCTCGATGCCGGACCGTGTCGACAGCAGGTCCTGCCTTATCTCGATGAGGACAGCAGGGATGCCGCGATCATCGCCATGGATGGGCACGGCGTAGTCGGCGTCGCGGCTGATCACATAGGGCACGTTGGCCGCGACGTTGAGCGACGCGTCGGCGCGCAGGCCCGAAAGGATCGCTGCGGCGAGATCGGCGGCATGGTCATGCAGCACGCCCGCATGCCATTGTCTTGCGACGCCAAGGAAGACCGGCGTGAAGGAATGGATCGTCACGATTCGCGTCGGCCTGCCCTCGGCCGCCCGTCGGTCGAGATGTGCGGTCACCCGGTCATGGAACGGCGAAAACATGATCTTGGCGCGTCGGTCCCGTTCCGCCGCGTCGATACCGGCATTACCGGGAATGTCGGTGTCCTCCGACAGCAGGGGGATGCTGCCCGGGCTGTCCAGCGGCCGGTTGAGGTCGATCAGCAGCCGGGAATAGCCGCTGAGGAAGGCCGGCGCATCGAGCCGCGCCGACAACAGGCGCGTCACCTCCGAGGCGCCGATGTCCCAGGCGATGTGGCGCCGCAGGTGGCTGGCATCGAGCCCCAGCTGCCGATATTCGGCCGGCATGTGGTTGGACGCATGCTCGCACAGCAGCACGATGTCGCAGCGGCCGTGCTCGTTGAGAACCTCGACGGCGTCGGGCCAGTCTCCTTGAGCGGGCGTGTTCCTTTCACTCCGTGCGGTCATCAATAGAGCGTCCGGTAGAGATCGCAGATGGCGGCCGGATCGAGGCCGGCCAGGCGCTCGGCTTCATGCTGCTTCAGCCCGACGAAGGTCTCGATGAAGATCGGGGCGAACCATCCCGTGACGGTCTTGTCGGCCAGAAGCGCGTCCAGCGCCGCCGGCAAGGTTTCGGGCAGCCGCACCAGGCCAAGCTTTGCCCGTTCCGCCTCGCTCATCAGCGTCGGGTCGCCGGTGACCAGCGGCGGCGAGGGAAGATCCGCCTTCAGCCCTTCCAGCCCGGCGCGGATGATCGCGGCCAGCGACAAATAAGGATTGCCGGTGGCGTCGGCCGCCCGGTACTCGACATTGTACTGCCGTGCCGGATCGCGTCCGCCGATCGTCACCGTCGGGCAAATGCGCAGCGACGCCTCGCGGTCACGGTCGGCGAGCCAGGTGTAGGACGAACTCCAGCTGTGCGGCTTGAGGCGATAGAAGGATGATACGCTCGACGCCGTCATGGCGGTCATCCCAGGCAGATGGCGCAGCACGCCGGCACAGAAGGCGCCGGCCTTGGCGGAGAGGCCGCCGGGCCGCGCCGCATCGTAAGTCGCCGGCTTGCCGTCTTCGTCGACGAAGCTGAAATGAATGTGCACGCCGTTGCCGACGGCATTGGGGGCGATCTTGGGCGCGAAGCTCGCGCGCCAGCCGGCATTGCGCGCCACTTCGCGCGTGATTTCGCGGATGGCGACGGCGCGATCGGCTGCCGTCAGCGCATCGGCCGGCTCGTGCGTCACTTCGAATTGTTCATTGCCGAATTCGGCGATGACGACTTCGGGGCCGACGCCTGCCTCCTCCAGCGCCGCCATCAGATTGGGGGCGAACGGGTCGGTGCGGCGCAGCGCCGCAAAGGACATCGAATGCGCCGGCGCGAAGCTGCCATCGGCAATGTGGAATTCGTGCTCGAAGGCGGCGATGACGGAAAGGCCGGTCGCAGCCTTCAATTCCGCCAGCGCGTCCCGGAGCATGGTCCGCGTGCAGCCGAGCCACGGGCTGCCGTCGAGCTCGACGATGTCGCCGGCCACCATGTCGAACGGGGTCGCCGATCCCGTCCGTTCGGTGCGGAAGCGTGCCTTGAGATCGGGGATCAGCCGAAGGTCCCCCGACGAGCCCCAGGGGTTGGGATCGACGATCGAATTGAACGGCGTCATCGACAGATTGGCCTGCAGCCAGCCGACACCGGTCGCGGCGGTTTTTTGCAACTTGCCTTCAGTAACGAAGCGGCCCCGCGTAATGGCGGAGAGGTCTGTCGTGACGACGGCAACGAGGGGCTCGACGGTCGATGTCATGCCGTTTTTCCCAGGGCGTTGAAGCGGTCGACGACGGTGTCGGTGTCCGTGACCCAGCAATAGCCGCCGAAGGCCTTCAGCGCGATGTCGTGACGTTGCTGGGTGATGGTGGCGCAGGCATCCGACACGCAGGTGACGAGATA
This sequence comes from Mesorhizobium sp. M8A.F.Ca.ET.208.01.1.1, assembly GCF_004791315.1. NCBI lineage: Bacteria > Pseudomonadati > Pseudomonadota > Alphaproteobacteria > Hyphomicrobiales > Phyllobacteriaceae > Mesorhizobium > Mesorhizobium sp. M8A.F.Ca.ET.208.01.1.1. Next base: position 191,584 of record NZ_SRUT01000008.1, read on the forward strand.
GCCACGGTCGGCTCCGTCGCGCACCGTCATGTCGACGCACTGGTCGGTCAGCACGCCGACCACGACGAGGTAGCGGATGCCAAGGTTTTTCAGGAGGTAGTCGACATTGGTCGAGTTGAAGATGCCGGACGAGGTCTTCGGGAGCATGATCTCGTCGCCGACCGGCGCCAGCGATGCAACCGGCAGGCCTTCGGGCAGCCTGGGCGCGACATGGATCGGCGTCAGCTTGTGGTCGAGCGAACGGTCGCGGCCATCTTCGGTCAGGCTCTGTATGATGGTGTGCAGCACCTCGACGCCATTGGCCCGCGCCGCCGCCAGCAGGCGCTCCTGGTTGGGGATCGTCTGCAAGGCTGTCTGCCGGTAGAAATAATGGTCTGGGCCGCGCTCCGGATGCGAGGGGTCTGCGCCCGGCTCCAGCCAGATGCGCTGCATGTCGACGAGCAGCAGCGCCGTCTCGCCGGCACGGAAGGCTTCGTCTCGCTTGGGTAGGGCCAGCTTGGATAAGGTTTGGGTCATGCCTTGTCGTCCTGCTTTGCTGCTTTGGGTCCAGGTGTCTTGCGTGGTCCAGCTGTTTTTCGGGGGCCAACCGTCTGGCCTTCCGCATCGCTGTCGAGCGTCACCGCATTGGCGTGCCGCACTTTCTCGATTCTCTCGATACGGGCCCGGGCGTCATCGCCCAGCGTCGAAACGATCTGGGCGGTCAACGCCTCCATCTGTGCGATCGCCGGCGCCAGCGTGTCATAGGGTGAGGCGACTTCGAGTGGGCTGACGATCGTGACTTCGGCGAGGTCTGATATCGGCGACAGCCATTGGTCGGTGAACAGAAGAATGCGCACATCGAGCGCGGCCGCCTGGCTTGCATAGGCCATCACGTCGAGCTGATAGCGGCGATAGTCGAAGACGACGAGCACGTCGCGGCGGCCGAGATCGGCCAGCGTGTCGAATGTCTGGGGGGAGAGCACGCCGAGATCGCGGACTCCGCTGCGGAACTGCGCGAGATATCCGGCCAGCATGCCGGCGATGTGGCGGCTGAACCGGCCGCCGACCAGAACGATCTCGCCCTTGGCCTCCATCAAAAGGCGGGCGGCCCGCTCGTAGGTCTGGACCGGTGTCGCGGCGGTGGCTTTCTGCAGGGCCGCGGTGACGGAATCGAGATAGGCGAGCACCGCGCTGTCGCTGGAACCGCTTTGCCGCTTGGTCTCCATCATCAACAGAGGCGAATGCAGCCTGGCCTCGACCTCGGCGAGCAGCTTTGCCTGAAAATCCGGAAACCCCTCATAGCCGAGCTTGACCACCAGCCGGACCACGGTGGGATCGCTGACGCCGGCGCGCCGCGCGAGCGACGAGGCGGTGCCAAGGCCGGAGGTCGGATAGTCCGTCAACAGCAGCCGGACGATCTTTTCCTCCGACGGCGTCAGCGCTAGATCCCCGCGCATCAGAACATCGCGTATCGCCATTGGCCTCCCCGAAATCCACGGTCTCTTGTTTTGTAAAAACTATTACAGATACTTTAAATAGTGTCAAGAATGAAGGGATGTTGACATCGGGCGATCGCCGGCCTTCGGCATCTTCGTCGAATATCCCCAGCAGACCCCCATCGAAGGCGAGATCCAGCAGCATGTGCCCGATAACCTGTGGCAGGTCATATCAGGCGACCAAGGGCCGGCGCGATGCCGCCCAGATCACGCTGTTCGATTCCGTAGGCTTCGCCATAGAGGACTTTTCGGCGCTGGGTTATGTCAGGGATCAGCTGAAGTCGACCAGCCTCTACCAGGAACTCGACATGCTGGCCGACCCCGACGAGCCGCGCGAACTCTTCGGCATGCTGCTCAGGGCTGACCCTTCAGGCAAGGCATCGGCTGACCCATGCTGGTCGCAGGCAGCGCCTCGATCTATCGGACATCATGGCGAAAATCCGTCCATCCGGGCAGCACGCAAGATGCGATTGCCGAGCGGCGGCCGATATTCAGCTTGGCGAAGATCCGCCTGATGTGTTCGCGCACCGTGTAGCCGCTGATGCCGAGCTGGCGTGCGATTTCCTTGTCGAGCTTGCCTTCGGCGATCAGCAGCGCGATCTGCAGCTCGCGCCGCGTCAGTATATCGGCGGCCGTGAGCGGTGTGTCGGCGGTTGCCGGAACATAGACTGCGTCATAGATCAGATAGTGAGTGCCGGCGCATACGATGCGGCCCACGGGGCGCTGATCGCCATGGCCGCTCGGGCCGCCAGGCTCCTCATCTTCGAGATGCCGGATGGCGACCAGCGAATGGCCGTTCACCACAAAACTCGATGTGTCCGTATCGGTGTTCCGCTCATTCCGTGACGCGGAGAGTTCTTCGGCGAACTCCGAAAGCCTCTGCAAGTTCTCGGCATGCCCAATCATGACCGAACGCCTTAGTTGGCAGGAAACTCATTACAATCACAAGCCCTGGCGCCTTAGCAAACGGCCACGCCACCGGACCACGGCGCAACCCGTATGAATGCTGCATTGATGGCCCGAACTATAACACTTCCCGGAATATTAGCATTCCCAAAATCATTTGGGGCCATCAATTTTCAGGTCAGGGTGCGAATCCGGAGTTGATAGAGCGCAACAGGTCCGGCGTTATCCTGACACCGCGGTTGAACAGCCCGGCCGGCGCCAGCGGCACACCCGGCCGGCAGCCCCAGGCGCCGCCCGAATGCGGGCGCGGACCGGCGGTGTGAACGGCGATGATGACCGGCGGGCCGGCTTGCTGGCGCTGGATCCAGACGGGCGCACCGCTGTGCCCCGGGCAGGTGTCGACGCTGTAGAAAAGCTGCCGCTCGGTGATCCGGTCGAGACGCTCGGCATGCTCCCACTGCGTGCCCTCCGGCTTGTCGGCCGGATAGCCTGAAATGTGCAGCAGACGCGAGGCCCGGAGCCTGTCGAGATCCTGCCGGCTCGGCGACCACAGCCGGAAAAAACCCGGCGCCGGCGAGAACGGCCGCTCGAGTTCGATCAGCCCGACATCGTGCAGCGCGGATGGCCGACGGCGGTAGGGCGGATTGACGTGCCAGCGTTTCGCCCATTGCCAGCCGAAGGGGCGCGCGTCGCGGGACGCACGGCCCGGCGTGACCCGGATGCGCACGGCAAGGTTGGGCAGGCCAAGCCGCTGCCGGATCGGGCTGGTGATGCAGTGTGCGGCGGTCAGCAGGCGCGTCGGCGAGATCAGGAAAGCGGTGCAGCCGGTCAGCCTGCCGTCGCCGAAGTCGCGCTCGATATGGCAGACCGCGCTGTGCGGAAAGCGGTTGGTGTGCGCGACTCTGGCGCGGCCGTCGGTCGGCCCGACCACCGCATAATCCGCTTCGTCGGCCAGACGGTCGAGTTCGAAGGGCGCTGGCGAGAACAGCGTCATGTGTCTTGCTCGGCTTGTGGTGGCTCGGCTTGCGGCGGCGCGACATCCGGCGGAGCGACATCGTAGATCCCGCCTCCGCTTTCCACCTCCCGTGGGACGTCGGTCGCGGCCATGTCCGCGTCCGCTGCCGGGCCGAGCATGTCGCGCAGGCGGTCCACTAGAAGACGGGCCTCTTCGCCCCGGCCCTCAAGGTAGGCCGTCGCGCGATCCATGAACTCCTCGTCGGAACCAAATTGTGGTTCCGCCGGGCGCGGCGGGACCGAGCGCAGCGCCTTGACCTCCTGGAGAACGATGGCATCGAGGTCGGCCCATACCGACCTTGCATGAGGTGCGACTTGCCCGTGCATGGAGATCTCCCTTGGTTCAGTTGGTGTACATCAACCCCGCTTCATCGAATGTGGTGCTGTTGGGGTCATAGAGCAGTGGCCGCTCCCGGTCCTGCAGCCAGCCCTCATAGTTCCGGGCCCGCCTTGGATGCATCGCCTGGCGGGTCAGGCGAGCCGCCTGGACCAGGACCTGGCCCGGTTGCAGGTTGCGGATCGCGGTGTTGACCCGGGGGTCGGCGCGGCTCGGCTGCCGGTAATGTTCGACAATCCTCTGCGCGATCGAATTGGTCCCCTTGGTCATGCCGATGCTGAGCGGACGGTCGCGGTCTATGCCGGCGCGGGTGATGCGATAGACCTGCGGCCCCGGCGCCAGGAACGGCCGCAGCAATGGATCGACGGCCTGGCCCCTGCCGGCGGCGGTGCGCGCCGCATCGATGGCGGCCAGCGACACCGGCGGCGTCCAGCCGCGCCAGCCCGGCAGTTGCGAACCCCGAGCCCGTGCCGAGGTCTGGCCGCGCGCCGGCCGCGGAGCACGTCCCCGCCGCACGGTGGCTTCGTCGAAGGAGGTGTCGCCGCCGCAACCGCAGCCGCAGCCACCGCTTGGAAAATGCCGGCGCCTGACCTCCACGGCGCGAAAGCCCTGTTGCCGGCGGCATTGTGCGCAGCCGCATGGCCGGCGGTGGCCGACTGTTTGCGCTGCCTCGTCAACCAGCGCGTCGAGTTGTTCGTCGAGATATGACATGCCGGCTCCCTTTCCTGCGTCCTGTTCAATGCCTGCCCGTTGCCGGGCTACCCCGGACCGGCCGCCACTTTTGCGTCCGCCGCCGTAGCCCGCCGGCGCAGCCGCGCCACGGTTCTTTCCCGCTGTTCGACCGTCGGCAGCGGAAAGGATGGCCGCGCCGGCTGTGGCGGCCTGATATCGAGATAGCTGGCGATGTTGGCGCTCGGATCGAGCTCAAGCTGCAATAGCGAAGCCGGTGCCGAAAGCAGCGAGACGACACCCGGGCCATGACCCGCCACGGTGCTGTCCGAGTGCACAATCACACCCACCGATACATGTCCGCCCAGCCGCGAGCGGCCATAGCGGTTGTCTGCGTCCATGATGCCGACAATGTCGCCGAAACGCAGCGAGCCGAGCTTGTAGCGACGCACCATGCCCGGATCGGACATCTGGATGTCGTAGTCGCCGCGCAGCACATTGTTGCGGCCCAGCCCCGAACCCATGACGCGGGCGGGAATGCGATGCGTGACCTTGACGTGGATCCTGCCGTTGCGCTCCACCGGCCGCCAGCGCGCGAGCAGCCGTGGCGAGCAGTTCCAGATCGCAACGTCGGGATAGTCGGTCAGGCGCAGGCCAAGTCCATAGGCCCAGACCTGGATGCGGTCGCCGATCGCCATCTGCCGCATCGCCGGCAGCGGAAAGTCGATCAGCACCGTGTCGACGCCGCCATGCTTGCCGGTCACCACGCCGCGCGCGCCGGCGGCGCGCCCCGTCGTGACGATGGCGTGATTGCCGACGCAGGAATAGCTCTGCAGCGCCTGGTTGGCGGCATCAGGGCTGCCGCCGGCCGCGCGCGCCTCGTTGCGGATCGACACCGCCGGTTCGACATGATCGCCGGCGAGCCCGACGCAAGGGTCGCCGACGCGATGGTTGAGCACGATGCCGCCGGTGCCCGGCAGCGAGCGCGGCCTGCCGTCGTAGCCGATGCGCCACGGCGTTCCCTTCTCTGTCGGCGAAGCCACTTGCCCGGCGACGCTGATCATCACCAGGTCGCGCGCATTGGTGCGCAGGCCGTGGACCGGGTGGAGGCGGGCCGGTTTCATGCCGCCGCCTCCACTGGTGCCAGCTCGTACCAGAGCGCGCAAGCATTGCGCCAGGGATCGTCCGGCGTCTCGTCATGGTCGGCTGGATCCTCCAGCGCCCAGTCGGTTTCGCTCCAGCCGTCCGGCAGCGCCAGGATGACCGGCGCGACGACCTGCACGATGGCGGCGCTGCGGCCGCTCGCGGCGATCGGGGCGGCGGCGGGCCAGAAGGCCGGACCAGACCAACCCGGGATCGCGCCCGGATGACGTGTGGCCGGAAACGCGAGCCGCTCCAGATAGTCGCATAGCGGCGGCCGGGCACCGGCGCTGCCGGCGATGGTCAGGATGTAGGTGCTCTCGGGCTGCAGCGCGGCCGACAGGGCAATGACGTCGCGCGCGCATTCGTCGAGCGGTGCTGCGGTGCCGGCGAGGTCGCCAAGCCGCGCTTCAAGCGCGGCACAACAGCCTTCGAAGCGCGGCAGCAGGGCAGTGCCTTCGCGCTCGGGCAGCGCGCTCTCATATTGCGCATCGCCGACCCAGTGTACGCGTGACGACAGCCGGCCGTTCTGCCAGGCGCGGCGCCACGGCTCGAGCTCAAGCACCAATTCCCTGAGCGTCGCGTCCCGCGCATCGGGATGCAGCCAGCCGCCGCCCATCTGGTCCGGCCGGTGGCGGTAGTACTCGTCATTGTCGAGCAAGGTGTAGAAGCCGCGCGGCAGCCACACCCGAGCCGACTGCGACAGCGTCACCGTGACGAGCAGCCCCATCGGCGACAGCGCCAGCGGCGCATCGATGACGATGTTCGGGGGCTTGGGCGAAAAGCGCCCGGGAAGAGCCAGATGGTGGTCCATCGCGGACACCCTTCAGAAATAGAGAGTTGGAGCTGTCCGGCGACTCCACCGGATGCTGAACAGCTGCAACGGTTTAGGCGGCGATGCGCGAGGCGGTGTTGCGGTTGAGCCCGTACGACCAGTGCACACGATCGCCATCGAGGCCGGGGAAGCGGCGCCCTTCGCGCGTCAGCCGGTAGGCGGCGAGCCACGCGTCGGCCTGCGAGCCCATCTTCTTGGCGTCGGCGTCGAACTCGGCCGGCGTGATCGTCGTGCGGAAATCGTTCTCGGCGATGTATTGCAGCGTCCTGCGCCCCGCATCCGCCATCTTGGCGCGCTGCGACATCTCGGCCGCGCCGCCCAAGTGCCGGTTGGCGACGGCTTCGATGACATCCCATTTGGTGTTGGCGTCGAAGGACTTCTTGATGTCGGGCGCGTCGAACAGTTCGAAGATTTGCTGCACGTACTGGCCGGTTTCACGGGTCAGCGCCAGGATGTTGCCATAGCTTGAACGGTCGAGATGGTAGCGCAGGTCGGTACCGACACGCTGCACCGTGGCGAGCGCCGCGAACGGCCGGTCATTGATGGTCGAGCTGCCGCGGATGACCTGGCCGATGGTCAGATCCTGGAAGTATTGCGACATCGCGTTCATGAAGGCGACCAGCATGAAGTGGAAGCTGCGGTTGACGATCGCCCCCGACGGCACCGGCGCGCGGCCATAGTTGAAGACGCGGCGATAGGCGATCAGCCGGTCGCGGCGCTTGTAGCGGATCGGCCGCCACTTCTCGAGGATGTAGAGCCCGCGCGCGCCGGGGCCGCGCTGGATGCGGATCTGGCCGTTCTGGAATAGCCGGCGCAGCACATCGACGACCTGGAACAGCTTCATGCGGTCCATCTGGTAGATGTAATAGAGTTCTGCCGAGGCCTGCAGCTGCGGCGGAATGATGGATTCGTCGAAGTCATTGCGCAGCAACGGCATCTGCAGCGCGTCGAACGGCTTGAGCGGCCCGTCGCCGAAGCCCACCAGATCCGCGAAGCTCGTTGTCGTCGCACTGGACGAGCGATCGAGCAGTTCGCCGTAGCGGCCCTCGAACTCGCTCTCGAAAGCGGCGCGGTCCGCCGGCGACAATCCGGGCAGCTCGTCCCTGAAGAAGCGCTGGAACAGCCTTTGGATGACCTCATTGGATTCGCTAGCCATAACAGACCTCATGTTGCTCGAATTGGCGGCTCACGGTTTCAGGCTTTGGGCGGCTCGCTGGAGCCAGTGTCCTGACTGGCATTGATGGCGCTGATCACGGCCGGCACCAGGTCGAAGAAGCGCGCCAGCTCACTGTCGGTGATCGTCGCGGGAAGGCCTGGTGGGACGGGCTCGACAGCGCGCACGCGCTTGACGAACTCGCTGCGCCGTTCGTCCTGCGGCTTGGTCTTCTGAAACTTGACGATGGCCTGCAGCGACGGGAATTCCGCCCGGATGAGCCATTGGCCCGCATTCGTGCGGCCAACGATGTCGCCGGTCGTGTCGACCGCCGCCGCGTAGAGTGCCGTGACATTGTCCTTGTCGCGCAGGCCAAACGACCGCACCGTTTCGTCAAACCTGTCGATCGCCTTGCCGATGTCGCCAAGCTTCTTGTCGATCTCGCTACCCTTGGGCTGGTTCTGCAGCGCGGTGGCGATAGTCTCCATCGCGGCGGTCAGCCGTTCGAAGGTCTTCGACTGGTCTCCATCGGGATATCTCCTGATCGCCTTGGCAACGTCGCCGATGGCCTTCTGGGTTCCCTGGCTGCCGGTATCGACCTGTTTGGTCAACAGGTCGATCGATTGCGGCGTCTGGGCCTCCACTTCGAAGCGGGCCTTGACCCCGGCGTGGAACTTGTTGGCCGGATGATAGGGAAACGGAATTTTCGCAGCCATTGTCCTGCTCCTCTCATGCCTGCTCACGCCGACCAGTAGTCGGGACGGTTCTGACCCATGCTAGCCATCGAGCTCGCGATAGGCGACGGCATCTGGACCGGGCTCGGCAGGTTGGTGCCCTGGTTGAACGTGTTCTGCAGGATCGTGCGGATCATCCAGCGGATCAGCGACTGGTTGTTGCGGAAGTTGAAAACGTTGAAGTCGCATTGCTGGGTCAGCGACCGCACCAGGCGCTCGGTCTGCTCCTCGGCCTGGTAGAAGGTTCGCAGCTCACGCACCATCAGCCCCTTGAGACCGGGGTCCCAGGCGCCAGCGCCACCGAACGGGTCGAGCAACTCGCCGGAGATGGTGGCGAGCTTGGTCTTCAGCTTGTCGCTGAATTCGCACAGCAGCACGCCGGGGTTCGCCACCTGGTCGGTCAGGTCCAGCACCGCGCCGACGGCGAGGCCGACGGCGGTCGCGCGTCTCTCCTGTTCACCGAGGCCGTCCGGATCGATGCCGACCGCATAGAGATCGATCGCCCGGTCGAGCAGGAACAGCATGTAATCCAGGAGCACCTGGCAGCTGATCTCGTCGTCGTCGCAGCCGCAGCCGGCGAAGCAGTCGACCTGCTCGAGCAGGAAACCGCGCGCGATGGTGAGGTTCATCAACCGGACGGCGCCCTGGTCGGGACCGCCGGCGCCATAGAGGCCGTAGACGATGATCGGCGGGCGCGCGACATAGAGCAGCCGCGAGCTGCCTTTGGCGACGAAGGCATCGACGAAGAGCTGCAGGCTGGAGACGAACGCCACCAGCGGCGGCGATTCCGGTGGTCCCGATGTGATCGGCACGTCGATCGGAACCGGAATGCTCTGGCCGAACTGGATCAGGCGCTGGAAGCGGTGAACCAGCATCGCCGACGCGGTCGATAGTTCACGCAGGCTCTCGACGCTTGCCCCGGTCGAGAGGTCGACCAGGTCGTCCATCGCCTGCGACAGCGCATTCTCTTCCAGAAGGGCACGCAGGTCCGCCTGGCCGCCGGCTTCCAGTTGCAGGACCAGATTGCGGTAGGCTTCGATGCCGCGCGGCCAGTCCTCCTGGCCAAGCGCGCTTTCGACCGAGCCGGTCAGGCTGCGCAGCGCCATGATGACGGCATTGCGGCGCGCCTGCAGCTCACCGGCCGCCGAACGCACGATCGAGGTGCTGCGTGTGATGCCGTTGGACGCCAGCCCCTCGCCGATGGCGACAAGGATGAGCCCCGCCAGCACGTCGCAGCTCTGGGCAAAGCGCCGGAACAGGATGGCGCTGCCATCGGTCAGCGTGCCGACATAGCGTGCCAGGCGCGAATACTCGCCGAGCTGGCGGCGCGCCGACATGGCGCGGTCGTGGTTGACCGAATCCAGCGAAAGGCGCGCGGCGGCCAGCCCGTCATTGGCGAGCTGCCGGATCGAGCGGCCCCAGCCAATCATCTCGATGCGGATGTCCTTCAGTGGCGAGGAGGTCGAAAGCGTCTGCAGGTCGCGCTCGAGATCGTCCTGAGCCTGGGCCATTTCGACCGAGGACGGGCCGCTGTTCCACACCTGCGGCACATAATCGGGCACGCTCGAATAGGGCAGGCCGGCGCGTTCGCGGCGGTCCCTGTCCGCTTCCTGCGGGTAGAAGTTCAGCAGCGCGTTGGCCATCTGGTCGGGATCGCGCGGATCACTGACGCGCAGCGTCTTGCGCAGCAGATTGTCGACGGCGACCGTGGCGGGCGACCGAAATTTCGAGACCGGGCTGGCGGCGGTTGTAAACAGGTCGGCCATGACATCTCACCTCATGCAACGAGTGCGGCTGGGGACGGTTGCGCGGCGGGTCGTCGGTTTGCCTGGCGCTGGGCCAGGTTCCTGATGACGAGCTTGGCAATGGCGTCCGGTTCGGCGCCGGCCTCCAGCGCGAAACGGCTGGCCGACACAAGAAAGCGTGGCGGCAGGTCGGGTACTCGCCCCGCCGCGATCTGGATTCCGCCGCGCCGGATGCGGGCTTCGTCGGCGCGCGTGAATGGAATGGCATCGGCCAGCGCGTGCTGGCCCAGCCCCCGCCGAGGCTGGTAGGCGATCTCGTCGACCACCGCCGGGATGAGGCGCGGCACCGACGCAAGCAGCACCGGAGGCAGCCTGTGGCCGCGCGACGGATTGTAGAGCGCGCGCCAGACGCGTTCCGCGCGCGCCGCCTCGGCCGCGAAGCCCATGCGGCGCAGCATTTCGGTCAGGATCAGGACCCGGATCCAGCCGGTCGGATGGGCGCCGCCGGGGCGATAGGTCAAGGCGCGCGCGCCGGGATGGGCGAGGAACTCCATCATGCCCCAGACCGACGCCGTGCCGCCGAGCAGCAGCGCCGCGAGGTCCGCGAAGATCTCCTTGTGCCAGCGGCGCAGGATGGTCACCACGAGCGGATCGAAGCGCATCGAGGCTAGCCGGTTGCCGACCGCCTGCGCGTTCTCCTGCCACAAGCCCATATCGGCCTGCAGATTGTGCGCGACCTCATGCAGGAACACCGATTGCCAGGGATTGTCGCGGTCCCAGGGGACGCGGATCACAGGGAACGGATTGCTGTCGCCGAGCAGCCGTGCCAGCGCCACGCCACGACGCTGCGTTGCCGGCGAATAGCCGTGTTCCATGTAGGTCAGCGGCTTCAGCAGCGGGCCGGCGAAGACGCCGGGCAAGGCCGCGCGGACGACGGTATAACAGTCCATCGCGATCGCGTCATGGGCGGCGAGCGCCGGCGCGAAACCCGAACCGCGCTGCGACATCACCTCGAAGAACATGCCGAAGCTGCGGCGCAGCCGGTCGATGCTGCGGTCGAGCAACGCCATCTGGGTGAGTGCCGCCTGCGCCGTTGCCGGCGGCCAGCCGCGTTCGATCACGGCGATCTGCCGATTGATGGCGTTGCCGATGGCGGCCAGCCGCCGGTTGGCGGCGTGGAAATGGGCTCGCGACGGCGCATAGGGCAGGTCTTCGGGACGCAGCCCGATGCGCCGCGGCGTCAGGCGGTTCAGGCGCTGCGCGCGCGCCTTCAGCGCCCGCAGCTTGGTGTCCAGGAACCGCCTGGTCGAAGAACCCGTGCGCATCGCCACGATCCTTCTTCTTGCACCGAAAGGGTTTCAGTTGGGACGGATGGTGATGCTGACCGGACCACGGATGACGATACGCCGCCGGCGCCCGGACCCCTGGCCATGGCCATAGCCAGGTGCATACCCACCGGTCCAACCGCCAATGCCGCCCATTCCCCCGAGCGCCCGCCCGGCGGCGCGCGCCAGGTTGCGTGCCGGAGACATGCCGGAGCGGACCGCCGCGGCCGTGCGGCGCACGATCCGCCGCCCTCTCTGCAAGGGCTGCGTCAGCTGCCGGCGCAGGCCATGCCCGCGTGCCGCGACACGGCGCGCGGTACGCGCCAGCACCATTGGCCGGACGGAAGCCGGGGTCCGGCGGGTGACCGCGGTGCGGCGCACGCTGTTGGCAATGCGCGGCAAGGCGCGGATCGCGGTCGGCCCGCCACGGTTGACGAGCTGGGTGGCGGCGCGGCGCACGGTGCGCACCGCCTGGACGCGGGCGGCCGCCGGCATGCGGGCGGCGGCGGGGCCGAGCACGCGTCTGGCGGCGAGCCCCGCGACCAGCGGGATGGCGGCGCGATTGCGCACCGCGAGCTCGGCGAAGGCGTCGAGCGCTTCGTCCTCGGAGGCTTCGTCCGCCATCAGCTGGCCGATGACATTGGCAACGCCGCCAATTGCGGTGCCGTAGCCTGGGATGAGGCTGGCGACCGGCGCCACGGCGCGGGCGATGCGGCCGATGGTGGGAGCGGCACGCCGCACGGTGCGCACGGCGCCGCGTATGCCGCGGGCGATGCGCCGGAAGAACTCGTCGCTGTCTTCAGCCGCGAGCGCGAAGCCCAGCGCCTGGTCCCAGCCGTCATCATCGCCCTCGTCGAAATCGTCGCCTTCGTCGAAGTCGTCGCCTTCATCGAATTCGTCGCCGGCGTCCATCTCGTCGAAGCTCGAAGCCTCGTACTCGTCGCCCGCGTCATACTCGTCGCCTTCGTCGCCTTCATCGGCACCTTCGAAGCCGTCGCCTTCGTCCATTTCGTCGAATTCGTCATAGCTGTCGGCGGGGCCTTCCGCTTCATCAAAGGCTAGGTCGTCGAACATCGATTCGTCATACCCGTCCATCTCGAGATCTCCTCTTGAGCGATCGGCCCCTCAGGAGAGCGGGACCAAAGCGATTAACGCCGGTCGGGATAGTCCCCCCTGAAGTGATCGCCCTCAAGTCGGCAGGACTGGGTAGCTCGAAGATGGTCGTCAGTATCGGCGACTATTCAGGTACGGAATTTTGTGCTTAAAACAAATATATTGCGAGTATTATTTTACTATAATTTTATTATAAACGGATTTACGGCTGATATCTGACGTGAAGCGCCAAAAATTGGAGAAAGGCCCATAAATACTTCGCGGCATGCTGAAAGCCGCCGTCGCCGGCCAGGCTCGCCATAAGGTTGGGAAGTCTTCCTCGTCTTTACCGCAACGCAACACCCTTCTCAGTTCGGCCATATCTCCTGCCGTGATCACGATCATCATCATATCGCCTGCGCGGCGTGGAAAATTATTCGTCGCGATGGCTTTTGAAGGGCCAATCGTTTCTTTCCGGGCAAGGGGGAGTCGATGAGACTTGTAGGCATTGGCGGCGGAAGGAAACCGGTAAAGGAGCCTGATATGCCCAGAATAGTACCCGTGCTCGATTTGAGCCGCTTTGAGCAAGGCGCATCGGAACGTCGGACATTTCTGGCGGATCTCCGCTCCGCCTCGCGTGACATCGGCTTTTTCTACCTGGCCGGACACGGGATCTCCTGGGCCGAGATCAGCGAGGTGCTCACCGCGTCCCGCCGCTTCTTTGCCTTGGCCGAGGCCGACAAGCTCGCGATCGAGATGGTCAAGTCCTCGCAGTTCCGCGGCTATACGCGCGCCGGCGGCGAGCTGACCAAGGGCAAGGCCGACTGGCGCGAACAGCTCGATATCGGCGTCGAGCGCCAGCCCATAGCGCAAGGCCCCGGAATTCCCGCCTGGACGCGGCTGCAGGGGCCGAACCAGTGGCCGGCTGCGTTGCCGGAACTCAAACCCGCCCTGCTGGCATGGCAGGCCAAGGCGACAGGGGTGGCCATCAGGCTCTTGAAAGCCTTCGCGCTGTCGCTCGACCAGCCAGAGGATGCCTTCGACCCGATCTACCGTGAGCAGCCAAACCACCGCATGAAGATCGTGCGCTATCCGGGCCGTGAGGCGACCGGCGGTGATCAAGGTGTCGGCGCGCACAAGGATGGCGGTTTCCTGACGCTGTTGCTTCAGGATGACAATAAGGGGCTGCAGGTCGACTATGATGGCAGCTGGGTGGATGTGGACCCCATTCCCGGCACGCTCGTCGTCAACATCGGTGAACTGCTCGAGCTGGCCTCGAACGGCTATTTGCGTGCGACCGTGCATCGCGTCGTGACGCCGCCCGCCGGCATTGAACGCATTTCGGTGCCGTTCTTCTTCAGCGCCAAACTCGATGCGACGATACCGCTGCTCGAACTCCCCGAGGAATTGGCGACGCAGGCGCGCGGGCCGGCCAGCGATCCGGACAATCCGCTGTTTCGCGATGTCGGAACCAATGTGCTGAAAAGCCGGCTGCGCTCGCATCCCGACGTCGCGCGCCGCCATTACGCCGACCTGCTTGAGCCGGAAACCGGAGCGGGTTGAGCCTGTTGCCACAAGAACGAATGGATTTTTTGCAGTCCCGGCTGATTTTGGAAAATCGTTCGTCGCATCTGCGTGAAGATCGGTTCAAAAGAGAAAAATCCGTTCGGTGTTCTCCTCCCATTTCGCTGAACGGTGTTCCCCTCTGAAGGTTGTGACCTTCTTTTGGCCGGGCGTTTCGCGCCCGGCCATTTTTCTTTCCGCCTTGCGCGTTGCCGGTGCGGCGTTGATCCGGCAGACTTCGGCATGCGCCAACCGTTGCAATCAGTGGAAGAAGGAGAGGTCACATGACATCCAATGTCGCCGTCATTGCCGGAGCGGGTTCTGGATTGAGCGCATCGCTGGCGCGTCTTCTCGCCAGGGAAGGGTTCCAAATCGTCCTGGCCGCTCGAAATATCGAGAAGCTCGGTGCATTGCAGGCGCAAGCCGGCGCGCAAGCCGTGGCGACGGATGTCTCGGATCCGGCCTCGGTGGAGCAGCTGTTTGATGTCGCCGACAAGGCTGGCCCGCTTTCCCTCGTGGTTTTCAACGCCAGCGGCCGCGCTCGCGGCCCGATAGCAGAGCTCGATCCCGAGGCGGTCCGTCAGGCGCTCCTGGTCGGGGCCTATGGTGGGCTCTTGGTGGCTCAGCAGGCGGCCCGCCGGATGCTGGCCTTGGGCTCGGGGTCGATCCTTTTCACCGGCGCGACGGCAAGCGTGAAGGCGTTCGCCGGGTCTGCCGGCTTCGCGATGCCCAAATTCGGATTGCGTGGGCTGGCGCAATCGATGGCCCGTGAACTGGCGCCCAAGAACATTCACGTCGCGCATTTCATCATCGACGGGGCCATCGCCTCGGCCGCGTCCGGACAGGAGCCCGAGCCGCAGGACCGCCGGCTGTCGCCGGATGCGATCGCCGCGGCCTATCTCTCCATCCACCGCCAGCACCGCAGCGCCTGGACCTGGGAAATGGAGCTCAGGCCATGGGTCGAAAACTTCTGACCGCATCAGCGATCCATGCGACCTTTGCATGGCTCGTGTGCACAGGCCTTGAGGAGAGTCGACATCGCATGAGGATGTCACTATATAGCGGCGGCTTCGATGGCTCGCGCCTTGAAGCGTAACGTCATAAGGCGGCTGCAGCGACAGCCATTGAGATACGAAACGGACTGGAAGCCGTAAAAGGTAGAAGCAATTGCTCGGAGCGGGCAGATCCCGCCAACGGTACAGTCCTTCAGAATCAGAAGATGTTCTTCACCCCTCGATTTCCTTCGGCTCTGTGGACCCTGGACGGCATTGGCTTGCCGGCTGGCCGCGACTCGGCTGGAATGGGAGCATGCATCCTTTGCGGGATGCCGACGTTTATGATTACCAACCGGCTTTGCCGCCAGGGAAAAGCAGTATGAGTGAACATGCGATCGAGTTCTTGCGGGGATGGATCGGTGAAAAGGTCCATTGCCAGTCCCACGCCAGGATCGAGAAACAGGCCGAGACATTGGCCCGCGAATGCGCCGCCAAGGCAGCCGAGGTCGGCATACCGCTGGAGGACATCCAGGAGGAAGTCGGCGACATCCAGGAATTGATCGCTTCCCGGCTCGAGGAAGCTGCCGAGGCGGACGAAAACCAGCAGGCTTCCAGCAAGGCCGCGGAATAGATTTTCAGGGACAATCCTGTCTGAAAGCGCGGGCCGTTCGGCCCGCGTTTTCGTCTCAGCCGAACTTTTCTTTCAACCACGTCTTTGGCAGCGCCGGCACGAAATTGCCGTCGCGGCCGGTCATGTCGTCATTGGCGACCAGGGCGTTGAGGATCGATTCCTCCACCGCCTGGATCACCGCGTCGAAGAACGGGTCGATGTCTGCGTCGGGAATGAAATCGGCGCTGGCGATGCGGCCAGACAGCCCCAGCGCCGCGGCGGGATTGGCCGTCGAGAAGGCGAGGAAGATGTCGCCCGAACTGTGATAGCCGAAGCCGCCGGTCATGGCGACGCCGAGCGGCACACGCCGTGCCAGCCGCTTCATCTGGTGCGGCAGGAACGGCGCGTCGGTGGCGATGACGGCGATGATCGAGCCCTTTTCCGCGCGCGACGTGGCTTCGCGGATCGCCGGTTCGGTGAGTTCGGGATCGGCGCGCCGGCCACGAATGCAGAAATTGTGCCGCTTGCCGAAATTCGACTGCACGAAGGCGCCAACCGTGTAGGTGCGCCCCTGCCATGCGACGATGCGCGATGCCGTGCCCGAGCCTGCCTTGAAGCCGAAGGTGATCATGCCGGTGCCGCCGCCGACGCTGCCTTCCTCGACCGGTCCGCCGGCCGCGCCGTCGAGCGCCTCGGCGACGTGCTCCGATGTCAGATGGTAGCCGTTTATGTCGTTGAGAAACCCGTCATAGGTCTCCGCCGCCACCGGCAAACCCCAGGCGCTGTCGATCGCGGCTGGCAGCACCCGGTTCATCCAGCGCAGCGTGCCGTCACGCGAAACACCGCAGGAATGCGTGTTGGTGATGGTGATCGGGAAGTTGAAAGCGCCGGTTTCCTCGATGATGTGCGAGCCGGTCAGCTCGCCATTGCCGTTCTGGCTGAAGATGCCGGCGAAGACCGGCGTCGCCAGCTCGGCGCGAGGCCTGGGCAGGATGGCGGTCACGCCGGTGCGCACCGGTCCCTTGCCGACGACAAGCGCACCATCGCCTGAAATCAGCGTCGTATAGCCGACCGCGACCCCTGGCACGTCGGTGATCGCATTGAACGGCCCAGGCGTGCCGTCGAAGTCGATATTGAAGCTTCGCGCGCGCGGCTTGCCCGACGGTGTTGCCAGATGGTGCGGATTGTCGGTCATGCTCTTAGAACAAGGATCCCTGATTGCCGGGTTCTCTCGTCTTGGCAACTGGGGCCTTGGCCGCGGGCCTGGCGGCGGGCTTTGGCCGCGCCGCGCCGCTGGTTGCCACCGCATCGGCAGTGCCGTCGGCGAACTCCAGCGAAAGCGCCATACCCGACGCCACGTCCGCGGCCTGCTTGATGACGGCGCCGTCGGCGTCCTTCACCAGCACGAAGCCGCGCGCCAGGACGGCCTTGTGCGACAACGTCGCCATCAGCCGGTCGGCCTGGATGATGCGGCCGCGCAACCGCTCCAGCCTAAGCAGCATCGCCTGGCCGCCGCGTCGCGTCAAAGCGGTCAGCAAATCTCTATGAACACGTTGCCGCCGTGCTGTCGGCTCGATCGTGATGCGGCCCTGCAGCAAAGCCAGTTGCTGCCTGTGCCGTTGCAGCGATGCCTTGGCGCATTTTGGCAACTGATCCGCTGCACGATTGAGTTCCGCCCGCCGGCTTCTCGCCAGAGTACGCAACGCCCCTTGCGCACGCAAAAGATTACGGTCGTTGGTGCGCCGCGCCTCGGCAATCCGCTGCGACAGCATCGCCGGCGTCAATTTTACGGCGAAGAATCGTGCCCGCTTACGCTCGGTGGAAACCATCAGGCCACGGCCGAGCCTCGATGTCGCTTCGTCGAGGCGCCGGCGCGGCAGCGCCAGCAATTGATCAGGCGAGGGCAGCGCACGCGCTGCCGCACGGGCGGCCTGCCGCTTCCGCTCGACATTGCGCAGGACGGCTGCCTTGAGCCGTGCGCCGAGGCTGGCCAGCGTCGCTTCGAGGTCCGCCTTCACCGGCACCGCGATTTCGGCCGCGCCCGTCGGTGTTGGCGCCCGCACATCGGCGACGAGGTCGATCAGCGTCCAGTCGGTCTCGTGGCCGACCGCCGAGATCACCGGAATGCCCGAGGCGGCGACGGCGCGGGCGAGTGCCTCGTCGTTGAAGCCCCACAGATCTTCCAGGCTGCCGCCACCGCGCGCGACGATCAAGAGATCGGGACGCTGGATAGGGCTGTCCCATGCCAGCGCGTTGAAACCGGTCACGGCATTGGTCACTTCCGCACTCGCCGTGTCGCCCTGCACCCGCACCGGCCAGACCAGCACATGCAGCGGAAAGCGGTCCTTGATGCGGTGGATGATGTCGCGGATGACCGAGCCGGTCGGGGAGGTGACGACGCCGATGACGCGGGGCATGAACGGCAGCCGGCGTTTGCGGCCCGCATCGAAAAGCCCTTCCGCCTGCAGCCGGCGCTTGCGCTCCTCGAGCAGCGCCATCAGCGCCCCGGCGCCGGCCGGCTCCAGATTGTCGATGACGATCTGGTAGTTGGACTTGCCGGGATAGGTGGTGAGTTTGCCGGTGGCGATCACCTCCATCCCTTCCTCGGGACGGAATTTCAGCCGGCTCATCGTGCCTTTCCACACCACGGCGTCGAGCCGGGCGCGGTCGTCCTTCAGCGCGAAATAGGCGTGACCCGAGGAATGCGGCCCGCGATAGCCCGAGATTTCGCCGCGCACCCGCACATTGCCGAAGACGTCCTCGACCGTGCGCTTCAGCGCGCCCGATATCTCGCTCACCGTGTATTCGGTAGCGTTGGTGCGTGATTCGGATGCTGCTTCGCTCATTGGCCGATTGGGGGCTGGTTGAGCGCCGACGTCAAGGCGGCCATGTCAGCCCCGATATTGATGATCCGCATCTACCAGCCCGGCAGGATCTGGTTCGGCTTGCTCCGCTTCATCTTGGCGAAGGCGAGGGCCGCGAAGTCGAACGTTCCCGTTTCCTCGCCAAGCGGGATCGAGATGTTGTCCAGACTTTCCGAAATATGGCGGGCAAGCGCATCGACGATCTCCGGCCGCGAGGTCTGGCCGCGCATGATGCCGATGCGGCAGTCCGGCAGGGCGCCGAAGCCATCGGCTTCGCCCAGCACCCGCATGCCAGGCCTGAGCGCGCATTCCGGCAGCACCGAGACCGCCAGGCCGGACAGCACGGCCGCGGTGATCACGGTCGCCGAGAAGCTGGTGAACAGGATGCGGTAGTCGCGGTTCTGCTGGTCCAGCACGTCGACGGCGGCGCGCCGCCAGATGCAGTTCGGCCGGCCGAAGGCCATCGGCAGGATTTCCTGCTCGTGCGTCGCGTGATTGGCCGAGGATACCCACAGCAGCGGCTCACGTCGCACGACCTCCGACTGGCCGCGCACATCATTGTGCGTCACCAGCGCCAGGTCGAGATTGCCCCGCTTGATGTGTTCGACCAGCCCCGGCGTCGGCTCGCAGATGACGGTCAGTTCGACGCGCGGATTGGAGCGGGTGAAACGTGCCATGATCTCCGGCAGGAAACGATCTGCATAGTCGTCGGGTGTGCCGATGCGGATCGTGCCTTCGAGCCGCTGGTCGTCGAAGGCGGCAAGTGTCTCGCGGTTGAGATAGAGCAGCCGCCTTGCATAGGAGAGCAGCTTGTCGCCTTCCTCCGTCAGCCGGTTGGTGCGCCCCTCCTTCTCGAACAGCGGCTTGCCGATCCGCTCCTCCAGCCGGCGCATCTGCATCGACACCGCCGACTGGGTTCGGTGCACTTCTTCCGCTGCGCGCGTGAAGCTGCCAGTGTCGGCGATCGAGATGAAGGTCTGCAATTGATCGAGATCGAGCGGCGCTTTCATCGACATGATCCATCACTAGTGTTGATGCCAAAGATTAAAAACATTCGTTGGATTAATCAATCGGTCGATGGCAAATTCGCATTGTCCACATGAAGGCATGTGAATCGAAGCCGGAACGGCCGCTGTCGCCAGCGCCGATCGTCGGGTTTCGTCTGTTCGAGTCTGAAGGAGACCGACATGAGCACGATCGATTTCGCCACCGAGACCTCGCGCATCACTTCGCGTCCGTCCGTTGCGGCGCGCGTGGTCAACACGGCCTTCAATATCTACCGCGCCTGGAAAAACCGCCGTGCTTTCTACCGCCTGGGCGAGATGTCGGATGCCGAGCTTGCCGATATCGGCCTGACGCGCGCCGACCTGCATGTCGCGATCGACGTGCCGTTCGGCCGCGATCCGACGGCAATCCTGCGTGAGATCGCCAGCGACCGCGTGGAAACGATCGAGGATATCGCCCGCAAGGTAGCCTGATTGGTTCAGTTTCGGTCTTGTTGAACCTTTCTGCGGTTCAGCGCGACCAAGGTTCATGCAGGCTCCCCACTCCCTGCCGGTTCCCCGCCGGCCTGCCTGCACGCTGCCCGGTCCTCCCAAGGACCGGGCTTTTCTTTTCTAGCTTGCCGGGAGATGGCGCCTGACGCCTATCGCCGGTCCATGTCTCGCTTGAACTGATCGAAGATCGTTTCCACGCCCTTCTGGTAGTCGTCACGCTGCTGGGCGCCGGTCTCGAACATCTTGCCGAAAATGTCGTCGAACGGGTTCCTTGGCCGACCGCTCGGATTGGCCTGCGGCTGTGGTGCCTGGGGCGGCTGTGGCTGTGGCGCTTGAGGTTGTGGCGCCGGCTGTCCACCGGGTATCCCGAAGCCGCCGCCTCCGCCTTGCCGCAGCATCTCCTCGAAGATTTTCCCAAGCGGGTTGTCGCCGTATGGGCTCTGCGTCTGCTGGGGCTGGGGTCGGCTTTGTGGTTGCTGCGGCGCGCCGCCGCCGAACATGTCCTGCAGCACCTTGCCGAGCGGATTGTCGCCACAGGGATTTGGTGCCGGCTGCGGCTGGCTTTGTGGTTGCGGTGAGCCGCCGCCGAACATGTCCTGCAAAACCTTGCCGAGCGGGTTGTCCATGGGGTTCTGAGGCGGAGGCGCCTGGCGCTGTTGTGGCGCCGGCGCCTGCATGCCGCCTTGCCGCATCATCTGCTCGATGATCTCGCCCAGTGGATTGTTGCCGCCGCCACCAAGACCAGCCGCTGCCTGCATCTGGCTTGTCGTCTGCTTGAACAGTCCGCCCATTACCATCGACGCGATCGCGGGCAGCATCTGCTGCAGCACCTGCTGGCTGACGCCGCTCGCCTGCGCCGCCTGGCTGGCCACGGCGCGCGACAAATCCTTCGAACCGAACAGATGGCCCAGAATGCCGTTGCCCTCATCGACGCCTTGCGGCGAGAAAGCGCGCGTCGCGTCCTCGAAATACTTGGCGTGCTGGCCGCTTGCCATCGCCGTCATGAAGGCGCCGAGCCCATAGGGATCGGCGGTGTTGCGCTGCAATCCTTGTGAAAAGGCCGGCAGCAGTGCGGCGACCGCTGCCTGTGTCTGCTGCAGCGAAAGCCCGTATTGTTGGGCAAGCGCCTGCATGCCGTTGCCGTTCTGGGCCTGCGTCAGCATGTCGAACAAGGTAGGCATCGGCTTCTCCTCCGGGAAATCCTCGAAGAGAGCCTAGTTCGTTTCAACGCCCGATTGAAGCGGCTTTTGCCGCTCGTCAGCGCGGGATTAATAGGCATATTCCATGAATACAGGCTCGATCGAGCCGCCCCAGCGTGTGTGATAGGCCGACAGCATCTCCTCGGCGCTGGTGGTGCCGCGCGCCACGACTTCATCGAGCGTGTTCAGGAACGACGTTTCGTCGTAGCCGTCGCGGTTTTTCCTGCCGCGGTTCTTCAGCCCGGTTCGCGAAATGGCCATGACGTCGCGGGCGACCTCGCGCAGCGTGGTGTTGCGGAAGGGCGCGGAAATGCCGAGTTCAGGCACGGCGTTGCGCATCGCCAGCACTTCCTCGTAGGTCCAGCTCGACGTCAACGCCTCGGCGGCGTCGAGCGCCGCCTCGTCATAGAGCAGCCCGACCCAGAAGGCCGGCAGCGCGCAGATGCGCCGCCAGGGGCCGCCATCGGCGCCGCGCATTTCCAGGAAACGCTTCAGCCGCACGTCGGGGAACAAGGTCGACAGGTGGTTTGCCCAGTCGCCCATCGTCGGCAGCCCGTCCGGCACTTCGTTGCGCGCGGCCCCGGCCATGAACTGGCGGAAGGTGATATGCGTCATGTCGTGATAGTGGCCGTCGCGGATGACGAAATACATCGGAACGTCGAGCGCCCATTCGACATAGTCGGCGAAGCCGAAATCCGCCGAGAAGCAGAATTCGAGCAGGCCCGAGCGCTGGTTGTCGGTGTCGCGCCAGATGTCGCCGCGCCAGCTCTGCAGCCCGTTCGGCCGGCTATCGGTGAAGGGCGAGTTGGCGAACAGCGCCGTCGACAGCGGCTGCAGCTTCAGCGACACCTGCATCTTGCGGCGCATGTCGGCCTCGCTCTCGAAGTCGAGGTTCACCTGGATCGTGCAGGTGCGGTACATCATGTCGAGGCCCTTGGTGCCGACCTTGGGCATGTAGCGCGTCATGATCTCATAACGCGACTTCGGCATTTTCGGCGTTTCGGCCAGCGACCATTTCGGGCTGCCGCCGAGGCCGAGGAAGCGGATGCCCATCGGCTCGGCGATCTCGCGCACCTGCGCCAGGTGTGCATTGCCTTCGCGGCAGGTCTGGTGGATCGTTTCCAGCGGCGCGCCGGAGAGTTCGAACTGGCCGCCAGGCTCAAGCGAGATCGCGCCCTGGCCTGTCGGCTCGACCAGGCCGATGATGCGGCCGTCATCGATGATGGGATCCCAGCCCAGCTTGTTCTGCATGCCTTCGAGGATGGCGCGGATGCCGCGCTCGCCGCCGTAAGGCACCGGTGCGTTGCCATCGACATAGAACGGGAATTTCTCGTGCTCGGTGCCGATGCGCCATTTTTCGCGCGGCTTGTTGCCTTCGGCCAGATGCTCGACAAGCTCGTCTACGCCTTCGATTGGCCGGAAATCGGTTGTGTCGCGCGCCATTTTCAAGCCCTCAAAGGCGGTTGGACCCACCGCCGGCGCTAAATGGACGAAATGTCAGTAGCCGATCAAGCGAAAAATCCTGAGCCACAGGTCAAGAGGAATTGAAGACCTCGGCCCGCGAGCACCTCTTGCAACAGACAACGTCCTACCAGTCGCCAATTGTCGCCTGCATCGCCGCGAGCGCGGCCACGGCCGCCGTGTCTGCGCGCAGGATACGTGGCCCGAGCGGAATGGCGGTCACGAAGGGGAGGGCGCGGAGCATCTTGCGCTCCTCGTCGGAAAAGCCGCCCTCGGGCCCGACCAGCAGGGCGAGCTTCTTCTCCTCTACCGCCTGCAAGGCAGGCAGTGGGTTGTTGGTCGCGGCGTCCTCGTCGCAGAAGATCAGCCGCCTTTCCTTGTCCCAGCCGGTCAGCAGGCGCTCGAATTTTTCCGCCTCGCGAACTTCCGGCACAGCCAGGATGCCGCATTGCTCGGCGGCCTCGACGACATTGGCGCGCAGGCGATCGATGGAAGGCTTTGCCACCTGCGTGTGCTGGGTGATGACCGGTTGCAGGATGCCGGCGCCCATCTCGACCGCCTTTTGCACCAGATAGTCGAGCCGGCCCTGCTTCAGCGGCGCGAAGCAATAGATGAGGTCGGGCAAGGGCGGTTGCGGTCTTTGCGGCGCCAGTACTTTCAGCCGCACCGACCGCTTGGATTTCGCTGATATCGCCGCCGACCACTCGCCGTCGCGGCCATTGAAGACAAGGATCTCGGCGCCTTCGGCGAGCCGCAGCACATGCAGGAGATAATGGCTCTGCTGCTGGCCGGGTTCGAACTCGATGTCTGGTCCGAGGTCGTCGGGCACGAACAGACGTTGCATCTTGTAGTTGGCGCGCATGGCCGAGGAATGAGCGAGACGGCCGCCTGCGTCAAGCCTTGGCGGAAGGATGCCACACGGGTTGAAAGCCATGGCGCAGCACGGCAAGCGTCGTTTCCGGGGTCAGCAGCACAAGCGTCTCGTCCCCGAAATGATCAGGGCTGGTTGGCGGGCCGTATCCGGCAAAAGTCCATGGCAATATCTTGCCGTGGCGCAAGGCATAGGCGCTGCCGCCAGCTGCGATCATCGCGCCGTCGGGCAGGCCGGCAAGCGCATCCATCGCGACCGCAGACCGCCTGCCGCCCGACGCCAGCCGCTCCTTATGCAGCCGCTTGTCGACCTGTGGCGCGCGCGGCTCGGCAATACCGAAGGCTTGGCCGAAGCGATGGACAAAATCCTTGGCCCGTTCACGCTGGCAAAAAAAACAGGGGCGATGTCCGGCGGCGAGCGCCGTCACCTCGTCGAGGAAGAACAATTCGGTCCAGCCGGCCTTGCCACCGGGCCGGTTGCGGCCCATCGGCTCGCGCTGCACATTGCGGAATTGGCACACGCAGATGATCCAGGCCGGAAGCGCCCAGCGCTTTTTCAGGAGCGTCTTTGTCGCGGGGGCGTGGATGATGCCGCGATTGCCGGTGAACAGGCCGCGCTCCGGCACGGCGTGAATGGCGCCGAACGGATCGACCCGGTTCTGCAGTGGCATAGTTTTCTCCTGGGATACGCATCTTGGCTGAAACGCCGGCGCCATGATATCGCTCGCGACAGCATTTTCATGTCAGCAGGGTTTTTCGATGCGGGTGCTGGTAGTCCAGAACTACGACAATACCGGCCTCGGCCAAGTCGGTGCGGCACTGGCCGAAGCGGGTGCCGATCTTGATGTGCGGCTTCCCTATAAGGGTGATGCGCTGCCACGGGACGCAACCGGCCACGATGCCATGGTGGTGCTCGGCGGCGGCCAGAACGCGCTGGCCGACGAAGAATATCCCTATTTCCCGGCGCTGCTCGAACTGACCCGCGATTTCGCTGGCAAGGACCGCGCCGTGCTCGGTATCTGTCTCGGCAGTCAACTCGTCGCCCGCGCCTTTGGCGGCGCGAACCGCATCGGCGGGGCCAACGAATTCGGCTGGCGCGGCGTGTCGCTGACGGCCGATGCCAAGGCCGATCCGGTGTTGGCTGAGCTGCCGGAAAAGTTCCCGATCTTCCAGTGGCACGACGACACGTTCGAACTGCCGGAAGACGCCGTGCGGCTCGCCGGCAACGATGTCGCCGAAAACCAGGCGTTTCGCGTCGGCCGCGCCGTCTACGGCTTCCAGTTCCATTTCGAGGCCGACCGGCCCATGGTGAAGGACTGGAGCTCCTCCTTCGCGCCGACCATCGCCGCGCGCCATCCCGACTGGGCCGGCAAGCTCGACGGCGAAATGGCCCGCAACGGTCCTGACGCCGATGCCGCTGGTCTGGCCATCGCCCGTGCCTGGGTGGCGACGATCTAGAGCAATTCCAGGAAAAGTGTGTAGCGGTTTTCCCGGGAGAAGCGCGCAGCGCTTCCCCTTGGGAATTGCGTAAAAACAAGAAGTTAGAGCGGGTCAGAGATTCTATCAAACTCTGATCCGCTCTAAACGACCGTTCATGCTCCGCGTGACATAATTGGCACGCGACCATGAAACCGGTTGGGGAAAACCCCTTTCATCCTTGGCTTGTGTCCGCCCGCCATCCTAGAAGGCGCGCGCCCTATGTCGGCTGTGCAACCGGGATGAACCTTTTGTGTGACCCGTGCGACACACCATCGATACAGAACACACCTAGAAGCGCGAAATCGTCGAAACTTTGACACGTATTTTCCGTTTCAACGCATTGGTAACCGCCTCGTGCACAGATGCAGGAAGCTCAACAAGAGATGACCTCCGTGAAAGCAGCGCTTCTGTCCTTTGCCATGCTGTCCGCCATCGTACTTTGCGGTCTTGGTATTTATGCCGCCGATGCCGCCAACAACCACAATGCGGTTGACGGCTACGGCGTCACCGCCTCCCTGCGCTAAGCCAGGGCATCCCTCGCGCCCGGATCCCTCGCGCCCTTGGGCACCGGGGCCGTTAAGGCTCCCTTATCGATATTTCCAGGATGCGTTTGTCCGCGCCGTCAACGACGAGCGCGGTAAGCATGCCTGACTGCCAGGCAAGCGTGTCGACATTGACGCGGTTGGCCATCACTTCCGCCTCGGGGACCGGTGTGTGGCCGTGCACCACGATCTTCGGGAAGAGGCCGGTGTGATCGTGGAAAACGTCACGGATCCAGATCAGGTCCTGCGGACTTTGCTTTTCCAGGGGAATGCCCGGCCTGATGCCGGCATGGCAGAAGAAGAAGTCGCCTGATGTCACCGAGAGTGGCAGCGACCGCAGGAAGTCGACATGGCTTTGCGGCACCGCTTCGAGCAGGGCTTGATGACCCTTGCGCATGGCTGATTCCGCCTTGCCGAACCAGGCGCCGTTGCCGCTGTTGATAGTCACTCCGTAGGATTGCGCGGTCTGGATGCCGCCAAAACGGATGAAGAGCCCTTCCGGGTCGGGTGTCTTGAGAAAGTCGAGAAAGCCGATGTCGTGGTTGCCGGCCAGCATCAGGTTTCGCGGATCGCGTTCGCGTGCCTCGATCAGGAAGTCGATGACGCCCTTGGAGTCCGGTCCGCGATCGACATAGTCGCCAAGATGGATGATGCGCCAGTCGGCGACCCTGTCCCTCGCGATCTCGGCCTCGATCTGGCCATGCATGGCGGCCAGCAGGTCGACCCGGCCATGCACGTCGCCGATCGCGTACAGACGCACGCCGTCCGGCCCGTGTGCGTCGAGGAAATGGATGCCGGGTTCCGCCAAGGTCTGGGTATCTCCGTGGTCAGATGTCACTGACTTAGCGTCGGAGCTGCTCCTTGCCCATGTCGGTGACCAGACGCTTTCCGCACAGCGCCAGCGTGATGTCCATCTCCTTGCGGATGATTTCCAACGCTTTGGTAACCCCTTCCTTGCCGAGCGCGCCCAGGCCGTAAAGAAATGGCCGGCCGATATAGGTGCCCTTGGCGCCAAGGCAGAGCGCTTTCAACACGTCCTGGCCGGAGCGGATGCCGCCGTCCATATGCACTTCTATTCTGTCGCCGACCGCATCGGCGATTTCCTCCAGAACCATGATCGACGACGACGCGCCATCGAGCTGGCGCCCGCCATGGTTGGAAACGATGATGGCATCGGCGCCGGTCTTGGCCGCCATCAGCGCATCTTCCTTGTCGAGGATGCCCTTGAGGATCAGCTTGCCGCCCCAGCGCTCCTTGATCCAGGCGACGTCCTTCCACGACAGCTGCGGATCGAACTGCTCCGTCGTCCAGGACGACAGCGAAGAGACGTCGCCGACGCCCTTGGCGTGGCCGACGATGTTGCGGAAGGTGCGGCGCTTGGTGCCGGCTATGCCCAGGCACCAGCGCGGCTTTGAGGCCAGGTCGATGATGTTGGCCAACGTCATCTTGGGCGGCGCCGAAAGCCCGTTGCGGACATCCTTGTGGCGTTGGCCGAGGACCTGCAGGTCGAGCGTCAGCACCAGCGCCGAGCACTTCGCCGCCTTCGCCCGGTCGATCAAATCGAGCACGAAATCCTTGTCGCGCAGCACATAGAGCTGGAACCAGAACGGTTTCTTCGTCACCGAGGCGACATCCTCGATCGAACAGATGCTCATCGTCGAGAGCGTGAACGGCACGCCGAATTCCTCTGCCGCCTGCGCTGCCAGCATCTCGCCGTCGGCATGCTGCATGCCGGTCATGCCGGTCGGCGCCAGCGCCACCGGCATCGACACTTTCTGGCCGATCATGGTCGATTCCAGCGAGCGGTTGCTCATGTCGACCAGCACGCGCTGGCGGAACTTGATCTTCTGAAAGTCTTCCTCGTTCGCCCGGTAGGTGCTCTCGGTCCAGGCGCCCGAGTCGGCATAGTCGAAGAACATCTTGGGCACGCGCCGGCGCGCGAGATCCTTGAGGTCTGCGATGGTCAGAATGTCGCTCATGATGGTCCCCGCTTGATCGAATTGATTAGGAGCGTCTGCGCGCTGGTTCGCCGTCGCCGGCTTCCGAACGCTGCCTCAGCCTCAGCCGCGACACGCGTTGCCAGTCGCCGCTGCGTTCGGCTTCCGCCATCGAACGCTCGACATAGGTCATGTGGTCCATCGCCGCCTGGCGGGCGCCGGCCGGATCGCCGGCCTTGACCGCGGTGTGGATCGCCCGGTGCTGCGCCAGCAGCGCCTCGCGCGCGCCGGGCACGGTGAACACCAGGAGCCGGTTCTGGAACACGCCTTCCGACAACAGCCGGTAGCAGGAGCGCAGTGTGTGCAGAAGCAGGATGTTGTGCGCGCATTCGCAGATCGCATGATGGAATTCGACGTCGATTTCGGCCTCGTCGTCGAAATCGCCGGTACGATGCGCCTCGTCCATGCGCGCCATGATGCGATCGAGCAAGGCAAGGTCCTCCGGTGTGGCGCGCCGCGCCGCGTATTCGGCGGCTATGCCTTCGATCTCGCGGCGGTATTCCAGATAGTCGGCCACCGCCTTGCGATGCGTCGAGATCAGGTCCGCCACCGGCTTGGTGAACAACTGGCCGATAATGTCGGCGACGTGCGTGCCGCCGCCCGGACGGGTCGACAGCAGGCCGCGCGCTTCGAGCGCCTTCAGCGCGTCGCGCAGGATGGGCCGCGACACATCGAACTGGCGTGCCAGTTCGCGCTCGCCCGGCAGCCGGTCGCCGGTGCGCAGCACGCCTTCGAGGATGAGGCTTTCGATCTGCTGCACCACCTCGTCGGCGGTGCGCGAATGCTCGATCCTGGAGAAAATGTCGCTCAAAGGAAGCGCCTGGAGAAGGGAATGATATCGCGCAGATTAGAGCCTCTGTCGCCAACTGGTCAAATTATTTATCCAATTCGTCTCGTTCGGTCGATTTTCGCGCCGCGCCGGCATATCGCCTCGCGCTAAATTTTGCTGTTTACGTCCCTTGCCGATTGCCGCAAGACGACGCCATTGCACGAAGGGTCGAAACCAGGGGGACCAGACGTGTCGGACGAGACGTCCAATCTTGAATTCCAGCCGCGCAGCCAGGGCAGCGTCATGGGCTTTCCGGCGCATGAAGGCCGGCCCGGCGCGCTCGGCGAGGTTCACGCCCGCCCCCATCCGCTGGTCGAGAAGCCGCGCGTGCTTGTCCAACTCTCCTTCATGACCGAAGGCGGCTCAGCGGTCGACCACGCCGTGCTTTCGGAACTGTCGCGCCGTCTCGGCATCGCCGCTCCCGAGCGTCACGCCCGCCACCACGCCATGAAATGGGGCAAGGGGACGCTGCGCTGGGAGCGGCACACGGAATTCTCGACCTATCTCTGGGAAGGGCCGCTGGCCGAGAATGGCCGGGGGCAAGAGGATTCGCCCTTTGGCAATGGCTTTTCGCCGCCGGGAACCGTCATCTCGGGCATCCGGCTCGAGATCCGCAAATGGACGCAGGCGAGCGAGAGGCAGGTCGCCGGCTTCGACCCGACCAGCCTCTGTTACTCGCTTGTCGAGCGTGGCAGCGCGGCCATCGTCACCGACTTCCGCCAGGACGGCGACGGCATGACCCGCATGCTGGTGCTCGACCGCGGCCTGACCCCGGCCAGCACCGGCGCGCTGTCGCAGCGGCTGATCGACATCGAGACCTACCGCACGCTTGCCATGCTCGGCCTGCCGCTGGCGCTCACCTTGTCCGGCCGCGCCCGCCGCATCGAGGACCGCTTGGCGCAGACGACGCTGGAAATGAAGGTCGCCGAGACCCGCGACAACCAGACGCTGCTCGCCGGTCTGACGGAGCTTGCCGCCGAACTGGAGGCCGATGCCGCTTCCAGCCTCTACCGCTTCGGCGCCAGCCGCGCCTATGACGGCATCGTCACGGAAAGACTGGAGGCGCTGGATGAGGAGCCCGTGCAGGGCTACGACACCTGGGCGGGCTTTCTGCTGCGGCGCATGGCACCAGCCATGCGCACCTGCCGCTCGGTCGAGGAGCGCCAGGCCAATTTGTCGCGCAAGCTGACCCGTGCCACCACGCTGCTGCGGACCTGGGTCGACGTCGAGGTCGAGAAGCAGAACCGCGACCTGCTCGCCTCGATGAACAACCGCGCCCGCCTGCAACTGCGGCTGCAGCAGACCGTCGAAGGCCTTTCGGTCGCCGCCGTCTCCTATTACGTTGTCGGCCTCATCGGCTATGTCGCCAAGGGCGCGTCGGTCTTTGGCCACGCCTTCGCGCCCGAGGTCGTCACCGCCGCCTCGGTGCCGTTCGCCATCCTGCTGGTCTGGTGGGGCGTGCGCCGCGTGCGACGGATGCATTCCGAGCCGGCGAAACATTCGGGCGAATAGTCCGCGCCATGCTTCGGACGCAACGGATGTGCAGCGGCAGATTGCCGCTGCGGAAGCTTTGCCTGCATCCGCCGCCCTGACGCCACCAAAGCAAGATTTGCAACAAATGCCGCTAGCTGGTAAATCATTTTTACCAGTCGAGTGGAGGAAGCGCCGATGTCCGGCCTTGCCATGCCCAAGCCAGACGCAGAGACGCTGCGCCGGCGCAGCGAAATCGTCGCCGACATGCGCATCATCGTGCCGGGCGAGGGCGTGGTCGACGCGGCCAATGAAATGCGTGCCTTCGAAAGCGATGGCCTGACCGCCTACCGGCAACTGCCGCTGGTCGTGGTGCTGCCCGAGACGGTGGCGCAGGTTTCGCGCGTGCTGAGATACTGCAACGACCGCAACATCCGCGTCGTGCCGCGCGGATCGGGCACCTCGCTGTCGGGCGGCGCGCTGCCGCTGGAGGACGCGGTGCTGCTCGTCATGAGCCGGTTCAACCGCATCCTCGAGATCGATTTTCCCGACCGCATCGTCGTCGTCCAGCCCGGCGTCACCAATCTCGGCATCACGTCAGCCGTCGAGCAGGAGGGGTTTTACTACGCCCCCGATCCATCCTCCCAGATCGCCTGCTCGATCGGCGGCAACGTGGCGGAGAACTCCGGCGGCGTGCACTGCCTGAAATACGGCCTCACCGCCAACAATGTGCTCGGCATCGAGATGGTTCTGATGAATGGCGAGGTGGTGCGGCTCGGCGGCGGTCACCTCGACGCGGAGGGCTATGACCTGCTCGGCGTCATGACCGGCTCGGAAGGTCTGCTCGGCGTCGTCACCGAGGTCACCGTGCGCATCCTGAAGAAGCCGGAGACGGCGCGCGCCCTGCTGATCGGCTTTCCGACCAGCGAGCAGGGCGGCCAGTGCGTCGCCGACATCATCGGCGCCGGCATTATTCCGGGCGGCATGGAAATGATGGACCGGCCGGCGATCCATGCCGCCGAGGATTTCGTCCATGCCGGCTATCCCCTCGACGTCGAGGCGCTGCTGATCGTCGAGCTCGATGGCCCCGGCGTCGAGGTCGATCATCTGATCACGGCGGTCGAGGCGATCGCCATCGCCAACGGCTCGACCACGTGCCGCATCTCGCAGTCCGAGCAGGAGCGGCTGAGCTTTTGGGCCGGCCGCAAGGCGGCCTTTCCCGCCGTTGGCCGCATCTCGCCAGATTACTACTGTATGGACGGCACCATTCCGCGCAAGGAACTGCCGCGCGTGCTGGCCGGCATGCGCGAGCTGTCGGAAAAATACGGCCTCGGCGTCGCCAACGTTTTCCACGCCGGCGACGGCAATCTGCATCCGCTCATTCTCTACGATGCCAACGTGCCGGGCGAACTCGACAAGGCCGAAAGCTTCGGCGCCGACATTTTGCGGCTCTGCGTCAAGGTCGGTGGCGTGCTCACCGGCGAGCATGGCGTGGGGGTCGAGAAGCGCGACCTGATGCCGGAAATGTTCAACCAGGTCGACCTCGACCAGCAAATGCGCGTCAAATGCGCTTTCGACCCCAACCATCTTCTCAATCCCGGCAAGGTCTTCCCGCAGCTGCGCCGCTGCGCCGAACTGGGCCGCATGCACGTGCATCGGGGCCAAGTGGCGTTCCCGGACATTCCGAGGTTTTGAGCGGATATGTCGGCGCGCGAACACCCCCCTCTGTCCTGCCGGACATCTCCCCCTCAAGGGGGGAGATTGGCTGTTTGTGCGCTTCGGCTTTTCTTCAACGCAGAAGATTGGCGAAACCCTGCGCGACATCTGATCGCCCCCCTTGAGGGGGAGATGTCCGGCAGGACAGAGGGGGGCGCGACGGAACTCGGCCTATCCTGTCTCCCCCGCTTCGCGGGGGCGAGGAAAGGCGCGAACTCATGACCACCTTCACCCCACTTACCCCAGCCGAAGTCCTCTCCACCATTGCCTGGGCGGCGGCGGAGGAAACGTCGCTCGAAATCCTCGGCCACGGCTCCAAGCGCGGCATCGGCCGTCCGCTGCAGACCGAGCACACGCTCGACCTGTCGAAACTCTCGGGCGTGACCCTCTACGAACCTGCCGAACTGGTGCTGTCGGCAAAGGCCGGCACGCCGCTGGCCGATATCGAAAGGCTGCTGGCGGACAACGGTCAGCAGTTCGCTTTCGAGCCGATGGACTATGGTCCGCTGCTTGGCGGCGAGCCAGGCAAAGGCACCATTGGCGGCGTGCTCGGAGCCAACCTTTCCGGTCCGCGCCGGCTGAAGGCGGGCGCCGCGCGCGATCATATTCTCGGCATCAACGTCGTCTCCGGTCGGGGCGAAGCGTTCAAGTCGGGCGGCCGCGTGGTCAAGAACGTCACCGGCTACGATCTGTCGAAGCTGATGGCCAACAGCTGGGGTACATTGGCCGTGTTCACCGACGTCACCTTCAAGGTGCTGCCAGCCGCCGAGACCGAAGTCACGCTCGCCGTCCGTGGCCTGCTCGACGATGCCGCCTGCGCCGCCATGGCCCTGGCGCTCGGCTCCAGCGCCGAAGTATCGAGTGCCGCCCATTTGCCGGAGCGCATTGCCGCGCGCGTCGCGGGCGGAGCGCTCGGCACTGAAGCCGCCACGCTGCTGCGCGTCGAAGGCTTTGGCCCGTCCGTTGACTATCGCATTGCAGCGCTGAAAACACTGCTCGGCAAGGCTGGGCCACTGGAGGAGATTGCCGGTGAGACCTCCAAGGCTATCTGGCGCGATATCAGGGATATCAGGCCCTTCGCGGACGGCAGCGGGAAGCCGGTCTGGCGGGTCTCGATGACGCCTGCCCAGGGCCACCAGATGGTCCTGACGCTGCGCATGCAGGCCGCCGTCAGCGCCTTCTATGACTGGCAAGGTGGGCTGGTTTGGCTGCGCATGGAGGAGGGCGATCCGGAACCCGCTTTGCTGCGCGGCCTCTTGAGAAAACATGGCGGCGGCCACGCGACGCTGGTGCGCGCCGCACCTGCCCATCGCGCCGCGCTGCCGGTGTTCGAGCCTCAGCCGCCGGCCTTGGCGGCGCTCAGCCAGCGGCTGAGGCAGGAATTCGACCCGAAGAACATCCTCAATCCCGGCCGCATGGCCTAGGACATCAGAGATGCAGACCAATTTTTCGCCCGCACAGCTTGCCGATCCGCATGTCGCGGAATCGGAAAAGATCCTGCGCAAATGCGTGCATTGCGGCTTCTGCACCGCCACCTGCCCGACCTATGTGACGCTTGGCAACGAGCTCGATTCGCCGCGCGGGCGCATCTATCTGATCAAGGACATGCTGGAGAACGGCCGTCCCGCCGACAAGGAAATCGTCACCCATATCGACCGCTGCCTGTCGTGCCTCGCCTGCATGACCACCTGCCCATCGGGCGTCAATTATATGCATCTGGTCGACCATGCCCGCGCCCATATCCAGCAAACCTACAAGCGGCCGCTGCTCGACCGGTTGACCCGCGCCATGCTCGCCTTCGTGCTGCCCTATCCCCGTCGCTTCCGCGCGGCGCTCAAGCTGGCGAAGCTAGGCAAGCCGTTCATCGGCCTGTTCGAAGAAATCCCGGCGCTGAAGCCGCTCGGCGCGGTGCTCAGGCTTGCGCCGGCATCAATCCCGGCGGCCTCGCCGATGGCCTTGCCGGGCATCCATGCCGTACAGTTAGCGAAAAGAGGACGCGTGGCCATCCTGACCGGCTGCGCGCAATCGGTGCTGGATCCCGGCATCAACGATACGGCCATCTCGCTGCTGACACGGCTCGGCGTCGAGGTTGTGGTGCCGCCGGGCGAGGGCTGCTGCGGCGCACTGGTTCATCATATGGGACGGGAGGAAGCCGCTCTTGCTTCGGCCAGGCAGAATGTCGATGCCTGGACCCGTGCCATCGATGAGGGCGGGCTCGACGCCATCATCATCACCGCGTCGGGCTGCGGCACGACGATCAAGGATTACGGCTTCATGCTGCGGCTCGATCCGGCCTATGCCGAGAAGGCCGCGCGCGTGTCGGCGCTGGCCAAGGACATCACCGAGTATCTGTCCGCCATCGATCTGCCCGAACCGGTGCGCAAGCCGGGCACGGTCGTCGCCTATCACTCGGCCTGCTCGATGCAGCACGGCCAGAAGATCACGCGTCAGCCGAAGGAACTGCTCGCCAGGGCCGGTTTCATCGTGCGCGAGCCGCGCGAGGGCCATCTCTGTTGTGGCTCGGCCGGCACCTACAACATTCTGCAGCCCGAGATTTCGGCCAGGCTGCGCGACCGCAAGGTGAAAAACATCGAGGCGACGGGCGCCGCGATCGTCGCCACGGGCAATATCGGCTGCATCACGCAGATCGCGTCCGCTGCCAGGATGCCGGTGGTGCACACGGTCAAGCTGCTCGACTGGGCCTATGGCGGGCCGCGACCGGAAGGCGTCGCGGAAGACAGCCTGATCGCGGCGGAATAGGCGTCCGTTCCGGCGCTACTCGGCCGCCAGCCTGTCGGCCGTGCCGTAGGTCGCCTCGTAGAGCGCGCGCTGGCGGCTGAGCGCGACCATCGTGTTGCGCAGCAGGATGGCCACCGTGATCGGGCCGACGCCGCCTGGAACCGGGGTGATCCAGGAGGCCACGTGCTTGACGCTGTCGGTGTCGACGTCGCCGACGACGCGGCTGGTGCCATCAGGCCCGATTTCGGAATTGATGCCGATGTCGATGACGGCCGCACCTGGCTTCACCATGTCGGCCTTGATCAGCCTTGGCTTGCCGACGGCGACGAACAGCGCGTCGGCGCGCCGTGCATGGGCGGCGACCGACCGCGTCATGTGATGGCAGACCGTCACGGTCGCGCCTTCGCTCATCAACAGGAAGGCGATCGGCTTGCCGACGATTTCCGAATGGCCGACGATGACCACTTCCAGTCCCTTGAGGTCGAGGCCGGTTTCCTTGAGCAGTTCGACCGAGGCCGCGGCCGTGCAGGGCGCGAGGTCAAGCTGGTTGTAGACGATGTTGCCGATCGAGGCCGGGTGCATGCCCTCGACATCCTTCAGCGGATGCACCGCCGCCTGCAGCGTCTTGACCGGGATATGCGCGGGAACCGGCCGCTGGATGATGATGCCGGTGACGCGCGGATCGGCGTTCAGCCCGTGGATGGCTGCTTCCAGCTCACCCGAGGTGATGGTGGCGGGAAAGCGCCGTTCCTCGAAATCGATGCCGGCGAGCTGAGCCTTGGCGCGCTGGTTGCGTACATAGACATCGACCGCGTCGGTATCGCCGACGGTGATCGAGATCAGCTTGGGCGGAAAGCCCTCGGCCTTGGCAATGGCCGCGTCCTCGCGCACGGCGGCGATGATGCGCTGGGCGACCGGGCCGCCCTTGAGATAGCGGCTGTCGTCGGAGAGGGACATAGCTCGAACCTTTGGTGGGAAGATTGTGCACTGCAATAGCAGAGCATGGCCCGGAAATCAGCCCTGAAAGCGAAACACCGTGCCTCCGGGGCGACCTGTCGCACCGTGAAACGAAAAGGGCAGCCCGGTTACCCGTGCTGCCCTCTCGTGACTGGCCGTATCCCCACACGGCCCGTCCCCCGTTAACTCGCCGCCAGTCTAAGCACGTCTTCCAGAAGCGCGCTATGGCTTGAGGGCAACAGCGCGCAAAAACCTGCTCAGCACTGCTTAACCGGCTGATTCGCTATCATTATATCACCTCGACCGTGGTTCCGACATTGACCCGCTCATAAAGGTCGACCACGTCCTCGTTGCGCATGCGGATGCAGCCCGACGACACCGCGCCGCCGATCGTCCAGGGCTGGTTGGTGCCGTGGATGCGGTACTCCGTCGTGCCGATATAGAGCGCGCGCGCGCCGAGCGGGTTTTCCATGCCGCCGGCCAGATAAGTCGGCAGGTAGCGGCCCTTGGCCGCCTCGCGCTTGATCATCTCGGCTGGCGGACGCCAGTCCGGCCAGACGCGCTTGTTGGTGATCTTGTGGGTGCCCGACCATTCGAAGCCGGGCTTGCCGGTGCCGACGCCGTAACGCCGCGCCTTGCCGTTCTTCTCGACCAGATAGAGGAAATTCTGCGTGGTATCGATGACGATGGTGCCTGGCTTCTGGCCTCCGTCATAAGCGACTTCCTGCGGCAGGTAGACCGGGTTGATCTGCGGGCGCATGACCATGCGCTTGGCCGGCGCCTGCACGCCCGCCGTCTGCACACGGTCGGGCTGCGCGGTGCGCTGGCGCGGCTGCTGCACGGCCTGTCGGTTCTGCCGCACGATGCCCGGCGCATGGCCAAGCTGCAGCACCCAGGGCGCGGAAAGGTCGGGGCTCACCATCACCGGCGGCCTGTCGGCATAGCGGTCGTCGGCAAGGGAGGGCATGACGCTTGCGGCAAGCACCGCCGCGCTGAACAACGGAAGCAGGAATTTCATCGGGAACGCACCTTGATAGCCTGATACGCCGGGCAAGAACGCTCCCGGTTTGCGCGATCATTGGCGGCGAGCAGCAACCGAAACATGAATCGGAATGCGTAAAATGCGGTTCTGTCAGTAAACCTTTTGGTGTGGTTACCGCCGGGTTCAGGAATCTGGTAAAGCCACGGTAAAAGCAGCGCGGAAGCGCGTTAACGGATGGATCTCTTGAGATGAGCAATGAAAACACCGGCCTGCTTGCCGGTCCTGACGGTGTCGTGCGCTGCTTCTGGCATGGCAATCTGCCCGACTATCTGCACTACCACGACCATGAATGGGGCCGGCCGGTGGCCGACGACCGCAGGCTGTTCGAGAAGATCTGCCTCGAAGGGTTTCAGTCGGGGCTGTCGTGGCTGACCATTTTGCGCAAGCGGGAGAATTTTCGCGAGGCCTTCGCCGGCTTCGACTTCGACAAGGTCGCCGCCTTCACCGACAAGGATGTGGAACGCCTGCTCGGCAATGCCGGTATCATCCGCCATCGCGGCAAGATCGTCTCGACCATCAACAACGCCAAACGCGCCCGCGAAATGGTCGACGAGTTCGGCTCGCTGGCCGCCTGGTTCTGGAGGTTCGAACCCGGCAAGGAGGAACGGCCGCAAACCGTTGATCTCGCCCATCTGCGCGCCAACCCGACCACCGCGGTTTCCGTGCGGATTTCGAAGGACCTGAAGAAGCGCGGCTGGAGCTTCGTCGGCCCGACCACCGTCTACGCGTTCATGCAGGCCATGGGGCTGGTCAACGACCATCTCGAAGGCTGTGTATGCCGCAAGCAGGTCGAGAAGCAGCGGAAGGCTTTCAAGCGGCCGAAATAGCTGCTTTTTCCTTCTCCCCGTTCACGGGGAGAGCGACTATCTGGGGTGTCAAGTTGCATTTGCGAATTCGCTTCTCGCGTCGCGTGCTTTTGCGTTGAGGATGACGAGAAGTTTTCTGGCGAGTGCGATGCGGATGAGCATTTTGGGCTTTCC
>NZ_SRUT01000089.1:0-386 GCF_004791315.1 Mesorhizobium sp. M8A.F.Ca.ET.208.01.1.1
GCCTGCAGCGAAGCGCCGGAATCGAGCCGGACCATGCAGTCGGCGGAGAAACGCGACCCCGATTTGATGACCGTGACATGTCCTGAAAAACCCCGATCGAAATATTTCCCGATCGCCTCGCCGACACGGTCGTTGATGCGCGTACGGAACGCATCGCCGATGTCCATGTGTTTTCCCGAAATGCGCAGTTTCATCTGAAAACTGACCTTCCCTACTCAGGCTTCAAACTGTCCCGAGTTTATACTCGTGGTCCGCGCGCACAAGCTTTGCGGCGGCGCTCGCGCCGATTTTAAATCCGAACTTTCCGGTTGATCACAAGTTGCCTTCTGGCCGTCGCGAGGCCTTCGCTGTGACGGACCCATCCGCTTGCGGGTTTCAGGCCCGCC
>NZ_SRUT01000090.1:0-383 GCF_004791315.1 Mesorhizobium sp. M8A.F.Ca.ET.208.01.1.1
GGCACGGCAGCGAGCCCTTCGACCGGCTGGAAGCTCTCGTCGGCATGCCGCCGGCTGCGGCCGGCGACGCGGAGAGTGCCGCAGAGCCCCGCAACTGGTCCGACACTCAGGCGAATGCCGCCTGCCGCGCCATCAACGACGCGAGATCATCAGGCAGAGCGCCTTGAGATCGCGGTCGTAGGTGCCTTCGCTGCTGAGCACATCGACGCAGCGCTTCTTCATCCGAGCCAGCTGGCTGCTCGACAATTGGGCGACGGCGGAAGACACGTTCGGCGTTCCGGGCGGCGTCGCGCCGAGAGTTCCAGGAGCGATGCCGCCAACGCCGACACCGGCGCCGATGCCGCTCGCGCCGCCGACCGTCACGT
Organism: Mesorhizobium sp. M8A.F.Ca.ET.208.01.1.1; assembly: GCF_004791315.1. Lineage (NCBI taxonomy): Bacteria > Pseudomonadati > Pseudomonadota > Alphaproteobacteria > Hyphomicrobiales > Phyllobacteriaceae > Mesorhizobium > Mesorhizobium sp. M8A.F.Ca.ET.208.01.1.1. Next base: position 366 of record NZ_SRUT01000090.1, read on the forward strand.
TGAGCGCGCTATTGGCGC
>NZ_SRUT01000091.1:0-382 GCF_004791315.1 Mesorhizobium sp. M8A.F.Ca.ET.208.01.1.1
GCCGGTGCGCCTCGCCGAGCACATCACACGCGGCACACCGCTGATCACCATGGGCATGGGCTGCGGTACGGCTTGCGACACGCAGTACCTGTTCTCCTGCGATGTGCTGGGGACGCACACCGGCCACTACCCGCGCCATGCCAAGCGCTATGCCGACTTCGTCACGCTGGAGGCCGAGCTGCAGGAAAAGCGCATCGCCGCCTTCCGCGCCTTCGGCCGCGACGTCGCCGGCGGAACCTATCCGGAAGCGAAGCACCAGGTGGATATGGACGATGCCGCTTATGACCGCTTCCTCACCCTCGCTCAGTCTTTGTGAGATCGACCATGGACGACCTGCAATTCGGCACGCGCAACAAGCGGGGCGACTGGGCGCCCAACGAGC
>NZ_SRUT01000092.1:0-380 GCF_004791315.1 Mesorhizobium sp. M8A.F.Ca.ET.208.01.1.1
TTAAATTTTAATCTTATTTTAATCACGTATTCACAATAGGTTAATGATACCTTCATAAAACGGTTAAATCAGCGTTTTTAATTAAAAAAAGTGTGTTTTTACTTGATATTAGACAAGAATTGCTTTATATTTATTAATTGAACTATAATCGTTTTATTACAAAGATGTTACAGAGTGAATGCAGTGTAAAAACGATGTAAAACTTAATGAAACGCATTAACATAATTTACATTACAACAAATATAATTTTTCAAAAAGAATCAATAAATTTCATTAAAAATAAAAATTGCTACTTTATAAAAATAAATTAGTGACAAAAGGCAAAAAGATGTGTTTTAGAAGAAAGATACAGGATGTCACCCTATTTTTCTTATTTAAAT
>NZ_SRUT01000093.1:0-380 GCF_004791315.1 Mesorhizobium sp. M8A.F.Ca.ET.208.01.1.1
GGCAGGATCAGGCGATCGCCAGATCCTTGATCGGCACGGCGGTGAAACGGCTCACATGAGCGAGTGAGTCTAGCGGGTGCCGCTATTCGGTGGGACGTCGGATAGCCCGAATGGTCAGCGGAAACATTGGAGGCGACCATTGCGAGGATTGTTGTTGGTAATGACACGCCAGCATTCGATCGTTGAATTGGCAGATGGTGATGGCCACTCGTCCTTCTGTTCTCATGTCGAAATCGAGGCCCGTGCCGGCCTCCCTCGGTCTTGCTGCGGTCCTGAACCGGCCGCCGTTCGCTTCAAGGCCGCGTTCCGCGCCGCGGGCGGCCGGATCGATCCGGGCTCGGCATGGCAGGTCCGCGTCCCGCGCGAGGGCTGAAGAAGGC
>NZ_SRUT01000094.1:0-379 GCF_004791315.1 Mesorhizobium sp. M8A.F.Ca.ET.208.01.1.1
CAGGCGGCGGACGCCTTCGGCTGGGTCAGGCGCGATCCGAAGGTCGGCGCGATGCGCGACGGCGACTGGCTGGTCGGCATGGGCTGCGCGACGGCGATCTACCCGACTGCCGTCGCGCCATGCGCGGCGCGCGTGCGCCTGACGGTCGACGGCGACGTGCGGCTGCAATGCGGTTCGCACGAGATCGGCACCGGCGTGCGAACGGTGGCCGGTCAGATGGCGTCCGAGCGGCTCGGCGTCAGCATCGAGAGGATCAGCGTCGAAATGGGCGACAGCAGCCTGCCTCCGGCTCCCGTTTCGGGCGGGTCGATCTCCACGGCCAGCGTGTGTTCGGCGGTGCTCAAGGCCTGCGATGCCATCCGCGCCAAGCTGTTTGCCG
>NZ_SRUT01000095.1:0-379 GCF_004791315.1 Mesorhizobium sp. M8A.F.Ca.ET.208.01.1.1
GGAGCTTTGGTGCCCGTCTCGACCGCGTTCGACGCCATAGAGTTCCCCGGATACTGGCTTGTCTGTCCTTCGCGGCACATGAACCGGCGCGCGGTCCGCCTTTTTTCGGACTGGGTGTCGCGGGTCGGCAGGCGCGACACAGACCGCGCTCGGGATCTAATGTCCGAGTTGGGGCTGCGCATATCGTTTGAACGACGGCCTCATTTCGGATTGCGGGATGACAAGCCAGCCGCCATGGCTTGATCAAGGATCGCTGGCATCTTTGCTGGATGACCGGACGCTAAAAAGAGCCCGGTGTATTGCAAAGGTTGACACCGGATTGAGGTAGGCATCTCCATCGAGGATGCGAAGCTGCCGTTCGACTGCCGCCCATTTGACG
>NZ_SRUT01000096.1:0-379 GCF_004791315.1 Mesorhizobium sp. M8A.F.Ca.ET.208.01.1.1
TTCATCGTCACGGCGTCGATGCCCTTCTCGCCGATCAGCCGCATGGTCGTGGCGAGGATCGCATCGATGCGCTCGCGGCTGCGCTCCTGTTTTGGCCTGCGCCTCGGTTCCGTCGCTGTTCGCCTTGCTTCCGTCATGCGCCAAATCTTTCACACACGTGCGAATTTGCGGTTGACAAAAAACATGATCAAGTATCAGTTTCGTGAAAATGCTGACAACTTGTCAGTTTTTTGATCGGGCTGCAAGGGAGGAGCGTCTCGTGACAGTCACCGATGCCGGACGTGCGGAAGAGGGCGACTGGCTGGTCGGCAGCCCGACCGGCCTGCAACTCGCCTCGGCGCTGTGGATTGGCTCGGTAGGCCTGCTCATCCTGGGCCTG
>NZ_SRUT01000097.1:0-379 GCF_004791315.1 Mesorhizobium sp. M8A.F.Ca.ET.208.01.1.1
CAGCCGAGCACGAAGCCGCCCGGATGGACGGCGTGCGTCAGCCGCTCGCGCTGGTCGCAGCGCTTGACGGTGAAGGGCAGGTCGAGCGCGTCGCCGATCTCGACGCGGCCGCCGCGGATCAGCCATTTCTCGCCGCTCGCATAATGCCGCTCCAGGTCGGCGAGGTAGCTGCCGTCGAGCCGGCAGTCGTCGTCGACGAACACCAGCACCCGCCCGCGTGCCCGCGCCAGTCCGGAATTGCGCGCCGCCGCCAGCCCGGGCCGTGGCGCGGAGAGGGCGGTCATGGGCACCTTCGATTTCTCGGCGATCGAGGCCAGGCGTTCCGGCGTGCCGTCGCGCGAGCCATTGTCGACCACCGCCAGCTCGGCCGGAAAGGCAG
>NZ_SRUT01000098.1:0-378 GCF_004791315.1 Mesorhizobium sp. M8A.F.Ca.ET.208.01.1.1
ACCAGCCCGGCGCGCGCCGGAACCAGCATGGCAATACCGCGCGCCTGGCCGAGCTTCAGCGTCGCCGTCGCGTCCTTGTTGACGAACGTCTGCTCGACCGCTGCTTCATGCGGCAAGGCCTGGTGCAACACCTCGACCAATCCGTCATGCAGCTGGCAAAGCCTTGTCGCCAATGGCGCCTTGTCGTCCGAACGCACGGTGCCCGATGCGACGAAGCGCAGCGAATTGCCCACGCTTTCGACGATGCCCCAGCCGGTGCGCCTCAGGCCCGGATCGATGCCGATGATGCGAATCGCTTCCCCCATGCGCCAAGTTTAGCCGTGGCGGCAAGCGATGCCAGCAAAATGTGAACAAACCAGAAACAGTTGCGATCTTAAG
>NZ_SRUT01000009.1:0-224444 GCF_004791315.1 Mesorhizobium sp. M8A.F.Ca.ET.208.01.1.1
GGAAAGCCCAAAATGCTCATCCGCATCGCACTCGCCAGAAAACTTCTCGTCATCCTCAACGCAAAAGCACGCGACGCGAGAAGCGAATTCGCAAATGCAACTTGACACCCCAGATAGTCGCTCTCCCACAAGGGGAGAAGGAAGAACGAGCGCCCAGCCATGACCACCATCACAACCACCGCCCCGCCCCGCGCCCGCAAACTCGTCGGCGCCTGGCGTCGGCAATGGATCGGCCTGCTCTATGTCGCGCCGGCGGTCGCGCTGGTCATGCTGTTCTTCGTCATCCCGCTCGGCATGACGGCGTGGATGTCGCTGCACAATTGGCCGCTGATGGGCGAGCATTCCTTCATAGGCCTCGGTAATTACTGGGCAATCCTGCGCGACACCAGGTTCTGGAACGCGCTGAAATTCACCGGTTTCTACACGCTGGTCGTCACCATCGCGATCTTCGCCGTCGCCTTTCCGCTGGCGATCTTCATCGAGCGGCCGCGCCCGTTCACCAATGTCTACCGCACCATGTTCTTCATGCCGGCGGTGGTCGGCTTCGCCTCGGCAAGCCTACTCTGGTCGTGGCTGCTCAACGTCGATTCCGGCCTGTTCAGCCCCGCCGCCTACGACCTCGGCCTGATCGACAGGAAGTTCAACCTGCTCGCCACCTTCCAGCCGGCCTTCTGGTCGATCATCGCCATGGTGGTGTGGAAGGTCGCCGGCTTCACCATGATCATCCTGATGACCGGCCTGCAATCGATCCCGCAGGACCTGCAGGAGGCGGCCGTCATCGACGGCGCCGGGCCGTTCGCGCGGTTCCGGGCGATCACCTTGCCGCTGATGCGCCGCACGCTGGCGCTGGCGCTGATCCTGTCGGTGGCCGGCTCGATCCTCGCCTTCGATCAGTTCTACATCATCCTGCGCGGCGGCCCGCGCAACCAGACGCTGACGGCGGTCTACTGGATCTTCAACCAGTCGTTCGTGTCGTTCAAGCTCGGCTATGGCGCGGCGCTGTCGATGGTGCTGCTGGTCATCCTGGTGGCGCTCAGCCTCGTCCAGCTCTGGCTGCTGCGCAAGCCCGAGGGGCTCGACTGATGGCGCAGGCGATATCAGCCAGAGGCAAGCTCGCCGCGCGCTTGGCCAGGCACTCCACCGGCATCATCGCCTCGCTGCTGTTCGTGGCGCCGATCGTGTGGACGGTGCTGTCGGCCTTCAAGCCGGCGCAGGAGGCGCGCCTGCCGCCGCTGCCGCCCTGGCCGACCACGGGCTTCTCGCTCGAAAACTATGCCACGCTCAATTCCTTTGGCGACGGCCTGTGGGTCTCGGCGCAGAACAGCATCTATGTCTCGGTGATGACCGTCATATTGTCGGTCATCGTCAGCGTGCTCGCCGGTTACGGCTTCTCGCGGTTTCGGTTTCCGTTCAAGGACCTGTTCTTCGTCCTCATCCTGTCGACGATCATGATCCCGTTCCAGTCGATCCTAACGCCGATCTTCCTGGTGCTGACCAAGCTTGGCCTGCACAACACGCTGACCGGGCTGGTCGGCGTCTATGTGACGCTTCAATTGCCGTTCTCGATCTTCATGATGCGCAACGCCTTCGACGCGGTGCCGCGCGAGATCGAGGAGGCCGCTCGCATGGACGGCGCCGGCAACGCCACCATGCTCATAAAGGTGATGCTGCCGCTGGTCTGGCCTGGCGTCGTCACCATCGCGCTCTTTGCCTTCCTTGGCGCCTGGAACGAGTTCCTCGCTGCCCTGGTGCTGATGACCGACCAGTCCAAATTCACGCTGCCGGTGATGATGACCGCGCTTCAGTCGGGCCGCTTCGGCGCCATCGACTGGGGCGCCGTGCAGGCGGGCGTCACCGTGATGATGGTGCCCTGCCTGATCCTGTTCCTGGCTTTGCAGCGCTTCTACATCCGCGGCCTGATGGCCGGGGCCGTCAAGTAATCGATCGAATGGAGTGAGTTCATGACAGCATCGCCATCCCCCCGGCCCGCCACCACAGCCAGGCCCAAGCTCGCCTTCCGCCCGCTGCCGGTGCCGCAGGTCGACGTGCGCGGCTTCTGGGGCGACCGCGCCGAGGCGGTGGCGACGCGCACCGCCGACATCCTTTACGACCGCTGCGTGGAGGCGCGCATGCTGGAGCAGATCGATCCCGACCGTCCCTCGCCCGGCATCGTCATTCCCTTCCACTCGCCGTCGCCCGACGAGGCCGCCTCCCCCGGATTCACCGGGTCGACGGTGACCACGCAGATGTTCTGGGATTCCGATCTCGGCAAGACGATCGAGACATCAGCCTATTCGCTCTACCGGCGCAAGAATCCCGAACTGGAGAAGAAGATCGACGCCGTCATCGACATGTATGGCAGACTGCAGCAGGAGGACGGCTATCTCTCCAGCTGGTACCAGCGCATCCAGCCCGGCAAGCGCTGGACCAATCTGCGCGACTGCCACGAGCTTTACTGCGCCGGCCACCTGATCGAGGGCGCGGTCGCCTACTACCAGGCGACCGGCAAGCGCAAGCTGCTCGACATCATGTGCCGCTATGCCGACCACATCGCCTCGGTACTCGGCCCCGAGCCCGGCAAGAAAAAGGGCTATTGCGGCCATGAGGAGATCGAGCTGGCGCTGGTCAAGCTGGCGCGGGTGACCGGCGAGCGGAAGTACATGGAATTGGCCAAATACTTCATCGACCAGCGCGGCCTTGAGCCGCATTATTTCGACGAGGAGGCCCGCGCTCGCGGCGCCGATCCGAAGGCCTATCATTTCAAGACCTATGAATACAGCCAGTCGCACATCCCGGTGCGCGAGCAGGACAAGGTCGTCGGCCATGCGGTCAGGGCCATGTATCTCTATTCGGGCATGGCCGACATCGCCACCGAATATGGCGACGACACGCTGCGGCTGGCGCTGGACCGGCTGTGGGACGACCTCACCACGAAAAACCTCTATATCACCGGCGGGCTCGGGCCGTCGGCGCACAATGAGGGTTTCACCAGCGACTATGACCTGCCCAACGAAACCGCCTATGCCGAGACCTGCGCCTCGGTCGGGCTGGTGTTCTGGGCGAGCCGCATGCTCGGCATGGGGCCGAACGCTCGCTATGCCGACATGATGGAGCGCGCGCTCTACAATGGCTCGATCTCCGGCCTGTCGCTCGACGGCTCGCTGTTCTTCTACGAGAATCCGCTGGAAAGCCGGGGCAGGCACAACAGATGGAAATGGCACCGCTGCCCCTGCTGCCCGCCCAATATCGGCCGCATGGTCGCTTCCATCGGCAGTTATTTCTACAGCCTGTCCGACGATGCGCTGGCGGTTCACCTCTACGGCGACTCCACCGCCCGCTTCGACATAGCGAGCGTGCCGGTGACGCTGACGCAGGCGAGCCGCTATCCCTGGGACGGCGCCGTCGAGATCACGGTCGAGCCGCAGGCCGCAGTGGAGTTCACGCTGCATCTGCGGGTGCCGGGTTGGAGCTCCGCTGCCAGGCTGGAAATCAACGGCGAGACGATAGACCTCGAGGACGTGACCAGCGACGGCTACGCCGCCATCCGGCGCAACTGGAAAAAAGGCGACCGTGTCCGGCTCGATCTCGAAATGCCGATCGAGCGGCTCTATGCCAATCCCGAGGTGCGGCAGGATGCCGGCCGCGTCGCGCTGTCGCGCGGGCCGCTGATCTACTGCGTCGAGGCGACCGACAATGACACCAGCCTGCATCGACTGACCCTGCCGCGCACAGCCGGCATCGAGGCGCATGACGAACCGGACCTGCTCGGCGGCGTGGTGACGCTTGCAGCCACGGCGCAAGCCGATGCCGGCGACGGCTGGCAGGACGGGCTCTATCGCTCCGAACCGCCGGCCAAGGTCGAGACGCGCCTGACCGCCATCCCCTATTTCGCCTGGGATAACCGCGAGCCCGGCGAGATGCTGGTGTGGCTGCGGGACGGCTGAGGTTGGCGGCAGGGCCTCTTGCGGCTTTGTTATGTCCGGCTTGACTGGGTGGCGGCGGCAGGCAGCGGTGTTTTCGACGCAGCTTGCGCGGCGCTGCCGTCGTCGACATGCGCCCAGGCTGGCCGCTCGAACAGGAACATGCCGAAACCGATGCGCCGGACGATGAAGTAGAGGATCACCGGGCTGATGATCGACACCAGCAGCACCGCCAGGCTGAGCATGCCGGTGTCGGTCAGGAGGCCGCTTGCGAGTGCCGCGCCGCGAAACAGCGACATCGGGATGGTGAAGGCGACATAAACGACCAGTGAGTGCTCGCCCAGCCAGCGCAGCCATTCCATGGCGGGGAATTTCGACAGGAAGCCGCCAAGCACGCACAGCGCCACCGCCCCGGCGACCGCCAAAGTGAGATGCAGCGGCGGCCATGCCGCGAGGCCCATCCGCATGCCGACCGGCTGCATGGCATAACCCGGCGAATAGACCAGCAGGCCGTTGACAACAGCCCACAGGAGCAGCCCGGCGACGGCCAGCTCCGGGCGGGCCCGCGTCCATTCGACGAGCCTGAACACCAGCGGCGCCATGACGAAGCCGACGTAGAAAAAGACGAAATAGGCCGCGAATTGTTCGACCGCGTAGCTATCGGGATGCGGCGCCCACATCTGCAGGCAGGCGGCGATCGGGATGACGATCCAGGCAGGGACCGCAAACTGCCGCAGCAGTTTCGCGGCAAGGCCGAACACGGCCAGCATGTAGATGAACCACAGGACGCCATAGGGCTGCACGACGGCCATTGCGAGGTCGCGCAGCATGCCGGCGGGGTCCCTGCTGAAGATGCCGATCTTCAGGCCGATCGAGATAATCGCCCACAGCACGTAGAAATAGAGGTAATGGACGACGCGCCGGTCGACATAGCGCCGCCATGGCCGGTCGATCACCTGCGACAGGAAAAGTCCGGAGATCAGGAAGAATTCGGGCATGCGAAACGGCGTCGCGAAGCCGATGACATAGTGGAGAAAGCCCACCCCGCCCGTGTACTCGCCGGTGTTGTAGGCCGAGTACATCATGACCACGAGGATGATCGAGAGGCCTTTGGCCGTGTCCACCCACGGCATGCGCATCGGGCTGCTGTTCATGGCGGCGAATCCAAACCTGCCGGCCCGGCAGGCCAGCCTTCATCCGGCCATGTCTAGCACCATCAAGCTTCCCAGATCGTAAACGGGGCCGATCGCTCGCGGCGACCAAACCATTACAGCTTTGACCGTCACGCGCTATGACTATCACGCGGCAGACTACCTTCGCGCCTTCGACTTGTTCAAAGCCACGGCGGCGCGCACCAGCGCCTTGAAGGCCTCCTCGTCCACCTCTTCGCCTTGCTGGAAGTCGATGGCGCGGCGCGTATTGCCTTCGAGACTGGAGTTGAACAGCCGCGCCGGATCGGGCAGCGCCGCGCCCTTGGCGAAGGTCAGCTTGACGACGGCCTTGTAGGTCTCGCCCGTGCAGATCATGCCGGCATCCTCCCACACCGGCACGCCGCGCCATTTCCACGTCTCGACCACATCGGGATCGGCTTGATGGATCAGCGCGCGCAACCTGGCGAGCATCTCGCCGCGCCAGTCGCCCAATTCCTTGATCCTGCCGTCGATCAGTTCGGAGGGAGATTTGCTCGCCTGCGCTTCCGTGGTCGTCATGATGTTTCTCCTTCGAACCGACAAATAGAGCGTTTACATGCGCTCGCCAGGCAATTGGCTGGCCTGCTTCGCCCAGGCGCTGAACCGCGCTTCGTCGAACGCGTCGTCCTCGCGGATGTCGAGATAGCGCGTATCCCCGCTCTTGGACGCGCCCGGCGGCACCGGGTCCAGCGCTAGGCCGCGAAAGAAAGCCACCTTGATGTATTGCGTGAAGCAATGGATGCCGAGGAACCAGCCCTCGCCTTCGACGCCATAGAGCGGCGAGTTCCATTTGACGGCCTTCCGCACGCCGGGCACGGCGCGCTCGATGAGCGCGTCGAGGCGTTGGCCGACCTCGCGCTTCCAGCCAGGCATGGCCGCGATATAGGCCTGCACCGGCGCATCGCCCTGGCCCTTGGCGATCCGCGGGTTGCCGCCGGAAAGCAGCTTCGGTTCAGCCTTGGCGGCTGGTTTGGTCGATTTCGCCATCCGTTCCTATCCGTTGGCGCGCTGCGCGACGCGCGCTTTCGCGACATGGGGCAGCACGAACATATAGAGGCCGCTGAACAGCAAAAGGAAGAGCGGCGGGAGCGGCGAATAGACCACCCAGGCGGGCGGCTGCCCGAACGCCATGGTCGCGAAATTCGCGGCGACGGTGATCGTGAAAATCATCGACAGCCAGCGATGCGCCTGCCGTATCCATTTGCTCCAGTCCAATTCTGCCTCCTCTTGCACTGTTCGTTGAAACCCGGCGCCTTACCAGCGCGCCAGTTCCGTGATCTGGATGAGATTGCCGCAGCCGTCGTTGACCTGCGCGATGGTTGAGCCGGTCACCGCGGTCGGCGCCATGGCGAAGGCACCGCCATTCGCCTTGATGCGCTCATGATCGCCCTTGATGTCGTCGGTGAACAGCATCAGCGCCGGCTGGCCCTGCTTGAAGATCGCCTGCTGGTAGGTTTTTGCCGCCGGATTGTCGTTCAGCGCCAGCTGCAATTCGGTCCCGTCCGGCTCTTCGGCCGAGACGACCGTCAGCCAGCGGAACGGCCCATTGCTGAAATCGGCCTTCTTGGTGAAGCCGAGCACACCGGTGTAGAAGGCGAGCGCCTTTTCCTGATCGTCGACATAGATGCTGGTCAGTTTGATCTTCATCGCATTTCTCCATGGGTTTTGCTGGCGCAGAACCGCCCTTTGACAGTGCTGTTTGGTTTTCAGCCTGGCCGGGAACTCTCAGTCCGTGCGGGCCAGAAGCTCTTCCAGCTTCTCCAGGAATTGCGGCCAACCGGTTTTGGCGCCGCCATAGGCCCGTCTCTGGTCGGGCCGGAAACCGGCCTGCTCCATGCGCAGATGGGTTCCCGTTGGCGTCGGAGTAAGCGTGAAAGTCACCACGCTCCTGAGATCGAAGGCCGGATCCTGGTGCGCCAGGTTCCAGGTATAGGACAGCGTCCTGTGCGGCTCGACGGCAAGCACCTCGCAATCGAGCACGCCGCCCCAATCGGCGCTGATGTTGAAGCGATGGCCGACGACCGGACTGAAATCGTTCTTCATCAGCCATTCCTCCATCAGATGCGGCTGCGTCAGCGCGCGCCAGAGTTTTTCAGGCGGATGGGAAATCTGCCGCTCGACGACGACAGTGCGGGTCTCCTGGGCCCTATCGTTCACTGGTCCATCCTTTTGAGTAAATCCTCGAGGTCGTCGAACCGGCTTTCCCAGAACCCGGCCATCTCACGCGTCCAGTCCATCAGCGGCGCCAGCGCGGCAAGCTGCGCGCTGTAATGCGTCTGGCGGCCTTCATGGCGGTCGCGCACCAGCCCCGCCTGCTTGAGCACGCCCAGATGCTTCGACACCGCCGGCTGCGAGACGCCGGCCTGTATCGTCAGCGCCCCGACCGTCTGCTCTCCCTGTTGGCACAGCCGTTCGAAGATCGCCCGCCTTGTCGGGTCGGCGAGCGTCCTGAATATCATGTCATGAGCGTCCGGCATCCGAGATCGATAACCCGTTGGCTATTGGTTGACGTATAACCACAGAGATATATGTTCGTCAAGCGGAAGATTGGATGGGCGGGAGCCTACATGGTGCTATTGGCACCCAGGATCTCCTGCGCCACCAGCTCCTGCAACTGCCACAGATTGCGGTCACGTATGCCGCAGGCGTCGAGGTGGCGGATCGTCTCGAACAGATATTGCGCGCCCGAGCCCCAATGGCCGACGGCGCTCGCCAGCGTCGCGGCGACCGCCTGCTTGTCCAGTTTGCCGGCGTAGCGCGAATTGGCCGGGTCGACGACGAAGCCGAGCGCCCGGCTCATCCCGCCTTCGGTCCTCACCCACAGCCAGCGCGGCACGTTGACGGCGGGCAGGATGGTCATTTCGCGGCGCAGCAGCGCCTCCAGATTGTCGGCAACCGGCTCGGCGATCTCGAACACCATGCCCTGGCATTGGCCGCCACGGTCGAGCGCCATCATCAAGCCGGGCTGATCGAGCGTGCCGCGAAAGCGTTGCACGGTGAAGCAGAACGACCGGTGCCAGCCCCGCGCCACCGCCCGTTCGCCGCCCCTCACCTCGCCGGCCGGCTTCCACAGCAGCGAGCCATAGGCGAACAGTTTCAGCGGCCCGGCCGGTGCCGAGGCCAGGATCTCGTCACGAAACCGCGCATAATCCTGGTCAGTCATATAGATCATGCCCGGCGTCGGTCCGGCATCCTCGACCACGCGCATGGTGCGCGCCACCAGCGCCTCGGTGAGCGCCATCGGCGGTTTGGGTGGCGCGGGTTTGCGCGGTGCGGCGGAAATCGGCTTGTTCATTTTCGTGCCTCGGCCATGGCAGCCATGTTGCCGAAGGCAAAGGGATTCTCAAGAGCCATTACCGTTTGAACCTGGAATCGGCACTTGAGCAATTCCGCACAGCAGCTTGATCGGATTCGAGAAATTCTGGCGAAATTCAACGTCCCGCGCACCTACGACACCAGCGGCATCGGCACCTTCAGCCCGTCGATCAGCGCGTCGCGGAACAGCGCGATCGGACGCCCCAGCCGCCCGGCCGGCGGGCGGTGCAGCAGCCAGGCGCGCACTTGCGGCTTGAAGTCGGGGCAGTCGATCACCTCCACCGCGTCGCGCCAGCGGCTGTCGGCGAAGGCGCCCGGGGTGACGATGCCGATGCCGTGGCCGCGCGCCACCAGCGACATTCTGAGGTCGACGCTGAGCGCCTCCACCCCGACCTGGAACGGCAGCCTGGCGGCCTCGAGACTCTGCCTTATGAAGGCGCGAAAACCGCAGCCGTTTTCGTTCATCACCCAGGCGAAGCGCGACAGGTCGGCGAGCTTCGCCGGTTTCGGCACGCCAAGGCTGGGGGACGCGACCAGCAGCACCGATTGCGCGCCGAGATCGTCGCAGACCAGTTCGTCCGGCGGCGCCAGGCCTTCGGCAAGGCACACCGCCACCGCGTCGAGCTCGCTGCGCGCCACCTGCTCCACCAGCCTTGGCGACCAGCCCGAACTGATGCGCAGCGTCAGGTGCGGAAAGGCGGCGCGCAGGCTGTCGAGCGGCAGCGCAAGTGCTGCATCCGAGAGATAAGGCATGATGCCCAGCCGGAACTCGCCCTTGACCTCGCCTTGCGGTGAGACGCCGGCCTTCAGATCCTCAAGCGAGCGCAGCACGCGGCGGCCATGCTCATAGGCCTCGCGTCCGGAGGCGGTCGGCTTCAGCGGCTTCGACTGGCGGTCGAGAAGTGCTGTCGCCAGCCCGTCCTCGAGGTTCTGGATGCGGCGCGTGACACCCGGCTGGGTGAGGTTGAGCCTGGCCGAGGCGCCGACGATCGAGCCGGTTTCCACAACGGCGACGAAGGCTTCGAGATCATGGATGTTCATGCGCACCTCGCATAATCATTATCGAATTGATTGAATTGTAGCATGATGAAGCTTTGGCATAAAGTCCTTGCACGATATGCAGCTTCATTGAGGACTTCATGCTCGATACCAATGACGGCCAAACAGCCGGCCGGCTTCCGGTTCAAACCATCACCGGCCCGCAGACGCTGCTGTTTGCCGCCTCCACCGGCATCATCGTCACCAATCTGTTCGCGCCGCAGACACTTGTCGGGCTGATCGGCCCGTCGCTCGGCGCTGGCGCCGCGAGCGTTGGCCTTGTCGCCATGGTGACGCTGCTCGGCTATGCCGCCGGCCTGTTCTTCCTGGTGCCGATGGCCGATCTCGCCGAGAACCGTGCCCTGATCCTGCGCATGTTGGTCGCGGCGGCATTGGCGGCCGGCGTGGCGGCGCTGGCGCCCACCATCGCCTCGCTGCTGATCGTCCTGTTCGGGCTCGGCGCCGCCTGTTCGGCGATCCAGATTCTGGTGCCGATCGCCGCCTCGATGGCCCCGCCCGGCGAGGCAGGCCGCGTCATCGGCGACGTGATGAGCGGGCTGATGATCGGCATCCTACTGGCGCGGCCGTTGGCCAGCCTCGTCGCCGACGCCTGGGGCTGGCGCGCCTTCTACGGCCTCAGCGCCGCCGCCCTGACGCTGCTCGCCATCGTGCTCGCCTTCACGCTGCCGCGCCGGCGGCCGGTGGCGAAATCGTCTTATGGCAAGCTGATCGCTTCACTGTTCCATCTGCTGCGCGAGGAGCCGGTGCTGCGGCGCCGCGCGCTGACGGCGGCGCTGGTGATGGCGGCGTTCAGCCTGTTCTGGACGGCGGTCGCCTTGCGCCTCGCGCAGCCACCCTTCGGCCTTGGCCAGCGCGGTATCGCGCTGTTCGCTTTGGTCGGCGCCGGCGGTGCGGTGGTCACGCCTTTGTTCGGCCGCGCCGGCGATCAGGGCTGGACGCGATCCGCCACCATCTTCTGCCATCTCGTGCTGATCGGTGCGATGGCGCTGGCGGCCTGGGCCGGCTCCTTCTTGTCCGGAACGTCCTGGACGCCGCTCGTGCTGATGGGCATCAGCGCCGTGCTGCTCGATATCGGCGTTACCGGCGATCAGACGCTCGGCCGCCGCGCCATCAACCTGCTGCGGCCCGAGGCGCGCGGCCGCCTCAACGGCCTGTTCGTCGGCATTTTCTTCATCGGCGGCGCCATCGGCTCATTGCTGGCCGGTGTTGCCTGGGCCTGGGCCGGGTGGCCGGCGGTCTGCGCCATCGGCGGCGCCTTTGGGCTCGTCGCACTGCTAGTCGACTGGATCGGCGGCCCGGAATGACCGCCTGCCGGAACGACATTGCCTCATAAGCGTTGTCGGCTGGGAGGAAGTCATGAACGATGCGCCGGCAACGCCCGTCGGCAGACCGCTTTCGCCAGGCGAACTGGTCACCGTGATGTCCCATTTCCATCGCGCCGAGATCGCCCGCATGGCCGGCTGGCGCGACCGCCTCGACCGCACCAGCAATTGGGCGATCACCGTTGTCGCGGCGATGCTGTCGGTGTCGCTGTCGACGGCCAGCGCCCATCACGGCGTGCTGCTGTTCGCCATGCTGCTGGTGCTGCTTTTGTTGTGGATCGAGGCGCGCCGCTACCGCTTCTTCGACGTCTACCGCGCCCGCGTGCGCCAGTTCGAGCGCCATTATTTCGCGCAGATCTTCTCGCCGCAGCCCGATTTCGCCTCCGACTGGCTGCTGGTCGTCGGCGAGAGCCTGCGCACCCCGAAATTCCTGGTTTCGCAGCGCGTGGCGCTGGCGCGCCGTCTGCGCCGCAACTACGTGCACATGATGCTGATCCTGCTGCTCGCCTGGATCCTCAAACTGTCGACCCCGAGCCTCATCGATCAAGGCGTGCCGGTCGGCTTTGTCGGCACAATGCGCGAGGCGGTCGGCGCGGCGGCGCTCGGTCCCATACCGGGCGCGGCCATCGTCGCCGTGGTTGCCCTCCTCTATGCCGGCCTGCTGGCGGCCGCCTTCCTGACGCCAGGCGACGACGGCGAACTCTCCTTCGGTAACGTCCACGTCTGACCTCGATGCCGGACGCCAACAACTCGCGACGGATGGCTGCAACGCAAACGTCGGCCGCGCGTTGTGATGGTCAGTCCGCGGCGGCGTCTTGAAGGGACCCATGATCCATCCATCGGCAACGAGGCCGCACGGTACAGCGGCCGCCCTTTCGCTGGCCATTTTCGTTCTGGCGCCGGCAAACCACGCGCTGGCCGCGCAGCCGGCCGGCCACGCCTCGGGCATCGGCGGCTCGGCGGAGGGATTATTCGTCGCCGAGATCGTACTCCTGCTTCTGGTCGGCCGTGGCCTCGGCGAAATCTTCCAGCGCTATGGCCAGCCGGCGATCATGGGCCAGCTGATCGGCGGCATCCTGCTCGGGCCGTCGCTGTTCGGCTGGATATGGCCGGACGCCCAGCATCTGATCTTCTCCACCGATCCCGCGCAGAAAAGCATGATCGATGCCGTCTCGCAGCTCGGCATCCTGCTGCTTCTCCTGCTTACCGGGATGGAGACGGATCTGCGCCTCGTGCGGCGGGTGGGCGCGGCCTGTTTTTCGATCTCGATCACCGGCGTCGTCGTGCCCTTTGTCTGCGGCTTCGCGCTGGCGCAGGTGCTGCCGGATTCCCTCCTGCCCGAGCCGGGTGAGCGCATCGTCGCCGGACTGTTCCTCGGCACCGCGCTGTCGATCTCCTCGGTCAAGATCGTCGCCATGGTGGTGCGCGAGATGAACTTCATGCGCCGCAATCTCGGCCAGGTCATCGTCTCCTCCGCCATCATCGAGGACACGATCGGCTGGCTGATCATCGCCGTCACCTTCGGCATCGCCACCAATGGCAGCCTGCAGGTGCTGCCGCTCATCATCACGGTGGTCGAAGTGGCGCTGTTCATGGTGTTTTCCTTCACCATCGGCCGCCGCCTGGTGTTCACCCTGATCCGCTGGAGCAACGACTCCTTCCGCAGCGAGTATGCCGTCGTCACCGTCATCATCATCATTATGGGCGTGATGGCGCTGATCACCAATCTGATCGGCGTCCACACCGTGCTCGGCGCCTTCGTCGCCGGCATACTGGTCGGGGAATCGCCGATCCTGTCCGACCACATCGAGGGCCAGCTGCGCGGCGTCATCACGGCGCTGTTCATGCCGGTGTTCTTCGGCATGGCCGGCTTGTCCGCAAACCTCACCGTGCTTGCCGACCCGACGCTGGCGCTGCTGACGCTGGCGCTGGTGCTGATCGCCAGCATCGGCAAATTCTCGGGCGCCTTCCTCGGCGGCCGGCTGGCCGGCATGTCGCTGAGGGAGGCCATCGCCGTCGGCAGCGCCATGAACGCGCGCGGCTCGACCGAGGTCATCGTCGCCTCGATCGGCCTGTCGATGAACATCCTGTCCCACAATCTGTTCACCATGATCGTCACCATGGCCGTCATCACGACGCTCGCCATGCCGCCAATGCTGCGCTGGGCGCTCGGCCGGCTGCCGGTCGGCGATGCCGAAAAGCAGCGCGTCGACCGAGAACTGCTCGACGAACGCGGCTTCGTCTCCAAACTGGAACGATTGCTGCTGCTCGTCGACGACAGCCCGGTCGGCAAGTTCACCGCCTATCTCGCCGGGCTCGTCGGCGGCGGCACCGGCATGCCGACCACGCTGCTCCACCTCGAGGACGGCAAACTGCCCGGCCCTGCCCGCGACAAAGGCCCCGAGCGGGCCTCGAAACAGGTCAAGAGGGGAGCGGCCAGAAGCGCCAGGGCTG
Organism: Mesorhizobium sp. M8A.F.Ca.ET.208.01.1.1; assembly: GCF_004791315.1. Classification (NCBI taxonomy): domain Bacteria; kingdom Pseudomonadati; phylum Pseudomonadota; class Alphaproteobacteria; order Hyphomicrobiales; family Phyllobacteriaceae; genus Mesorhizobium; species Mesorhizobium sp. M8A.F.Ca.ET.208.01.1.1. Next base: position 13,261 of record NZ_SRUT01000009.1, read on the forward strand.
TCAGCAAGGCCGAGGACACGCCCGTCGACAAGATCCATCTCACGGCCCGCGCCGAGCTTGAAGCCACCACCGAAACGATCGCCGCCGAGGCCCGCAAGGGCTACGGCCTTCTGCTGGTTGGGCTCGACAACGCGCTGACCGGCAAAGGCACCTTCAGCGGCACGCTGAACGATATCACCAGCGGCTTCGACGGCCCGCTCTGCCTGGTGCTGAATGGCGCCAAATCCAGCGGCAGGATGCCGATGCTGCGCGCCGGCGCGACCATTCTGGTTCCCGTCAACGGCACCGAGGTCGCGCGGCGCGCGGCTGATTTCGCGCTGGCCCTGGCGCGGCCGCACCGGGCGCGCGTCAAAGTCCTTTATGTCTCGCAGGCCCGCAACGGCAGCCGGCCAGGCTCGGTTTCGCACCGCCGCGAGGAGGCCGTGCTCAAGGATGTCGCCGATCTCGCCGACCGCTATGGCGTCGCCGTCGAGACCGCCATCAGAACGCGCGCCACGCCCGACCAGGCGATCGCCCGGGAAGCGGCCAAGGGCGCGGCGATGGTGGTGATGGGCGTCACCCAGCGGCCGGGCGAAGAGCTGTTCTTCGGCGACACGGCGACCGCGGTGCTGGCCGCCGTCGCCTGCCCTGTCGTGCTTCTGGCGAGCGATCGCGTCAGGCGAGCCGACGCCGGCGCCGAGGAGGCGACAGCCGAGACCGGCGCCTGATGTCTATGGTCCTATAGGCCGAGGAACTGCCGCCCGATCAAGTAGCCCAACGCCGCCGCGACGAGCGGGAACAGCGCCGGCGCGACCCTGCTGAACAAGGAAATGCTCGTGTCCTTGGGCGGCACATAGCGTGCATTGCCGAGATTTTTGGTCATTGCGTACCCCACGCGCACCGATAATTAGCAGATGCTTATTGATGCATGGCCGAATTAACGGGTTGTAAAGAAATTCGATCGAATAGCCGACCATTGCATGGCGCCCACAGCCTATTTGTCGCCTTGTTCGAAAGCGCCGATGCCTTGCGCGATGAGGTTGGTGGCCATGACCAGCGAAATGATCGCCGCCGAATTGAACACCACCACCCACCATTTGCCGCCGGTGAGGAAGCCGTAACCGTCGGCGATCGCCAGCCCCCAGTCGGCCGATGGCGGCTGGATGCCGAGGCCGAGGAAGCTCAGCGTCGCGATCGAGAAGAAGGCGTAGCCGAGCCGGGTGATCAGCTCGATCAGGATGGTTTCCCGGACATTGGGCAGGATTTCCAGGAACATGATCGCCAGCCGCCCTTCGCCGGCCAGCCGGGCGGCGCTGACATAGTCGCGCTCGCGCTGTTCGCGCGCGGCGGTGCGCACGGTGCGCGCCACCAGCGGCGCATAGGCAAGGCCGATCACCGCGATGACGGTGAGGTTGGACGGGCCGATCGCCACCAGCGCCATCGTCACCAGCACGATGAAGGGCAGCGACATGACCGCGTCGAGCAGCCGCGCGCCGACGGCATCGACCAGGCCGCCGAAGGTGCCGAGCACCAGGCCGATGACGCTGCCTGAAGCAACACCCGCCAGCGTCGCCAGCGGCGCCACCAAAAGGATGTCGCGCGAGCCGACGATGATGCGCGAGAGCACGTCGCGGCCGAGCTGATCGGTGCCGAACCAGTGCACCGCGTCGGGCGGCGTCATCATCGACAGGAAATCCTCGGCATAGGGATCGAACGGCACGAACAGCGCGCCGAACAGCGCGCAGGCGACCCAGAACAGCAGCACCACCGAACCGATCACGGTCGACGGCGCCACATCGGGCATCAGGCCGCGCAACCTGCCGGTCCAGGAGAGCCTGATGTCGCCGCGCGCCGGGGATTGCGCCAGATCGGTCATGGCGCGCTCCGGCGGCGCTGGCGCGGATCGAGCAGCGCCTGCAGGAGATCGCCGATCGCGGCCGTCGACACGAAGATCGCCGCCATCACCAGCACGCCGGCCTCGAGCATCGGAAAGTCGCGCGCCTTGGCGGCGGTCAGCACAAGATTGCCGAGCCCCTGTATGCCGAACAGCGCCTCGATCACCACCAGCCCGCCGAGCAGGAAGCCGCTCTGCGTGGCGATGACGGCGACTGTCGGCACCAGCGCATTGCGCAGCACGTGCTTGAACAGCACCTGCGAAGGGCTCAAGCCTTTGAGGATGGCGGTGCGGGTGTAGTCGGCGCCACGCGCCTCGATCACCCCGGCCCTGGTCATGCGCGCGACATAGCCGATCAGGTTCAGCACCAGCGGCAGCGCAGGCAGGATGAGGTAGTAGCTGGACGTCCAGAAGCTGGCCCCGTCGGGCGCAGCACCGGTGATCGGAAACCAGGCCAGCCACAGGCCGAAGACCATCAGCAGCAAAAGGCCAGAGACGAAATCGGGTACGATCGAGAGCGAGACGCCGGTCAGCACGATCAGCCTGTCGGCAAGGCTCCCCGGGCGCAGGCCGGCGGCGACGCCGGCGCCGATGCCGATCGGCACGAGGAACAGCAGCACGACGCCGGCGAGTGCGGCGGAGTTCCTGATGCTCTCCAGCACGAACGGCGCCACCGGGGCGCGCATCGACAGCGAGTCGCCGAAATCCCCCGTCATCGCCCGGCTGAACCAGTGCCAGTATTGCGCAAGGATTGGCTGGTCGGTGCCGAGCTTGCGGTTGAGTTCGGCGACCGCCTGCGCATCGGCGAACGGGCCGAGCATGACGCGGCCGACATCGCCGGGCAGCACCTGCCCGGCGAGGAAAACCAGCGCGCTGACCAGCCACAGCGTCAGAAGCAGCGAACCCGCGCGCGCCGCCAGGGGCCTGACGACCGCCATCGAGGCGATCACACGAACGACACCTTGTCGAGCAGCAGATGCGAGATGGCGGTGAAGCGCACGCCCTCGACCTTGGAGGAAACGATGCGGCTGTATTGCGAGAAATAGCTGATGATCAGCGGCGTCTCGTCGAGCAGCAGGGTCTGGATCTTGCCGGCGGCGAGCCGCTGCGCCTGCAGGTCGCGCGCCTTGCCGTAGTCGATGAGCAGCGCATCATAGTCCGCATTGTTGAAATGCGCCGCGTTCCAGGCGCCCGAACTCTTCAGCGTCGCGTTGAGGAAGATGTCGGGCGTGCCGCGATGGCCGAAATCGGTGATGCCGAGATTGGAGTCCAGCCACGGCGAGGAGCCGAATGTCGCCGAGCCGTAATAGGCATCCTGCGGCAGCACGTTGAGCTTGATGTCGATGCCGGCCTTTTTCGCGAAATTCTGGATGATCACCGCATAGTCGGGAATGTCGTAGGCGCGCTCGGTGGTCAGCGTCACCTCGAACCCATTGGGCACGCCGGCCTCGCCGAGCAGGCGCTTGGCCTCGGCGATGTCCTGCTTGCGCTGCGGCACCGACGGATCGGCCGAGGGGAAGATCGGCGCGAACGGCGTGTCGTTGCCGACGACGGCGCGGCCCTTGAGCAGGCCCTTGACCACGGCTTCGCGGTCGATGGTCAGCGCCAGCGCGCGGCGGATGCGCTTGTCGGTGAACGGCGCCTGGTCGGTTCTGAGATGCGCCGGATCATGCGAGCTTGCCTGCACGCTGAGCAGCTTGAAGTTGGGGTTGCCCTCGATCGCCAGCTCTAGCCGCGTGGTGCTCGGGATGACGTCGAGCTGGCCGGCCTGCAGCGCCAGAACCTGCGCCTGTTCGTCGTCGAAGAACTTGATCTCGACGCGGTCGGGCAGCGCCTTGTCGCCCCAATAGTCGGGGTTGCGCACGAAGCTGGCGCCCTGCTTGGGGCGGAAGGACTCCAGCTTGAACGGGCCGGTGCCGTTGAAGGTCTTCTCGAAATCGCCGGCATAGTCGGCCGGCACGATGACGGCGTTGTAGACGTCGGAGGAGACATAGAACGGGAAGTTGCTGTTGGACTGGTCGAGATCGAAGGCGACCGTCTCGTCGTCGACGACCTTGGCGCCGCCCTTGGAGAGAATGCCCTTATAGGCCGACAAGGCCGAGGAGCCGCTGGCCGGATCGACCAGCCGTTCGAAGCTTGCGACCACGTCCTTGGCGGTCACGGCGCGGCCGTCGTGGAATTTGACGCCTGGCCTCAGCTTGAAGGTCCAGCGCCTGGCGGTCTCGTCGGCTTCCCACGACAGGGCAAGCTTCGGCTGCAGGCCGTCCTTGGGATCGTCGAGGATGAGATACTCGCCGACCTGGCTGATCACGCCGATGCTGGCCGGATCGGTGATCGTGACGGGATCGATCGCCTTGGTCGGCTGGCCGAGGCCGACGCGCACCGTGCCGCCGGCAGTCGCCGCGCGCGCCGCGCCTGGCGTGAACAGCCCCTGCGAGGCGGCAAAGCCGGTGAGGCCGAGAAGTGCCGCGTATTTCAGCAGGTCGCGGCGCTTGAGGAAGCCCTGCGCGTATTCATCCACCGCGACATTCCAGATGTCGCCAGTGTGGCCGCGCGTGGCCTGGCTGCGCAAAAGATCGATGTCTGAACGTTTCGTCATTGTTTTTCTCTCTTGAATGGGAAACTGGGAAAAAAGCCGCCGTCAGGCGGGCTGGCCGTCGAGATGGATGCGGTCGACCGCCTGCGGATAGAAGGCGATCAGGCCCTTGATTTTCGCGACCTCGTCGATCGGCTCGCGATAGCTCCAGGCGATGTCGGGGCGAACCGAACCATCCCCGAGCAGGCCCGACCAGTAGGAGGCGATGCCCTTGTAGGGACATCGCGTCGTCGAACTGGACGCCGTCAGCCGCTCCAGCCTGATGTCCTCGGGCCGCAGGTAGAAACGCGTCGGCAGATGGGTCTCGAACAGCAGCACCGGACGATGGCTGTCGGCGATGATCTCGCCGTCGAACCAGACCTCGACATGGCTGGAACTCTGCAGCACGTCGATGCGCGCATAGGGATCACGGGCGTGGACGAAGACTTCCTCTTCCTCCTCGAACCATTGGTCGACCGCCTTCCAGGTGAAGGCGATGCGGCCGGCGAGCGGCGCCAGGTTTTCATCCGGCGGCGCCGTGAACGACCAGGCCGCGTTGGCGGCGCGCTTGTCGCCGCTGTCGATGTCCCAATAGGCGGTCTCGCCGCCGACCGCATGCGGCTCGCGATGCAGCGACGGTTTCAGCACCGAAGGATCGACCGCGGACGGCGGGAAGAAATAGATCGGCAGGAAATGGTTGGAGCGCAGCACCAGCACGTTGCGGCTGTCGGCGATGGTGCGGCCGCCGAATTTCACACGCACGCGCTTGGGGCTGTGCAGCACATTGACGAGACGCGGAGCGGTGGCTTCGCGGGGCTGGAGATTAGGTGCCGCGGTCATGGCTGCCTCCTCAGGACACGGCGCGCTGATTGGCGCGCTGCTCGGCGAAGCGGTTGGCGGGGCGGGCAAGGCCGAAGCGGTCGCGCAGCGTGCCGGGCGCGTATTCGGTCGGCACCAGGCCGCGCCGCTGCAGTTCCGGCACCACCTGCTCGGCGAAATTCACCCAGTCCTCGGGCAGCAGCGGGAACATCAGATTGAAGCCGTCGCAGGCGCCGGCGACGTACCAGTCTTCCAACTGGTCGGCGATCTGCTTCGGCGTGCCGGCCACCGTCGGCACCGAGCCGCTGTTGGCGAGCTTGCGGGCGATGTCGCGCAGGCTGAGATTCTGCTTCGACCATTGCTTGACCCGGTTGAGCGAGGTGCGCCCGCCATTGAAGGTGCTTTCGTCCGGCAGCGGCGGCAGCGGGCCATCAGGCGGGTAGACGGAGAGGTCGATGCCGCTCCAGCTCGACAAAAGGTCGATGCCGACCTGGTCGGGCAGCAGCGTCTGCAGGTATTCCTGCTTGTCGCGGCCCTCTGCCTCGGAGGCGGCAACGATCGGCAGGATGCCGGGCAGTATCTTGAAGCTTTCCGGCCGCCTGCCGTGGCGCGCCAGCCGCTCGTTGATGTCCTGCCGGTATTTGATGCCGTCTTCGCGCGTGGAGAAGATGGCGAAATGCACGTCGGCCTGGGCGGTGGCGAAATTCTTGCCGTCCTCGGACGAGCCGGCCTGCACGATCAGCGGATGGCCCTGCGGCGGCCGCGACACGTTGAGCGGCCCGCGCACCTTGAAATGCTTGCCCTTGTGGTCGATCGGATGGACCTTGTCGGGATCGGCGAAATAGCCCGTCTCCTTGTCGATGAGGAGCGCCTCGTCCTCCCAGCTGTCCCACAACGCCTTGACGATATCGAGGAATTCGCCGGCGCGTTCATAGCGGAAGGCGTGCTCGATATTGCCGTCGCGGCCGAAATTGCGCGCCTCCTCGTCCATCGCCGAGGTGACGACGTTCCACGACGCCCTGCCCTTGGAGATGTGGTCGAGCGAGGCGAACAGCCGCGCCACATTGTAGGGCTCGCTGTAGGAACTCGACGCCGTGGTGATCAGGCCGATATGCTTGGTGACGCCGGCCAGCGCCGACAGCAGCGTCAGCGGTTCCAGCCGCGCATTGGCGTAATGCGCGACGCCGCTCTTGACCGAATCCCAGATCGACACGTGGTCGGCGACGAAGATGGTGTCGATCGTGGCCCGCTCGGCCGCCTGCACCAGCTCGCGGTAATAGTCGAAGTCGAGCACCTCGCGCCCCGGCGCGCGGGGGTGGCGCCAGGCCATGCGGTGGTCGCCCTGCGGGTTGAAGAAGAACGCGCTGAGGATCATGTGCGACATGCCGGTAGCCTTCCCTGTCCATGCGGAAATCGTCAGGCGCGGCGGCGTGTGGCCGTGCCCTGAAAACCTTCCAGTCGGTAAAAGTTAGATTGCGCCCGGGCTTAATTCGAGTAATTTTATAGAGATTGTTCTATGTGAAAGCGGAAGCGATTGCCCCCGATCGCCGCGCGGACAGAAAGTGGTTTCGGGCATGTCCTCTTCATCGTCGTCTTCGGTTCTGAACGTCGAGCACCTCTCGGTTTCCTACCGGGGCGCCCGGCGCATCCACCGCGCGGTCGATGACATCTCGCTCGGGATCGGCCAGGGCGAAGCGCTCGGGCTGGTCGGCGAATCCGGTTCGGGCAAGAGCTCGGTGGCGCTGGCCGTGCTGCGCTATCTGCCCCGGCACGCCCGGGTCGAGGCCGCGCAACTTGCCTTCGAGAACCGCGAAATCCGCGACCTCTCCGCCGTCGAACTGCGCCGGCTGCGCGGCGACCGCATCGCCGCCGTCTACCAGCATCCGGGTTCGGCGCTGAACCCGAGCATGACCATTGGCGGCCAGATCACCGAGACGATCCTGCGCCACCGGCCGATGCATCGCGACGATGCGTTTGCGCGCGCCGCCCAGCTTCTGGGCCGCGTGCGCGTCGCCAACCCCGAGCGCGTGCTAAAACTTTATCCGCACGAACTGTCGGGCGGCATGCAGCAACGCGCCAACATCGCCATCGCGATCGCGCTCGATCCGGCGCTGCTGGTGATGGACGAGCCGACCACGGCGCTCGACGCCAGCGTCCAGTCCGAGATCATCGCCATCCTCGACGATCTGCGCCGCGACCACCGCACCTCGATCCTTTTGATCAGCCACGACATCAACCTGATCAGGCGCTCCTGCGACCGCGTCTCGGTGATGCAATCCGGCGCGATCGTCGAGACGGGTGTCGCCGAAGAAGTGTTCGACAATCCGCGCCACGCCTATACCAAGGCGCTGGTCGCGGCGATCCCGACGCTCACCCGCACCAAGCGCGACGGCAGGCTGGCCGAGGATGCGAGCCCCATCGACCTCGCCTCGCCGGCGCCGGCCACCGACAGCATCCCCGCCCGGCCGCGCGAGATCGCCGTCTCCTGCCGCAGCATAAGACAATCCTTCGCCGGCCAGCCGGTGCTGCACGGCATCGACCTCGACATCGCCGCCGGCGAGACCTTCGGGCTGATCGGCGAATCCGGCTCCGGCAAGTCGACGCTCGCCCGTATCGTCACCGGCCTGCAGCCGCCGACGGCGGGCAGCGTCGAACTGTTCGGGCGCACCGTGGCGCCGCTGGTCGAGCGGCGCCAGCCAGCCGAGCGGCGCGACGTGCAGATGGTGTTCCAGTCGCCAGACCGCACGCTCAATCCGCGCCAGCGCATCGGCCGCATCCTCGGCCGCCCGCTGCGGCGGCTGGCCGGCCTGCCGCGCCGCGCAGTACCGCAGCGCGTCGGCGACCTCTTGGCCTCGGTGCGCCTTGCCCGCGCGACGGCGGAGCAGAAGCCCGGCACGCTGTCGGGCGGCCAGCGCCAGCGCACGGCGATCGCGCGCGCCTTCGCCGGCCTGCCGAGGCTGGTGGTGCTGGACGAGCCGACCTCGGCGCTCGACGTCTCGGTGCAGGCGACCGTGCTCAACCTGCTCAACGATCTGCAGAAGAGCAAGCATACAGCCTATCTCTTCATCAGCCATGATCTCCGCGTCGTGCGCTACATGGCCGACCGCATCGGCGTGCTCTATCGCGGCCGCCTGGTCGAGACCGGTTCCTCCGACCAGATTTTCGCCGGCCCCAACCACCCCTACACGCAGATGCTGCTGGCGGCGTCTTCCAATGAGGGGCGGACCATGGCGGAAGCCGCCATCGAAGCCGGCCGCGATGCCGGCCTCGATTATGCCCTCGCCGGCTGCGCCTTCGCCGGCCGCTGCCCGTTGGCCGACGACGCCTGCCGCAAGGCCGAACCTGTCGCCCGGGAAGTTGAAGCGGGCCATGTCGTCGCCTGCTGGAAAGGCGCCGGCTGATCACGGCAGAAGACAAGCCGCCCGCGCTTCGGCTACAGTTCCCTCGGGGCGTCACCAGGGGAGCATCGAGATGAGCAAAGCCAGTACAACGCCGGCCGGGCAACCCCGGCCGCCCAGCCCGAGACAACTCGCCGAGATCGCCAGCTACCACGCCCATATCTATTACGGCGACGCCGCCCAGCGCCAATACGCCGAATGGCTGCGCCAGCGCATCGCCGAACGTTTCCGCGTGCGCCTGGGCAGCTGGCGCGACGAGCCGGTCGGCCCGCATGAGCAGGCCATGTACCAGGTCTCCTTCGCCACCGAAATCTTCGCCACGCTGGTGCCCTGGCTGATGCTGAACCATGGCGGCCTCAGCATCCTCATCCATCCCAACACCACCAACCCCAAGCGCGACCACCTGGTCGACCCGATCTGGATCGGAAAGGCATTGGGCGTGCATGGCGAGGTGCTGGGGGAAGAGGATGAGGCGGAAGAGGCGCTGGAGGTGAACACGGAGCCGACGCTGGAAGCGTGAGAGGGCGTCCAGACCCGCGATGAGGGCGCTCTCGCGAAGCGGCGGTTTGAGGATCCCATGAGGAATGACAGGATGAACAACCAACTCTTGGCCGCCGAAACCTTGCCCTATCTGTCATCGGCGCTGCTCGACCGCCTGTCGATCTCGACAGTCGACATGGTCGACGAGATCGAACGCCAGATATCAGGCCAGAGGCGCGGCGAAGTCTGGTGCGCGCCGAAGGCGGTCGTGCTGCCGGGCGACGACCGCTACATCATGGCGACGCTTGGCGTTGCGTCGACGCCGCCGGTGCTCGCCACCAAGGCGCTGGTCGTCAATCCGCGCAACGCCGGGCGCGGACTGCCCACGCTGAATTCGCTGATCACGCTGCTCGACGCCGAAACCGGCCTGCCGCTTGCCCTGGTCGACGGCAATTGGGTGACCGAGAAACGCACGGCCGCCTTGAGCGCCGTCGCCGCCAGGCAAATGGCCAGAAGCGAAGCGTCGTCCCTGGCCTTCATCGGCTGCGGGGTGCAAGCGCGTGGACATTTAGAGACATTCGCCGACCTCTTCCCCTTGCGCGAAATCCGCGCCTTCGGCCGCGGCACCGCCAACCGCGACGCACTGTGCCAGATGGCGCGCTCGCGCGGCCTGCAAGCAATCCCCTGCGACACGGCACAGGCTGCGATCGAAGGCGCCGACATGGTGGTGACGACGGTGACCCTGGTGCCCAAACCCGAACCGTTCCTCGACGCCAACTGGCTGAAGCCGGGAAGCTTCACCGTGATGACCGACCAGGCCCTGCCCTGGCTGCCCGAAACGATGCCCCGCTTCGACCGCATTGTCGTCGATGATTTGGAGCAGGAGAGAAATATGACCAAGCCCATGGTTGATCCAGCGCTGGTTGTGGGTGACCTGACGGGGCTGGTCTGCGGCGATTTTGCGGGGCGGCAGGACGCGGGCGAGACGACGGCGTTTGTTTTCCGGGGGCTGGCGGTGGGAGATCTGGCGGTGGCGGGGTTGGTGTATATGCGGGCGCAGGCGGCGGGGGTGGTTGGGACGTAGGGCAAGGGAGGGAACGGCCGCGAAGGCGTGGCGGAGGATGCGGTGCTGGCGGGCAAGCGCGAGATCGAGGTGGGGATTGGCGCGATTACGGCGACGTTGAGGGCGCGGCAGACGTTTTTGTTGTGAGGCTGCGGTAACCGGTGGTCGACCTGAATGGCTGCTTTGCGCCCTCATTCGAGTCGTTCACGCCTCCATTTCGGTTTTCCAAAAGCTCCACTTGCATTGGTGCTCTGAGCCCCTGCCTTCGTTACGTCAGTGGTTATGAACCTTTGCGGCAAACGAGCACCGTCTCGGTCCTCATCCTTTTCGAGAGACTGGCACCCGAGACCGGAAGATAGCGGCTCGCGATAGGCAAGTCTCGTTCCCTTGTCTCGATAACCGTCATCCCGGCACGTGCAGCGGAAGTTGCGACCCCGTCGGCGTTATTGATAAACCTGCCCTTTATGCAGCTGTTGCCGACCACGAAAGTTGCCCTGCCGCCAGGCTTCAGCACCCTTTGGACCTCGGCGGTCATGTCCAAGAGGTCCAGGGCGTAACGCGAAATGACTCCTTCTAGCCTGCTAGACAGAAGTTCAGTTCCGCGCATCGCCGTGGCGACCGCGGCGAGTTCTACATTCCGTGCGTGTGCGTCCGCCGCACGCTCCGCTCCGATGGCGCTGGATCTGACATTTCTCAGATCGGGAATCGAATGGCCCAGCCAGACTAAGGACATGCGGTGGCCACGCATGTAGTCGATGGCGTTTAGATAGGGCGGCGATGTGATCACAGCGTCGACACAGCCATCTGCCAAAGCGAGAGCCCGAGCATCGCCACGATGCACCCGAGCATTTCCTTTTGGCGGATTCTCGAGCAGTCGCTTCTTCAGTTGCGCGACGGACCGCTCGAAATTCGGCAGGACCTTGTAGTCGGACACGGTGGCGACCCTGTGTGGGCGACTGTGCGAGGTGTCCCGAGCAAGTGAAGCGCCCTGTTCTTTAGTGATGATGATACGACTGAAGGCGACCCGTAAAACATCGAGAGCGGCGCATGCGCCGTGAGTCGTGTCTTCACCGCCGGCCAAATGAAGTGCAGCCGCGATACGTGCGAGTTCACCCTTTTGCGCAGGGTGAAACCAGTAGTCTACGAACTGGGTGGTCTCAGCGCCCGCCTGCCAGGCTAGGCCAGGTATATCGTCTCCGTAACCGGCCACTGTACGAAGAAGCTGTTCGAGGGCCTGGTCTATGTCTTCGATGGCGACTTCAGTAGTCCAGGCACGGCTCATGAGTACCGCAAGAGGATCGAGATCGTAACCCAGAGCGGTGTGCCCCCGCTCAAGAGCCTGGCGAACCACGGTGCCTGAGCCAACCATCGGGTCGAGTACGACACTTCCCTCCGGAAGATGCTCCAGAGACACCAGCGCCAAGTCCGGCGCCATCCGAGCGGGGAATGGGTGGATTGATTGAACGGCTTTCATCGGGCTTTCCGAGAAACGAGGTACGAGCCTACCGACAGCCCGACAGGATGTAAGGACTTGATAACCACCAATAATCTACAATTGACGTGCAATAGACGACCTCAGCCAAGTGCCCCTGATGCTTCTCATAGAAGACGACGTGTCCGATTTTTCTCCGGCACGGTGGAAGTATAATCGGCTGAATTTTGCGCCCGTATCGGCCGACTGGACCGAATCCGCATCACCCGAATCGAAGATACACCGAATTCACGCGTATCCCGCAAGATTTCCCGCGTTCCTCGTGCAGAGGTCCATTGATTATGCACAGGCTGAAGGCGTGCACGTGGGTCGAGTCGGCGACATATTCTGTGGCAGCGGGACGGTGGCATACGAAGCCGCATCTCGGAACTATTCCTTCTGGGGATGCGACATCAACCCCGTCGCAACCATGATCGCTCAGGTGAAGGCGAAGCACCGTGATCCTGAGGAATTTCTCCGTATCGCAGCAGAGATCGTGGAACGGTGCGATCGGTCGTCCACCCGCCCCTCGCTGTCCGAGACGGCTTTGGAGAGGCTTGTCCCGTGGTTTGAGGCTTCACAGTTCGAAGAACTCGGGAAGCTGCGCAACGCCATTGCGCAAGTGGTCGGCGACGACGATGACACTGCCTTGGCATTCGAATGCGCATTTTCGGCGATACTGAAGCCTGTCTCGAGATGGAAGAGCCGCTCGACAAAACCGGCGAAGGATCCATCCAAGGTGCCGGTTGCAGTGCTCGAAGCGTTCAAGCGACAATGCAGGACCATGGCTGAAGCATGGGCGGAAGCAGGCGCTGCGCACCCACCAGAAGCCGAAATTGTCCGCGCTAACATCGCGGATGTGGCACGACCCGTCGTGCCGATCGACCTCATCGTGACGAGCCCCCCATACGCCCTGTCATATGAATATGCAGACCTGCACCAGCTCTCTATGCTTTGGCTCGGCTTCGCTGACGACCACCGTGTCCTTCGCGCAGACGTCATCGGAACAAACACCCGCAGAACCGACCTTATGTCGGCTGTGAGAATGCTAAATTCGGTAGGCATACAAGTGGTTTTCAGCCTTTTCGAAAGAGACAAGTCGCTGGCAGGAGCTGCCGCGACTTACTTCCTAGACATGCAAAAAGCCGTACTACGGTGCTTCGAGTTCTTGCGACCGAGAGGAATTTCTGTTTTCGTGGTAGGAAATACCCAACTTCAGGGTATCCGAATCGACAACGCAAACCATCTCGTGGAGAGTCTTCTGGAATCCGGCTTCGTCAATGTACGTGTTGTCAAGCGACAACTATCGAATAAGCCAAACACACCATATAGGCTGTCGAACGGCCGGCTGTCCGCATCGCCCACGCCAATGCGGATCTACGCAGAGGAATACATCGTGATGGCACAGCGTCCATGAGTCCTAAGCCGCTCAAGTTCAAGCCGTATGCACGCCTGTTGACCATGCTCGGGGATCAGTTGATCCGGAACGAGCAGGTCGCACTTTCAGAACTTATCAAGAATGCCTATGACGCCGATGCCACATGGGTGAAAGTCACCTTTGAGGGTTTCGACGGCAGCTTCCGTGCCGGCACCGACGCCAAGATCGTGGTGGAGGATGACGGGCAGGGAATGTCCAGTGACGTCATCGAAAACCATTGGGCGAACCCCGCCACCCCGCTCAAGTTGATGGACAAGAATGCCAATCGCCGCACGACGCCGAGCGGTCGTATCGTCCAAGGCGAAAAGGGCATCGGTCGGTTTGCGCTTCTTAAGCTGGGCCGCGACGTCAAGATGACGACTAGGCCGACCGGATCGCCGGACGAGAACGTTCTCGAGCTCAAGCTAGCCGATTTCAACGAGAATTTCATACAAGGCAACCGAGCCATGTTTCTCGACGAGCTGGAGCTTGAGCTCGAGACCGTCTCACCTGCGAAAACGATCGTTCAGGAGGATGTGGATTTAGGCGGACGGATGACGCCACGCCGTCCGCAGGGAACTCGGATTGAGATTTCTCCGCCGGTCGGCCGTTGGACACGGGCGAAGGTAACAAAGGTATATGAAGAGCTCACGCGGTTGCAGTCGATCTTCCCCGGGGAGCAGAACAGTGAGCCGTCGGGACACGAAAACTTCGCCGTCTACGTCTACCGGGACAAAACCTACGAACCTCTAGGCACCGACAAGCGTGAGCGCCTCGAAGTGCTGATGAGCGATAACGCGGTCTTTCGAATTGTGGGGAGGTACGATGAAAATGACCGTGCGTTCCATTTTGACATAGACGGGCAATTGCAGGATCTCAAGCTCGTTGATCCAGAGGTGTCCGGTCTCGCAGTCTTCCGGGATTATCTCAAGGGTTTGGATCTGAAGCCCGATCAGGTAGACCAGTTGCGAACGGAGTGCGGGTCGTTCGGTTTTTCCTTTTTCGTCTTCGATTTCAGCAACGATGCCAAAGGAAAGCACCAGCTAAACAAAGATGACAAGGAGCTCATCAAAAACCATCGCATCTATCTGTATCGCGATGACATCCGCGTGTATCCGTACGGCGATCCTGATGACGACTGGCTGCTGATCGACGTGCGCCGCGGCACAGTCCGCGCCAGCGAGTTCCTGAGCAACGACCAAGTCGTGGGCTTCGTGAAGATTTCCCAGGAGGGCAATCCCGACCTTAGAGACAAAACCAGCCGTGAGGGCCTGGTAGACACGGGCCGTGCCGTTGAAGATTTCCGGTCGCTGCTTCAAACCTTCTTGGCTTGGGTTCGGAAGACCCCTTACAATCAATACAAGCAGCGATCGCAGAAATCGCAGGACGTCGACGTTTTCCGTAGCGGGAAAGTCCAGTCCTTAATGGACGACGCCATCACTGCCGCCGCAGCTGAACATGTTCCGCCTGTAGTGCGCGAAAAGCTCTCGGAGGCAAACCGCCAATATAAGGCGGAGCGCCGATATCTGGTTCAACGCGCGGAGAACACCGAGCATCTTGCTGGGGTGGGCCTCTCTGTCGAAGCCGCGTCCCACGACCTAATGATCGCCATGCAGCGCGTCATGGCTGCGATCGACCGCCTGATTGTGCAATGTGATAGCGATGCCAAGATCGACAAAGAGGCACTGCGCGCGGAACTACTCGCGATGCGTGGACTGCTGAGCTTCATCCAGTCGCAGATGGCGGACATGCAGATGCTGTTTCGGTCGACGAAACAGCGACGTAAGGATATCCGTGTCTCGGAACTGGTCGAAAAAGTCGCCAAAATCTTTAGGTCGCTGCTAGAAAGGCACTCCATACAAGTGACCGTGGAGAGCACGGGCTCGCCTCTTGTCGCGAAGACGACCGATGCCGTTCTTCTTCAGCTGCTTTTGAACTTATTCGATAATTCAACATACTGGTTACAGAGCGCGCCTCAGCCTCGCGAAATAGAGATCCTGCTGGACGGAGACGCAGGCAGGATGATCTTCGCCGATAGCGGACCTGGTTTCCGGGAAGAGGACCTGCCGTATCTGTTTGAGCCCTTCTACTCAGGGAAGGGCGAAGAAGGTCGCGGGCTCGGTCTTTACATCGCCCGGCAACTGCTTGAGCGGCATGAATACTCGATAGACATAGCAGGCAGTGACCAACGAATTCTCAAGGGGGCTAATCTGGTGGTTTCTTTCGTCAAGGGTCAGGCATGACCGACGCCGTTCCAAACCTTTTCAAAGGTATCGCGGTCGTCATCGATAACGGCATCCAGACCGAGGACGCCATAAAGAGGATATTGCAGAATATCCGCGATGCAGGGGGCCACGCGATTGAGCTACCCGCGCTCCCTCCAATCGAGTATGACCTTGAGCATTTTTCTCGGGCGTCGTTCTTTATCATGGACTGGAACCTAGCCAATGACGGCGGGGGGCCTCTGGAAGCTGGCGTGCGCTTACCTGCGGGCCTGCATGAGGAAATGATCGCGGACAACATCGCGTTCCTGAAACGGCTAAGCCAGAGCCGTCACGCTCCGGTGTTCATCTTTTCCAACGAAGATCCGGACTCGATCGTCGAGGAACTCCGAGCAGATAAGGACCTGCACCGCAGCGTGGAAGAGTCGCATATCCTCGTGATGCGGAAATCCGATGTCGTTGATAAGCTATATTCGGTTCTGGAAGACTATGCGCAGAGCAACCCGTCGGTGCTTACGCTCAAAACCTGGGAGCGGAATTATATCCGCGCCGCCAACGACCTTTTCATCGATCTACACAACCGCACCCCCTTTTGGCCGGTACTGGTCTGGCAGACGTTTGGGGCCGATGAGGTCCCTCCCGAGGTGGAGATGAACAAGCTTCTTAACCGCCTCGTAGAATCCCGCATGGCTTTTCTGGACGTCGACCTGGAGCCTTTCACGAAGGACGTCGCTGAACATAAGGCGAAGGACGAAGAAGCATACCGCGCGTCTGTCTTTCGCGTGCTAGAGGGCGAGCGCTTCCTCCGCAACGACCGCCTGAAGCCGGACTACTATGCGCCCGGAGATATCTTCGCGACCAAGGTCAGCGACACCCAGACCTCACACTGGATGAACGTCCGGGCAGAGTGCGACTGTCTCCGTGGGGGCGAAGATCATCAGCTCTATCTCTTGAAGGTTCAGGAAGTCACGGACGTTGAGACCCGCATCGACGCTGCTTACGGCATCATCAAGAACGAGAAGGACAACGAAACCTTCGTCTTCGCGATGATGGATGGCAAAACTTTCACGGTGAAGTTCAAGGACATGAAGATCAAGACGCTAAAGCAACTTGGAGCCGATAAAAGCGAGCGGATCGGCCGTCTGCTGCCGCCGTTTGTCACACGAGTGCAGCAGCGGTATTCGACTTATATGCAGCGCCCGGGTCTCCCACGGATACCTCCAATGTTCTATCAAACTGAAAGGGCTGACGAACGTCAGGTCAGGTCGTGAGCTGACGGCGACGCCCTCCATTCCCGTGGATCGTCCAACTGTAGCATTCGCTAACGCAGACTAGGTCAAGGTGCCGAAATCCGAGGCAGATGCTGTGCTTGCGTCAGCTCTTTCCTCAGGCATTTCCGTCAAGGTCAATCGTGCGTCGCGCTGCTTCCGGTTCTGTACATGTCACGCCGCAACAGCGGCGGCTACGTCCGTAGTCGATTTGTCCCTTTGAGACTCATCTGTTTGCTTTGATCCCATATCCGCTGTTGGTTCCGCTGGTTACTAAATGTCCGGTATCGACAATCTATTTTCCAACAGCTGCAAGTCTGCTCACGGCCCCTACCAAGACGTTAGAGCCAATGGCAGCGAGGCGCCCTGCCCCCTCACCCCCCCGCCAGCCGCGGCAGCAAAAATATCTCCGCCCCCGGCGGCAGCTTCTTCCCCCAAGTATCGCGATAGATCGTCCCGTCGATCGCCACCGCAATCCCGCGATCGATCCATGGCTCGAACCCGGGATACTGTTCAGCCAGCTTCCTGAACAGCTCCCTGATGTCCTTGGCCTCGACCTCGACCTTGCTCTTGCCCCCGGCAAGCTGGCTCAGCGCGCCCCAAAGGGTGACTTCGACCATCGGCGCTACGGTGTGCTGATATTCAGGTGAGGCCGGCCTGCAAATGGCAGGTTCCTGCGCTTCCGGTGCTCACGTACTTCAAGTACGCTCCGCTCCGGTTCTCGGAACCCGCCACTTTCGGCTCGGCCTGACCAGAATCTCAACACACCTTATCCCTAGCTTTCGCCCTCTACCCTTCCCGTTCCGCCTCGATCGCCGCCAGGATGCGTGGCGGCGACATCGGGATGTGGGTCATGCGCACGCCGGCCGCGTTCGAGACCGCGTTGGCGATCGCCGCCAGCGGCGGCACGATCGAGGTTTCGCCGACGCCGCGCACGCCATAGGGGTGGTTGGGGTTGGGGATTTCCAGGATCTGCGTGTCGATCATCGGCAGGTCGGAGCAGACCGGGATGCGGTAGTCGAGGAAGCCGGCGTTCTGCAGCCGGCCGTCCTTGCCGTAAATATACTCCTCGTTGAGCGCCCAGCCGATGCCTTGCGCGGCACCGCCCTGGTACTGGCCCTCGACATAGGTCGGGTGCACCGCCTTGCCGGCATCCTGCACCACCGTGTAGCGGATCACCCTGGTCGCGCCCGTCTCGGGGTCGACCTCGACGTCGCATATATGGGTGGCGAAGGAGACGCCGGCGCCGTCGGCGACGAGTTCGCTGTGGCCGGCGATCGGCCCGCCCGTGGTGCCGGACTTGGCCGCGATCTCCTTCAGCGACAGTTTTCCGAGATTGCCGTGCTTGTCGCCCTTGGCGACCGCGTGGCCCTGTTCCCAGACGACGTCGTCGACGGAAATATCCCACATCTGCGCGGCGCGCTCGCGCAGGATCTTGATCGCGTTGCGGGCGGCCGAGATGGTCGCCATCGAGGACGAGAAGGTGCCGCGGCTGCCGTCGGTCATGTCGTTGTAGCCGAGGCTCGACGTGTCGGCGACCACCGCCTTGAGCTGGGCATAGTCGATGCCCAGTTCCTCCGCCGCCACCAGCGACAGCGAGGCGCGGGAACCACCGACATCGACGGTACCCACGGCGAGCGACACCGAGCCGTCCATGCCGATGTTCAGGTCGACGCAGGTCTGGCCGCCGAAATTGAACCAGAAGCCGCAGGCCATGCCGCGCCCCTGGTTCTTCTTCAGGGGCGCCTTCATGTGCGCATGGGCCTTCACCGCTTCCAGCGTCGGGCCGATGCCGATCGGGCCGTAGACCGGGCCGTAGGACGAGCGCGTGCCTTCCTGGGCGGCGTTCCTGATGCGGAACTCGACCGGGTCCATGCCGAGCTCCTTGGCGAGCTCGTCGACAGCACTTTCCACCGCGAAGGCCGCCATCGGCGCCGAGGGCGCGCGATAGGCGGCGGTCTTCGGCCGGTTGACCAGCACTTCGTAGCCGACGGTCTTGACGTTATCGAGACGATAGCAGGCGAACGCCGTCATGGCGCCGATCTCGGCCCATGAACCGGCATAGGGGCCGGCGGAATAGCGCAGCGTGGCTTCCGCGGCCGTGATGGTGCCGTCCTTGCGGGCGCCGATCTTGACGTCGATCGAGGTGGCGCTGGTTGGCCCCGAGGCGCGGAACACCTCGTCGCGCGTCATCACCAGCTTCACCGGGCGGCCGG
Source organism: Mesorhizobium sp. M8A.F.Ca.ET.208.01.1.1 (assembly GCF_004791315.1). Lineage (NCBI taxonomy): Bacteria > Pseudomonadati > Pseudomonadota > Alphaproteobacteria > Hyphomicrobiales > Phyllobacteriaceae > Mesorhizobium > Mesorhizobium sp. M8A.F.Ca.ET.208.01.1.1. The sequence continues at coordinate 32,063 of NZ_SRUT01000009.1, forward strand.
CTTTGCGCGACAGGGCAAGCGCCACCGGCTCGGCCCAGACATGGGTCTTGCCGCCGAAGCCGCCGCCGATCTCCGACGAGGTGACGCGCAGCTTCGAGGCTTCCATGCCGAGCAGCTGGGCGCAGTGCTGGCGGTAGACGAAATGGCCCTGCGTGCAGACCCAGAGGTCCGCGGTGCCGTCGGAGCTGACATTGGCCACGCAGGCATGCGGCTCGATATAGCCCTGGTGCGTCTGCTCGGTCTTGAACGAGCGCTCGACGATGAAGTCGGCGTGCCCAAAACCCTGATGCACGTCGCCATGGCCAAACTGGCTGCGCTTGGTGACGTTGGACGGCTTGACCGGCTTTTCCTCCAGCCCCTCGGTGAAGACCGTGTCGTTGATCAGCGGGGCGTGATGCTGCATCGCCTCGTCGACGTCGGTGACATGCGGCAGCACCTCGTAGTCGACCACGATCAACTTCAGCGCCTGCCTGGCGGTGTGGGCATCGATCGCGGCGACCGCGGCCACCGCGTGGCCGTCATAGAGCGCCTTGGTGCGCGCCATGCAATTGTCGAGGATGTCGTACATGGCGGCATCGCCATCGGTGAGATCAGGCAGGTCTTTCGCCGTAATCACCGCCTTGACGCCCGCAAGCGCTTCCGCTTTCGAGGTGTCGATCTTCCTGATCTTGGCATGCGCGTGCGGGCTGCGCAGCACGCGGCCGACCAGCTGGCCGGCCATGTTGAAGTCGGCGCCGTAGCGGGCGCGGCCGGTCACCTTGTCGACGCCGTCGGGACGGATCGGGCGCGTGCCGACGGAAGCGAATTTACGCCCCGAAAAACGCGGATCGAAATTCATCTCAGGCTCCCTTCATCACGATTGCCGCGTCCTGGACGGCGCGCACGATCTTGTCATAGCCGGTGCAGCGGCAGAGATTGCCGGCCAGGCCGAAGCGGATTTCCTCCTCGGTCGGGTCGGGGTTCTTGGCCAAGAGGTCCTTGGCCGCGATCAGGAAGCCGGGCGTGCAGATGCCGCATTGCAGCGCCGCATGCTCCAGGAACTTCTGCTGCAGCGGGTGCAGCTTGTCGCCATGCGCCATGCCCTCGACGGTCTCGATGCGCCGGCCTTCCGCTTCCGCGCCGAGCACCAGGCACGAACAGACCAGCCGGTCGTCGAGGATGACGCTGCAGGCGCCGCAGTCGCCCGTGCCGCAGCCTTCCTTGGCGCCGGTCAGCCCGAGCCGGTCGCGCAGCACGTCGAGCAGCGTCTCGTCGGGCTGGCAGAGATATTCAATCGTGTCGCCGTTGATCGTGGTTGAAACCGCTACGCCAGCCATCATTTGCCTCCTGCACGTGCATAGGCGGTCTGTGCGGCTCTCCTCGCCAGCACGCCCGCAACCTTGCGTCTGAATTCTATTGTGCCGCGCTTGTCGTCGATGGGGCGGCAGGCCCCGGCGCAGACCTTGGCCAGCCGCTCCAGCGCTGCTTCGTCGAGCTTGCGGCCGATCAGGGCCTCGGCCCCTTCCTCCACCAAAAGCACGGTCGGCGCCGCGGCGCCGATCGCCACGCGGGCCGCCGTCACGACGCCCGCCTCGTCCAGCGTCAGGTTGACGCCGGCGCTGACCACGGCGATGTCCATCTCCGTGCGCGGAATGAACCGCAGATACGCATCGGCCGACCGCGGCGCTTGGCTGCCGAGCAGGATCGCCTCGATGATCTCGCCCTTGGCGAGCGATGTCCGGCCCGGCGCGGTCGGCACGGTCTCGACGGCAATGGTGCGCTTGCCCGACGGGCCGACGACCACTGCCTTCGCACCTGCCGCCACCAGCGCCGGCACGCTGTCTGCCGCCGGCGAGGCGTTGCATAGATTGCCAACAATTGTGCAACGTCCCTGCACCTGCTTGGAACCGATCAGCTTCGCCGCCTCGACGACGCCTGGCCATGCTTTCTTGAGCGCGGCGTTCTCGCCCAGCACCGCGCAAGGCACGGCGGCACCGATGCTGAAGCCGTCGGCGGTTTCCTTGATGTCGCGCAGGCCGGCGATCGACTTGATGTCGATGATCAGTTCGGGTTCGACAAAGCCGCCCTTCATCCTCACCAGGAGGTCGCTGCCTCCGGCAAGGATGGCGGCCGGGCCGGCCGATCCGGCCAGTTGGCCGACGGCGTCTTCGATTGAAAGCGGACGTATGTAGCGCATCGTCTCCCCTTGGTATGGCGATTTCAGCGACCGTTATAAACAATCGTCTCATAATGACCATCCGGTTCGTAGGCCAAGGCGATTGGGCCAGATGGCAAGATGCGCCGGTGCAACGGGTCTTGACCGCGCCTTGTCGGGCGCCGATCCTCCCGGCCAAAGGGAGGAGCTTCCGGTTAAGACTACACGCTGGACCCGTTCAAGGCGCTCTGCCCCAACCGCGTGAAATAACGGGTGCGAAGGTTTCTGGCCCGCCAAAGCCCGGAAGTTGGACCGTGGCCGGCACGGCCGTTTATCGCTAGCACGGGAATGCAGCGGAGGCGCGAAACCCATGACCCTGACCAATCGCGATATTGTCGAACTGACCGAGTGGCGGCGCAAGCTGCACCGGCAGCCGGAAATCTCGAACGAGGAGGAGAAGACGGCTGAAGCGGTCGTCGCCTTCCTCGCCGACACAGGGCCGGACAAGGTGCTGACCGGGCTGGGCGGGCACGGCGTCGCGGCCATCTACGACAGCGGCAAAAACGGACCGACCGTCCTGTTTCGTTCCGAACTCGATGCGTTGCCGATCGAGGAACTGTCGGGCGTGCCGCATGCCTCGCAAGTGCCGGGCAAGTCGCATATGTGCGGCCATGACGGACACACCGCGATCCTGGCAGCGCTTGGCCGCCAGTTCGGCCGCGAGCGGCCGGCCAGCGGCCGTGTCGTGCTGATCTTCCAGCCGGCGGAGGAAACCGGCAATGGCGCGGCCGGCGTCGTCGCCGATCCCCGCTTCGGCGAGATCGCGCCGGATTTTGCCTTCTCGCTGCACAATCTGCCCGGCGTGCCGTTCGGCGAGGTCAGGCTCAAGCCCGGCGTGGTCAACTGCGCCTCGCGCGGCATGCGCATCGTGCTGGAAGGCAAGACCGCGCACTCCTCCATGCCCGAGACCGGAACCTCGCCCATGCCGGCGATCTCGGAGCTGATGCCGGCTTTGCCCGCGCTCGGCCGCGCGACCTTCGCCGATGACGACTTCTCCATGGTCACCGTCACCCACGCTGAGATGGGCGAAGCCGTGTTCGGCATCGCGCCCGCCCATGCCGAGGTCTGGGCGACGCTGCGCACCCGCCGCGACGAGCGCATGGCGGACCTCTGCGCCGCCGCCGAAACGCTGGTCAAGGAGATTGCCGGCCGGCACCGCCTCTCGGCCAGGTGGGACTATCACGAGATCTTCGTCGCCAGCGTCAACGCGCCCGACGCGGTCGAGCATCTGCGGCGCGCCCTCGACGAAGAGAGCGTCGCGCATGGCGAGGAAGCCCTGCCGATGCGCGCCTCGGAAGATTTCGGCCTGTTCGGCCACAGCGCCTCCTCGGCGATGTTCTTTCTCGGCGCCGGCGAACGCCACCCTGCCCTGCACAATCCCGACTACGACTTTCCCGACGACCTGATTCCGATCGGCTCGAAGATCTTCATGCGCACGGCGCGCAACCTTCTCGGCTGATTTCAGCGGAACCCGGCCAGCACCGCCGCCAGCACCGCCACGCCCTGCCGCAAGGCATCCACGTGGAGCCCGGCATAGCCGAGGATGAACCCCGCCGTGGCCGGCTGTGGCCCAGCCGGGTCGTAGAGCGGCGTCACCGGATGGAGGCCGATCCCGGCGGCCTGCGCGGCCGTGACGATCGAGGCAACGCGATCGGCGCCGACGCCGTTCACCCAGATGACCAGGTGCAGCCCGGTGTCGGCGCCCTCGATGGTGACCGATTGGCCGAGCTTGTCCGCCAGCGCCCGCAGCAGCAGCGCCCTTCGCTCGGCGTTCTTCCTGCGGATGGCGCGCACGTGGCGCTCGTAAGCGCCGCTGGCCAGCATGTCGGCCAGCGCGTCCTGCTCCAGCAGCGGCGAGTGCCGGTCCGTCAGGCGCTTGGCCGCGCTGAACGCCTGGCGCAGACCGGCGGGAACGACGAGATAGCCGAGCCGCAGCGTCGGCGACAGCGTCTTGGACAGCGTGCCGGCATAAATGACCATATCCGCGTCCAGCGTCTGCAACGGCGGGATGGGGGCGATGTCGTAGCGGTATTCGCCGTCGTAATCGTCCTCGATGACATAGGCGGCTTCCCGCGCCGCCCAGGCCAGCAGCGCGCGCCGGCGCGTCGCCGACAGGACGCCGCCGAGCGGAAACTGGTGCGAGGGCGTCACATAGGCGAGCCGCGCCGGCGGCAGCGCGTCCGTCCTCAGCCCGTCGCCGTCGACGGCAATGGGCATGGCGACACCGCCCGCCGCCGCGAAGGCCTGGCGGGCAAGCAGATAGCCGGGGTTTTCGATGACGAAGCGGTCTCCCGTATCGAGCAGCAGCCGGGCGCAGAGATCGAGCCCTTGCTGGGAGCCGTTGACGATCACGATCCGGTCCGGCGTGCAGGAGATGCCGCGCGCCCGCCAGAGATAGCCTTGCAGCGCGGCGCGCAGATCGGCCGAGCCCTGCGGATCGCCATAGGCCAGCCGCGCGCCGCCCCGCACGCTGGCCCTGTTCATCGCGCGCCGCCAGGCCAGAACCGGAAAGTCGGCGCCCGACAGATCGCCATAGCGGAAATCCGCGACCCGCGCCGGCTGCGCCAGGGCTGGCACCGGCAGGCCGAGCAGGCGTTGCGCGAAGGCCGAGAGGTGACGGGGCGCGGCCGCCATGGCGGGTTTGGGCGCCACCGCGGCCCCCAGCCCCTGCGCCACTTCAGCGCGCGCCCCGGCCCGCGAGATCAGATACCCCTCGGCGATGAGCTGGCTGTAGGCCGCCGTCACCGTCGTGCGCGACGCCCCCCATTCGGCGGCGAAGACCCGGGTCGACGGCAGACGGTCGCCAGGCTGATAGGCGCCGCCGTGGATCTGCTCCTTGATGGCCGCGATGATGCGGCGCGCGGCTCCGTCCTCATTCAACTGGACCACCTTAACTCTTCGAAACTGGATATTCCAACAGGCCAGATTGTCTGGCATCTGTGGCTGCAACGCAAGGAGTTCGACCATGTATACCCCGCCCGCCTTCCGCGACGACGACAAAGACAGCCTGATGGCGACGATCCGCGCCGCACGGCTGGCAAATCTGGTCACCGCCACGGCGGACGGGCCGCTGGCCACCCCCCTGCCGCTTTTTCTCGACGAGACGGAGGGTGAGCACGGCGTGATCCATGGCCATCTGGCCAGGGCCAACCCGCAGTGGCGTATTCCCGCGATTGGCGACGGGCTTGCCATCTTCATGGGGCCGGACGCCTATGTGACGCCGTCCTGGTACGCGACCAAGCAGGAAACCGGCAAGGTCGTGCCGACCTGGAACTACGCGGCCGTTCACGCCTACGGGCCGGTCGAGTTCTTCGACGATGCGGACAGGCTGCTGGAGGTCGTCACCCGGCTGACCAACCTGCATGAGGGTGCGCGCGATGCGCCGCGCTGGGCGGTGTCGGACGCGCCGCCCGACTTCATCCAGTCGCAGCTTCGCGGCATTGTCGGCCTGCGCATGCCGGTCGTGAGGCTCGAAGGCAAGCGCAAGATGAGCCAGAACCGCAACGCCGCCGACCGCGCCGGCGTCGCCGCCGGGCTGGCCGCGAGCGAACGGCCGTCCGACCGCGAGGTCTCCACCCTCATTCCGTCGTGAAGGCACGACGCCTCGCGACCTGTTGTCTCCTATCAGCGTCCGCCGCCACCACGGGAAGCTCCGGCTTCCCTTGCCAGCATCAGGTCCGCGTCGTCGAGGATGTAGCGGACGTAGCGGTAGTCGCGAATGAAGCTGATCCGGCCTTCGCGCCATTCCAGCCACATGAAGTGATTCGGCTTCGCCGCGGTCCGGTCTTCGAACACCGCGATCACCTCGCGGCCCTCGACCCATGCCGGCTTGAGCCACAAGCCGTCGCTCTTGGCGTAGATCGTGAAGAACATGCCGACGTCGGCGGCGCCCGCGCGCGGCGGGTGCATCGACTGATGGAGCCTCACATCGTCGGCAAGCAGCGCGCGCAAGCCGTCCCAGTCGCGCTGGTTGAACATGTTGACGTAGCGCACGATAGCGGCGGAGGCGATGCGCGCATCGGGCCGCGGGTCGGCCTGCGCGTTGATCTGCCGAAGCCGGGCACGGCCGCGCGCCAGATGCCCCTTCACCGCATCCACCGTGGTGCCAAGCAAGGCGGCGATGTCGGCCAGCGGCTCGTCGAGCACATCCCTGAGGATGACGACGCTGCGTTGCGGCACGGGAAGCTCCGCGAAGCGCGACACGGCGGTTTGCACGGCTTGCCTGCGCATCAGCATCTCCACCGGGTCGGCCGCGTCGGCAATGTCAAGCGCCGCCTCGATCGGCTCGGCCACGCGGATCGCGCGGCTGCGCGACAGGTCGAGCGCCCGGTTGTGGGCGATCCTGAACAGCCAGGGCCTCAGCTGCGGCACCTCGCACAACTCGTCGAGCGCCACGAAGGCGCGGGCGAACGTATCCTGCACGACATCCTCGCCGTCGATGACCGATCCCATCAGGCGGGCGCAATAGCGGTGCAGTTCCGGCCGCAGCGCGGCGGCAAGGGCAAGCAGCCCCTCCCGCCGGTCGCGCTCCACGGCTGGCTTTCCGTCGCTCAAGGACCAGCGCCCTCCATGATCGTCACGCCCGCGTCGCCGCTGAGGCCGAAGACGACGCCCTCGGCATGGGCCGGGTCCTCCAGCAGCGAGACGACCCTGTCGCCGAACGCCCGGGGCGGCATCGGCGCGCCGAAGCGGGCGACGAATTGTTCCGGCGTGATGCCCATCGAGCCGGCATAGGCGCCGGCGGCCGCATCGCCGATCCCGGTGCCGAGGATCATCTGCCGGGGCAGGATCGCCTGGAAGCGTATGCCGAGGCCTTTCTCTTGCGCCACGCCATTGGCGTACTTGGCCATGAACCACAACATCCGCTTGGAGCCGCCATAACCGCCCGACATCTGCGATCCGGTGACGGCGGCGCCGCTCGACCCGACCAGCACCCGGCTGCCCGGCTTGAGCGGCAGGTTCAGCGCCGCCTGCAGCCAGTAGAGCCCGGCCTTGACGTCGGTTTCCCAGGCGACGGAGAAATCCTCCCACTTCAACTGGTCCAGCCGCCCCATGCGCGGCGTGGCACCGGCATTGAGCACCACTATGTCAGGCCGCACCTCGCCCAGAATACGATAGGCCGCGTCCTCGTCCGTGACATCGGCCGCAATGGTGGCGACCCCAAGCCGCGCAGCAACCGCTTCCAGCGCCTCGGCGCCCCGCGCGACAACAGTCACCTCGGCGCCCTGCTCGACTAGCGCTTCGACCAGGCCGAGGCCAAGCCCCCGGCTGCCGCCGGTGACCACGATTTTCCTGTCCTTGAGGCTCATTGGATCCTGCTCCAGTGTTTCACTTTAGCTAAGACGTTTGAGGATCGGGAAAAGAGTCAGCGGTGCGCGAGATTTGGTGATGGCGTCTGGATATGACGTCGCCAATATGGGGGCGGGGGCGGAATGGCAGGTTTTGGAAGCTCCCGGTAGAAAGCTGTCGACCGGACGACGTTTGTAGGGACAGTTGCCACAAAGCTCCCGTTGGAACTAATTTCTTGACGTAGTGAGTATCAAGGTGGAGGTGCGGCTCAGCTCTACCACTCCGATACCCCCTAAATTTCTTCAAAAAAATCAACCGTTTGCATGCTTAAAAAACTTTTGCGTCCCTCAGAGCGTACTGGGAGTCTTAACCCGTGGGATAGAGCCAACAATCCTTCAGCCGACGTCCGGGTGACGTCTCCGCAATCGATCCTGCATCAATGAGCGCAAGAGAATATCCGCAGGTAACAGCAACCGCCTGGCCGACATTGGTCACCAGCGAATTCACCCCGTTCGGCTTGCCGTGCGCTTCTCCAAAGCTTCGCAGTGCCTAATATCAATGGGCCACGACAACTCGGTATGCTAAGGCGGTCCTAATTGGTAGGGCTAAAAAGGGAAGCCGATGCTATCGGAAGCATTGCTTGAGGAGCTACGTTTCAAGGGAGAAGGCTCCGACCTGGACTACAAGGCCGAACGGTACCGGTTTGCCCAGGCAAGCGATGACGACAAGTCGGCGATGCTCAAGGACATACTGGCCTTTGCCAATGCCTATAGGGAGGGCCCGGCCTACATCCTTCTGGGGTTCAAGGAAAACGCGCCACATCCTGCCGAAGTCACCGGTTTGCCTCCCGATGGAGCGATCGATGACTCCCGCGTGCAGCAGTTCGTCAATTCGAAATTGAACGCAAAGCTCGAGTTCCGCTACGAAGAAGGCTTGCTGGGTGACCGGCATATAGCTGTCATTTCAATCCCAAAGCAGCGTAGGCCGTTCTACCTGACCAGAGACTACGGGAAGCTTACCAGAGACACGGTGTATGTGCGCAGGGGCAGTTCCACCGGCATCGCTTCCCCAGACGAAATTGCGAGGATGGGCACCACCAGAGGCGTGGTAAAGACCGTGCTGGACTTTCAAACCCCAGACAACGACCCGCTTCCCAACGCGTTCGAGCGCCGATTCATTAATTTTCCTGCACGTCTCCCAAGCCTGGAACGCGACCGAAACGTGTTTTTGCCCACCACTTTCCTGGTCAACGCGCACTATTACAGGGAGGGGGCCGTATACCACTCGAGTTGGAACAGGGTTTTCCAGGCCAGGTTGCTGCTGACGAACCAGTCCGAATTTTCGCTTGGTGATGCGCATCTCGAGGTCGTCGTCCGGTGCCCGGAGGGAGAGACGGCGTCCATGCTTCGTGCTGACGAGATGCCGGACGTACCAAGCAGCACCTATTTCCCGTTAGCCAATGCTCACCTGGAGCACGCAGGTCAAGCGGTGACGATCGACGACAGGGGGAAAATGCCGGTGGCTCAGGTCGCGCTCGGCACGATACGCCCGGGCCAGACGGTGAGAGCCGAGGAGGACATCGCCATCCTGCCGTCAGGACCAGGAGTGTATTCCATACAGGTCCGAATCCTTGCCAATGAAATCCCGGCCCCGCTATTGGCAGAACATCAGCTCGAGGTCACCGGCCCCCTGGTATCCGTTAGCGAGCAAGAATTCTTTCTGTCGTGGAACAGCTTTCCAGACGACGAAGATTGAGCGGTTATTCGGCGCGCTTCGCAGACTGATCATCCCGGCCATTGCTACCTCACCCCGCGCCGGGGGGAATTTAGGCTCGTCAGGAACGGCCTCGATCTACAGCGCCAAAGTTCGGCGTTTGTAAAGGTTCTTGATTGAGCTCGCGGGCTCCCTGTGCTCTCAACGCGGTATCGAAAGGATGTCCCGCCAAGGGGTGAAGAGCGTTGGGATTCCACGCGAAAGTGGCTTCGATATTGATCTGCGCGGGGACAGTGGACAAGATCAGATTGTCCCGGAGAAAGATGATGCCAGACAGGTGACGGGTTGCGTCGCCGGCCGAAATTGAGGTCTTGAATTTCGGATTGTACTTCGATGCGAGATCGGGTGAGCCGACATAGTCGTTGAAAAAATGGTTGGCAAATCTCTTGAAGAAAAACTCTGGCTCGCGGCCGGTTAAGCTAAGTGCTTTCTCGCCCGACCAAGGGAAAACCACGAACGTGATGATGGTCGGCTCCACCCGTGAAAATTTCTTGGCATGCCCAAACAACAGTGGATGATGCGACTTGGCGTGGTCGATGGGCGAATATGTGCTCTCCCCAAAATGGACTCCGGCGTCCCAGGCGAACGTATAGCTCAGCCCGGGAATGACCTTGCTGTAGAAGACTTTTGGTCGAACGGCGATCTCCACGCCAGCGGTCAATTCGGCCAGCAGCTTCTTGCGATTGCTGGCGTACTCGGTGAAATCGCTGCCCATCTCATACGACGCGATGATCGCTAGGCGGGCGATCCCCTTACTCGATTTGAATTCTTTGAAAATCCCCTTAAGGATGTCTTCTGTCTTGTCGGACAGGAGCTTGGTGTCCATCGAGACACCGAGCTTGTTGAAAGCCAGATCGTGGTTTGCGTTCTGCATCCCCATTTCCGATGCCAGCGTCTCGATCGCGGGGATGGTGCGGTCGAGTTCGACATTTCCTGGTCCCGTAGCTTGTGCTGCCAGAAAGTAGTCGAGCGCACTCAACTCGGCATAGGCGCCGTCCCATTCACTCGTCGCGATCCGGTTTACCGCAGACAGGATTTCGACACTCAGCCTGGGATCGGTCTGCACTGCCGCATGGAGTCGATGCAGCCTTGCCGCGAAATTGTTCCGAAAGTTTTGGAACTGCTGATGGGCCAGCGCGCCTATGACGTGGTTCGAGGCGGGGTCCGACGTATCGAAATTTGCGGTGCCCGGGCCGAAGATAGATTCGACCAGTGATGCGTAGTGAGCCCTTGCGGTCAATATGTCGGATCCTATGAAATCTTGAGGAATACTCGTATGCCAACAATCTCATGAACAGAGAACTCTTCCGTCAAATGATCCACTACTATATCGGACCGTCAGTTTTTAGGAGATCGCGATTGCGCTACGAACGGCCGGAGTGAGCCGCATGGCAGCCACAGCGGCTTGGGGGCCGGCGGCGAACCGGCAGCTTCGAGGGCATGCCCAGTGGACGGTCCGCGAGACATATGCTCCATGGGCAAGTGACGAAGCGGCGGGGAAGAAGTGAAGCGCGTTTTTCGATTGTTTGCCGCGGTGGTCATGGCGTCCGCAGTCAGCGGCTGCACCAGCATTTCCTATTACGCCCAATCGCTGGAGGGTCATGTGCGGATCATGGCCGCGCGCCAAGACGTTGGAAAACTGATCCAGGCTCCTTCTACCCCTGCGGCGTTGCGCACCAGGTTGACGTCGGCGAGCGCGATCAGGCGGTTCGCCACGGACGAACTGGCACTGCCCGAAAACAGCAGCTATCGCAGTTATGTCGACATCCACCGGGATGCCGTGACCTGGGCCGTCTTTGCCGCCCCGCAATTTTCGCTCACGCCAACAACATGGTGCTTTCCGGTTTTCGGATGCGTTCCCTACCGGGGTTACTTCGACCGGAAATCCGCGACGGAAAGCGCTGCCGCACTTCATGAACGGGGGCTGGACGTCTATGTCTCCGGCGTCACCGCCTATTCCACGCTGGGCTGGTCCAGTGACCCGCTGCTCAGCACCATGCTGCGTCAGGACGACACCTATCTCGCGAGCCTCATCTTTCATGAACTGGCGCATCAGCGCCTCTATGTGAATGGCGATTCCGCATTCAACGAGGCTTTCGCGGTTGCCGTCGAAACCACCGGCACAAGAAAATGGCTCCGCGCGGCCGGCGACCGCGCCGGCTTGCGCCGCTACGAAGCCGATCGCAGGCGCAGCGCCGATTTTCTCGCACTGGTGTCGAAAACCCGGGACGAGTTGAGGCAGGTCTATCAAAGCTCCCGTAGCCCCGAGGAGATGGCGGCTGAAAAGGCAGCCACGCTCGACAGGCTGCGGATGCGCTACCGGCAAACGCGCGACAAACGCTGGGCCGGATACCGGGGATACGACGCCTGGTTCGATGCCCCGATCAACAACGCAAAGCTCGCCGCGACTTCCGTCTACGGCGAACAGGTTCCGGCGTTTCTCCGCCTGTTCGACCTGTGCGCCGGCGATTATCCGAGGTTTTACGCATCCGTTCGACGGATCGCGGATCTGCGCGAACCTGCCCGCGCCGAAGCGCTTGAGGCCGCCGCCACGTGTGATTGATTTTAATAAGTGAACGCAATTGTTGAAGGGTTCCGCCTCGTTCGTGCTTTAGCGGTCGAGACCCCAAACGTCTGGATGTCGTGCGAAATACTCGATCAGCATTTCGCTGAGGACCCGGACTTTCCGTGTGGGGTGCCTACCCGGCGGCCGGACGACATACACGCCTGCCGAAGGCGGGGGATAGCGCGTCATCACCGCAACGAGTGCGCCGGAGGCCATATATTCGTGCGTGATGCAGTCGGGGAGCCAGGCGATGCCGAGTCCAGCCGCCGCGGCAGCGGCAAGCGCGGTAGCGTTGTCGGCCTTGAACCTGCCCTGCGGCTGAGCCGTGACAATCTTGTCGCCATCCACGAACTGCCAGGCTTCCGTTCCTTGCATGAGGGCCTGATGGTCGACGAGTTGCTCTACCTTCTCAGGTGAACCGTGCGCCTTGATGTAATCCGGGCTTGCGACAAGCTTTCCATAGATCGGCCCGACGCGCTTCGCGATCAGGTTGGAGTCCTGAAGGTAGCCAACCCGGATCGCGCAATCGAAACCTTCGGCGATCAGATCGACGAAGCGGTCGCTGTAGGAGCTATGGATGTGGAGTTGCGGGTGGTGTTGCGCCATTTCCGCAAGCACCGGAGCGAAGTGGGTCGGGCCGAAAGAAAGCGGCATGGCAACCCTCAGGCGGCCGCGCAGTTCTCCGGTTGGGAGGATCGTTTCCCTGGCCGTGTCGATCTCGGCGCTGGCGCGTGCCGCATGATCCCTGAACGTGATCCCCGCTTCCGTAAGCGCCGCACCCCGGGTCGTTCGTGCAAGAAGCTGAACGCCAAGTTCCGCTTCAACCCGAAAGAGCCGCCGACTGACGATTGACTTGGAAACGCCGAGCCGACGCGCGGCGGCCGATACGCCGCCTGCATCGGCCACTACGACGAATGTCTGTAGATCTTCAATGTCCATTCCGGCGTTCCTCATTTCGCAACACAGTATGCCTGACCATGGCACTACCGCATCACCAAGAGGAACAGCAAATTGCGTCCAGGCAACGCCGCCCGCTGGCGCATGTCTCCCGTGAACCCAGTGCCGTCCATGGCGGCAGAGAAAGGAAGTCTTGATGACCCCTCGCAACGGCCTTGATTCGCTTCTTCGTCCTGAAGACTCGGTCCTCGTTCTGATCGATCACCAACCTTATCAGCTCGCAAACCTGAACAGCCACGATCCGCACATGGTGGTCAACAACACGACCGCGCTGGCGAAGCTGGCAAAAGCCTTCAATGTTCCGGCCATTCTCACCAGCGTGATCGCGGCGCGCGGTGGACTTCTCTTTAAGCAGATCACCGACGTATTTCCGGACCAGGAAGTCGTCGATCGCACCTGGGTGAACACCTGGCAGGACGAGAATGTGGTGAACGTCGTCAAGGCGACCGGCCGCAAGCAGCTGATCATCGCCGGCCTGTGGACCGAGGTCTGCGTCGCAATGCCGGTGATCCAGGCCGCCGGTGAAGGCTGGGACGTGACCGTGATCACCGACGCGTCGGGCGGCATTTCGAAGGAGTCTCACGAAGTTGCCATCCAGCGGATGATCGCGGCCGGCGCGAACGTGATGACCGTGATGGCGCTCGCTGGCGAATGGCAACGCGATTGGGCGCGCACCGAGCATGTCGAGGATCTGACCGAGATACTCATCCAGCACTTCGGCGGCAGCGGCATCGCGTATCTTTGGGAGCAGCAGCTCCTCAATACGCCTGTGCCGAGCGCCAAGGGCTAAGCTGAATAGGGATGACGAGCATCCGGGGCGATGCGTCGCAAGGGAGTTTGAATACGTATCGGGTCTCGTCATCCCACGCCGCCTCGCCAGCCTCACCGCACTGGCTTTCGGCGGCGGCGCCGGGCACTGATCGCCTTGACTGGTGATCTTGTCGCGGCGGATATGCGCTCGACGCCGGCACCTCGTCCAGCTGGTCCATGGGCCAGTGCTTGCGAGGCGGGGACGGATGCTGGCCGGCATCATTTTCGTGGCCTTTGAGGCGCCGATGATCTGATCTGCCCTGAACCGCGGAAAGCCCACGCGATCCAGGGATCATCCCTCGGCGGATGCCTCAAAGCCTAGCAGCCTGGCATCGCATCGCCCGCCAACAGTGACGTTCCGACGTCTGCGTCGAGCACGAAGCGCTCGCAGTGCTCACCGTCGGACTCATCGATGAAGCTCTCGACATGGTCGAAGCCGAGCTTCGCCAGGATCCGCAGCGACGCGACATTGCGCGTCGCCGCCTCGGCCGTCACCCGTTCGAGCGCGAGGGTTTCGAAGGCGTAGCGAAGCACTTCGCGCGCGGCCTCGCTGCCCAGCCCCTGCCCCCAATGCGCGCGCCCGAGCACAAATCCCAATGCGGCCGCCTTGGCGTCGGTTGCGAAGGACAGGGTGATCGCCCCGATCGCATCCGACACACCTGGCTGGTCCACGGACCATTTGATCGCCTTGCCGTCGGCGAACCGCTGACGCGAAAGCGCCAGCCACCGCGCGCCCGCGCTCATGTCGTCGGGAACGGGATCGCCGGCAAGGGAGGCGGATTCGACATCGGTGGCACGCGCGAACCATGCCGGGATATCCCGTTCGCCCGGCGCCCGAAGCACGAGCCTTGGTGTCGTGAGCCTGGGAACTGCTTTCATGGAGGCATTTTCGGCCCGAGGCGGCGCCAATGCAATGGCGCTGGCAGGGCTCGGCTGTAGCCAGGCAACGCCGGCCCAATCGCCTCTTCATCAATGCTTCACCATAGCGGCAACGGTGACGGAACCTTCCTGATCGCGGCGGACTTCTGGAGGCATTCTGAGCTCGATTGAAGAGGTCCCCGCATGAGAGTCACCGCAGCAGGCATCGACCGCATCAAGATCGGCAATGCCGACGCGAGCGGCCAGGGCGCGCATTTCGTCGTCTGGCTTTATCTTCAGGTCGACGAAGGGGGGACACAGACCGGTCAGGAACTGGTGGTGTCGGTGCCGTACGACGCGCGGATGACGTTCGACGATCTCGCGTCTCAGGCCTTCGAGAAGGCACACGCCATGCTTCGAGCCTGCTGCGAGATAGATGAGGCGATGTGGTGGAAGCAGTTCAACCGCAGCCTGGCGCCGCTGCCCGAATGGACGTCCGGCGCCCAGTAGTTGGCGAACCCGAACCAAGAATGGATGCTGGCGGGCGGGCGGTAGCCCGTCTCAGGTCGAACAGCGGCGTTGTTCGCGGCCGCACGCTATCCCGAGCCAGACCGGCGCCGATTTCATCTTTGGCGCGGAACCCAGCCCCTCACCCTCGCCGTTCTCAGCCTGCGCCAGCACGCTGAGCAGCTGGCTCGTATTGTCGATCGAGAACTGCATGCGTTCGCTCGCCCAGACCGTTTCGGAATAGGAGGTCGGCGTGCCTTTCATGTCCACATCGACTTTTTTCGTCAGCATCACCGGCTCGGTCTCCGGTTGCGTGAGCCGTCGCGCCTCCTCCTTGGTCGGCAGCCGCTCGATGATGTCGGTGCGCAGCCTTATGTAGTCGGTGACGCCATATTCGGCGAGGATGACGCTGACGCTGTGGCCCTTGCTTCTCAAGGCCGCGGCAACGTCCGTCTCGTACCGTCACATCTTGCGGATATCTCCGGTGGCAGCACGACGGGCCGGCCTGTTTGTCCTACACAACCCTGTCACCAAGCCAAGTTATCCAGTCATCAGAAATGAAACATTCAAATGCACGCCTTGAAACCGCCTGGCCGGAGGGCGATCCGGAAATGCGGAATGTTGTTTTCGGAGACGACCATGCTTGAACGGGCAGACAAGGCCGCACCCCACCGCGGGGACGAACCGATGGAGCGGCGGAACATGTGGCTGAGTGAATTCCAGATTGTCCTGCGCGACCGTGTCATTGCCAATGGCGCCGTCAGGGTCGAAGACGGCCGGATCGCCGAGATCCGCGACCAGCCTGTCGAGAACGCCGACTTCACCGGCGGCGGCCGCCTGCTGCTGCCTGGTTTCATCGACATGCATGGCGACATGGTTGAGCGCGAAGTGGAGCCGCGCAGCGGTGTCCACGTGCCGATGGAAATCGGCATCGCCGAACTCGACAAGCGGCTGGCCTCCTGCGGCGTGACCACAGCCTATGCCGCGCTTTCCTTCATCGGCAACAGCGCCACCGCGGCTTTGCTGCGCTCGGAAGAACACACATCTTCCATCATCCAGACCATCACCGGGCTGAAGGACGACCTTCTGGTCGACCACCGCATCCACGCCCGTTTCGAGGTGACGTTCACCGCGGCTGTCGGCGTGCTGGAACGACTGATGGATGCCGGCAAGCTGCACCTGGTCTCACTGATGGATCACACGCCCGGACAGGGGCAGTACCGCGACGTCGAACTGTATATCGCCCGCCTGGCCAAGGAGCGCGGCATGTCCATTGCCGACGTCTCCGAGTTCGTCGGCAAGCGCATGGCCGATCGCAATGGGCATGGCGGTGTGCTCGGCACGCTGCAGAGCCTGTCGGCGTTTGCCCGCGCCCGCGGCATCGTGCTCGCCTCGCACGATGACGACACATTGGAAAAGGTGGAATTCGTCCACGGCCTGGGAACCGTGCTCAGCGAATTCCCGGTGACCCTGGAGGCGGCGCGGGAAGCCCGCCGGCTGGGCATGTATACGGCCATGGGCGCGCCCAACGCGTTGCGCGGAGAATCCTATTCGGGCAATCTTTCCGCCCGCCAGGCCTATCAGGCCGGGCTGCTCGACATGCTGGCCAGCGACTATCACCCGGCCTCGATCCTGCCCGCCGTGCTCGGCCTGGCGCAGTTGCGCGAGGATGGCCTGGCAGCGGCTGCGGCGCTGACCAGCGCCAACCCGGCCAAGGCATTGGGCCTGGCCGACCGCGGCGCCATCGAGCCTGGACTCCTGGCCGATCTCGTCGTCGCCGATGTCAGCCCCGTGGCCCGCGTGCGCGCCACCTTCCGTGCCGGCCGCATGATTTATGGCGACGGCACGCTGGCGCCGGCGCGCAAGGCGGAACGTTTTCAGGAGGTGGCGACCCACCCGTATCTGCAGGCCTAGAGCAATCGCCAAGAAAGGTGCGGGCTGCTTATCGTTCCCTGAGACGGTGAACCATCCTAAAGATCGAGCGCCACCATCATCCCGCGCACCTCCGCCATTTCCAGCAGCACATCCTGCAGCCTATCGATGGTCAGCGCCGCGCCGGCTGCCGCCGGCAGTTCCGCGATACTCTCCTTCATCGAAATGACGGCGACCCCGGTTTTCTCGGAAAGCAGCCGTGCAATGGCCGTGCGGACAAGCGCGTTCTGTTCAGGCATGATTCCCCTTTCATGCTGTGATGACGGCACCATTTTCTTTCATGTTATATGCCAGTCGCAACTTATGCGAGCATTCATTCACGCTTGCAAGTCGTCTTGTCGATCATTCTGACAGGATCGGCAGCCACTCAGCAGCGAGAGCGACGGCATCCTGCTGTCATCGGGCTCCATGGCGGCGAGCAGAGCCAGCGGCACTTCGTGCCGGTAAAGACCGATGAAAGCCCTGCCTCCCACGGTTACCGGCAATTCGGTCGATCTGTCGAAAATGGAATACGTGCCTGTCGGCTCGTTCAGTATCTCGAAACGGTACAATGCAAACCTCACCCTCCCCCCGGGAGCCTTGTAACGCGCGCGCCCATCAGAGGTTGCATAAAAAAATCGATTTTTTCGAGGACCGCGTGCCGCTGACCTGAAAGGCAGGAACAACAGGCTCGGCAAAGACCTCTGATTGGCTCTTGCCGAAGCCGGCGGCCTCGCTCATCCATGGCGTACGGACAACAGCCTGGGACCCGCGATGACCGACGCCAGCCTTCACCTCGTCGAAGCGACGATCGACGAACTGCGCCAGGCGCTCGACGAGGGCACGGTCACCAGCGTCGAACTCGTCGCGGCCTATGTCAGGCGCATCGCCCATTTCGACCGGCACGGCATCAGCCTCAACGCCGTGCCTGTGCTCAACCCTGATATGTTCGAGGAAGCCGCCGCTTCCGACCAGCGGCGCCGGCAAGGCAAGACGCTCGGCACCCTCGACGGCATCCCCTACACCGCCAAGGACAGCTACAAGGTCAAGGGGCTGACGGTGGCGGCCGGCTCGCCCGCCTTCGAGCATCTCGTCGCCAATGAAGACGCCTTCACCATCGCCCGGCTGCGTGCCGGCGGCGCTGTGCTGATCGGCCTCACCAACATGCCGCCCATGGCCAATGGCGGCATGCAGCGCGGCGTCTATGGCCGCGCCGAAAGCCCGTACAACGCCGACTACCTGACCGCCGCCTTCGCGTCGGGCTCCTCCAATGGCTCGGGCACCGCGACGGCGGCGAGTTTCTGCGCCTTCGGGCTTGGCGAGGAGACCTGGTCGTCCGGCCGCGCGCCGGCCACCAACAACGCGCTGGTCGCCTACACGCCCTCGCGCGGGGTGATTTCGGTGCGCGGCAACTGGCCCTTGGTGCCGACCATGGATGTCGTGGTGCCGCACACGCGCAGCGTGCCCGACATGCTGGAACTGCTCGATGTCATCGTCGCCGATGATCCGGAAACCAGAGGCGATTTCTGGCGCGCCCAGCCCTGGATCAAACTGCCGAAAAGTTCCGAGCTGCGCCCACCGCGTTACACCGATCTGGCGCTGGAGGGGTCGCTCAAGGGCAAACGGCTCGGCGTGCCCGGAATGTATATCGGCCGCGACAGCGAGGCCGACCGGCCGATCGAAACCCGCGCCTCGGTGCTTGATCTATGGGAGCAGGCGGCAACGGATCTGCGTCGGCTCGGCGCCGAGATGGTCGAGGTCGATTTTCCCGTCGTCTCCAACTACGAGCGCGACCGTCCCGGCGCGCGAACCATGGTCGAGCGCGGACTGGTGCCGGCGGACTTCGCCGACCGCGAAATCTGGGACCTCTGCATCTGGGCCTGGGACGATTTCCTGCGCGCCAATGCCGACCCTGCCTTGCCCGATCTCGCCTCTGTCGACGGCCCGAAAATCTTTCCGCAGCCGCCAGGCACCTTGCCGGACCGCTATGAAGGCGGCTTCGACCTGGCGGACTATGTCGAGCGGGCGAAGTCCGGCGTCACGCCCTTCAAGGACATCCCGACCATGGCAGACGGGTTGACGGGACTTGAGGCGACGCGGCGCATCGATTTCGAGGACTGGCTGGACGCCAACCGCCTCGATGCCGTGGTGTTGCCGGCCGCCGCCGATGTCGGCCCGGCCGACGCCGACATCAACGAGGCGTCCGCCGCGCTCGCCTGGCGCAACGGCACCTGGGTCGCCAACGGCAATCTGGTCTGGCGCCATTTCGGCATCCCGACCGTCACCATACCGATGGGCACCATGGCCGACATCGGCATGCCGGTCGGCCTGACCTTCGCCGGCAAGGCTTACGACGACGAAAGGCTGCTGCGCATGGCCGGCGATTACGAACGCTCCACGCAGCGCCGCACGAGCCCGCCGCGCACGCCTGAACTGGCCGATGATGTGTTTTCGAGCCGGCCCAACCGGGCTGGCGACGCCAAAGCACCTCCGCTTGCCATCGCGTTTGCTGCCGAGATGCGTTCTTCCCGCGATCAGGACGAGATCGCCATCACGCTTGATCTGCCCGGCGACGCAGAGGCGCAGAACGCCAGCGTCAAGCTGCATGTCAACGGAGACGCCGTCGCGATGCAACGAAGCGGGACGCGCTTCATCGGGCGTGCGCTCGTTCCGGCCGCCGAGCACCAGCGCCTCCATAGCCCCTGGCGCGGCGCGTATGGCTCGATCGTGACGGCGGTGGTGCGGCTGGAGGATGGACGCACCGCAGGCGCCTATGCGGTTACGGGTGGGATTGGGTAGCGAAGTAGTGAAAAGCGCAACGTCCACCGTCGAGTTCTGTCACGCCCCCCTTTGTCCGGCAGGACAGAGGGGGGCGCCGTAGAGCGCCACCGTTGCCGCTACCCCCGCGCGGCCCACAGCAAGCCGCGCTCGACCATCAGCGCCATTTCCGGCACCGCGAACTCATCCGCGGTGTGACCAAGCGAACTGTAAAAGACCTTGCCCGCGCCATACCGGCGCTTCCAGGCGACCGGCATGACGACGCCGTCGATGCCGGGGAAATGCGCGTCGGTGAATGTGGTTGTCGCCAGCACTTCGTTGCCCGGGTCGACATGCATGTAATATTGCTCCGACCTATAGGCGAAATCACTGACGCCTTTCGTGATCGGATCGTCCGGCCGGGTGATGACGACGCGATAGTCGATGATGTCGCCGGGATGCGCGACCCATTGGCCGCCGGTCATGAACTGATAGTCGGGCTCATTGCGAAAGCTGTCGCCCATCGTGCCGTGGAAGCCGCCGAGCCCGCTCCCTTGGCGAACGGCCTGCGTCAGGTTCTTCAGCTCGGCCTTTTCGATCGTCGACATGGTGATGACAGGCACGATGAGATCGAATGAGGCAAGGTCCGGGTCGGCGAACATCGCCGTGCCCTGGCCGAGCGTGACCGTGAAACCGTTGCGCTCCAGCATGTCGCGCACGACATTGGCGCTGCGCTCAGGTGTGTGGCCTTCCCAGCCGCCCCAGGCAATCAGGGCCTTCTTCGCCATACCGTGAATCTCCGTGAACCGCCCGCAATGGCGGATGGTTACACGGAGCGGCCGTCAGCGCCACCCCAGCGCCGGCGCGACATGGGTCATGATCGCTTCGAGGACATGGGCGTTGTAGTCGACGCCGAGCTGGTTGGGCACGGTGAGCAGGAGCGTGTCGGCCTCGGCGATCGCCTCGTCCTGCGCCAATTCCTTGATCAGCACATCCGGCTCGGCGGCATAGCTGCGGCCGAAGATCGCCCGCGTATTTTCCTCGATGAAGCCGATCTGGTCGCGGCTCTCATTGCCGCGCCCGAAATAGGCGCGGTCGCGATCGTCGACCAGCGCGAAGATGCTGCGGCTGACCGAGACGCGCGGCTCACGCTTGTGCCCGGCCGCCTTCCAGGCTTCGCGATAGACGCGGATCTGCTCGGCCTGCTGGACGTGGAACGGCTTGCCGCTCTCGTCGAATTTCAGCGTCGAGCTCTGCAAATTCATGCCGAGCTTGGCCGCCCATTCCGAGGTGGCGTTGGTGGCCGCGCCCCACCAGATGCGCTCGCGCAGGCCCTCCGAATGCGGCTCGAGCCTGAGCAGGCCGGGCGGATTGGGGAACATCGGCCGTGGATTGGGCTGGCCAAAGCCCTCGCCGCGCAGCGTGTCGAGGAAGACCTCTGCGTGATGCCGCGCCATATCGGCGTCGGTCTGGCCTTCCTGCGGCTGGTAGCCGAAATAGCGCCAGCCATCGATGACCTGTTCGGGCGAGCCACGGCTGATGCCGAGCTGCAGACGTCCGCCGGCGATGATGTCGGCGGCGCCGGCATCCTCGGCCATGTAGAGCGGGTTCTCGTAGCGCATGTCGATGACCGCCGTGCCGATCTCGATACGGCTGGTCTTGGCGCCGACGGCAGCCAGCAGCGGGAATGGCGAGGCGAGCTGGCGGGCGAAGTGATGCACGCGGAAATAGGCGCCGTCCGCGCCAAGCTGCTCGGCGGCGACGGCGAGATCGATGGATTGCAGCAGCGCGTCCGATGCCGAACGCACCTGCGACTGCGACGAGGGCGTCCAATGCCCGAATGACAGGAAACCGATTTTTTTCATGGCCCTGAAGTATATGCCGACGGCACATGCTTCAATGGCGAAAGAGCGGGGTTACACACCGTCGCCCTCTCGATACCAAACGTTCGCGATAACCAAGGTGCCAAAGGGCCGACCGCTGTGGAGGATGGGATGCTCAGGGGAATCCGCATCGTCGAGATCGAAGCGCTGGGACCGGCGCCCTTCGCCGGCATGCTGCTCGCCGATCTCGGCGCCGATGTCATCGTCGCCCACCGCAAGCACGCGTCCATGCCGGGTGCGCCGGAGCGCTCGCTGCTCGATCGCGGCAAGCGCTCTATCGCGCTCGACCTCAAGGACGCCGGGGACGTGGCCGTGCTGATGCGCCTCATCGCCACCGCCGACGGGCTGATCGAGGGGTTCCGGCCCGGCGTGATGGAGCGTCTTGGGCTCGGCCCGGATGTCTGCCTCGCGGCCAACCCGCGCCTGGTCTACGGCCGCATGACCGGCTGGGGCCAGGACGGACCGCTGGCCGCCACCGCCGGGCACGACATGAACTATATCGGCCTGTCGGGCGCGCTCTGGTACGCCTCCTTGCCTGGAGAACCGCCCATGGCGCCGCCGACGCTTGTCGGCGACATAGGCGGCGGCGCGCTCTATCTGGTGGTCGGCATGCTGGCCGGCATCATCAACGCGCGTGCCGGCGGCCACGGCACCGTGGTCGACGCCGCGATCGTCGACGGCTCCGCCCATATGATGAACCTGTTGATGTCGCTCGGCCAGTCCGGCGCGCTCGCAACGGAGCGCGGTCAAAGCCTGCTGGATGGGCCGCATTGGTGCCGCGTCTACCGCACGTCGGAGGGTAGCTTCATCAGTGTCCAGTGCATCGAGCCGAAATTCTACGCGCTCTTCCTCGACCGGCTCGGCCTCGCCGCCGATCCAAACTTCGCCCGGCAGTTCGATCGCGAGCTCTGGCCGGAGCTCGGCGACCGGCTGGCGGCGATCTTTGCCGCGAAACCCCGTGACGAATGGATCAGCCTGTTCGAAGGGTCCGACGCCTGCGTCGGGCCGGTGCTTGGCCCGCATGAATCCGCCCTGCATCCGCATATGGCCGCCCGCGGTACATGGCAGGCGGTGGACGGCGCGCTTCAAGCGGCTGCGGCACCGCGCTTTTCCAGCGCGCGGTGGACGCCGCCCAAATGCCCGGCGCGCGGCGAACACGATGCCGAAATCCGTGCGGGCCTGGCGGAACCGTGATGGCGCCATGCTAGGCTATGCCAGTATTCGCCGGTCGCCACGGCCCCACCCGACGAAGATGATTGGCGGATAGGACGAGGTCCATGGCGGTTCGGTCGATCATAAAATTCCCCAATCCCCTCCTCCGTGCAGTGGCCGAACCCGTAGAGCTGTTCGACGGCGACCTGCACGCTTTGGCCGGCGATCTCATCGACACCATGCACGCGGCGCCAGGGATAGGCATCACCGGCCCGCATGTCGGCGTCTTGAAACGCCTGGTCGTGATCCAGCTTCCTTCCGCGGCAAAGCCGGGAATCTATGCAAATCCATCCGTCATCCAGGCCTCGATCGAGATGGTCCGTCACACGGAAGGCAGTGTTTCCATGCCCGGCGTCACCGAGGACATCGAGCGGCACGCCCGCATACGCGTCCGCTATCAGGATCTGGATGGCAATGAGCGGTTCGAGGATGCCGAGGGTCTGCTGGCGGTTTGCCATCAGCACGAGATCGACCAGCTCGACGGGCTGTTCTGGACGCACAGGCTGACGCGCCTCAAGCGCGACCGGCTGATCAAGCGCTACGGCAAGTTGATGCGAGCGTCGTAGGCGCCAGGCCGTCTACTTCCCGCAGTGGTGATCGTTGATCTTGTTTATCGCAAACCCATCCGGCCCTGTCCGCTGGTAGGAGCAGGCCCCCGCGGCCGTCGTGATCAACTGCTGGTCATAATAGCGCGGGCCGCCGAACAGGAAATCGATGAGGTCGTCATTGGCCGGAACATAGCGTTCCTGTTCGCCCTGTTGATTGTGGCGGTGCTTGGCCCCGGCGAATGCCGTGGAAGACATGCAGCAGCCTATTGCGAGGGCAAGAACACAGATCGCCAGCCGTTTGGTCGTCATCGCAAAACACCCTTCTGTTCGGTGTTCATCTTATATCCAAATCCTCAGATGACGAAAAGTTCCTGAACACGGGCCTTGCCAGCACCTGAATATCAGCACAGCTAGTCGGTCTGGATCCAGACCGACTTGGTCTCCAGATACTCATGCAGATGCTCGATGCCGCCCTCGCGGCCATAGCCGGACATCTTCATGCCGCCGAACGGCACGGCGGGGTCGATGGCATGGTACATGTTGACCCACACCGAGCCTGCCTTGATGCGGCGGGCGAGCTTGTGCGCGGTGCCGAGATTTGTGGTGAAGATGCCGGCGGCCAGCCCGTAGGGCGTCGCATTGGCGCGCGCGACGGCCTCGTCCAGCGTGTCGAACGGCATCGCCGAAATGACCGGCCCGAAGATCTCTTCGCGCGCGATGGTCATGGTGTCCGACACCGCGCCGAAGACGGTCGGCGCGATGAAGTTGCCGCCGTCATAGAGCGCGCCCGTCAGCCGCGAGCCGCCGGCGACCAGTTCGGCGCCTTCGTCGCTGCCGGCCTTGATGTAGCCCTCCACCTTGCCGGCCTGCCGGGCGTTGATCAGCGGCCCGATTTCGGTTTCCGCCTCGATGCCGTGGCCGACGCGCAGGCTGCCGGCGAACTCGGCGAGCCGCCGCACGAACTCGTCATGGATCTCGCGCGCCACGAACAGGCGCGAGCCGGCAATGCAGATCTGGCCCGAATGCACGAACACCGCCATGGCCGCGATGGGAACAGCCTTGTCGATATCGGCGTCGCGGCAGACGATGATCGGTGACTTGCCGCCAAGCTCGAGCGAGACGCGCTTGAGATTGGCGACGCCCGCCCGCGCGATCGCCTGGCCGGTAAGCGTCGAGCCGGTGAAGACGATCTTGTTGACGTCGGGATGCTCGGCAAGCCGCGCGCCCGCTTCGGCGCCGGTTCCGGTGACGATGTTGACGACGCCGTCGGGCACGCCCGCTTCCTGCATCAGCCGCGCGATCAGCAGCGGCGTCAGCGATGCTTCCTCCGAGGGTTTCAGCACGATGGTGCAGCCCGTGGCGAGCGCCGGCGCGATCTTCCAGATCGAGGCCGCGGTGGGCGCATTCCAGGGGATGATCGCGCCGACGACGCCGACCGGTTCGCGCCGGGTGAAGGTGACGATCTCGCCCGGAATGGAATTGTCTATGGATTCGCCGTGCAGCGCGGTCGCCATGCCGGCATAGAAGCGCAGCATGCCGATGACGCGGCGCCGGTTGGCCAGCGTGCGCGTGATCGGCAGTCCCATGTCGAGCGTGTCGGAAACGCTGAGTTCTTCCCAATGAGTCTCGAACAGATCGGCGATCCTGAGCAACACGCATTGCCGCTCATAGGGGGAGAAGTTCGACCATGGCCCTTCGAAGGCCGCGCGCGCTGCCGCCACCGCCGCATCGACATCGGCGGCTGCGCCGAGCGGCACGGTCGCCAGCACTTCGCCGGTCGCCGGGTTGAGCGCCCGCATCACCTCGCCGGACTGCGCCGCAACCCACTGGCCGCCGATGAACATCGGCCGGAATTCGCCGTGGTAGAGCGTCGCGGCCTTCGCCCTCGGGTCGAAATTCACCGTCATCTCGTCCTCCTCACGAATTCCATGGCGACTATTACTCCCGGTGGGAGCGACCTCAAGCAAGGAAAGCTGAAAGGGCGTTCTCGACCGGGGGCACGCAGCGCATCGCCCGGGCCCGGCGGTCCTGACGAGGCCACGCGCATGTCCGGCAACATGGGCGCCTCAACAGTCATTCACCTCGGTCGTGGCCCATGAAAGCGGGCCGGCGACAACAGGCTGGGATCGGCGCCTTCGCCAAGAAATGGCTTGGGCAGGTCGCTTCCGGTCACCAGGGCCGCGGTCAGTTGACCGAGCGCGGGTCCGGTCTGGATGCCGTAGCCGCCTTGTCCTGCCAGCCAGAAGAAGCCCTCGACATGGGGGTCCCAACCGACCGCCGGCGTCTTGTCCGCAAAGAACGACCGCAGCCCCGCCCAACTGCGCGACACATGCGTTACCGGCAGCGCGGCGGCCTGTTGAACGCGATCGACTGCGATGGCGATATCGATCTCCTCGGGCTGTGCATCACACGGTTCGCTCGGCGTCTCGTCGGCTGGTGAGAGCAACAGCATTCCCGAGGATGGTTTGAAATAGAACATCTCGTCGGCATCGATCACGCCCGGCCAGTCCTTGGCGTTGATGCCGAGTGGCGTTTCGACAAGCATTGCGGTCCGTCGTTTCGGGACCAGGCCAAGCGGCGTGGCTCCTGCCATGGCGGCCACCTGGTCCGCCCATGCACCCGCCGCGTCGACCAGGACGGGCGCCTCGAAGACGCCGGCCGTGGTCGTCACGATCCATGTGCCACCAATCCGCTCGATCGCCTCGACCCGAGCATTGGTGACGACCTGCGCGCCCTGGCGGCGTGCGCCCCGCAGAAAGCCCTGGTGAAGGGTGTCGACATCGATGTCCATCGCCGAACGGTCCAGAAACGCGCTCGCCTCGTATTCGGGTCGCAGGATTGGAATGACCGATCGGGAAGCGTCGGGGTCGAGCCATTCGATGGCTGTTGCCGATTCCGCGACCCTCTCGGCAAACAGCGCCTCCAGCCTGGGCCTCTGCGCGGCCGTGCCGATCGACATTGTGCCACGAGGTGTCAGCAAGGGTACGTCGCAGAAGCCGGACGGCGGCTCGAGGAAGAACCGCCGACTGGCGCGCGTAAACGCGCGGATAGCGACGTTGCCGTAACCCTCGATGAAGAGAGCGGCGGACCGTCCCGTTGTGTGCATGCCGCAATGGGCTTCGGCTTCAAGCACGGTCACCTGTCGACCAGCCGCAAGAAAGAAAGCCGCCGAGGCGCCAGCCATGCCGCCGCCGATGATAAGAACGTCCTGCATGGCTTCCCTCTTGCAAGTGCCGGCAACCAAGCAGAATATTTCCGATCGGTCAAACCTCTTTCCTATGATAAAGGCGGCGCCGCTTGCGAGTCGACTTTGTCCAGTCCCAACCCTAGACTGCCGCCAATGTCGAAAAGGGTCCGCCATGAGCGATTCGAAGCCAAGCCTGGGAGAATGCCTCAAACTGCTGCGCCGGGAGCGGGGCTGGACGCTGACGCAGGTCGCCCAGATGTCGGGGCTCGCCATCTCCACCCTGTCGAAGGTCGAGAACAACCAGATGTCGCTGACCTATGACAAGCTGCTGCAGCTTGCCCAAGGGCTCAAGGTCGACATAACCGAGCTCTTCGGCGTGAGAAAGGCCAGCGCCTCCCCCATCGCGCACGGCGCGCGTGCCGTCAGCCGGCTTGAGGACGGGCGGATCGTCGAGACCCCCAACTATGTCTACCGCTTTCTATGCACGGAACTGTCGCGCAAGGAAATGATCCCCATGCTGGGGTCAATCACCCAGCAAAGCATCGAAACGTTCGGCGAGCTCATCCGTCATCCCGGCCAGGAATTCACTTATGTCCTCGAAGGCGAAGTCGAGCTGCACACCGACGTCTACGAGACGCTGAGGCTGAAAACAGGAGAGTCGGTCTACTTCGAAAGCACGATGGGACACGCCTATGTCAGCGTCGGCGACATGCCGGCCCGGATCCTGTGCGTGTGCACGTCGGCATCCGGCCAGTCGGAGCAGACCATCATCAACGGCGCCAAAAGCGTGCGTCCTCATGACGAGCGCGAGACTGCCGACACGGAAATGACACTTGGCTAATTAGAAAAATATCTTTCCTATCAGAAAAATCGGCTTGCCATCCGAAATGCGGGTGTTAGCGTGGGCGAAAGGCATCCCTCGGTCATCCCGTGAGAGATGCAAAACACAAGCTCGAGGGGAGCGCATCATGTTGTTACGTCGCCTGCCGACTTTTGCGGCATTTGCCGCTTTGACAGCCTTGACCTTCGCGGGGCCGAGCTGGGCCACCGACAAGGATGTCCTGGTCATCGCCAAGGCCGAGGATCCGCCCACGGCCGACCCCGGCGTCGAGGTCAGCAACAACGGCTATACGCTGATCTTTCCGGCCTACGAGCGTCTGGTGAAATATGACGGCGCCAAGACCGAGGTGATTCCGGAGCTTGCCGAGAGCTGGACCACGGCGCCCGACAACCTCAGCTGGACCTTCAAGCTGGCGTCGGGGCACATGTTCGACGATGGTTCGCCGGTCGATGCCGCCGCGGTCAAATATTCATTCGACCGCGTAAAGAAGCTGGCGGCTGGACCGGGCGACATGTTCCCGACCATCAAGGATGTCGTCATTGTCGACCCGAGCACCGTGAAATTCGAATTGTCGGCGCCGTTTGCGCCGTTCCTGTCGGCGCTCGCCACTTCGGCCGGATCGATCGTCAATCCCAAGGCGCAGGAGCACGCGGTCAACGGCGACGACGCGAAGGCCTGGCTCGCCGAGCACAGCGCCGGCAGCGGCGCTTTCAAAATCTCGGGCTGGGAGCGCAACCAGCAGATCACGCTCGATCCCAATCCCCACTATGCCGGCAAGGCGCCGGCTTTCAAGCAGGTCATCTTCAAGATCGTGCGCGAGATGTCATCGCGTCGCCTGCAGCTGGAGAACGGGGACGCCGACCTGATCGACCAGGTTCCGGTCGACCAGGCCGAGGCCATGAAATCAAGCGCGGGGGTGGTCATCGAGAGCAATCCCAGCCTCTATGTCGTCTATCTCTATTTGAACAACAAGAAAGCGCCCTTCGACAATCCGAAGGTCCGTCAGGCCATATCCTATGCGGCCGACTACAAGGGGCTGGTCGATGGCGTCATGCAGGGCCAGGCCGAACAGATGCGCGGGGCTGTCCCGGACGGCATGTGGGGCCATGACCCGCAGGGCATGCAGTACAGCTACGATCTGGAGAAGGCCAAGCAACTGCTTGCCGACGCCGGTGTTTCCAATCTGCACATCAGCTTCACCTATTCGCAGGCCGACTCCGCCTGGGAGCCGGTGGGGCTTGCGCTGCAGGCCTCGCTCGCCGAAATCGGCGTCACGATGGATATGAAGAATGTCGCCGACACGACCAAGCGCGAACTGGTCGCCAAGGGCGACTACGACATCGCGACGGGCGCGTGGACGCCCGATTTCGCCGATCCGTTCATGTTCATGAACATCTGGTTCGACCCGACCAAGATGGGAGCCCCCGGCAACCGAGCCTTCTATGAAAACCCGAAAGTGACAGATTTGATCACCCAGGCGCTCGCGACCGTCGACCAGAAGAAGCGTGAACAGCTCTATATCGACGCGCAGAAAATCACCAACGAGGATGCACCATACGTCCTTCTGTTCCAGAAGAACGACATCTTCGCCATGCGATCCTCGGTGAAGGGGTACGTCTACAATCCGATGCTGATCCAGGTCTACAACATCGCCGATATGTCTAAGTCCGAATAGAAATCGGCGCCGAAGGCATGTCGCTTATTTCAACAATCCTTCGGCGCCTCGTCTTGCTGGTCTTCGTGGTGGCTGGCGTCGCGGTCATCACCTTCACGATTTCGCATTTGATCCCCGGCGATCCGGCGCAGCTGATCGCCGGCGACAAGGCTTCGGCCGAGACGTTGGCGCATGTGCGCCAGGAGCTTGGTCTGGACAAGCCCGTCACCCAGCAGTTCGTCATATACGTCAAGCAACTCCTGTCGGGCGATCTCGGCCAGTCCTTGCGGACACGGCGCCCGGTGGCCGGCGATATTGCCCTGTTCCTGCCCGCCACGCTCGAGCTCGGCATCG
Source organism: Mesorhizobium sp. M8A.F.Ca.ET.208.01.1.1 (assembly GCF_004791315.1). Lineage (NCBI taxonomy): Bacteria > Pseudomonadati > Pseudomonadota > Alphaproteobacteria > Hyphomicrobiales > Phyllobacteriaceae > Mesorhizobium > Mesorhizobium sp. M8A.F.Ca.ET.208.01.1.1. Next base: position 61,364 of record NZ_SRUT01000009.1, read on the forward strand.
CCGCGCTGGTGACGGCGATCATGATTGGCGTGCCGCTCGGTGTGCTTTCGGCAATCTACAAGGACGGACCGGTCGACCAGGCGGCGCGTGTCGTGTCGGTTGCCGGCATTTCAATGCCGGTATTCTGGTTCGGGCTGGCGCTCATCCTCCTGTTCTACGTCAAGATACCGATCCTGCCGGGCAGCGGCCGCATCACGCTTGGCATCGCCGCGCCGCCGCGCATCACCGGCTTCTTCCTGGTCGACTCGCTGGTCGCCGGCGACCTGAAAGCCTTCTGGTCGTCGCTCTATCACCTCATCCTGCCGGCCTTTGTCCTCGCCTTCGCCAATCTCGGCATCATCACGCGCCAGATTCGGGCCTCGATGCTGGATGTCCTGCAGGAGGATTATGTGCGCACCGCGCGTGCGAATGGTTTGTCGCGATCGGCGGTCATCCTGCGGCACGCCTTGCCCAATGCCCTGATCCCGTCGGTGACGCTGCTTGGCCTCGCCTTCGGTGATCTGCTCTACGGCGCGGTGCTGACCGAAACGATCTTCGCCTGGCCAGGCATGGGGAGTTATGTGGTGTCATCGATCCAGACGCTGGATTTTCCCGCGATCATGGGCTTCACCATCGTCGCCTCGCTGGGGTACGTGCTGATCAATCTCGCGGTCGATCTGACCTATATGGTGCTCGACCCACAGATCAGGGAACTCGGCTGATGGCGGCGGATGGCATCGTCACATCGCCCCGGCCGGCTGCGCGGCTTCGCGCGGGACGGTTGTGGTATCGCGTGAAGGAAAGTCCTCTCACTCTGGTCGGCGCCGCGATCGCGCTGGCGGTGCTGTTTGTGATCATGGCCGCGCCCCTGCTGGCGCCCTACCCGCCCGACAAGATCTCACTTGCAGCACGGCTTGCCGCGCCCAGCCCGCAGCACCTCTTCGGCACCGATGAGGTCGGGCGCGACCTGTTTTCGCGGGTGCTCTTCGGCGCGCGCGCGTCCTGCGGCATCGCCTTTGCCATCGTCATCATCTCGACCTTCATCGGCTCGATCATCGGCTGCCTGTCCGGCGTTGTCGGCGGCATCGTCGACACCGCGATCATGCGGCTGATGGATGTCTTTCTGGCGCTGCCGGCACTCATCCTCGCCATGGCGCTGGCCGCGGCGTTGGGACCGAGCCTGTTCAACGCCATGCTGGCCGTCGCCGTGGTGCGGGTGCCCGCCTATGTGCGGCTGGCGCGTGGGCAGACGCTGTCGCTGCGCAACCGCACCTATGTGAAGGCATCGCGCAGCTTCGGGGCTTCGCCCGCCTATATGCTGCGCTGGCACATACTGCCTAACGCCCTGTCGCCCATCATCGTTCAGGCGACCCTGGATCTTGGTGGCACCATCCTGACGGCGGCGGCTTTGAGCTTCATCGGCCTCGGCGCCCAGCCGCCGACGTCTGAATGGGGCTCCATGGTGTCGAGCGGGCGCAACTATTTCCTCGACCAGTGGTGGTATGTCACCTTTCCCGGCCTGGCCATTCTGATCAGCGCCATGGGTTTCAACCTGCTGGGCGACGGATTGCGCGACATGCTCGATCCCAGGCTGGGTGGCCGATGACCGAACCGTCCGGCGATGTCCTGCTCGAAATCTCCGACCTTTCGCTCGAGTTCCGCACCTATCGCGGGCCGATCAAGGCGCTGAACGGGGTCAGCCTCAATGTCCGTGCCGGCGAGATCGTCGGCATCGTGGGAGAATCCGGCTGCGGCAAATCGGTGACCATGATGGCGGCGACGCGGCTTTTGCCCAAGGGCAGCGCGCACATTACCGGCGGCGGCATCCGTCTGTTCGGCAACGATCCGATGACGCTCAGCGAGCGTGAACTCCAGCATGTGCGCGGGCGGCTGGTGTCGACCATCTTCCAGGAACCGATGAACGCCCTCAACCCGACCCGACGGATCGGCGAGCAGATCGTCGAAGTCATCCGCCGTCACCAGCGTCTCGACAACGCGGCCGCGACGAGCAAAGCCTCGGGCCTGCTGCGCGACATGCTGATCAGCGAGCCGGAGCGGATCATGCAGGCCTATCCGTTCGAGCTTTCCGGAGGCATGCGGCAGCGCGTGCTCATTGCCATGGCCTTCTCCTGCGAACCCAAGCTCATTATCGCCGACGAGCCGACGACGGCACTCGACGTGACGGTGCAGGCGCTGATCCTGGGCCTCATCAAACACAAGGCGATGAGCACGGGAACGGCCGTTGTTTTCATATCGCATGACATGGCCGTGGTGTCGCAGCTTTGCGACCGGCTCTACGTGCTTTACGCGGGACGGGTCGCGGAAGCCGGAACGACCGCGTCGGTGCTGGCAGCGCCAGCCCATCCCTACACGCGCGCCTTGATACGCTGTCTGCCGGGGCTGGCACCACCCAAGCAGCCGCTGGAACAGATCCCCGGCACCTTGCCCGACCTGCTTGATCCGCCTGCCGGCTGCCTCTTTCGAGCGCGCTGCCGCGAGGCGAATGATCGTTGCGTGTCGGTGCCACCGCTGGCTGCCATGGAGCCGGCCCGCCGCGCCGCCTGCTGGCGCCGTATCGAGGAGACGCAAGCCGCGTGACCAAGCCTCCGCTCCTCTCCGTCGAAGACCTGGAAGTCCGCTACCGTGTCACCTCGGGCTGGTTCGGAGGCGCCGACGTCCATGCCGTCAACGGCGTGTCGTTCAGCGTGGCCGAAGGCGAGACGGTCGGCATTGTCGGGGAATCCGGCTGCGGAAAAACCACGCTTGGGCAGGCGATCCTCGGCCTGACCGACATTTCCGCCGGTGCCATCAAACTCAGGGGAACCGAACGGGACCGCGCACGGCGCACCCAATTGCAGATCATCTTCCAGGATCCCCAATCGTCGCTCGATCCGCGTCTTCCGGTCTGGCGCCTGATCACCGAACCTCTGCACATTCGCGGCGGCTACACCCGCAAACAACTGATCGGGCGCGCAACCGAACTGGCCGTCTCGGTCGGCTTGCGGCCGGAGCACGTCGATCGCTATCCGCACGAGTTCTCGGGCGGCCAGCGCCAGCGCATCGCGATTGCCAGGGCACTCGCCGTTGAACCGGCGCTGCTGGTCCTCGATGAGCCGACCTCGGCGTTGGACGTGTCGGTGCAGGCGCAGATCGTCAATCTGCTGCTGTCGCTGCAGGCGGAGCGCAAGCTATCCTACGTGCTCATCTCGCATGACGTGTCGCTGGTGCGCCACGTGGCCGATCGTGTCGCCGTCATGTATCTCGGCCAGATCGTCGAGGAAGGCCCGACGCTCGACGTGCTTGACGCTCCCAGGCATCCCTATACCAAGACGCTCCTCGATGCCGTTCCGAGTTTCGATCGTCCACTGACCTCGATCGCACCGCGCGCCGGCGAATTGCCGAGCAACCGAACACTGCCGACCGGCTGCTTCTTCCGCGAGCGCTGCCCTTCCGCGACGGCCGGCTGCGAACTGCCGCAGGTTTTGGCACCCGCCGACGGGTTGCGAACAGTCCGCTGTCATCTGGTCACGCGCGCAACCGATACGGCGGTGCCGCGCACGGCGCCGCGACCGGTATTTTCCTCCCCGAATGATGCGATTGCTTAGAGCAATTCCAGGAAAAGTGCGTAGCGGTTTTCCCGGGAGAAGCGCGTAGCGCTTCCCCTTGGGAATTGCGTAAAAACAAGAAGCTAGAGCGGGTCGGGCGATTCTTTCAAACGCTGAACCGCTCTAAGCCGCGTCGGCCGCGAATGGGTCTTCCACTTTCGGCCAATAGGGCGTCTTGAGCTTCGTGTAGGGGATCGCGGCGAAGTTGGGCTGGGTCGCACCGGGCGGCGCGCAGAACAGGATGCGCTTGGCGATTGGTGCGAAACCAGCCTGGAAATGGTAATTGGATTTGACGATGACGATGCGCCGCTCGCTTGGATCGAGACCGAGCGCGGTCATGCAGTCGGGATGGAAGACCTGCGTGCGTACCGTGTTGATGATCAGGTCGATGCCGCCGTCGGTGGTAACCCATGCCGCATCCCCGAGCGGCCATGGCATGGTGCCGAACAGCTGCGTCAGCTCGCGACCGAGGCCTTTTACCGTAACGCGCAGGTCGACAGGCATGCCCGAGAACACGCCACACTTGCCGCCGACCCGCAGGTTTATGGTACCGCCGACCCCGGCCTCGACGCAGAAGCGATAGGCGATCGGGTCCCAGTACATTGCGCTGGCCACGTTCCCGATGCCGCGCTCTGTCAGCCGGCGCAGGATGTAGGTGGAGTCCCCCGGCGCGCCGCCGCCGGCATTGTCCGAAACATCCGCGATGACGACCGGCCCTTGCGGCTCGGCGAGCGCGATATCGAGCGCCTCGTCGATGCCGAGGAATTTCGGGATCAGGTCGTTGCGCAATGCGAAAAGCTGCTTGCCGAACCTTTCGGCTGTGCGCTCGGCAAGCGACTTGTCATCGTCGGTGACGACCAGCATGCGGGCTCCGACATCCTCGACGTCGCCATGCGGAAAACCATGTCCGAGCGAGACTGACAATATGCCAGGCTCGGCTTCGGCGGCGATCATGCCATCAACGAAGCCGCGCATCGGCTGCTCCTGCACGCGGAAGGTGCTGATCATGCGGCAGTCGTAAAGCGCCATCACCGGCCTGACCTTGCCCTCCACCGCGTCGACGACAATGCGGTAGAGCTCGCCGGCACGGTCCATGATGTCGGTGTGCGGATATTCCTTGTAAGCGACGATGGCGGTGGCATTGTCGACCATCTTCTGGGTTGTGTGGCAGTGCAGATCGAGCTCTGCCCCGATCGGGATGTCGGGGCCGACGACAGCTCTGACATGCGCGAGAAGGTCACCCTCGGTATCGTCATAGCCTTCCGCGACGAAAGCGCCATGCAGCGCCAGAAGCACGCAGTCGACCGGCATGGCGGCCTTGAGCTCGTCGAGGATCTCGTCGCGGAACTGCTCGTAGACATTGCGGATGGTTATGCCTCCGGGCTCGGCGCAGACGCACAGGCTTTCCACGATCTCGTGCCCGTCGGCTTCGCCGCGCTGACGCCACACGAACAGTTGGCAGGACGGCTCGTTCAATGCCTTCGAGGTGGCGTCGCCCCGCGCAATGCCCATTTCCTCGAAACTGTGGTAGCCGGTCGGGATGGGCGCGAACGTGTTGGTCTCCGTGTCCATGCCCGCTATGAAAATGCGCATTCTTTCGTCCTCAACCCAATTTTCGTTTAAGAAAAATCTTTTCTCATCATCAAACTATTATATGATTTCCGCAAGCACCTGGACCATGTAAAGAGCTGCGCCAGACCGCGTTCACGCGGCATCCGGCGGGTGGCACAGAATCGGAAATTCACATGCATCTTCACCCGCTCGACGATCTGGTGCTGGACGAAACCACCAAGGCCATTCCGCCAGGCGTTGCGGTCCGTCTTCATGATGTCGGTTCGATGGGCTGGAACCTCCTGCGCGGAGATGTGCCGCTGCCGGCAGCGGTCATCAGGGAGTCCGCGCTCGACCACAATTCGCGATGGATGCAACGTTTCCTCGCCAAGCGCAACGCGGTCATCGCGCCGCATGTCAAGACGACGATGTGCCCTCAGATCATGCAGAGGCAATTGCGCGACGGAGCCTGGGGCGTGACCGTCGCCACGCTGCACCAGATGAAGGTTTGCCGTCGGTTCGGCATCGATCGCATCGTGCTCGCCAACCAGCTTGTCGGACGGTTGGAACTGGACGCCCTGGTCGCCGAGTTGAACGCTTCGCCCAGCCTCGACTTCTACATGCTGGTCGACAGCCTCGACGCCGTGCGGCTGGCGAGCGAGGCGGTCGGGCGCGCGGGAACGGCCTCGCGGCCGATCCAGGTGCTGGTCGAGCGCGGCTATCCGGGCGGCCGCACCGGTTGCCGCGACAACGACGCGGCGCTCGAGGTGGCGCGTGCCGCGCATGCCGCGCCGCAACTGCGGCTCTGCGGCGTCGAGGCTTTCGAGGGATTGATCAAGCCGAAGGACGGTGGCCCGGCACAGGCAGTCGCGGATTTCGTCGACGAGATCGGCGCGCTCTACGAAGCATGCGCCGGCGAGAACCTGTTCGAGCGCGCGCCACCGATCGTGACGGCCGGAGGCTCGTCGTTCTACGACATCGTGCTCGATCGCCTCTCCGGCAGCGGCGCGCAGGTGATGACGCGCAGCGGCTGCTATGTCAGCCATGACAGCGGTGTCTATCAGGCAGAGCAGAAGCGCATCCTTGCCGCGACGGGCGAGAATGAGGGGCTGATCAACGCGCTGGAGGTCTGGACCCATGTGCAGTCCTGCCCGGAACCCGGGCTGGCGATCCTGACCGCCGGCAAGCGAGACTTTGGAACCGACTCCGGACTGCCGGTACCGCTGCTCATGTCGCGCGACGACGGTTTGCCCGAAACGCTGCCGGGCTGCGAGATTTTCGCCAGCAACGACCAGCACGCCTACATGCGCGTCCCGGAGGCGGTTTCGGTCAAGGTCGGGGATCGTATCGGGCTTGGCGTATCGCATCCCTGCACAACCTTCGACAAATGGCAGATTCTGTTTCTGGTCAACGACGATTATGACATCGTCGGCGCGCTGAAGACCTATTTCTGACCAACCACCGACGCAGGACAGTCGCAGCGCGATTGCGATGGCTCTATCAGGGGCAAGTATTTGCCGGGGGCGGCCCGCCACGGATCGGGCGCGCCGAGCCTATTCCGCTCAATGGTCAGACGACAAACCGTATCGCGCGCTGAATGTCGAAGAAATTGTCCGCCTCGAAACGAAGCGTGCGCGGGGCGGGATGCTCCATGCCCGGATACCAGCTTCCCCTGTAGGCTTCGATCGGGGTGGTATATTCCACGATGAGTTCGAACCGGTCGGCCAGTCTCAGCCGACATTTCGACAGATCGCGCGAAAGCGAGGCCTCCACGGTCTCGCGTATGGCCTTGACCGAGCCTTGCGGCGAGAGCGACGACGTCGCCGGCCCGAACCCCTCGCTGGTTGCAACCGTTGCGATTTCGGGCACCAGTGCCTTCGCCTCGCCGCACATGCCGGCATCGCCAGACAGAAAGACCGATGGCACGCCGTAACGGGCAGCGCAGTGCGCGTTCAGCGTATATTCGGATGCCACCTCCCCGTTGATCAGCATCCTGGACACGGTGCCGGTCAGCGTGTGTGCCAGCGGATTCGTGTCGGTGCCGGCCTTGTTGTGGTAGCCGGTATAGAGAGCGGCATCGAAGGTGTCATCGATGCCGAACATCATCGCATCCGGATGGCCGCTCCAGCCGCGCACGATGCGGACATAAGCCGGAAGCTTGGACAGGATCAGGTTGCGCGCCGTCGAATGGGCATCCTTGACGACGATTTCGGTCGCGCCCGCCGCCTTGGCGCCTTCGCAGGCCGCGACCAGTTCGTCGGTCATGTATTCCCGGAACTCGGCATAGTCGGGATTGCCCTTGCGCGCCTCGTCCCAGTTGGTGATGCCGGCCGTGCCTTCGATGTCGGCGCTGATAAAGACTTTCATGTGCTTGCCTTTCGATTTCAGAGAAAGTCGCCGCGCACGCGGCTTCAATGGCGTCCGGGCCCGTGCGGTTGACGCGGCCCGCGCGGCGATGGCTGCCCGGGCGTCTTAGGCCGCCATTTCGGCCTGCCGGCGCTCCAGAAACATGGGGCCGACGCGGATGCCGCGGCGTCCATTGTCGTCGATGGCACCCAGCTCGAGAATCTCCTCCTCGTAGAGCAGCCCGTGCATGCGGAACCGACCGGCATCCACCGGCTCGCAGCTATGGGTGCAGAAATACTCGATCAGGCATTTCAGCTGGCCATGGCTGTAGGTCAGATAGGTGATGTTGAAGTCCGGCCCGTATTCGCCCAGGTGCGGCGCGATCTCCGGCGGCACCTTCTCGACCGGCAGACTATCGACACGTGACCAGGTCGCCCCTTTCCAGTCTAGCTGGTTGGCCTTCGAGAAGGAGAGATTCATGTGCGCATAGTCGGCGCCGCGACCGTAGATGCGTCCGTCGATGACGAAGTCATTGCCCGAGACCGGGCGGATCTGCAGCGGCACGCCCTCCCCCATCAGGTAGAGCTTGCCGTCCTTGTTCTTCACCTCGACGACCTCGCCGCCCGCCTCGTGACGATAGAGGCCGGGCAGGCTTGCGAACTGGTCTTCGGTGATGGGCGGCGGGGCCTGGCCGCGAAGCGGCATGCGTCCCATGCCGCAATCTGCGAGGGCGATGCGCAAGCCGTCGCCCGCCAGCCGGGAGGCTATCTGATTGGCGAAATCAAGCGTGGCGAAGATCAGGACGCCGAAGCCGGCCCTCGGCAGGAGCATCATCTGCGACGCATAGCCATAAACCGCGCCGCCATGGCCGACGGAGGTCCACCCGTCCATGTCGCCGACGCCGAAGCACAACCCATACCCGTTGAGGTCCTTGTTGTGGCCTTCGGGGCGCTTGCCGATCGGGGTCCACATCTTGCGCAGCGATGCGGGGCTGACGATGGCATCGCCGTTGGGCGCGAAGCCGCCCCGCAGCAGGCACCGCGTATAGTTGGCCATATCGGAAGTGGTGGAGAATATGTTGCCGGCGGGCGATCCGCCCAGGTTGAACACCGGCGCGGGGCTATCCCCGTCCAACGTCCACATGTCGGCCGGCGCCAGCCTTTCGCGGATGCCGGGGGCCATGCCTGACGACGTGTCGTTCATGCCCAGCGGCCTCAGAATGTTCTCGGTGATGTAGTCGGCGTAGCTCTTTCGCGTCACCCGCTCGATCACCATGCCGACCACGGCGATGCCGGCATTGGAATAATGCATGATGCCGGCGCTGGGATCCTGCTTCAGCGTGGATGTGGCAAGCTCGGCGACGGTGTCGGCCAGCGGCGGCTTGTGTGAATCCAGATAGTGTCCGCTCTTGGGTTCGCGCACGATCCCGGCGGTGTGGCTCATGAGCTTGGCCAGGCTGATCTGCGAGCCGTGGGGTCCGCTTTCACGCCCGGCGAACGGATTGACCGGGTGAAAACCGGGCAGATACTCCGAGACATCGACATCAAGGTCGACCAGCCCCTTCTCCACGAGTTGCATGATGGCAACCGACGTGAAGGTCTTTGTGATCGAGCCGATGCGGAAACAGGTGTCGTCCTTCATGTCGAAATGGCGATCGTGCCGCTGTATGTGGCCGTGCGCCATGAGGCCGTCCCGGTCGATCAGGGCATAGGAGATCGACGGGATCGCCTTGTCCTCCACCTCGTGGCGGATAAGGTCTTCAAGAAGCTCGATGGCGTGGGGGGAAAGCGAAGACACGAGGATACTCCCTGATTTCAATTTGTATGACGGGGATCGAGAATGTCGCGCAAAGCGTCGCCGACGAGGTTCCACGCCAGCACGAACAGGAAGATCGCGGCTCCCGGGAAGGCAAGCGTGTACCAGTACTGGAACGGGTTGCCGGGCTGACCGACGATCCAGTTGCGCGCATAGGCGATGAACTGCCCCCAGTCGGCGTAGCCTTCCTCCGTGCCCACTCCGAGGAAGCTCAGGGCGGACGCGGTGAGCACCATCGAACCCGTGGCCATGGTAGCCAGAACCAGCACGGGGAAGAACGCGTTGGGCAGGATGTGGAACACGATCAGCCGGAAATCGCCGGCGCCGTAGCTTCTCGCCGCATTGACGAAATCCATCTCGCGGATCCGCAGAATTTCACTGCGCACCACACGCGCGTAACCCATCCATCCGAACGTCGTCAGCGCGACGGTTATCGGCCCGAGCCCCTTGCCGAGCAGGGCAGTCAGCACCATGGCGGCGATGAGGAAGGGAACCGCCATGAAGACGTCGACGATACGCATCAGCACTTCGTCCACGATGCCGCCGTAAAAGGCCGCGAGCGATCCGATGATCGTGCCGATCAGCACCGAGATGGCGACGACACCGAGGCCGATCTTGAAGGCCGTGCGGGTGCCCCAGATCACGGCGTAGTAGATGTCGTACTGGCCTTCGGTGGTTCCGAAGATGGCCTCGGGCGACGGCGGTTGCGGCGTTGCCAGGAAGCCCGCTCTCGGCGTGTCGTAGACCGACATCTGGAATTCCTGCGGCGGTGCGAGCACAGGCGCGAAAATCGCGATCAGCACGAATGCCAGCAACAGCAGCACGCCAACCAGCGAGATCGGGTTACGCTTCAGATAGCCAAGGGCTCTCATCGCCTCTTCACCCTCGGATCGAGCAGCGGATAGATCAGGTCGACGGCCAGGTTCAGCACCACGAGAACGACCGCGAAGTAGAGGCCGAAGCCCAGCACCGCCGGAAAATCCAGATTGGCGGCAGTCTTGGCCGCGAACTGGCCGAGGCCGGCATAGTCGAAGATGGTTTCGGTGATGACGACGCCGCCCATCATGGCGGCCAGCTCCATTCCGGCGATCGTCGTGACCGGAAGCAACGCGTTGCGCCTGGCATGATGCAGTTCCACCACGCGCCGGGACATGCCCTTCGCGCGTGCCGTGCGGACATAGTCCTGGCGCAGCGTTTCCAGCATCGACGTGCGCATGACACGCGTCATGTTGGCAAGATTGACGTAGGTCAGGGTGATGACGGGGGCAGCGAGATGCCTGAGCGTATCCCAGAAAATGGCCAGATTGCCGTTGAGCAGCGCGTCGATCGTGTTCGCGCCGGTGTAGCGGGTGAAGCCGGGCGAGGTGACGGCGGCCTGGGCCCACTGGCTGAGGCGCCCGGGCGGGAACCAGTCAAGCGCGGAGTAGAAGATCAGCAGCATCAGCAGTCCGAAGACATAGACCGGGAACGACCAGCCCAGGATGGTGAAGATGCGGATCACATGGTCCGGCCAGCGGTTGAGATGGATGCCGGCCCGCGAACCCAGGTAGATGGCGAGCAGAAAGCCAGGAATGAACGCCAGCAGGACCAGTTCCAGCGTCGCGGGCAGCAGGGAAGCCAGCGCGTGGGCAACAGGCTGGCGCGCGGTCTCGGACCAGCCCAGATTGCCCGTCAGGATGTTGCCGATCCAGCGTCCGTATTGAATGTAGAAGGGATCGTTCAGCCCATACTGCTCAATCATCCTGCGAATGCTGTCCTGGCCGCCCTTGAGGAAGTCCGGGGACGGCGCGTACGCCGCCAGGCGCTGTGTCGGCGACAGCGACATCTGCAGCGCGAAAAGCATCAGCGACAGGGCGAAGAGAACGACGGGCAACATCAGGAGCCGCCGCAAAGCGTAGTTCAGCACATCAGCATCCGCACCATGAGGAATAGCCGTTTCACCGGGCGACGATGGCGCCCGGTGAAACCCGAAGCTCTTTAATCGGCCTTCTTGGTGACGGGATAGAAATCCCAGGCGCCGTAGAGGATCATGTTGTGCACGTAGCCGTCGATGTTGCTGCGGGTGACGATGTACCCGAAGTCCTCCCAGAGGAACTGCGTGGTGGCATAGTCGTAGGACATGTCCTGCAGCTTGGCATAGATCGGCTCGCGCACGGCGGGATCGCTCGAGGCCCAGGCCTGGTCGAGAAGCGGCTTGAACTTCTCCGCCATCAGGTCGCGGTAGCCCTGGCCGAGCATGCCGCCGACAAGACCGGTCGGGGACAGATAGTAGGTCGCGGCACCCAGCGGACCACCCGGGTCGGAATAGTCCGGTCCCCAGCCCATGTAGGTGAGCGGCGAGGCAGGCTTTTCACGGTTGTTGAGCTTGTCCGAGATCGAGGCCCAGGGCAGCGACTGGATCTTCATCTTGAACTTCGGATTGATCCGCTGCAGTCCCTGCTGGAGCGCGGAAAGTGCCGCCGTGCCTTGCGGCGTTCCTTCCTGCACATAGGCCGTGAAGGTGAAGCCGGTATCCCACAGCTTGCCGCCGAAGGCCTTCTTGAAGTGCTCCGCGGCCTTTTTCGGATCGTAACTGTAGATCGGCGAGTCGGCGCGGTAGCCCATGATGCCGCGCACGGTCGGGCCGCGCGCCTGCACGGTCTTGCCGAGCAGGGCCTGCTTTATCAGCGCATCGTAATTTTGGGCGTAGTTGAAGCCCTGGCGGACATCGATGTCGGAGAAGAAGTCCGGCGGGATGCCGTTGCCGTCCAGCTTGCCGCTGCCGATGGCGGGGTTGTCGGCATCATCCAGCGGCCACGCGAAATAGAGGCCACGGCTGAACACCTTGGGCAGGCCGTCGATGACCTTGACACCATCCGTCTTGGCTAGCTCGTCCAGGAACTCGACGGGCGTCGTCACGAAGTCGGCATCGCCGGACAGCAACTGCAGCCGACGCGTGGTCCATTCCGGAACCGTGCGCATGACCACGCGCTCGAGCGAGGCCTTGCCCATGAAGTAATTGTCGAAACGCTTCAGCGTGATGCGGCGATCGGTGCGATCCCATTCGTCGAGCATGAACGGACCGGTCCCGTTCTCCTGGGCGAACAGCGGATCGTCGCCGAGTTCGGGACGGTAGTACTTCTTCCAGTTGTCCCCGTTGCCATCCCACCCGCCGACCGAGGCGACCCATTCCTTGTCGACGATCGAAGCACCGAACGGCAGCGCCAGAACGCCAAGCGTGGCGGGGAAGGATTTTGGCAGCTTCAGCGTGACATTGTCGCCCCCGACGGTGATCTGCGACGCGAGTTCGTCATAGACCTTGCGTAGCGCTTCGGGGCTGGCATCCTTGATGTCCGATACCTTGCCTTCGGCTTCGACCCATTTGGCGACGTCGGTGTATTTGCTCGCCGTCACCACCTCGGTGATGGCGTTGGACATCCATGACTGGCCCATCAGGATGGCGCGCAGCAGCGAGTAACGCACGTCTTCGGCCGTGATCTCGCCATAGCCGGGCTCGATCTTGGCCTTCTGCTCGTCAGTGAGCCCGTCATAGTACTGCCAGGTGATCTTGCCGTCGTCGCCCTTGATGCCGACCTTGTGGGCGTGGACGCCCTTCCGGATCGGGAAGGTGTAGCTGACCGAACCGTCCGCGTTCTGCTTGATCAGGCCGTTTTCGAGGCTCGGCACTTGCGAGGACAATGAAGGCACGAATTCGGAAATCTGGGAGCCGTTGTAGTTCAACAGGCGGCTGTAGACGTTGAGCACGCCGTAGGAGCTCGGCGTGTTTGCAATGTAGGCCGGATCGAACGACTGAACATCATCAGTCCAAAGAAACACAAACGTTCCGGGATTCTTGGTTTCTGCAACGGCGGACGACGCAAAAGCGCCTATGCCCATGCAGAAGGCTAATGCCAAGGCACGTTTCATTTTCATGAATATGTTCCCACAATTGACTCGAGGTCTTTTTATCGTTGCGTGCGAAAGCTAGGAGCAGGCTTGCGCCACTGTCCAATGCGTAGATAGGATCGGTTATGCGAATAATGCATGAGGTCGACTGTGGAGCTGGCGTGGTTTGAAGACTTCCTCGAGATCGCAGCGACGCGGAATTTCTCGACCGCCGCGGCGTCCCGAAATATCTCGCAGCCGGCCTTCAGCCGGCGCATCAAGGCGCTGGAGGCTTGGGTCGGCGCCGAACTTATCGACCGCAGCACATATCCGGTGCACCTCACCAGCGCGGGCGCCATTTTCGTTCCGCGCTGCCAGGAAATGCTTCGCGACATGTACCGCCTGCGCACGGACTGCCGCAACGCCGCCGGCGCCAGCTCACGGCTTCTCACTTTCGCCGCGCTTCATACGCTGGCTATCTATTTTTTTCCCAAGTGGATCAGCCATCCCGAAATGCCAAATGCGCCGGTCCGCAGCAGCATGCACACGGGCGACTTCCTGGAATGCGTTGAGCACCTGTCGTCCGGCAAATGCGACTTCGCCATCACCTACGATCACCCTGACGGTCCGCCGGTCCTCGAGGGCGGACCCTTCGAATCGCTTCAAATCGGCAGGGATCGCCTCGTTCTGGTGTCTGGTGTCGACCAGACGGGAGCGCCGCTCTTCGATGTCGATGTGCCGGAAGGCACCAGGATTCCCTACCTCGCCTATTCCTGGAGCGACGGCTATCTCGGCAAGCTGATCTCGCTCATCCAGTCGCGCTGGCGGCGTCCTCTCAACCTCAGCATCGTCTACCAGTCCTCGCTTGCCGAAGGCCTGAAGCAGATGGCGATCGCCGGGCAAGGCGTGGTCTGGCTGCCGCAGATCTGCGTTCACAAATCGATCGCCCAGGGCGAACTCATCCAGATTGGCGGACAACAGCTGTCCCTGGAGATCGAGATCAGGATTTTCCGCCGTGTGGGCTCGCGCAGCCGGGACGGCGAAGCGCTGTGGAAATATCTCTCGCGAACCGCCGAGCAGGCGCGCGGACGCACCCTGGTTGATCCGACACTGACCATGCGCTGAGCGGATCGAGGGTCCATTGGCGAGTTAATGCGAAATCCGACAGAGCGATGCAGAGATTGCATAACTTCGGGTGGAGCGCCGGGAAGCCTGACAATCGCAGGGCCGATGCCGTCTGGCGAGGCATTCCGGGCCATTCCAAGGCATGGCTTCCAGGCGACCGGGTGATGGGCCCTATTGACAGCCCACATGCTCGCTGCGTTCGATACCGAGTGTCGCGACCATTGCGCCTGGAGTGCCTTTTTGACCGTCAAGTCCGCCGCCACAGCGAGCCTTCCCGACGATGTGATCCTCTCGGTCGAGGACCTTGAAGTCTGCTTCGGGGCAAGGGGGACAAAGGTGGTGCCGGCTGTTCAGGGCGTATCGTTCCAGATCAAGCGTGGCGAGACGGTGGCATTGGTGGGCGAGTCAGGTTCGGGCAAATCGGTCACCGCCATGACCGTAATGCGCCTGACCGAATATGATGGCGCCAGGATCACGGGCGGCCGCATCCTGATGAGGCTCAAGGACGGCGGCGTAGCCGACCTGACAAGGCTTTCCGAAAAGCGCATGGAGGGGCTCCGCGGCTTTGAGTTCTCGATCGTGTTCCAGGACCCGATGTCGAGCCTCAATCCGGTGTTCACCGTCGGCGACCAGATTGCGGAGGTGATCACGAGACACCAGGGCAAGTCGCCGCGCGAGGCGCGCGACATCGCGCTGAACGTGCTCAAGCTCGTGCGCGTGCCCGACGCCGCCCTCAGGCTCGACCAATATCCGCACCAGTTGTCCGGCGGCATGCGCCAGCGCGTCATGATCGCCATTGCACTGGCGTGCCGCCCCTCCTTGATGATCCTCGATGAGCCGACCACCGCGCTCGATGTCACCATCCAGGCGCAGATTCTGGATCTTGTCCGCGCACTGCAGCGCGAGATCGGCATGTCTGTTCTTTTCATCACCCATGACATGGGTGTGGTCGCGGAAATCGCCGATCGCGTCTGTGTCATGCTGAAGGGCGAGATCGTCGAATCGGGCTCGGTGAACCAGATTCTCGTGGATCCCCGACACCGCTATACGCGCGCGCTGATCTCGGCGGTGCCAAGGCTGGGCAGCATGGCCGACAAGGATGGGCCCGAGAAATTCCCGCTCGTCATATACAATGCCGAAGTCTCGCAGCCGGAGGTTTCGGCATGAGCGTCGCACCGCACGCAACGGACAGAAAGCCGCTGGTCGAGGTCCGCGAGCTTGTTACGCGTTTCGACCTGCGGGGCGGTATCTTCGGCGGCATAGCCGGCCGGGTCCATGCGGTGGAGGGCGTTTCCTTCGATATCTTCCCCGGTGAGACCCTGGCGTTGGTGGGCGAATCGGGCTGCGGCAAGTCGACCGTGGCGCGCAGCATCATGCAGTTGGACAAGCCCTTGTCCGGCACCATTCGCTACGACGGCATGCAGATGATCGGCGCTGGGCGGGCAACCCTTGCGGGCTTCCGGCGCGAGGTGCAGATGGTCTTCCAGGACCCGTTCTCCTCGCTCAATCCGCGAATGACGATCGGGCAGGCCCTGACCGACCCGATGCGCGTCCACCGCATAGCGCGCGGCGGTGAGCTGCGGAATCGGGCGGCGGCCCTGCTGGCAAAAGTGCATCTGCCGCCGGAACATCTCGAACGCTACCCTCATGCCTTCTCGGGCGGTCAACGGCAGCGCATCTGCATCGCCAGGGCTTTGGCGCTCGATCCCCGCCTCCTCATCGCCGATGAGGCGGTCGCCTCGCTCGACGTCACGATCCAGGCTCAGGTCATCAACCTGTTGATGGACCTGCAGCGCGAGATGGGCATCGCCATCCTGTTCATCAGCCATGACATGGCCGTGGTCGAGCGCATCGCGCATCGCGTTGCCGTCATGTACCTGGGCGAGATCGTCGAGATCGGCGACCGCCGATCGGTCTTCGGCAATCCTCAACACCCTTATACGCGCAAGCTGCTTTCGGCGGTTCCCGTCGCCGATCCGGCGCGACGACCGGTTGGACGCGAACCGATGTCGGATGAGATTCCCAGCGCGGTACGCGGCGTTGATTTTGTTCCGGTCCGTTTACCCATGAATGCCGTTTCGCCGACCCATTTCGTGCGCGAGACGGCCTGATCGGACCGCTGTTGACGGTGCTTGGCGCAAAAAGCCGGCAGCCTTGGGGCCGGTATATGTATCCGGAATGTTGATTTTACTGAGGTTTTCGTGAGCCAAAATCGGAAATCTTTCCGTGCCCGTGTGGTTCCGAGACAGCCTAAAAGTGGCAGGCATAGGCGGACCGCGAAACTGGAATGATGCCCAGCCGATTGTTTCCAGAACATCCAAGCCGTTGATCCAGCTGCATTTTTTGTTTATGGCGCAACGCCAGCCGCCCACCTCGCGCCCAAGTTCGCATAGACGCGCGGATCACGGACCCGGTCATCGAGGGTAGCCAGCGCCGGGTCATCGAACTGCCAGCCCAAGAGAGAATTGGAGGCCAGGGCGATCCACAAGCAACTGGTCTTGCACACGCCCTCCCGCGGGCGCTGCGTTGTGAGCGACGGCATCCACTCGATTCTTGCTGAAATTCCAGCTAGCCTAGGCGACAAATGGCTCAGTTCTGGTCGATGAATGACAATCAGACCGCCCGTCAAGAGATTGATGGGCAGCACCTTTGGTCCCCAAGACCGAGAGCAATGGCGCGCGAAATGAGTTCTACAACAAAATGGGCCGTGCGACTTCCGGCGACCGATCAATTGGCTATATGGGCAGGATAATTCGCCTTCACCGCTCCGAAATCAATGGAGTTCGGAGACACCGGAACTTTTTGGAATCAAGAGGGATGATTTCTGCCGATCTTTTGGATACCACGTTCCCCTTCGATCCAGACACCAACAGGGCGTCTCGGCCCGCTCCCGCCGAGGCGATATTCGTCATCCAACAAGTTTCGGACTCAGGCAATCGGAAAGCCTGCCTGACAGGCACACCACGGAAGCAATACAGATCGAAAATGGCGGCCTCATTTTTCAGAACCAGGATGCTTTCGAAGCCGGCGCGCCGCTCACGGTCCTCAAGGCGAGAATTCTAAGAGACGTTCAACAATGACCCAGCACGCAGAAAACGCTCGAATTCTCATGTACAGCCACGACACGTTCGGGCTCGGCCACTTGCAGCG
The DNA here is from genome assembly GCF_004791315.1 of Mesorhizobium sp. M8A.F.Ca.ET.208.01.1.1. Lineage (NCBI taxonomy): Bacteria > Pseudomonadati > Pseudomonadota > Alphaproteobacteria > Hyphomicrobiales > Phyllobacteriaceae > Mesorhizobium > Mesorhizobium sp. M8A.F.Ca.ET.208.01.1.1. The sequence continues at coordinate 78,799 of NZ_SRUT01000009.1, forward strand.
CTGCCGGACTATCGCGCATTCGCTGGTCGAGGATTTCCGCGGACTTCAGGTGCTTATCATTTCGGGTGCGACCATCGCTGGCGCCTTCGACTACCGGGCCCGTGTCGACTTCGTGAAGATCCCCAGCGTCATCAAGTTGCGCAACGGCGAATACACCTCGCTGGAAAAGGATATCGACCTGCATGAGACGCTCAGGATGCGCCAGTCGATCATCCGCCATACGGCCGAGACCTTCCGGCCGGATATCTTCATCGTCGACAAGGAACCGCTCGGCCTGCGCGGTGAGATTGAGGATACGCTGTCCTACCTCAAGACGCGGGGCACCACGCTGGTGCTTGGCCTGCGCGAGGTGATGGATGCGCCGCACCTGCTCGAGGCAGAGTGGGCGCGCAGGGATGTGATGCGCAAGATAGGCCTGTTCTACGACAAGGTCTGGGCCTATGGCCCGCCGGATTTCTACGATCCGTTGACCGGCTTGGATGTGCCGCCGGCTGTCAGGGCAAAGATGAGGTTCGTCGGCTTCCTGCAACGGAGCCTGCAGCGGAACGAGTTGCCTGGCCACCGGCCCGAGGGCGACTATATCCTCGTTACCACCGGTGGCGGCGGCGACGGTGCCGAATTGATCCACGACGTCATCGATGCCTATCATCAGGATCCGCAGTTGCAGCACAGGGCGCTGATCGTGCTCGGGCCTTACATGCCGGCGCGCAAGCGCAACAAGCTGCTCAGGAAGGGGTCCAAGATCCCCTACATCAAGATCATCGAGTTCGACAATCGCATGGAAGACCTGATTGCCGGCGCCAAGGCGGTAGTGGCGATGGGTGGTTACAACACCTATTGCGAGATACTGTCTTTCGATAAGCCGGCGCTGATCGTGCCGCGCATAGAGCCCCGCCAGGAACAGCTGATCCGCGCTCGGCGCGCAGCCGAACTCGGCCTCATCGAGATGCTTTTGCCGGAGGAAGCCAAGGACTCCCAGCGGTTTGCCGATGCACTGGTGGCGCTGCCGGACCGGTCCCGCCCCTCACAGAGTAATCCGCATCTGACGCTGGAAGGGCTGCCGCATATTTCCGAGATTGTCGCGGAACTGCTGGACCGGCGGGCCGGCCATCACCTTTCGGTTGTTGAAGGAACCATCTGACTTGCAACATCGCAAGATCGTCGTGGTTCTGAAGGGCTATCCACGACTGTCGGAAACTTTTATCGCGCAGGAACTGCTCGGCCTCGAACGCGCGGGGTTCGACTTGATACTCGTCGCGCTCAGGCGGCCCACCGACGCAAAACGCCACCCCGTGCATGACGAGATCAAAGCGCCCGTCCACTACCTGCCGGAATATCTGCACGACGAGCCGCTGCGCGTGCTTCGCTCGCTGTTTGCTTGTTTGCCGCGGCCGGGTTTCTGGCGCGCGCTCGGATCGCTGGCCGCCGATATCCCCCGCGACTTTACGCGCAATCGCGCACGCCGCTTCGGGCAAGCGCTCGTGCTGGCGGCCGAATGGCCGCAAGACGCGGGCTGGTTGCATGCCCATTTCGTGCACACGCCGGCATCGGTGACACGCTATGCCAGCCAGCTTCGTGGCCAGCCGTGGAGCTGCTCGGCCCATGCCAAGGATATCTGGACTTCGGCGGACTGGGATCTGGCCGGCAAGCTTTCCTCGGCGCGTTGGACAGTCACTTGCACGAAAACCGGCTTCGACCACCTGAAAAAACTCGCCAATGGCAACTCGTCCGTGCATTTGAGCTATCATGGGCTCGACCTTGAGCGCTTCGGCAGTTTCAGTGCGGCGCGAAAGCAACATGACGGCTCGGCCCAGAGCGGACCGGTCATCATTCTGAGTGTCGGGCGCGCCGTCGCAAAGAAAGGTTACGACACCTTGCTGGGAGGCCTTGCCCTGTTGCCTGGCGATCTGGACTGGCGTTTCGAGCATATCGGCGGCGGCGAGGAACTGGAACGGCTCAAGGCGCTGGCGAAAAGGCTCGGACTGGATGGTCGCATCTCCTGGAAAGGTGCGCTGGCGCAGAAGGAGGTGCTTGAGCACTACCGCCGCGCCGACATCTTTGCCCTGGCCTGCAGGATCACCGCGGATGGCGACCGGGACGGTCTGCCTAATGTTCTGGTGGAGGCGGCCAGCCAGCGGCTTGCCTGCGTGTCCACCGATATTTCCGGCGTTCCGGAGCTCTTGTCGTCGGATGAAACCGGGCTGCTGGTTCCGACAGAAAACCCGATTGCCCTGGCACAGGCGCTGGAGCGCCTGATCCGTGATCCCGTGCTGCGCGCTCGCCTCGGTGACGCCGCGGAGGCGCGCGTGCGCGGCAATTTCGATCATATGGCGAGCATTGGACAGCTCAAGGAACTGTTCGAGCGCGAGTGGCGGGCCGCCGGTTGAAGCAGCTGCGTGCGTTCCTCTATGTCCAGCACCTGCTCGGTATCGGCCATCTCGCACGCACCAGCCGCGTCGCGGCGGCTCTGGTCGATGACGGGTTTGAGGTAACCGTCGTGACCGGCGGAGCGCCGGTCTCCGGGTTTCCGGGACCGGGGGTAAAGTCCGTAACCCTGCCACCTGTCACCTCCGGTGATGAGGGATTTTCCGGGCTTGTCGACTTGCAGGGCATCCCCATCGACGATGCTTTCAAGAAACGGCGTTCAGAGATGCTGCTGCGGGCATTCCGGGATTGCAGGCCTGATATCGTCATTGTCGAGGCGTTTCCGTTTGGACGCCGGCAGATGCGTTTCGAATTGTTACCGCTGATCGAGGCCATCGCCGCGACTTCGCCCAGACCGCTGCTGGCGACGTCCGTCCGTGATATCCTCCAGGAGCGCGTCAAGCCGGGCCGAAACGAGGAAACAGTCGATCTCATCAACAGGCATTTCGACCTGGTCATGGTCCACGGCGACCCGGCTTTCGCGACCATCGACAAGACATTTCCACTGGCCGGCGCGATCAGGGCTGAGGTCACCTACACAGGGCTCGTCGCGGCGCCGCCATCGCCCGCGGCCCCCGAGCGCTTCGACATTCTGGTGTCGGTTGGCGGCGGGGCTGCCGGAAAGAGCCTTGTTCACTCCACCATCGCAGCGGCGCGGAACGCCAAAAACGGTTGGAAATGGTGTTTGATCACCGGCCCAAACCTGCCGAAAGCCGAGTTTGACACGATCGCACGCGATGCCACGCCTGGCCTGTCCATCTTCCGGTTCAGAGAGGATTTCGCCAGCCTGCTGACCGGCGCCCGGCTGTCGGTCTCGCAGGCGGGTTACAACACGGTCTGCGATGTGCTGCGCGCGGGTTGTCGCTCGCTGCTTGTTCCATTTGCGGCCGGCGGGGAAACCGAACAGACGGTTCGCGCCCTGATGCTCGAAGAACTCGGTCTGGCAACGGTGTTGACCGAAAAGGACCTGACGCCTGAAGGTCTGGCGCAAGCGATCGAACAGGCGTTTGGGGCGCCGACGCCAGCCGCGCACCGTCTCGATCTGGAAGGCGCGCGTCGCTCGGCGCAGATTCTGCGTCAGCGGTATCGAACCTGGTCGCCGAAATCCTGACGCGGGCCGCGCCTGGGTTGGATTCGCGCAAAGCGCGTCAAACAGTTCCAATCAGCATGAAGCGCGTATACTTTTTCGTCGGCAGTTCACCGGAGAACCGCACCTCCCGTAGCGCCGCCATTGCTTCGAAGGCTGCCAGTGAAGCCACGCAGTTGATATGCGTCGGCTCGCTGAAATAATCGTTGGATTGCAGCAGTACGTTCGTGCCTCGCGGAAGCAGGGCAAGCCAAGCACCCAGATCAGCTATGTGTTCGCAGCTCGTGTTGACCACCAGGTCGGGCCGCCCGGCCGCATAGTCGAGTGCGTACATATCCTCCGTCAGCGCCCGGAAGCGGTCGCCGGCTTCCCGGTTGAGGGTCCGGGCGACCGGCCCGACTTCAGGATCGATGTCGATGCTGTCGATCGCCGCAATGTCGAAACGGGCGTCGTTGAAAAGCATCGCCGGCAACACGCCGTACCATCCACCCAGAACCCATATGCGCCCGAACCGGCCGCCGCAGCTTTCGAACAGCCCGTCGAGCGCCCACATCTTGCAGGCGACCTGCTTGTGGTTGAAGGCGTTGGCGATATCGGCCTTCGGGTGCTTGGCGATGACGCGCGCCAGCCCTGCCACGAGAGGGCGATCGACATAGGCCGCAATTCCTCGGGTGAGGTCGAAGGCTTGCTCGTGCCAGTCCATGCCGGCATTGCGCGGTTGCGTGACATCCATCATATTCGCCTTGTATGTTGGGATTTCGGGCGACACAACGCAATCTTGCTGAGCGCAGCACTGCCTCCGTGCACTGCAGCTTCGAGCTTGTCATTGGCGACGAAGAAATTGCCGATACGCCATTCGCCAGCAGGTGCTTTTACATCCAGCACCCTTCCAACTGAAGGCTCCACGATCGCATATGGAACCCAGCCTAGCCCGCTACATCTGGAAGCACACCAGGAAGCAGCAGATCTGGATATTGTTGATCGTCTTGCTTTCGATGATCCCGTATTTCATGTCCTTCGACCTGCCGAAGCTGATCGTCAACGGCCCGATCCAGGGCAAGGGGTTCGAGCAACCGGGCGCGACCCTGCCCTTCATGAGGCTGCACTATAACCTGCCGTTCATTGGCGAGGTCCTGTTGTTCTCCGGCTTTCAGCTCGGCCGCAAGGCGACGCTGCTTGCCCTGAGCATTGTGTTCCTCTTGCTGGTCGTCATCAACGGCCTGTTCAAACTCTACATCAACACCTACAAGGGCCGCCTCGGCGAACGCATGTTGCGCCGTATCCGCTTCGATCTGGTCGATCGTGTGCTGCGTTTTCCGCCGATTTACTTCAAGCGGGTGAAATCCGCCGAAGTGGCGACCATGGTGAAGGACGAGGTGGAGCCGCTGGGCGGCTTCATCGGCGATGCCTTCCTGCAGCCGGTGCTGCTCGGCGGCCAGGCGCTGACGGCCATGCTGTTCATCATGGTCCAGAACGTCTGGCTCGGAGCGATAGCCATCGTGATCGTGGTGATCCAGATCGTGCTCATCCCGCGCATGCGACGGCGGCTGCTCGTGCTCGGGCGCCAACGGCAGTTGACGGCACGCGCGCTTTCGGGCCGGGTTGGCGAAATCGTCGACGGCATCGGCGCTGTTCACGTCCACGATACGTCGAACTACGAGCGCGCCGACATAGCTGCCCGGCTCGGGCTCATCTTCAAGATCCGCTTCGATCTTTACCAATGGAAATTCATGGTAAAGTTCCTCAACAATTTTCTGGCGCAGCTCACGCCCTTCCTGTTCTACATGATCGGCGGCTATCTGGTCATCGCGGGCCGGCTGGACGTCGGCCAACTCGTGGCCGTGATCGGCGCCTACAAGGACCTGCCTGGACCGATGAAGGAACTGATCGACTGGGATCAGGATCGGCAGGATGTCCAGGTCAAATACCAGCAGGTCGTCGAACAGTTCACCGTCGAGGATATCATTGCGCCGACGATCGGAGCACTGACGATCGACAATCCCGGTCCGATGACAAACCCGTTGTCGGCGGTCGGTCTGTCAATGGCGGACGATGGCGGTGCAATGCTCCTCAACCGGATCTCCATGCAGGTCAAGCCGGCCGAGACGGTGGCGCTGGTCAGCACCCCGACAGGTGGAGCGGAGGCGCTGGCAGAAGCCTTCGCGCGGCTGAACTGGCCGGAAAGCGGAAAGGTCGCTTCGGGCGCCGATGACCTGCTTGAGCTCCCCGAAGCAGTGACCGGCCGGCGCATGTCCTACGCCTCGTCGGATGTTTTCCTGTTCCAGGCAAGTCTGCGCGATAACCTGCTCTACGGGTTGAAGCATGCACCGCTGACATCGGTGACTTATGACGGCGCCGCGGCGGACCAGCAGCGCTGGAACATCGACGAGGCGCGCCGGTCGGGCAATCCGGATCTCGATATCCACAGCGACTGGATCGACTATGCTTCCGCCGGTGCTACCGGCCCGCACGACCTCTTCGAAGCGGTGCGCCGGGTGCTCGACGCGGTTCTTCTGTCGCGCGACATTCTGGATCTTGGCTTGCGCTCTTCGGCCGACCTAACGCGTCACACGAAGCTTGCCGGGCGTATCGTCGAACTGCGTGCAGCGCTGCGAACCCGGCTCGAACAGGAAGGGCTGCGCGAACTGGTGGTTCCTTTCGAGCCGGGCGCTTACAACACGGAAGCGACGATCGGCCAGAACCTGCTGTTCGGCGCTGCCGCCGGCCCCGAACTGGCCGACAAGGCTCTGGCGGCCAATCCCTATTTCGCTTCCGTGCTGAAGCAAGCCGGCCTCGACCGCACGCTCTACGAAATGGGCATGGAGATCGCCGAACAGGCGATCGAGCTGTTTGCCGACCTGCCGCCCGATCACCAGTTCTTCCAGCAGCTCGCCTTCATGAGCGCCGAGGAGATCCCCGCCTACGAGACCTTGCTGCAGCGGCTCAAGAACCGTTCCTACGAGGCGGTTTCGGAGGCCGACCGCGCCATGATCATCACTTTGAGCTTTGCCTATATCGAGCCCCGGCACCGCTTCGGCCTGCTGACCGACGAGCTGATGAGCAAGATCGTCGCCGCACGCAACCAGTTCTATGAAAACCTGCCGCCCGAGCTGCAAAACGCGATCGAACGGTATGATCCCGCCAAATATATCGCCGCGGCCACCGTCATGGACAATGTCCTGTTCGGGCGTCTGGGCAACAACCATCCCGACGCGCCGGACCGCATACGCTCCATCGTCTATGAAATTCTTGACGAGCTGGGGCTTTATGCCGAGCTTCTGAATGTCGGCCTGGATTTCAACGTCGGTGCCGGCGGCAGGCGGCTGACCAGTGGACAGCGACAGAAGCTCGATGTTGCCCGGGCCTTGCTCAAGCGTCCCGATTTTCTCATCCTCAACCGGCCGCTGTCGGCGCTCGACCAGCGCATTCAGGAAAAGGTGCTGCGAAACGTGCTCGAGGAAGCCAGACGCGACGGCCATTCGCCGGCAATTGTGTGGGTCGTGACGAGTCCGGCAATGGCCACAGGGTTCGATCGCGTTATCGTCTTTGACTCGGGTCAATTGGTGGAAGACGGTACACACGAGACACTTTTGGCAGGAAACGGTATCTTCAAGGAACTTCTGTCATAGTCTGGCAGACGCGAATTTAGGAAGGTTTGCGACAATGCTGCTCAAGGATGAAGTCGGAATGCTGCAACGCGTTCCCTTGTTCTCTGGCATTGAGCCGGCAAAGCTCAAGCTGCTCGCGTTCACATCCGATCGCGTGAAATACAGCGCCGGCCAGATTCTTTTCCGGCAGGGCGACGAGGCGGACGCCGCCTATGTCATCCTTTCAGGCAGCGCGGACATTCTGGTCGATTCCGATAACGGGCCGATAAAAGTTGCCGAACTGCTGCCAAATTCGATTGTCGGCGAGATCGCCATATTGTGCAACAGCTCCCGCACTGCCGCCGTCAGAGCGGCAACTGATCTGGAGGCCTTGAGAATCCGCAAGGATCATTTCCTGAGGCTTATGAGGGAGTTCCCGGAAATGACGATCGAGATATTGCGGGTTCTTGCCGATCGGCTAAGCCATACGACCGCGGATCTGATCGACGCACGAACCGCCTAGAGCTACGATGGGCGAAGAGTAGTATGGACGACGATTTTTTCCTGGTCAGATTTTGGGGCGTGCGCGGCAGCATTGCGGTATCCGGGCCAGAATTCGCTCGCTATGGCGGCAACACAGTCTGCATTGAGATGCGATGCGGCAAGCATACGCTTCTGTTCGACGCGGGCTCTGGCCTGCGGCCTGCCGGCAGGGCGTTTCAGGCGGCGGATATGACCGATTTCGACCTGCTTTTCACCCATTGCCACTACGATCACATCATCGGGCTGCCGGCTTTTGCGCCGATCTTTGACCCGAGCGTCAAGCTTACCATTTGGTCCGGGCATCTTGCCGGGCGCATGACGACCCGGCAGATGATCGATGAGTTCATACGGCCGCCGTGGTTTCCGGTGAAAATGGACGTCTGCAAGGCAAAGCTCGACTGCCGCGATTTCGTGTCCGGAGACGTGCTTCGGCCGCGCGAAGGGGTCGTGGTTCGGACCGGCAGCCTTGCCCATCCGGGCGGCTGCATAGGCTACCGGGTCGAGTGGGGCGGCCGCATCGTGGCGGTGATCACGGACACCGAGCACGAGCCGGGCAAACTCGATCAGTCGGTGCTCGGCCTCATCGACGATGCCGACCTCGTCATTTACGATTGCACCTACACCGAGAAGGAAATGGAACGCCGCCGCGGTAACGGCCACTCGACATGGCAACAGGGCGTCAAGCTCTGTGAGGCGGCCGGCGCGCGGGGGCTCGCGCTATTTCACCACGATCCGGCACGCACCGACGAGCAACTGGACGAGATGGAGAAACTGGCCCAGGACCGGTTTGCCGGCGCGTTTGCCGCGCGGGACGGCCAAACGCTCGAATTTCCAGTGCAGAAAAAGCGCTGAGCTATTTTCCTCCAGAGCCCTGTCCTGATGGATCGCGGCGTTCGATCAATGTGCTGATCGGAAGCCAGGCGCAGGATTCAGCCCGTGCGGTGACCGCGAATAGCCGTTCGAGGAAAAGCCATGCCGATTCATCATGGACGAGATGGTGCGTGAGCAGGCCGACCGGCTCGCCGCCGTCGAATGCCTGCTGCAATTGCGCGATAATGGCCTGAACCAACAGGCCATGGTCGCGGCAGCCGCGAGTGCCATGCCAGTCCATGATGTCGACATTGCTGTTGATGACCGCCAGGGGAGCGGGCTTCGGCGGGCCGAAGACCGACAATGCCGCAAATCCTATAGATCCAAGGTCGGATACCACGCCGGCGTCGATCCTGTTCCAGGGCGGGACCAGCATCGGAACGGCACGTGCGCCGTGCAGGCCGGTTACGCGCGACAGCCCGCGGGCCAGATCATCGAGCACCAACTCGGGTGGGCGATGTGCGCCGAGCTCCTGCTTTTTCTGGTCCTCGGGCGCATGATTTCGGTGCGCCCAGCCATGGATGGCGACCGTGGCATGCGGCGCCTCGTCAAGCCTGACGACAAGTTTCCCATCAGTCAGGGCCGGGATGACGGCCAGCGTGACCGGAACCGCGAATTCACCGGTCAGGTCGAGCAGCCGATCAAGCGCCGGCGTCGGATCCACGGCGTCGTCGTCGCGCAGCCAGAACTCCGCCCTGCGGCCCGTCCGTCGCAGGCGCGCCAGCTCTTTCACCAAGGGCTGCCAGATCGGATCAGATGTCATGAGACCGGGATCTTCTCGAGAAGTTCGGCCAGCCGCGCCGCTGCAGTACCGAGGGAACGTTCTTCGAGGATGAAACGTCTGGCTTCTGCGGCCATGAGGGTTCTTTCGTCGTTACGGGCCAGAAGCCTTTCAATGGCGGAAGCGAACGCCGCCACATCGCCCGGCGGGGTGAGAAACCCGGTCTGGCCATCCCGCACGACCTCCGGCACGCCGGCGATGTTCTGGGCCACCACCGGAAGGCCGGCGGCCTGTGCTTCAAGATAGGCCACACCATAGGCCTCGCCGAACCCGGGCCAGACGTAAATTCCCCCTCTGTAAAGGACATCCGGCACGGCTGCCGGCTCGATCGCGCCGAGCCATTCGATACGCTCTGCGGGCAAGCCGGCGAATTGCGCCTTGACCTCGTCACGGGCAGGCCCCTCCCCGACGACCGACATGGTCCAGGGCAGATGGCCGATCGAACCGAGCGCTTGCGCCAGCATGCGATAACTTTCGACTTTGTCGCCCGGGCGCATCATGGCGACTGTAACCAGGCGCGTCGGGCAACCCCGTGCCGGCTTTTCCCGGAATGCCGATGTGTCGATGAAGGGCGACAGTATGCCTAGAGAGGCATCGGGAATGGCATCTGCCAGTCCCTGGCGATCCCTTTGCGTGAAGCAGATGTTCAGCGCTGCCTGTTCGATGGCTCGCACCACCAACGCTTGGCTATCGGCCCACAAACCAGCGTTGCGCCGCCTGGAATAGGAGGCTTCCGCTGTCACATAGGGGACAGCAAAGGCCGACGCCAGCTCGGGTCCGATCAGGTCGGGCGCCTTGTAGTAGGGATGATAGGAGAACCAGAGGTCGGGCTTGCCGTCACGGTGCCAAAGCTTTGTCAGCCGAGTGGCTTCCTCTCGGGCCTCGATCTTGAGCGCATCGAAACTTTTCGACTCCGGTTGGCGTAGATAGAAACGCAATTCGGATGCCAGTTGGACGCTATGCCCTCCATGCTCCAGCGCCTTGACCAGCATCCGCGCCATCTGGCGGTCGCCGGAGACAACGGGATGATTGGGTGACTTCAGCGGCGCATAGAAGGCAATTCGCATCGCGCGACCCTATCATCGCAAAGCCAGGGCAAGTCAATTTCGAAGCACGATCGACTTCACCTTCAAGCAGTGGAATGTGCTATCTGATGCTCATGGAAATAGCTGCCGCTTCCGACCCGTTTGTGGCTTCTTTGCCGGTCTTCGCAAAGTTCGAAAGCGTTGCCGATATCGATAACTATCGACCTCTCCCCGATGGCTGGGCGATCGCCACCGCCGACATCGTCGGCTCGACCAAGGCGATCGAGGCCGGGCGCTATAAAACCGTCAATATGGCCGGCGCCAGCGTCATTTCGGCGCTGCTCAATGCGCTGGGTCGGCAAGACCTTCCCTATGTCTTCGGCGGTGACGGCGCGCTCGTGGCGTTCCCCGGCTCGGCGCTGGAACTCGCCCGCAACGCGTTGGCTGCTGTCCAGAGATGGGTGGCGGACGAACTGGACCTGACCTTGCGTGCGGCAATCGTGCCGATAAAGGATATAAGGGCGCAAGGCCTCGACGTCCGCGTGGCGAGGTTTCAGGCCTCCGAAGCGGCCTTCTATGCCATGTTCGCCGGCGGCGGCGGCAGTTGGGCGGAAGCCGAGATGAAAGCGGGGCGCTACCGCATCGATCCTGCGCCGGCCGGCGCGCGGCCGGATCTGACCGGCCTCTCCTGTCGCTGGAACCCGATCGAAGCCCGGCATGGCGAAATCGTTTCGATCATAGCCGTACCGGGGCCGGCGCGCGACTTGCGCGGTTTTCAGTTTCTGGCTTCCGACATCATCGCCCTCGCCGGCAGGCAGGAACGCGATGGTCACCCGGTGCCGGTGGACGGGCCGGACTACAGTTTGCTGCCCGCCGGCCTCGATGTCGAGGCGCGCGCCGCGGCGCCGCCGGGGCGGCGGTGGTTGGCGAAGCTGTGGGTAATCTTCCTGATGACGCTTACGGCTGTCGCCGACAGGTTTGGCTGGACGATCGGCAAGTTCGATCCGAAGGTCTACAAACGCGACGTGGCCAGTAATTCGGATTTCCGCAAGTTCGACGACGGCTTGAAGATGACCATCGATGTTGACGCGGATGTGTTGCAACGGATCGAGAACCGGCTGAAACAGGCAGAAGAGGCGGGCATCTGCCGCTATGGCCTGCACCGCCAGCAGTCGGCCTTGATGACATGCCTCGTAATCTCGCCGCTACAGCCCGATCACGTTCATTTCATCGATGGCGCCTCCGGTGGCTATGCGATGGCTGCCGCAAGCCTGAAGGCGAAGGTGCCTGTCTGATGGCGGCTTGCCGAAATCGGTTCTCCGCAATATGCCTTTCTGATCGTCGACACACGCAATGTATTTGGCCGCCTCGGGCTGGGTCGAGATACGGTGGTAAAGGCCTGACGGCGTCTGAGCCGGGCAATTTTTGCCCGATGTCAGGATCGTGATTGCACTCCGCCGGCAGCCTCGCCACATATGTGCGCCAGCAGATAGATGCAGTTATGCCTGCTCCTTCCCTGCTTCGAGGTGTGGCGGATCAAAGGAGAAGGCTCGTCTTCGACGGGTTTCGAGGTAGCATGAGCACAGCGCAAACAGAAATTTCGACCATTCTCATGGACAAGGTTGCCGATTGGCTGACCCAATCGGCTTTGGCCGGCAACGACTTGGAAACATTGGTAAAGGGGTTTTGCGAGCGGCTGGCTGCTGCCGGCCTGCCGCTGAAGCGGGTGCATTTGAGCTTTTCGATGCTTCATCCGCTTTATGACGCGCTTGGTTTCACCTGGATTCGCGGCCAAGGCATGGAGGTGGAAGGCTTCCGCAAACAGGACGGCGTTCATTCTGACAGGTTCCTAACCAGCCCATACTACCATCTGCTCAGCAACAAGCTCGACCATCTGCGGCGTCGGCTCGACCCGGCGGTCCCGTCGGAATTTCCTGTTTTCGATGAACTCAGGCTAATGGGCGTGACCGATTACATGGCTTTCGTCCATCCCTTCAACGGCAATACCAGTCAGGGCATGATCGGGTCCTGGTCCACCGACAGTGCTTCAGGTTTCAGCGACAGCATGATTTCGGCGCTGCTGCGTATCCAAAACCATCTCGCCATCGCAACCAAAATGGCGGTGCTCACCAAGTTGGCCGACAACATGATGACCACTTATCTCGGCGGCGACGCCGGGAGACGCGTGCTGGACGGCCAGATCAAACGCGGCGAGGGCGACACGATCCGGGCCGCACTGGTCATGGCCGATATGCGCGGGTCGACAAAGCTTGCCGAAACTTCCGGCCGCGAAATCTACATCGATACGCTGAACCAGTTTTTCGATGCCATTGCAGCACCTTTCAATCGCAAAGGCGGGCAGATCATGAGTTTCATCGGTGATGGCTTCATTGCCGTCTACCCTTGCGAAAGGCATCGCTCGCAGTCCGAGATCGCCTGCCAGTCTGCTCTGGCGGCAGCGCACAAGGCCACTGCGCGCATGATGGATCTCAATCTGCGAAGGAAGGAAAAAGGCTTGTCCGACATAAAATTTGGCATCGGCCTGCATGTCGGCAACGTGATGTTCGGCAATGTCGGGCTTACCGACCGGCTCACATTCTCTGTCTTCGGCTCGGCTGTAAACGAGGTCCAGCGCCTCCAGACCCTGACCAAGAAATATCCGCACCGCGTTCTCGCCAGCAAGGACTTCGCCAGCTATTGCGGCGCCAACAGCTGGCTGACGCTCGGCAGCGAGGAACTGGCCGGGATCAAGCAGAAGCTGACGGTGCTTTCACCCGATCTGTCGGGCGCTCTCGCACTCGATGAAGACGGTGCGCTGGAGCCGATTTACGACCGGAGATCGGAGGCCGAGCAGGTCATGCTGCTTCATCGCGATGCCGCACGGCTGTCGGCGGGCGACCGGAGGAAGCTCCAGTAGCCAGCCCCAATCCGGTCCGAACGCCTTGGCAAGCAGTCCGGTCGCTGGTTCCGCCGCTGGCGATCGTTCGAATCCAAGTTGCTCTAGGCTGGCAATGCGGTAGTCTTGCTTCCAGGGCCTGCCGCCTGGCAGGCCCCAGGGTGGGGCTGGTGTGAGAATGAATGCAGGCGTTGATCTGCTGCGGATCGAGGATGTTGGCATCTCTTTTGCCATTATCGGGGGACCGTTGCATGCCGTCAGACGTGCAAATCTCCGCGTCCTGCCCGGCAAGGTTACCGCGCTTGTGGGCGAGTCCGGTTCCGGAAAATCGGTTCTCAGCCAGGCAGTAATGGGCATTTTGCCGAACACAGCCCATGTTCGCGGCCGTATCCTGTTTTCCGATCCTGAAAAGCCCGGCACGACGCAGGATATCCTGCAGATGCCGCGTGACGGGCCCGAAATCCGGGCGTTGAGAGGCAGCCGCATCGGCAAGATCTTTCAGGAGCCTATGACATCGCTGTCGCCGCTGCACACGATCGGCAACCAGGTCAGCGAATCCCTGCAGATTCATACGCCCATGGCGCGGGCGGAGCGAAAGGCGCGGACTGAGGAAATGCTCAGCCTTGTCGGCTTTCCCAATCCCAAGCGCGCCTATGACATGTATCCGTTTGAACTTTCGGGAGGATTGCGTCAGCGCGCCATGATCGCCATGGCGCTGATCTGCCGGCCCGCTTTGTTGATCGCCGACGAGCCGACGACGGCGTTGGACGTCACCATCCAGGCACAAATCCTGCAATTGCTACGCGAGCTTCAGACCAAGCTGAACATGGCGATGCTGCTGATCACGCACGACCTCGGCGTGGTCGCCAATGTTGCCGACGAGGTGGTGGTCATTTACCATGGCGAGATCATGGAAGCGGGACCTGTCGAGGCAATATTCCGCCGGCCAAGTCACCCTTACCTGAAGGGCCTGATGGCAGCCGTTCCGCATTTCGACCTGAAGCCTGGCGAAAGGCTGAAGGCGCTGCGCGAGGTGCCGGTGAATGTCGAGAACCTGCTTGGCAAGCAGACGGCGCCGGCATCGAAGGGGCCGAGCGACATCCTGCTGTCGGTCAGGGACCTGACAAAGACCTTCACCATCCGCAAGTCTGGTTGGTTCGGCGGGGATCATCAAACCTCTGTTCGCGCCGTGGACGGCGTGAGCTTCGACATCAGGCGGGGTGAGTGCCTGGGTCTGGTCGGCGAAAGCGGCTCCGGCAAAACCACCGTCAGCAAGATCCTCATGCGGGCTGTCACGCCTAACGGCGGCTCGGTGATCTTCAATGGCCGCGATGGACCGATCGACGTCTTGGGAGGCGACAGAGACGCCCTGCGCCTGCTGCGCGCGAAAATCCAGATGATCTTTCAAGATCCGGTTTCGTCGCTTTCACCTCGCATGACGGTGGAAAACATCTTGAGCGAGCCGTTGGAAATCCATCAACGGGGCAATGCCGCGTCCCGACTAGCCACGGTCAAGAGCCTTATGCAGGCGATCGGGCTCGATCCGCGCTTCATCAAGCGTTATCCGCACAGTTTCTCCGGCGGGCAGCGTCAGCGTATCGGCATCGCGCGCGCGCTGGCGCTGGGGCCCGAACTCCTGATCTGCGACGAGCCGGTTTCGGCGCTCGATGTCTCTGTCCAGGCGCAGATCCTGAACCTCCTGAAGGACCTGCAGAAGGAACTGGGCCTGACTTACCTATTCATATCCCATAACCTGGCAGTGGTGGACTACATGGCAGACCGCATCGCGGTGATGTGCGGCGGGCGTATCGTCGAGCTTGCCCCGCGCGAAATTCTGCTTAGGAAACCGGTCCACCCCTACACGCGCTCACTGGTCGCCGCTGTACCTTTTCCCGATCTCGACAGGCCGATGGATTTCAAGACGCTGAAGCTCAGCGGCGCTTCCGACAGCAGCGCATGGGGACCGCAATTCCGCGACGAGGGCGACGAGGATGTGCTGTCGCCGCTCGATCTTGGCGGCGGCCACCTCGTGCTGGCCCGACGTTCGGCCGATGTCAGCGAGCTACGCCCTTGATCAGCCGGCGCACCGTCCTTGGACTCATGGCTTCGGCGTTTCTGCCGGGCACGGTACGCGCAGGCGATCTGGAGCCTGAATTTCTTCAGCCGCAGCTGAAGGCCAGGGCGCTGCCGGCACTCACTGAGCGCCTGCCCAAGAGCCCGCGCGTATTGAATCTCGCCGCCATGGGCCGGCAGCCCGGCCAATATGGCGGCACGCTGCGCACGATCATCGGCAGCCAGAAAGATATCCGGATGATGACCATCTATGGGTATGCTCGCCTGGTCGGCTATGACGAAAAGCTTAACATGCAACCCGACATCCTCGAAAGTTTCGACGTAGCACATGATCGTGTCTTCACTTTCAAGATCCGGGAAGGACATAAATGGTCTGACGGCAGCCTGTTGACGCCGGAGGATTTTCGCTATTGCTGGGAAGATGTCTGGCTGAACGATGAGCTTTCGCAAGGCGGGCTTGCTCCGAGCCTGCTGGCAGATGGCAAGCCGCCACGCTTCGAGATCGTCGACCCGTTGACGGTCCGCTACAGTTGGGAGGCGCCAAATCCCGACTTCCTGCCCAAGCTCGCTGCCGCCTCGCCGCTGTCACTTGTTCTGCCGGCCGCCTATCTCAAGCAATTCCACAAGAAATACCAAGATCCATTCCGGCTCGCCGGCCTAATGACGGAGAACCGGGCAAAGAAATGGACGCTCCTGCATATCCGCATGTCGCGGCAGTATCGCCCGGAGAACCCGGAGCTGCCGACGCTCGATCCCTGGCAGAACCGGACCAAGCCGCCGGCTGAACAGTTCATCTTCGAGCGAAACCCGTTCTTTCATAGAATAGACGAGAATGGCCGGCAGCTGCCCTATGTTGACCAGATTGTCATGAATGTCAGCTCGTCGGCGATCATTTCCGCCAAGACCGGTGCGGGTGAGAGCGACCTGCAAAGCATGGGAATTGACTTCTCCGACTACTCTTTTCTGAAGGATGCGGAGAAGCGTTACCCCGTGAAGATGCATCTCTGGAAACGCACACAGGGTTCGCGGCTGGCGCTCCTGCCCAACCTGAATTGTGCCGATCAGGTTTGGCGTAACCTTTTTCGTGACGTGCGCGTACGCCGCGCGCTTTCCCTCGCTGTGGACAGGCGCGAGATCAATTTGGCTGTATTCTACGGATTGGCGCAGGAAAGTGCCGATACGGTCCTGCCGGAGAGCCCGCTCTACCGGCCGGAATTCGCGAAGGCCTGGGTCGCCCATGATCCCGACCGGGCCAACGCCCTGCTCGACGAGGTCGGGCTTCAAACGCGCGACGATGACGGCCTGCGGGTACTTCCCGATGGGCGCCCGGCGCAGGTCATAGTGGAAACGGCCGGCGAAAGCACGCTGGAAACCGACGCGCTTGAGCTCATCACCGATCACTGGCGCCAGATCGGCATCGCCCTGTTCGTCCGAACTTCGCAGCGCGACATCTTCCGCAGCCGCGCGCTTGGCGGCGAGATCATGATGTCGATGTGGTCGGGCATAGACAATGGCGTGCCGACCCCCGACATGAATCCGTACCAGTTGGCCCCCACCATCGACGACCAACTGCAATGGCCACTCTGGGGCGCTCACTACCTGTCCCATGGCAAGATGGGTGAGGCGCCCGATCTTCCTGAAGTGGTCGAGTTGGTGGCTTTGCTCAAGCGCTGGAACGCTTCGTCTGAGGCCGCGGAGCGCGCCGAGATCTGGAATTCAATGCTGTCGATCTACACCGATCAGGTGTTTTCGATCGGCACTGTGAACGGAACGCATCAGCCGGTTCTGGTGTCCTCACGGCTGCGCAATCTGCCTGACAAGGCGCTCTACGGCTATGACCCGACCGCCTATTTCGGTGTCTACATGCCCGATACCTTCTGGCTTGGAGAGTCCTGAGCGTGTTTCGATATATTGTCTGGCGCATCGCTGTGATGGTTCCAACGCTGCTGATCATATCGGCGCTGGTGTTCACGATCATCGAACTTCCCCCAGGCGACTATTTCGACAGCTATGTCTCCGAGCTTCGGGCTCAGGGCGAAGCGGTAGATTCCGATCGCATCAAAATGATGCGGAAGGAATATGGGTTCGACCAGCCGCCGGTCATTCGCTACTTCTACTGGGTCGGCGGGATGCTGCACGGCGATTTCGGCTATTCCTTCGAGTATGAGCTGCCGGTTCGCGACGTCGTCGGGGACCGAATGTGGCTGACCGTCCTGGTTTCCTTCGTCACGATCATCTTCACCTGGCTCATTGCCTTTCCCATCGGCATGTACTCCGCCACGCATCAATACAGTTGGGGCGACTACGGCCTTACTCTCTTCGGCCTTCTCGGCCTTGCCATTCCCAATTTCATGCTGGCGCTGATCCTGATGTATTTCGCCAATATCTGGTTCGGCACCTCCATCGGCCATCTCATGGACCCGCAATATCTCAGTGAGCCGATGAGCTGGGCCAAGGCGAAGTCGATCCTCGCCCATCTCTGGATCCCGGTCTTGATCATCGGCACCGGCGGCACGGCAAGCATGATCCGGCGGCTGCGCGCCAATCTGCTCGATGAGCTTCACAAGCAATATGTCGTGACCGCGCGCGCCAAAGGCCTTCATCCCTTCAAGGCGCTCGTCAAATATCCGCTGCGCATGGCGCTCAATTTCTTCATTTCCGACATCGGCTCCATCCTGCCGGCCATCATCTCCGGTGCCGAAATCACCGCGATCGTGCTGTCCTTGGAGACGACGGGGCCGATGCTGATCAGAGCGCTGCAAAGCCAGGACATGTATCTGGCAGGGTCTTTCCTGATGTTCCTCGCCTTCCTGACGGTGATCGGTGTCCTGATTTCCGACCTGGCGCTGGCGCTGCTTGATCCACGAATTCGTTTGCAGGGCGGCAGCACCAAATGAACAAGCAATCCCCCCTGCCCGCTCCGGGTGCCCCACTGCAGCACTACGTTTCCATCGCGCCCTTTGACCTGCAATCAGTCGAGGCGATGACGGCGGAGCAGTCGAAGGTCTTTCAGGCATCGCAGTTGCGCCTGATGTGGTGGAAATTCCGACGGCACCGGCTTGCCCTTGTATCCGGCATATTTCTGGCAGCGCTCTATTTCGGGATCCTGATCTGCGAGTTCCTGGCGCCCTACAATCTGCACACGCGCAACATGGACTACATCTATTCGCCGCCGCAGCGGGTACACCTGTTCCATGACGGCCAGCTTGTCGGGCCCTTCGTCTATGGTCGCCAGATGACGCTGGATATGGACACACTCAAGCGGAACTACATCGACAACCAGGATGATGTTCAACGGATTCGTTTCTTCTGCAAGGGCGACCGGTACCGGTTCTGGGGCCTGGTCGAAGGTGACAGGCATTTTGTCTGTCCTGCCGAAAACGGCCAGCTCTTTCTGGCCGGCACCGACAGGCTGGGACGCGATGTGCTCTCGCGTATCATCTATGGCGCACGCATTTCACTCACGATCGGCCTTGTCGGCATCAGTTTCAGCTTCCTGCTCGGCATTGTCATAGGTGGACTGGCTGGCTATCACGGCGGCATCTTCGACCTGATCGTCCAACGGATAATCGAAGTTCTGCAATCGATCCCCAGCATTCCGCTATGGCTGGCTCTGGCGGCGATCATGCCGATAACCTGGAGTCCAATCCTGATCTATTTCGGCATCACCGTCATCCTCGGGCTGATCCACTGGACCGGACTGGCGCGGGCCGTGCGTTCAAAGCTTCTGGCCTTGCGCGAGGAGGATTACGTTCTGGCCGCGCAATTGATGGGCGCCAGCAGCAGCCGCATTATCCGTCGGCACCTCATCCCCGGTTTTATGTCGCATCTGATCGCAACGGCGACGATCTCCATACCCGGCATGATCCTGGGCGAGACGGCGCTGAGCTTCCTTGGGCTGGGCCTGAGGCCACCGACAACCAGCTGGGGCATCCTGCTAACCGAGGCGCGCAGCGTCAGCGTCATCGCGTTCTATCCATGGCTGCTTTTGCCGATGCTCCCCGTCATTCTCGTCATCCTGGCGTTCAACTTCCTCGGCGACGGTTTGCGGGACGCCGCGGACCCCTACAAGTGAGATCGCTATTCCGCCGCGCGCCCAGCCGCCGGCCACCCGGTATCACTGCCGGCCTCCGTACGGTTGTTGCAGTGTTCATCATCCGCCCCTATACGTGCCGACACGCAATCGAGCTCAGCGCGTCGCCTTCGGGATGCACTCGTGAACAGTTCTTGTCGCGGGCATTGCCTATCTCTTGATCTGGTTAGGACACACAAAAGCATATGAGTCGTCTCGAGAATTTCATCAGCAGAATGACCGCACAGCGTGACATTCTCGATCACGTCTGCGCCGAGGTGGCGAAGATGGAGGGGCTTGTGCTCGAGCTCGGCCTCGGCAATGGCCGGACGTTCCACCATCTGCGCGAGCGCCTGCCCGGGCGTCGGATCGTGGTGTTCGACCGCGAAGTCGGCGCACATGCCAGCTCAATTCCCGACGCCGAAAACCTCGTGCTCGGCGAAATACGCGAGACGGGCCGCAAGTTCATTGGCATCGAAGCCGCCCTTGTTCATGCCGACATCGGCACCGGCTATGATGATCGCGATGCTGTGACCGCTACCTGGCTTCCCGATCTGATCGCGAGCCTGCTTCGCGTCGGCGGCTTCGCGGTCAGTGGCACGCCGCTCAATCACCCGCTGCTGCAACGCCTCCCGGCGCCGACGTCGGAGCCCGCCGATCGTTATTTCCTCTGCAAGCGCGTGTGAGCGGCCGAGAGCGCTTCACGGAAACGCTGCTCCAGCTCTTTGTTTTAACGCAATTCGTGCTTTTCCCGGGAAAACCGTTTCACAGTTTTCCTGGAATTCCTCAGGGGATTGTATACACCGCGATCTCCCGCTCAATGCCGCGCAGCGAGACTTCGTGGGGCACGGGCGTCAGCGCGCTCCTGCGTAACAGATCGGCGGTGAGATTGTCGTCGACCACCGAATGGGTGGCGAAGATCGCCTGTGCGTTGGCCAGGTTCTGTACCCGTGAGGCAATGTTGACCGTCTGGCCAAAATAGTCCTGCCGCTCGTTCATGGACACGGCGATGCAAGGGCCGGCATGGACGCCGATCTTGAGCAGCAGGTCCTCGCGACCGCTTTTTTCATTGAGCGCACGCATGGCATCGCGCATCCGGAGGGCTGCGGCAATCGCACGATCAGGCGTCGCGAAGGTTGCCATCACCGCATCACCGATCGTCTTGACCACCGCGCCTGCCTCCGCCGCGACGATCTCGTGCAGAACCTGGAAATGCGCGCGCACGAGATCGAAGGCCGCAAGGTCGCCCACCCGTTCGTAAAGGGCGGTCGAACCGCGCAGGTCGGTGAACAGGAAGGTCAGGCTGGTGATTTTCAGGCGCTGGTTGATGTCGAGCGTATCCGTGCGATAGAGATCGCGGAACGTCTGGTTGGTGAGCAGGCGCTTGGCGGTGAGGAAGGGCCGGCGTTTACCCAGGAAATCGTGCAAGGCCTGGCCGGCGATGAAAACCGTCGGCAGCACGCGGGTGTCGGTCCTGTTTTCCAGGGAAATGCGCAACGGGCCGGGTTGCATCTCCAGCGTTTGGTTCTGGACATGGTCGCGGTCGAAGACCAAAGAGAGGCTTCGGCGCTCCTTTGTTGGTTCGCCCTTCACGTCGATGAACTGCGCTGAATGGGTGACCGGCTCAAAGACGATGATGAATTCGGACGGAAGCTGTATGGGCAGAAGCGCCTTTTCACCGGGCGCAAGCTCGATATCTTCCAGCGAAAACGCTTCCAACTTTTTCGCGAAATCCTCATCCGGCACATCAACACCCGAAGCCCAGTAGATCTGGCGGAAATATTCCACCAGCGGCAGTTCGTGTGGATTGTGGGCGGCAATCCTGCGTATGCGCGGACTGACGGTGAATGTCACCTCGACCATCTCGTCGAGGGTTGGCGAATAGCCCTCGGAGCACAGCGCGCAGGTGTATTCATCTTTCTGCAGGGTTTTCAGCGTGGCGTTGGTGTCGAGCACGCCGCCACAGCCTGGGCACAGAACATTCCAGGAAACATCGAAGATGCCCACCCGCGCCGCATGGAGAAATGCGCTGATGGTGCGCTCCTCGTCGAGGCCATGCTTGCTGGCGAAGGCTGGCGCATTGATGCGGCAAAGTTCGCGGTCGTTGCCGTCCGCGACGGTTCGCTTGATCGCGTCGATTACCAGTGGATCGACATCGGTCGATTGCCGCAGAAGCGAGAACAGATCCTGAGCTTCATTCATCCTGCTGGCTCCAGAAAATGCGCCTCCCAGGCGTGTTGATCGGACTGCCCTTGGTGCGAGTGCTGCATTTTACTTCGAAACGGACCATTCGAATAGGCAAGCCTGGTGATGGTTCAATTTCCATTCGGCGGATTTTCTCCGGCCGCAAGCGGCACTATGATGGTCGATAGGCGTTCATCTTTGGGGTTTTCTCCTGTGCCGACACCCGACAACCCGCCATTTCCCGCCGCCCTGCGCCTTTTCTCGGCGGGGGTCATCATCGTCCTGATCGTCGGCGCCGGCCTGTTTTTCGCGCCTGAGCTGGTCAAGCCGCGGTGGCCTTGGCCTGTCACGCCGTTCAGTGCCCGCTTCCTCGGCGGCTTCTACACCGCCGAAATGGCGGTGATGGCAGCGCTGCTGGTCTGGAATCGCTGGTCGCCCGGCAGGCTCGTCCTCGTCATGGCCTTCATCTTCACCGTCATCGTGTCGGCGGTTTCGTTGATCAATCTCGGCTATTTCAACTTCGAGCGAAAAGCGGCCTGGCTCTGGTTCCTGGTCTATCTTGCCTCGGCGGCGGTATCCGGGCTGTTCCTTTGGCGGACCAGGGCCTATCCCCCAGCAAAAGGCGTGACCCCTAACCCCACATGGCGCGGCTACATGTTGGCGGAAGCCGCGATCCTTGGCCTCTATGGCATCGGCATGTTGCTATTCCCTCAAAGGGTCAGCAGCACCTGGCCATGGCCGGTCGATCCCTTCCACGCCCAGGTCTACAGCGCCATCTTCCTCGCCGGCGCCGGCGGCGCCTATCTCGTCTGGAAAAACGCGCCGCGCGAGGAACTGCTGGTGCTTGGCCTGGCGCAGTTTCTGGTCGGCCTGCTTGCCATCCTTGGCCTCGTCATCACCGACGCTGCGGTGCACCGGATCGACTGGAGTGCGACCGCTACATTGTGCTGGCTCGCGCTTTTCGGCTGGATCGGCATCAGCGGCGCCTTCAAACTCTACGCCGCCTCCCGGTATTTTGGCTTGCAATCGGCATCATAGGCTGCAGAGATAGCTGGATTTTCAGGTGACGTCCGGCGCATCGTG
This sequence comes from Mesorhizobium sp. M8A.F.Ca.ET.208.01.1.1, assembly GCF_004791315.1. Taxonomy (NCBI): domain Bacteria; kingdom Pseudomonadati; phylum Pseudomonadota; class Alphaproteobacteria; order Hyphomicrobiales; family Phyllobacteriaceae; genus Mesorhizobium; species Mesorhizobium sp. M8A.F.Ca.ET.208.01.1.1. The sequence continues at coordinate 101,424 of NZ_SRUT01000009.1, forward strand.
CCGGGCCGATTGGGTTCGAGCACTTCACCGTTTCAAGGAAACGGCGAATTGCTCTATCCTTGGTTCTGACGCAATTCCGGGCGGAAAACCGCTCACACTTTTCCTGGAATTGCTGTAGCCGGGAACGCCATGACCAGCACGACCTCGCCATCCGAGAAAATCCGGCCGCAGCTTCGAGCCGTGCGGCCAAGCGATGCGGAGGCGCTTTGCGCTATCTTCAACATGCCGGGTTTCCGCTGGGGCACGCTCAGGATGCCATTCGAGATGGTGGAGCAGGTGGAGCGGCGCATCGCCAAGTGCGGCCAGGAAACCACCTGGATCGTTGCCGAGTTGGACGGCAGGATCGTCGGCCATGGCAACCTGGTTGTCCAGGGTTCGCCGCGCCGTTCGCATATAGGCGAGATCAATATCGGCCTTGACGATGCCTTTGTCGGCAAGGGCATCGGCTCTGCCATACTTGGCGCGCTGCTTGACGTTGCCGACAATTGGCGCGCGCTGAAGCGGGTCGAATTGACCGTCTATGCCGACAACGAGCCGGCCATCCGCCTCTACACCAGCCACGGCTTCGAGGTCGAAGGCCGGCATGTGAAGGCCGGCTTTACCGACGGGCAGTATCACGACCTTCTGAGCATGGCCCGGCTGCGGTTCTGATGACCGCCGTCTTCGCCCCAGCCCCTACGCCTCCGGTGGAAATTCTGGCTGTGCTGTCGCTGCTCTGCCCGGAAGTCGTGCGTGACATCGAGCAGAACTGGAATGCATCGGTTTCCGATTACGCCCGCCATCTGTGGCGGCCGGTAGCAAGGCCTGCATCCGGCCCGGCGATCGCTGCCCGCTCGATCCTGCGCGAAGTCCTGCATCAGCGCCTCGGTGCGATCATGCAGCCTGAGGAGATCGGCAATATCCTCGAAGAGTTCGAGCACAGACCGGTAATTCAGTCCGGCCTGCACTGCCTGCTTCTGATGGACCGGATCACCTTCGATGCCCTCCTGCTTGCCTGGTTCGGCGCGGTCGAAAACGGGCTGTCGGCCTTCTTCGGCTTCATGGGAACGACGATGACCATGGAGACAATTGGCCGGGAGGGGCCGGGCTGGCTCGATGTCGGCGACGACAAGGTCAACCTGTTTGGCATGGGGCGCCACAAACTGTGCCGCAAAAGCGTTTGCGCGGCCGGTCCCGTCACCCTCAACAGGCGCGCCCTCGAAGCGGTGTGCGACGAAACGGATGCCAGCCGCTGGCTGGGCACACTGCTCGCCAGCCACGACAAGGTGTTTGCAACCGCCGCCGATGCGCTGACAGAACTCAACGAGGATCTGGTCGCCGGTTGGGATCGTTCCGGCATGGCCCTGCCGGTTTTGATCGATGACCGGCTCGCCGCTGCTGCCATGGCGCGGCATCTAGACCATGACGGCGGCCTTCTTTCCAGGCTGCTCTTCGAGCCCGCAAGGCGCCGGCGTCTCGAGCATGCCTTGCAAGAGGCCGCATCGAGCCCATTTGGCAGATTCCTGCCCAATGCCACCGCCTATTTCTGGGGCATCCGCGAGGAGCGCGTGCGCAAGCTCGTCCTCGAGAACGGGCAGCTGATCGAGCCTGACAGGCCGCATGGTCTTTCCATCCCGTTCGAGCGGCCGCATCTCAAGCAGGCGCTGCTGGACGGTGCGCTGCTGCCGGACTTGTTCCTGACGTTCCTCGTCCTTGCCATATTGCCGCGCGTGCGGGTCGTGGGCGGCTTGAGACAGATTGGCTATGTAGCGCTTTTCCACTCGATCCTGCTGGCTGCGCTGGATGAAAACGCGCCGGAAGAGCGCGATCTGGCTGCGGAGCTGCAGGTTCGGGAAAATGCCTGGGGCACTCGGGTCATCGATGAAAAGATCTCGGTCCGCGAGCAGCTTGCCGGCCTCCCGGAAGGGGCGCCCTTCGCGGACTTGCTCCGGCAATACCGTTCGCGGACATTTGCCGAGACCACCGACGACCTGAAACTGGTGCGCGAAAACGCCCGATGGTGCAAGATCGGCCGGGCCTCCGGCCTCTGATCGGGCCGCTACCCGGTCATTGCACCAAACCGGCCTTGCGGAGCCCGTCGACCATGAGTTCGAAATCGGCAGGGTTCTTGTAAGGCAAGACTTTGCGACGGTATTCCAGCGAAAAGTCGGGATTGACGCGAAGCATGTCCTGCCATGCCGCGCGGGCCTCCTCCAAACGGCCCAGATGGCCGTAGCTGGCGGCCAGGAGCGCGCGAGAGACGTCGGTCACAGCGTTGCGAGCCAGCCGTTGCAGCAGGAGGTCAACGGCCTCGTTGTATCGTCCCAGTTGAAACAACGCCAAAGCCTGGAAGTGCAGAAGCACATCCGCAAAGTACGGGTTCAAGGACTTTCCCCGGGCGAAACTCTCGAGGGCCTCCTCGGATTTGCCTGAATAGTACAGCGTTTCGCCGCGGCAGACGTGCGCTTCGGCGAAGTTCGGATTGAGGACCAGTGCGCGCTCGACCTCGTCGATGGCCTCATCGTGCCGTCGTGTGTACAGCTTGGCTATCGCCAGCGCCCAGTGCGCCCAGGGATCGTTGTCATCCAGCGTTACCGCCCGCGTTGCGGCCTCTTCGGCTTGCGCCATCGATTCCGGCGGCGACGCTCCCCACCTGTTCAGGTAATCGACGCCGTGCGTGAGGGCGAGGAAAGCGTGGGCAGAGGCAAAGTTCGGGTCCAGTTCGGTGGCACGTTGCAAGAGATCGCGGGCTGCGACGTTCGTCTCCTTCGTCAGCCGGTGCCACAGCTCCCGGCCGCGCAGGAAATAGTCATACGCCTCGGTGTTGCGTGGGTGCTCCGGCGCCAGCCGTTGCCGGGCATCGTCTGTCAGGTTGAGCGCCAGCGCACCGACGATCTGCTGCGTCACGTCGTCCTGCACGGCGAATATGTCGGTCAGGTCGCGATCGAACCGCTCCGCCCAAAGATGGCCGCCTGAAATTGCATCGATGAGCTGCGCGGTGATCCGCACCCTGTTGCCCGACTTGCGTACGCTGCCTTCGAGCACATGCCGCACGCCGAGTTTCGCGCCCACCTCCTGCACATGGACGTTCTGGCCCTTGAAGGTGAACGACGAATTGCGTGCGATGACGAAGAGTTGCGACAGTTTTGACAGCGCCGTGATGATGTCTTCGGAGATGCCGTCGGCGAAGTAGTCCTGTTCGGCGTCACCGCTCATGTTGGCGAACGGCAGCACGGCGATCGACAGCTTCGGCGGCACGGCCGCAGCCGGTCGGCTCGTCGCGGTTTCCGGGGTCGCGGCCGCCTTGGCCCCCGCGCCGACTTGCAGCGAATAGACCCGGACCGGCTCGGCGATGTTCTTGAGCTGTGTGCTGCCGAGATCGCTGACCGAAAGGTCGAGCCTCGCCTTGACCTGGCGATAGGCATCCTCGGACAGGCAGATAGCGCCGGGCGCCGCGACACCCTCCAGACGCGAGGCGATGTTGACGCCGTCGCCCATCAGGTCGCCGTCGCTTTCTTCGACCACATCCCCCAGATGGATGCCGATCCTGAACTCGATGCGGCGGTCCTGCGGCACGCCGGCATTGCGCTCAACCATGCCGTTCTGGATCTCAACGGCGCAGCGCACGGCATCCACCACACTGCGGAACTCAACCAGCGCCCCGTCGCCGGTGCGCTTGATCACCCGCCCGTTGTGGACTGCGATGGTGGGATCGATCAGGTCGCTGCGCAGCGTCCGCAACCTCGCCAAGGTACGCTCTTCGTCCGCGCTCGCGAGCCGGCTGTATCCGACCACATCTGCAGCCAGGATTGCGGCCAGCTTGCGGTTCTCGCTCATGCGTCGGTCTCCTTATCTCCAAGATAGCAGGAAGACAGCGGGTAGAGGGAACTTTCGCAAACGACGGCCGCGCAACCGCCCGGCTCGGCAGCGCTCTGCCGCAGAAACCATCCGATCTCTCGATGGCTATTTGCGCTGCCGCTTGCCGGTTGAGAGCTATCGGTTCATCCTTGTGATTGCCCTGGCCGTGAAATGCGTGGCGAGATCATGCCGTCACGGCCCCTAGTGAGGTCTTGTTCCATGGACTGCTCAGGCTGCGGTTTCGAGATTGAGGGCGGTTACGCCTTCTGTCCGAAGTGTGGCCGGCGCCAGCCCGTGTCATGTGCCAGTTGCGGCTATGTCTGCGCACCTGATTTCGAGTTCTGTCCGAAATGCGGGGCAAGCGTCGGTGCGTCCGCAAAATCCGTCGAACGGCCTGCTCCGACACCAAGCCGGACCTTTGCGCCACCTTCTCGAACTGCGGCGCCGAACATCGAAAGCGAAGAAGGGCCGCATTCTGTCTCTGACGCCGATCGCCGGACGGTCACGGTCCTGTTCGCCGACCTCTGCGGCTTCACGACACTCAGCGAGCAGCTCGACCCCGAGGTCATGCAAACGCTGCAGAACGAACTGTTCAAGGAATTGACGGCGGCCGTGCGAAACTTTGGTGGTTTCGTCGACAAATTCATCGGCGATGCACTGCTCGCCTTGTTCGGTGCGCCGGTCGCGCATGAGGACGATCCGGAACGTGCGCTTCGCGCCGCTCTCGACATGATCGCCCGGACGGCGCGGCTGGGCGAAAGCACCCCCTACTCCGGCTCGCCTCTCCTACTCCACATCGGCATAAACACTGGTCCGGTCGTTACTGGAGGATTGGGCATCGGCGCCGCCAAATCCTATTCGGTGACCGGCGACACGGTGAATACGGCGCAACGCCTGCAATCGCTGGCCGCACCCGGTGAGGTGCTGGTGGGCGAGCTCACGCACAGGCTGACCCGACATGCCTTCTCTTACGAGTCGATGGGTGATGTCGTGCTTCGCGGCAAGGCTGGCAGTGTTCTCGTCCATCGACTCGATGCACCGCTTGCGGCGCCGCGTGCGGCGCGTGGGCTCGAGGCGCTCGGCCTCAGTGCGCCGATAATAGGCCGTGATGCGGAACTCAACAGAATGCTGGCGAGCCTCGACCAGGCGTGCGGCGGCTCGGCCCAACTTGTCCGCCTCGTCGGAGAAGCCGGTATCGGGAAATCGCGGCTGGTGAGGGAGTTCGTCACCCGGGTCGGCGACGACGATCGTTTTCGCAACGTCGCCGTGCGACAGGCCACGTGCTCACCGCTGGGCGAACAATCATTTGGCGCCCTGGGCGCAGTGGTGCGCAGCGCTGCCGGGATGATGCAAAACGACAATGGGGACGAAATGCGGGGGAAGCTCGCAGCCTTGCTGACCGATCTCGGCCTGCAGGGCGACGAGGCGAAGCGGCTGATGCCTTTGCTCTATCATGTGCTCGGCCTTGGCGACCCCGATGCCACCTTGCAGCATGTCGAGCCCGAGCAGTTGCGGCGGCAAATTCTCTACGCGGTCCGCACAATCATCGAACGGCGGCTTGCGTTGTCGCCGCTGCTGATCGTCGTCGAAGACCTGCACTGGGCCGACGCCGTATCGCTCGAGGCACTGCGTTTCGTGATGGACAGGCTGGAGCGCACGCGGTTGATGCTGCTGGTCACGCATCGTCCGGCGCCGGACAACGATCAGCTCGACTCAAGCCGGGTCAGTCACACAGCGCTCAGGCTTTCGCCGCTCAGCAGCCATGACGGACGTAGCATGGTGGCGGCACTTTTCGGCGATAGCTGGGTAAACTCCGCGGGCGGGCTTCTCGACCAGATCCTTGAGCGCGCCGGCGGCAACCCGCTTTTTATCGAGGAGATCGTTCGCGGCCTTATCGATCGCGGTGTATTGATGCGCGAAGGCCAGCGATGGCGGACGGTGGCGGGCGAAGTCGCAACCGGCATTCCCGCCACCATCCAGGCAATGTTGCTTGCTCGTGTCGACCGGCTGCCCCAGGAGGTGCGCCGGTTAGCCCAGGAAGCCGCGGTAATCGGCCCGCGCTTCGATGCCACGCTTCTGAAAACCGTGACGGCCGATCCCGGCCGGCTGGAGGCCGGCTGCGAACTGCTTTGCGATGCGGAGATCATCGAAGAAGTTGCCGGATCAGGCTCGGTCTCGTCGCAAAGCTACCGCTTTACGCAAACATTGCTGCAGGACGTGATCTACCAGAACCTGCTCCTGCAACGCCGGACCGACATCCACGGCCGTGTCGGTGTCGCCCTGGAGCAACTGTGCGGCGACAAGCCGGAACGGCTCGAGGATTTGGCCGTGCTCGGTCATCATTTCGCACAGAGCGCCGAGCGGGAGAAGGGCGCGCATTGCCTTCAGGCGGCGGGAGATCGCGCTCGCATGATATACGCCAATGACGACGCCCTTCGTTTCTACGACCGAGCCCTGACCGCGTTGGGCGCGACCGGGCAAACACCGCTCAAACTGGCAATTGCAGAGCGCATTGCCGATTTGAGCGGCCCGGCAGGCCGCCGCGAGATCGCGCACCGCCACTACGAGGCGGTGTTGCAGGCGTACCGCGGGTCAGCCGACCGCGTCGCGTCGGCGCGCGTTTTGCGCAAGATCGGTCGGCTGCTCTGGGACGTCGGCAAGCGGGACAAAGCGGAATCCCGCTATGCTGAAGCGGCGGCGTTCCTCGATGGAGCGGATGCCCCGATCGAGCAGGCGCATCTCTGGCAGGAACGCGGCCGACAGGCATTCCGGAGCGGAGATCACGCTCTCGCGGCAAGATGGGCGGACGCGGCGCTGGATTGCGTACGCAGTCTGACGACGGAACAGGTCTCCGATGATGCCACTCTCGTGACCGCCGAGGCCCTTAACACCAAGGCCGTTGCGCTGGCCCGCCTTGGGCGAAACCGTGAAGCCGTGGGTCAGGTTGAGCGCAGCATTGAATTGGCCGAAGCCGCCGGTCTGCTCGGCGCGGCCTGTCGCGGCTACACCAATCTCGGCGTGCTTTACACGACCATCGATCCGGCAAAGGCGATGGAGGTCTGTCGGCGCGGTCTGGAGGTGGCGCGCCATATTGGCGATCAGGGTTTTCAGGCGCGCCTCCTCACCAATCTGGCGGTCGCTTGTTGTACTTTCACGGATCGCTGTCCAACGGAGGGCATCCCTGCTGCCGAGAAGGCCATCGAGATCGACAGGGCGCTCGACCAGCGCGAGCACCTGCCTGTGCCGTTGATCGTGCTTGGGCAGATCCACCAGTGCAACGGCCGTCCGGAACTGGCGGTCGGCTTGTTCCACGAAGCACTGGACGTCGCCCGCGAAACGGGCGAACCCCAACTGCTGTTTCCGTGCTATGATGGTCTTGCAACGCTTAATCTCGACCTCGACAATCTGGCCGAGGCCGAACGCTACTTTTCCTTGGCGCAGGGTATATGCGCCCAGCACGGGCTCGACCCGGAAGCGCTTGTGGTGCTGCCTTTTCTCGACTAGCCGGGTGGGAGGTTGAAATGTCCGCGCCTAGTGACTTGGTACCGCTTCAACCGGGCGACCGCGCGCCGAACTTGGTACTCGACGCCATTACCCAGGAAGGCAAGATCGCGCTCGACGACTTTCGTGGACAAAGACCGGTTCTGGTCGGGCTGTTTCGAGGTCTGCATTGTGCGTTTTGCAGACGCCATATCGCCGCCCAGGCGCGGCTTGATCCGGAACTGCGCGAGAAGGGCGTGGGGAGCCTGACGGTGGTCAACACGCCGATCGAACGGGCGCGTCTCTATTTCCGCTACCACCCGATGCCGAATCTGCTTGCGGCCTCCGACCCTGAACGCGCTTCACATCGTGCTTTTGGACTGCCCAATCTCGGATTCACCCAAGACGAGACGAACTGGCCGTACAGGGTCTCGATGGCAGCGGCACAGGATATGCGGATCAACATGCCAGGCGAGTTTCCCGGCCCTATCAGTGCTATCGTGGCCGGGGAACTCCTCAACAAGAAGGACAATTACGAAGTCACCGAAGCCGACGAGCAGATGATGGCAACCGGACACGGACAACTGGTCGGTCAGTTCCTGCTGGACCGGCAGGGGATCGTCCGCTGGAGCTTCACGGAGGTTCCAGAGGGTGGGCGTTACATGTTTGGGGCGCCAAACCCGCAGGAGCTGATGTCAGCCGTGTCCCAAGTCGCCCAATAGACTGTCGGAATATGGGCTTGAGATGCGTGGGCTCCAGGGGTCGGCATTGCTAAGCGGCAATCAGGCCGGGAGCCGCCACATTCGCACGCGGCCTGCACCACGCAATTCCGTTTCCTCGAGTGGGTCGCAAGCAAAATTTGGCCCAAGCATTTGGCGAGTTGCATCCGAAATGCGGATTTCATCGGGCTCCGCGGACGTTTGAATACGCGAGGCGAGATTAACGGTCTCGCCCCACAGGTCATAGGCGAACCGCCTCTTGCCTATGACGCCCGCGACGATTGGGCCTGAGTGAATTCCGATTCTGAGTCTCAGCGGTTCTCCTGCGAAGCGTTCGCGCCTAACCGCCTTGCGCAGCTCGAGTGCATAGCGTGTGAGGGCCTTTGCATGGTCGGATCGCGCGGTGGGCAGGCCGGCGACCACCATCACACAATCGCCGATTGTCTTGATCTTTTCGCAGCCATATCGTTCCGAGAGCCGATCCGCGGCCTTGAAGAAGTAATTTAAAATAGCGAGCGTCGTCACGGCTCCGACGCTCCGCGCTCGTTCCGTAAAACCGACTATGTCGGCAAAAAGCACACTCACTTCCGCGTGGTTGTCAGCAATTTTTTTGTGCGCTTTCAACCGCTCCGCGATCGACGCCGGAAGAATGTTGAGGAGCAGGGCTTCGGCGCGCTGGTATTCACGCGCCAATCCCTCCTGGCTCTTCCTCAATGCCTCGTTCGTCGATTGTAATTTCTCGTTGAGTTGACGCTCCCTCTCTTGCAGGAGTGTCATTTCATAAGCCTTTTGTTGAAGCCGCTGCCTATTGTCGCGTTCGGCAGTGGCGTCAAGAAAGAGCAGCCACACGCAGGCATCGTCAGCAAAAAAATGGAGGTCGGCGACACACCCGCTGGGCAGTTCGACCATGGCAATGTGAAACGGAAGCTCCGGGCAAGGCAGCAATCCTTCCATGAATTCAAGCTGCTCGGCAACAGGCTCGCCGATGCGAAGCGATGAGAGCCCGTAATGCTCAACATTGCCGCCCTTCGCAGCGACGCAAAGCTGAGTGTCGATTTTCAGATATGCGACAGAATGCCCGTTGTAGAAGAAATTGAAAATCCAGTTTCCAACCTCTTTTGGCAATCCATGCATGATCTATTTGGTGACCATTAAAGCAAGTTGACGAAATGCATCATCAACATGTTCACCCGAAAGCGCACTTGTTAGATAGATTTGCCATCCACGTTGCCTCAGTTCGTCAATCTCACTATCCGATATTGCCCACCGATCGGCCAGATCGGATTTGTTGAACAGCAATACAAACGGCATGGCGCCGAATTCGGCCTCGACCCGTTCGCGCAGCGTGAGCGCCACGGCAAGAGTGGCGGCGCGCGTACCATCGACGACAAGCACAAGCCCGGTTGCACCTCGCACATAGCTGACACGGAATGAGCCGATATCGTCTTCACCGGCTAAATCCCACAAAATCAGATCCACGGTTTTGTCCGGGAGCACGACATTCTTCTTGTCGATCTTCACGCCCACCGTGGTCAGGTAGGTTTCTGAAAAGATGCTCTGCACATACCTGCGCACAAGACTCGTCTTCCCGACAGAGAACCCGCCCAGCATGCAGATTTTTTTTTGCAACATCTTGGGCTCCACTAGTCCAGGTTCACAGTAATCGAAACCCGGCGATTGGTAGAGCTCCCGGCCTGACTATTTTCAGGCACCAGCGGCTCAAAAGTGCCCGCGCCCCGAACCTGCAGCAGTTCCGGAGCGACGCCGCGCTTGTTGAGAAGCGCACGAACTGTCTCGGCGCGGGCGGCGCTGATCGATGCGTTGGCCGTCTCACGGCCCGTGGTGTCCGAATGGCCGGTCAACATGAACCGCGCTGTTACGCCTGACTTGCGGGCATTTTGGGCGAATTCCTTTATCTGATCCGCCAACCTGTCGAGAACCGGCAGCTGCTCCGGTCCCGGCACAACTTTGCCGGAAGAGAAGAAAATATCGGTCGTCTGGATGGCGTCTCTCAAAGAATTAAGTTCTGCAAGGTTCAGCTCACGCAGCTGCGAGACATCCAGAACCACTCCGTCCGCCGAAAGCTGTTCGGAGGCGGCTTGCGCCCGGCTGATCCAGCCGGCAGGAGCCTCACCCACGGCGACGATGCGACCCTGGATGATCGAAAGCTGAACCGATTTCGGCGGGGACAGCGACGCCGTCAGCCGCTTCACCACGAACTTCGGATCAAGGCTCTGATAGAATTGCCACTGTGAATGAACGCGGGCAGGATCAACCTGCGTTCCGGACAGCAGAGCTTGCGGGTCGGCGGCAAGCGGGTCTCTCAGGCCGGAAATGTAGAATTGTCCGCCGCTCGTCCGTTGTTGGGCGACGATGATTCCCGATTGGGCCTCAAGTCGCGCCACATAATACTGCCAATGCTCCGCCTCGCGCGCTTCGGGACTCACATCACGAACCTTGGAGATGTCGAATTCCGGTCCGCCTACCGAAAGCTGTCGGGCCGCTGCGCGCGCTCGATCTATCCAGGTGTCGGGAGCCTCACCCTCGGCAACGATGCGATTCTCGACGATCGAAAACCGAACCGATTTCGGCGGATAGAGCGACGCCGTCAGCCGCTTCAACACGAACTCCGGTTCAAGGCTCTGATAGAATTGCCACTGCGAATGAACCAGTGCGGGATCGACCTCGGTTCCCGACAACAGCGACTGCGGGTCGGCGCCAAGCGGGTCTCTCAGGCCGGAAATGTAGAATTGGCCGTCGCGTATCCTTTGTTCGGCAACGATGATGCCCGGCTGGGTGCCCAGTCGCGACACGTAGGCCTGCCAGTGCTCCGCCGCGCGTTCTTCGGGGTCACGGACCCTGGAAATATCGAATACCGGCCCGCCTGCTGAAAGCTGCCGGGCGGCGGCCTGCGCCCGGTCGATCCAGGCGCCGGGAGCCTCGCCCTCGGCAACGATGCGATTCTCGACGATCGAAAGCTGAACCGATTTCGGCGGATAGAGCGACGCCGTCAGCCGCTTCAACACGAACTCCGGCTCAAGGCTCTGATAGGATTGCCACTGCGAATGAACGCGGGCGGGATCGACCTGCGTTCCGGACAGCAGCGACTGTGGGTCGGCGGCAAGCGGGTCTCTCAGGCCGGAAACGTAGAATTGGCCGTCGCGTATATTTTGCTCGGCAACGATGATGCCCGGCTCGGCCGCCAAGCGCGACACATAGGCTTGCCAGCGCTCCGCCGCGCGTGCTTCGGGGCTCACATCACGAACCTTGGAGATGTCGAATTCCGGTCCGCCTGCCGAAAGCCGTCGAGCCGCTGCGCGCGCCTGGTCGATCCAGGTGCCAGTGGCCTCGCCCTCGGCAACGATGCGATCATTGACCACCGAAAGCCGCACCGACTCTGGCGGCACCAGCGACGCCGTCAGCCGCTTCAACACGAACTGAGGCTCGAGACTCTCATAGAACTGCCACTGCGCATGCACGCGCGCGGGATCGACCTCGGTTCCCGACAACAGCGCCTGCGGGTCGGCGGCAAGCGGATCGCGGAGGCCGGCAATATAGAATTGGCCACCGCTTATATTTTGCTCGGCAACGATGATGCCTGGCTCGGCCACCAAGCGCGACACATAGGCCTGCCAGCGCTGCCCGGTTTGCCAGGAAAGAAAGAACCAGGCACCCCCCAGAATCAAAATCAGCGCAACCAGAGCCACCACCAGCCACGGAAATCCCTGGTTTGTATCCTCCTGCTTCAGCTCAACGCAGGTCTGCAGCTGCGCCTCTACGCCGAACAGCTGCGAGGTGTCGCCGTCAAACTGCTCTAAAGCCTCCGAGCTTTGGTCATGGATGCGAAGCAATACGTCGCGAAATATTTCATGCAGTCCCTCCGGCGGATTTCCCCGGATCACCGCAACCAGCGTCGCAAGCGGTCCGACTTCCGACCAGAGACGAAGCTCGCCAAAGCGGATCGTGTCCAGGCCGCTCTGTTCTTTCTCGTTGAATGAATCCTTCACAAAATCTTGAATTGCGCTGAGCATCGAGGAAATGAGCTGAGGATCCTCGCTGGTTGCGTTATCGGCCGTAACATGCGCTATCAAGAGCCCGGAATTGCGGTTGATGAGAAAAACATGCTCTACGCGATAGACGAGAGAATGCTTCAGAACGACTTCCGAGAAGCTGGCACCGGTTCTCCAAGCTTCCACTCTCCACTTGAGACCATGCCAAGTGAATATATGTCGTAGAGTTTCATTTAGCGACTGAAAGGTCTGGTCGATCTTTTCTCCGATCGACTTGCGAATTGCCGGCAGAAACACCGGATACAATATATCCGTCAGAGTACGCGGGCTCTTCTGGATCGAGCGTTGCACGGCCCGCTCGACGGCCGGTGCGAGGGCCTCGCCGAGTTGCGCATGCGGCGCTTGGGCGGCCGCACTGGGAAGAACGCCGCCCACCGCCGACGCAAGCTGCGCCGGTTCGTCCAGCAGATCCGTGACGCGTGAGAGCTCCGAAATCTCGCGGCCGACCAGCAACTGGCGCAGCGCTTCCATGCGAGGGTCGGCGGTTGGAACCGACTCGAATTGCGCCCGATAGTCCGGATCGACGTTCCGGGCTATTTCGACCAAAAGCTTAGCGAGAGCCTCGCGATCAATCCCTGTATCGTTCGAAGCTGCTTTTTTTGGAAGGCTGATTGGGTCGACGGTTGACGTCAAGTTCCGATCAACTCACTTTCCAGCCACGCTCCGAGTTGGTCTTGCTGCCGACGGGATCCTGATTGAGACATTTTGCGACCTCGACAAACAGGCCGGCCAAAAGATTGCGGTCGGTCTTGACGTTGCTGAGATCGGAAAACACCTTCTCTATCAGCATCTGAACGCTTTCGATCCTTTGCTTGATTTCCTCACGCAGCAAATGATCGTTTCGATTGATCCGGTCTGCAACATCGCGCTCGAGCTCGCTGACTTGATCCGACAATGCGCGCACCTGCTTTTCAAGTGCCTGATTTTGCTCGCGAAGATTCCGGTCGATCTCCTTGTCGCCCTCGGCTCGCGCATCTTTTTCGTTCCGCAATTGCGTCGCGAGCGAATCGACCTGCTTCTTCGCATTTGATTCGTACATTTCAAGATTGCGCTTGGCCTCGGATTCAACATCCTTGAAGCGCTGCAAGACCCGTTCTTCAAGCTTGGAAAAGCGGCGATCGTAGTCCTGCATCTGGTTGCCGAACAGCAGATCCCGTATCTTGTCGACACCTACAGCGTCGCCCGGGGCTCCGCTCTCGCGAGCTTGGCCCGCCATGAAGCTCAGTCCATTTCCCTCTGCATTACCGATCAGATTTGCGTCCGCTTTATTTGCTGAAGACGCGGTACTCGAAGATTCCTTAGCCATCACTATGCCCCAATTGCCAGTGGAAAACCCGGAAACGGGGATTATGTCAGACAAATACCCGACCCACAAGCCGAAATCCTCTTTGGCTCGAGCCGATTCGCGCGCCTCTTGTTCGATCTCTGAACTAGCAACAGCTGCGCAATCTTCGATGATTTCGATCTTGTATTTCTTTGATAGCTGAAGCAGTCGGCAAATCCAATTGATCATTCACTGAAACGTACTATCGAAAGCACGTCTAAAATCTATATATACTTTGAATGGAATAAATTATGATTTTTCATTAGATTAATTGCAATCCGCTGATCTAGATGTGCAGATACTTTCTGGCATCGGCCCGCATACTGTAACCGTCACCTTCCAACGCGGACCCAACGCTAGAAGGAAGGTCTTCTCTAGGACAGAGAATGGCTGTTCGAGAATCCAGGTTGAACGGCTGTTATTGCCGCAAGGCGGCCTGCGGCCATTACATTAGCGATGTCTACTTTTAATGAATCGACAGGACCTTGGAAATGACTGCCTTGCGGCGCCCGCCTCAGGACAACCCGTCTGCAAGCCAGGTCAGGCTTGATTATGAGCGGAATGGCGCGGGGGCTAGATGACCCTCCCGGAGCGGTGAACGAATGTGCGAGCGGAAATGCGCCGGCGCACCGACCTCAGATCTAAGCCGTCGGGCATGAGCGCTTGCCATTCAAGCATGTCTTCAAGTCTTCCTGCTACCTCTAATGCCCCCCGATCTTGACAGAGCGGTGCTGCCGTCCGATGCCGTATCTCCCGGCGAAAGAAAGCGAAACTCGATGATCCAGGACAAAGCTACCGTAAGCGTTGTGGGACCGACGTCCAGGCGCGGGTAAGATCGCGTGGCGCATAATCCATTGGTTTCAATCGTAATTCCTGCGCACAACACGGAGGCAACGCTGGCGCGCGCGCTCGATTGCCTTCTCGAGCAGGAGGTCTTGGACTGGGAGGCGATCATCGTCGACGACGCCTCCACGGACAGCACCCCCGCGATCATCGCCGGTTATGTGGAACGAGATGCCCGATTTCGGACGTTGAGTTCTTGCGCGCATAGCCCCGCCGGCGCGCGCAATGACGGGATTTCGACGGCGCGCGGCCAGTGGCTGATGTTCCTGGATGCCGACGACTGGGTGGATGCCAGCTTCCTTGCGAAAATCCTGGCCGCACTGAAAACCGCTCCCGATGCAGTGGCCGCCTATTGCGGTTCACGGCGCGTGATGCCCGATGGAGCATTCACCCCTTCGAGCATCGCCCCCGAAGTCGCGATCCAGCCCTTCGAAACGTTCGCCCGCCGATGTGCCATCGCCACTCACGCGGTGCTGGTCGACCGGGAAACAATCGTCGAGTTGGGCGGTTTCGATGCGTCGCTGCATACCTGCGAAGACTGGGATCTATGGCAGCGCGTCGCACGCCTCGGCAAAAATTGGGTGATGGTCGACGAGCCGCTCGCTTTCCATCGGGCCAGCCCCAACGCGCTCAGCCGCAATTCGACGCAGATGCTGGCGGATGCGGGAATCGTGATCGCCCGCGGCTTTTCTCCTGATCCCAGGGTCAAACGCCCAGGATTAGCTCACGCCAATGGAGCGACCGAGGCGACCGGGCGAACCGCTTCGGAAGCACTCGCGTGGTTCGCGTTGTGGAACGCTGCATCGGATTGCGGCAGCGGCGGCAGTTCGATCGATCCGCAATCCCTGCGCGCGCTCCCGGCAGGACGTAAATGGGCGCGTGAGATCGCCAAGGTAGCCTTCGATGGCCTGATGGTGGGAAGCCTGTCGGTGCCAGCGCATTTGGCTGCCCGGTGGGACAGGTTTGGCGGCGCCCTGACCGCGTTGATCATCGAACTCGGCAAGGTCTGGGGCGATCCGGTCGCGGCTCGTCGCGTCCAGTATCATCTCGAGCAAATGCTTCTCGATGCCGACGATCTTGCCGCACCTCGCAGGCTGGCGCGGACACTCGGAATTCGCGTCGACGCTCGAAATCCAACCTCAACCGAGCTTCCGGAAGGAATCGATCAAATCTATGCCTACCTGATGATGGATGGCCGGATCGAAGCTGTCGTTCAGTTCGGCGTGCTCGGGAACGTGACAAGGCGTCATTGGATTGAACTCATCCTGAATTTGGCACCGCAAAAGGACGACGGTGCCGACACGTCAGAGACGCTTGCAGCCGAGGCACTGTCGACCACGGCGGAACGCCGGCCTGATCCGGACAGTCACTTCGGCAAACTCGCGCGATTGGCCTCGGAAGCGCGGGAACTGGTTCTGTCGAGCGCCGAAGCCACGCAGCCCCTTCCGGCGCCGCGCCGTTCACCGGCCTCGGATGGACACGACAAGGATCGTACGGCGTTCTGGAACAGCTATTTTGCGACAGAGGATCCCTGGAACTACACCTCGACCTACGAGCAGGAAAAATATGAGCGGCAGCTCGAAATTCTGCCTGCCGGCCCCATTGGACAGGCGCTTGAGCTCGCCTGCGCAGAGGGCCATTTCACGCGGCAGCTGGCGCCGCGAGTGGGTCATTTGACTGCAACTGATATCTCCGCGATAGCGGTTGAGCGGGCGCGCGCGCGATGCAGCGATCAACCGAATGTTGAATTCGGCGTACTGGATTTCATGGCGGACACGCTCCCGGGCGAGATGGATCTGATCTTCTGTTCGGAAGTGCTCTACTATCTCGATGATCTGGCCGAGTTGCAGCGCTTCACCAAAAAAGTCGCCGAGGCGTTGGCGCCTGGCGGCAGTTTCATCAGCGCACACGCATTCGTGCTTCGGGACAATCCCGAAAGGACGGGCTTCGACTGGAACACATTCGGTGGCCAAACGATCTCGGAGACGTTGACGGCGACAGAAGGCCTCGTCCTCGAGCAATCGATCCAGACCGAACTCTATCGCATAGATCGCTTCCGCCGCCTGTCACCGGGCCACATGGCGACGGAGCCGGTGATTGATCATGTGCCGGTCCGCGCATCCATCGGAATCGGGGTCGCGCGAAATATCGTCTGGGGCGGAGCGCGGGCCTTGCGCCGCGACGTCGCGCGTAGCGAGCGGCGGCAGCGTATCCCTGTCCTCATGTATCACGGCGTCGCCGATGAAGGTCCAGCCGCGCTCGCCCGTTTCCGGCTCACGCCTGCCGCATTCGCTGGCCAGATGGCATGGTTGCGGGCCAACGGCTTTCACGCGGTCATGTCCGAGCAACTGGAATGGTCCATCGCCAACCGTCAGCCTTTCGCTGGCCGCCCGGTGCTCATCACCTTCGATGACGGCTTCCAGAACTTTGCCGACCATGCCTGGCCGATCTTGCGCGCGCACGACCTGACCGCGGAAGTGTTCCTGGTGACGGACCTGGTGGGTGAAAGTGCAAAGTGGGACGCCGTCAGCGGTCCGCCGACGCGGCTTATGGATGCCGGAACGGTGCGACGTCTCGCCGCCGAAGGTGCATTCTTCGGAAGCCATCTGGCGACGCATCGCGCCATCGATGGTCTGTCGAGCTCTGACCTTGCGGCCGAGCTCCTGCGCTCTCGGATGTTCGTCGAACGGTGGACCAGTCGGCCAACCTCGGCGTTCGCGGCCCCCTTCTCCGTCACCGACCGGCGGCTTGGCAGGCTGGCCAGGGAGTGCGGCTATCGGATTGGCTTCGGCGGCAGACACGGGCCGGCGGACCTTGACAGCGATCCCATCGACCTTCCGCGCATCGAGATTCGTGGGGATCGCTCGCTCGACGACTTTGTTGCCACCGTCGAGGCCGTGCTCAATTGAACGGCGAACTTTGTCGGTGTCATTATTTCCGCTCACAGTGCGCAAGAGCGACGAGACGCTTCGCACCAGTATCGCACATGCCGCCCTAAGGCCCGAGACAGACGAAGGCTTTCCATCCATTCGCATCGGGGCAGGATTTTGGTAAGCTGTCGCATCGCAACCGGGTGGAGCTGTCGTTCCTGTGGTCGACGATCGTCTTCTCGAACGCAAGATGACCGAGATCGAGCAAGCGCGAGCTTGGAGCCCGCGCGTCATGTCAAAATTCGAAATGCTTATCAGGAGCGGCGACGACCGCGCGCTGTATCGGGTCAATCCTCTGGCCTTCGCCCGCGAAGCAGTGTTTCTCTGGGGGACTCGCCGAAGAGCTGGCGATAGTTCGCTGCGAAGCGGCCAAGATGGGTGAGCCCAACCTCCATCGCGATGCTTGTGACACTCGAGCCTCTTGCTCCCCGGGCGGTGAGCAGTCGCCTGGCTTCATTGAGACGGAGCGCCCTGATGAATTCCAGCGGGCTTAGAGCAAAGGTGGTGCGAAAGGCGTACTCCAATTGACGGCGGCTGACGCCGATTTCCTTACACAACCGGATGATGGGGATGTCTTCGCGGATATGGGCGCGAATGAAAGCCTCGGCCGCCCATGCCTGCCTGAGATGACGGCTGGAGGACCGATCCAATCCTGCGTTGCTAGGCGCACCAGCGAAGGCGTCAGCCATGCCTCGCAAATATTCCATCAACGCGATCGGAGTATGCTCCGGCAGAGCTGCACCGCTTGCGGCTGCTTCGAAGCGATCTGCCATCGCCTCCATTTGGCTTCGAAACATTTTCGCATCGGTGGTGGTGAGCTGAACGGCGTTTGGGTGGTCTGCAGCCCTAGCCAAGATCGTGCCAGCGGAAAGTGCCTGGATCTCTACCCAGATCGACATCGGGACAACGGCGCCTGTATAGCTAAGGCCGGGCCGGACCGTTGCTGTTACGCTCGTGCCGGCGGGGATTTTCACGATCATGTCGTCTTTGAGCGGAATGCCGCAGATCGTTGAGTCCCGGGCCTGCTCTATGGCCACTATCGCCACGGAACCTGGGGCAAAGCCGCCGCTGGCGCGGAAGGCGCAGTTGAATTCGGCCAGATCGAGCGCCCACTTGCCGTGGGACCGGATTTGCCGGAGTCGCGACGGCAGTTGCCCTGGCGAAAGCCTGTCGACCTTCACAGGCAGCCCAGAGGCGGCATCGCCGAGCCCGTCTGGGCCGAACTGTACGTCCCTGTGCGAAGGCGATGAAGGCCAGGTGCTCAAAAATACGTCCTTTGCGCAAAGTGGATAGCAGGATGATTGTATTAGCTGTAACTTAAATGCAAATTGCGCGAGATCAATCGGCGCAAAGTATCGTCGACTCACGGCCAATGGGGACTGTGGACGAAATAGATCTCTCGGTCAGCCGGATGCGCCGAGAACATCGAGCGCCTTTGCCATGATTATCGTGTGGCGCCGAGACCGGAAGGGCGTATTGCACAGGGTGTTGGTGTGTTAATCTGTCACGTTCCGCTGCATCGCGGCCGAATTGATCTAGCGCAAAGCGAGACTTCATCCAGTCTAAGATGCTGCATCGAATATGACTTGGTCGATGAAGCCGTCTCTTCGTCGCGATTGACGGTCTACGAGGAAGAGAAATGGGGGCTATCAAGAACAGGCTTTGTCGGTTATCGGGCCGTGCACGACAACTATAGCCACGATGGCTTCGTGAACAAACTCACTCAGCAGGGGCCGATGTTGGGGTTCACCTATCAATTCGCGGTCGCCCAATAGAGGATTGTTGTGAAGTGGCTGCTTCATGGCGGCCGGGAAGCAGAACGTGGTCTGAAGCGTCGGCCTTCAGAGTGAGTGACGATGATATCTCAAAAGCATTTACCCCTAAGGGGAGAAGGGTGGGAGAGTATGAGTATCGATCGAGACTTCCCGGCTGAAGCCGGCACAACCAACAGAATAACGCGGCGCGATGCATTGATGGCCGGCACGGCGGCTGCCGTTTCGCGCTTTGCGGTTCCAGCCGGTCTATCAGGCGCGCTTGCCGGCCTTGCCGGTGTTCAGCCCGCGGCGGCTCAAGGGACACCTCCCAACATCGTCTACATCATCTCCGACGACCAGGGCTGGAGGGACGTTGGCTTCCACGGCTCGGACATCAAGACGCCAAACATCGACAAGCTGGCTGCCGAGGGCGCGCGGTTGGAACAGTTCTATGCCCAGCCGATGTGCACGCCCACCCGGGCGGCGCTGATGACGGGACGCTATCCGTTGCGCTATGGGCTGCAGATGGGTGTTATCCCGTCAGGCGGCGGCTACGGCCTAGCCACGGACGAGTACATCTTGCCTCAGATGCTCAAGGACGCCGGGTACAAGACGGCGATGGTGGGCAAGTGGCATCTGGGTCACGCGAAGGCCGAATACTGGCCGCGCCAGCGGGGATTCGATTCGTTCTACGGCGCCCTGGTTGGCGAAATCGATCACTTCAAGCACGCTTCCCATGGCGTGATGGACTGGTATCGCAATAACAAGCCGCTAAAGGAGCCCGGATACGATAACACCCTGTTCGGCACGGAAGCCGCCAAGGTGATCGAAAAGCATGACGGGAAGGCGCCGCTATTCTTGTACCTGGCATTCACCGCGCCGCATTCGCCTTATCAGGCACCCGAAGAACATATCAAAAGATATGCTCATGTTGCCGACGACCAGCGCCGGCTCTACTCCGCCATGGTTTCCGCGATGGACGACGAGATCGGCCGGGTCGTTGCCGAGCTCGAGAAGAAGAAAATGCGCGACAATACGATCATCCTCTTCCAGAGCGACAATGGCGGTGTGCGAGATGCAATGTTTGCGGGTGAATCGAAGGTCGGCAACAGCCTACCGGCCGACAATGGGCCGTACCGCAGCGGCAAGGGCACGCTTTACGAGGGCGGCACCCGCGTCTGCGGCCTGGTGAACTGGCCGGGCAAGGTGAAGGCTGGCGACGTGAACGGCCTGATACATGTCACTGATATCTATCCGACACTTGCCGGACTTGCCGGGGCAAAACCGACCAAGAACAAGCCGCTCGATGGCATGGATGTTTGGGAAACGATTAGCGAAGCCAAGCCCTCGCCCCGCACCGAGATGGTCTACAATGTCGACCCGACCGGCGGCGCAATCCGCCAAGGCGATACGAAGCTCGTATGGGCAGCCGGTGTGTTGGAGCGGGTCGAACTGTTCGATCTTGCAGCCGACAAATCCGAAAAGACCAATCTGGCCGACAAGAATCCTGACAAGGTCAAGGAATTGAAAGGAAAAATCGTGGATCTCGCCAAGCAAATGGCGCCGCCGCTGTTGATAGGAGAGGCGATCAAGCTGACCTTCGGCGCACCGCCCATTTCGGCTGATCCAGCCACGGCGTTCAATGAGCTTGGAGACTAAACGCGCAGGATCGAAGTCCGTAGCTGCCAAAACCATGGACGATGTCGCCACGGCTGTGCCACCTGGAGGGGATCTGGAGTCCGTACGCTCCGTTCCCGGGCGCAGCCCGCCATTTCCAAATATGGTGTGGGTGCCAGGCGGCGAATTCCTGATGGGCTCGAACAGCCACTATCCCGAGGAGGCGCCCGCGCACCGCGTCATGGTCGCCGGCTTCTGGATGGATCGCACGACCGTCACGAATGACGAGTTCAGGCGCTTTGTCGAGGCCAGCGGTTACGTTACGCTGGCCGAGCGTCCGGCAAATGCTGCGGACTATCCTGCGGCGGGCGCCGAGTCATTGGCGCCGGCTTCAGCGTTGTTTGTCAGGCCCACGCGCGGCATCGATCGCAGCAATCACTACAACTGGTGGGCCTACGTGCGCGGAGCGAATTGGCGGCATCCGCGCGGCCCGGCCAGCACCCTCAAGGGCCTTGAAACCCATCCAGTCGTCCATATCGCATACGAGGATGCGCAAGCCTATGCGGACTGGGCGGGAAAGGCGCTGCCGACCGAGGCCGAATGGGAGTTTGCCGCGCGCGGCGGACTGAACGGCTCGGAGTTCGTATGGGGCGACGAACTAACCCCGGGTGGCCAGCATATGGCCAACACGTACCAGGGTGAATTTCCATACCGAAATAGCTGCGAGGACGGCTACGAATGGACCGCGCCCGTTGGCTCGTTTCCGGCAAACGGCTATGGGCTCCACGATATGGCCGGCAACGTTTGGCAGTGGACCGCGGACTGGTATCAGGAGCACCGCCGGATCGAGAGCCCATGCTGCACGATGACCAATCCGCGCGGCGGTGAGCGCGAGGCGAGCTATGATCCGCTGACGCCCGATATCACGATCCCACGCAAGGTCACCAAGGGTGGGTCTTTCTTGTGCGCTCCGAGATATTGCCGGCGTTACCGACCGGCCGCTCGCATGGCGCAGCCCGTGGATACATCCACTTGCCACCTTGGGTTTCGCTGCATCGCTCGCCCGGAACGGTGACGTCTTGCACAGCAACATCGGTTTCTTCAAGGTAGGGGCAACGGCGGGCATAGATGTCGTTGCTTGCCGATTCTATCGGAAGGTCACAGCACGATGCCACTCATGATTCGACGATTGGGAGCCTGGTATCTGGCACGCGCGGCGCGACGTCTCGGAGATTTGACTGCGATGTTCGTCCTGATTGCCAGGCCGCTCGTCTTTGGCATCGCCCTCTTGCTGGCTGGTCAGGCAGAGGCGCAGGCGCCGGCGACCGTGCCGCCTGAAAGGGTCAAGCAGCTGTTCGAGCTTCTCGACGATCCGTCCGTGAAGGCCTGGGTGGTCGAGCAGCGAAAACAGGACGCCGGGCCAACCGAAGCGCCTGCCAAGGCTGGAGCTTCGCCGGCCGACGCATCGTCCGATGCCGTGGCCGCACCAGGCCAGATGAATACGATGGCATCCTCGACGCTCGATCGGATCAAGCATCATATCGAAAGAATCGTACAGACTTTGCCCTTGCTGCCGGGCCAGTTCGCGCACGTTCGCGCAAAGACCATGGAGGATATGTCCGGCAAGAGGCCTGCAGGCGTATTTCTGCTGATTGCGCTGTTCATCGCAGCCGGCCTGGCGCTCACTTGGGCAACGTACAAGTTGACCCGCCCATTCCGCCTTTGGATTATCGCGCAACCGAAGAATACGCCCATGGGGCGAGCCAAGAAGATTGGTGGCCGCCTGCTTTATTCCAGCCTGCTGATCGTCTCGTTCGCACTGGGCAGCGCCGGCGCATTCATGTTGTTCGACTGGCCGACGCTCATCCGCGAGATTGTACTGACATTCCTGATTGCGGCGGTCGTTACATGGGGTGTGCGCATGTACGTCATGGCCACGCTCGTCCCTTCCTTCATGAAGGTCGAGAGCGCCGTCGAGGTTCGTGCTTTGCCGGTCCCCAACGAAGCGGCTGACCATTGGTCCTATTGGCTACCCCGGATCGTCGGCGTCTTCGCCTTCTTCGGCGCCGCGTTCCACCTCTTGCCGGGTCTCGGCATCGATCCGGACGGAATGATGGTCCCGTCGCTGGGCGCCGATTTCGTCCTGCTGTTGCTCTTTCTGTTTGCCGTTTGGCGCCGGCCAAGGAAGCGAGACGGGGCGCCCCAAAGCGGTCACACGGGAGCGACATGGCTATTGACTGCTTATTTCGTCGTTCTGTTCCTGGAGCGCATTGCCGGCTTTAACATAATCTTCTGGTTTACCTTGGCCGCATTCTTCCTGCCTTTGGCAATCGTGCTGACGCAGCGCGGGGTTAATTTCGTGCTGCGGCCGGGTTCGGAAGAGGCCGGCCGGCCGACGATCCCGGCGGTGACGATCGCTGTCATCGATCGCGGTATCAGGATGATTTTCATCCTGGCGGCGGCTTACCTTCTCGCGCGTGTCTGGGGCCTGGACATGCAATCCATGCAGGGCAGCGATACGACGACGATGTTCATATTGCGCGGCTTGATCAATGTCGTGGTCATTGCGCTTGCAGCCGATTTCGGCTGGTCGATCATCAAGGCTTTGATCGAACGAAAGCTGGGCATCGAAGTACCGCACCCTGTGATCAGCGAGGAGGAGGGCCCGATCCTCGATCCGCAGCAGGCGCGACTGCACACGCTGTTGCCGATCCTCCAGAACATTCTGCTCGCATCGATCATCGTGATGGCGGTGCTGATGATGCTCTCCTCGCTGGGTATCCAGATCGGCCCGCTGATCGCCGGCGCTGGCGTTGTCGGCGTTGCGGTGGGTTTTGGGGCGCAGACCGTCGTCAAGGACATCATTTCGGGCGTGTTCTTTCTGCTCGATGATGCGTTTCGTGTCGGCGAATATATTTCCTCGGGCAATTACAAGGGTACCGTGGAAAGCTTTTCGCTGCGCTCGGTGAAGCTGCGCCACCATCGCGGTCCGCTGTTCACGATACCTTTCGGTGAACTCGGGGCAGTCCAGAACCAGAGCCGTGACTGGGTTATCGACAAATTCAACATCACCGTTGGCTATGACACCGATATCGACTTCGCTCGCAAGCTGATCAAGCGGATCGGCCTCGAACTGGCGGAAGATCCCGAGTTCAAAAACTGGGTGCTCGACCCGATCAAGATGCAAGGCGTGCAGGAGTTCGGTGAGTACGGCATCGTATTGAGAGTCAAGGCCATGACCAGACCGGGAGGCGCCTTCGGTATGAAACGCAAATTCTATGTGCGGCTGCGCCAGGTCTTCAAGGAGCAGGGCATCGAGCTCCCATTCCCGACCGTTCACGTCGAGGGGCTGCAGACCCCGCATGAGGCACAGAATGCGCCGTTGGAGATCACACCCGCGTTAAAAATGGCCGCCGCGCAATCGCACACTATTCGTCGCAGAAAAAAAGCTGGCGCAACGGAATAGGCAAGAGCGCCGTCACCGGACCGACTGGAACGGAAACTGATAAGGGTCGATCCAGAAGAATGGTAAATCGATGGGCCGCGCCGGCGCTCTGCGCAAAACGGCTATTGAGGCTGGATTCTCCAAACCCCTTTTGCTAGCCAGACAGGATGAGCAACCGATTGCCGCCCGCGTGGGCAAAGCACCTCAAGACCCAACCCTCGCCGAAGGCGGCATCACCGAAGGCTGCGCCATACAAAGCGCAGTCCAAGGCAGGCCCCGACCGCAGCCACGCCGACGACTTGCTTTTACGGCAGGCGCTCGAGTTGCAGCAGGCCCAACGTCTGTCCGAGGCCGAGGAACTGTGCCTCAGGGTCCTGGCTCGCACGCCCAACCATCCGCTGGCCCTGTATATCCTGGGAACGCTCGGGCTCGATTTCGACAACGAAAAGTCACTGCGGTATTTCGCTCGGGCGGTGGCAGAGGATCCGCGGAATCCTTACTACCATCTTAGCCTCGGCGAGACCTATTTGAAGGTCAGCGAATTTACGCCGGCGATCAAGCACTTTCAGTACGCCCTGGACTTGAAGCCGGATCTGGTGGAAGCGCTTTGCGCCTTGGGCGATGCCTACAATGCGTTTGACAAGGGGGAGATGGCGCTGCCGCTCTTTGAGAAGGCGCTCAGGATCGACCGAGATCATCCCGTAGCCCGGTTGGGGTTGCCCCGCGCGCTCGCAAGCCTCGGCCGTATGGACGAAGCCGCGGTTCATCTGAAAGAGGCAATAGAACGGCGCATCGCGGTACCGGCTGCCCACAACGCGCTCGTACGCACGCGCAAATTCGCTGAAGAGCCGCCAGAACTCGGGGCAATCCTGACGGAGCTTCAAGACCCGGGCCATGGGCCGGAGGGAGCGGCAGCGCTCCATCACGCCGCGGGAAAGGTTCTCAACGACCTCCGTCGCTATAAGGAGGCGATGGATCACTTTAAGAAGGGGAATGAAGCCGGGGGCCATACATTCGATCTGCAATCTTACCGCCGCTCGGTCGACGGCATGATCGCAACCTTCACGCCGGAACTGGTGGCTTCAAGAGCCGCGTACGGCAATCCCTCGGAGGCGCCTGTATTCGTCGTGGGCATGCCTCGTTCGGGCACGACATTGACAGAGCAGATCTGTGCCAGTCACCCCAATGTTCATGGCGCCGGCGAACTCAGCAAACTCAGGCGAACAGCCAATGGACTCGGTGTCGCAGACCGCTCCAGTGTGAACTTCGGCCAATCCATCGCGATGATTACTCCCGAACTGACCAGGACTTTGGCCGAAGAGCACCTTGCTTATCTGCGCGAGCGGGCTCCCGACTCGCTGCGAATTGTCGACAAGATGCCTCACAATTTCGAGCTGATCGGCCTGATTGGCCTTCTTTTCCCCAAAGCGCGTATCATTCATTGTCGTCGCGACGCCATCGACAATTGCATCTCCTGTTTCGTCCTGCAGTTCAATAAAGCCCACAGCTACAGTGCCGATCTTGAGACGCTGGGGCTTTACTACAGGGAGTATGATCGCTTGATGCGGCATTGGGATAATGTTTTTCCGGGTCGTATTTTCGAAAGTCGCTACGAGACGTTGATCGAAAATCAGGAGGAGCAGTCGCGCCGGCTCATGGATTATCTCGGATTGCCGTGGGACGATGCCTGCCTGCGCTTTTTTGACAAAGGCGGCTCCGTAAACACCTATAGCAATTGGCAGGTCCGCCAGCCGATCTATACGTCGTCCGTCAAGCGTTGGAAGAATTACGAAAGCGAGATTCAGCCGTTGATCGAAGCCTTGGGCGATCTTGCTGAGTTTTGACCGGTAGTGCCTGATGCTGCGCGCAGTTGGTTGCACCCAATCCCGCCGGCGTACGCTTTCCGCCGTTAGACCAGTCTAACAGGCTTTCCTCAGGCTGAACGCCGCGTTCCTTCACCTGTCCGGCCAGCGTATCCTGGCCACGGGCCTGCCGCCGTTTCGCGCGTCGCTTGCCAAGCAGTTTGGCTTCCTCCTTTCCTTTCGCTGCGAGGGTTGTTCTTCCACGTCTGCAAGCGCGGCAGCAGGCGGGCGGCCATGCCATTGGCTGTCCGAAGTTCCATACAGACGACATGAAAAAACCCGGCGGTTGCCCGCCGGGTTTTCGATTTCAATAAGGCAGCGCCTTTTAGAACGAACGCTGGAAGCGAAGCATGCCGCCGATTGCGTCGTCTTTGCCAGGAGTAATACCCGTCCAGTTCGACACGGAGTCGTCGCCGAGATGCGAGTAGTCGACTTCGGCCGTGATCGTGAGGCCGGGAACGATGTCATAGGCAACGTTCGCGGCGATGCCGATGTTCTTGCCTTCGTCATACGACGCCTGGAGGTTGAACGAGGTCTTTTCGTTGAACTTGTAGGTGCCGCCGCCCCAGACGGCCCAATTGCCGCTCCACGGCTTGTAGAAGCCGCGACCGCCAGCCGGGAACGTCCAGGTGCCGTCGGTGAGGTTATCATCGGAGCCGTAGCCGCCCATGATGAAGAGCGAGATCTGGTCGGTGGCGTTAACGTCCAAGCGAACCTTGCCGGAGACTTCTTCATAGTTGCTATCGTAAGCGATGACGCCAGTGACCGCGCCCCAGCCCTGCGTCCACTTCACACCACCGACGACATGCGGAACGTAGCTGTCGATCGTGTCGAAGCCCGAGCCTTCTTCGAGAGAGACGACGGCCGAGAAGCCGTTGCCAGCGTCGAAGTAGTACTGCACGACGTTGGTGTCGAAACCGCCATAGGGAACCAACGTATCCTGGATGACGCTGCCGGCGTAGCCGATGAACGTATCGAAGGCCGATTCGTCCTTACCTACGCGGAGACCACCGAGCTGGATCCAGGCGAAGTTCAGCGAGACGGTGTCGCCGTTCGTAGCTGTATTGAGCTGTCCGAACCTGCCCGAATCACGGTTGTTGTTCTGGAAGTTGAAGCGGGTCTCGGTGTAGGTCTTCAAGGTGCCGAGTTCGGTTTCCTGGCCGGTCCAGGTCTTCAGCGAGAAACGGGCATGCTTGTAGAAGGTGTCGTTGCTGCCGCCGTCCTCGTGATCGGCGCTTGTCGCACCGTCGAACGAACCCACGTCGCCGACGCCGATGTCGTAACGGATATAGCCGCCGATGCGCAGGCAGGTTTCGGTGCCGGGGATGTAGAAGTAGCCAGCGCCGTAGACGTCGCAGATCTTGACGTATTCAGCGGGTTCCGGCTCGGCGACGACGACGGCGTCGGCGGCGCGCGCACCGGAAACTGCGATCAGGGCCGCAGCGGAGCCGAGAAGCAGGCTCTTGATGTTCATTTTCTGACCTCCAGTCAAAAGTTAAAAAACGGGTCTGGGTATTCTTTGCTGAAGGACAGCGTTCCCTGCCCCATCCCCACTACCGAAAAAGATGCGCACCGCGCCGCTCCTTCGAATTCGACATTACCCATGAGCCGGCGGCGTTCAACAACGATCGTACCGGCGAAAGGGCTGTTCGGCTGCTATCCCCCAGCGTTGTTGCACAAATGACACGATTTGGCCTCACTCAGAAAGCTCTCGTTAACCATCGGGTCCGCGGCAACCGCTTATTCCCGGCCGAATCCGGCGATCGGCTGACGGAATCATGGCAAGGCCTTGCGTCAACTGCCAGGAAACTGCCGCGGATCCGCCGCATCCGGGGAAAAGCCGATGTTCGGCGCGTTCACATTTCCTTGCTGGTTGACATCGGATGCCTCCTCGACGTCGCCTCAGTTTCCGGACCAGCAAATCCGGCCGCAGCCGCACCATTCCGATGACCGGGCGGAAGGAAGTCATCAAGCTGCCTCCGACCGGGCGCCAGCCGAAAGAACCGCCACCAGGCTTAGCCAGGCATGGTTCCGAGCCACCTGGAACGATGCCAAGGCGGAAGTCGGCCTCGGCGCCGATGATCAGGTCGTCCCCACATCCTGCGCCACCACCTGTGCTTCACATCTTGTCCAGGGCGGCATCGACATCAGGCGCGTGCGGATGTGCCTCGGCCGTCCGCCGTCTGAATGACGCCCCCCCGAGCGCTCGGCGGCTGCGCCTCTGGGAACTTCCACGTTCCGTCCAGAACCTCCGCGCGTGGCCGATAGAGCCGCCCACATAGTTCCAGTCAGCCATTGTCGACAGGGGCAGCCTTGCCATCACGTCCTCCCCCTGACGAATAGTGGCACGATCAAGCCATCGGTGCCGCGCCGTGCCGCTCGCGCGCGGTCTTGCGGATGATTTCCGCGATTTCCGGGCTGCTGCTGCACAGCATCTGGAAATCCGCCGCGTGCAGCGACAGGAGTGAGACCGCCGTTGCGGCGCTGACGGTCGCCATGCGCGGTTCGCCGCTCATCAACGCCATCTCGCCGAAGAAGGCGCCAGGGCCAAGCTCCACCGGGTGTGGCGTCGCGACGCTGACACGCCCCTCCACAACGAAGAACATCCGATCCCCGGTCTCGCCCCTGCGGCAGATCACGGCACCCGCCGGCAAATTACGAGGTCTCAACGCGCGCACGATCTCGACCAGCGCGGCCGGGCCGAGCTTCTGAAACAACGGCACGCCGGCGACCAATTGCCAATTGCGGACGAAATCCTCGCGACGGATTTCTTGATAGAAGCCGGAGGCAAGAATGCCGGCCCAGAGCGCGAAGACGCCGATGCCACACATCATGACCGCCCCGGCAAGGACGCGGCCGGCGAAACTTTGCGGAATGGCGTCGCCATAACCGGTGGTGGACAGCGTGACCACCGCCCACCACATTGCCTGGGGGATGCTGCCGAACTTTTCCGGTTGGATGTCGCGCTCGATGACATAGGCGGCGAGCGCGACACCGAACAGAACGACGCCGAAGAGCGTGGTGACGCCGATCAGGTTGCGCGCTTCGTTGGCCAGCACCCTGCCCAGTACCGGGAAGAATGTCGAGTCGCGCAGCGGCTTCAGCAGCCAGACAGCACAGTAGAGGCTGCGGTCGGGGGTGCCGTCGAGCAGAAATGCAGCGAGCGGAACCAAAACCGCGAGCATATCGATGGCGATTGCCGGCGTCCTGTCCAGAAGGTCTCCCGCCCGGCGCTTGAGCAGCGTCTCGGCCATCTGCAGAAGATAGGCGCCCCAAATGACCGCAAGCACGGCAGTCAGAGCCAGCCTGCTTCGTCCCGACATGTTCGGCATCGTGAGCGCAGCCACCGCCAGCAGCCCAGGCGCGGCCAGCACCGCGTTGAGCGGCGCGTAAATTCTCAGGAAAGGCAGTACCGACATTCTATGCCCACGAGCGGATGCTATTCCTCCAGAATAGGATGCCTTCAAGGCAAGCGCAAAGGTGCTTACTTTCGTCTTTCGCGTACTCAAAGATACGGTCCATGAGATCCGATTCGCTTGCGGTCGTCCCGCCAGTCCAGAATGAGGCGCCCTACCTTGACTTTATGGTCCAATGACTCAGTACCCGCGCCTTGAATACAGCATGAATGCCGTTCGCAAGGCAGGCGAGCGGCTGGCAACACCCATGCTTTTCGGACCAGACATCACTGCCGGCCAGTACGTGGACGCACTCGAAATCTTCTCGATCGCCAACAGCTGGCGCGCCTCGCACTTTCTGCCGATGCGGAGCGTCCAGTTCTCTGTCGGTCACCACATGAGAGCCCTGCGACTGAAGGGCGACATGGCATCGCGTCCGAAACGCATGGCATCGATTCGTCGGAAGCTTCGAGAGTCCACCACCAATTTGGACACCATGAACGACATCGGCGGTTGCCGAGCGATCATGCCCGACATCAAAAGTGTCCGCTCGCTTCTCGCATCGATGCGAGACAACTTCCCCCATGAGATACACCCTCGGGAATTCAACTATATCGATGAGCCGAAGCCGGACGGCTATCGAAGTCACCACATTGTTTTCCAGTACCGACCCAGAGCTGCCGACACCGAGGCTTTCGAGGGTCGACGCATCGAACTGCAAGTTCGGACCACACTTCAGCACTCATGGGCAACCGCAGTTGAGGCTGTCGGGCTATTCCGACGCCAGGATTTGAAGCACGGAAAGGGCGAACAAGATTGGCTACGCCTTTTCCAGCTTATGTCGGCGGAATTCGCGCACATTGAGCAGTGCCCCGTTCATATCGGTGCTCCGGATCACAATGACCGAGTGCGAGAATTGCGGGATATCGACAGACGTATAGGGGCGACGAGCATATTGGAAGACATAAAGAATATTACTCTCTCCTCGAAGAACTTCGCACAGTCGACTGGAAAATATAGATACTACTTTATTCAATACAGCAATGATCATAATGTGACCGTCGAGCCATTCCGAACTCTTATGTCCGGCGCGCGGAAATTGGAAGATATAGAGAAGAAAATCGAACTAAGGGACAGTGATGCAAAAGCGGCCTTGGTCGAGGTAGACAGGGTCGAAAAACTTGTTGAAATGTATCCTAACTACTTTGGGAACGTCTCCTTGTTTGTAAGCAATCTGAAATCCATCTGCACGGGAAAGGCGGCGTCGAATACAGTCTAGGTCAATCGTGCCCGCGTCGTGCGCGGGGTGGCCAGGAGCAGGCTCGTTTCGCTGCCCGTTATGCCGGGAATCAACCGGATACGCCGCAGCACCGCATCGAAATCCGTCAGGGATGCCGTCCCGAGCTCTACCACCAGATCCCAGCGACCATTGGTGGTATGGATGGTCGAGACTTCCGGGAAGCCGCCCAGTGCCCGGACCACGCGGTCGGCGGCATGGCCCTCGATCTCGATGAGCATGATGCCGCGGATGCGCTGATCGACCGCGTCGGCGCGCAACACCACCGTGTAGCCAATAATGTCGCCCGACCGTTCCAGCCGCTCCATGCGTGCCCGAACCGTGGCGCGCGAGACGCCGAGATCGACGGCGAGATCCGATACGCTACGCCGGGCGTCATGCCGCAGCAAGGTCACGAGCCGTTCGTCCAGTGCATCCATGGGGTACCATTTTGCTCAGTTTCGCTGCCATTATGATAAACTACGCTTTTCGGATTGCCAATTTTACCTGTTCGTATCGCCGGCTCGGCATGGTTCCCTCGCGGCCATCAGAACTTGGAGCGCGGGAGAAACAATGCGTTGCAGAATCGTCGGGGCGCCCGTGCAGGACGGTGCCGGCCGAATGGGATGCGAAATGGGGCCGAGCGCGCTGAGGACCGCCGGGCTTGCTGAGATGCTGTCCGGCCTCGGCCATGCAGTGGAGGATATGGGCGCCGTCCAGCCAATTCCGGTAAGGCGCGTCGTGCATGGCAACCTGGCGCTGAAGGCCCTGCCCGAAATATCGGCCTGGACATCCGCCATTGCCGCCGCGGCCTACGCAGCAAGCGAGGACGCCATGCCGATCTTTCTCGGTGGCGACCATTCGATCTCCGCCGGGACCGTGTCGGGCCTCGCCCGCCGTGCCTCGGAGGCCGGTCGCCCCCTATTCGTCCTGTGGCTCGACGCGCATCCCGATTTTCATACGCTCGACACCACCGCCAGCGGCAATCTGCACGGTGTTCCTCTCGCCTACGCCAGCGGCCAGGCGGGTTTCAGCGGCTATTTTCCCGATCTGCCGGCGGCGGTCGATCCCAAGCGTATCTGCACCATGGGCCTGCGCAGCGTCGACCCGGCCGAGCGCAGCGCGCTCAACCAGGCGGGCGTGATCGTGCACGACATGCGCGCCATCGACGAGCATGGCATCGCGCCGCTGCTGCGCGCCTTCCTGGCGCGCGTGTCTGATGAGGACGGGCTGCTGCATGTCAGTCTCGACGTCGACTTCCTCGACCCCTCTATCGCGCCGGCGGTCGGCACCACGGTTCCCGGCGGCGCGACGTTTCGCGAGGCGCATCTGGTGATGGAGATGCTTTCCGACAGCGGGCTCGTCTCCAGCCTGGACCTGGTCGAGTTGAACCCCTTTCTGGACGATCGTGGCCGAACCGCGACACTGATGGTCGACCTGACGGCGAGCCTGATGGGCCGCCGCATCATGGACCGCCCGACTCGCAGCCATTCAGGGAGCTTTTGACCATGACCGCGGCAAAACTGAACATCGTCCCCTTCGTCAGCGTCGATCGCATGATGAAGCTGGTGATCGCAATCGGCGTCGAGCGCTTCCTGACCGAGCTCGCCAGCTACATCGAGGAAGACTTTCGTCGCTGGGATCTTTTCGACAAGACGCCTCGCATCGCCTCGCACAGCCATGACGGGGTCATCGAGCTGATGCCGACAAGCGATGGGCGCCTCTATGGCTTCAAATACGTCAACGGCCATCCCAAGAACATGCGCCAGGGCCTGCAGACGGTCACCGCCTTCGGCGTGCTCGCCGATGTCGGCAGCGGCTACCCGATGCTGCTCACCGAAATGACCATCCTGACCGCGCTGCGCACCGCCGCGACATCGGCCGTTGCGGCCAAGTATCTGGCGCCGAGCGGTGCTCGCACCATGGCCATTATCGGCAATGGCGCACAGTCGGAGTTCCAGGCGATCGCGTTCAAGGCGCTGACCGGCGTCGATCGGCTCCGGCTCTACGACATCGACAGATCCGCGTCGCTGAAATGCGCGAAGAACCTGGCTGGCATGGGATTCGACATCACGATCTGCGAAACAGGGCAGGAAGCGGTTGAAGGCGCCGGGATCATCACGACCGTTACCGCCGACAAGCAGAACGCCACCATTCTCACCGACAACATGGTCGGCGCCGGCGTCCACATCAACGCCGTCGGTGGCGACTGCCCGGGCAAGACCGAACTGCACAGGGACATCTTGCTGCGTTCCGACATTTTCGTCGAGTTTCCGCCGCAGACACGCATCGAGGGCGAAATCCAGCAGCTGGATCCCGACCACCCGGTGACCGAGCTCTGGCAAGTGATCGCCGCCAAGACCCAAGGCCGCCGCGAAGCCAAGAAGATCACGCTGTTCGATTCAGTCGGCTTCGCCATCGAGGATTTTTCGGCCCTGCGCTATGTGCGCGACCAACTGCGAGCGACCGGCCTCTATGAGGAGCTCGACCTGCTCGCCGATCCCGACGAGCCACGCGACCTCTTCGGAATGCTGCTGAGGGCGGCCGTGCAAACGGCAGCGTGAGGACCTCGACCAAAACGAGCCCGTGGTTTTCTGGATGCCTGCTTTCGGGCGGACGTAAAGCCGA
Source organism: Mesorhizobium sp. M8A.F.Ca.ET.208.01.1.1 (assembly GCF_004791315.1). NCBI lineage: Bacteria > Pseudomonadati > Pseudomonadota > Alphaproteobacteria > Hyphomicrobiales > Phyllobacteriaceae > Mesorhizobium > Mesorhizobium sp. M8A.F.Ca.ET.208.01.1.1. The sequence continues at coordinate 134,604 of NZ_SRUT01000009.1, forward strand.
CGTCGACGACCGAATGAGGCGCAAAGCTGCCGCGTCCTGGCAAATCTAGCATTCCCAATGCGGGGAACAACATAACGCTTTTGGTCACCCATCTCGCGTGGCCGAGAGGTTGGCCACAAGCCGGGCCACCGAGGTAACTTCGGCAAACACGCCAGTCCCGCCGGCGTGGAAATGCCCATACGGTCTCCTTCGACCAATATGAATCATAAGCCGTCCATCAAGGAATCCTGAATCCATTGAAACGCGACTGGTTTTAGCCCGGTGGCGCGGCAGCCACAGGCTGGACATTTCAGCCCACATGGAAAATGATCATGTTGCCGTGCACAATACTGCAGTGCTCTGATCTCGACGAAAGCCTGAGCGTAGAAGCGGATCAACCGACCCCCCGGGTCTAGCGAGCGAGGACGCAGATGGACACCCCAGGGAACGGGCAATTGCATCGCGACGCGGGCGGGCGACCCCGTCGATCGGCCGGCTGGCTTGCCCGCGCCGCCCTGTCGGCGGCATTACTGCTCGGCATGGCTTTCAGCGGTACTGCGTTTGCGCAGGAGCAGCAGCTACCCCTGGTGACGGCGGCCAAGCCGGTGGTCCGTGAAATCGTCGAAGACGACGAGTTCGTCGGGCGCTTCGAAGCCGTCGACCAGGTCGCCATCCGTTCGCGCGTCAGCGGCTATCTGGACAAGGTCAGCTTCCAGGACGGCGCACTGGTCAACAAGGGCGACCTGCTCTTCACCATCGACCAGCGTCCGTACCAGGCGGCCTATGATGCCGCCAAATCGCAAGTGGACGTCGCCAAGTCACTGCTCGAATTCTCCAAGATGCAGCTCGATCGCGCCGACGAACTTGCCAAGACCGGCAATATCTCAACCGCGACGGTCGACGACCGCCGGCGGGAATACCTTTCGGCGCAGGCGCAGATGCAGGGCGCGACGGCGGCGCTGACGACGGCCAGCCTGAACATGGAATTCACCGAGATCAAGGCGCCCTTGTCCGGCCGCATCGACCGCCGGCTGGTGTCGGTCGGCAACCTCGTGCAGCCGGATTCCACCTTGCTGACCACCATCGTTACGCGCGATCCGATCGACTTCTATTTCGACGTCGATGAGCGCCTGTATTTCAGCTACGCCCGCGACGCGAAGGCGCGTGGCGGCACCATGCAGGAAGGCGCCGGCGGGCTCGATGTGGAGGTTCGTGTCGCCGACCGCGCGGAGGCGGTATTCAAAGGCAAGCTCGATTTTGCCGAGAACCGGATCGACAATGCGACCGGCACTATGCGGGTGCGTGCGACGTTTCCCAACGCCGACGGCATTCTCCAGCCAGGCATGTTCGGGCGCATCAATGTGCCGGGGTCGCTGCCGCATGGCGGCGTGCTGGTGCCCGACGAGGCGATCGGCGCCGATCAGGATCGCCGCATCGTGCTCCTGGTGGATGAGGCCGGGATGGTGTCTGCGAAGCCTGTGCGCACCGGCCCGCTTCTCGACGGCTACCGGGTGATCCGCTCGGGCCTGACCGGCGGCGAGACGATCATCGTCAACGGGCTGATGCACGCCAGGCCCGGCACCAAGGTGAAGGTCGAGATGGTGACGTTGCCGCCCAAGGCCGAGACCGCCGGGTTGCAGCAATGAGGTTCGCACATTTCTTCGTCGACCGCCCAATCTTCGCGTCGGTCGTTTCGATCGTCCTGCTGATCCTCGGCGGAATTGCCTATACCCAGCTGCCGGTCGCGCAGTATCCCGAGATCGCGCCGCCGACCATCGTCGTACGCGCGCAGTATCCGGGCGCCGACGCCGAGACGGTCGCTGCGACCGTGGCAACGCCGATCGAGCAGGAGATCAACGGCGTCGAGGGTATGCTCTACATGTCGTCCTATTCGTCGGGCGACGGGGCGATGGCGCTGACCATCACCTTCAAGCTGGGCACCGATCTCGACAAGGCGCAGGTGCTGGTGCAGAATCGCGTGTCGGTCGCCGAGCCGCGTCTGCCCGAAGAAGTCCGCCGCCTCGGCATCACCACCACCAAGAGTTCGCCCGACCTGATGATGGTCGTGCACATGCTGTCGCCCGACAATACCTACGACCAGCTCTACGTCTCGAACTACGCCCGCTCGCGGGTGCGCGACATACTGCTCAGACTGGATGGCGTCGGCGACCTCATCATCTTCGGCGAACGCGAATATTCGCTGCGCATCTGGCTCGATCCGGAAAAACTGTCCGCCCTGGGGATGACCTCGGGCGATGTAGTGCAGGCGCTGCGCGACCAGAACGTCCAGGTGTCGGGTGGCTCGATCGGCGCGCCGCCGACCAACACCGGCACGGCGTTCCAGTACACGGTCACCACGCAAGGCCGCTTCAACGATGCACGCGACTTCCGATACGTGATCGTCAAATCGACCGACGACGGCCGCCTGATCTCGCTGCAGGACGTGGCGCGCATCGAGCTCGGCGCCAAGGACTACGTCACCAACTCCTATCTCAACGGCAAACCGGCGGTGGCGCTCGCCATCTTCCAGCGGCCGGGCACCAATGCGCTCGCCGCAGCCGCGGAGATCCAGGACAAGATGAAGGAGCTTTCCCGCGACTTCCCGAAGGGGTTGAGCTACGACATCGTCTACAACCCGACCGAGTTCGTCGCCGAGTCGATCCAGGAGGTCTACAAGACGATCCTCGAGGCGATGCTGCTGGTCATCATCGTCATCATCGTCTTCCTGCAATCGTGGCGCATGGCGATCGTGCCGATCGTGGCGATCCCCGTGTCGCTGATCGGCACGCTGGCGGTGCTTTACGCCGCCGGCTTCTCGCTCAACATGCTGACGCTGTTCGGCCTCGTTCTGGCGATCGGCATCGTCGTCGACGATGCGATCGTCGTGGTCGAGAACGTCGAGCGCAACATCGCCGGTGGGCTGGCGCCCAATCCGGCGTCGCATCTGACCATGAACGAAGTCGGAACGGCCATCATCGCGATCTCGCTGGTGCTGATAGCCGTGTTCGTACCGACAGCCTTCATCCCCGGCATTTCCGGGCAGTTCTACCTGCAGTTTGCGATCACCATCGCGGTGTCGACGGCGATCTCGGCATTCAATTCGCTGACGCTTTCGCCGGCGCTGGCCGCACTGCTGTTCAAGCCGCACCACACCGCAGCGGCGCCGCCGCGCTTTTTCCTGGCGCGGTTCGGACGGGCGCTCGCCGACGGCTTCAACCGCGGCTTCGACAGGGTCGCCCATTGGTATTCGAGCATCATCCGCGTGCTGGTCGGATCGTGGATAGCGATCGCCGCCATGCTGGCTGTTTTCGCGGCTCTCATCTACGCCACGGTCTACATGGTGCAGACGGTGCCGCGCGGTTTCATTCCGTCGCTCGACCAGGGCTATGCGATCGTCGTCGTCCAGTTGCCGGACGGCTCCTCGCTGTCGAGGACCGATGCGGTCATCCAGCAGGCGTCGCAGATCATCCAGAAAACGCCGGGCGTCGACTACGCCGTCGCCTTCGCCGGCTTCTCCGGCGCGACCTTCACCAACGCCAGCAACGCGGGCGTGATCTTCGCCAGGTTCAAGCCATTTGACGAGCGATTGAAAGCCGGCCAGTCGGCGACCCAGGTCATCGGCAATCTGTTCGGCAGCCTGCAAAGCATCAAGGAAGCCTTCATCATCGCACTGCCGCCGCCGCCGATCCGCGGTGTCGGCAATGCCGGCGGCTTCAAGCTGCAGATCCAGGAGCGCAACAGCGCCGACATGCGGCAGATCCTGGCGCTTGCCTACGAAATCGCCGGCAAGGCCAACAAGACGCCGGGGCTGACGGGCGTGTTCACCACCTTCTCGGCGTCGAGCCCGCAATTCTTCCTGGCGATCGATCGCGACAAGGCGCGCATCCTGAACGTGCCGATCCCCAACATCTTCGAGACGCTGTCGATCAATCTGGGGACCGCCTACGTCAACGACTTCAATGCTTTCGGGCGCGTCTACCAGGTGCGGGCGCAGGCCGACCAGGCGTTCCGCCTCGATCGCGCCGACATCTTGAAACTGAAGGTGCGCTCGGCGAGTGGCGCGCTGGTTCCGCTCGGCACGTTGATCGAGATCCGCGACGTCACCGGCCCGGCGCTGGTCCAGCGCTACAACATGTACGTCTCGGTGCCGCTGCAGGGCAACGCCGCGCCCGGCGTTTCCACGGGCGACGCGCTGGCATCGATGGAAAAGATCACCGCCGCGACGCTGCCGGCCGGTACCTCCTATGAATGGACCGAGCTCGCCTACCAGGAGCGCAACACCGGCAATGCCGCTGTCTATATCTTCGGACTGTCGGTGCTGTTCGTGTTCCTGGCGCTGGCGGCGCAATATGAAAGCTGGGTGCTGCCATTCGCCATTGTGCTGGTGGTGCCGCTCGGCGTGCTGGCGGCGTTGCTCGGCGTATCGTTCCGAGGGCTGGACAACAACATCCTCGTGCAGATCGGCCTCATCGTGCTGATCGGGCTTGCCGCCAAGAACGCGATCCTGATCGTCGAATTCGCGCGGCAGGCGCAGGAACGCGGCCTGTCGGCCGCCGAGGCTGCCGTCGAAGCCTGCCGGCTCAGGTTGCGGCCGATCCTGATGACCGCCTTCGCGTTCATCCTCGGCGTCGTGCCGCTGATGATCGCAACGGGCCCGGGCGCGGAAATGCGCCAGTCGCTCGGCACCGCGGTGTTCTCCGGCATGCTCGGCGTCACCTTCGTCGGCCTGTTCCTGACGCCGGTGTTCTACGTCACGCTCAGGTCGCTGTTTTCACGGCGCAAGCCCCGCGCCGAGGCAGAGCCTTCGGGCCCGGCAGAGGTGCCATCGGAGACGGCCGCCGAGTAGCGTTAGGAATTCGCCGCGTCGAGCGCGGCTTATCCCTCCAGGAAATCGGCGCGATGCGCTGCACACGACCCCACCAAACGGTCAAAAATCAGCCACTTACGCGGTCGTTTTGGTGGGCCCGCCGGGTCATCGTTTTCTACAGGAAGTCAATACGTTAGCGGCTGGTTCGCCAATCCATTTCCTTCGTATTCTCTCGTATGGTCTGGCGAACCTCTCAAACCGCCCGCTGTTGGCAGGACAGCTGGCAGCTGTTCCGGGGACCAGGAATGAGCCGCTCATTGTGCCGCAGCCCCACATTCCTTGACATCGGGTATTTATCCGAAATTATGTAGGAAAGAAGGATCGCAAGCATGACGGGAATCGCGCTGTCGGGCGTATCAAAGCACTTTGGCGCTGTCGAAGTGATCCGCGACGTGAGCCTGGACATTGAGCCAGGAGAGCTGGTCGTGTTTCTCGGTCCGTCCGGTTCCGGCAAGACGACGCTGCTCCGGATGATCGCCGGCCTCGAAAGCATTGACCAGGGGACGCTGACGATCGACGGGGTGCGCTCGGAGAACCTTGCGCCTGGCAGGCGCAACGTTGCCATGGTCTTCCAGAACTATGCGCTTTACCCACATATGACCGTCGCGGAGAACATGGCCTTTGGGCTGAGGAACATTCGGGTCGCGCCGGATGTCATACGCCAGCGGATCGCCGAGGCTGCGCGTATCCTGGAGATCGAAGCGCTGCTTCACCGGCGGCCGTCGCAACTCTCCGGCGGGCAGCGCCAGCGCGTGGCCATCGGGCGTGCGATCGTCAAGGAGCCCAAGGCATTCCTGTTCGACGAGCCACTCTCCAATCTGGACGCAGCGCTTCGGGCCCGTACACGCGTCGAGCTTGCCGAACTGCATCAGCGTTTGAAATCGACGATGATCTACGTCACCCACGACCAGGTGGAAGCGATGACGCTCGCCGACCGCATTGTGATCCTCAACGATTGCCGGATAGAGCAGATGGGAAGACCCGTCGATGTCTATGCACGTCCGGCGTCGCGCTTCGTCGCGACCTTCGTCGGGTCGCCGGCGATGAACATCCTGCCTGTCACGGTTTCGGGCTCGGGCGACAGGCTCAATGCGCGCTTAACCGATGGATCGCTCGTCGAACTTCCCGGCGCGCCAATCGACATGGATTGGCGCGAACTCGGAGTGCGGCCGGAATCGCTGACTGTCGTCGCCGAGGGCAATGAAGCATTCGCCACGGCGACCGTTGTCGAGCGCCTTGGCGAGCGAACGCTCGTCTATGCGCGGCTCGCGGATGGGACGCAGGTGACGGCACAGGATCGCGGGCTTTCGAGCGTCAAACCGGGCGACGCCGTTCGGCTGAAGTTCGACACCACGGCCCTGCATCTCTTCGCCGCGGACGGATCGGCCTGGCACGCACGCGCCGACGGAGCCTGAACCCGCCGAGCGGGTCGTGCCCTCCGGCATTGCGGTGCACCTGCCGGGGCTCTAGCCCTTGATACCTGCCGAGAGCGTTATAGCCTCGGTCACCCGGCGCTGGAAGAAGAGGTAGGCCAGTGCCACCGGCAGGCCGGCCAGTACGGCTGCCGACAGCTGGCGCGCGTAGTAGACACCGAAGGCGTCGTTGACCTGCGTAATGCCGACCGTGATGGTCATCATCTCGGTGCGGGTCACCGAGAGGAACGGCCACAAGAACGCGTTCCACGTCCAGATGAAGCAGACGATCGACAGCGCGGTGGTTACCCCCCAGTTCATAGGCATGTAGATCTTGAAGAGGATCCCGAATTCGGACGCATTGTCCATGACCGCGGCCTCGCGGAAGTCCTTCGGGACCTGATCGAAAAACTGCTTGTACACGATGATGATGACCGGGTGGATAAGCTGCGGCAACATGATTCCGGCCCAGCTGTTGAGCAGGCCGAGGTTGGCGACCAGCACGAAGTGATTGATGATCAGCGCCGAAGTCGGCACCATAAAGGAGGCAAGGATCAGCCACCAAAGCGCGATCCGCCCCGGGAACCGCAACTGCGAGATTGCGTAGCCGCACAGCATCGAGATGAAGATGGTGATGACCGTTACGCCGACCGCGACCGCCACTGAATTGACGTACCAGGCGCCTATCTGCGTGGTGGTCAGGGCGCTGACGTAGTTCTCCAGCGTCGGCGTCTCGGGCCAGAGTTCGATGTAGGGCCGCACGACCTCGTCGTCCGGTTTGAGCGATGAGATCACACCCCAGTAGAGCGGGAACGCCCATAGGATGGCCCAGACGAGCGTCAGTGCGGTGATGATCCCGCCCCAGAAGTTCCAGCGTTGAGCAGCCACCGCGTTCATCGGCGCCGCCTTTCGGCGAACCGGAGCAGTTGGAATTGCAGGACCGAGACGACCACCACAAGCACGAAGAGGGTCACGGCGACGGCTGCCGCCCTGCCTCCCTGGTTCTGCTGGAAGGCCTTCTGGAAGACGTAGTAGACGAGCACCATATTGTCGTTCGGCCGGCCGCCGATCGAGAACAGATAGACTTGGTCGAAGATCTTAAGCTGCAGGATGAGCTGGATGGTGAACACCAGCGAGGTGATCGGCCACAGCAGCGGCCAGGTGATGCGCCGGAACGTGGTCCATCGCGTCGAGTTGTCGAGCGCCGCGGCTTCGTAGATCTCCGCTGGTATGGACCGCAGTCCGGCGAGGAAGAGGAGGATCGAGAAGCCCGCGGTCCACCAGATCGTCACCCCGGCCACAGCCGGCAAGAACCAGACGCGCGACTTGAAGACCGGCACGCGCGGGATTCCGAGCCAGTCCAGCACATGCATCGCGATCCCGAACTGGAAATTCAGCGTCCAGTCCCAGATCAGATAGACGACGGACACCGGCAGGATGTAGGGCAGGAAGAACAGCGCCAGCACGATCGACTGGAAGCGGCCCTTGAGCCGCGACACGCCTAGCGCGATCAACAGGGCGATGAGTGTCCCTGGGACGACCGTCATCAGCACGAAATAAGCGGTGTTCCAGAGCGCGCGCCGGAACATCGGGTCGTTGTCGAGCCGCAGGTAGTTGTCGAGACCAACCCATCGACCAGCGCCGATCAGCGGCGCATCGGTGAAGGAGATGCGGAACATCTGGACCGTCGGATAGACGAACGCCAGCAGATAGATCGCCAGGAAGGGAGCGACCAGCACCAGCGCGACAAGACGTTCAGTGCGGGAGTTGCGAAGCATGGCTCTTCCTCGAACACGGCTGGGGCCGCCCTGGGCGGGGCGGCCCCAGCCTTGAGCCCTACATGCTGTTCAACTCTTCCTTGATGGATTTCACCGCCTCGCCGGGGTCCATCTCTCCATTGAGGGTCGGCACAAAATAATTTGACATGATGTCGAAGATCGGCCCGGCGACACCAGCCTTGGGCGACTTCGGATCGAAGATCATGTTGGCCGTCAGCGTCGAGTAGGTCGCATTGGGCTCCATTGCCTTGTATTCACCGGTTTCGGTGACTGGCTTGTAGGCCGGGATGTGCCCTGCCGTGGCCCAGAACAGCGAGTGCTTGTCCATCCAGGAGATCACCTCGAGAACGGCAGCACGCTTTTCCGGGCTGATTTCCTTGCCCTTGTTCTTCGGGATTGCGAATGAATGGCTGTCCGCATAGGTGCATGGCTTGCCGAAGATCACCGGGATCTCGACGGCGCCCCAGTCGAACAGCTTGCCTTGCTTGGCGAGGTCGGTCATCGTGGGAACTTCCCAGACGCCGTTGATCATCATCGCGGCCTTGCCCGAGGTGAACAGGGCGACGGTCGCGGGATAGTCCGTATAGGTCGACTGCAGCCCGGCCTTCGTCCACCCTTGCAGGACCGCTAACGCTTTCGCCAGCTTTTGAGGATTGTCGCCGGCGAGGAACTCGTTGCCCGTCAGAAGCTCGCCGCCTTGCTGGCACACCAGCGAATAAATGGTGCGGTACATGAAGTTGCCGTCGGCAGTGACGCTGCCCAGCGGGAACTCGACGCCGGCATCCTTCAACTTCTGCAGTGTCGCGGTGAATTCCTCGTTGTTTCTCATACCCACGGGACGGCCGTCGTCGCCGAGCACGCCTGCCTTCTTCAGGAGGACGCGATTGTAGTACAGGACGATCGGATGGGTATCGAGCGGCACCGCGTATTGCTTGCCGTCGACCGTCACGGCGCCCATCGTCGTCTGGGCGAAGTCCGAGGCCGAGAGGCCCATCTTGCTCATATCGTCGGCGGTGATTTCTTCGAGAATGTCCTGGCTCACCGCCAAGGGGATGCGGCTGGCATGATAGGTCATGACGTCAGGCGCCTCACCGACCGCGGCCGAGGTCTGCACCTTCGCGTAGAAGGGCGTGCCCCACTCCAGCGTCGTGGCGTCGATCTTGATCTTGCCGGCGTGGGCGGCGTTGAAGTCGGAGATCATCTGCTTCATGCGCACGCCGTCACCGCCGCCGAGGAAATCCCACCATGCGACGGTTTCTTCGGCCTGGGCCGCGACGGCCCAAAATCCTCCGGCCGCAACCACCGCTAGGGCCATCATCTTGCGAAAGTTCATCTCAGCTTCCTCCCGAGTACGGCGGTTAGATCCGCCTTGAACGTTTCAATGCTACACCAAACCACTTCGCCTGCAACGGATTTTACGGTATATATCTGATACTCGGATATTAACTCAAAGTGTCACGCGCACCATCGAGTAGGAGTGCGGCGGCAAGTTCAGCGTCATTTCCTTGCCGCTGAGCGCTGCCCCATTGCCTTTGACCGGTGATACGTTGTCCGGCGCGTCCTTCGTGTTGCAGGCCTCGAGATCGTCATGACGGATGATCGTATGCTCGATGGACTTGGCGGCGAACCGCTCTAGGGCGACGTCGGCCTCTATCGTCTCGGACCCATGCCGGTTGATTGCGAAGAAGGTCAGCGTGCCGGCGTTCGAATTATGCACGCCCGCAATGTCGAGCCATGGCACTTTGTCGGCAGCGGCCGCGTCATAGGTAGGCACCTCGACCGCGAGCTGCAGCGCGGTGCCGCGGCCGTGCTTGGAGGCCAGCATAAAAGGCCAGTAGATCGTCTGCCGCCAGGCGCTGCCGCCGGGATCGGTCATGATCGGCGCGATAACGTTCACCAGCTGCGCAATGCAGGCGATGCGAACAATATCCGACCGTCGAATGAAGGTGTTAATGATGCAGCCGACCTGCAGCACGTCCTCGAAATTGTAGATGTCTTCCAGAAGCCTGGGCGCTTCCGGCCAGTCCCAGTCGCGCATACGCTCGGCGTCCCGCTTGCGCTGATGGTACCAGACGTTCCACTCGTCGAAGGAGATCTTCACCTCCCGCTTCGAGCGGGTCTTGGCCTTCACGTAGTCGATGATGCCGGAGACCGTGCCAATGTAGCGGTCGAGTTTCGCCGGAAGAGCGAGATATTCGGCCGTATTCTTCTCGTAGTTTTCGAAATACATGTGGAGAGAGATGTAGTCGACCTGCTCGTAGGTCGCTTCCAACACGGTTGCTTCCCACTGCGGATAGGTCGGCATATTGGAATGCGACGAGCCGCAGACAACCAGTTCCACCGTTGGGTCGAGGCCGCGCAACGCCTTGGCCGTCTCGTTGGCCAGATGGCCGTATTCTTCCGCCGACTTGTGGCCGACCTGCCAGGGACCGTCCATTTCATTGCCGAGACACCAGAGGCGGCAGTTCCAGGGCTGCGCGCGTCCGTTCTTGGCCCTGAGGTCGGACCAGTAGCTGCCGCTCGGGTGGTTCACGTATTCAACGAACGCCCGCGCCTCGTCGAGGCCGCGGGAACCGAGATTGACCGCAAGCATCATCTCGGTGCCGGCCTTTTCGGCCCAGTCGGCGAATTCGTGGATTCCAACCAGGTTCGGCTCCGTGGTGCGCCAGGCAAGATCCAGCCGCCGCGGGCGGTTCTCCTTTGGGCCTATGCCGTCTTCCCAATTGTAGGCGGACACGAAGTTGCCGCCCGGGTAACGGCAGATCGGCGTGTCGAGCGCACGCACCAACTCGATCACGTCCTTGCGCATCCCCTCTGCGTCCGCTTGCGGATGTCCGGGCTCGTAGATGCCCGTATAGACCGCCCGACCAAGATGCTCGAGGAACGAGCCGTAAAGACGTTTGTCGATATCCGCGACGGCATAGGCCGCGTTCGCCGTGACTCTGGCCTTCATGATCCCTCCCACTGCGGATTATCAATCCGACTTTCCGGTCTATATCCGGGTCGCGGGTCAGTTAAGGGCGGAGTTCGTTCGCCCGTCAAGGGCCTAATACGCTCTCAAGCCTTCAGCAGGCGCAGAACGATGTCGTTGCTGTAATTGCCGAAGCCGCTACCGAAGATGTTTATGCCGCCGGGGTGACGTGCATCTTCCTTCACGCCGATTCGTATCCGGATCGAGCGGTGCCGCTCAAGCTCCAGATCAGCCAGCGAGCATTTGGAAACCTTGTTGTTGTTGCGATAGGTGCCGTTGTTCGTGACGCGCCAGTGTGTGAGGTCGCCATATTGCGAACCGGCCAGTTTCCACCAGCCGGGCGTATGCTTGCCGCGCTTGTCGCCATAGTCGGCTGGGGCCGTCCAGGTATCTATCTCGTGCCCGTTGATCGCTACCGTGATGTCCGATGGCCAATCCTTCGATGTGCCCGGGACCTCAGACGAAAGCTCCATCGCCAGTTCCAATCCGCCGACTTTGGCATTGGCAAGCGTCGCATTGTTGGGAAACTGGTATTCGACGAAGCCGCGCGTGAACCACAGCAGCCCTGCCCGCATACGGTCAGGATCGAGGAAGGTGTCGGGCACATCGAGAAGTCCGATGACGCCGTCTTTTGAACACAGGCCGCAGGGAGCGGAAACTTCGCATCTCGTATAGAGTCCAAGCGGCATCGCCACTTCTATGACGCCGAGATCCTGCGCCGGCGGGCGGTCCTTAAAGACGACAACCAACTCGGAGAAGGTCGAATAGCAAACCTTCTGGCTTCCCTTGCGCGCCTTCTGTGATTTCGTCTCGATCAAACCGACATCGACAAGAACCTGGATGTTTGCGGAAATCGTTGATTGCGGAAGACCCAGTTCTTCGGCCACTTGATTGACGTTTTTCGGCCCCTTGCGGTGCAGCAGATCGAGAATCCGGACCCGGACCTCGCTCGCGAGGCTCTTCAACAAGTCAAGCCGCTCAAGCGGATCGACAACCATGATTTCATTCGACATATGGCCCCGCAGTCGTCACACGGGGTTATGTATCAGCAGATCAGATACAAATAAAGACGGTGGCGTTATGAATTGAACCTCCTGGCTGGCATATCCTTCGTAACGACTTCGTCATTCAGTAGTTGACTAGCACGGCCACAACGGCGGCGCGTTGCCTGCGTTGACCAGTCCGGGGGAATGCCTGGCCGTCAGCATGCCCATGCACTTGGCAAAAGCGTCGCGGAACTTCTCATGCGCCGTTTGAAAGGTGAAATGCGCGCCCCAGAACGGCTCGTCTTGCCGACAGAGATCATTGAGCGCGGATCCGTCGGTCTGATCAGAATGAGCGCTAGGTCCTCATGCTCAGCCGATCAGGACTTTCCCAGTCCCATGTTTGAGCGGGGTTGGATGAAGCGCGCACAGCGCGCACTCGATATGTCAATCCCTTGACGCCCTTAGCCCTCAGCAGCCCACCGTAAGGCAACAAAATCAAAGTGATGCGCGGAGGCTCGCCGCCTCCCACTTGGCTAACACGAGGAAGAAAATGGCCATAAAGCATTGATAAATAACGACGATGGTGGGCCCGGAGGGGCGTCGTTTTCCACGGAAAATCAATATGTTAGAGGATGGTTCGCCAACCCATTCCCTTCGTATTCTCTCGTATGGTCTGGCGAACCCAAGGTCGAGCAGCAGGACTAGTTTTAATGCAAGCGGTAAGTCTGTCTTGTCTCACAAAGTGTCGATGGACGCATGTTGACCAGGGATTTTGCGGACGTCATAGACGACTGAGGGGTCACAAGCCCACACTCGACCTTCTCATGGCGCTTGGTTAGATGCATCAGCGATTGAGCACAATGCAGATAGATAGATATCTGTTTCATTGCCGAGGTTTTCTGTGAGCGAGCAATATCGATTCCCCTGGCGGGAGCGCATGACGATCCTCGGCGATGTCGAGGCGGCATCCTTCCTGCCGTGGATCGAGCGTCATGCCGCCAAGCTCGGGCTCGCGCAGGCAATATGCGTTGCCGGTCCCGATCGCATCGAACTCGACATTTCCGGCCCGGCCGAACTCATCGACATGATGGAGATGGGATGCTCGCTTGGACCAATCGATGTCTGGGTCGAGGCCATCCGCCGCACGCCGATCGAGAGCGAATCGGGCTAGTTTCCGGCCTGCGGCTTCTGCCTGCCAAGGTGCCATGCACCTTTTTTGGGCATTATTGCCCGTGAGGAAATGTTGTGCAAACGTGACCCGCCTATTAGCATATGCTTGACCGCGAAGCTGCGCTCAGGAAGATGCTGGTGTTGTTTGAAAGTTGATATATGCCGCCTTATCCGACCGGCTCATGGATACCTGTTGCCCTCTCCGCGGACTTGCCGGCGGGAACCGTAATGCCCGCGCAGTCCCCGGCTGGGCCGGTTGCGCTTTGGCGAAGCCGTTCGGGCCGAGCATCGGCGTTTGCGGACAGATGCCCCCATCGCGGCATGCGCCTTTCCCACGGCTTTGTACGCGGTGAGACCCTGTCCTGCATCTATCACGGCTGGGGCTATGCTCAGGAGGGAAATTGCCTGCGCATTCCCGCTCATCCGGCGCTGACTCCGCCGGACACGATTCGCGTTGCAACGCAGCATGTCGAGGATGGCGACGGTGTCATCTGGATTTCCGCCGGCGAAGCCGCTGCCCCTCCGCCGCGGCTCGACGGCGTTGCCCCGCTGCGTTCCATGATGGTGGAAGCGAACGTCGCGGCGCTGGAGGCGGCCGCGGGCGCGAAGGCCGCGGGAGGCCTGCTCGACCATAGCAACCATGGCCTGACGCTTCGGCTGCTGCTTGCGCCCGATGGGGAAGCCCGGACGCTTATGCATGTTCTGGTGGGCGAGGACGCCAATCCGACCGAACGGATCGCCGCGTCGAGGGCCGCCGAAACGCTGCGGCGGGCGGCCGAGAGAATTCGGAGCGGTGGGGCCGTCCAATGACCCGCAACGCGATGATCGACGAATGGTATCCCGTCGGCCTTGCGAGCCAGCTCGACGCGCATGGGCGCGGCACGGCCCTGATGGGCGAGCCCATCGAGGTGAGACGCGGCGAAGACGGAACCGCCAAGGTCACAGGCGGCAACGGACGTGTCCTCCCAACCTGCATCCGCTATGGCCATGTCTGGTCATCGCTCGGCGATCCGAAAAAGCCGCTGTTTGCGATCCCCGAGGCCGATCAGCCTGGCCGCCGGCTCGTCGATGTCGGCGTGGTTCGCGTGCGCTGTTCGCCATTGCGCGCGGTGGAGAACTTCCTGGACATTGCGCATTTTCCATTCGTCCACACCGACATATTGGGCTCCGAACCGCACACGGAGGTCCAGAACTACAAGGTCGAAATCCGCGAGGACGAAGACGAGGTTTGGGCTACCCAGGTGAAGTTCTACCAGCCGCAGGCCGCGAAGTCGGCGGAGGGCGGCATAACGACGGAGTACATGTATCGCGTGCCCGCGCCGACATGCTCGATCCTCTACAAGACCTGCCCGCCGCGTCCCGGCGAATGGGACGTCATTACGCTGTTCGTGCAGCCGCTTGCCGAAGACCTTTGTGACGTGTGGCCCTGGATGGCGCTGTTCGACGACGAGACGCCGATGACGGACCTGATCCATTTCCAGCAGACGATCTTCGTCCAGGACCGGTCGATCCTCGAAAACCAGATCCCGAGGTTGCTGCCGCTCGACCCCGGCATGGAGATTCCCACGCGAGCCGACCTGACTTCGGTTGCCTACCGGCGCTGGCTGAAGCGCCATGGCTACACCTACGGCGCGCAACTGGTGGCGCAATGAAGCTCTACGACTACGTGCTGTCGCCGAGCTGTTACAAGGTGCGCCTGATGGCGGCGCTGGCAGGGGTGAAGCTCAGCATCCGGCCCGTCGATTTCCATCCCGGCGCCGAGCATCGCGGCCCGGAACTCATGGCGCTCAACCCGGCGGGTTCGATCCCGATCCTGGAGGATGGCGACCTCGTCCTGACCGAATCCTCGGCCATGCTTGTCTACCTCGCTACAAAGGCGGCACCGCAATGGCTGGGCAACGATACGGCCGTGCAAGCGGCGCGTGTCCAACAATGGCTTTCGTTCTCGCATCGACTGACAGCAAGCCTGGGGGCGGCGCGCCTGCACGAGATGCTGCTGCGCCCGGGCAACATCGATGCCCTTAAGGGACAGGGGACGGCAGCCCTGCGGGAATTGGAAGCTGGTCTCGTAGAACAGAGTATCCGCGGCCAGCGCTTCCTCGCATCGGACCGGCCGACGGTCGCGGACATCGCCTGTTTCCCCTATGTGGCGCTGGCGCCGGACGGCGGGGTCTCGCTCGATCCTTATCCCACGATCCGTCTATGGTCGCGGGCCATCCGCGGTCTCGACGGCTTCATCGAGATGCCTGGCATCCACCGGCTGCATGAGCTCAAACCCGAGCCCGTCCCAGAAGTAGGCGAGGCCTGAAATGGCGGGTTATCTGTTGAAGAACTGTGCCGCGGTCATCGTGGACGATGGCGACGGTCCGCGCGTCCGCCGCAACGTCGATGTGTTGACCGACGGCCCGGCTGTACGGGCCATCGGCGAAGCCCTGGATAAGGGTGAGTTGCCTGTGGGGACCGTCACGCAGGACGCCGCCGGTTGGTTCGTCTATCCCGGCCTCGTCAACACCCATCACCACTTCTTTCAGTGCTTCGTGCGCAACCGCGCCGATCTGGACTGGACGAAGCTGTCGGTCATCGAATGGCTCGACCGCATCTATCCCATCTTCTCACGGCTGACCGAGGAGTGCTTCTATCACTCATCGGTCACGGCCATGGCGGAATTGATAAAGCACGGCTGCACGACGGCATTCGATCATCAATACTGCTTTCCGCGGCATGCCGGCAAAAGGCTGATCGACCGACAGTTCGAGGCGGCCGAACTGCTCGGCATGCGCTTCCATGCCGGACGTGGCGGCAACACGTTGCCGAAATCGGAAGGCTCGACCATCCCCGACGCCATGCTGGAAACGACGGACGAGTTCATCGCCGACTGCGCCCGGCTGATCGACACCTACCATGATGACGGTAAGTTCAGCATGCGTCAGGTCGTGGTCGCGCCCTGCCAGCCGGTCAACTGCTATCGCGAGACATTCGTGGAATCGGTAGCGCTGGCGCGCGACCGCAAGGTGCGCATGCACACCCATGTCGGCGAAGGCGAAAGTCCGGTCATGCAAGCCCGCCACGGCCTGCGCACGGTGGATTATTGCGCGGAGATCGGTTTCTCCGGGACGGATGCCTTCTATGCCCATTGCTGGGAACTGACCCACGACGAACTGCGCAAGATGGCCGCTATCGGCACCGGCGTGGCGCACTGCCCGGAGCCGGTCTATCTCGTCGGCGCCGAAATCACCGACATACCGGCGATGTCGGCCCTCGGGCTGAGTGTAGGACTGGGTTGCGACGGCGCCGCCTCGAATGACAATTCCAACCTGATGCACTGCATCCATTCAGCCTACATGCTGCAATGCCTTGCGGCGTCGACACGCGACCACCCGGTTCCGCCGCCGGTCGATTTCCTCGGCTATGCGACGACAGGTGGCGCGGCGCTGCTCGGGCGCGGCGATATCGGCAGGCTGTCGCCCGGCATGGCCGCCGACCTGTTCGCCATCGACACGCGGCGCATGGACTATGTCGGCACGCGGCATGATCCGCTGAGCCTGCTGGCCAAGGTGGGCATCGGCACGCCGACCGACATGACGATGATCAACGGCCGCATCGTCTGGGCCAAGGGAGAATTCCCGGGACTCGACGAGGCAAGGCTGTTCGCGCAAGCCGAGGCGGCGCTCGCCACCGTGGAATTCTAGCAACCAAAACCAAAACCAAAAGCAAGGGGAACCGACATGCTGACAAATCTTACCCGCAGAACCTTGATGAAGGGCGCCGCCGCTACCGGGCTCGTCGCCGCGGTGGGCAGCCGCGTGCTCGCCGCCGACGGACCGCTGGGCATCGTGCTGGTGGTCCCCTCGCCGGTCGGCGACGTCGGCTGGGGCCGTGCGCTGGCCGACGGGCTCGAGCCGGTCAAGGCCGCCTATGGCGACAAGGTGAAGGTCACCATCCTCGAAAACATTCAGGAAGGCCCCGACGCCGACCGCATCATGAACAAGGCGGTCGCGGACGGGAACAAGGTCCTCATCGCCGGCTCCTTCGGCTATCAGAACGGCGCCCTGCAGATCGCGCGCCGCAATCCTGATGTCACCGTGCTGCACGCGTCCGGTTTCGAGGTGGCGCCGAACTTCTCACCCTTCGCGGCACAATATTCCCAGGGCACCTATCTGATGGGCATGGCGGCGGCCTCGCTTTCGAAGACGGGCAAGCTCGGCTCGGTGTCGGCCTTCGCCATCCCCGAGCTGATAACCTCCATCAACGCGTTCACGCTGGGTGCGCAGGCTGTGAAGCCCGATGTCGAGGTTTCCGTCGTATGGGTGAATTCCTGGTTCGACCCGGCCAAGGAGCAGGAAGCCGCCAAGGCGCTGCTGGCGCAGAAATGCGACGTCATCTTCTCCAACGCGCAGGACACGCCTTCCGTCGTCGCGGCTTGCGAAGAGGCAGGCATCCCCGCCTTCAACCTCAACTCGTCAATGAAGAAATACGCGCCCAAGACCTATCTCGGCTGCGTGGCGACCGATTGGTCGCCCTTCTTCAAAGCCTCGGTCGACGCCCACTTTGCTGGTACCTTCAAGGGCGCCAGCGCCTTCCTGGGGGTCGGCGACAAGGTCGTCGAGGTCGTCGACTGGAACCCGGGCATCCCGGCAGACATCATGACCAAGATCAAGGAAGTCGAAGCCAAGATCGCCGACGGCAGCTTCTCGCCCTTTGCCGGTCCGATCGCCAAGGCCGACGGCAGCGAAGGCGTCCCCGCCGGCAAGACTATGGCCGTGGCCGAGATCGTCGCCATGGACTGGCACGTCAAGGGTGTCACCACGCCGCTGCCCAAGTAACCATGACCGCCCCGCTCCTGTCGCTGCGCGGCATCTCCAAGAGCTACGGCCAGATCCATGCCAATCGGGACATCGATCTGGACGTGGCTCCGCGCTCTATCCACGCGATCCTCGGAGAGAACGGTGCGGGCAAATCGACGCTGATGAAGCTCATATACGGCGTCGAGCAGCCGGACGCCGGAACAGCGACCTGGAAAGGAGACCCCCTGGCGCTCGCGTCCCCGGCGGATGCGAGGCGCAAGGGGATCGGCATGGTCTTCCAGCATTTCTCGTTGTTCGAGACGCTGACGGTGGTGGAGAACGTCCGGCTGGTCGTGCCCGGGAGGAAATCGGACCTTGCGCAAGGCATCTGCAAGCTCGGCCGCGACTTCGGCCTGGAAGTCGATCCGCTCGCCCATGTGCACGCGCTCTCGGTTGGAGAGCGGCAGCGGGTGGAAATCATCCGCTGCCTGATGACCGAACCGCAGCTCCTGATCCTCGACGAACCGACCTCCGTCCTGCCGCCGCAATCGGTGGAGAAGCTTTTCGAGACATTGCGGCGGCTGCGCGACGGCGGCGTGTCCATCCTTTTCATCTCGCACAAGCTGGAGGAAATCCGTGCGGTCTGCGACCGCGCGACCATCCTGCGCGGCGGTCACATCACCGGCAATGTGGATCCCCGCGACCACGACGCGCACGACCTAGCCCGCATGATGATCGGCCGCGACATGCCGCAGCCCATGCCGGCAGTCGCACATTCCGGCGGGGAAAAGCGCCTTGAAATCGTCGGCCTCGACCATCGACCCGACGATCCCTTCGCCGCGGCGCTTTCCGATGTCAGCCTGACGGTCCGGGCGGGCGAGATCCTCGGCATCGCCGGCATCTCGGGTAACGGGCAGAGCGAACTCGCCGCGCTGATCTCGGGCGAGACGATGCTGCCGCGCGAACAGTCACAGCGTATCTTCATCATGGGAAAGGATGTCGGCGCGCTCGATGCGGCTGCCCGCCGGCGGCTGGGCTTCGCCTTCGTTCCGGAGGAACGGCTGGGCCGTGGCGCGGTGCCCGAAATGTCGCTCGTCCTCAACAGCCTGCTGACCGCACATCCCTCCGGCCTCTTGAAACGCGGCCTCGTCGACACGGCCCGTGCGAAGGCCTTCACAGAAGACTGCGTGCGGCAGTACGACGTGCGTACACCGGGTCCCGAGGCCGAGGCGGGGGCGCTTTCGGGAGGCAATCTGCAGAAATTCATCGTGGGCCGCGAGATTATGTTATCCCCTAAATTGCTGTTTGTGGCGCAGCCCACCTGGGGCGTGGACGTCGGCGCGGCATCCGCCATCCGCCAGCGCCTTGTCGCCCTGCGCAACGAAGGCATGGCCATTCTGGTCATCTCGGAGGAACTGGAGGAACTGTTCGAGCTTTGCGATGCGATCCAGGTGATCCATCAGGGTCGGCTGAGCGCGCCGCTAGTGACGCGCGACACCAGGCCCGAGGAGATCGGCCGTTACATGATCGGCGCGCATTCGACGGCCGAAAAGATCCCCGCATGAGCGCTTCGTTCCGACCCTCCCTTCCCGTGCTGATTCGACGTGAACACGCCTCGCCAGCAATCAAGCTGGCCGCACCGGCCGCGGCACTCGGCGCGGCGACGCTGCTCAATCTCGGGCTCTACCTCCTGATGGGCCGCGATCCGGTCGCCGTTTTCCAAGCGATGCTTCTTGAGCCCTTCCTGTCCTGGGCCTCGTTTTCGGAAGTCCTGCTCAAGATGGGGCCGCTGTTGCTGATTGCGCAGGGGCTTGCCATCGGCTTTCGCGCAAAGATCTTCAACATCGGCGCCGAGGGCCAGTTCATCCTCGGCGCGATCTTCGCGTCGGCCATTCCCATTTGGCTCCCGCAGGCAACAGGTCAGTGGATCTGGCCCGCC
This sequence comes from Mesorhizobium sp. M8A.F.Ca.ET.208.01.1.1, assembly GCF_004791315.1. Classification (NCBI taxonomy): domain Bacteria; kingdom Pseudomonadati; phylum Pseudomonadota; class Alphaproteobacteria; order Hyphomicrobiales; family Phyllobacteriaceae; genus Mesorhizobium; species Mesorhizobium sp. M8A.F.Ca.ET.208.01.1.1. Next base: position 154,490 of record NZ_SRUT01000009.1, read on the forward strand.
ATGCTCGTCCTCGGCGCGCTGGGCGGCGCGCTTTGGGCCTCGCTCACGGCGTTCTGGCGCGTGCGGCTCAACGCAAACGAGATTCTCGTGTCGCTCATGCTGGCGCTCGTTGCGGCGCAACTTCTCAACTATCTGCTTCTTGGCCCCTGGAAGGACCCGGCCGGCTTCAACTTCCCGCAGTCGGTGATGTTCCAGTACGACGCGATGGTACCGATCCTGATCCCCGGCACCCGCGTCAACGTCTCGCTGCTTATCGCCTTCGCGTTCTCCCTCGCGGCCTGGGTCTTCATGCAGAGGAGTTTCGCTGGCTACAAGCTGCAGGTCGGCGGCCTTGCTCCACGCGCGGCCGGATACGCCGGCTTCAACGAAGGACGCGCGATCTGGCTTTCGCTCCTCATCGGTGGCTTAGCGGCTGGCCTCGCCGGGGCTGCCGAGGTGGCCGGGCCGCTCGGCCAGTTGCAGCGCTCCATCTCGACCGGCTACGGCTACGCCGCCATCATCGTGGCCTATCTCGGTGGCCTTCACCCGATAGGCATCGTTTTTTCCGCGCTGCTCATGGCGGCCCTCTATATCGGCGGCGACAACGCCATGGTCTCGGCAAATCTGCCGATCGCCGCTGTCCGGGTCTTCCAGGGCAGCCTGCTGCTCGCCTATCTCGTCGCCATGGCCTTCGTCCGCTACCGGCTCGAATGGCGCCATGCCGCTCACGGAAGCACTCCATGAATGCCCTCGAGTTCATCGTCGCCGGAATGCTGGCGGCGGCCACGCCGTTCCTTTTGGCCGCGCTGGGCGAAATGGTGGCCGAGCGGGCCGGCGTCCTCAATCTCGGCGTGGAGGGAATGATGGCCATGGGAGCGGTCGTCGCCTTCATTATCGTCTATCACGGCGGCGGTCACCTCCTGGGTTTCCTCGCCGCGGGCCTCGCCGGCACGGCTCTTTCCCTTGTCTTTGCCATCATCGCGCTGGGGTTCCGCGCCAACCAGGTCGCGGTGGGTCTGGCCATCGGCATACTCGGCCAGGGCCTCTCGGCACTGTTCGGCAAGAGCTATGAGAGCCTTACGGTCAAGGGCCTGCCGAAGCTTTCATTGCCCTGGCTTTCAGATATCCCGGTCATCGGCGGCCTGTTCGCTCAGGACGTCATCGTGTGGCTCTCGCTGGCCGTGACCGTCGCCATCTGGGCGATATTCGCCTACACCAAGACCGGCCTTGTCGTGCGCGCCGTCGGCGAGAATCCCAAGGCGGCCCATGCGCTGGGCTATCCGGTGATTGCCGTGCGCTTCGCCGCTGTCGCTTTCGGCGGCGCGTTTGCGGGTTTCGCCGGTGCCTACGCGGCCGTGGTCTACACGCCGCTCTGGGCCGACGGCATGATCGCCGGGCGCGGCTGGATCGCGATCGCGCTCGTGGTCTTCGGCACTTGGCTCACCAGCCGTATCTTCCTCGGCGCCTGCCTCTTCGGCGCCGTCTCCCTCGCAAGCCTCGCGGCCCAGGCGACCGGGCTCGACATTTCCTCGCAACTTCTGTCGAGCCTGCCTTATCTCGTGACAATCGTCGTGCTGGGCGTCATTTCCTCGAACCGGCGCCTGCTCAAGCTCAACGGCGTGGCTTCGCTGGGAGAGCCTTTCGAACACTGAGCAATTCCAATGCCGCTTGTGAGCAGGCCTCAGGGGCCAACATACTCGAAAGTGGATGAGCCTCAGAAGCTCAGGTCATTTGCCTGATAAGGTGGCGGCGAATGGCGTTGCTGCTCTTGGGCCACTTGGCTGCTCACCGACGGCAAAAACTGCGCTTGCCACGCTGACGATTGCGACATGGTCCTTTGCGGCCGCCCCCGCAGCGGCACTGTCGCCACGCAGGATCGCGGTGACTATGGCGTCATGCTCCTGCCAGGATTTGGCAAGGCGTCCGGCCAACCTGAACTGGGCACGCCGGAAAGGGGCAAGACGGCTGCGCGTCGTCGCTGTCAGCTCATAGATGTGCGTGCTGTGAGCGCCGCGATAGAGCCGGCTGTGGAACTCGGTGTTGAAATATTCATAGTCTTCCTCGGCGCCCAGCCGCACCAGCCGTGCCGAGGCCTCGTGCTCGGCCTCGAGCGCGCGGCGCTCGCTGACGGTCATGCGCTCGGCGCAGAAGCGCGCGCATATGCCTTCAAGTTCGGCCATGCTTTCGAACATCGAGGTGAGATATTCCTGGGTGACGACGGCGACGATGGCGCCTCTGTTCGGTCGCCTTTCAACCAGACCCATGGCGCTTAGCTGTCCGAGCGCCTCGCGCACGGGGGTGCGCGACACCTCGAAGCGGGCGGCAAGCGAGGTTTCGTCGAGCTTTTCACCAGGGCGCAGTACGCCGGTGACGATGCGGTCGCCGATGGCCCTCACCATCTGATCAACGGTCGTTCCCAATCGGACCAAGCTGCGCTTTCCCGACACGCCTCCTCCAAGCCTCCGTTTTCATTTCCAGACCATGAACCGGCCGAACGAAAGTCCGCTTCCGACTCAGTCGTACCCTGTATGCCTATGTTTTAATCTTCCTGTCAAATTGTCTGATTTCAAGGCAAAAAGTGCATGCAGTTGCCTTTCGATTGTGCAATGCCAAAAGATATTATTACTGATTTTATTGGGTAAATTTTAATTTCTGGATTGGCATAGCAATTGCATGCACTTTCTTGAGAAGGCGTTAACCGACCCGGAAAAGGTCCTACAGGGGAGCATAAGAAATGACCGACCGATTCTTGCTTAGCCGCCGCCAGCTGCTCAAGACCTCCGCCGCCGGAGCGGCACTCGGGCTTGCGTCCGCGGCCTTTCCCGTCAGCAGGGCCTTTGCCGCCAGCGCCACCGTCGGCTTCATCTATGTCGGGCCGAAGGATGACTATGGTTACAACCAGGCGCATGCCGAAGGTGCGGCGACGCTGAAGGCCATCGAGGGCATTACCGTCGTGGAGGAGGAGAACGTACCGGAGACGGTCGACGTCCAGAAGACGATGGAATCGATGATCAATCTCGACGGCGCCTCGCTGATCTTCCCGACCTCTTTCGGCTACTTCGACCCCCACATGCTGGCCATGTGCGCGAAATTCCCCAACGCGCAGTTCCGCCATTGCGGCGGCATGTGGGACAAGGCGAAGCACCCGATGAATGCCGGCTCCTATTTCGGCTATATCGGCATGGGCCAGTATCTCAACGGCGTTGTCGCCGGCCACACCTCAAAGACCAAGAAGCTCGGCTTCGTCGCGGCCAAGCCCATTCCGCAGGTGCTGCTCAACATCAACTCCTTCCTGCTCGGCGCGCGCTCGGTCGATCCGACCATCACTTGCCAGGTCATCTTCACCGGCGAGTGGTCTCTGGCGGTCAAGGAGGCGGAAGCCACCAACGCGCTGGTCGACCAGGGCGCCGATGTCATCACTTGCCATGTCGACAGCCCGAAAGTGGTGGTCGAAACCGCCGCCGGGCGCGGCGCTTTCGTCTGCGGCTACCATGCCAACCAGAGCCCGCTGGCGCCCGAAAAGTATCTCACCGGCGCCGAGTGGAACTGGGCCAAGGTCTACAAGATGTTCGTCGACGATCTCGTCGCCGGCACGCCGCTGCCGAACTTCACGCGTGGCGGCCTTGCCGACGGCTTCGTCAAGATGAGCCCGCTAGGGCCCGCCGTCGGCGAAGCAGGCCGCAAGCAGTTCGACGCTACCCTGGCTGAAATGATGAAGGGCGGCTTCGCCGTCATCAAGGGACCGCTGAAGAGCAACAAGGGCGCCGTCGTCGCCACCGCGGGGCAGGCTTTCCCGGAGACAGCGATCGAGCTCGAAAGCATGGACTATCTGGTCGAGGGCGTCGTCGGCTCGACCGCCTGATCTGGGGGTGGGACGATGGTGGACACGGTGACAGGGGCCGGCATGCCGGCACTCTTCGGCGCCAGGGGATATCCTCCGGTGCTGGAATGGATCGCGCGGCGGGCGGAAGCCTTCGTCATTCCGCTCGCAGCACTTGTCGTCGGCATGGCGCTGTTCAGCCTGTTCATCGCACTGGTCGGCAAGTCGCCGATCCTGCTCTACGAGACCATGTGGCGGGGCGGCTTCGGCTCCTGGTTCTCGATCCAGAACTCGCTGTCGCGGGCCGCACCGCTGCTTCTGGCGGCGCTCTGCGTGGCACTCCCGGCGCGGCTTGGCCTCGTCGTCATCGGCGGTGAGGGCGCCATCGTGCTGGGCGGCGTTGGTGCTGCTGCCATCGGCGTGGCGCTCAGCGGCTCGCCATCGTCAATCGTCATTCTTGCCATGGGCGTGGCGGGCATGGCCGCCGGCGGCATCTGGATCGGTGCCGTCGGCGCGCTGCGCCACTACCGGGCCGTCAACGAAACCATCTCCAGCCTGCTGATGGCCTACATCGCCATCGCGCTGATGAACCAGTTGGTGGAAGGGCCGCTGCGCGACCCGGCCTCGCTCAACAAACCTTCGACCCAGCCGCTGGCGGACATCTACCGCATCGGCAACATTCCGGGCATGGACGTGCATTGGGGGCTGGTCATTGGCGTGGTCGCCTGCGTTCTCTCCTGGGTGCTCATCGAAAAGACCCGCTGGGGTTTTGCCGCGCGCATCGCCGGCGGTAATGTGCGCGCGGCACAGGTGCAGGGGCTGGCCGTCGGACCGCTCATCGTCGGCTTCACGGCACTGGCGGGCGGCTTCGCCGGGCTTGCCGGCATGCTGGAGGTCGCCGCCGTGCAAGGCAGCGCCAATGCCTCGCTCGCCGCCGGCTATGGTTACACCGGCATCCTCGTCGCCTTCCTCGCCCGCCACAACCCGCTGGCCATCATTCCGGTCGCCATCCTGCTTGGCGGCATCGACGCCTCGGGCGGGTTGATCCAGCGCCGCATGGACCTGCCCGACGCCACGGTGCTGGTGCTGCAAGGCATGATCTTCATCGTCATCCTGTTCAGCGAAACCTTTTACGGCCGCTTCAAGGCCTTCAATCCCGACCTCTGGAAAAGGGCCTCCTGATGGACGCGACCGAGATCGGCCTCTGGGGCGTGCCGCTGGCCATTCTGGGCGGCGCCATCCGCGTGTCGACGCCCTTCATCTTCGTCTCGCTGGGCGAGGCGATCACCGAGCGTTCCGGCCGCATCAATCTGGGGCTGGAAGGCACGCTGGTCTTCGGCGCCATGACCGCCTATGCGGTCGCGGTGATGACCAACTCGCCGTGGCTCGGCCTGCTTGCCGCAGCTTTCGCCGGCCTGTTCTTCGGCCTGTTCCATGGCTGGATCTGCAAATTTCGTGGGGTCAACGACATTGCCATCGGCATCGCGCTGATGCTGTTCGGCTCGGGCCTCGCCTTCTTCTTCGGCAAGCCGTTCATCAAGCCGAAGGCGCCCAACCTACCGGCCATTCCGTTCGGCGGTTGGTCCGATATCCCGCAGGTGCAGGCGGCGCTCGACGTCAACGTGCTGTTCCTGATCGGCGCGGTGCTTTCCGTCATCCTGTGGTGGGCGTTCCGCAACACGCGCGCCGGCCTCATACTGCGTGTCGTCGGTGACAGTTCCGATGCAGCACGCGCCATGGGCCTCAACCCCGACACGGTGCGGCTGCTCGCCACCGGCGTCGGCGGCGCGCTGGCCGGCATCGGCGGCGCCTACCTATCGCTCTACTATCCCGGCAGTTGGACCGAGCGCATCTCGTCAGGCCAGGGTCTGATGGCGGTGGCGCTGGTCATCTTCGCGCGCTGGAACCCGCTCGGCTGCTTTGCCGCGGCCCTTTTGTTCGGCGGAGCCGGCGCGCTCGGCCCGGCGCTGCAATCGGTCGGCGTCACGCAAGGCTACTACCTGTTTTACGCCGCTCCCTACATCCTCACCCTCATCATCATGATCGTCACCTCCTCGCCGACACGAACGCTTGCCGGCGCGCCAGGCGAATTGTCGATCACCAAATGAGACTTGGCACCAAATGACTGGAGTTTTGCCTATGAACGCCAGAGCCGAGATTGCCCAGCACACCATCGATGCCGAGCCCTATCCGTGGCCCTACAATGGTGACCTGCGGCCCGACAACACGGCGCTGATCATCATCGACATGCAAACCGATTTCTGCGGGCCAGGCGGCTATGTCGACCATATGGGTTACGATTTATCGCTGGTGCGGGCGCCGATCAAACCGATCAAGGCGGTGCTGTCGGCGATGCGGGCCAAGGGGTATACCATCATCCACACGCGCGAGGGGCACCGGCCCGATCTCGCCGACCTGCCGGCCAACAAGCGCTGGCGTTCGCGCCGCATCAATGCCGGTATCGGCGATGCCGGCCCGTGCGGGCGCATCCTTGTGCGCGGCGAGCCGGGCTGGGACATCATCCCCGACCTCTACCCGATCGAGGGCGAGCCGATCATCGACAAGCCTGGCAAAGGCTCGTTCTGCGCCACCGACCTGGAGCTGATCCTCAACCAGCGCCGCATCGAGAACATCGTACTGACCGGCATCACCACGGATGTCTGCGTGCACACCACAATGCGCGAGGCCAATGACCGCGGCTATGAATGCATGATGCTGGAGGATTGCTGCGGGGCGACCGACCACGGCAACCATCTGGCGGCGATCAAGATGATCAAGATGCAAGGCGGCGTCTTCGGCACGGTGTCGAATTCGACGGCGCTCGTGGCTCAGTTGCCATGAGGAGGCCGCGATGAGCGACAGCGTCCGAAAAGCCGTCGGCGTCGAAACCATCGGCATGACCATGCGCTTTGGCGGCTTCACCGCGCTGGACGCCGTGTCGGTGAAAGTGCCGGCAGGTTCCTTTCACGCGCTGCTTGGCGAGAATGGCGCCGGCAAGTCGACGCTGGTCAAATGCATGATGGGTTTTTATCACCCGACATCAGGCGACATGCTGGTCGACGGCCGCGAGGTGGCAATCGCCAGTCCGCGTGACGCTTCGGCGCTTGGGCTCGGCATGGTCTACCAGCATTTCACCCTAGTGCCGTCGCTGACAGGGGCGGAAAACCTCGTCATCTCGCGCGAGAAGGTTCCTGGCATCATCGACTGGCGCAAGGAGCGCAGCGACCTTGCCGTGTTCATGGAGCGCATGCCGTTCAAGCTGCCGCTCGACGTCAAGGTGGCGGAGCTTGCTGCTGGCGAAAAGCAGAAGCTCGAAATCATCAAGCAGCTTTATCTTGGCCGCTCATTCCTGGTGCTGGACGAGCCAACCTCGGTGCTGACGCCCGGCGAGGCGCAAGAGGTGCTGGGGCTTGTGCGCGACATGACGAAAGCCGGCGACCTCACCGTGCTGATGATCTCGCACAAATTCCATGAGGTGACCGCCTTCGCCAACGATGTCAGCGTGCTGCGCAAGGGCAAGCTGACGGGAACCGGCCGCGTCGCCAACCTGGACCATAAGGCGATGGCCGCGATGATGATCGGCGACCAGCCGATCGCCGCCCTCGACAGCCGTGCGGCGCCAAAACCGGATGCCGAGATCGTGCTGAAGGTCAGATCGCTGAAGGCGCCTGACCGCACCGGGCTGAAGTCGATCCGTATCGAGGATCTCGGTGTGCGATCGGGCGAGATCGTCGGCATCGCCGGTATTTCCGGCAACGGCCAGAAGGAATTTCTGGAAGTGCTGGCCGGTCAGCGTCCGCGCGAGGCCGGCGAGGTGCTGGTGCGCGGCGCCACCTACGCAGCGACGCGGGCCGAGGCGCGCGCGCTCAATGTCCGGCTCATTCCCGAGGAGCCGCTGAAGAATGCTTGCGCGCCGAAAATGACCGTGGCCGAGAACATCTCCTTTCGCACCTTCGACATGGACGGCAATGGCAGACCGGTGAGCTGGATCAATGCCAGTGCGATCCGTGCTTTCAGCGCCAGGCTAGTCGAACAGTTCAAGGTCAAGACCGCATCGCTGTCGTCGCCCATCGCCTCGCTGTCAGGCGGCAATGTGCAGCGCGCGGTGCTGGCGCGCGAACTGACCGGCGGGGTCGATCTGCTGATTGTTTCCAATCCCTGCTTCGGCCTCGACTTCTCGGCCGTGGCCGAAATCCGCGCCCGCATCATGAAGGCGCGCAATGCGGGTGCTGCCGTGTTGCTGATCTCGGAGGACCTCGACGAACTGCTGGAACTGTCGGACCGCATCTTCGTCATGTCGGACGGCGCGCTGGTCTACGAAACGCCGATCGCGCAGGCGAGCGTGCAGACCATCGGCGAACATATGGCGGGACATCATTGATGGCTGAAATCGATGCGCAGCCGTTTGCATTTGCATTCAAGTCCGACACGATGGCGCTGGTGGTCATCGACATGCAGCGCGATTTCGCCGAGCCGGGCGGCTTCGGCGCCAGCCTCGGCAACGATGTCAGCCGGGTCACCGCGATCGTGCCGACGGTGAAGAGACTGATCGAGGGGTTCCGCGCCGCCGGCCTGCCGGTGATCCACACCATGGAGTGCCACAGGGCGGACCTCTCCGACCTGCCGCCGGCCAAGCGCGACCGCGGCAATCCGTCGATCCGAATCGGCGATGTCGGGCCGATGGGCCGCGTGCTGATCGTCGGCGAACCGGGTACGGCGATCCTCGACGAGCTGGCGCCGCTGCCCGGCGAGGTCGTCATCGAGAAGCCGGGCAAAGGCGCCTTCTACGCGACCAGTCTTGATGAGGAACTGAAGCGGCTCGGCGCGCGGCAACTGGTTTTCGCCGGCGTCACCACCGAGGTCTGTGTGCAGACGACGATGCGCGAGGCCAACGATCGCGGTTATGAGTGCCTGCTCGCCGAAGACGCGACGGAAAGTTATTTCCCGGAGTTCAAGGCGGCGGCCATCGCCATGATCCGCGCGCAGGGCGCCATCGTCGGTTGGACGGCGACGACCGATCAGGTGCTGCAGGGACTTGCCGATGGCTAATCTGAGTTTTGCCGGCCTGATCGATGGCGGCTGGCGCGGGCTGGCGTTCGAGCCTTTTCGCGAAGGCATCACGGTGCACTGGCTGCTCAAGGGCGGACCAGTCGAACCCTCGGTCGCAATCTTGAAATACCAGTCCGGGGCGGCCGTGCCCCGCCACCGCCATGTCGGGCTCGAAACCATCGTCGTGCTCGAGGGCACGCAGAGCGACGAGAATGGCAATTATCAGGCCGGCAGCGTCGTCCTGAATCCGGTGGGGACCGAGCATTCGGTGTGGACCAAGGACGGCTGCGTCGTGCTGATCCAGTGGGACCTGCCCGTGATTATTCTGGGAGAGGCCACATGAACGAGATCCGCTTCGACATCGGCGGCCTGCACGCCGCCTATGCGGCCGGCGTCAGCGTTGCTGACATGGTCGATACAGTCCACGCCCGCATCGAGGCGGCTGACGATCCCGGCATCTTCATTCATCTCGCCGCCAAGGCGGAGATGCTGGCGCAGGCGCAAAAGCTCGGACCGTTCGATCCGGTGGCCAAGCCTCTGTGGGGCGTGCCGTTCGCGGTCAAGGACAACATCGATGTCGCCGGCATGCCGACAACCGCCGCCTGCGCCGAATATGCCTACATACCAGACAAGGACGCAACCGTGGTGGCGCGGCTGAAGGCTGCCGGGGCGCTGGTGGTCGGCAAGACCAATCTCGACCAGTTCGCCACCGGTCTGGTCGGTGTGCGCACGCCCTATCCGATCCCGAGGAACGCTGTCGATGCCAGCCTGGTGCCCGGCGGCTCCTCTTCGGGATCCGCCGTTGCGACGGCGCGCGGCATCGTCTCCTTCGCGCTAGGCACCGACACGGCCGGGTCCGGCCGCATCCCCGCCGGTCTCAACAACATCGTCGGGCTGAAGCCGACGGTCGGCGCGCTTTCGGGCGCCGGCGTTGTGCCAGCCTGCCGTACGCTCGACTGCATCTCGGTATTCGCGCTCACCGTAGACGATGCCTACGCAGTGTACGGCGTGGCGGCGGCCAAGGACCCGGCCGATGCCTATTCGCGCGCCATCAAGGTGCCGGCGCTTGCCGCTCGCCCACCCGTGCTGACGGTCGGCGTGCCGCAGAAGGCGGATTTGAAATTCTTCGGCGACGCATCGATGCAGACGGGCTTTGAGGCGGCGCTTGGCTTGCTGGAAAAGCTTGGTTGTCGGCTGGTCGAAATTCCGTTCGCCGATTTCTACGCCACCGCAAATCTTCTCTATGAAGGAGCCTGGGTTGCCGAACGCTACGCGGCGATCCGCGACTTCATGGACGCCAACGAAGCCGCAATGCATCCGGTAACGCGCAAAATCATTGGCGGCGCGCGCGGCCTGTCAGCGGCCGATGCCTTCAACGGCCTCTATGCGCTTCAGGCCTACAAGGCCAAGCTCGCCCCGATCATCGCCTCTGTCGACCTTTTCTGTGTGCCGACGGCACCAACGCATTACGCTCTCCAGGCGGTGCTTGCCGATCCGATCACCACCAACAGTCGGCTCGGTACCTACACAAATTTCGTCAATCTGCTCGATATGTGCGGCATCGCCGTGCCGACCGGCAAGCGCGACGATGGGCTGCCGATGAGCGTGACCCTGCTGGGTATGGTGGGCAAGGATTGGCTCACGGCGTCGCTCGCGCGCGACGTTCATGCCATGAGCGCTCTTCCGCTCGGCGCGACCGGCTGGGCGCAGCCGGGGAGTGCCTTGCCTGGCAACGTTGCACAGGACCAGACGATTGATCTGGTGGTGGTCGGCGCGCATCTGTCGGGGATGCCGCTCAACGGTCAGCTAAGGGACCTAGGCGCCCAATTCTCGAGAGTAACGAAAACCACACCTGCCTACCGGCTCTACGCGCTTGCCGGCCAATCCGTGCCCAAGCCGGGCCTTGTCCGGGTCTCCAGGGATGGAATGCGAATAGACGTCGAGGTCTGGCGGCTGGGTCCGGAGGCGTTCGGACGATTCGTCGCCGCCATCCCCCCACCGCTGGGCGTAGGAACGATCGAACTCGAGGATGGCAGCGCAGCCAAGGGGTTTTTGGTGGAAACCGCCGGCCTGACTGACGCCGCCGATATCTCCGCCTATGGCGGGTGGCGCAGTTTTGTAAGACGCGACCAAGAAAGGGCCAACATTCTCGCGACCTAGAAACGCAGTCTCCGACGATGTCTGCTTCAGGAAACGGCGAAGGTGAACTTAATGACCAAGCGATTCCGAGATCGCAAGGAAAATCGCCGGGGGTAGTTCTGGTCAGGAAGAGGGGTTCGAGTCCACGTTGTGGCCGCCTCTGAAATATATATCAAAATCAACTACTTGAGTGAGACTTTTGGTGGGCCCGGAGGGACTCGAACCCCCAACCAAGCGGTTATGAGCCGCCGGCTCTAACCATTGAGCTACAGGCCCCACGCGGGCTGGATTAATGTTTTTCGCATCGCCGCACAAGCCTTTACCGGCGGGCTTTCGCAGATCGCCCAAATCAACCCATAATCGCGCTCTACGCGACCCTTGCGACCTGATCGCAGACCAAGGAGATTTTCATGACCAGACATCTTTTGCCACTCGCGCTCGCCGTTGCAATCGCTTTTCCGGCGATGGCTGGAGCCACCGATCTGCCGACGCCGCCCCGCATCATCGTGTCCGGCGAGGGCGAAGCAACCGTAGCCCCCGATCTGGCGATCCTGACGCTCAGCGTCATGCGCGAAGCCAAGACGGCGCGCGCCGCGCTCGACGCCAACAATGACGCCATGGCCGCCGTGATCGCCGCGATGAAGGCCGCCGGCATCAAGGATCGCGACCTGCAGACCGCGGGCATCCAGATCAACCCCCGCTACAACTTCACCAACAAGCCCGACGGCAGCCAGGAGGCCGAACTCGTCGCCTATCAGGTGACCAACACGCTTTCGGTGCGCGTGCGCGACGTCGACAAGACAGGCGAAATCCTCGACAAGGCGGTGTCGCTCGGCGTCAACCAGGGCGGCGGCATCGCCTTCACCAATGACAATCCGGCGGCCACCGTCACCGAGGCGCGCAAGAAGGCTGTCGCCGACGCCACGGCCAAGGCCAGGACGCTGGCCGAGGCGGCCGGCGTCAGCCTCGGCCGGGTGCTCGAGATCACGGATCAGAACATCAGGCCGGCGCCGATGCCGATCAACGCCAAGGCCTTCGACGCCGCGGCCGGGGCAGCGCCGGTGCAGGCCGGCGAGAACGCCTACAATGTCCAGGTCACCGTTACCTTCGAACTGAAGTAACCGGGTTGAGTGGATGGCCGGTCCTGCCGGCCATCGTCCGTCCCTTGGCCCGCATGAAAAACCCCGCGGGATCGCTCCCGCGGGGTTTTTTCGAGCCGCATCCGCCCAATGGGACAGGGGCTCCGCTAGTCCAGACCGACCTTCATGGAAGGTCGTGTCTCCAGGCTGGTCTTCGCAGAAGATCAGCCTCCAGGCCTAAGCCTCAGCGATAGATGACCGGGCAACCGCGCTCGTTGGCGAACACGATGACGACACGGTCGCCGTCCTGACGGCCCATCACCTTGACCACGCGACGGTTGGCATCGACGATGCGGGCTCGGTAGAGGCCCATGCGCTCGGCCTTGTCGAGCGCGCGATCCGGCGAGCAGCCGCGGCGCCAGCCGTCGCGGCGCCAGTCGTCGCGGCGATGCCGATAGCCGTCGTCGCCGGCATAGACGCCGAAGCGCGGATCCTGGTTGTTGCCGAAGCCGAGATAGAGGCTGTCGGCATGGGCGGGGATGGCCGTCAGCGCGCCGAGGCCGACCAGAGCCGAAAGCGCTGCCGTCTTGATGGTGGTGTACATGGTTCTCTCTCCTTGTTGCGGGCTTGCGCCCGTCCTCGTGAAACCGATGGCGGGAGAATGCACTGGCCTGCCTGAACTGTTTACGAACTGCCCGTTCATCTGCGGTTCATCTGGCGCCGGCGGGGCAAAGCCCCGGTCATTTGCAAATCCCTCGCCGGCCAAATCCCTTGCCGGCATTCAACAATATCCGCGCCAAACGCCTCCCTCGTCCTTGTTCCCGACAGGCAAACTCCTGCCGATGTCCGCGCGTCAGGGCTCGTCGTCGAGCATATAGTCAAAATAGTCTTCCGCCTCGGCAAGGTCGGTCTCGCTGGCCTTGACCCGGCCGCGCATCGAGATGCCGGCCTCGTGTACGGTCTCGGCACTGCCCGATACCAACCGGTGCCACCAGTAGAGGTCGCGGCCCTCGGCCACCAGCCGGTAGGCGCAGGTGCTGGGCAGCCAGCTGATGGTGCGCACATTCTGCGGCGTCAACCCGACGCAATCGGGAACGCGCGCCAGTCGGTTGGCATAGTCGGCACAGCGGCAGCTTTCGGCGTCGAACAGCCGGCAGCCGACGCTGGTCCAGTAGATTTCGCCGGTGTCTTCGTCCTCGAGCTTCGACAGGCAGCACTTGCCGCAGCCGTCGCAGAGCGATTCCCACTCCGTGGGGCTCATCTCTTCCAGCGTCTTGGTTTTCCAGAACGGCGTTTCCATATCCGGCATGTGGCCCCAGCCGCCGCCGAGGTCAAGCGCTGCAAGAGCGGGAAATGGCGCGGTAACTCGTTCGAATGACACGAATTTGCCTTCAAAAGGCCGGCCAATAGCCCCGTACGGCCCCTAACGATGCGCCGCTGGAACCAATTTCGTTAAAAGCGGTTTCGGCAAGGATGGGACCCCACAAGGAGAATTTCGATGAAACGCCAACCACGGATTCTGGCAGGCACAGCCCTTGGCCTGTTGATGGCATCCGCGCCGTTAGGCGCGTCCCCGCTCGAGGGGACAGCCGCGTTCGGCCCCATGCAGCGCGGCGCGACACCGCTGATCATCCTGGCGCAGGACACGCCCACCGATCAGGGGCAGAGCGACCAGGAACAGCTGCGCAAGAAGAAGCGCGAGCAGCAGCAGCAGCAGACGGAGTCCGCTCCCGCCGCCGAGAAGCCCGCCCCCGCGGCCGAAGAACAGCAGCCGCGCAAGAAGAAGCGCGACCAGCAGCAGCAGGCTGAGCAGGCACCGGCCGGCGAGGCAGCGCCCGCCACCGACGAGCAGCAGCCGCGCAGGAAGAAGCGCGACCAGCAGCAGCAGGCCGAGCAAGCGCCCGCCGGCGAGGCAGCGCCCGCCACCGACGAGCAGCAGCCGCGCAGGAAGAAGCGCGACCAGCAGCAGCAGGCCGAGCAGGCGCCCGCCGGCGAGGCAGCGCCCGCCACCGACGAGCAGCAGCCGCGCAGGAAGAAGCGCGACCAGCAGCAGCAGACCCAACAGGCGCCCGCCGGCGAGGCAGCGCCCGCCACCGACGAGCAGCAGCCGCGCAAGAAGAAGCGCGACCAGCAGCAGCAGACCGAACAGGCGCCCGCCGGCGAGGCCGCGCCCGCCAACGACAACCAGCCGGTCAAGCCCGGCAGGAAACACAAGCAGGATCAGCAGAAAGAGGCGCCGGCCGCCGTGCCGGAGACCGCCCCGACGCCCAAGGAAGCTCCTGCCGGCGAAGCGACGCCGAAGGTTGAACCGGCCCCCGCCGGCGAGCAGCCTGCCGCCCAGGGCGAGCAGTCGCAGGACAAGACGAAGAAACACGGCAGGAAACCGGCTGGCGAACCGCCGGCGACCGGTGAGCAGCCTGCGACCGGCGAACAGCCGCTGACCGGCAAACAGCCCGCCACCGGCGAACAGCCGGCGACGGGAGAGCAGCCCGCCACCAGCGGGAAGGCCGCGCCTGTCCAGGGCGAAAACCCCGTTCAGGGGGAAGCACCCGCCGACAAGAACGCCGCCCCCATCCTCGACAGCCAGAAGGATGCCAAGCGCAAGGGTCGCGGCGAGAATGGCCAGGGCGGCCGCAAGCCCGCCAACCAGAATGGCGAAGAGCAGAATGGTGGGCAGCAAAATGGCGGGCAGAATGCCCAGCAGGGCGGTGACCAGGGCCGCAAGCCGGTAGTGGCGCCGGTGGATCAGGGTCCGCCCCCAACGGACGATAGGACCGCCCAGGAGGCGATCAAGCCCGAAAAGATCGCGCCTGTGACTCAGGAGCAGGGCAAGCGCCTCGAGCGCGCGCCTGACGAGGACATTCGTGATCGCCGCCGGCCCGAGGGCGTCGACGTGCTCAAGGAGATCGGTGACCGGGTCATCATCCAGTTCAACGATCAGACGTTCGTCCAGAGCAATGATCGCCCACGCCTGACCCGCGGCGCCAAGGACGTCTACTACGAGGACCTGCCGCAGGGCCGCACGCGCGAGACGGTCGAGCGCGACAATGGCTTCCGGATCGTCACCATCCGCAACCGCTACGGCGACATTCTGCAGCGGTCGCGCATCGCGCCCGACGGTCGCGAATATGTGCTGAGCTATGTCGACGAGCGCAGCTACCAGGACGAAAACGACTGGCGCGATCCCGGCGATGACCTGCCGCCGATGCGGCTGACCATCCCGCGCCGGGATTACATTCTCGATTCCGAGGATGTCGAAAGCGACGACGACTATTATACCTTCCTCGAACAGCCGCCGGTGGAGAAGGTGCAGCGCCTCTATTCGATCAACGAGGTCAAGCGTTCGGCCCGCGTGCGTGACATTGCTCGGCGCATTGACCTCGACACGCTGAACTTCGAATTCGGCTCTTCTTCGATCTCCGACACCGAGGTGCAGAAACTGGAGGGCGTCGCCAACGCCATGGAGAAACTGCTGAAGAAGAACCCAGCCGAGACCTTCCTGATCGAGGGCCATACCGACGCCGTCGGAACGCCGGAGGCGAACCTTGCACTGTCGGATCGCCGTGCCGAAGCGGTTGCGGAAGCGCTGACCAATGCCTTCGGCATCCCGCCCGAGAATCTGACGACACAGGGTTATGGCGAGGAGTATCTGAAGGTCGACACCTCGGCGCCCAACCGCGAGAACAGGCGCGTCGCCATCCGTCGCATCACCTCGCTGGTGGCGCCGGTGGCGAGCAACAATTGACCTGCGTTTCCAGCGCCTTGCGGTGATTTCTGGAATCAGGTCGGCAATAGCAGCTCATCCCGGTCACCGGGATGGGCTGGAACTGGCAGCAGCGCTGCCGGGTCAACAAGAATTGTACAGCCCTTGGAGCCGGCTCATTGAATCACCGGGCTTCGCACCCCAGATTCTGCACTGGGCGTTCCCTGCCCCGTCCCGACTCCAGCGGGACGCATCGAGCCCCGCCGGCCCTCTCCGGCGGGGTTTTTTGCTTCAA
Source organism: Mesorhizobium sp. M8A.F.Ca.ET.208.01.1.1 (assembly GCF_004791315.1). Lineage (NCBI taxonomy): Bacteria > Pseudomonadati > Pseudomonadota > Alphaproteobacteria > Hyphomicrobiales > Phyllobacteriaceae > Mesorhizobium > Mesorhizobium sp. M8A.F.Ca.ET.208.01.1.1. Next base: position 170,554 of record NZ_SRUT01000009.1, read on the forward strand.
GCCCATCTAACGATGGTCTGGTGGCCGAATACGCTGCCAACGCCGGCTGAGGGGCCTGAGCAAGGCAGGCGTGAATGAGAGACCGCGCTCCAATGCTTGTCAACTTTCCGACGAATTGATACCATCTATTGGTATCGGAGATTGATGATGCCCAAGAACACGTCCATCACATTGGGTGATCAGTACGACGCCTTTATCCAGCGACAGATCGCGAGCGGCCGCTTCGGCTCAGCCAGCGAAGCCGTTCGCGCAGGCCTGCGTCTTTTGGAAGAACAGGAACTGAAGCTTGAGCAGCTTCGGGCTGCTATTGATGAGGGGGACAAGTCTGGCGATCCCGAGCCATTCGACATCGAGGCTTTTCTCAAGTCCAAGAAACACCGGTGAAGCGGACCGTCCGGTTTTCGCCGAAGGCGAAAGCAGACCTGGACGCCATATGGGACCATTCCTTAGGTGAATGGGGCGCGGAGCGAGCGGAGGCGTATATCCGCACCATCCACTCCGTGGTCAAACTTATAGATCAATTCCCAACGATCGCGAGAAGCGCCTCGAATATCCGGTCGGATTTGTTGAAGTATGCCGTCGGGTCACACGTGGTGTTTCTGCGAATGGGCCAGGGATCCATCAACGTCGTACGCATTTTGCATCAGCGCATGGACTATCCCAGGCATTTCTAGAAGGCTGTCCTGATCTTCGTATCGGAATTCGCAAACACCTCGTCCGGCACAAAGAAATCTCCCGCCAGCGGTCCGGTAGCCCCGGGCGCATAGACCGAGAAATCGTTGACGCCCTCGGCGCGCAGCACCTCCTCGTCGATGTAGAAATTGCCTGTTGCCTCGCGCGACGGCCGCATGAAGATCGCATGCGCGGCGTCGGCCATGATATCGGGCGAGCGGCTCATCGCCGCCACGGTCGCCCCGCCCAGGAGATTGCGCACCGCCGCCGTGTCGATGGTCGAGATCGGCCACAGCGAATTGACCGCGATGCCATCCCTGGCGAATTCCGCGCTCATGCCCAACGTGCACATCGACATGCCGAACTTGGCCATGGTGTAGGCGACGTGGCTCTTGAACCATTTCGCCTTCATGTCGAGCGGCGGCGCCAGATTCAGGATGTGAGGGTTTTTAGCCAACTTCAGGTGCGGAATGCACATTTTGGACACGAGGAAGGTGCCGCGCGCGTTGATCTGATGCATCAGATCATAGCGCTTCATGTCGGTTTCCAGCGTGCCGGTGAGCTGGATGGCACTGGCATTGTTGACGCAGATATCGATGCCGCCGAATTTCTCGACGGTTTTGGCGACCGCGTCGGCCACCTGCGCTTCCTCGCGAATGTCGCACAGCACCGGGAGCGCCTTGCCGCCCGCCTGCTCGATCTCTTGCGCCGCGCTGTAAATCGTGCCCGGCAGCTTCGGATGCGGCTCGGCGGTCTTGGCCGCGATCGTCACATTGGCGCCATCGCGCGCGGCGCGCAGCGCGATCGCCAGCCCAATGCCGCGCGACCCGCCGGAGATAAACAGCGTCTTTCCCTCGAGCGACATATTCTTCGCCTCCCTGCAACTTTTCGTCGGCGCGATCCTTGCCCGCGGCGAACCCGGATACAAGAGGCTGGAGGGGGGACTGATGATGACGCTACGGAGGGTCCGTCTAGCATGGTGGAGCGGCTCCTCATTGCCCTGCCGGGCATTTCTCCCCGCATAGTGACGGCGACAAAGATGCCGTGGTCGCCGCCTTCGCCATCATTGACGTTGCAAAGAATAGCGCCGAGGTGGCTGCCAATTCCCTTCTCCCCGTCACTATACGGGGAGAAGGTGCCGGCAGGCGGATGAGGGGCAGCGCTGGCCTTGGTGATGATTACCGCTAAACCAGCACCAGCCCCTGACGCATCGCAATGGCGATGGCATCCGTACGATTGGCGGCGCCGAGCTTGATCAGGATCGCGGCGACATGGAACTTCGCCGTGTGCACGGAAATGTTGAGCCGCCGCGCGATCACCTTGTTGGGCGCCCCTTCGGCAAGCAGCGCCAGCACTTCCGCCTCGCGTGGCGACAGCGCTGGCCGGGCGGCGTGCTCGTCCAAAACTTCATCCTCGAACGGCTCGCCTGCGTGGAAATCCTCGCGATGTCCGGGCGCGCGGCCATTGCCCGATATGCTGTAGCCAGCGGCGGCCAACCGCGCCGCCGCGGCGATCAGCAGGTCGTCCGCGCCGGCGGGCATGACGGCAAACACTTCGCCGGCAGGCCGCTCTGCGCTGGCACGCGCCGAGAGCAGCACCCGTGGCACCGAGGCCGGCACGGCATCACCGCTCCTGTCGTCGACGACCGCAACGTCGGCCCTGCCGCCGCCAACGACCATCGGCAACAGGTCGTCGCTGGCGGCAAGCGATGCCGCCAGGCGCTCGGCGCGCCCGGCATCGGCAAGCGCAATCAGCACTACCAGCCGCCGCGAAGCCGCGCTGTCGGTCTCGATCCGGTCGCTGGCGAGTGTTTCCATCGATCCTCTCAGCTCAGCGGCTTTTCGCCGATGGTCAGCGCGACGTCGCGCTGCTCGCCGCCGCGCACGACACCCAACGTCACCGAAGCGCCCGCGCTGTCGGGCCCGAGCCGGCGGATAAGGTCGCGCGGACCATGCACGGCCTCGCCGTTCCACGCCACGATGATGTCACCGAGCGAGAGGCCGGCGGCCTTGGCCGGGCCATTGTCGTCGAGGCTCATCACCATTGCGCCATGCGCGTCGCGGTCGCGAACCGGATGCAGGCCGGCGCCGAGATAGCCGCGCGCGACATGGCCCTTTTCGCGCAAGGTGGCGACGGCCCGTTCGATCGTCTCGTACGGCATGACCAGCGCGCGCCCGCGCGGCCCGAACAGCAGCATGCCGATCAGCGCGCCCTTGGCGTCGAGCACCGGGCCGCCCTCGAAGCGGCCGCCGGCGCCGACGGCCAGATTGATGCGCCGGTCGATGGCGCCGCCGCGCATCGAGCGCCAGGCCGGACCAACCTCGCCGACCGAGCCGGACACAGCCAGTGCCGAACCCTGGCTGTTGCCGATGGCAATGGCGATGTTGCCCGGCCGAACGGCATCGGCCTTGGCAAGGGCAGGCGCGTTGGCCGCATCCGCCGGCTTCATCAGGGCGACGCCCGTCGAAGGATCGCGACCGACCAGCTCGGCCTTCACTGTCTCGCCCGAAGCCAGCGTCAGTTCGATCTCCTCGCCGGCCTCGACGGCTTCCTCGGCGGTGACGAAATAACCGTCCCTCCAATGGAAGGCACTGGCCGTGCGGTGATGATGGGTGGTGAAGCTCGCCGTTGCGGGGGCGGCCTTGGCGGCCAGATCGGCGATGGCGTCTGAAAACGCGCTCAGATTGAAGTCGCTCATAAGGGTCTCCTGGGTTTCTTGCATGTCCCAGATATCGCTCGACGGCGCGCCTGCAGGTACTCGCCTGACGGCTAGTTACGGGTTCGACTGGCCATCTGGTCAGGTCGCGGCGGTTCGGGCCGCTCCGCACATATAGTCACGAAAAAGCCTGAAAACACGGAACCCAACCGATGGCCCTCGCCGCCCCCAAAATCCGATCCGATGACACCTTGCTCGATGCCTATTCCGAAACAGTAGCCGACGCCGTCGACCGCATCGGCCCGGCGGTCTGCCGCATCGAGCGCATCGGCGGCCCGGGCGGCCATGGCTCGGGCTTCGTCATCGCGCCGGACGGCTTGGTCGTCACCAATTTCCATGTCGTCGGCGATGCCAAGACGGTGCGCGTTTCGATGCCGGACGGCGCCTCCAGCGAGGGCCGCGTGCTCGGCCGCGATCCCGATACCGACATCGCCCTGGTGCGCGCCGACGGCAGCTTCGCCGATGTGGCGCCGCTCGGCGATTCCAAGCGGCTGCGGCGCGGCCAGATCGCGATTGCCATCGGCAATCCGCTCGGCTTCGAGTGGACGGTCACCTCTGGCGTCGTCTCGGCGCTCGGCCGCTCGATGCGCGCTTCGACCGGCAGGCTGATCGACGACGTCATCCAGACCGATGCGGCGCTCAACCCCGGCAATTCCGGTGGGCCGCTGGTGTCGTCGGCGGGCGAAGTGATCGGCGTCAACACCGCCATGATCCACGGCGCGCAAGGCATTGCCTTCGCCGTCGCCTCCAACACCGCCAGGTTCGTCATCTCCGAGATCATCCGCTTCGGCCGCGTGCGCCGCGCCTTCATCGGCATCTCCGCCGACACCGTCAATTTGCCGCGCCGCGCAGCACTCTTGTCGCAGGTGTCGACCAGCACGGCCGTACGGCTGCGCAGCGTCGAGAAGGACGGCCCGGCGGCCAAGGCGGGTCTCAAGGAAGGCGACATCATCGCCGCCATTGACGGACGACCGGTCACCGGCGTCGACGACCTCGTGCGCATGCTCGACGCCGAGCGCATCGGCCGCGAGACGCTGTGCACCGTGGTGCGCCGCACCGGCGTCAGCCAGGTGGCGGTGACACCGGTGGCAAGGGCGAGCTGAGGCGGCCGCTCAAGCCCCCGCCGCGCCTTCCGCATACTGCGCCAGGAACTCCTCGCTGGGCGGGATCGGCTTGATGACGTCGATCAGCACGCCGTTGGGGTCTTTGGTGATGAAGTGGCGCTGGCCGAAAGGCTCGTCGCGCAGCGTGCGCAGGATCGGCAGGCCGGCAGCAAGGATCCGCTCATAGACCGCATCGGGATCCCTGACCTCGAAATTGATCAGCAGGCCCGAGGTCCGCCCTCGCCCCTCCTCCGGGACCGTCTCGTGGTCGCCCCGGACGATGCCGAGGTTCACCCTGCTGTTGTCCACCGATCGCAGGTGCACGTACCAGTCGCTCGTAAACAGGGCCCGGAAGTCGAAATGCTCGACATAGAAGGCCGCCGTGCCGGCGACATCGCCGGTCATCAGCACCGGATAGTAGCTCGTCGTCTTCATCTTTCCTTCTCCCGTCAATTAACATACAGTCTGCATGTAAAGTGGATTAACATACAGGCTGCATGTATGCAACAGGAATCCGGACGCCGCTCGAACCGCGACCGCACCGAGGCGACACGCGCCGACCTGATCGCGGCGGCGCGCAAACTGTTTACGGAGAAGTCCTATGCCGAGACCGGCACGCCGGAGATCGTCGCCGCCGCCGGCGTGACGCGCGGCGCGCTCTACCACCACTTTGCCGACAAGCAGGCGCTATTCGCCGCCGTGGTTGAACAGGAGGCCGCGGCGGTGGCGAAAGAGATCGACCGCGCCTCCCCGCCTTCGTTCAGCCCCCGCGATGCGCTGATTGCCGGGTCAGAAGCCTATCTCACCGCCATGCGCGCGCCCGGCCGCACGCGGCTCTTGCTGCTCGACGGCCCGGCCGTACTCGGCCGTGCCGCCATGGATGCCATCGATAACCGCCACGGCAACCGCTCGCTGCGTGAAGGCCTTGTCGCGGCCATGCGCGCACGATCGATGACAAAGCTGCCGGCGGAGGCGCTGACAGCCCTGCTCGGCTCGGCTTTCGATCGGGCGGCGCTCGCCATCGAGGCGGGCGCATCAGCCGAGGACTACCGCGCCGTCCTTATGGCGCTGATCGACGGACTGTCGCGCGCCTGAAGTTGGTTCCTGGTCAGCTCGGTGTTCGCGAGTAAAGCCCCCTCTCAGACCGGCAACCCGAGCTGCTTTCGCAGGCTCTTGTCGAATGCGGTCGCGGGGACGAAACGGCGCAGGAGACTGACCTGGCGCGCCATCTTTCCCGCCGTATAGCGCCTCTTCGGAGCGGGATCGGTGGCCGCTTTCAACACCGCCGCCGCCACCACTTCGGGCGCATCGCCGTTTTCCATCGATTTCCGCACGGCCAAGGTCATGCCGGTGCGCGCGGAGTCATAGATATCAAGCACCTGGTCGGGGGCGGCGAGATTCTCCTCGAATGACGTACGGGTATAGGCGGGCTCCACCAGCGCAACGCGAATGCCGAACGGGCGCAGTTCATGGTCGAGCGATTCGGAATAGCCCTCGATGGCATGTTTGGTCGACGCATAAAGCGCGAAATAGGGAGCCGGGATGAACCCTTGGACCGAACTCAAATTGACGATCCTGCCCTTTCCCTGGCGCCGCATTGCCGGCAACACCGCGTTGGTCACGCGCAACACGCCGAAGACGTTCACGTCGAACAGCGCCTGGGCCTGGGCGGTCGAGGACTCTTCCGCGCCGCCAAACAGACCCATCCCGGCATTGTTGACGAGCAGGTCGATGCGTCCAGCCTTGGCCAGAACGTCATCGACCAGTTTCGCCACGGACGCGTCATCGGTCACGTCGCAGGTCAGCATGGTGACGCCGTCGGTCCTCTCGCCCGCCGCGCGACGGCTGGTTCCGAACACGCGAAAGCCCGCCTCGAGCAGGGCCTTGGCCGTTGCGTGCCCGATGCCGGAGGATGCCCCGGTGACCAGGGCGACGCCGAGATTGGTTTTGTTCATGGGAGTTCTTTCTTTGGCCAGGGTTGCGTTTCGAAAATGTGTCCCGCTGGTCGTCCACGGCCGGCGGCTCATCAGCGGCCGCTCCGGCGCCCGCACCGGCTGGCTAGTCGGTCCAGCGCCGGAACAACGCACTGGCGTTAACCCCGCCAAAGCCGAAACCATTGGAGATCGCGTAGTCCATCTCCATTGGCCGGGCGTGGTTTGCGACGAAGTCGATCCCGTCGCCGGCCGGATCGGGGGCGCTCAGATTGAGCGTCGGCGGCGCGACCTGGTCCCTGAGCGCCAGCACCGTGAAGATGGCTCCAAGCCCGCCGGCGGCTCCGAGCAGATGTCCGGTCGCCGACTTCGTTGCGCTGACCGCTATGCCGAAGTCCGCGCCGAAGACCCTTTTGATCGCCTCGATCTCTCCCGCATCGCCGACCGGCGTGGAGGTCGCGTGCGCGTTGAGATGGCGGACTTCCCGTGCCGAAATGCCGGCTTGGGCGATCGCGATCTCCATGGCCCGGCGCGCACCGTCGCCATCCTCGGGGCCGGACGTGATGTGATAAGCGTCCGCCGTCGTGCCGTAGCCGACGAGCTCGGCCAGCGGCTTGGCGCCGCGCGCAAGCGCATGGCTCAAGGACTCGATGACCAGGATTCCGGCTCCTTCGCCCATGACGAAGCCGTCTCGCAGCATGTCGAACGGACGGGACGCCTGATCGGGACGGTGATTGAAGGAGGTCGAAAGCGAGCGTGCCGCGGCAAAGCCGCCGAGGCTGACCGCATTCATGCAGGCTTCCGTTCCGCCGCAGACCGCGATGTCGGCCTCATTGGCGCGGATCAGACGCGCCCCATCGCCGATCGCCTGGATGCCGGCCGCGCAGGCAGTCACCGGAGCGCCGAGCGGACCCTTGAACCCGTGTCGGATCGAAATTTGTCCCGCTGCCCTGTTCACCAGGAACGATGGCACGGTGAACGGCGAGAGACGCCGAACACCGCGCTGGTCGACGGTTCGCACGGCTTCGGTTATCGCGGGAAATCCTCCGACACCCGAAGCGATGATCGTCGCGGTGCGGGCCCTGTCATCGTCCGAGACCGGCTTCCACCCCGCCTGGGCCAGCGCCTCTTCCGCCGCCGCCAGTGCAAAGACAATGAAGCGGTCCGCCCTGCGCTGTTCCTTCGGGGCCAGGACGGTGTCTGGATCGAAGCCGGCTTCGGGGTCTTCCTGCAACGAGGGAACCGTTCCGCCGACCTTCGCCGGCAGGTCTCCCACCATTTCGGCCGGCAGGCTCCTTATGCCCGAGCGGCCAGCCAGGAGCCGGGACCAGGACGTCGCCACGCTGGCCCCAAGAGGGCTGACTGCTCCCATGCCTGTAATAACGATCCGACGCATCTCTACTCCAGCTGTCATTCTGCTTGATCCGTTCGCGTGATGGCGCAGCGCGGGCGCCCGGTCGCGATCGCCTCTATTCCTGCGCGGCGGCAATTCGCCTGACTTCGCCGGCGGCGGCATCGAGAAAAGCCTGCGACATCTCTTCATCCTTGAGGATACGGGAGATCGTCACGGCACCCACCACCAGAGACAGCATCGCCATGGCCTTGCGATGGGTTTTTGGACCTTTTGCCGCCGGCATCAATTCGTCGAGAACCTCGAGGTGGGCTGCAATGCCATCCTGGAATGGCGCCCTGACCTCCTCGCCTTGGCGCGCCGCGTCCGAACCAAGCGCCACGATCGGACAGCCGTCGCTCTTCTCTTCGCGATGCCCTGTTGAAAGGTAGAGCCCGATAAGGGCTTCAAGGGGGTCGGGGCTTCCGGCAGCAACAGCCGACCATCTGCGGGTCGCGTGTTCCATCGCTCGCCGCGATGCCTGCGCTGCCAGATCCTCCTTGGAGTCGAACTGCTTGTAAAAGGCGCCTTGGGTCAGCCCGGCACCCTTCATCAGATCCTTCAGCCCGATACCGTCAAAGCCGTGCTCTCGAAAAAGCCGGCTCGCCGCGTTGATCACCGCGTCGCGATTTGCTTCCGCCTGTGTGCGACTGACTCGCATCTCGACTCCCAATTTAGATTTCGTTCGACATCTATAAAAAGGATAGAGTTTGAACGCAATCTAATTTGAATCCCTCCCTCCGCGGCAGAGGATGGAATGGCGACGCAACCGGAACGCTCGTATCTCGTTATGTCAGGGCTCAACTCATCCCTTGAGGCTTACATTGGGACCGACAGATGAAAAAGACCTATGAAAAACCGACGCTACGCAGACGTGGGAGATTGACGGCCCGCACGGCGCAGATCGTGGTTTCCGGGGTGACGGTGATCCGGTGATGTCCGCGGCGGGACCTGGAAGTTCGGCTGCGAGTTGCCAGGTCAGATACCGGAACCAGAAGCGCCATGGGTCTCCGGCTCGTCCTCGGGCACCTCGCCGGGCTCGAATTCGTTGAAGCAGCCGAGCCCGCGCTTGAAGCGGTCGATCAGCCACGCGGCCGCCGGCTTCGGGCTGCGGTCGTTGCGGTGCATGGCAAACAAGGGCGAGCTCGTTTCCTGGTAGGGTTCGAGATCAAGTTCCACCAGGCGGCCACTGGCCAGATCGTCGGCGATCAGCCAGCGCGGCAGCCCGCCCCAACCCAGCCCCTCGCGCATCAATATGTGCTTGGTGCGCATGTCGGTCAGTCGCCAGGTGCGATAGGCGAAGACGCCGTAATCGCGTCCCTTGGTGCGCTCGGACTGGTCAATGACGACGAGCTGCGTGTGCTCGCGCACATCCTCGAGCGCCACTGGCTTCGGCAGCAGCGCCAGTGGATGGTTGGGTGCGGCCGCCGGCACCAGGGACATGAAGCCGATGCGCACGAGGTGCACGTCGACATCCCCCAGCAAGCCGCCAATGCCGAGATCCGCCTGGCCGCTGACGACGAGATCGGGAATGAGGCCGAGCGTGCCGATATGCAGGCGCAGCGTCACGGTCGGGAACTGCTTCTCGAACGCCTTCAGCACCCGCACCAGCACGGGTGAAGGCAATGCCACGTCGACCGCCAGCGCCACCTCGGCCTCCAGCCCATGATGGTGGCCGTCGGCGCGTGAGCGGATGCGCTGCAGCACGCTCACCATGCGCCGCGCGTCTTCCAGCATGGCCCGGCCGATCTCGGTCAGTAGCGGCTCGCGCGTGCCCTCGCGCTCGAACAGCTTCAGCCCAAGCTGCGCCTCGAGATTGGCGATGCCGTAGCTGATGACGGATTGCGCCCGGTTGAGCTTGCGGCCCGCGGCCGAGAAACTGCCGGTGTCGGCAACGGCGACAAGGATCTGGAGCTGGTCGAGGGTCGGGTTCGGCTGCATTTATCCTATCCATTCGATAGATGGATCATATAGAAAATATACCAGTTTATCTGATGGATCGATAGCCCCATATGGAGCCGGACAATTCATTCCACTGGAGAGACCCGCTATGTCCATTCTTCTTGTTACCTCGAGCCCGCGCGGCGCTGCCTCGCACTCGACCCGCATCGCCACCGAATTCGCCCAGAAGCTTCTGGCCGCCGACCCGTCGAACACGCTGGTCGTGCGCGATCTCGTCGCCAACCCGCTGCCGCATATCGATACCGATTATGCGACCGGCATCTACACCCCGGTTGAAGCGCGCACCCCGCGCCAGGCCGAAGTGGTGGGCGTTTCCGACGTCGTGCTCGACGAGTTGTTCGCCGCCGACACGGTGATCCTCGCCACCGGCTTCATCAACTTCAACATCTCCTCGACGCTGAAGTCCTGGGTCGACCACATCGCCCGCTCCGGCCGGAGCTTTGCCTATGGCGAGAACGGCCCCAAGGGCCTCGTCACCGGCAAGAAGGTCTATATCGTGCTGGCTTCGGGCGGCATCTATTCCGAGGGCGCGGCCGTGCAGTTCGATCACGCCATTCCCTATCTGCGCGGCGTGCTCGGCTTCCTCGGCATGACCGATGTCGATGTCATCCGCATCGAAGGCGTCGGCATGGGGCCCGACGCGGTCACCGCGGCGCTCGCCAAGGCGACCGCCAAGGTCGATGCCGTGGTGGCCAGCCAGCAGGCCGCTGCCGCAGCGTAAGGCTCGCGATCATCTGAACTCGAAAGGCAGGCGTTCGCGCCTGCCTTTTTCGTTTTAGCCAATGAAAAGCCTGAGCAGGCCCGCCGAAGCGACGCCGATCAGCACGGTCGGCAGCATCGAAAGCCGCGTCGCGGCGATGAAGGTGATGGCCAGCGCCAGAAGGTCGGCGGGATTGCGCGACACGAAGGCCGGCGCGATGACCGAGATCAGCACGCAACCGGGTGCCGCCTCCATCACCGCGGTCGCCCGCGCGCTCAGCACACGGTTGCGCAGGACGACATAGCCGCCGATCCGTGTGAGATAGGTGACGCCGGCCATCAGCACGATGGTGAAAAGGGTTGTCATGTCGATCATGCATCACCTGCCATCAACCAGGCAGCAAGCAGCCCCGACACCGCACCCGCCGCGACATACCAGGCGCCGGGAATGAAGAGATAGACAAGGGCCGCGACGACTAGGCTGACCAGCCAGGGCCGCGCCGCCGCCACGCTCTTCCACATGCCGCGCATCAGCACCAGGAAGACGGCCGGAAACGCCATGTCGAAACCATAGGTCCCGACATCGCCCAGCATCGGGCCGAGCAAGGCGCCGAGCGAGGTGAAAGCCACCCAGGTGAGATACATCGCCAGCGCGGCGCCCATATAGTAGCGCGGGCTGAAGGCCGGGCCGATGCCCGCGGCGGCGCGCTGCTTGGCGTCGGCCAGGCCCAGCGCCCAGCTTTCGTCGCACATGAGGAACAGCGCCGGGAAAACCTTGCGCCGCGGCAGCTCGCGCAGGAATGGCGCCAGCGCCGCTCCCATCAGCAAATGACGGCTGTTGACCAGGAAGGTGATGGCGACGATGAGGAGGATATGCGGCGGCGACGTCCACAGCTGGATCGCCGCGAATTCCGAGCCGCCGGCGAAGTTCAGCCCGGTCATCATCGATAACTCGACCGTGCTCAGCCCCTTCTGCGTGGCCTGGGCGCCAAGCACCAGCGCGTAGGGAATGGTGCCGACCAGCACCGGCGCGCAGGACGTTACACCACGACGGAACTCGGATTGCGAACCATTGCCGGCCGCTTCGACTGCCTGTGAAATGCTCATGGTCTGCCACAGGCCAGCCTCACAGCCGCCCTGCCCTGCGTTTGAAATTTCTTGGGTGTCAGGAGCAAAACATACCCACACTTCTCGGCAATTTGGTTGCGAAGATTGTTGTCTTTGAGCCAATTTTGGCATTCACTGTCACATATTGCCAGGAAAATGGAATTAAACACCATGAAGCTCGACGACATCGACAAGCGCATCCTGCGGGCGCTGCAGCGCGACGGCCGCATGGCCAACAATGATCTGGCAAATGAGGTCGGCCTGTCGCCCTCGCCTTGCCTGCGGCGCGTCAAGCTGCTGGAGGAAGCCGGCATCATCGACCGCTATGTCGCCGTGATCAATCCGGCCAGCATCGGCAAGGGCCTCACCTTCTTCACCCGCATCTGGCTGAAGGCGCAGGACGAGGACACGATCGAACATTTCGCCACCGAGGTGGCCAAGCTGCCGCAAGTGATGGAATGCTATCTCATGCTGGGCGACTGCGACGCCATGGTGCGCGTGGTGGCAGCCGGCATCGACGACTACCGCCGCTTCCAGTCGGAACATCTCAGCCGCATCAAGGGCGTGCAGAACGTCAAGACCGACGTGCCGAGCCAGACGATCAAATACACGTCGGAACTGCCGATCTAGGACAGGCCAGGAATGCAGCAGCTTGCAACTCGAAAGCACGATCGAAAATGGAGGTCAAATCCAGGGAGCCAGTATTTCGGGGCACCGCCGCAATCCGGGCATCCAGACTGGATAAAAAATGCAACCAGATTGTAGGATGAACGCCGATGCCGGCGTCCTACGGACGCAAGCGCACGGCGAAGCTGGACCGTGCCGCCTCAAGACTGCGTTCCGGCATGGGAGAAAACCATGAACCTTTCCTACCGTTGGGTCATCGTCGCGGCTGGCGCGCTGATGTCCTGCGTCGCCATCGGCACCATGTTCTCGCTGGCGATCTTCCTTGAACCCATGGCGCTCGATACCAACTGGTCGCGCGCGGGCATTTCGAGCGCCATGACACTCAACTTCCTGGTAATGGGCCTCGGCGGATTCGCCTGGGGAGCCCTGTCCGACCGGTTCGGCGCCCGCATCGTCGTGACGATCGGTGCCGTGCTGCTCGGGCTGGCGCTGGTGCTGGCAAGCCGCGCCGGTTCGCTTCTCACCTTCCAGATCACCTATGGCGTGCTCGTCGGGCTTGCGGCCAGCGCCTTCTTCGCGCCCATGATCGCGCTGACCTCAGGCTGGTTCGACACCAATCGCGGGCTGGCGGTATCGCTGGTCTCGGCCGGCATGGGCGTGGTGCCGATGACGATCTCGCCCTTGGCCCGCTGGCTGATTTCGGCCTATGAATGGCGCACCGCCATGTTCGACATCGGCCTCCTGGCCTGGGTGCTGCTGCTGCCCGCCGTCCTTCTGGTGCGCCAGCCGCCGAAGCCCGCCGCCTCCGATGCGGCCGCGGCGCCAGTCGCCGAAGGCGCCGGCCTGACGGTCGAGCAGGCGCTGCGCTCGCCGCAATTCATCGTGCTGGGGCTGACCTTCTTCGCCTGCTGCGCGGCCCATTCCGGCCCGATCTTTCACATGGTCAGTTACGCCATGCTGTGCGGCGTCGCCCCGATGGCCGCTGTCTCGATCTACAGTGTCGAGGGTCTGGCTGGCCTCGGCGGCAGGCTGCTCTACGGCGTGCTTGCCGACAGGCTGGGCGTCAAGCCGGTGCTGATCGCCGGGCTGGCGATCCAGGCGATCGTCATTGCCGCCTATCTCTCGATCCGCCAGCTCGACCAGTTCTATATGCTGGCCGTCATCTTCGGCGCCACCTATGGCGGCGTCATGCCGCTCTACGCGGTGCTGGCGCGTGAATATTTCGGCCAGCGCATCCTCGGCACCGTGTTCGGCGCCGCCACCATGCTCTCCAGCCTCGGCATGGCCCTGGGGCCGCTTGCCGGCGGCATGATCTTCGACGCCTATGCAAGCTACCATTGGCTGTTCATCGGCTCGGCTGTCATCGGACTGGGCGCCGCGGGCATAGCCATCGCCTTCCCGCCGCTGCCACGCAGGACGTTGCAGACGGCATAATGCATGCCGCCCGGAAGTGTCCTCGGTTCCGGCATAACGAAATGCATAAAATCACCTACAGCAGGTCGGGCGAATCCTATTCGCCGCGACATGCTGTAGGCACGACCGGACGGCAATCGCGGCCAGAAACAAGCGGGCTTGACGGGCCAATGGCCGGTCAAGCCACCGCCTGCTTCGGCGTCACGCCGACTTGAGGACCGTGAAAGGCCGTTTTTGAATGGCCCGTTTGGCCTGGAAATTCGCGGCCGGAGCCGGGCGGCCGACATGAAAGCCCTGGACCTTGTCTATGCCGAACTGGCGCATGAGGAGCATCTGCTCCTCGGTCTCCACCCCTTCGACCAGGATTTTGTGGCCGCGATTTCTGACCAGCGCGATGATGTCCTGCAGCATCGCCATGCCCTTGGGGGTGCCGCAGTCGTGGAGAAACGAGCGGTCGATCTTGACCGTATCGAAATCGATGAGACGAAGCCACGAAAGGCCGGCGAAGCCCGTCCCGAAATCATCGAGCCATATCCTGATCCCGAGCAGCTTCAGGTCGCTGATGCAGCGCAGGATGTCGGAGTGCATCTCCATCTCCAGCCCTTCGGTGATCTCGAAGGCCAGCCTGTTGCCGGTTACGCCGGTCTCGCCCAGAATGGTCGCGACCGATGTCGCGAAGCCGGGCGTCTTGAGCTGGATCGGCGAGACGTTGACGCTGACGACGCGCACGTGATCCTGCGCCAGGAGCTCGGCGCACACCGTCCTTATTGCCCAACGCCCGAGCTCGAGGATGGCGCCGGTCCGCTCCGCGACGGGAATGAACAGGCTCGGCGGAACCAGGGTGCCGTCCAGCATCTTGAGGCGCATCAGCGCTTCCACGGCCTCGACCCTGCCCGAAGCGACGTCCTGGATGGGCTGATAGACGAGCGAAACGAGATCCTGGCCGATCGCGATCTTCAGCAGAGCCGCCAGGTTCTCGCTCTCGTCGCTGCTCTGGGGATCGGTCGGGTCGAACAGCCGGACACAGTTTCGGCCGCTGGCTTTTGCCAGATAGAGCGCTCGATCGGCCTCGTGGATGATCTTTTCCAGCTTGGCGGCGGTCTGCTTCCTGGTGAATGCGGCGCCCACGCTCGCCGTCACGATCGCGATGCCGTCCCGCCGCAACTCGTGCGCGATCGCCAGGTTCTCGACCGTGCGGCAAATGGCTTCCGCGAGATCCGCGACCTGGTCTTTCCTGCCCATGCGGGCCAGGACGATGAATTCCTCACCGCCATAGCGGCCGATGGAGCCGTCATATTGCTTGATCAACTCGCTGAGCGCATTGGCGACCTGGATCAGGCAACGATCGCCTTCCTGATGGCCATAGCAGTCGTTGAACTTCTTGAAGAAGTCGACGTCGATGAGGATCGCCGCAAAACCATGGCCAAGCTTTTGCCAGTCATTCCAGTAGTCGCGCAGTTTCTCGTCGATCGCGCGCCGGTTCTCCAGACCTGTAAGCGGATCCGTCCGCGACAGCCTGAGCAGGGCCTTGCCGCGCTCGGTGGCCTCATTGTGCTGGATCTTGGCTTCCAGCGCGTTCAGGAAGACGTTGTAGCGCTCTTCGTTCAGCTTCCAGTTCACATAGGACGTGAACGTGAAGCACGAAACGTAGAAAGTGCCGAATACCATCTTGTATGTCAGCGACGCCGGTAGAAAGTAGTTCACCACATACAAGATACACAAAATTATGGTCGACGTTATGATCGACACTTTGAACCGGAACGTGAAGAAAAGATTGGCACTCATCATGAAGATGGTGCCGAAGACCATGTAATAGGCGACGCTTTCCTTGTTCTCGCCCATGGAGGCAGGGCAAAGCCAGCCGAGATAACCGAAGATGATGGCCCCGGCGCAGGTCACGTCAAGCCAGTCCGTGGCGACTCCCCGGCGAAGCTGTGCTTCCAGAACCAACAGTGCGGTCAGTCCGACAGCGAAGCGGGCCGTGATCGTAAGGGCCGCGACATCCGGTATCAGCAGCAGATCCGATACCGAAAACAAGACATAGATGACGACGGCGATCCAAAGGCCCGGCCTGGCCTCCTTTCTTCGCTTCGCCTGGGCTTCCGTCCGGTAAAGGATGCGAAGTTCAGCCGCCCCCAGTTCCTGGCGCGGGTCGTGCGGTTCCGAATCCACCGCATCTGCCACTCTGGACGACGCGCGTTCGTTCACGACGAATCCCGGCTGAAGGGCATCTCGCGTTCCGAATTCTTTTGCAGCTTCTGCCCCCAACGCAGACCGACTCCTTGGGCACGACACGTCTTGCCGCGCGATCAAATGCAATGATGCAGGACAAGTTTCCGTTAACTCGAACCCGGAATCCCCTCCTTAAAAACCTCAAAGAATTGACATGGTTAGCGGGAAATTAATCATACCGATAAAATGCCCGCGAGCCGACATTGGCAAACCGAGTATTCTAAGCAATAAGTTAACTGACTGTTAACTATGGAGCCTTGGTGTGCAAAGTGTCTTTGACGGCCAGAGTCTGATTACGGCGGAGGCGATTGCCGGTGGTCTCCGTCGCGGAAAGCCCGAGCATCACGGCGAAGCGTTCGAGACCGCTCGCGCGGAGCTGGCGCTCATCCTCCAGACGACACAGCAACAGGTCGAGCAGCAAAAATCTCCCGCCGAGATTGTTCGCCGCCTGCTGTCGCTCCTCAACGCGCTGCGTGCCAAGGTCCATCCCGACGTGTGGCAAGCCTTGATACCGCTGGTGCAGAACCACCCGCTCCAGAAGTACTTTCTCGAGGATCCGCTGACGCATTGGTCCTTCACCAAGCCCAGGGGGTATTCCGGCGACGCGCAGTTGCTCGACTACATCTATTGTGACCCGCACGTGGCCGAGAGCGTGGCCAGCGCCTCGGAGATCGGCAAGGCGCTTTACAGCCATACCCAGAACGTTCCGTCATGCGTCGCGGCACGGGAACGCCGCGATCTGCTGACCCGCTATGTCGATGAAACCGCGGCCAAGAATGGACCCGAAACCGAAGTCCTGGCGATCGCGGCCGGCCATCTGCGCGAAGCGAACCGTTCGACCGCATTGGCCGAGGGCCGCCTCAAGCGCTGGGTCGCGCTCGACCAGGATCCCCAGAGCGTCGGACTGATCGCGCGCGACTTCCAGGGCACCGCGGTCGAGGCCATCGACGGCTCGGTACGCACCGTGCTCACCAGGAGCCAAAAGCTTGGCAAGTTCGATCTCATCTATGCGTCGGGCCTTTACGACTACCTCCAGCACAATGTCGCCGTGAAACTCACCAAGACATGCCTGCAGATGCTGAAGCCGAACGGGACATTCCTGTTTGCGAACTACGCCGAGGGCACTCCTGACGCCGGCTACCGGGAAACGTTCATGGACTGGGTGCTGCTGCTGCGGTCGGAGATCGACATGTGGAACATCGTCAATGCCAGCGTCGACCGCAACACCGTCGAGGCGCAGGTGTACTTCGGCGAGAACCGCAACGTGCTCTACGGCGTCATCCAAAAGCGCGGATGATACCCTGACGGCACACCGGCTGATATGGGGACCTCGAGCGCTTCAAACGGAGTGCTCGAGGGTTCTTCTTTTGTTTGTGGGGGTTTCCATCATGGCAACTCGCCTGGGCTTGCGGGCAGTCTTTCGCTTGATTGTCGCAGGTTTCCTTGCGTCGCTGACCTTGGTTGGCACCTCGTCGGGCGCCGCAAAGCAGAAAGCGCCCGAAGAATGGCCTATGAATTTCATTTTGGTTCGGAACGGCGATTGCAATGTAAGCTGCATTCAATGGATATCCGCAGAAGGTATCATTAAACCTGATACAGATAGACAATTTGAGAAGTTTCTGCGGAGTCTGAAGGGCCAGAGACTTCCGATCGTGTTTCAGTCCGGCGGCGGGAACGTGGATGCGGCGCTTGCGATCGGGCACATGATCCGGGACGCCAACCTCGAAACCGCGATAGGCAGGACGCAGTTGAATGGCTGCCCGATGCTGGTTCCGCGCTGTCCGGAAAAGATCGTTAAGGACGGCTGGTCGGAAGGGGAAGTTCATTCTGGCGGGGCGTACTGTTTCTCGGCTTGCCCATGGGCCTTGGCCGGAGGCCGGGTTCGCGCCGCGGCTGCCACTGCCCGTATCGCCGTCCATCAGATAACGAACGGCCGGAACAAACCCCGAATGCACAACGGCAGAAGAAATCTCGATGAAATTTCGACGGTGGCTGATCCGGCGCTGAAGCAGATGATGTCCGATTATTTCGACGAAATGGGCCTCAACAGCGCCGATGTGTTCGCCATGATGGGGCTGGCAACACCGCAGGGCCTATATAACGTCTGGGACGCTGAAGCGCTCAAATCAGGCATCGTAACGAAGGTCTATTCGTACTCGGAAGAGCCGGGCTATGTCATTGGTGGATCTGAGGCCAAGGCCACTCCCCCGGCGACGGCCGCACCGACGCCGACGGTTGCTCCCGCGCCGGCGGTCACTCAATCCCGGACGAACTGATGCATCTGCTTCGGTAAGGTATGGCGCGTCTTGTGCCCTAGCCGAAAATTCGCTCGCCCTGCTCGTCGACGAGCTGGATGCCCTTCTTGATCGAGATATCGACGGCATCGTCCAGCCCGGCAAAGCGGTCGGCGCGGATGAATTTGTGCTCCTTCACCACGCCATCGACCTCCTTGGAGACGACGCCGCAGGTCTGGTACTGGCCCTCGGTCTTGTAGGGCGTGGCGCTGATCGTGAACCCCTTGTGTTCGACCTGCTTGGCGGGCGCGGCACTTGCAGGCTCGGCCGCTTCGCCGCCACCGCCGCCGAAAAGACGTTTCAGAAAAGACATCGCTCAAATCTCCTTGTCGCCTGCGATCGCCGTCGGTGTGCGATTCACGACGTTGTTTTCCCAGCATGCGCGAATGTGCCGCCTCGTTCCAGCCCCCTGATGAAGACGGAGACGAGGAGCGCGATCTGCTGGTCGATCTCGTCCGCCTGCCGGCGCACGGACCTGGCAGCATAACCGCTGGTGACGATGCCATGCACGCTTGACCAGAGGGTTCGCGCGGCGATCCGGCGCGTGTCCTCGTCGAGATCGAAGCCGCCATCGGCAAGGACACTGGCGATGATCTCGAACAACTGGTCGAGCCGCGCCTCATAGACATCGGGCTCGGTCAGCACCGGACGCCGCCTGTTGAAGGCAAGCAGCGCCGGCCAGCTGCCGGGATGAGCCTCGACGAAGCGCACATAGGCGCCGGCCAGTGCCATCAGCCGTTGGCGTACGTCGGTGATGCCGCGCCTGCCAAGATCGGCCATCGCCGCCGCCCCCGCGACACCCAGCCGGTCGAGCAGCCGCATGTTGACGGCGCGGTGCACACCGTCGAGATCGGAAAACAGATTGTAGACCGAGCCGACCGAGATGCCCGCCTGCTCGGCGATGGTCCTGGCCTTCAGATTGTCCATGCCGCCTTCGTCGAGCAGCGTCTCGGCAATGACCAGCACCCGCTCGCCCGCCTCTTCCTTGTCCAGTGCCATGCTTTTCCTTCTGAATGAGCGCGCCTTGCGGATGGCCTGCTGTTCGCGACCCGATGGCGCTTCGTTTACCATATGCCGCGCATCGTGAACAGCGTTCAAAAAAGCTCTTGAACAGTGTTCATTTCCTGTTACGTTGGCATCGTGAACAGTGTTCACAAAAACTTCGAAGGGAGAAGAACCATGCTTAGCCTGATCAGAACATTGCTCGACGGCGCGAGCGCACGGGCCGAGGACGGCCTGAAGGATCGCTTCGCCATCGACCTTCTGGCACAGCGCATTCGCGATGCCGAGACGGGACTTGCCGCCGCCAAGCAGACGCTTGCCTCACTGATCGTGTGCCAACGTGCCGAGCAGGCCGGCCTCGACCATCTCGACCGCCGCCACGCCGACTTGGAGACACGCACGATCAGCGCACTGGCTGCCGGCAACAACGGGCTGGCCGAAAGCGGTGCCGCGGCCATCGCCGAACTGGAAAATGAACGCGAGGTCCGCCGTGCCACGGTTCATAGCCTCAGCGAAAAGACCTTGCGGATGCGCGTTTCGGTGGAGCGGGCGCACCGCCGCATCATCGACCTCAACCAAGGCATGATCTCGGCCCGGGCCATCGATGCCGAGCGCAAGGCGCAGTCGCGTCTCGTCAGGTCGATCGGTCATTCGGCGAGCCTAAACGACGCCGAGGAGCTTTTGGCCCGCATCAAGGGAGCCAGCGATCCGTTCGAGGAGGCCGGCATTCTCGACGAGATCGACGGCGAGCTGCGTCATGACGCGATCCGCGACCGCCTTGCCGACGCCGGGCACGGCCCGGCGGTGAAGGTGTGCGCCAGGGACGTGCTGGAACGCATGAAGACCATCAACTGAAGGCCTTGGACCTGACCACATCAACCCGACTTCGATCCAATCAAAGGAACACGACAATGAACAGCAATCAGACCTACATCATGTTCAACACCGTCTCGGTCGGCGCCGCCTACTTCATGCTTGGCCTGTCGCTGTGGCTGGCGCCCGTCGACTTGTCGACCAAGGGCTACTGGGGCATGGGCATCCTGCTGCTCACCGGCAGCCTGGTGAACCTGGTCAAGTATCGCACCGACGAGCGTATCTCCGCCGAGACCACCGCCAAGATCGAAAAGGCGCGCAACGAAAAGCTGATCAGCGAATATGTCGGCAAGGAATGATGCCGGCATGGCCCCACGACAAAAGCCCGGGTCTCCCCGGGCTTTTTTGCGGTCTAACTGGCAAGATCCGGTCTTGCTGGCTCAGCGGTGTGTAAGCGCTTCCAGCGCTTCGGCGGCGGCTTCGAGAATGGCGATCGCCTCGGCCTGTTTTTCGGCAGGGGCATCGACGATGTCGCCGAGCGCCGCGCGCAGCCGGTGGCGGATGGCGCGGAATTCGTCACGCGTTTCCGAGCGTTCGCCACGACCGCCACGGCCGCCGCGACGGTCCTCGCCGTCGTCGCTCCAGCCGAACCAGTCGCGCGCCTTGGCCATCTTGCGGCCGAAGCGCTCGAGGTGTTCGAGCACGCCGTCGATCATCTCGCGGTTGTCGGCCAGATGCGCCTGCCCGGCCTCGGTGATCGAAAACACCTTCTTGTTGCCTTCGCTCGACGAGACGGCATAACCGGCCTCTTCCAGGAAGGTCAGCGTCGGGTAGACCACGCCAGGGCTCGGGCTGTAGATGCCGCTGGTGCGCTCTTCCAGCGCCTTGATGATGTCGTAGCCATGGCGCGGCGCTTCGGCCAGCAGCGAGAGAGTGATCAGCTTGAGGTCGCCGTCCGCTAGCATGCGCCCGGCGCGAAAGAAGTCGCCCGGGCCGCCGCGCCCGCCGCCCCTGCCGCCGAACGGACCGAAGCCGCCGCCGCCTCTGCCACCGAACTTGCCGGCCATGTGCATGAACATGCGCTCGCCGAAATGATGATGGTCGGAATGATTGTGTCTGTGCATTTGATTGCTCCTTGAGTTCTATCTTACGATATATCTTAGTTAGGCACACCAAACTGCTGAGTCAAGATATATCTTACGATGTATCTGGTCATGAGCCAAGCGACATCCATGGCGTCGACGCTTCAGGCCCCGGTGAGGTTGGATGGTGTGTGAATGGAGGTAGGCTACCAGTGGCCCTTGCGCCGATTCCAGCCGTAGAGCAGATCGGCGAAGCGATCATAGGCAAGGCGTGTCAGCGGCAGCACGAGCCGATTGCCGAACAGGCTCGCCAGCCAGCCCTCGCCCGGCGTTGCCAGCCAGACCGCGATCGCCACGTCGGCGCCAACGAGCAATCCACCCTCGGCATCGGTCGCATGCAGCCGTCGGCGGATATCCTCCAGCGAGGCGCCATGCGACGACAGCGCATCGGGCTCCAGGTTGATGTCGCGAAACGCGATCCGCCCGGCCTTGACCGCCTCGATCAACCGCCGCTTCTGCCGGCTGATGCCGGCATCGCAGACCGGGCAGCGCGTGTTGTACCAGACGGTCAGCGCTGGCCCTGGCATCGGTCAGCCGTGATCGTGCCGATGGTGCAGGTCGGGATAGTGCGGATGCTTGTGACGCAGCGGCGCATGCCGGTGCCAGTGCGAATGCGGCTCGCTGACCGGCCCGTCATGATGATGCTGGTGATGCTCGTCATGCACATGGCTGTGCTCGTGCTCCAGCGCTTCATGGTCGTGCTCGTGATCATGACGCTCGGACAGATGCAGCCACAGGCCAACCCCCATCAGCAGACCGGCAATGCCGAGCTTGAGCGTGACGGCATCGCCCAGCATCAGGATCGCCAGCAACGCGCCGATGAAGGGAGCGAGCGAATAATAGGCTCCCGTGCGTGCCGTGCCGAGATGCCGCAGCGCGAGGATGAACATGACGAGGCTGACGCCGATGCCGAAGAAACCGACGGCGGCCGTGGCCATCACCGTGGTCGCGGCCGGAAACGCCGCGCCGGAGGCGAGCGCCAGCCCGACATTGGCGGCGCCCGCCACCAACCCCTTCAGCATGGCGATGGCCACCGGATCGGCCGCCGATATCTTGCGGGTGAAATTGTTGTCCAGGCCCCATGCCAGGCAGGCCCCCGCGACAAGCAGCGCGCCAAGATTGAAGGCAACGCCTTGCCCCGCCCAGGACAGCAGCAGCGCGCCCGCCAGGATGGCGAAGGCGCCGAAAAGCAGGCGCCGGTCGACATTCTCGCGATAGACGAGCCAGGCAATGGCCATCGTCGCCAGCCCCTCCAGATTGAGCAGCAGGGCGGAACTGGACGCCGTGTTGAGGGTGAGGCCGAACATCAGGAGCACCGGCCCGACGATGCCGCCCATGCCGATCGCCAGCGCCAGCCACGGAATATCCCCGGCGGCCAGGCGCGCTTCGCCGGCGCCGGCTTGCCTGCCGCGCAAGAGCCGGTAGAGCGCCAGGCCAATGCCGGCGCCGAGATACAGCAGACCCGCCAGCATGAACGGGCTGACGCTGTCGAGCAGCAATTTGGACAGCGGCGGCGTCGCGCCGAACAAGGCGGCCGAGCCAAGGGCAAGCGGCACGCCTGGCCACAGATGCGAATGGGACTGTGCTTCGGACATGGCTCACCCTATCACGGCGGCGCGCCATGTCATCGACGGGACCGCACGACACGGCTTGCGCCGCTTCCAACAGACGCGTCAGTTCCGACGCATCGCGGCCTTCGGCCCGACGCATTTGTTGTCGCGAAACAGCGCCCACTCCTCGCACAGGCGTCCATTGGGCAGGCGGCAAAACCCGTATTCGTTGCCGGCCTTGTCCTTCCTGACCACGAAGCGGCCGCCGATCGCACCGCAATGGACCGATGCCGGATTGGCCATGGCGACCGATTTTTGCGCGGCGCCGGCATCGACGGGCATCATGGATATCAAGGCAAGGCCGATGGCCGGTGTCGAAAAAATGTTCATCGCGATCTCTCCTGGCCGCGTCTACCATGGCGAGGCGCCCTGTCCCGAGGCAGATGTCGAATTTGTCGGAACGCCGGATCAGGTGCCGTTGAGGCGGCACCTGACCCGGCCGTCGGAAACCTCATTATCCAAGTGAGGTGATGATCTCGCGATAGGCGAATTCGGGGAAGGCCTTCATCGTCCGCGTCCTGATGTTGCCGGCTGCCGCCAGCATCAGCGAGAAACGCGCCAGGATCGCGTCGTCGGGCGCCTCGACCACCGCCACCATGTCGTACTCGCCCATGGTCAGGTAGAACGCCTTGAACGATCCACCCATCTCACCCAATTGCTTCCTGGCGGCGTCGAGCCGCTTCGGTGACTCGCGCAAATTTTTGGCGCCCTGCTCGGTCCAGTTCATCAGCACGATGTAGCTTGTCATGGCACACCTCCCTCCGGGGCCACGGAGCACGGCAACGAGGCCGTTGGTCTGTCGACACGGTCTCGACCGGGGCGGGCTTCCGGGGTTGTCGCCCGAAAAATGCATCCGACGTCGGATTATCCTCCCGCTGCCGACGTCCTGCAAGCACTACCGCGCCGGCCCCATTGCAGTGAGCGCGGCCAGTTGAAGCCCTGTTTGAAAACCCGCTTGATTGCGGCAATCTCCGTCGTGGCGTCAGCCCGGCAAAACGTCCGAGGCCCGTCCAGCCGCCGGAGAGCTTCATGCGCGAGACAACAGACCTGCCACCGGTACAGATCGACATTCCCGCCGCATGGATCGGCGAGGATATGGCCAGGCATCCCGAGACATGGCTCGTCGAACTGGAGCCGCAGGACGTGGCGGAGTTGGAAGCCGCCGCAACCAGCTTCCTTGCCGGCTCGCATGATATCGGCGGCCTGACCAAGGCGGTTTTCCCCTTGCCTCGTCTGGGCGGCCATCTTGCCGCCCTTCGGGAAAAACTGATCGCAGGCATCGGCTTCGAGGTGCTGCGCGGTCTCCCGGTCGAAAGATATTCCGCCGAGATGGCGGCAACGATCTTCTGCGGGGTTGGCGCCCATCTGGGTAGCGCGCGGTCCCAGAATGCCCAGGGCCACATCCTCGGCCATGTCCGCGACATCGGCGCCGACGCCAGGGACACCAGGACGCGCATCTACCAGACGGCGGAGCGCCAGACATTTCACACCGATTCCGCCGATGTCGTCGGCCTGCTCTGCCTGCAAGACGCCATGCAAGGCGGCGAGTCCCTGCTGGTCAGCACGGTGACGATCTACAACGAGATGCGAAAGAGACGGCCTGATCTCGTCCGCATGCTGTTTGATCCGATCGCCACCGACCGGCGCGGCGAAATACCGGAAGGGCAAAAGCCCTATTTCGAAATCCCGGTGCTCAACTGGCATGCCGGACTGCTGACCGGCATCTATCAGCGCCAGTACATCGACAGCGCGCAACGCTTCCCCGATGCCATGCGACTCACCGCCGCCCATGTCGAAGCGCTGGATCTCTTCGACAGCCTCGCCAATGAACCCCTGCTAAACCTGTCGATGCGGCTACGGCCCGGCGACATGCAGTTCGTCTACAATCATTCGCTGCTTCACGACCGCATGGGCTTTCGCGATTGGCCGGATCCGGCCAAGCGGCGTCATATGCTGCGCCTGTGGCTGTCGGTCCCCGGCGACCGTCCGCTGCCTGAATGCTTCAGGCAGCGTTATGGCTCCATCGAGATCGGCAACCGGGGCGGCATCATCGTCAAGGGCGCTCGGCTGAACGTGCCGTTGCTTTGACGCCTGAAACGAAAAAGGGCGCCAACCGGCGCCCTTAACTCTTCGCGACAAAAATGAACTCAGCTGTCCAGGAAGCTGCGCAGCTTGCGGCTGCGGCTCGGATGCTTGAGCTTGCGCAGCGCCTTGGCTTCGATCTGGCGGATACGCTCGCGGGTGACCGAGAACTGCTGGCCGACTTCTTCCAGCGTGTGGTCGGTGTTCATGCCGATGCCGAAGCGCATTCTGAGCACGCGCTCCTCGCGCGGCGTCAGTGAGGCCAAAACGCGCGTGGTGGTCTCGCGCAGATTGGCCTGGATCGCGGCGTCGATCGGCAGGATCGCCATCTTGTCCTCGATGAAGTCGCCCAGATGCGAATCCTCCTCGTCGCCGACAGGCGTTTCGAGCGAGATCGGCTCCTTGGCGATCTTCAACACCTTGCGCACTTTTTCGAGCGGCATGGCAAGCTTTTCGGCCAGTTCCTCTGGCGTCGGCTCGCGGCCGATCTCGTGCAGCATCTGGCGCGAGGTGCGCACGATCTTGTTGATCGTCTCGATCATGTGCACCGGAATGCGGATGGTGCGGGCCTGGTCGGCGATCGAACGCGTGATCGCCTGCCGGATCCACCATGTCGCGTAGGTCGAGAACTTGTAGCCGCGGCGGTATTCGAACTTATCGACCGCCTTCATCAGGCCGATATTGCCTTCCTGGATCAGGTCGAGGAACTGCAGGCCGCGATTGGTGTATTTCTTGGCGATGGAGATGACGAGGCGCAGATTGGCCTCGACCATTTCCTTCTTGGCGATCGCGGCTTCGCGCTCGCCCTTCTGCACCTGGTTGACGATCTTGCGGAATTCCAGGATCGAGATCGCCGTTTCGGTGGCCAGGTGCTGGATCTCGGCGCGCAGGTCCTTGATCGCATCCTTCTCGTTCTTGGTGAATTCCTTCCAGCCGCGCGAGGTCAGATTGGCGATCGAACGCGTCCAGTTCGGATCGAGCTCGGAGCCCTGATATTCCTTCAGGAACTCCTCGCGGCGCACGCCATAACTTTCGGCAAGGCGCAAAAGCTTGCCTTCGTTCTGCACCAGGCGCTTGTTGATGTCGTAGAGCTGCTCGACCAGCGCCTCGATGCGCGCCGTGTTGAGCGACAGCGACTTCACCGCCTTGATCAGCTGGTCCTTCAGTTCCTTCAGCCGGCGGTCCTGGCTGGGCGACAAAGTACCGGCGGCGGCCAGACGGTTCTCGACCTGCTGGTCCTGCAGCTTGCGCAGCTTCTTGTAGGTGTCGGCGATGACGTCGAGCGTCTCCATCACCTGCGGGCGCAGTTCCGCTTCCATCGCCGCCAGCGACAGGCTCGCCTCGTCCTCGTCTTCCTCGTCGTCGTCGCCGATGCCGCGCGTGTCGGCGCCGACGTTGGTGACGTCGTCTTCATCGTCGCGTCCGCGGCGCGGCTTTTCCTCGGCCTTGGGCGCTTCCTCGATGCGTTCGACAACGGGGGCCTGCTTGGCTTCGGGGCCGGCATAGGTGGCTTCGAGATCGATGATCTCGCGCAGCAGGATCTTGGATTCGTTGAGCTCGTCGCGCCAGATGATGATGGCCTGGAAGGTCAGCGGGCTTTCGCACAACCCCGCGATCATGGTCTCGCGGCCGGCCTCGATGCGCTTGGCGATGGCGATTTCGCCTTCGCGCGACAGGAGCTCGACCGAACCCATTTCGCGCAGATACATGCGCACCGGATCGTCGGTGCGGTCGGTCGGCTCTTTCTTGGTCGTGGTGGCGGCGACGGCGGTGCCAGTCTGCTCGGCCAGCTCGTTGGCGTCTTCCTCGGCATCGGCGGCCGTGTCGCCCGCCTCGGCCTCTTCGCCCTGCTCGTCATCCTCGACGACGTTGATGCCCATGTCGGACAGCATCGCCATCGTGTCCTCGATTTGCTCGGAGGTCACTTCCTCGGAAGGCAGCACCGAATTCAGCTCGTCCATGGTGACATAGCCGCGCTTCTTGGCGGCCTTGATCATCTTCTTGACAGCATCATCGGAAAGGTCGAGCAAGGGCCCATCGGTGGCGCCTTCGCGTTCGGTCTCGACCTCTTCCTTTTCCTTTGTCGCCATAGTCTTTATCTTCTCCTAGCGGCTGGCCATCGGGGCCGCGTAAGCTGTCGGACCAGTCAAATCGGATACGCCCGTTTTTCTAAACGCGCTTTACCCGGCCCATGAGCTGCATCCACTCTTTTGTTTGGTGCATGCCGTTGCCCCAAAACCGGGTTCCACTCTTGGGCGGCATACATTAAGTCCAGATTAACCCTAATATCTGTGGCAGGCGGGCCGCCTGTCCAGTGATCAAGTACCTTGCATCGCTTGTTTCCCGTCGATGCGGGTGCGGGTTAACGTTTCGAATCGTCCTGATTCCGCCATTCTGTCCGAAGGTCAAGCGCCTCTGGCATGATTCGCATGAAAAAAGCGAATCAATTACCCGACTTAGCGCGCCTCGCCCCCAAGGGAAGCGTGGCCGCGCCTTCATTCCCGCACTCAGCTGCACTTAGGCTCGCCCAGCTCTGCCCGACGAAACGCCGAATCCTTCGATCAGCGCTTCCGTCGCTTGTACATCCTGAAATTGCGCCTGAATTTCGATCAGATGGCGGAAGTTTTCGTCCGAAGGATCCGCTTCGAGGGCCGCTTCCGCCTGTTTCAGCTCCTTATGTAAGGTGCGCGCGCTGCGCTGCAAGTGCAACGCCTGGTTCAGAGCGTCGCGGGCATCCTCGAGGGCCGCCGTCTCCAGCGCCGGCCATTGCCGCGCCCGCTTGATCAGGCCGACGGCGCGCTCCCAGATCTCGGCGCAGCCGGCGCGTTCGATCGTCGCCACCACGGCGTGGCGGTCATTGGCCATGTCATGCGCCATCGCGTCGAGAATGGCGGCGTGCAGCCGCGTCAGGTCGGAATTGGCGAGGTCGAGGAACTCGACATGGGCGAAATTCTCGTCGATCAGTGCCGGGTGGTTGACCAGTGCCACGATGATCGTCGCCTCGCGCACCGACATCCCCTCGCCGCGCCTGACCAGCGCCGACTGGCCGAGGCTTTCGGTGATCGGCATGCGGCCGCCACCGGCCTTGGCGAATTGGCCGCCGGGCGCGGGCTTGCCCTGGCCGCGTTGACCGGGCCGGCCGCCATCCTGACGACCTTGCCGCGCATTGCGCTGGGAGCCGAAGAAGCTCAGCACCCGCTCGCGCATCTCCTGCTGGTAGTGGTAGCGCAGGCTTTCGTCGCGGATGCGGCTGGTCAGTTCGCGCAGCGTCTTCTCGAGTTCGGCCCGCCGCTCCGGCGTGTCGAAGACGCCGCCGGCCGTTTCGCGCATCCACAACAGGTCGACCAGCGGCCGCGCATCGGCCAGCACGGCGCGGAAGGCGTCAGGCCCCTCGGCCTTGACCAGATCGTCGGGATCCTTGCCTTCCGGCAGCAGCGCGAAGCGCGCCGAGCGTCCGGCCTGCACTGACGGCAGCGCCATGTCGGCTGCCCGCCATGCCGCCTTCAGCCCGGCCTTGTCGCCGTCGAAGCACAGCATCGGCTCCGGCGCCATGCGCCACAACAATTCGAGCTGGTTTTCCGTGAGCGCGGTGCCGAGCGGCGCCACGACATTCTCGAACCCGGCCTGCGCCAGCGCGATCACGTCCATATAGCCTTCGACGGCGATGACCGTACCGCCTTTGGCCAAGGCCTTGCGGGCGCGGGCGAAATTGTAGAGCACATTGCCCTTGTGGAAGAGCTCGGTGTCGGGCGAGTTCATGTATTTGGCGAGCGCATCGGGGGCCAGGGCGCGGCCGCCGAAGGCGATGATCTTGCCGCGCGAATCCGGGATCGGGAACATGATGCGGTCGCGGAACCAGTCATAGGAGACCGGAATGTCGTCGCCATGGCGCACCAGCCCGCAGGCCTCGATATCGGCTTTCGGCACACCCTTGGCCGCCAGATGCTCCTTCAGCGCATTGCGGCTGTCGGGCGCGAAGCCGAGCCGGAACGACTGCTGTGTCGCCGGCGTCAGCCCACGATCCCTGAGATAGGAGCGGGCCTTGGCGCCCTCCGGCCCTTGCAGGCGCTCCTGGAAGAAGGCGGTCGCCATCTCCATGACATCGGTCAGGCTGGCGCGTTCCTTCTCGCGTTGTTCCTCCCGTTCGTCGCGGACCGGCATCGGCACGCCGGCCATGTCGGCGATCTTCTCGACCGCCTCGGGAAAACTCAGTCCTTCGAGTTCGGTGAGAAACTTGAAATGGTCACCCGAGACCGAGCAGCCGAAACAGTGATAGCGCCCCTTCTTGTCCTCGCAGTGGAAGGACGGGCTCTTCTCGCCATGGAACGGACAGCACGCCCAATAGTCGCCGCGCGATGCGTTGGTCTTCTTGCGATCCCACGCCACGCGCTGGCCGATAAGCTGTGAAATCGGCACGCGGTCGCGTATCTCGTCGAGGAAGGCAGGCGGAAATCGCATCGGGGAACTCGTTTCGCCACCATATAATCATGCCCGCGATTTCAGACGACCCCCAATAGAGGCCATACCCGGTTTCCACAGGGCAAGGCCACTCCGCGGTCCGCTGATCAGTCGCCGTCGTCGACCAAACTCTCGATCGGCAATTCGAGAGCACGGGCAATCCGCAGCCAAAGCGTGACGTCCCCACCGCGCTTTCCGTTCTCGATATCCGAAAGATAGTTCTGGGTCACGCCCACGGAGGCAGCGAGAACGGCCTGGGTCTGCTTGCGGTATCTGCGCCAGAAAGCCAGCGGAGAGACCGCGCCAACAAGTGCTCGTGCTTCATCGGGCGTAAGACCGGGAAGCTGCCCGGCACGAAACCCGCCAAGCGCCTGCGCATGCTCCAGCGATTCACGAAGGGCTTCCAGTTCGCTGCGCGGCAGGATGGCCAGTTCCTCGCCACCTGGCGTCGTGACATAGGCGATGTTGTTCATCCCGGCATTCCTTCAATCATATACCGATCCACGCGGTCCGATCTTGGTCACGATGATCTCTTGATCCGTCTCTTCGAAGATCACGCGATAGTCGCCGACTCTTAAGCGCAGCGCCGACGATCCCTGCAAGGCCTTGACGCTGTTGGCAAGCGTACTCGCGTCCCTGGCATAGGTTTCGATCTTCGATAAAATCCTCTCGGCATCGACCCGATGCTTTCGCAACGCTTTTGCCGCCAAGGGCAGAAGTATGACCCTCTTCACCGTTTAAATATCGCATATTGTGATATTTTCAGCAAGGCGGGTCGGCATGAGACCGGATAGTCAAAAAGAAGGCGACCCTCGCGGGCCGCCTTCTATCGAAGGGCCGGCGAGATGCCGGCCATCGTCAATGATTATTGCGCGGCGAGCGCGCCGAAGATGACGCCGGAGAGGATGCCGACCAGCACATAGTCATTGCCGACGCGGATCCATTCCTGGCCGCGGCCGGGACGATGCAGGCCATAGCGGCCATAGTCGCGGATCGGCTGGTGCCGCCTCCAGCCAGAATATTTCTGGCCATTGCGCCAGTTGTTCCGCTTCACGACGACCTTCTTCTGGACGAACCGCTTCTGGATGACGCGCTTCTTGGCGTCCCGGTGGGTAGGCTTCTGCCAGTCGACCTTGGTGTAGTTCGACTGCGGCGCCACTGGCGCGTTCATCGGTGCTGCCTGGCCGGCAAGCGAGGTGGCGGCCAGCATCGAGAAAGCGAGGGCGGAAAGAACAATGCGTTTCATCAGAGGTCTCCTTGGTTGTCGATGCCGGGAGGGATAACGGCCAGGGGATGAACCGAAACTGAACGGCAGCATTACAATTGTGTAATGAATTCCTCTGCTTACAAAAAAGATTTGAACATCATCACAAAGATCGGCCCCAAAACATCGCAGATCCGGCCGATCCCCGCTCAGCCGGTGCAACCCCTAGCGGACCCGTCCATTTTCCGACACCGGCCGTCGCCTCGCGGCGGCCCCTTGAAATCGACAAATTTTTATTATTCGGCTAAAATATTCCGGCTATATTCCAAGGCTGTCATGACCATGATTCGTACCCTCGCCTTCTCCCCCCGTCGCCATGCCGGCCGCAGCGAGCGCCATGCACGCATGCAGGCGCCGCGATGAGCGGTTCCGTCGTCCTCCTGCATCTGGCCGGCGCCGTCGCGCTGATGCTGTTTGCCACCCGCATGGTCAAGACCGGCGTCGAGCGCGCCTATGGCGACGTGCTGCGTCATCGCCTGCGCGCCACCATGCGCAACCCGATCATGGCGGTGTTGGCCGGCACCGGCCTCGCGATCGCGCTGCAAAGCTCGACCGCGGTCACGCTGCTGGTCGGCTCTTTCGCCGGTTCCGGCATCGTCTCGGGCGCCGCCGGCCAGTTGGCCGTGCGTGGCGCCGAGATCGGCTCTGCTCTGGTGGTCAAGCTGCTGACCTTCGATCTCACGCTGTTGGTGCCGCTCTGCCTGATATCGGGCACGGTGATGTTCATGGCCACCGAGCGGCGCGACTGGCGACAGACCGGCCGCATCCTGGTCGGCGTCGGCCTGTTGATCCTGTCCCTGGAAATGATCGGCCAGGCGTCCGAGCCGCTGCGCAACAGCCAGTTGCTGCCGGTCATCCTCAATTATTTCTCCAGCGATTCCATCACCGCCTACCTGTTGGCGGCAATGATCACCTGGCTGTTCCAGTCGAGCATCGCGGCGGTGCTGTTGATGGCGACGCTGGCCGGCCGCGGCCTGATCAGCCCTGAACTCGGCCTCGTCCTTATCCTCGGGGTCAATCTCGGTTCGTCGCTGATCGCGCCGATGCTGACACGCTCGGCCAGCCCCGAAGTCCGTGTCGTGCCGGTCGGCAACCTCCTGATGCGCGGGCTTGGCTCGCTGGTCATGCTGATCCTGTTCATGATCTTCCGGCCGCATGTCGCCTTCCTCGGCTCGACGGCGGCCGATCAGATCGTCAACGCCCATATCCTGTTCAATGTGATCATCCTGCTCGCCGGCCTGCCGCTGGCCGGTTTGGTCTACCGAGCCTCCGAAAGGATCGTGGCCCTCGGCGCCAAGCCGGCGCCGGCCTCCACGCTCGACGTTGTCGAACTGTCGGCGCTCAACGAAAGCGCGCTCGATATGCCGAGCCAGGCTCTGGCCAACGCCACACGCGAGGTGGTGCGGGTCTGCGAGACGGTCGAGATCATGCTCAAGCGCATCATCGAACTCTATGAGGACGCCGACTCGGACAAGATCAAGGCGCTGGCGGCCCTCGACGACCGTGTCGACCGCAGGCACGCGGCCATAAAGCTCTACCTCGCAAAGGTGACCAGGAACCCGATGACCGAAGACGAGGCGCTGCGCTGCCAGGAGCTGATCGGCGCCTGTGTCAAGCTCGAGCAGGTCGGCGACATCATCGTGCGTAACATGCTTGTGCATGTGAAGAAGAAATTCGAGCGCGGCCTGGAATTCACCGACGAAGGCTGGAGCGAGTTGTGCGCCTTCCATGGCTCGGTGCTGGCCAATGCCCGTCTTGCCTTCAACGTGCTGGTGTCGCGAGACCCCGAGACCGCTCGCCAGCTTGTGCTGGAGAAGGACCGGTTGCGTGACCGCGAGAAGGAAACCAGCGCCAGCCATTTCCTGCGCCTGCGCGAAGGCACCGCCAGAAGCGTCGAAACCAGCTCGATCCACCTCGATACCATCCGCGACCTGAAGCAGATCAACTCGCTGCTGGCGTCGATGGCCTATCCCGTGCTGGAAGAGCGCGGCCTGCTTTTTGGATCCAGACTGAAGGCGAGCTGACAAAGTTGCCAATTTCCCCCTCGAGGGGGAGTTTGGCGCTTCATCGCCGCACCCCGCTCAAGAAAACCTAAACCGGCGACAAAAATTTCTGGATTGCCCGCCACGGCCATCCATGGTTTGAGCCTTCCATTTCGAGGGTTTGTTTTTCATGTCGCTGCCGCTCATCGCCCTGTTCATCGCCGCTTTCGCTTTCGGCACCACCGAATTCGTCATCGCCGGCGTGCTGCCGCAGGTGGCGCAAGGGCTTGGCGTTTCGGTTCCTTCCGCCGGCTACCTCGTCTCCGGCTATGCCTGCGGCATCGCCATCGGCGGTCCGCTGCTGGCGCTCGCCACCAAGAGCCTGTCGCGCAAGGCCTTGCTGCTCGGCCTCGCTGTCGCCTTCACGCTCGGCCAGGTGGCCTGTGCGCTGGCGCCCGACTTCACCTCCATGCTGTTGTTGCGCATTGCCGTGGCCGTCGCGCATGGCGCCTATTTCGGCGTTGCCATGGTGGTTGCCGTCGGCCTGGTGCGCGAGGATCAGCGCGGCATGGCGGTGGCCGTCATCCTGTCGGGCCTCACCGTCTCCAACGTCATCGGTGTGCCGGCGGGCACCGCCATCGGCAACATCTGGGGCTGGCGCGCGACATTCTGGGTGATGGGCGCACTGGGCGTGGCGGCAACTCTTGCCATGGCGGCTTTGTTGCCGCGCGCTACCGGATATCAGGCCAAGTCGGCGAGCCTTGCCAGCGAGGTCCGCGTGCTGGCGCGCCAGCAGGTCTGGACCTCGCTGATCCTGATGCTGATGCTGATGCTCGGCCAGTTCTGCCTGTTCACCTACATCACCCCAACGCTGCTGGAGGTCACAGGGCTCGACGAAAACCTGGTGCCCTGGGTGCTGCTGCTCAACGGCGTCGGCGCCACGCTTGGCGTCTTCCTCGGCGGCAAACTGTCCGACTGGAAACTGATGCCGTCGCTGATCTCCATGCTCGCCCTGCAGGCGGTGACGCTGGCCATCATCTATCTCGTCAGCCCCTACCCCCTGCCGATGGTTGTCGCGATCATCGTCTGGGGCGGTCTCAACTTCGCCATCGGCACCCCCATCCAGACCCGCATCCTGGCCTGGACGGCGGATGCCTCCGGTCTCGCCGCTTCGCTCATCCCGTCCGGCTTCAATATCGGCATCGCTTTGGCCGCGTCGCTCGGAGCAGCCATGCTCAATGCCGGCTACGGCTATCGCAGCCTGCCGGTTGTTGGCGCCTTCGCGATGGCGGTTGCCGTCATCGTGGCTGTCATTTCCCATCTCTGGGAACGGCGCAGCGACATCAGCCCGCCGGTACCGGTGGCCGCCGAATAACATGGCAAGGACTGTCGCTGATTTCGGCCTGACCTGCGGCACCTTGCCGACGGGCACGCACAATGCGATCACCGATGTGCCTGGCGTGCGCGTCGGTCACTGCACGCTGCGCGACGGCGACATCAACACCGGCGTGACCGCGGTCCTGCCGCATGGCGGAAATCTGTTCCGCAAAAAGGTGACGGCGGCAAGCCATGTCATCAACGGCTTCGGCAAGACCATCGGGCTGATGCAGGTGCAGGAACTCGGCACCATCGAGACGCCTGTTCTCCTGACCAACACGCTCTCGGTCGGCATCTGCGCCACGGCGCTGATCCGTGACGCCATCCGCCAGAACCCCGATATCGGCCGCACCACCGGAACCGTCAATCCGGTGGTCGGTGAGTGCAATGACGGCCCGCTGAACGACATCCAAGCCCTGGCGATATCGGAGGAGCATGCCCTTGCCGCGCTCGCCGATGCGCGTGAGGGCGCCGTCGAACAGGGCAATGTCGGCGCCGGAACGGGAATGAGCTGCTTCGGCTTCAAGGGCGGCATCGGCTCGGCCTCCAGGAAGATCGCGCTTGGCGGCGGACATCATCTTGGCGTTCTGGTCCTGTCGAATTTCGGCAGGCCCGGCGACCTCGTCCTGCCCGACGGGCGCCGGCCCGATCCCAGGCGGCACGCCGAGCCCGAACGCGGCTCGATCATGATCGTTCTGGCGACGGATGTGCCGCTCGAACACCGCCAGCTCGAGCGCGTGGCGCGCCGCACCGGGGCCGGCATCGCCAGGCTTGGCTCCTTCTGGGGCAATGGCAGCGGGGACATCGCCATCGCCTTCAGCACCGGCAGCCTGATCGACCATGATGAAAACCGCGATCTGGTGCCGCTGCTCGCGCTCAACGAAGCGCGCATCGACATTCTTTTCAGGGCGGCGGCGGAAGCGACGCAGGAGGCGGTGCTGAACTCCATGCTTTCCGCCGACGCTTTCACCGGCCGGGCCGGCACGCACCGCGCATCGCTCGCCGACTGGTTCGGCGATCAGGTTGAAAGGCGATAGGCTTACAAATCGATCCGGAACCGCAGGCTCTCTACCCCGCCATAGGCGGCGTCCTCGAAGAAGCGCTCGACGAGTCTGCCGCCATTGGCCAGGATCACCTTGTGCGAGGCCGGATTGCCCGGCTTGGCAGTGAGCTCGACATAGGGCAGGCGGACCGCCCTCGCCTCGTCCAGCATCAGCCTCACCGCCTCGGTGGCGTAGCCGCGCTTTCGCTTCCACGGCACCACGGCATAACCGATATGGCCAAGCACGTGCGGCGGCAGTTCCGCCGTGCCCTTCTGCCAGCGAAAGCCGATCGAGCCCGACGCCTCGCCGTCCCAGATCCAGCGGCGGAAACCCGGCAGGCGTGGCACTTGTGTGCCGTCTGGCAAGGCGATGGGCGGCCCCTTGGCCTCGGGATCGTCGAGGCTGGCGAGGAATGCCATGGGGTCCTCGTCGATCGCCGCAAGCTCCGCGCGTGTTGCCTCCATGAGCCGCACATTGTCCGGCGACCAGCCGCGTTCGAGCGCCGCCTTGTAGGACGGCAGATGTTCGAGCGCGGGTTTGACGATCTCGATCATGGTCGATGCTTCCTGAAAAACGAAGCAGGCATACCCTTGGACAGCAGAGCGCTCAAGCCGCCTGAAAGCGGATCTCGGCGGATCGAAAATCGGGGGGACGTTTTTCAGGCTTCCACAGCCGCCTTGGGCCGGCATGGCTGGTTGCGCGTCTC
Source organism: Mesorhizobium sp. M8A.F.Ca.ET.208.01.1.1 (assembly GCF_004791315.1). Taxonomy (NCBI): domain Bacteria; kingdom Pseudomonadati; phylum Pseudomonadota; class Alphaproteobacteria; order Hyphomicrobiales; family Phyllobacteriaceae; genus Mesorhizobium; species Mesorhizobium sp. M8A.F.Ca.ET.208.01.1.1. The sequence goes on from NZ_SRUT01000009.1 coordinate 206,179, forward strand.
CCTCGGCTTTTCGCGCATACTTGCCGGCGCGCTAAACAAGATGTGTTTCGCCTGATGGCGCGCGGCGTTTTATGATTGTGCTTGGGTGATTCATCGTGGGGAATCACGAACGGCTTCGACAGGAGAATGGGTCCGGTGCGGTTGAGATCTGTCCCGTTGGGTGTCGTTACGCTCCTCGGCCTCCTCGTCGTCGTCATTGCCCTGACGGCATCGGCCCGATCCTTTGCCGCGCCATCGGCCGTTCCCGCCTGGCTGCAGGCCCACGTCGGCAACGCCGACGGCCAGATTTCACAAGTGGTGCTGGAGCGGGCGCGCTCGCTTTACCTGCAGAAGGTGGCGCAGGGCGCCGTCCGGAACCCCTGCTATTTCGCCATGGACGCCACCCGTCCCGGCGATCTCGGCAATGGCGTGCTGGGACGCCGCTACTATGTCGTGTGCGAAGCCAGCCAGTCGTTTCGCGCGATTTCGGCGGGCCATGGCGGCGGCCGGAACCTGAAAGGCACCGTGAACTTTTCGAACGGCAGGCGCTGCGCCAAGAACTTCGGCAACGCCATGGATTCGGAACTGACCGCCGGCGGCGCCTACATGACCCGCGAAGCGAAAACCTCGTTCAAGGGCTTTTATCGCACCGGCGCGAAACAGGACGTGGCTTTCCAGCGCACTTTCATCCAGTTCGACGGCGAAGGCGAGGCCGCCAACGCCAGGCAGCGCGTGATCGGCGGCCACGCGGCGCAGGTGCTGCGCACCATGTGCATGGGCAAGACCCCGAACAGCGCCTATGCCGACCACGACGGCATGGTGCCGTTCGGCAAGCTGGTGGACTATGCCGGCGGCCGCAGCAATGGCTGCACCAGTTGGTCCCCGGCCGATGCCAGGCAACTCATCTCGATGGTGAAGGACAATCCGACGACGCTCTACATCTACCCGGAATCGCGCGACATCGCCGCCATTGCGAGCGGCCATTCCGCTTCAGGCACCTACTGGAACGCATCCTGCCTGAAGGAGATCGGTACGCCGAAATTCTGGCCGCGAAAAACCCTCGAGCCTGTCATCGCCCAATATAAGCAGGATCATCCCGCGCCACCTGCGCAGCCACTGCCGATCTGCAAGGAGCCGTGAGACGGTACCCACGGCGCCCTGCACCGGCTTAGTGCAGGAAATCGAGCACGGCCTTCATGAACTCAGCGGGGTATTCCACGTTCGACAAGTGGACCGCGGGCAGCACGACGAGCTTCGCGCCGGGCACCGCGGCCGCGATCAGCTCGCTATGGCTCGCCGCCGTCACCGTGTCTTGCTCGCCGGCGATCACCAGCGTCGGCCGGGAGATCAGCGCGATGGTGCGGCGAAGATCGGCATCACGAACCGCCGCGAACAGGCCGGCCAGGCCTTGCCGGTCGATCGCAAGCAGCATAGCGCGGAATTCCTCGATGACGGGTTCGTTGGCCGCCACCATGTCCGCCGGGAACCAGTTGTTGAGAAACACTTCGGCCGTTTCCGACATGTCCGGCGCCTGCCGCACGACGGCAATCCGCTCGTCGAAATAACTTGCTGGCGAAAGGTGAGACGAGGTGTTGCTCAGGATCAGCCGGTCGATCCGCTCGGGCGCATGAACGCCGAGCCACTGCCCGACGAAACCGCCCAGCGACAGGCCGAGAAAATGCACGCGCCCGAGGCCGAGCGCATCGATGAGTTCGATCACGTCGCGGCCAAGCCGGTCGAGGGAATAGGCGCCGACTGGCGCGCTCGACCCGCCATGACCACGAAAGTCGTAGCGCAGAACGCGGAAATGCCTGGACAGTTCGCCGACCTGCCCATCCCACATATGCAGCGTGGTGGCGATGGAGTTGGACAGCACCAGCACCGGCTTTCCGGCGTCGCCGTCGAAGCGATAGGCGATGCGCGTGCCGTCGCCGACAGTCACGAAATTCAGCTCACTCATGATGAAAATCCTTTTGGAACGGTGAATGAGGCAAAGCGTAGCCGTGGCCGGATTTTGGTGATATTACAAAGATACGACAATCTCTGTAATCAAAGCTGACATGGCCGAATTCACCTTGCACGATCTTCAGTGCTTCGACGCCGTGATCCGCACCGGCGGCTTTCAGCCGGCCGCCGCCATGCTGCACCGCTCGCACCCGGCGGTGTTCGCCGCTGTCGCCAAGCTCGAACGGCAGCTCGATCTGGTTCTTCTTGACCGCAGCGGCTATCGCGTTCGTGCGACGGAAGCGGGGCTGTCGTTCCAGCGGCGCGCGCAGCAGCTGCTGCGCGAACTGGACGGCCTGCGCGTCCATGCCGCCCAGCTTTCGATGGGCGAGGAAAGCGAAATCCATGTCGTGATCGGCGACCTCTGCCCGCGCCCGCGGGTGCTGGGCATGCTCGGACGGTTCTTCGCCCAATGCCCCGGCACCCGGCTGCATCTCCATTTCGAAGCCGTCGGCGGCCCGTCGGAGCGTCTTTTCGACGACAAAGCCGATCTGATCCTGCACTGGATCGACAAGGGCGACGCACGGATCGAATGGATCGACCTCAGCAAGGTGCCCTTCATTCCCGTGGTGGCGCCGGGCTTCCTGCCCGAGTGCATCGAACGACCGATCACACTGGAGAAGATGCAGGCATTCACCCAATGCGTGATGCGCGACACCGCCCTGCATTCACCACGACAGGACTACTTCGTGGTCGAAGGCGCGCCGCAATGTCTGGTCCCCGATCAAGCCATGAAGAAGGAAATCATCCTCCAAGGCCTCGGCTGGGGCCACCTGCCGCATTTCCTGATCGCGGAAGAGCTGCGCGACGGGCAGCTCCTGTCCATTTCCGGCAGTCATCTGCCGGGCCGCACCGACGACTTGGTCGTGGCGCGCCGCCGCGACCGGCCGCACGGGCCGGTCGCCAACCGTCTGTGGAACCATATCCAGCAGGAAGCGCCGGCTTTGCGCCGTGCGTTGGAGCCTGGGAAATCAACCCAATAGCAAGCTACGGCTTTGCCGTGAGTGGCCGTGTTGGACGCCTGCCGACGCGCGGGTAAAAGCCCTACTGTAGCAGCCCCTTGACGATGCCGCTTGCCTTGCCGAAATCCATCTGGCCGGCATATTTCTGCTTGAGCGCGGCGATCACCTTGCCCATGTCCTTCTGGCTGGCCGCACCGGTGGCGGCAATCGCCTCGCGCGCCGCCGCGGTGACCGCCGCATCGTCAAGCTGCGTCGGCAGGAAGCCGCGGATGATCTCCATCTCGCCGCGCTCCTGAGCCGCCAGTTCCGGCCGCTTGCCGTCGTCGAAGGCCTTGGCCGATTCCTCGCGCTGCTTCACCATCTTGGCCAGGATCTGCAGGATTTCCTCGTCGCTGGCAGGGTCCTTGCCGGCACCGCGATTGGCGATGTCGCGATCGTGGATGGCGGCCTGGATCAGCCGCAATGTCGGCAGCCGGTGCTTGTCCTGCGCCTTCATCGCGGTCTTCAGGGATTCGGCGATTTTCGCGCGCATTGATCTCTCTCCTTCGGTCGGCGCGGACAATAGCGCCGGGGACAGGCCAACGCAAACCCTCATATGCCAGGGCAAGCCTATGATATTCCTCAATGAAATAAATCGCGGCGGCGTTTCGCATGATCATTGACCGCCCTGCCCCCTTCCCCTATGTACTGGGCCTTGCATGAACTGAAGCTTGACTGCGTGGAGGCTGCGAAATCGCTGCTTCGCGCCCTTTGCCGCGCAGATGGCCCGCCGGGCTCGTTGCAGCGCGGCCTGATAGGAGTGCCGCCATGGCCGAGATGACGCCCGCGCTGACCCCACCCTGGGCCACTGAAAAGCCGACCGCCCTTCTGGTGCTGGCAGACGGCACCGTCATCGAGGGTCGCGGCCTCGGCGCCACCGGCTCGGCGGTGGCCGAAGTCTGCTTCAACACGGCACTCACCGGCTACCAGGAAATCCTCACCGACCCTTCCTATGCCGGCCAGATCGTCACCTTCACCTTCCCGCATATCGGCAACATCGGCACCAATGGCGAGGACATCGAAGACCTCAACCCGGCCGCCCGCGCCGGCGCCGTCGGCGCCGTGTTCAAGGCCAATGTCACCAACCCGTCCAATTACCGCGCCGCCGGCGATCTCGATCAATGGCTGAAGAAGCGCGGCATCGTCGCGCTCTCGGGCATCGACACCCGCGCGCTCACCGCGCTGATCCGCGAAAAAGGCATGGCCAACGCCGTCATCGCGCACGCGCCCGACGGCGTCTTCGACCTCGCCGACCTGAAGCGGCGCGCCGCCGCATGGTCGGGCCTGATCGGGCTCGATCTCGCCAAGGAGGTCACGTCGGGCCAGTCCTCGGTCTGGCGCGAGACGCCCTGGGTCTGGAACGAAGGCTTTGGCGAGCAGGACGAGCCTTCGTTGCACGTCGTGGCCATCGACTACGGCGTCAAGCGCAACATATTGCGCCTGCTCGCCGGCCTCGGCGCCAAGGTGACGGTGGTTCCGGCCAGCACCGGTTCGGAGGAAATCCTCGCCATGCAGCCCGACGGCATCTTCCTCTCCAATGGCCCCGGCGATCCGGAAGCCACGGGCGACTATGCCGTGCCGGTCATCCAGGACCTGCTCAAGACCGACATCCCCGTGTTCGGCATCTGCCTCGGCCATCAGATGCTGGCGCTGGCGCTGGGCGGTAAGACCGCCAAGATGCATCAGGGCCATCACGGCGCCAACCACCCGGTCAAGGATCACACAACCGGCAAGGTCGAGATCGTCTCGATGAACCATGGCTTTGCCGTCGATGCCGACTCGCTGCCCGCGGGTGTCGAGGAAACCCATGTCTCGCTGTTCGACGGCTCGAATTGCGGCATCGCGCTCACCGGCCGTCCGGTATTTTCCGTCCAGCACCACCCCGAGGCTTCGCCCGGCCCGCAGGATTCGCACTATCTGTTCCGCCGCTTCGTCAACCTGATCCGCCAGAAGCGCGGTGAGGAATTGCTGGCCGAGCGGGCCTGATCCCGCAAAATCGGCGGCTGCGATAATATCGCTTAACAAAGAGCGATATTTATGCGATATTTGTACTCGTGAAGACGATCGTTCTTTCGGCACCGGCGGCTCGCGATCTCGACAACCTGCCGGCTGATGTCCGCGAGCAGGTTTCCGAGGGTTTGATCGCTTACGCGGCCAGCGGCCGTGGAGATGTAAAGCGCCTTTCCGGCAGGGACGGCTATAGGCTCCGGATTGGCCGCTACCGCGTCATATTCGATGAAGATCGCACCACGATCCTTGCGATCTATATCGGCAAGCGTGAAACGACGACCTACAGCAGGCCATGGGACAGGACATCATGAACGCCCCTCAAATCATAAGGACCTCGACCGGCGAAGAACTGGTCGTTATCCCGAAGGCGGATTACGAGGCATTGCTGCATGCGGCCGAAGAAGCCCAGGAAGACGCTGCGGATGTGGCTATCTACGATGAGCGGAAGTCTGAGTTCAAAGCTGAAAAGGCCCTGCCCGCCGAGGTGACCATGGATATTTTGCGAGGTTCCAGCCGCCTCAAGGCGCTGCGCAACTGGCGCAAGCTGACGCAAGCCGACCTGGCGCGGACCATTGGGGTCAGTCAGGGCTTCCTGTCGGACATTGAATCCAATCGCCGCAAACCCTCCGCGCAAACCAGCACGATGCTGGCAAAGGCGTTGGATGTCCCCGGCGAATGGATTGAAGCCTGATCCCCAACCTCACGCCACCGGCCGGCCTTCGCTGGCTTCCAGGATAGTGAACCATTGCTGGCGGTCGAGCACGATATTCAGTGCTTTGGCCATGGAAGCCAGACGTTCCGGCTTCATCGAACCGAGCACCGGCGTCCGAGCGCACGCCACCATCCAGCAGGCGCCACGCGCCAAAGACCAGGCGCGACAGCGACAGCCCGTCACTGGTCAGCGCGATGCGGCCGTCATGGCTCATGCCTGTGCTCCGTCTTCAGCCACATCGGCGGCGGCGTTTCCGATTGTCGCCGGTCTCGTCACCTTGGTGACGAAGACGATGACCGCCAGCACCAGGAAGCACGCGCCGACCAGATAGGGCGCGCCGCCGAAGGTGACGGGCGCGCTGGGTCCAGTGAACCAGGAAAAGATCGCGGTATAGAGCAGCGGCGTGATGATCGAGGTGATCGAGAAGATCGAGGTCATCGCGCCCTGCAGCTCGCCTTGTGCCGAAGGCGGCACCTTGGCGGCGGCGAGGCTTCTCAGCGGCGGATCGGCCAGCGCCTCCAGGCAACCGACGACGATCACCGCATAGACCATCCAGCCTTGCGAGGCGAAGGCATAGCCGAAGGCGCTGGCCGCGGTGAAGGTCAGGCCGATGACCGCCGTTCTCCACTCGCCGAGCCTGGGGATGACACGCGGCAGCACCGTGCCCATGACGATCGCGCCGCACAGGCCGAAGGCGCCGAGCGAGAAGCCGATCTGCTGCTCGCTCCAGCCATAGCGGTAGTTGGAGACGAACGACCACACCGCCGGATACATCATATGGCCGAGCGTCATCAGGAAGAAGACCAGCCCGATCCAGCCTATGCCTTGGTACTGGCGCATCTGCAGGAGCGTGCCGACCGGATTGGCGCGTTTCCACTCGAAGCGGCGGCGATGCTTTTCATCGAGCGTCTCGGGCAGGAAGAACATCGCGATCAGGAAGTTCACGAAGGCGAGCCCGGCGGCAAAAAAGAACGGCACGCGCGGGCCGAACGTGCCGAGCAGGCCGCCCAGCACCGGCCCGATGACGAAGCCGACGCCGAAGGCAATGCCGAGCAGGCCGAAATTCTTCGCCCGGTTCTCGTCGTTCGAAATGTCGGCGATGAAGGCCGACGTCGTCGAATAGCTGGCGCCCGAAATGCCGGCCAGCACACGTCCGATGAACAGCATCGGATAGGACCAGGCAATGGCGCAGATCAGATTGTCGATGGAGAAGGTCAGCACCGAGGCGAGCAGGATCGGCCGCCGTCCGAACCGGTCGCTCAGGCCGCCCATGATGGGCGCGAAGAAGAACTGCATGGCCGCATAGACGAAGAACAGCCAACCGCCCTCGATCGCCGCTTCGCTGATGCCGACGCCAGTCAACTCCCTGAGAAAGGCCGGCAGCACAGGCATGATCATGCCGAAGCCGATAATGTCGAGCAGCAGCGTCGTGAAGACGAGCGCGAGGCCCCGCCTGGCGGTTTTGGGGTCGATCATGATGGTCAAGCTCCTCTGGCCGTCCTGGGGCGCGGGCGGACGCACCTTATAGGCGAGCAAGCAAAAAGGAACAGTGAGGGAACAGGCAGGAAGCTTTGATCCTGACACTCCCTGACGGCGTCTCGCCGTCACGTCTTTTTCCGAAAACGACTGCTTAGAGCGGCCCGCTCATCGTATTGCAGTCCGACAGCTTGCCGCTCTTGTAGCCGCGCGTCAGCCAGGTCTGACGCTGCTGCGAGGTGCCGTGGTTGAAGCTTTCCGGCACGACATAGCCCTGCATCTTCTTCTGCAGCGTGTCGTCGCCGATCTGCTTGGCCGCGTTCAGCGCGCTTTCGAAGTCGCCCTGCTCCAATATGCCCTTCTGCCCGGTGTAGTGCGCCCACACGCCGGCGAAGCAGTCGGCCTGCAGTTCGATGCGCACCGACAGCTGATTGGCATCGGCTTCGCTCATGCCTTGGCGCATCTGGTCGAACTTGCCCATGATGCCGGTGAGGTTCTGTACGTGGTGGCCGACCTCATGCGCGATGACGTAAGCACGGGCGAACTCGCCGGAAGCGCCGAACTGCTGGTCGAGCTGCTGGAAGAAGGTCATGTCGAGATAGACCTTGTGATCTCCAGGACAATAGAACGGTCCGGCCGCGGCGGAAGCAAAACCGCAGGCGGAGCGGACCTGGCCGGAAAACAGCACCAGCTTGGGGTCCTCATAGGTCAGGCCTTGCGACTTGAAGATGCCCGTCCAGGTGTCCTCGGTCTCGGCGAGCACGGTCGCCACGAACTGCTTCATCTCGTCATTGGCCGGGCTACCCGCGCTGCTATCCTGACCACCGCCGCTGTTGTCCGTGATCTGGCCACCGCCGCCCGGCAGCAGGCCGCCGTCGCCACCGCCCAGGATCGCCGAGGGATCGAAGCCGAAATACCAGCCGGCGATCACGACAAGGATGACGAGGATGATACTGCCGCCGCCACCCGTCCGGCCGCCGATGGGCAGTTGGAACTGACCGCCGCCGCCACCGATCCCGCCGCCGCCACTGTCGCTGCGGTCGTCCTCGATATTGTCACTCTGACGACGGCCTCTCCAGAGCATGGCAACTCCTCGCTGCAAACTTTCCCGTTGTTCCGGCAGGCCGGCTCAATCCAACAAACAATTATCGTAATGGTTGCGCCAAGTCACAGCATTTTTCGTGAGGGCGGCGGCGCTGGGTGGCCGTTTCACCGCACTGGCCGGGAGCGCGCAAGGCCTGTAGCATCGCCGGGATCGGAGGGGTTCGAGGCTTGAGGACGATCGCAGGTTTCCTGTCGCTGCTGGTGCTGTGCCTTGGGCTTGCAAATGCCGGCGCGGTGACGCTCGATTCCAGCGTCGCGGTCACCGATCCCGCCACCTTGCAAGCGCTGGAGCGTGGCGGCCTGTCGATCAGCCGCCTGCTCGGCCCCGCCCTCGGCCTCACCCGCGACGTCGACAATCGCGGCCTGTTTTCGGTGCCGGCGCTGGCCACGGTGCGCGACACGGTCAAGCGCGAGATATCAGAAGAGCCCAAGACCAGCCCCGACCCCTATGTCGCGGCCATGGCGAAATCGAACGACACCAGCCAGAAATTCAATCCCAGATACATCGATGACGACGGCTCGACGCTCGACCTCACCGGCGTCGTCAACCGCATGGACCGAGGCTACCTCGGCCACACCGAATGCGGCGAGATCCGGCTGATCTACCGCTTCCACTATTCGGTCCAGGAAAAACCGGTGAAGGGCAAGCCCGGCCAGCGCATTTCGTCGCGCCTGCCGCTGACCATGAGCCTGGTCTTCAACGCCAAGCCCGGGAAGGCGCAGGCCCGCGTTGCGAAGGACCTGCCCGGCGCCACCGACGCGTCCTGTGCGGACGTCGCCAGGCGCTGGCTGGCCGCCGGTCGAAAGGACCTGCCACCCGAGCAATTGGCCGCCTGGCTGCGCTCCGACGAAGGCCCGCTGTCCGGCGCCATGCTCAATTCTTCCCAGATCATGCGGCTCGAGCTCAACATGCAGGTGCTCAGGCTGTCGGCTTCGACGCGGCGCGATTTCGGCGGCCACGCCGAGTATCTCCTGAAAATATTCAAATGGGATCCGGCCATTTCAAGCTTCTATGAAGCCAGGATGGAAAACGAGATCGACCGGGCGACGGTGCTGGCCGACAGGCCAGCCTTCGCAAAATGGCTGCTCACCGACCGCAACATCTACGATCTCGACCATGGCCGGCTGGTCGTCGACGAGAAATTCCTGGCCAAGAGCGCCGTCTCGGTGGCACCCGGCGGGTTGAGCCGCTCGCAGAACGACATCGTCCATGGGCTGGTCGACGACGCCGACATCGACAAGGCGCTGAACGACTATGTCGCCAGGGGCAACACACTCGCCACCATCAAGTCGGCCGCCGGCTTCAACCTGCGCCTCAACGAGATGTCCTGCACCGGCTGCCACCAGACGCATGGCATTGCCGGCTTTCACTATACCGGCGCGGACCCGGCCAGCGAACCACGCCGTAATGCCGTCTTCGTGCCGGGCTCGGCCGTCTTCTTCGCCGACCTGCCGCGCCGCCGCGCCATCGTCGAGGAATTCGCCGCCGGCGGCGATCCCGATTTCACCAGGGGTTTCGCCGCCCGTCCGGACCGGAAATACGCCGAAGCGCTGAAAGGCACCGATCTCTACAATGGCTGGGGCTCGATCTGCTATCGCGGCGAGGATGAAAGCTTCAAGGACTGGACCTGCGGCACCGGCCTGCGCTGCGCCGGGGTCCACGAAAGCGCCATCCATCCTGGTTTCGGCACCTGCGTCAGCGAGAAAGGCACCGCGGTCGGCGACCCCGTGGAATTCGGCGAAATCAGGATGTCGACCTGGGGCAGCGACCGGTATTGCCGCCTGTCGCCGGCAACCGCCAAGGATTGCGCCATCGATCCGGCACGCGACAGGAAGCCGGCGGTCAAGCTCGCCGGCTATGGCGCCGCGCGCCAGCGCTACGACAATCCCGAACAGAAGACCGGCGGCTTTCCCGGCGGCATGCTGCGCAAGGCGAGCTGCGACAAGCTCCCCGACGAGGCAAGTTGCGGTCGCCTCGCCAAGACCGGCTTCAATGATTGCATCGCGTCCGGCAAGGACCATAAATTCTGCACGAAGGAATTCACCAAGACCGCCGGCCTGCGCGCCTGCGACAAGGCGCATCCCTGCCGCGAGGACTATATCTGCACCGCCGGATATGACGATCTGCCCGAGGCCAAGCCTGGCGAAGGCACCTGCATCCCGCCCTATTTCATCTTCCAGTTCCGCGTCGACGGCCACCCGCGCAGCTGGAAGCAGGATGTCAGCGAGTGAGCCGTCGGCTGATTGGACGACAGCCCGAAGTAAACCTTCATTAACCATAAGAGGACTAAAAGCGTAAGCGATTCAAAGGGATCCTTCCGCCATGGCTTTCGTGTCCGGGCGCCGTCTGGCGCAGCTGTTTGGCATTGTCGCCTTGGGCGCGTTGGCCACCGGTTGCACGACGGCGAAACCTGCGACCGACGCCAAGGATGGCAAGCTCGCCTATGCGACAGAGCCGAAGGAGACCGGCGCCGGCGGCTTCTTCTCCTCGCATTCCTTCAGCGGCCTTGCCGGCCGCAGCGTCACCGTCAACAGCATCGCCGACCTCAGGCTGCGCAACCACGAGGTGGTGCTGACCTTCGATGACGGCCCGATGCCCGGCCGCACCGAAAACATCCTGAAAGTGCTCGACAATGCCGGCGTCAAGGCGACCTTCATGATGGTCGGCCAGATGGCCCGCTCCTACCCTGCCCTTGTGCGCGAGGTCGCCGCGCACGGCCACACCATCGGCACCCACACCCAGAACCATGCCAACCTGACGCATATGAGTGCCACGGGGGCGCAAGCGGAGATCGACGGCGGCATCAAGAGCGTGTCTGCCGCACTGGTGCCGTCGTTGCACGGCGTCGCGCCCTTCTTCCGCTTCCCCTATCTCGCCTCGACGGCGACGTTGCGCCGCCAGCTCGCGGCGCGCGGCATCGTCGTCATCGACGCCGATATCGATTCCAAGGATTATTTCCCGTCGACGCCGGACCAGCTGCGCAAGCGCACCATGGCGGGTATCGAACAGCGCGGTTCCGGCATCATCCTGATGCACGACATCCATCCGCGCACCGCGCAAATGCTGCCGCACCTGCTGGCCGACCTCAGAGCCAAGGGCTACAACGTGGTGCGGCTGGTGCCCGGCCACCGCGGCCGCGAACCGCTGGTATCATCGCTGACGACAGGCACCGTGACGACGGTCCAGCAGACGGCCTACGCGGAGACCCGATAGGAGCACGGGAATTACGCCAAAACAAAGGGTTGATCGGTCCCCTAGCCGGCTTCCATGCTCCGCCAGAACTGAAGGACCGTAGCGGCGATCGCTTCTGGCGCGTCTTCCGGGACGAGATGCTTCGCATCAGGGACTGTCTGAAACGTCGCGCCGGGAATGCGCCGCGCCAGTTCCCGGCCGTCCTTTACCGGGATCCAATCGTCATTGTCGCCCCAGAGGATGGTGACCGGGCATCGAACCTCGCCATATCGCCACTCCACCTCCTCGCTGTACTTGTCATCCATCTGCGCGACTTGCCTCCAGAATGCCTTCTGGCCTTCGTCGCCAAGCCATGGACGCAGATAGGCCTGCATCTCGTCTTCGCGTAACGGATTGTACGTCGCGCCATCGATGTAGGCGCGTAGGATCGCTTCGTGAACATACGCTGGCAGCTCGGCAAAAACCTTCTCGTTCTGTTTGGCTGCCTGGACCAGCGGCGAACCTTGCGGGCTGATCGCCACCGGATCGATCAACACCAGCGAGCGGAACTCCAACCCATTGAGCAGATGACCGCGCAGAGCGGTCGATCCGCCGAAATCATGCGCGACCACGTCGGGCCGTTCCAGCTTCCAGTGGGCATAGAGCGCCGCGAACAATTCGTTCTGGATGCCGCGCGACACGTCGCCGTCAGGCTTGTCCGACCAGCCATAGCCAAGCATGTCGAAATAGTGGACGCGCCGCTGCTTCGCGAGCCATGGCGCGATGCGGCGCCACTCCACCGAGGAGAATGGGGTACCGTGAAGAACGACGGCGGGCGGTCCTTCCCCCATTTCGCCCCAGGCAATTGAATGTCCTTGAAAGACAAAGCGTTCGGGCGGGCGCCACTCGATCGTCATCAGCATCGATCCAGAATTGCTGCCGGCCTACTCTTTCTGCTTGGCGCCGGCGCTCTTGCCGTCCGAGCTTTTCGAGCGTTCCTCGAAACGATCGGCGCCTTTCTTCAGCGGATGGCCCATTTCGGCCTCGGTCTTGCGCTCATCCCTGGCCGCCGCCTGTTTCAGTCCTGTGGCTGCCTGCTTGCCTTTCGCGGTCGGTGCCTGCTCGACGCCCATTGCTTCCTCCCTGGCGCGCAACAAGCGCGCGATGAGAAGCAACGCGCATAAGCGGCGGCGGTTCCAGCGGCTAACGCTGTCGGGCAACCCGGCAATGACGCGCCTCAGCGCGCCGTCATCGCCTTGCGGAACGCGTCCAGCGTCTCGGCGCTGACATGGTGCTCGATGCCCTCGGCGTCGATGCGCGCCGTCTCGGCACTGACGCCGAGCGAGCGCAGGAAGGCTTCCACCGTCTGGTGGCGGATGCGGCTTTCCTGTGCGACCTTGCGGCCGGCTTCGGTCAGGAACACGCCGCGATAGGGTTTTCGCGACACCAGCCCGTCGGCGCACAGCCGCGTCAGCATCTTGGCCACCGTCGGCTGGGCGACACCGAGCCGCGCGGCGATGTCGACCTGGCGCGCCTCGTTGCCATCCTCGATCAGATCGGCGATCAGCTCGACATAATCCTCGACCAGCGCGCTGCGGCGCGCTTCGCGGGTCTGCCGGAACCCTTCCGAATGGATATCGGCATCGAGCAACGGCTCACGCGGGACCGGTCTGTTCTTCAGCGCCAAGCGCACTCCTCCTCGGAAGTTTAGCCGTCGCTGCTTTTATAGCACAGGCTCTGATTCTTCAGGCCGTTTATTTGCATTCCGCGAGAGGTGCAACCGGCGTCTCCGGCTGCCCGCCCTCACAACAAGCACCGACAATGAAATATAGCCTATTGCATAATGTTGAGCCATGGCATAGCTTAGGGGCATTCTCCGGAACCTGCGGAAAGCCTTTTCATGTCGGAAGCAGACGTCACAGCCCCCCGGTCCGCATGGCGGTTCGCCAAACGGGAGGAGGACGACCAGCCCAGTCTGCGCGAGGTCAATTCCAGCATCGCGGTGCCGACGTCAGGCGTCTGGTTCCGCCGCCTGTTCGCCTTCATGGGGCCGGGCTACATGGTCTCGGTCGGCTATATGGACCCGGGCAACTGGGCGACCGACCTCGCCGGCGGCGCCCAGTTCGGCTACACATTGCTGTTCATCATCATCCTGTCCAACCTGATGGCGATCCTGCTGCAGGCGCTGGCCGCGCGGCTTGGCATCGCCACCGGCCGCGATCTCGCCCAGGCCTGCCGCGCTTACTACCCGCGCCCGGTCAATTTCGTGCTGTGGATCGCCTGCGAGCTCGCCATCATCGCCTGTGACCTCGCCGAGGTGATCGGCACCGCGATCGCGCTGCAGCTTTTGTTCGGCATCCCGCTGATCGGCGGCGCCATACTCACCGCGCTCGACGCTTTCCTCGTGCTGCTTTTGATGAACAAGGGGTTCCGCTATCTCGAAGCCTTCGTCGTGGCGCTACTGATCATCATTTTCAGCTGCTTTGCGATCCAGATCTTCGTTGCCGCCCCGCCGGCCGGCACGATCCTGCATTCGATGTTCGTGCCGTCTTCCGACATCGTCACCAACCCGGCGATGCTCTACATCGCCATCGGCATCATCGGCGCCACGGTAATGCCGCATAATCTCTATCTGCACTCCTCGATCGTGCAGACCCGCGCCTATGAACGCACCGACGCGGGCAAGCGCGATGCCATCAAATGGGCGACGGCGGACTCCACCATCGCCTTGATGCTGGCGCTGTTCGTCAACGCCGCCATCCTGATCGTCGCGGCGGTCGCCTTCCACGACACCGGCCACCAGGATGTCGCCGAGATCGACCAGGCCTTCAAGCTTCTGTCGCCACTGCTTGGCCTGGGCATCGCCTCGATCCTGTTTGCCGTGGCACTGCTCGCCTCGGGCCTCAACTCGACGGTGACGGCAACGCTCGCCGGCCAGATCATCATGGAAGGTTTTCTGCGTCTGCGTATTCCCAACTGGGCACGACGGCTGCTGACGCGCGGCCTCGCCATCATTCCGGTGGTGGCCGTTACCGCGCTCTATGGCGAGAAGGGCACCAGCCAGCTGCTGGTGTTCAGCCAGGTGGTGTTGTCCATGCAACTGCCCTTCGCGGTCATCCCATTGGTGCAGTTCGTCTCCGACAAGAAGAAGATGGGCAACCTTGCCATCCCGCGCGGCGTGGCGGCGTTGGCCTGGGTTGTCGCGGCCGTCATCCTGGTGCTCAATTTCAAGCTGCTCTACGACACCATGTCCGGGGTTGGTTGAAGCTCCGTCTAATCCGGGACAAACCGCCAGATCGCTCTATCTTTCCCGATGCCATGAGCAACATCGAAGACATCAGGAGATTCTACGCGCGGCTGATGGCGGCCAACGCCGCTTCATCGGATCCGCGCCTGGAAGAGGTGTTCGCCAGCGTGCCGCGCGAGGCCTTTCTCGGTCCGGGGCCATGGACGGTCATTGCCGGCAACGCCAAGATCACGACGCCGACCGCGGACCCGGCCCATATCTACCAGAATGTGCTGGTGACGCTCGACGCCGAAAAGGGCATCAACAATGGCGAGCCGTTCCTGCACGCCATGTGGATCGGAAAGCTGGCGCCAAGACCCGGCGAGGCCGTCACGCATATCGGCGCCGGCAGCGGTTACTACACGGCTTTGCTGGCCACGCTGGTTTCGCCAGGCGGCACCGTCGCCGCTTTCGAACTCGACGACCAGATGGCCGAACTGGCGCGCAGGAATCTCGAAGCCTATGGCAATGCGACGGTTGTCCATGGCGATGCCGTGACCTCGCCCCTGCCGCCATCCGACATCATCTATGTCAATGCTGGCGTCGTGGCCCCTCCCGCCGGATGGCTGAGGGCGCTGCGCCCCGGTGGCCGCATGATCTTCCCCTGGCGTCCGGCCGAGAGCATTCCGTTCGCGGTGATGGTGACTCACAGAGAAAAAGGCTTTGCCTGCCATCCCTTCATGCGCTCGTGGTTCATCCCTTGCGTCGGCGCCTCGGCGATCCCTCCTGCGGCGAAGATCCCGACACGCGAAGAGGCCACGCGCAGCCGTTCTGTCTGGCTGATTGAGGACAGGCAGCCAGACAGCACCGCCACCGCAATCCTCGGCGAAGTCTGGTTCTCCTCCGACCCCGTTCACGCCGGCGACAACGGCTAGAAATTTGTCGTAGCGTGTCGAAAAGGAAGCCTGCCGTTCGTCGTAAGTTGAATCCGGCCGTGACGGCGCGGATCGCAAAAAGGAGAAGACGGATGAGAAAAATCATCGCCGCGACCTTCGTCAGTCTCGATGGCGTCATGCAGGCGCCGGGCGGGCCGGAAGAAGATCCGGTCGGCGGCTTCAAATTCGGCGGCTGGACGTTCCACTACTTTGACGAGGTGGCGGGCGCGGCAATGGAGGACCTGTTCTCCAAACCGTTCGCCCTGCTGCTCGGCCGTAGAACCTACGACATCTTCGCCGCGTACTGGCCTTATCAGAAAGATCCGATCGCGGATGCCTTCAACCCCGCGACCAAATATGTGGCGACGCATCGGCCGGATACCCTGGCCTGGCAGAACACGCACGCGCTCGGGCCTGATATCATAGCGGCTTTGCGCCGCCTCCGCCAAGAAGATGGACCTGACCTGCTCATCCAGGGATCGGGCAATCTGATCCAGACCTTGCTCGCCAACGGGCTGATCGACGAGATCCGGCTGATGACCTTCCCGCTGTTGCTGGGCAAGGGCAAGCGGCTGTTCGGCGATGCCGCGATGCCGGCCGCCTTCAAGCTGGTCAAATCGCAGGCATCCACCACCGGCGTCATCATGGCGACCTATGAGCGCGCGGGCGAAATCGAGGTCGGCTCGTTTGTTACGGGCGAACCATCCGACGCCGAACTCGAGCGGCGTAGGAACTGGAAGTGAGTGGTTCTTTCTCCCCGTCACTGTACAGGGAGAAAGGGCGCACCATCAAGCCGCCTGCGCCCGCCGCCCCAGCCCATCACGGATATGCCGCGCGAACTCCCGCGCAGCCGTACCCACGCCATGCCCCGGCAGATGCAGGTTGATGGCAAAATTCGGCAGCGGCGGCAGGCCGGCATCGAACGGCAATATGTCGAGATCCGGAGGCACGGTGGAGGCCAGCCAAGTGGTGACGGCCAGGTCCGAGCGAACCGTCGCCGTGGTCGCGTCGATATTGCCGTTCTCGAACACGCTGCGCCATTCCAGCCCATGCTCGTTGAGTGCCGACAGCACCACCGGCCGGAAGGCGCAGGTATCGGCAACGATCGAGACCGGCAATGGCCGCTTGGCGCGGGCCGCCCCGCCCCTTGCACCGACCCAGACCAGCCGGTCGACGGCCAGGCATTCGCCCGAGGTCGGGCCGACCCGCTCCTCGATCACCGCGAGGTCGATGGTTCCCGCCGCCAGTGCCGCCGCCAGTTCCGGCGAGGAGGCGCAGAGCAGCGATATCTCGACCTGCGGATAGGCTTCGGCATAGGCTTTCAGGACGGGCGCCAGCAAGGTGCCGACAAGGTCGTAGGGCACGCCGAGCCGCACCTGGCCGGCGACAGCGCTCCCCGCCATCTCGGACCAGATCTCGTCATTGAGGCTGAGCAGGCGCCTGGCCTTGTCGAACAGCCGCTCGCCGGAATGGGTCAGGCGCAGACCGCGCCGGTCGCGCTCGAACAGGCTGCAGCCGAGCGTCTCCTCCAGCCGCTTGACCTGCTGGCTGACCGCGCCCTGCGTCAGGTGGAGCGCATTCGCCGCCGCCGTCATGCTCGCCTTGTCGGCGACAGTGACGAAGGTGCGCACGAGGCTGGTGTCGAGATTGCGGATCATGTTGCATTATAGACGCTAATGCGGACCATCGCAAACATTGCATTTACTGATGCAAGCCCGCGTCTACCATGGATCTCCCGACGAGGATGCCCCATGCTCCAGCCTATTCTGCCGCTGATACTGTTTGCCTTCGTAGCCACCGCCACGCCGGGCATCGCCACCACCCTGTCGACCGCTTCAGGCGCGCGGTTCGGCTTCCGCCGCTCCGTTCCGCTGCTGGTCGGAAGTGCGACCGGCCTCGCAACGGTGACGGGCGCGGCCGGCGCTGGACTGGCCGGCCTGCTGCTGGCCATGCCGTCGCTACAGGTGGCGATGAAAATCATCGGCTCGCTCTATCTTGTCTGGCTGGCGATCAAGATCGGCCGTGCCGGCCCACCCAATCTCGATGTGGCGATGGCCAGGCCCAACAGTTTCCTGGGCGGCGCCGGCATCCAGTGGATGAACCCGAAGGGCTGGGCGATGGGGCTGGGCGCGGCGGCCTCCTTCGCCGCGCTTGCCGACGGGCCAGGACAACTGGCGCTGCTGCTCGGCTCGACCTTCGGCCTTGCCGCGGCCATCTCGCTGTCTGCCTGGTGCGCGGCCGGCATGGTGCTGGCACGGTTGCTCAAGACCGAATGGCAATGGCGCGCGCTCAACATCGTGCTGGCGCTGGTGCTGGCCGCCTCGATCATCCCGATGTGGCAGCCGCATTAGAAGCGTCGGCCTTCCAGGAGTTGGGTTTCTTGCCCCGCCATAGCGCTACGGGACGCGCGCATTTCCAGGCGGCTGGTAGCGGCGATCGCGTGGCATGACGGCTTAGCGCGTGAATTGTCTTGTGCCGCGCTGGTCGACCCCCACTCCGTCTCGGCTTCGCCGAGCCACCTTGTATCTACACGAGAGAGATTTCGTGGGATTGAAGCGATTGAGCCAAGGTCCGGGCGGCCGCCCGGACCTTGGCTTGGCGAAGTCGCCCGTACCACCTGAGGTTACAGCCGCGGGAGAGCTTGGGA